>NZ_BMWD01000010.1:29573-194993 GCF_014651055.1 Streptomyces fructofermentans
GGCGCTCCGGCGTTTCCGTGGGCCGCCCTCGTGCGCGGATTGCCGCCGCAGGGCCGGGGTTCACATCCTCAGGACCGGTGCGACCGGTCCGCCTGGTTCGACCCGGTCCGTGCGTCGGGCCCGGTCGCTCCCCGCGATCCGCCCAATTCGCGTGTGCGCGCGGCCCGTTCGTGGCGTACCGGCAGTGCCGGAGGGTGCGATCCTGCCGGACGTCCCACACGCGCGGCCGGTCCGAGGGGTGGCAGAGTTCACGCATGAGCGAGGCCCGGGAACTGATCTGCCGTCCGCCGCGGGGCCGTGCCCTCCAGTACCTGGGCGCCCTCGGCGTGGCGGGGACGGTGGCGGCCGTGGTCCGCGGCCTGTCCGGGACCCTCGACCTGTGGGTGTGCGGCGGCCTGTTGTCGGCGGTGGTGGGCGCCGTGTCGCTCCACACGGCCGCGCTGCGGCTGGTGGCCGACGAGTACGGCGTGCACACCCGGACACTGCTGCGCCGCCGGAGCGTCCCGTGGCGCGACATCGCCGACCTCCAGGTGTGCCTGCGGTACGCGAGCAGTTCCTACGGGCCGCAGTTCAGGATCGGGCTCGTACCGCGCGAAGGCCGCGCACGGCTGCTGCCCCTGCCACGGGGTTGGGCCCCGGACCACTCGGACTTCGACGAGCGGGTGGGTGTGCTGCGCGCCCTGCACCGCCGCCACGGGTCGCCGGATTCCGACCACGTCCCGGTGGTCTCGGCGCGTGCCGCCGGGCGGGGCCGGGCCGGGTCGCTCGGCCTGTGCGCGCTGCTGCTCGCCGGCGCCGGCGTGGCCGCGTGGTTCGTGCCCGCCGCCGAGGCGGGCGAACAGGCGTGGAAGGCCGCCGCCCCGTGCCGGGTGACGGCACCCCAGGAGCGCCGTGACGACTGCCTCACCCACGAACCCGCCGTGGTCTCCCGGACGGTGGCCGCCCGCACCAAGCGGCAGAGCTGGTTGTACCTGGCCGACGGCCGGCCGCTGGAGAGGGTCGCGGTCTCCCGTGAGGCGGCCCAGCGCTTCGTGCCGGGGGACAGGGTCGAACTGACCTTCTGGCACGGCGAGGTACGGGAGGTGGTGGGGGAGCGCCACGTGTGGCGCGAGCACGTACCGGCCGCGGGTGAGCTGGCCGTGATCGCGGCGGTGCTCGCGCTCGGCGCGGGGTACCCGGGCGCGCGCGTGCTGCTGGGTGTGCGGGGGCGCCGGCTGCCTCGTGACGAGGTCCTTCCCTCGGCCCTCCCCTTCGCCGTGGCACTCGCAGGTACCGGCCTGTGGCTGCTGCCGCTGTGCCGTCTCCACCCCACGACCCTGCTCACCTCCCCCGCGGCCGTCACCTGGGCGGCCGCCGGCTCCGCGGGCACGCTCGCGCTGTTCGCCTGGGCCTGGCGCCGTACGCGTGTGCTTCCACCGGGAGAGGTCGCTGCGGACGGCGGGACGGCCG
This sequence comes from Streptomyces fructofermentans, assembly GCF_014651055.1. Lineage (GTDB taxonomy): Bacteria > Actinomycetota > Actinomycetes > Streptomycetales > Streptomycetaceae > Streptomyces > Streptomyces fructofermentans. Next base: position 31,023 of record NZ_BMWD01000010.1, read on the forward strand.
ACGGGGGTACGGACGTGTTCCTCGCGGCCCGCTTCCTGGAGTACACGGACTACAACCCGTACGGCTTCGGTACGCATGTCGTCCTCGGTGACGGGCCGCCGTCGGTGGTCCCGCATCCGGGGCCCGGCCGGTTCGCGGCCCGGCGGATACCGGCGGAGCGGTTCGCGCTCACGGGGCTGCGGCGGGTGCGGGGCGGTGACGGCGACACCGTGTCCGGAAGCTGGCACGTCGCCGAGTTCGACGACGGGGGCAGGCCGGTCCGCCTCGCCGCGGAGCCGGGCGACCTGGCCCGCATCGTCGGAGCGCTGGGTACCGCGGGAGCGTCGACCGGCGGGGCGCAGGCGGCTGACACGTCGGAGGCGCAGGCGGCCGGGGCTTCGGGGGCGCGGCTGCCGGAGAGCCCGGCCCCGCGGGCCGCGCACGGCCCTACGGGGTGAGGACGACCTTGCCGGCGACCGTCCCCGATTCCGCGAGCCGCAGTGCCGCGGCGACGTCGGTGAGGGGGAGGCTGGCCGCGACACGGGGAGTGATCTCGCCGCGCTTCACGGCCGAGAGGACCTGGGTGAGGTCGGCGCGCAGGCGGGCGCGGAAGCGGTTCCTGGCGAGCGACCGGCCGGCCCAGATGTTGAAGAAGTACGCGTGGCGGCCGTTGGGCAGCGCGTTCCAGAGCCAGACCCGGCCGAGCAGTTTGAGTACGGGCCACTGCTTGGAGCCCTCGTCGTCCCTGGTGGAGGCGCTGCCGTAGGAGACCAGGGTGCCGCCGGGCGCGAGGAGGCGCCAGGGGTCGACCAGGCCCCGGCCGCCGACGTGGTCGAAGACGGCGTCCGCGCCCCGTGGCGCGAGTTCGCGGATGCGGGCGGCGACGTCACCGTCGCGGTAGTCGACCGGGAGGACGCCCTGGGACCGCAGGGCCTCGTGGTGCCGCGGGGAGGCGGTGCCGACGACCGTCGCGCCGGCGGCCCGGGCGAGCTGGACCAGGACGGAGCCGACACCGCCGTTGGCCCCGTGCACGACGACGGTCTGTCCGGCACGCACCCGGGCCCTGCGGTGGAGCATCTGCCAGGCCGTGATGCCGTTGACGACCACGGTCTCCGCCTCCTCGGGACCCACCCCGTCGGGCACCTCCACGGCGTCGGCCGCGTCGACGAGCACGTGGCTGGCCCAGCCGCCGACCTTGACCAGTGCCGCCACCCGGGTGCCGGCCAGGCCCGGATCGACGCCCTCGCCCGTCGCCGCCACGGTGCCCACCAGGTCGTAGCCGGGGACGAAGGGGAACGGCGGCTGGTCGTAGTAGCGGCCCCGGCGCATCTGCTGCTCGGCGAAGGAGACGCCGGTCGCCTCCATGCGGATCAGGACCTGTCCGGGGCCGGGGGCCGGCACGACTCCGGTCCGGATCCGGAGCCCTTCGGGCTCCACCGTGCCCGGCAGGACGACCTCTACGAGTTCTTCGGCGTTCATGACGGCCTCCGCTGCGTAACGTTGGTGAGCTGCTCTCGTGTTCGTTATAAGTTGTAACTGGTTGGCGCGAAGGGTGTCAACAGGCTGCGTGATAGCGTCTAACTAAATCTTCACGATGTAGTGGAATCGGCGTACGAAGGGCGGGCCGGACGATGGAGGAGAGCGAAGAGGCGTCCTCACGGGGCGACGGAGAGGCGTCCTCGCGGAGCGCCAGGACGCCGCGCGAGCGCTACCGCCTCCAGGTACGGGCCGAGGTCAAGGAGCACGCCCGGGAGCAGATCGCCGCGGCGGGAGCGTCCGCGCTGTCCCTGAACGCCATCGCGAGGCAGATGGGGATGAGCGGGCCCGCGCTCTACCGGTACTTCTCCAGTCGCGACGAACTCATCACCGAACTCGTCCGGGACGCCTACCGCAGCCTGGCCGACACGTTCGTGCGCACCGCCGGGCAGGAGCCGGACCCCACCGCACTCGCGCACGCCCTGCGCGAGTGGGCGCTCCAGGACCCGCACCGGTACTTCCTGGTGTACGGCACGCCCGTACCCGGCTACCGCGCACCCGACGACGTCACCGTCATCGCGACGGAGATCATGGCGGTCCTGCTCGACGCCTGGACCGCACGGCCCGTGCCCGGTACGGGGACGGCCCTGGACGCCCACCTCCAGGAGCACCGGCGCTGGGCGGGCGGCCATCCGGCCCCGGCGGCGGTACTGCGGCGGGCGCTCGCCTTCTGGACCCGGCTGCACGGGGTGCTGTCCCTGGAACTCGCGGGCCACTTCAACGGGATGGGCCTCGACCCGGCACTGCTCTACGCCTCCGAGGTGGACGAAATCCTGGGGCGGGGAAGCACCGGACCCGACCGGACTTCCGAGGGCTGAGGGTGCGCGGCGCCGGTCCGGATCGTCCCGCGTCGACCGCGCCCGTCCGCACCGGAGGGGCGTCCTGTGCGCCGCTCCGCCCGGCAGTGGACGGGCGCCGCCGCGGCGTACGGAACCGGCTGGTCGAGCGGGTCGCCGCGGACGCCGGGGAGCTGTCGGTGGACGACCCTCCGCCCTCCGCCGCGGAACCGCAACGCCCGGCACGCGGGCGCGTACGGCACCGGAACAGCCCGGTGTCAGTCCTCGTCGAAGCCGCGATAGGTCCCGGACCCGTCCACGGAGTCCGCGAACTCCGCGAAGTCCATGTTCGCGATGCTGAGGTTGGCCGACACATCGGGGAACCACCGGGCCGGAACCCTGAACGTGCGCCCGGGTTCGTCCCAGAGGTCCACGGCCAGCAGCGGGCGGGCCGGGTCCTTCATCGTGGTCGCGTCAGCCAGGAACAGGTGGATGACCCGGTGGTCCTCGTCCGCGGCGGCCTCCTCGTCCAGCAGCACCCGGACCTCCACGCCGGCGAAGCGAGGCTCGCTGGCGTACGTGGCGAGGGAGTGGTCGCCGGCTTCGTCGAGTGCGGCTCGAACCGCGTCCCAGGCATCGTCGTCACCGAAATCGGTACGCAGGACCAGCGACGTCAGGTCATCGGGTTGAGGCAGGGGCATGAGCCGATCCTCCCATCCGGGGCCGCCGTCCGGCGCACGGCCCAGGGCATCGGCCGGGCGTCACCGAACACCTCCGCGGGCCTTCGCGCCCTGTGACGCGCCGCCGCGCCGTGCGGGCGTCGCGGCGGCGCGCCCGAGTCGCGGCCCCGAGTCGGGGGAGTCCCTAGTACCCCGCCGTGTCCCCGGGAATGGGGAGCGGGGCGGAGCCGCCGGACAATCGGTGCGCGAGGTCGTCCAGGATCGCCGCCGTGGCCGTCGCCCCGAAGCGCGTGGCACCCAGCTGGTGCAGGTCCAGGAGGGCGTCGAGGGTCCGCACGCCTCCGGCGGCCTTGACGCCGACCGAGGACGACACGGTGCTCCGCATGAGCGCGATGTCGGCCCGTGTGGCGCCGCCGCCGGCGAAACCGGTGCTCGTCTTGACGAAGGCGGCCCCCGCCGCCTCGCCCGCGAGGCAGCCGGCCGTCTTCTCCCGGTCCGTCAGGTACGCGTTCTCGAAGATCACCTTGACCGGGCGCCCGGCGGCGGCCTCGACCACGGCGGCGATCTCCCGCCGGGTGAACTCCGCGTCCCCGTCGCGCAGTCGGCCTATGCCGATCACCATGTCGATCTCCTCGGCGCCCAGCGAGACCAGTTCGCGGGTCTCGAAGACCTTGACCGCCGTGGTCGCCGACCCGTGGGGGAACCCGACGACCGAGCCGACCGCGACTCCCGTGCCGGCCAGTTCCGCGGCGGCCAGCGCGACGTCCGAGGGGCGAACGCAGACCGACGCCGTGCGGTACTCCGCGGCGGTCGCCAGGCCCGCCGCCACCTCGGCTGCGGTCAGCTCGGGGCGCAGCAGGGAGTGGTCGATCATCTTCGCGACCGCGTCGACCGACGGCAGGGGGCCCTCCCAGCGCGTGACCTCCAGCGAGGAGACGGACATGAGGCTTCCTTTCGTCGGGGTGACCGCGGCACGGGGGCACAGGGGGCGGGCGCGCCCCGTTCCTCCCGCGGCGAGCTGTCTAGACAGCCTAGACTGATGGGGTGGCGAAGTCGAACGCCACCGATACGCACCGCCCACCAGGAGGAACCGCCGCCCATGACCCCGTCCCGCCCGCTGTACGAGCGCATCGAGAGGCAACTGCGGGCACGTCTGGACGCGGCGGCCGACGGTGACCCGTTCCCCTCCGAGACGCAGCTCGCGCGGGAGTTCGGCGTGGCCCGGATGACCGTCCGGGCCGCACTGGCCGGTCTGGAACGCGACGGCCGCCTGGACCGCGTGCCCGGCCGGGGGACCTTCGTGCGCAAGGCCGCGTCGGCCCGCCCGGTCGGCACCCTGCTCAGCTTCCACGACGAGGTGCTCGCCTCGGGCAGGACGCCGGGGTCCCGCGTGCTGGAGGCCGTCGTACGCGCGGCCTCGCCCGAGGAGGCCGCCGCCCTCCACCCGCACGCTCCCTCGCGGTCGGCGGACGTCGTCGCCATCACCCGCGTCCGCCTCAGCGACGACGTGCCGCTCGCCGTCGAACGCGCGACGTTCCCGGCATCCCTCGGCGCCCTCCTCGACACGGATCTGGAGACGGGCTCCCTGCACGCCGCGCTGCGTCGTCTCGGCTTCAGCCCGACGCTGGGCTCGTCCCTGCTGAGCGCGCGCACCGCCGACGCCGACGCCGGTGAACTCGGTGTCGCCGCCACGACCCCCATGCTCGTCGAGACCCGGTCGATCGCGGACCAGCACGGCGATCCGCTGGAGCACACGGTCACCTCGTACGTCGCCAGCCGCTACACCCTCAGGGTCGACTTCACCGTCAGCGCTCCGGCCCCCACGGCGGACGCCGACGAAGCCGCACCGCGCGTGCCGTAGCCCGGGGACCGCTCGTTCCACGGGAGGCCGAGCGAACGCGGCGGACTCCAGCGGCAGTTGCGTCCTCATCCGCGCCGGTCGACCCGGCGCCGTACGCGGATCGGGCGGGCAACCGCACCGGCGGCGCGCTGTGAGGGAGCTGACCTGCGCGGCAGCCGTCCCGAACTGCCGTGTGCTCCGGGTGTGTTCCCGTGTTCCGGGTCACGGTCGCGCCGTTGGCGATTCCCCCGCCGATTTCCGTACCCACTCCTGACGACCGGATCACGGATGCGAGGATGAGGGCCGTCATGACAGCCGGGTGGGGTGTGCGTACGGTGCGGGCCGCGGTGTTCGCGGCCGTCTGCGTGCTGCTCGCGGCCCTGGGCCACGTGCTCATGTCGGGCGTCCCGGTGCCGTGGTGGGCGATGGCCGGCGGCGGTGTCGCGACGGCGGCCGCGGGCTGGGCCCTGGCCGGCCGCGAGCGGGGACTCGCCGTCGTCGTGACCGTCGTGGTCGTCGCGCAGACGGTCCTTCACGAGGCGTTCTCCCTGGCCCAGTCGGCGCTGCCCGGGGCTGCCCCGGCACCGGGAGGAGCGGCGGCCGGTGGCACGGGCTCCGGGGCGGGCGGGCTGCCGCGGAGGGACCCCATGGCACACGACATGGGGTCCATGGACACCATGCCGACGGGGTCCATGTCTCTGGACCACATGGCCTTGGACCACGTGTCCCTGGAGTCCATGGACCTCGCGCATACGCACCACCTGGGTCATTCCACGCCCGACACCTCGTCGTTCGGCATGCTCGCCGCCCACCTGCTGGCCGCTCTGCTCTGCGGACTGTGGCTCGCTCACGGGGAGCGGGCGGCCTTCCGCATCCTGCGGGCCGTCGCCGGTCGGCTCGCCGCCCCGCTGCGACTCCTGGCCGCGCTGCCGACGCCGCCGCACCGTCCGCGCCTGTGCGTCCGCCCCCGTTCGGAGCGGGCACCCCGTCGACTTCTCATCGTCCTCGCCATCACGTCGCGAGGACCTCCCGTGGGGACCGCTGTCGCCTGACGACAGCCCGTGAACCCGAGGCGGCCCCTGTGCGCCTCGGGTCTCGGTCGTACGCGCGTACGACCGTCTCCCCCTTCACCGGAACCGGCCCGCCCCGCTGCGTGCCGGTCCCGGACGACCCGAGAAGGACACCAGGTGACCACTCCTGTCCTGCCCGCCTCGCGCGAGAACACGACCTCGGCCGACGAACTGACGACGGCCTGGGCCCTCGCCGCCCGGGGCGGCGACCCCGACGCCGTCGAACTCTTCGTCCGTGCCCTGTACCGCGACGTACTGCGCTACGTCGCACACCTCGGCGCCGATCCGCACGCCGTGGACGACCTGGCGCAGGACACGTTCCTGCGCGCGCTCGGCAGCCTGCACCGATTCGAGGGCCGGGGCTCCGCCCGGGCCTGGCTCCTGTCCATCGCCCGCCGCGTGGTGGTCGACAGTTGGCGCCACGCCGCCGCCCGGCCCAGGCTGTCCGACGTCGAGGACTGGCGGCCGGTGGTCGAACGGGCGCAGCCGCACGGTCTGCCCGGCTTCGACGACGGCATCGCCCTCCTGGACCTGCTGGCGGCGCTGCCGGACGACCGCCGCGAGGCCTTCACCCTCACCCAGATGCTCGGGCTCCCGTACGCGGAGGCGGCCGCGGTGAGCGGCTGCCCGGTGGGGACGGTCCGCTCGCGCGTCGCCCGGGCCAGGGCGACCCTCGTGGGACTGCTCGTCGAGGCGGAGGAATCCCGGCCCGGACGGGAGCCGGCGGAACCGGACGGACGACCGCTCACGGTTCCCGCCGCCCTGGGGGCTCCGGCGGCCCTGGCCGCCTGACCCGGGGGAGCGGGGTCTTCGGGCCGCCCCGGGGGCCGGCGTACGCACCACGTGGAGGTCGGCCCCCTGGGGCGGGCGTGCGCCGTCTGTGGTCACCGGCCCCCGGAGCGGGTGTGCGCCGTCTGTGGTCACCGGCCCTCGCGGTCACCGCCGCGCGGTGGAGGGGCCGGATGGCCGGGGCGGCCACGGGGTGGAGGGCCGGGTGACCCGGTGCGGAGGCGGGGGTGCGGCGCGCTCGGGGCCCGGGGTGCTCATCCGCGAAGCCGCTCCGCGCGGACGATGCGGCTGCGGATCCGGAAGCGGCCGATGCCCGGCTCATCGGTGGACGCCATCCGGACCGCCACCGGCCCGGCGAAGGTGTAGCCCTGCTCGGCGGCGTGCCGCCGCACTTGCCGTGCCAGGTGCTCCGCGAGGAGCGCGCTGTCGTCCGTCAGCCTGCGACGGATCTCCGGAGGGAGTTCGATCACGAAGGTGTTGGGTACGAGCGCCCGCCGGCGGTCGAGGACCAGGGCGCGGCTGTCGCACTCCCGGCGGAGTATCGCCACCACGGCGGCCTGCTTCCTCCCGCGTGGGACCAGCTTTCCCCACAGGGAGTCGGACCAGCGCTCCATGGCGCCTTCCAGGTCGACGAGGCATCGCATCCCGCTCCGCTGCCCGGCGGCGCCCGGAACACACGCGGCCATCCGGGTGGCCCGCCCGCGGGGCGCGTCCGCGCCGCCGCCGCGCGGCTCAGGAGAGATCGGCCCACACGGTGTGGCCCTCACCGGCCGGCTGGTCGCCCCAGCCGTGGCAGAGGGCGTCGACAAGGAACAGTCCGCGGCCGCCGATGTCCGCCGTGAAGGACGGGTGCCGCCAGCGGGCGCGGACCAGGGCCACGTCGAATGTGTGCCCGGAGTCCGTGACCTCGACCCGCAGGCTCTGCTCATCGGGTGGACGCCGGCACGCGACGACGACCCGTACGGGTGGTTTGCCGTGGCGCATGGCGTTGGAGAGGAGTTCGCCGATGACGAGAGCGGCGTCGTCGGCGAGTTCGCTCCTGCCCCAGGCGACCAGTTGCCTGCGGAGATCACTGCGGACGGTGCTCGTACCGCAGTCGGAGGGAAGAACGGAACGGATGTATGTCTCTTTCATTGCTGAACATCCCCTTTATACCTTCCACGCATAATCCGTAGCCGTGGTTCCGGTGGATGGCCCACCGGGCCGACACGGGGTCGGCGGAGAGAGGGGGCGGCAGGGACGAGCACCCCCGCGCGGCGATGCCCAGGGGTGCTCGGACAGCGGTCCGGCTACTGCTCGCGCATGCCCCACGGTGATCCGTACGAGGTCAGGAGGTCGAGGAAGGGGCGGGCGGGGAACGCCTCGGGGCCCAGGACGCCCGAGCCGGTCCAGGCCCCGGTGGCCACCAGTTCGAGGGCGACGACAGGGTTGATCGCGGTCTGCCACACCACGGCCTGGGAGCCGTACTCCTTCATCGACCACTGGTTGTCGACCACGTGGTACAGGTACACCTCGCGCGGCGCGCCGTCCTTCGTGCCGCGCACCCACGTGCCCGCACAGGTCTTGCCGTGCATGCGGTCGCCGAGCGTCGCCGGATCGGGGAGGCAGGCCGCAACGACGTCGCGGGGCGACACCTGGACCGGCCCCGCGGCGCTCGGCACGGTCACCGGTTCGGTGCGGTCGAGGCCCAGCAGGTGCAACGTGCGCAGCGTGGAGATGAACTCCTCGCCCAGGCCGTACTTGAAGGTCACGCGGCGGGCGTCGACCCAGCGCGGCACGAGGAGCACCTCCTCGTGCTCCACGTTCACGCATTCGACCGGGCCGATGCCCTCCGGGAAGTCGAACACCTCGGGCTCGCTGAACGGAGCCGTCGTGAACCAGCCGCGGTCGGACTCGTAGACGACCGGCGGGTTGAGGCATTCCTCGATCGTGGTCCAGATGCTGAAGGAGGGCGCGAAGTCGTAGCCGTCGACCGTGAGGTTCGCCCCGTCGCGGATCCCGATCTCGTCGATCTCGTCGAAAAGCTCGTCGGCCGCGTACCGGGCGAAGACGTCGGACAGGCCCGGCTCCACGCCCATGCCGACGAGCGCCAGCGCACCGGCCTCCTCCCACGCGGCGGCCTGCTCGAACTGCTCGTCGCCGAGCTTGACCCCGGGCAGCTCGTACGGCTGCTCCGCGTGCGGGCGCGACAAGGACATCGCCATGTCGAGGTAGGTGGCGCCGGCGGCGCGTGCCGCCCGGAAGAGGGGCATGACGAACCGGGGGTCGGTGGCGTTCAGCAGGACGTCGCACTCGTGCCGGGCGAGCAGGGCCGCCACCGCGTCCTCGTCGGACGCGTCGACGCGCTCCGCGTGGAACCTGTCCTCCTCCGGGCCGAGAGCCGACACCGCGGACTCGGCCCGCGACCGGTCGTAGTCGGCCACCACCATCCGGTCGAAGAAGCCGCGCCGGGCGGCGATCCGGGTGATCGCGGTACCCACACCGCCGGCTCCCACAAGCAGTACACGCATGACGGAAACTCCCTGTTCCTCGCGCTCTCGCGTTCTCCGCGCACCACACCGCTCCCGTGCCCTCCACGGTCGCGGCGTCCCGCACGGCCCGACGCCTCTGCCACGGGATCCAACGCCGCCGGGTCGCGTAAGGTCAATGGCGTTGGCATAAGAACCACGACCCCTGGACCGGGAGGCGGGCCGTGCCGAAACAGGTGGTTCCCGAGGCGAACCGGCGGCGGCGCCGTCCCACCAAGAGTGGCACCGTGCTGTCCGAGCCGCTCATCGTCGAGACCGCGCTGCGCATGCTCAGGGAACACGGCAGCGCCGGGCTCACGGCCCGCCGCCTGGGCCTGGCGCTGGACGCCGACCCGAGCACCCTGTACCGGTACTTCCGGGGGATGGACGAGCTGACCCTCGCCATCGGCGACGCGCTGATCGGCCAGGCGCTGCACGGCTGGCGGGCGACGGGGGAGTGGCGGACGGACCTGCGGACGCTCGGCCTGCGCATCCACGCCGTGTACGTGGACCATCCGCAGGCGGCCGTCCTGACCGCGAGCCGTGTCACGGGCCGGGCCAACGAACTGGCCGCGGACGAGGCCGTTCTGGACATCCTGCGGACGGCCGGCTTCCCGCTCGCAGACACGGTGCGGATCTACCACGCCTTCATCGACCAGACGCTCGCCTTCGCCGCCCTCGACGCCGCGTCGATGGCCCTGCCGCGGGAGAGCCTCACGGCGGACGAGGAGATCTGGCACTCCACGTACGCGCGCCTGCCCCGCGCCACGCACCCGCGCATCGCCGAGGCGGCCCCGCTGCTGGCGGCCCGCATGGTCGCCACCGCGTATCCGACGGCCCTCGACATGCTGCTGGAGAGCGCGGCGGCACAACTGGCCGCGGTGACCGCCGCGCGGGAGTGAGCCGAGCCCCGCCGTGGTGCGGTCGCCGCCGCCCTGCGCATCGGCAGCGCCAGGCGGCCACGCATCCGCTGGGAGGTACGCGACGGCATCCGCGAAGCCTTCCTCACCCGCGGCTGCGCACTCATCTGCCGGCGACGCCTGAATCCATTGCCAGTAGTTTCTTGACCGCGGTGTCGTGAGGACCTGGTTCGGCCATGTCTGCCGGACTCGGCCGAGCTGCTCGCGCAGGCAGTCGACCCAACCGTCTCCCGGATCCAGGACGGCGCGGACCGAGACGCCGGACTCGGCACTGTCGTCCACGGTGACGATGGGGCGGGGCATCGAGAACTGCCTGTCGATCGCGATCCGGATCTCGGTCTCGCCCATGACCGGCCAGCGGATGCCCTTCCCGCCAGACAGCTCGTCCAGGGCCGTTGACCAATCGTCCATGGCCTCGGGTGACAAGCGCAACTCAAGGCGCCCGCAGGCGAAGGCGCTTGCGACGACGAGTTCGGCGTCAAGGTAGTCGTTGTACGGAGTGTCCCCGGGCCTGTTCCGCCCCAGAATGCGTAGCCGGACGCTGCTGTCCGGGTCAATCAGGCAGATCAGGTCGACCCCCTCGGCCTCATCCACGCACCCTCCCGAACCCGCTGCGTTCCGGGTCATCATGCACGAGTCGCGAGCGGGCCTCGTTCGACGTTCCGGCAGGGGTTCTTGCAGCGGGCGACGACGGATCGTGGCGCCTGACCCTGACATATGTCAGGGACCTTGTCCACTGGAACCCGGCTACGTTGCGTGGCGAAGGCAACGAACCATGAGGGGACCTCACATGCGCAGAATCGCCCAGGCCGCGGCAGCACTCTCGCTCGCGTTCGGAGTCCTGACCACCATCGGCTCGACGGGCGCGCACGCCGCCACGTACCACGGCTGTCCCGATGGATACGTCTGCATCTATCCCGAGAACGCGGGCTGGAACAACGACACCCCGTCGCACTTCTACTTTGAGTACGGCACCTACAACCTCACCGACATGCACGGCTTGCACCGCATCGAGAACAACCAGACGGGCGGCGCGACCATGCGCACCTGCACGGGCTACAACGGCACTGGCTGTGAAGGCTACTTGCCGGCCCAGTGGGGCATCACCAAGGACCTGACGCCGATCAACTCGATCACGCTCCAGGCGTAGCCCCGGGGCCACGGGCGCGGCACCACGTACAACCGGGCCGGACCTCCACGACGGAGGTCCGGCCCGGCCCGTGTCGAAGGGCACGGAGGATGAAGCCCGAGATCTCCCGTGCGCTGCTCGCGGGAGCTGCGGGAATCCTCGCGGGGCGCCGTCCCCACCGCCACGGTCTCAGACCCGCCGCAGGGACAGGAGCAGCCTTCGTCGCTGCGTGTCGATCTCCAGGACCACGACCGAGACCTCGTCGTCGACCCGGACGACCTGCTCCGGCGCCTCCACCGGCACCCGTGCGAGTTCGTCCAGATGCACCAACCCCTCGATCCCGTCGCCGACTTGCACGAAGGCTCCGAACGGGACCAGCTTGGTGACCCGGCCGCGCAGCGTCTGCCCCACATCGGTGCTCTCGGCGAACACGGCGAAGGGGTCCGGCCGCAGCGCCCGCAAGGACAACCGGGCCTCTCCGTTCCACGTGTCGAAGTGCAGGAATTCGCACGACACGTGCCGGCCGACCTCGACGACCTCCGAGGGGTCCTCGAAGCGCCGCCAGGACAGTTCGGGAAACGTGATGAAGCCGACCCCGGGGAAGACCGGGTGCCTGGGGCCGTCGTCGAGCGAGACGAACACGCCGAAGCTCTCGATCGCCGCGACCGTGCCGGACAGGATGTCGCCGCAGCGAAGGCCCTTGAGGAACTGCCACAGTTCCCGGTGCTCGGTGGCCGCCATCGACAGCAGGACCCGGCCCCGTTCGGCATCGACCGAGAGTACTTCGGCCGTGATCCGCTGCCCGACCTCGACCCCCTCGGCCGCCCGCCCCAGCCACGGACCGTCCAACGGCCCCACCACTCCCAACGGGCCCCCGGCGCAGCCGTCCAAGGACACCGAGATCCCTGATCGAGCAACCTCCGCGACCGTGCCTTCGCACAGATCGCCCGCCTGAACCCCCGCGAGAAAGCTCCGAACCGCTTCGAGTAATGCGTCCCCCATGTCGGTCAGACTCTCACGAGGAGTTTCGACCACCGGCTTCGAAGACCGTAGTTCCTGCACCGGGTGCGCCCGGTTCCCGACCCGCGGCGCCGTCGCCCTGCAGCGATCCGGACCGATCCGGACCGATGCGCACCGGAGTCGTCAGCCGGCAGGCCGGGCAACCTTCCGAGGTGTCCACACCACGAGAACTGCCACTGGCCGTCGACGATCGCGGCAACGCCCTCATCTCCGTCGAGTACGGGCCGGAAGGCTCGCCGCCCTCCGACGCGCCCCTGCGCGCGGCACTGGTCGCACTGTGGGACGCGGACCGGGTCCTGCTGGTCTTCGACAGGTACCGGCAGTCCTGGGAACTGCCCGGTGGCACCGTCGAGCCGGGCGAGACCCATCGCGAGGGCGCGGTGCGGGAGTTGTTCGAAGAATCCGGCCAAGTACCCGACGGACAGCTGCGGTTCGTCGGCTACCCGCGCTACGCCCTGGCCCCCGACGGGCGGCCGATGTACGCGGCGCTGTTCGCGGGGCGCGCGTCCGCCGTCAGGGAGTTCCGGGCGACCGAGGAGATCGGGGCCATTCACTGGTGGGACTTCCGGGAACCGCTGCCGGGAGGCGTGAAGTCCGTGGACGTCCACGTGGCCCGACTCACCCGCGACGCGACACCGTAGCCCTCATCGCGCTCGGCCACCCGTCCCGCTGTCCCCACTCGTTCGCCCCTTGGGGACGTGGACTTGATGGTCGGCCGGGCGCCCACAACTGGTCGTAGGGGAGGGCCCGTGGCTGCCAGTACACACGTAGGGTGGTCGGATGTTCAATCGGCTTGAGATCAGCGTGTTGCCACCGGGCCCCCGATGGGCTGCCTTGTTGCAATTCCGGATCGACGGCGAGGAACTGGTGACAGAGGCCGTCGGGGAGGGAGGCCGCGGACCGTTCGCGGAGGAGGCGCTGCCCGCCCGCGGTCCCGGTCCCCTCTGGGTGACCGGCGAGGGGCGGCGTGTCGTGCTGGGCGAGCCCGAGTGCACGGGCGGGTGCTGTGGCCACCTGTCCGCGTTCGTGCAGCGTCACGGCGGGATCGTGGAGTGGTCCGACTGGCAGGTGCCAAGGGGCAGGGCGGGTCTCCCGGCGTTTCATTTCGACGCTGGTCAGTACGACGCCGAACTGACCCGAGCACTGACGGACCGGCGGTGGCAGACCTTCAGGAGTGGCTGACGCGGCGCGTGACTGTCCGGGTGGCCGCGGTGGACCACCCCCCGACGACATTCGATGTCGCGGGCGCCAGGACAGTAGGATCGGCCATGCCTGAAGCCGAGTTGCATAGTCCGCTCCCGGTCCCCGCACCCGCGCCGTGCGTCTTCTGCGACATCATCGCGGGGCGTGCGCCCGCCGAGGTCGTCCACGAGTGGGACGACGTCCTCGCGATCGTCCCGCTGAACCCCGTGACCGAGGGACATCTGCTCGTCATCCCGAAGGTGCACGTGGTCGACTTCGGGCACGACCCCCGCATCAGCGCCGCCACGATGCGGCGCGCTGCCGAACTGGCGGCCGAGCAGTGGTGCAATGTCATCACCTCGCGCGGGCTAGTGGCGACACAGACCGTCTTCCATCTCCACGTGCACATCGTCCCGAGGCGTGAGGGCGATGGGCTCGCGTTGCCCTGGACGGCGCAATCGGCATGACCTCGCGGGCGGCGGCCGAGTTGGCGGTCGCACCACCGTCGCACCCTTCACCGCCGGGTGGGCCACCCCAGGGTCCGCGCCGCCTGTGGGCCACCGCCGCACCCTTCACCACCAGGTGGGGCCACGCCCCCGACCCGTTCCACCGTTGCACCCGTCCGGCGTACTCCTCGTTGCGGCCGACCGGGTCGGCGGGTCTGGTGGTGCGTATGCAGCCAGAAACTTCCGGTTCGAGCGGGGGCGCCCCGCGAACGGCAGACCGTCCGCCGGCCGAGCGGTCCCACTGGGTGGCGTTCGCCGGGGTCCTCCTGTTGGTGAGCGGCCTCTTCGACATCATCAACGGCTTCGTGGCGTTGCTCGACGACGGCTACTACTCGACCACGGCCGACCACGGCAACCGGCTGCTGATCTTCAACTACGACGCCTGGGGCTGGATCTGGATCTTCGTCGGGATCGCCCAGTTCCTTACCGCCATCGGCGTGTTCATGGGTTCGCGGGGCGCGCGGCTCGCCGGCATCCTGCTGGCCGGCTTCTGCCTGGTCGGGCAGCTGATCTTCCTCTCGGCGTTCCCGTGGTGGTCGCTGGCCACGATGGTGCTCTCCGTACTCGTCATCTACGGGCTCGTGTCCGTGCCCCGCCATCTGCCCGGCGAGCGGGTCTGAACCGCCGGACGCCGCGTCCGGGCGCGCGGGAAGAGCGGCGGCTCCGGGAGGTCGAGGTCGGCACGTGAAGGCCGTGGAGGAGCACGCCGAGGGTCTGGGGCCGTTCACCACCCGGCTGACCTGGTCGCTCGTGGACGGGCGGACGGCGGTCTGGGAGTCACGGCTCGCGCGCAAACGCGGGCGACTCGCCGTACGGGCCCAGGACGGGGCGGAGTCGCGCCCCCGGCGCGCGGACAGCGTCTCCGCCCACCGGCTGCTCCTGCTCAACGCCGTCGCCGCGGGCGCGTTCCTCGTCGGCGGCGCGCTCTTCGCCGCGGGAGCCGCGTTCGCCCAGTCCGGCGGAGGTGCCGGGACCAGCGCCTGGATCTACTTCGCGGGCGGCCTGTTCTTCAACACCGGCGGCTACGCCTCGGTGCTCCAGGCCGTCAACGCCCCGCGCCGCGACAGCGGCTCCGACGCACTGACCGCCAGGCGCTGGCGGTGGTGGAGCTACGAGCCCGCCCGCATCGACTGGCTCAGCACGGTCCTGCTGTTCGCCGGAACGATCGTGTTCGGCGTCAACCTGCTCAGCTCGCTGCTGCAGGGCCTGTCCACCCAGCAGGTGAACCGGTTCATCTGGGCACCCGACATGATCGGGTGCACGCTGTTCCTCATCTCCGGCCATCTCGCCCTGGTCGAGGTGTGCCACGGCAGGCCGACGGTCCGCGCCCACGATCTCGGCTGGTGGATCGTCGTCGTCAACCAGCTCGGATCCGCGCTCTTCATGGCGTCGGCCCTAGCCGCCTTCACACGCCCCGCGACAGGCAGCGAGGTCAACGTCGACATCGCGAACTGGGGCACGCTGACCGGGGCGTTGTGCTTCTCGGTCGCGGGCGCGATGCAGTTCTTCGAGCGTCCGTAGGGATGTCGGCCGTGGCGACGGGGTCAGGGGGTCGTGTCCCGGTAGCGGGTCCACAGGGGGACCACGAACCAGCAGAACAGGTACCAGACGACGATCCCGGTGACGAGCCAGGGCACATGGGCGTCATGGGTGGCGACCCGCAGGATCAGCAGCAGCGAGGACGTCATCGTGGCGAGCAGGAGCAGCAGCCCGATGATGACCATGCGTGACGCCCACCGGACGGCTTCGGTCTTGACGCTTTGGCCGGAGACCATCCGGTGCAGGGACACCGGTCCGATCAGTGCCCCGGTGGTGGCGGCCCCGAGGCAGACCGTGACGATGTAGATGGTCCTGTCGACCTGCTCCAACTCCGCGTAACGGGGGGTGAACACGACGGTCAGCAGGAATCCGAACAGGATCTGGACGCCCGTCTGGGCGATCCGTATCTCCTGGATCAGTTCCCCCCACTTCCGGTCGGCTCTCTCCTCCTTGGTCTCCTCTCTTCCGTTGTCCTGCCGTTCCGCAGTGCCTGCCGAGTTCGACAACGTTCCTCCACGGGGTGTGCACGTGGAAGACCTGGTGCCCCGGATGCGGCGCTCTATCTGTCCGGAACGTGAGGAGCTGCCCCGCGCGGCTGCGATGGGCCGGCGGGCCGAGGAGCGCGGCGGGCCCGTCCGCCGGACCGCGGGGCCCGGACACCGGCCGGAGGGGCGGCTCGCGTACCTTTCTGCACGTGAAAGCAGTGCCATCGCCGCCGTCGGCGCCGATGCCCTGCCCCGAACCGCCGACGCGGGCACCGGCCCGACGCGTACCGTCCTCCCGGCCCGGTCCCGACAGGAGCTCCACGTGACCCTCGACATCACCGCCCTGCGCGCCCAGTTCCCCGCGCTCGCCCACGGCACCGCGCACTTCGACGGGCCCGGCGGCACACAGACCCCGCTGCCCGTCATCGAGGCCGTCGCCGCGGCCATGAGCCGCCCGCTGTCCATCCGGGGCGACGGGCTGCCGGGCGAGCGCAACGCCGAGTCGATCGTCGTCGGGGCCCGCGCGGCCATGGCGGACCTGCTGGGCGCCGAACCGGCCGGGATCGTCTTCGGCCGCAGTGCCACCCAGCTCACGTACGACTTCTCCCGCACGCTGGCCGCGTCCTGGGGGCCGGGCGACGAGGTCGTGGTCACGCGCCTCGACCACGACGCCAACATCCGCCCCTGGGTCCAGGCCGCGGAGCGGGTGGGCGCCACCGTCCGGTGGGCGGACTTCGACCCGGACACCGGCGAGCTGGGCGTGGACGACATCCGCGCCGTGCTGGGCGCGCGCACCCGGCTCGTCGCGGTGACCGCCGCGTCCAACCTGATCGGGACGCGTCCCCCCGTCGCCGAGATCGCCCGCCTCGTGCACGACGCGGGCGCGCTCCTGTACGTGGACGGTGTGCACTACACCGCGCACACGGCGGTCGACGTCGCCCGGCTCGGCGCCGACTTCTTCGTCTGCTCGCCCTACAAGTTCCTCGGCCCGCACCACGGGGTGCTCGCCGCGCGTCCCGAACTGCTGGAGACCCTGCGCCCCGACAAGTTGCTCCCGTCCACGGACATCGCGCCCGAGCGCTTCGAACTCGGCACCCTGCCCTACGAGTTCCTCGCCGGAACCCGTGCGGCCGTCGACTTCCTCGCCGGACTGGCCCCCGGGTCCGACGGCAGCCGGCGCGAGCGGCTCGCCGCGGCGTTCGCGCTCACGGAGGAGCACGAGGACTCGCTCAGGACGCGCGTCGAGAAGGGCCTCGCGGCCCTCGGCGGAATCACGGTCCGCTCCCGCGCCGCGCGGCGCACCCCGACGCTGCTCCTCACCGTCGAGGGCCGCAGCACGGTGGACGCGTACCGCTTCCTCGCGGAGCGGGACGTGCACGCGCCGTCCGGTTCGTTCTACGCGCTGGAGGCCTCCCGGCACCTCGGCCTCGGGGACGCCGGCGGCCTGCGGGTCGGTCTGGCGCCGTACAACAGCGCGGAGGACGTCGACCGGCTCCTCGAAGGGCTGTCGGACTTCCTGCGGGGGACGGTGTAGGGCCTAGCCGGCGAGGAACGCGGCCGTCGCCTCCACGAACCACCGGGGGTCGTCGAGCCAGGGGTAGTGGCCCGCCCCCGGCTGCACGGCGAGGGCCGCGTCGGGGAAGAGGCCGGCGAACTCGGCCGCCGACACCGGGGGACTGTTCAGGTCGTACTGCCCCGTGAGGAGCAGGACGGGGCTCCGGCAGCCGGCGAGTGCCGCCCGGGTGGACTCGGGGGTGAAGGCGCCGTCGGCGCCGAAGTGCGAGACGGCCTGCGTATTGCCGGGCCGTCCGGCCGCGTGGTGCTTTCGGGCGCTCTCGTCCCAGCGGCCCCAGAAGAAGGGCGCGATCGCCTCCGGGTCGCCGCCACTTCCGTCGATGAGCGACTGGAGGGCGGTGAACGCCTCCGGGAACCAGGGTTCCTCGCGGCGGAGCAGCGCCAGCTCCCGCCGGGTCGCGCCGGTGACGTGGATCCCGACCGCGCGGGTGCTGGGACCGATCAGCGCGAGCCTGCCGACCCGCTCCGGGAACCGCGCGGTGTACTGCGTCACGATGTTCGTCCCGGCGGAGTGGCCGAGCAGGTCCACGCGGTCGAGCCCCAGGTGCAGGCGGAGCGCCTCGATGTCGTCGACCAGCCGGTCGCAGCGGTAGGTCCCGGGGTCGGCGGGCGGCGCGGACCGTCCGGTTCCGCGCAGGTCGAGGAGGATCAGGCGGCGATGGGCGGACAGCCCGCCGAGATCGCCGAGGTACGCGGAGTCGGTGGGGCCTCCCGGTACGCAGACGAGCGGTTCGCCGTGGCCGGCCACTCGGTGGGCGAGCCGTGTTCCGTCCGTGGCTGTGAAGGTGGGCATGACGCCCATGCTGTCACCCATAACCCGGTTGTACAACCAGGTTATGACGGAGGTGCGCTGGTGTATAACCAGGGGGTGAGTGGCGAAGAGAGTCCGGGCCGGAACCCCGGTGCGTTGTCCGAGGAACAGGCCGAACGGCTGCTCTCCGGCATGAACGAGGTCATCCGCGCCGGCGAGGAGGCGCGTGCGCTGCGCGCCGAGGTGGTCCGGGCCCTCGTGGGCATGGGCTGGACGCAGGACACCATCGCGCGGATCTCCGGGATGAGTCAGCCCGCCGTGTCCAAGCAGGTGGCCAGGCAGCGGGAAGGCGACCCCGCGCCGCCGATTCCGCTCTCCCTCGCCCAGTACGACATCCCGTGGCTCGAAGGGCGCCTGTGGGGTCTCGCCGAGGAGATGGCCGAGACCCTGGACGGGACGGCCCGCTGCACGCGGGCCGTACGCGCCCTCGCCCGCGGCAGGAAGAGGTTCACCCCCCAGCACGTCGACGAACTGCGGCGCCTGGTCGAGGAGGACCTGCGCCTGCGCCGTACGGAACTGCCGGCCGCGCACCGGGCCGCGTACGACGAGATCAGCCGCGGACTCGACCTCCCCGCCGACGTGACCGCCACCGGTGCCGCCCCGGTCCGGCGGGCCCTGGCCCGCCGCATCCAGCGTGACCGGCTCGCGAGCGGCACCTGAGCCGCCGGGCCGGTGATCCCCGCCGGTGCCCGGACCGCCGGTCCCTCCGTCGTGTGAGGGGTCGTGTCGCCGTGCTGCCAGGCCTTGGGGGCCGGCGCTTCGGAGTGCCCGTGTCCCGCTTCCCGTCCCGCTCGCGGCAGGACAGGGCCCGAGGGCCCGGCGTCGGCGGAGTGCCGGGCGGCGCGGAAGCGGTCCGGGGCCCGGGCGTCATCTCCCGCACGGACGGGGTCCGTTCAGGCCGTATGGCGGCGACGGGCGTCGCCGCCGGTCACGTCCGGCGGCCGCCGTTCACCGCCGCGCGGTCGGCCGCGAAGCGCGCGAACCACCTCAGCATCTCGGGGTGCGTCACGGCCCCCTCGCCGCTCACCTTGTCGGCCGGCGCGCCCTGCAGGATGCGCTTCACGGGCACTTCGAGCTTCTTGCCGGTCAGCGTGCGCGGGACGGCGGGCACCGGCACGACGGCGTCCGGCACATGGCGCGGGGAGAGGTGTGCCCTGATGGCCGCGGTGATCCGCCCGCGCAGCGCGTCGTCGACGACGTGGCCGTCGGCCGGCACGACGAAGAGCGGCATGAAGTAGCCGCCGTCCGGCTGTTCCGCGCCGATGACGAGGCTGTCGGCGACCTCGGGGAGCCGCTCGACGACGGCGTAGATGTCGGCGGAGCCCATCCGTACGCCCATGCGGTTGAGCGTGGAGTCCGAGCGGCCGGCCACGACTACCGACAGGTCCGCGTGCAGGGTGGCCCAGTCGCCGTGCCGCCACACACCGGGATACGTGTCGAAGTACGCGGAGCGGTACCGCTCCCCGTCGGGGTCGCCGAGGAAGCGCAGGGGCATCGAGGGCATCGGCGCGGTCACCACCAGTTCGCCCTGCGTCCCGGTCAAGGGCGTGCCCGACTCGTCCCAGGCGGCGAGCGCGACGCCCAGCGCGGGGGCCTGTATCCGCCCGGCCCGCACGGGCAGCAGCGGGGAGCCGCCCGCGAGGACCGAGCACACGTCGGTGCCGCCGCAGATCGACTGGAGCCTGACGCCGGGCGCGAGACTGTCGTGGACCCAGTGCCAGGTGCTCGGGGCGAGGGCCGACCCCGTCTGGAGTACGGAGCGCAGAGCCGGAAGCGGGTTCCCGCGCGGGGCCGCTCCGGGACCGGAGGCCGCGGTGTCGGACTTCTCCAGGGCCGCGAGATAGGCCGCGCCCACACCGACCACGGTCGCGCCCGTCGCCTCGGCCACCCGCCAGGCGCCGTCCACCTCCGGGTACGTGGGGCTGCCGTCGTACAGGACCACCGTGCTGCCCAGCAGCAGTCCGCCGACGAGGAAGTTCCAGACCATCCAGCTCGTCGAGGTGACGAACAGGTACCGGTCGTCCGCGCGCAGGTCGGCGCCCAGGCCGAGGGCCTTGAGCAGTTCCACCACGATGCCGCCGTGCCCCTGCACGATCCCCTTCGGCACACCCGTCGTCCCCGAGGACCACAGGATCCACAGGGGGTGGTCGAACGGGACGTCCGCGAAGACGGGCGGCCGGCCGGTCGCGGGCAGCTCGGACCAGGTGCACTGCCGCACGTCGGTCCGCGCGGACCAGGCGTCCCGCCGTCCGTCCGGCGGTGTGGCGTCCGCGGCGGGGAACAGGTGGTCCACGGTGACGAGGTGGCGGACACTGGGCAGGTGGTCGAGCAACTCGCCGACGACGGGCCGGCGGTCATGGGTCCTGCCGCCGTGGCGGTAGCCGTCCGCGGCCACGAGGACCACAGGCCGCGCCTGGCTCAGCCGGGCGAGCACGCTGGGCGTGCCGAAGTCGGGGGAACAGACCGTCCACACCGCCCCGACGGCCGCGGTCGCCAGCAGGGCGATCACCGCCTGCGGCAGATTCGGCAGATAGCCGGCCACGCAGTCGCCGGGCCCCACGCCCATGCTCCGCAGCGCCGAGGCGACGTCCGCGACCCGGTGCCGCAGCTCGTCCCAGGACGTCTCCACGGGTGCGCCGCCCTCGTCCACGAAGACCAGCGCGGGGCGCGTGCCGTCACCCCGGGAGAGGCACCGCTCGGCGAAGTTCAGTCTGGCGCCCGGGAACCAGGAGGCCCCGGGCATCGAGGCGTCGGCCAGCACCTCGTCGTACGTGGTGACGTCGTCCAGCCCGTAGTACTCCCACACCGCCGACCAGAACCCGGCGAGGTCCGTGGAACTCCAGCGCCACAGCTCGGCGTAGTCCGCGAAGCGCAGGCCACGGGCCTCGGCCAGCCACTCCATGAAGACGGCGACGTCGGAGTCCTCCAGCTCGCGGCGGCCGGGTGACCACAGCAGGTCGGTGTCGGTGTCCATGGCTGCCCTTTCGGGAGAGGCGGGGAGGTAGGAGGGGGACTGGGGAGGGGTCCGTACGCCGTGGGCGCGTGCCCGGCACAGGTCCGGGCACGCCGTCCCGCGGACGTTCGGACGGTGGCGGTCAGCCGCGGTCGAGCGCGCGGACGAGGATCTCCGCACGGGACCATTCGCCGTGTCCGGAGGCGGGGTTGAGATGTCCGACCTCGCCCAGGGCGACGAGCCGGCTTCCCCAGTCGTCCGCGAGAGCGGCGACTTCGTCGAACGACGCGAGCGGGTCGTTCGAACCGGCCGCGACGATGCTGGGGAACGGCAGCGGATCCCGGGGGACCGGTGTCCAGCCGTACTTGTCCAGTTCCTCCGGGGTCGGATACCCCTCGGGCAGGGGCGTGCCGAAGTCGGGCGGAGCGGCGAGCAGCGCGCCGGCGACCTCCGCGGTGTGCCGCTGGGCCCAGTGCACGGTGATGAGGACGCCCGCGCTGTGGGCGACGAGCAGGACGGGTCCGCCGGCCCGCGCGACCACGTCGTCCAGGGCGGCGACGCGGGCCTCCAGGCTCAGCGGGTCGCGCGTGAGCGGGGGCACGGTGAGGACCGTACGGCCCGCTTCCGTGAGGCGGTCCGCGAGCAGGGTCTGCCAGTGGTCCGGGACATGACCGCGCAGCCCGGGGACGATCACGACCGTCGGACGGCCCTTCACGTCGGCTCTGTCGGCTCCGTCGGCGCCCGGACCGCCTGCCTGTGCGGCGCTCATACGGCGGGCTCCGCTTCCATGTCCCCGCGCTCCCGGGGCTCGTCGTGACTGCCGCCCTCGCTCCCGGCCGCGGCTTCGGGCCCGTCGGCGGTCCCGGTCACGTGCCCGTCGGGTCCCGGGCCGTCCTGCCCGCCGGGTCCTCCGGGCCGTCCGTGCTCCTCGTCGTCGGGCGGCGGGGCCGGCGGACCGAGCCGCTGGAGGTCACGCTCGTAGAAGTGGCGGCCGACGAGGAACGCCGCCGTGGCCGGGATCGCGATCAGCGGAACGATCCGCAGGGCGCCGAGCAGGCCGAACCGGTCCGCCAGGACTCCTGTGATCGCGGGGCCGGGGGCCAGCCCGAGCAGGCTCTGGGCGAGCGTGAGCGTGGCGAACGCCGTGGCCGCGATGGCGGCGGGGGTCAGGTTGGCCACCATGGCGGCCCCGGGACCCGCGGTTCCGGCGCACAGCAGGGCGCCGAGCCCCAGCACGAGCAGCTGGGCCGGTCCCGTCGGCAGGCTGAAGGCCGCCGTCAGCAGGACGAGGGAGCCCACGCTGCAGCCGACGGCGACGGCCCACTTGCGGATCGGGCGCTGCCGGCTGAGCCGGTCGGAGGCGATCCCGCCGAAGATCATGCCGATGCCGATGAGCAGGGCGAACAGGCCCGCGGTGACACCCGCCTTGGCCGTCGGCAGGTCGTAGTAGCGGTGGAAGTAGCTCGGCAGCCAGGCGATCAGGGAGCCTGCGACGAACAACTGCAGACCGCTGCCGACGTACGCGCCGATGACCGAGACGGAGGAGAACAGCCGGGGCAGGAGCACCCGGAGGGTCTCCCGGTGGCCCTCGGCGCCCAGGTTCCCGGTGTCCTGCCCCAGGGGCTTCAGTTTCCTCTCCTTGACCACGACGGCGTAGATCGCCGCGAGGAGCAGGCCGAAGACACCCATCACCCCGAACGCCCAGCGCCAGCCGAACTCCTGGGCGACGGCGCCGCCGATCGACACGCCGAGGACGGAGCCGAACGCGCCGCCCGCGATGAAGGCCCCGGACAGGGTGGCCCGCATGGCGATCGGGAAGACGCTGAGGACGACGGCGATGCCGACGCTTCCGTAGGCCGCCTCGCCGATGCCGACGAAGAGCCGGCCGACGAACATCTGGCCGTAGCTCGCCGACAGGGCGCAGCCCAGCGTCGCGACGCTCCACAGCGTCGCCGCGAGCACCAGGCTTCTGACCCGGCCCCACCGGTCGGCGAGCAGGGAGAGCGGGAAGGTGAGGAGGCCGACCATCAGCGCCACGATGCCGCTGAGCGAACCCAGTTCGGCGTCCGTGAGCAGCCAGTCGGCCTTGAGCATCGGGAAGACTGCGTTGAGGACCTGCCGCGACATGTAGTCGGAGAGCAGGAGTGCGAAACTCAGTGCGAAGATCACCCAGGCGTATCGCCGGGACACGGCCCATCCCGTGGCGGCCGTGGCCCCCGGGGCGGACTGAGCAGTGGTGTGGAACCCCATTGTCATCACCTCGACTGCTGCTGGTGGAAGGTTAGAAAGGTCTGTCGCCGACGATCCCCGCGCGCTCCATCCTGCGGACGGCGGGCCAGTAGTCCTGCACGGCGTAGTGCTGGGTGGAGCGGTTGTCCCAGATCGCGACGCTGTTCGGCTGCCAGCGGAAGCGCACCTGGTACTCGGGGACGGCGGCCTGGCTGATCAGGTAGCCGAGCAGGTGGCCGGCGCCCGGGGCGTAGTCCTGTCCGAAGCGGACGTTCTCGGGGGTGTGGAAGTTGACGAAGTGCGTCGCGAAGGCGTTGACGAAGAGGATCTGCTCGCCGGTCTCCGGATGCGTGCGCACCACGGGGTGCTCGGCGTCCGGGAAGCGCTCCCTCAGTTCACGGCGGCGCTCCGCGGGCATCACGGCGCCGAACGACGCCTCGATGCTGTGCCGGGCGGCCAGGCCCTGGATCTGCGTCTTGATGTGCTCGGGCAGTCTGCGGTAGGCCTCGGCCATGTTGACCCAGATGGTGTCGCCGCCCACGGGCGGCGACTCGATACAGCGCAGCACGGCTCCCATGGCCGGTGCCTCGCGCCAGGTCCCGTCCGTGTGCAGCGCGTTCTCGTAGTGCTCCGGCGGGCTGTCCAGGTCCTTGTAGATGCGGACAAGTCCGGGGTGCTCCGGATCGCTCCCCGCCACCGGGTGGTCCTCCAGCGGGCCGAACCGCCGGGCGAACGCGACGTGTTCCGCGCGGGTGATGTCCTGGTCGCGCAGGAACAGGACCTTGTGCTGGAGCAGCAGGCTCCTCAGTTCGGCGAACAGGCCGGCGTCGCGCGAGGCGTCACCGAGGTTCACGCCGGACACTTCGGCGCCGATCGTGCAGGTCAGCTGTTCGGCCTTGAGGGAGCCGAGTGAACTGGAGCGCACCAGAGCGGGTGCGCCCTCCGGGTGGCTCAGGGTCTTTTCCATGGGGCTTCCTCCTGGAGGGGTTCCGGGGTGCGGGGACTTCCGTTCCGTACGGGGCCGGGGTTCCGCGGAGCGCGGACCCGTGCCGTACGGACGGTGGGCCCCGACGTGCTCAGGGGACGAGGACGGACGATCCCGTGGTGTGTCCGGCCTCCAGCTCGCGGTGCGCCCGGACGGCGTCGGCGAGTTCGTAGCGCTGGTTGACCTCGATCGCGATCCGTCCGGCGGAGACGTGGCCGAACAGCTCGCCCGCGAGTTCGGCCCGCTCGGCGGGGTCGGCGATGTAGTCGGCGAGCGCCGGCCGGGTCACGAACAGCGAACCCCGCACGGCCAGTTGCATCGCGTCGATCGGGGGGACCGGCCCGGACGCGGTGCCGAAGCACACGAGCAGACCGCGGCGTCGCAGCGAGGCCAGGGAACCGGCGAAGGTGGTGGCGCCGACGCTGTCGAGGGCGACCGGCACCCCTTCGCCGTCGGTCAGCTCCCGCACCCGTTCCGCGACGTTCTCGCGCCGGTAGTGGATGACGTGGTCGCAGCCGTGGGCGCGGGCCAGTTCGGCCTTCTCCTCGCTGGAGACCGTGCCGATCACGCGGAGTCCGAGCAGCTTCGCCCACTGGCAGACGATCAGTCCGACGCCGCCCGCCGCGGCGGTCAGCAGGATCGTGTCTCCTGCCGCCAACGGGGCGATCCTGCGCAGCAGATAGGCGGAGGTGAGACCGCGCATGGTCATGGCCGCGGCGGTCTCGGAGCCGATCGTGTCCGGCAGCGCGATCAGCGAGTCGGCGGGCATCACGCGTTCGGTGCTGTAGGCGCCGAGCGGGCTGCCGGTGTACGTGACCCGGTCGCCCTCCGCGAATCCGGTGACACCCTCGCCGACGGCCTCGACGACTCCCGCGCCCTCCACGCCCAGCCCCGCGGGGAGCGGGGCGGGGTACAGGCCGGTGCGGAAGTAGGTGTCGGCGAAGTTGAGCCCGACGGCTTCGTGCCGGACGCGTACCTCGCCGGGCCCGGGGGCACCGACGACGACCTCCTCCCAGCGAAGGACGTCGGGACCGCCGGTCTCCTTGAAGCGGATGGCATGCGCCACGGTGGGACTCCGTTGCTGGTGGGCGGCCGTGGGGGGAGGCACGGCCGCGCGGGGGACAGGGGTGTCGGGGATGCGGGGGCGGCGGCCCTGGTGCGGGACCCGCGAGTCCGGAGCCCGCTGTCCGGAGCTCCGGGACCCACGGCCCGCCCGACTAGGCCTGCTTGCGGTCGCGCAGCATGAAACCGCGCTCGCCGGGGCGGCGGTTGGGCACCATGCCGAGCTGCGCCAGCGTCTCGTCGGCGTCCGCGTAGTACTCGCCGATCTTGTAGATCTTGCGGGCCTCCGCGCCGCTCGCGATGTCACGGCCGAGCGTCTCTGCGATCCGGACCATCTGCTCGATCTGCTGCACGGAGGTCATCCGCTCGCCCTTGCGGCCCCACAGGTTGTCCTCGTTGCCGACCCTGACGTGCTGGCCGAGCGCGATGCCGATGGTGTTCATCGGTGCCACCGCGCGCATCGAGCTCTCGATGGTGAGTACGGCGCCGTCGGGGACGCGGCGGATGAACTCGACGAGGTCGGCGGGGTGGCGGCCCGCGAAACCGCCGCCGATGGCCACGTAGTTGAGGATCAGCGGGCCCGTGTAGACACCGGAGCGGATCAGCCGCTCCACGGTCTCCAGCTGTGCCAGGGTGGCGAGTTGGAAGTGCGGCTGGATGCCGCTCGCCAGCAGCCGCTTGAGGTGCTCGAGGTAGAAGTCCGGCCCTGCCTCGACCACCATGTCGCGGTACGCGCGGTAGTAGTCGGGCTTCGCGATCGACGTGCCCGCGAGGTCGTCGTCGTTCATGATCTCGACGATGTTCATCTGGCTCGTGTTGATCGCGATCGTCACCTGGTCGGGTGCCGGCGTCAGATCGGCCAGCAGGTGACGGGTGTCGTAGGCGAGCCACTTGGCGTCGGACCCCTCGCCCTCCGGGGCGAAGGAGATCGACCCGCCGATCTGCAGGACCATGTCGGGCACGGCCTCACGCAGCCGGCCCAGCAGTTCGTTGAACATGGACATCCGCTTGGAGCCCTTGCCGTCCAACTCCCGCACGTGGATGTGCAGGACCGTGGCGCCGGCGTTGTAGCAGTCGACCGCCGCCTGGACGTGCTCGTCCATCGTCAGGGGCAGGTCGTCGGCGTCGCCGGGCAGCCACTCGGGTCCGTAGGGGGCGGCCTGGACAACCAGCTTTTCCTGGTTCTCCGGGAAGAGTGAGTCGTCGTGGAAGTGCACGTTCCGTCTCCTTCGTCGGATCGGTGATCGCTCGCCTTCGCGCCGTCCGTGCACGTGCGCGGCCTGGGCCGCGGTGACGGTGGCAGGGCGGGGATCGGAGCGGGTCGCGGGGAATCCGGGCCGGCGGGCCCGGTGGCGGCCGGCCGCTCAGGAGGCGCCGGGCCGGGGGAGTGTGCCGACCCGGCCTCCGGAGGCCGACCGCTCTTCGGTGCGGTGGTGAAACCGTAGGGCTGGGAACGGCTCGCTGTTTGACCTGTCGGGACGGCCGACTTGTCATTCAGGGACATGGCGTGGCCCCGCGTGCCGGGCCGCACCGATTTACGGGCGGAGGCCCGGCGGTCACGCCCGGGCCCGGTGCCGCAAGCGGTTCAGGACCCCGTCCCGTGCCGCGGGCCGAGGGGCAGCCCCCGTCCGGTACCGAGCGCGGTTCCGCCCCGCCCGGTGCTGTGCCGCGGGCCCGCCCGTCCGCTGTGCGGGCGGCCCCGCGCCGCCGTTCGGGGTCAGCCCTCGTCGACGGGCAGCGCCCGTTCGGCGCGCGTACGCCACTGCCGTGCGCTGCACCCGAACTGTCCGCCGAACCACCGCGAGAACGCGCTCAGCGAGGAGAAGCCCAGCAGGTCGGAGATCTCGGTCAGTGAACGGCGTGGATTGGCCACCATCTGTTCCGCGAGCTGGGTGCGGGTGGTGTTGAGCAGCGAGGAGAACGTCTCGCCCGACGCCTCCAGTTGCCGGTGGACCGTGCGCCGGTCGACGCCGAGGCTGCGCGCGATCTGCTCTACGGAGCAGCGTCCGGTGGGGAGCAGCACCTCGATCAGCTCCCGCACCCGGTCCGCGACCGTGGTGTCCCGGGGGACGGCGATCGCGTCGAAGTACTGACGGGCGTACGTGCGCAGCAGCGGGTCCGCCATCGCGTTGGGCGCGTCCAGCTCGTCGGCGTACAGCACGATGGCGTCGTACTCGCGGCCGAACTCCACGGAGGACCCGAACAGGCGGCGGTGGGTCGCGGGGTCCGCCGGCGCGGAGTGCCGGAACCACACGGAAAGGGGCTGCCACCGGGGGGAGAGGAAGCCCCGCAGGATGCGGTGGAAGGCGGCGACGACGAGTTCGGTCGCCTGCCGGGAGGGCATCGTCTCGCCGAGCAGCAGGTCCACCTTGAGGGTGGCGAGGCCGTCCCCCTCGGACAGCCGGGTGTGCAGCAGCTCGTTGTACATGTGCTCGTGGCGCAGGAGCATGCCGAGGGCGCTGCGCACGTCCGGCTCCTCGCGGACGACCAGGCTGATCGGACCGAGGTTGGAGAAGCGGCGCAGCTCCGCGAGGAGCAGTCCGAAGTCCTCGTGCCGCGACGCCGCCGCCGAGAGCTCCAGGAGCTGCACCGCGGCCGTCCCGGAGATCCACCGGTCCTGCACCGCGAGCGCGGCGGTGTCCAGGCCCACCCGCTTCATCAGCGCCTGGGGGTCGATCCCCAGGGAGCGGCTCAGCTCGACGTAACCGGTCAGGGCCGCGGTGCGGACCAGTGGCCTCATGGTGCGACTCCTCGGACGGATGTCCCCAGAAGTTAAGTCCACTGTCACGTGAGGTCAAGCAAAGTCGAGAAGTGCGTCCTAGCATGCCGTTCCACGGTCCGGAAACGGAGCACGGCGGCGCCCCGGACCGCTCTGCGGCCCGAGGATGCCGAGATCGTACGGAGGCGGACATGGCAGGCACGGCGACGCCGGACGGGCACACACCGGTGCCCTGCACCGGCCCGGCAGTGTGGCGTGGGCCCGAGCTCACGCCGGACGAGTGGACCGTGCGGCTCGGCGAGCGGCAGGTGGGCGAACTGGCCGCCGCCCTGCGCACGGCCCGCGGCCGCGGCGGCACCCTGCTGAGGACCACCGCCGCCGACTTCCCGCTCCCCACCCTCGCCGCGGACCTCGCACGGATCTCCACCACCCTGGCCACCGGAACGGGGTTCGCGCTCGTCCGGGGCATCCCCGTCGAACGCCTCACCGAGGCCGACGCGAGCGGCGTCCTCTGGGGCATCGGGCAGCACCTGGGACGGCCCGTGTCGCAGAACGCCGACGGGCACATGCTCGGCCATGTGCGCGACACGGGCCGCAGCCTCGCCGACCCGTCGACGCGCGGCTACCAGACCCGCGAGGCGGTGCCCTTCCACAACGACGCGTCCGACGTGCTCGCGCTGCTGTGCCTGCGGACGGCCCGGTCGGGCGGCCGTACGTCACTGGTCAGCTCCGCCGCGGTGCACAACGCCGTGCTCGAACGGCGCCCCGACCTCGCCGCCCGCCTGTACCGCACCCACTGCACCGACCGGCGGGACGAGCACGGCCCCGGCGAACCGCCCTGCACGCGGGCCCCCATCGCGGTCCGGCTTCCCGGCGGAGGGCTGAGCATGCGCTACAACCGCTGCTATCTGGAGTCCGCGCAGCGCTTCCCCGAGGTGCCCCGACTGGAGCCGGCGGACACCGAACTCCACGACCTCGTCGACGCGCTCGCCGCCTCGCCCGGGCTGCGCCTCGACCTCGACGCGGAACCCGGGGACCTGCTCCTCCTCAACAACCACACGGTCATGCACGCCCGCTCGGCGTTCCAGGACTTCCACGAGCCCGACCGCGCCCGGCACCTGCTCCGGCTGTGGCTGGACACCGGCTACGGCACCACGACGGAGGCCGCCCGCCGGGGGATCACCCCGCGCGACGTGATCCGGCCCCGCAACCAGGTGCCGGAACCCCGGCACGCGGTCGCCGTTCCCCGGCGCCCGGCGTCCCCGACCGACCGGCACGCCCACTGACCCGCACCCCGATCCGACCGGCCGGCACGCCGACCCACTCGTGGGTCCGCCGCCGCAGCGCGGGTCCTTCACCGTCCGGCCGGTCCGTCACCGACCCGCGCGGGCGCGCCACGCCCGAACCCTGGGCCGACCCGCCTCACAAGGAGAACAGCCATGACCAACCTCGTCACGTTCCTGGTGGACTCGGCCGCCGCGTACGGCGACCGTGTCGCCGTACGGCACGACGACACCACGCTGACCTACGCCGAACTCGACGACGCGAGCGCCCGGGTCGCGGCCCTCCTGCGCGCCCGCGGCCTCGAACCGGGGGACCGCGTCGCGCTCACCATGCCCAACGTGCCGCTCTTCCCGGTCGCCTACTACGGCGTCCTGCGGGCGGGCGGCGTGGTCGTGCCGATGAACCCCCTGCTCAAGGCGCGCGAGGTGGCGTTCACCCTGCGCGACTGCGGGGCACGGTTCGCCCTGGTCCACCCGCTGTTCGAGGACGAGGTCGCCGAGGCGGCCACCGGGACGGGCACCGAGTGCCTGGTCACCGAACCGACCGCGTTCCACGCACTGCTGAGCGGCACCGAACCGATGCCCCGGATCGTCGAGCGGGCCGACCAGGACACCGCGCTCATCCTCTACACCTCGGGCACCACCGGTACTCCCAAGGGCGCCGAACTCACGCACCGCAACCTGATCCGCAACACGGCCACCACACGCGAGACCCTGCTCCAGGCGGGCCCCGACGACGTGCTGTTCGGCGGGCTCCCGCTGTTCCACGCCTTCGGGCAGACCTGCGCGCTCAACACGGCCGTGGCCGCCGGCGCCACGCTCACGCTCCTGCCGAGGTTCGACCCGCTACGCGCCCTGGAGATCATGGCGCGCGACGGCGTCACCGTGTTCCTCGGAGTGCCGACCATGTACGCCGCGCTGCTGCACGCCGAGTTGCCCGAGGGATTCGACGCCTCCCGGCTGCGGCTCGCGGTGTCCGGCGGCGCGGCCCTCCCGGTCGAGGTGCTGCACGGCTTCGAGCGCCGCTTCGGCGCCGTCGTGCTGGAGGGCTACGGGCTGTCGGAGACCTCGCCGGTGGCCGCCTTCAACCACCCCGGCCGGCCCCGCAGGGCGGGCTCGATCGGGACACCTCTCCGGGGCGTCGAGATGCGGCTCCTCAGCGACGACGGCCGCGAGGTCGCGCAGGGCGGCGTCGGGGAGATCGCCATCCGCGGCGAGAACGTGATGAAGGGGTACTGGCGCCGCCCCGAGGCGACCGCCGACGCGGTGCGCGACGGCTGGTTCCGCACCGGGGACCTGGCCCGTGTGGACGAGGACGGGTTCTTCTTCATCGTCGACCGCAAGAAGGACATGATCATCCGCGGCGGGTACAACGTCTACCCGCGCGAGGTCGAGGAGGTGCTGTACGAGCACCCGGCCGTCGCCGAGGCCGCGGTCGTGGGCGTCGCGCACGCCACGCACGGTGAGGAGATCGCGGCGGTCGTCACGCTCAGGCCGGGCGCGCGGGCGACGGCCGAGGAGATCCGGGACCACGTCAAGGAGCGGGTGGCGGCCTACAAGTACCCGCGCATCGTCCGCTTCACCACCGAACTCCCCAAGGGGCCGACCGGCAAGATCCTCAAGCGCGAGATCTCCGTCGACTCCGCCGATCCGTCCGGAACGGCCGGGCCCGCCGCCCGACCGGGTCCCGCCGGGGCGTGACCGCCGGTGTGTTGGTGGCGGCCGGGCCCCTCGCCGCACCTCGTGGGCGAGGGTCCGTGACGGCGTCACCTGGTGCTCTCCGAGCGGCCGGGACGGGATTCCCCGACGCGGGGGACGGAGTCGGTCCCCGCAAGGGCGGGACCGGCCGCGCCGGTCGGGCCGCCGGCGTGGTCCGTGCTCCCCGCGTCACCGGGGGCGGCGGGGGCCGGGGTGTGCTCGGTCGCCACGACGACCACCTGGTCCTCGGCGGACCACTCGCGGCGCTCGGCCTTGTGGGGGTTGAGCCGGATCCCGTGGTCGGGCGCAACCGCCCACCGGTCGTGGCACCGGTAGCCGACGGCGCATTCGCCGCGTTCGCGCGCGGCGGCCGTGACCGTGGCGAACGTGGCGGTGCTGCCGGGCCTGACATAGTGCCCCGCCGGCCGCAGGCAGATCGTGCTGCCGTCGGCGGACGACAACTCGTCGAACACCGCGGCGAGATGCCGGTTCTGCGCGATCTGGGCCATCAGGAGTCCGGTCAGTTCACCGCTGACGACGACGTCCGAGCCGGGATTCAGCGGCGCCAGCGGCCTGTTGCGGTCGTCGGTCAGCTCGGTGACGACGCGCATCTCGTGCCCCGTGCGCTCCTCCAGGAGCCGCAGCGCGAGCAGGGTGACCAGGGTCCGGTCGTCCGGTCGCTCGGGACCGCCGTCGGGGTCCGGGCCGAGCACGATCAGCGTGTCGTAGGAGCGGAGGTCGAGTCCGAGCACGGTCTCGGGCCGGGACAGCGCGGCGGTACGGAAGCGCACGGCGAGCCGTGCCTCAGCCTGTTCGCGGTCCGGCTCGGGCTCCCGGGCCGGTGCGGGTACGGCCGCGTCCGTCACCACGTCCAGCACGGACCCCGGCCGGGCCGTACGCCGGAGCTGGTCGACGACGAGCGGCGCCCGCCGGTTCCAGCCGATCAGCAGGAGGCGGGCGGCGGTGTCGGGTCGCGGCGGCCCGGTGGCGATCACCGACGGGTCGACGAGGTCGCGGCAGTCCCGCGGCCGGGCCGCGTCGTCGTCGCGGGTGATGAGGACCAGACGGCTCCCGGCGGCGACGACGGTGTCAGCGGGAGGATTGAGGAGCGTACGGCCCCGGGGTGTGAGCAGGCCGACCACGGACGAGGTGGCATGGCCCAGCAGCGCCGCGCCGAAGGTGCCGCCGGCGAACGCCGACGCGTCCGCGAGGTGGAACTCGTCGCCGGCGAAGTCCAGCAGGTCCCGCAGGACCAGCGAGAGCCCGGGACGCCCGACGCACTGCGCGATCAGCCGCGCGGTGACCGTGTCCGTCTCCAGGACCGTGCCGTGCGGGCCCGCCGCCAGACGGGCGGGTGCCCGGTAGCGGTCGTCGCGCACCGCCGCCAGTACGGGCGGCCCGCCGGTCCCCTCGCCTAGCACCGCCCGCAGGGCCAGCAGGACCCGCAGCACCTCGGCGTCCGCCGTCGGCTCGCCGGACGGCAGCACCAGTACGGTGCTCGCGGTCCCGGGGCTGACCAGCGAGAGTACGGCCGGATCGCTCGCGGGGCCGCTGCGGCAGATGATCCGCGCCCGGCCCGGCGGGCCGACGTGGGCCGCCAGGGTCCGCTCCATCTCGGCCTTGTCCCGGTCGGCCAGCAGGACGACCGCGCGGGGCCGGTGCGAGGCCTGTGCCGCGACCAGTTCGGCCACCACGGTGGGCACCTGGTCCGACCAGCCGAGCACCACGGCGTGGCCCTCCTCGACGACCGTCGACCGGCCGCGGCTCAACTCCGCGAGGCGGTCGGCGAGACCCGTGGTGATCACTCCGACGAGGGTCGACACGCACAGCAGCGCGACGAGGCCGAGCAAGGCCGACAGGAGCATCCGCAGCGGTGTGCCCGTCAGCGCGCCCAGCCTGAGCGTCTCCGCGCTGGTCCGCCACACCGCCGTCAGCCGGCCCGACAGCGACGCCGGTGAACCGGGGTCCGTCCACACCAGCAGGGCGCTCACCGGGACGACCACGGCGAGACAGGTGATCACCAGCCACCCCATCAGGGAGCCGGTGCTGCGGGCCAGCGTGCGGTCGAACCGGTACCGCGCCCGGTCCCGTAACGGCACCGGCCGCCGGTCGTTCGGACGTTCCACTCACACCCCTCGCCTCGTACCGCTGCCACGCGGGCCGGCCCGTACCGCCGTGGGCCGCACCGTCCGGCCCGCCACCGCACAGTGCTGGCCCGCGCGTTCGGACACGCGGTATTCGGGGGCCGATTCATTCTTTCGGTGCATCGAGGAGTGGGCGCCGGGTCCCGGCGCCGACGGCATCGGGCGCCGGTATCAGGCGTCGGTACAAGGAGTCGGCGCCAAGGTGGCCCTGCGTCCGATCCTGGCGTTCAGGACCCGGACCCGGAGCCGGAGCCGGAGCCGGAGCCGGACCCGGGAACGGGCGGTCGGCTCGCGGTTCAGGCCGGGAGGTCGGTGAGCTCCGGATTGTGCGGCGACGGGCCGACGTCACTCGCGTGGAGCGGCAGGAAGTCCCCGGCCACCAGCGCCTCGGGGGTGAATCCCACGCGGCGCCCGGTTCGGTCGTCGTCGCCGGGGACGCCGGGAGCGGTCCAGTCGACGGCGGCCCGGCCGGACAGTTGGAGGGTCCGGCCCGTGGTGAAGTCGGCGAACAGGAGGGCGGCCGAGGGGTCGACGGCGAGGTTGCCGAGGGTGTTGAACATGTTGTTGCCCTGGTAGTCGGGCCACCACAGACCGCCGTCCGCCACGCGTACGAAGCCGGCGGAACCGCCCCGGTGGGAGGCGTCGGCGCCACGCTCGGCGTGGGTGGTGCCGATCAGGAACGTGTCCGACCGCCGGATCAACTCCACGTCCCGCGGGGAGAGAGCCGTGCCGTGCCGTACCCCGCCCGCGGCCGGGCCGACCGGGGGAGCGGGGGTCAAGTGCCGCTGCTGGATGTACTGCGGGCAGTTCCCGAAGGCCTCGTCCACGTCGATCGTCAGCGCCCCGGTGTCGGCGTCGGCGAGAGTGCCGTTGACCCGGAAGCGGCGGCGGGTGGCGAACTCGATCACGATCACCCCGACCTGCTGCCCGGCCGCGAGTCCGTGCAGGGGATCGCCTTCGGCCGGGGAGGTGCGCACACCGAGTGTGGTGGGGTCCTCGACGGCGAGGAAGCCCGCGGGTCCGGTGAGCGGCGAGATCCACAGGCGGCCGTTCCGGTCGCGGGCGGTGAGCGCGGCGAACGTCCGCCCGGCGAGGAACTGGGCCGCGCCACCGCTCAGCCGTCCGGGAGCCAGCATCCCGGAGAGGCGCGCAGCCAGGCCGCCGACGCCCGCGCGCCGCTGCACGGCGAGTTCTCCGTCGTGGAAGCCGGCGGTCCGGGGCAGTCCCGCGTGGGTCATGGGTTCGTCCTTCCGGGAGGGGCCGGTGGCCGGCCCGGGTCGTGGTGGTCGGCGCCGGCGCCCGGCATCGGTCCGGGACGGGTCCCGGCGAAGGGCCCGGTACGGGCAGTGCGCGTACGGAGTCCCTCCGCTCTAACGTTTGGAGTTGTGTTTATACGTTAGAAGAGTGCCAGGGAAGCCTTCCCTTGTCAAACGGATGGATGCCGCTCCAACCGTTAGAAGTGCGTTACGGTGACGGACATGGAGACCAGCGCGCCGCTTCTGGGGGAACCACTGCCCGTGGAGCTGATGAACACCGTCTGGGCCGACCGCGAGGGAGTGCACGACGCGCTCGACTCCCCGGACGGTGCCCGCGCCTGGCTGCGTGCCGTCGCCGCCCGCACCGGGTTCATGGCCGGCTCCGACGCGGACGTGCCGTCGGCGGGTGAGTTCGAGGAGCCCGCCCGGCGCCTGGTCGGGTTGCGTGACGCCCTGCGGCGGCTGGCCGCCGAGGTCACCGGCGACACGCGTCCGACGGATGCGCACGCCTCGGGGGCGGGCGGGCTGGGTACTGCGGTCGCCGAGTTGAACGACGTCGCGAGCACGGTGCCGAGTTGGTCCGCTCTGGCCTGGACGGCCGGTAAGACCCCCGAGCGGCGCACCCGTACCGGCGGCACCCCCGCGGCCGCCGCGGTCTCGGCCCTCGCCGAGGAGGCGATCGCGCTGTTCGGCGGGGAGGACCGGCTGCGGATCAGGGCCTGTCTGGCACCCGGGTGCGTCCTCTACTTCCTGAAGGACCACACGCGCCGGGAATGGTGCTCCACGTCGTGCGGCAACCGCGCGCGGGCGGCCCGCCACTACCGGCGCCACCGGGGGACCGCGGAGTGAGCGCCCACGTCGGCGCATGCCGGCACTTGAGTCTCCTGCGGGGGGAGACCGCACAGTAGGGCCATGGACGGCGACACTCTCCACCGGACGAGTCCGGCGGGGCTGAGCCGCCGACCCCGCACCGTCACCCTTCCGTCGAGCGCCCCTCTCACGGTTTCACGGCCGCCCCCGGCCGCGGATCGGCCGCCCGGATCCGGTCCCCCAGCCCGGCAAAGCCCACCGGCGCACTGCGTGGGGGCGTCGGTGGGCGGGGGCGGGCGGCGGGGCTTAGCGTGGCGGGGCCGACGTGAACAGGAGGTTCGTCGCATGGCCGGGACCGGGACAGGGGCGATGGGGAGCGGGTACGGCCGTCACTCCGCCGCCCAGCACGAGGGACTTCAGGCCGCCGCCGGCATGCTCGACCGGGCGCTGCGGGACGTCCCCGTGCCCGACGACGGGAGCGCGTTCCGAGTCGCGGACCTCGGCTGCGCCTCGGGAACCAACGCGATGGAGCCCATGGCGCGAACCGTCGCCGCCGTGCGCGCCCGCCGCGCCGGCACACCCGTCTGGGTCACCCACACCAACATCCCGACGAACGACTTCGGCGCGCTCTTCAGCACGCTGGCGGGCGGGACCTCGTACACCCGGAGCCCGGGGGTCTTCGCCTGCGCGCAGGCGCGCTCGTTCTACGAGCCCCTGTTCCCGCCGCGCGAGCTGCATCTGGCGTGGAGTTCGATCGCCGTGCACTGGCTGTCCGGGGTCCCGCTCCCGATCGGCGGACACATCTACGGATCGCGGGCCACCGGCGAGGCCCGGGCCGGGCTGCGCCGCCAGTCCGCGCAGGACTGGGCCGCCTTCCTCGGGCACCGCGCGGCCGAACTGGTCCCGGGTGGACAGTTGGTCGTGGTCGGCGGCGCCGCCACGGACGACGGACTCAGCGGCGCCGAGGGCCTGTTCGACCTGGCGGTGGAGGAGTTGCGCGACCTCGTGGCCCGGCACGCGCTGATCGACGAGCAGTTGGCGGTCATGACGGTGCCGACCTGGAACAGGACTGAGGCGGAGTTCACCGAACCGCTGCTGACGGGCCCGTTCGAGGACAGCTTCCGGCTGGAGGAGCGGGAGTTCGTGGTCCTGGAGGACCCCATGTGGACCCGGTACACCGCCAATGGGGACCTCGACGCGTACGCGGCGGAAGTGGCGGCCTCGTTCATGGCCGCCTTCGGACCCTCGCTGTTCGAGGGCCCGGCGGCGGCCGGAGCGGAAGTGGCGCGGCGGTTCGCGGAAGGGCTCACCGCGCGGGTGCGGGACCGGCCCGAGGAGGGCGCGGCCCGCTGGCGTGTCCAATTGCTCCGGGCCACCCGGCTCTGAACGCGGACGCGACGGACCCGGAGGCCGGGCAGACCCCGAGGCCGGGCAGACCCGGAGGCCGTGCGGACCCGAGGCCGAGCGGACCCGAGGCCGAGCGGACACGAGGCCGTGCGGGACCGGTGGCGGGCCACCGGTCCCGGGTGCGCCGGGGCCGCGGGTTCAGGCGCCGACGTACTCCGCGAGGTGCTGTCCCGTGAGGGTGGAGCGGTCGGCGACCAGGTCGGCCGGGGTTCCCTCGAACACGATCTGCCCGCCGTCGTGGCCGGCGCCGGGACCCAGGTCGATGATCCAGTCGGCGTGCGCCATGACCGCCTGGTGGTGCTCGACGACGATGACGGACTTGCCCGAGTCGACCAGCCCGTCGAGCAGGCCGAGCAACTGCTCCACGTCGGCGAGGTGCAGGCCCGTGGTCGGCTCGTCGAGGACGTAGACGCCGGCCTTGTCCGTCATGTGGGTGGCCAGCTTGAGGCGCTGCCGCTCGCCGCCGGAGAGCGTGGTGAGGGGCTGGCCGAGGCTGAGGTAGCCGAGGCCGACGTCCGCGAGCCGGGTGAGGATGCGGTGCGCCGCAGGCGTGTGCGCGTCGCCCGAGCCGAAGAACTCCCGGGCCTCCGCCACGGACATGGCGAGGACCTCGCTGATGTCGCGGCCGCCGAGGTGGTACTCCAGCACCGAGGCCTGGAACCGCTTGCCCTCGCACTCCTCGCACGGAGTGGCGACGCCGGCCATCATCGCCAGGTCGGTGTAGATGACGCCCACACCGTTGCAGGTGGGGCAGGCGCCCTCGGAGTTGGCGCTGAACAGCGCCGGCTTCACACCGTTGGCCTTGGCGAACTCCTTGCGGATCGGGTCGAGCAGTCCGGTGTACGTGGCCGGGTTGCTCCGCCGCGAACCGCGGATCGGGCTCTGGTCGACGGACACCACGCCCGCGTCGGCCGGGAGCGACCGGTGCACGAGCGAACTCTTGCCGGAGCCGGCGACTCCGGTGACGACCGTGAGCACCCCGAGCGGGATGTCCACGTCGACGTCGCGCAGGTTGTTCGCGGTGGCGCCACGGACCTCCAACGCGCCGTTCGGCTCGCGGACCGTCTCCTTGACGGAGGCCCGGTCGTCGAAGTGGCGTCCGGTGACGGTGTCCCCGGCCCGCAGTTCCTTGACGGTGCCCTCGAAGCAGACGGTGCCGCCTCCCGTGCCGGCGCCGGGGCCGAGGTCCACGACATGGTCGGCGATCGCGATCATCTCGGGCTTGTGCTCCACGACGAGGACCGTGTTGCCCTTGTCCCGCAGCCGCAGCAGCAGGTCGTTCATCCGCTGGATGTCGTGCGGGTGCAGACCCGCGGTCGGCTCGTCGAAGACGTACGTGACATCGGTGAGGGACGAGCCCAGGTGGCGGATCATCTTCACGCGCTGCGCCTCGCCGCCCGACAGCGTGCCCGCCGGACGGTCCAGCGCGAGGTAGCCGAGGCCGATCTCGACGAACGAGTCGAGGGTCTGCCGGAGCGCTGCGAGCAGCGGAGCCACCGACGGCTCCTCGAGGCCGCGCACCCACTCGGCCAGGTCCCGGATCTCCATCCCGCAGGCGTCGGCGATGCTGATCCGCTTGATCTTCGACGAACGCGCGCCCTCGCTGAGCCGGGTGCCGTCGCACTCGGGACAGACGGTGAAGGTGACCGCCCGCTCCACGAAGGCGCGGATGTGCGGCTGCATCGCTTCCTTGTCCTTGGACAGGAACGACTTCTGGATCTTCGGGATCAGCCCCTCGTAGGTGAGGTTGACGCCGTCGACCTTCACCTTGGTCGGCTCGCGGTACAGGAGGTCCTGCATCTCCTGCTTGGTGAACTTGCGGATCGGCTTGTGCGGGTCGAGCAGGCCCGACTCCGCGTACACGCGCACGGTCCAGAAGCTGTCCGACTTCCAGCCGGGGATGGTGAACGCGCCCTCGGCCAGGGACTTGGAGTCGTCGTAGAGCTGCGTCAGGTCGATGTCGGAGACCGAGCCCCGGCCCTCGCAGCGCGTGCACATGCCGCCGGTGCGGTTGAAGGTGGCCTTCACCGCCTTCTTGTTGCCGCGCTCCACGGTGATCGCGCCGCTCGCGCGGACCGAGGCGGTGTTGAAGGAGTAGGCGCTGGGCGGACCGATGTGCGGCTTGCCGAGCCGGCTGAACAGGATGCGCAGCATCGCGTTGGCGTCGGTGGCCGTGCCGACCGTCGAGCGGGGGTCCGAACCCATTCGCTGCTGGTCGACCGTGATCACGGTCGTCAGCCCTTCGAGCACGTCGACCTCGGGCCTGGCCTGCGTGGGCATGAAGCCCTGCACGAAGGCGCTGTACGTCTCGTTGATCAACCGCTGGGACTCCGCGGCGATCGTGTTGAAGACGAGCGAGCTCTTGCCCGACCCGGAGACGCCGGTGAACACCGTCAGCCGCCTCTTCGGGATCTCGATGCTGACGTCCTTGAGGTTGTTCTCGCGCGCGCCGTGCACACGGATCAGATCGTGGATGTCGGCAGCGTGCAGCACAGGCGACCGCTTGTTCGTCCCCGTGGCCTTGCTCATGGTGTCTCCGTCTCTGTGGCGGACCCGCCTGCGCGGTCTCCGTCGGTGTCGCCCGGGCTCGATCTAACCAGCTTCGGGCAGTACGTCTGTCGCAATTGGTGCCGCCGGTCGCGGTGACGGGAGGCTCCCTCCCGAAGGGCTGCGCCCCCGGGCGCCGGTCGCGTCAGCGCACGTGCCGGCCGCTGCCGCCCGACCGCTCAGGGCAGTTCCCGGATGCGGACGAGGTTGCCCGCGGGATCGCGGACGGCGCAGTCGCGCACGCCGTACGGCTGCTCGGCGGGCTCCTGGACGACCTCGGCGTTCCCGGCCCGAAGGCGTTCGAAGGTCCCGTCGAGATCGGCTGTGGCGAGGAGGACGCCGGCGAATGTGCCCTTGGCCATCATCTCCACGACGGCGCGGCGCTCGTCGTCGGTGACGCCGGGGTCGGCCGACGGGGGTTCGAGGACGATCGAGGTGTCCGGCTGGCCGGGCGGGCCGACGGTGATCCAGCGAAGCCCGTCGTAGCCGGCGTCGCCGCGGACCTCGAAGCCCAGCGCGTCGCGGTAGAAGGCGAGGGAGGCGTCCGCGTCGGTGTGCGGGAGGAAGCTCGCGTGGATGGTGATGTCCATGCACGCCACGCTAGGCGCGGCACCCGGGCCGGTGCTTCTCGGATCCTGACCGGTCCGCGCGACGGCGCCCTTGCCGCCGGTGGCGGCACCGGACCCGGGCGGACGCGGCGGCCCCCGGCGGACGCCCTCACGGCGGACGCGTCGGGCAGGCGGCAGGGCGCTGGGGCCGTCCCGCGGGGGACCGTGCGCCGGTCGTCCGCCCGCCGAGGGACGGCCGATGGCTACGGCAGGTCGGGCCGGCTAAGCGCCCGGGCGGCCGACTCGCCGCTGCGGCGCGCGTACACCAGCCGTTCACGGACCTCGCGCATGGTGCGGGGCCGGAAGCCCGGGCCGCCGCAGCAGCTCTTGTGGAAGCCCACACCGGCGTGCAGCAGCACGGTCAGCGTCCGCCACGCCGCGGTGTCCCGGCGCCTGGGCGCGGCGAACGCCGACCCCGCGTGGATCAGTGGTCCGGCGCAGCGCGGGCAGATCCGCTGTCGTGCCCTGTCGTGGGGCTGCTTGTAGGACACCCGGCAGGCCAGACAGACGTACGAGGTCTTCACGTGGCTCATCCGCGCAGCGTAGAGCGGGCTTCGGCAGGCGGCCAAGGGGATTTGCGGTGCGCGACGCGCTGCGGCGGAGGCGCTCCTCGGCCGGCCGGGCGGCGCCGGGCCTCAGCGCCGAGGCACCCGCACGACCGCCGTTCCGCCGTCCAGATCCACCGTGGTCCGGTTCGGCGGGGCCCCGT
Source organism: Streptomyces fructofermentans (assembly GCF_014651055.1). Lineage (GTDB taxonomy): Bacteria > Actinomycetota > Actinomycetes > Streptomycetales > Streptomycetaceae > Streptomyces > Streptomyces fructofermentans. The sequence continues at coordinate 71,777 of NZ_BMWD01000010.1, forward strand.
CCTCCTCGTCGTCGCGCAGGACGAGGGCCGACTGCCGTTCCTTGAGCTCGTTCTGCTTGCCCGCCGAGAAGGTGGCGTGCAACTGCTCGAAGCCGGTCGCCGATATCTGCCCCTGTCTTGCGCTGTTCCGCCAGGGGAGCAGACCGGCGCGCCCTGCGCGCAGGAGCACCTGGTCGGCGAGGGCCACCACCGTCAGGAGGATGACCAGTCCGGGCAGTGTCATCAGCACGGCGAATCCCATGCCGCCAGTATCCCGGTGGCGACGCCACCGGTCCGCCCACTCGTCCGGTACGCGACCGTCGTACGGGGACTCGAAGTCAAGTGCTGTCGCCCGCGCCCGTCGCCTCGGCGCCGTCCGTGCGCAGGGCGGGCGCCGGGCTCCCTTGACCTGAAGTCCAGTTGAGTTCCTAGCGTCGTGCGTGTCGATCCACCGACCCGAAGGACGGTTGCCATGCAGTACTCGCACTCCGACGCCGAACTCGTCCGTCAGCCCATCGGGTACTGGAGCTGGGCGGCTCACAGGGCCACGGTCGACCGCATCCGGGCCGCCCTGGCGGAGATCGGCACCACCCAGCCCCAGTGCTGGGTGCTCGCCCGGGTCGCCGATGCCGGGACCGCGAAGAACCGGGACGACGTGTCGCGGCTCCTGGGGAACTACCTCGACACGGGCGCGGACGGGGTGGACGCGGAGATCGACGCGACCGTCGACCGGGGATGGGTCGCGCAGGACGCCGAGGGCGGTCTGCGTCTCACGGCGGCGGGCACGGACTTCTACGTGCGGGCCGCCGCGCTCCAGGCCGATCTGTGGGAGGAACGGCACCGGGGCATTTCCGAGGAGGACTACCTGACGACCCTCAAGGTGCTTCAGCGCTTCATCCACAACACCGGTGGGCGTGCCTGGCACCACTGAGGCGCCTTGCGCCGGTCGGCACTCCGGGAAGCGGCGGCCGGGGCGCGACTCGCTCGGGGCACCCTGAGTTGAATCGGGCCCGTGTCCCGCCGCCCGCACCACCCTCGGTGCGTCGGCGGGAGCCGGGCGGGTGTCATGCGGGGACGTGCGGGCCGCCGGTCCCCCGTGTCGCCGAGGACGGTTCGACCGCACCTTCCGCGGGGATGTCGGCCTCCCAGCGCAGCAGGTCTCCCGGCTGGCAGTCCAGTGCCTCGCACAGGGCGGCGAGGGTGGCGAAACGCACCGCCTTGGCCCGGCCGTTCTTGAGTACGGCCAGGTTGGCGGGAGTGATACCGACGCGCTCCGCGAGCTCGCCCACGGACATCTTCCGCCGGGCCAGCAGCACATCGATGTCGACCGTGATCGGCATCAGATCACCTCGGCCAGTTCTGCCCGCATCTCTGCCGCCTCGACGTCCCGGGCGACCGCCTGCGCGAGCAGCATCCGCAGTACGAGAACGATGAGTGCGATCCCCAGGATCGCCACCATCACGCCGCCGATCAGCAGGACCACGCCAGGGGCCACGGCCTCGCCCGGCGCCAGAACGACCCCGAGCGCGAAGGTCAGCAGTGCGGCGGTCCCGAACGCGCCGGTGACGATGTCCACGTACCGGAAGGCGGCGTGGGAGAACACCGTGCCGCGCCGGACCATGGTCACGAGCCGCCACACGCAGACCACGACGACCTGGGCGGTCACGAGGCCCAGGAGTGTGATCACGACGACCGGGACGCGCACGGTGGCGTCCGCGTCCTTCATGTCGGCGGCCAGCAGCGGCACCATCACCGCCTGGACGAACACCGACCCGGCGAGCAGCGCCACCATCACCGTGCGCAGCGCGAGCAGTGCCAGCCTTCCCATCACATCTCCTTCGATCGGGCAACGATGGAAATCTATCGAAAGTCGATAGGTTCGGCAAGTGTGACGGTGCGGTCGGCCCGGGGCGGTCGCGCGGCCGGCGCGCCTCTGCCGACCCGCCCGACGACTCCGCGGCACGTGCCCCCGGTGGAGCCCCCTCCGTTCTCCGCGGCGGGCGGGGCCGCTCATCCGCACGGCCGCACTTTGGCGTGCCGCTCCGGTCGGCCGCTCGTACGCTGGAGCCCGGGGGCCACAGCGCGGAGGTCTCGCATGCCCCGAACGATCTGGTCCGGAGCCATCTCGTTTGGCCTGGTCACGGTGCCGATCCATGTGCGGTCGGCCGTGGAGGACCACTCGATCCACTTCCGCCAGTACCACCTCAAGGACATGAGCCGGGTGCGCGTGCGCAAGATCTGCGAGCTGGAGGACCGGGAGGTCGCCCAGGACGAGATCGGCAAGGGGTACGAGGTCTCCAAGGACCAGGTCGTCGCCGTGCTGGACGAGGAGCTGCGGGCGCTGCCGCTGCCCACGGCCAAGGCCATCGAGATCGAGACGTTCGTCCCCGCGGACAGCATCGACCCGTTGCAGATCGGTGAGGGCTACTACCTGGAGCCCGACGGCCAGATCGCGGCCAAGCCGTACACCCTGCTGCGGCGGGCGCTGGAACGCTCCGCGAAGGTGGCCGTGGCCAAGTTCGCGTGGAGCGGCCGCGAGCGGCTCGGCCTGCTCCGCGTCATCGACCAGGTGATCGTCCTGCACGCGATGAAGTGGCCCGACGAGATCCGCGACCCGTCCTCACTGGCTCCGCAGGCGGTCGAGGTCGACGAGAAGGAGATCGAGCAGGCGCAGGCGCTCATCGACGGGATGACGCGGGACGACCTTGAGGGGGAGGAGTTCACCGACCGGTACACGGACGCGCTCGCCGAGGTGATCAAGGCGAAGCGCGGGGGGAGCGAGCTGCCCGAATCCGCGGAGCCCGCCGCGCAGTCCGGACAGGTCGTCGACCTGATGGCCGCGCTTCAGGAGTCGGTGGCCAAGGCGCGGGTCGCCCGGGGCGAGGACGCCACCGTGCACGAGATGCCCAGGAAGAAGGCCGCGGCCGGGAGAACGGCGAAGAAGACCGCGGCCAAGGAGACGGCGGCGAAGAAGACCGCCAAGAAGACCGCCAAGACGGCGGGCGGGACCGCGAAGAAGGCACCCGCGAAGGCCGCGAAGAAGGCTCCGGCCAAGAAGACCGCAGCGAAGAAGCCGCGCCGTAGCGCGTAGGTGCGTCCCATATCGGTTCCGGTAGGGAAGTCTGGTGGGGTTGCCGCCCCGCGTTTCCCCGAGCCGGGGCGGCAACGTCCGGGCGCCCGCCGCGCGGGCGCGCCGCGAACGCACCGACGGTCCCGAGCCGGCCCCGTACCCGCGCGGACGCGGTCCCCGCAGGGGCGCCGGCACTGGCGTCGGGGGCGCACGGCGGACTCAGGCGTCTTCCGCGGGCAGGGCGTACAGCCCGGGGAGGTTCACCACGACCGCCTCCTGCGTACTGCGGGCGATGACGACCACGGCCTCCTCGGCGGTGTCCGGGTTCTCCTCCCGGTGCGGCACGAACGGCGGCACGAAAACGTAGTCGCCCGGGGAAGTCCGCAGCCGCACCTCCTGCGGCTCCTGTCCGGAAGCGTCCAGGAACACGAACTCGGGGTGCCCGGAGACCACGTAGATGGCCGTCTCGGACTCGCCGTGGTGGTGGTCCGACGACGAGGTCGAGGGCGCCACATGGGTCTGGCCCATCCACAACTTCTCGGAACCGACGGCCTTTCCGCTCACGGCGGCGAACCTGCGCATGCCACCCGTCTGCGCCGTGTCGCCGTCCAGCGCGTCCGCGCGGATGTGGTGCAGACGGGTCCGCAGGGGCGCCGCCGAGGAGTTCGAGGTGTCGTGGAGGTGAGGGTGGAAGCCTTCACCGGGAGTCGTCAACGGCTTGCTCATGAGGCGACGCTAGGGCGGTCCCGAAAAGGGTGTCAAGAGGTGTCCTTTGCCGTTCACCTGCGGCAATGTTCCCGCAATGAACGGGGAGGTGACGTGAAGCCCCGTGCCGCGACCGGCCGGTCGGGCATGATGTGCCCATGCATATCTCCGCGAAGGCGGACTACGCCATGCGGGCCCTGCTGGAGCTCGCCCGTGAACCCGCCCATCCGCTGACCTGTGAGGCGATCGCCTCCTCGCAGGGAATCCCGTTCCGCTTCCTGAAGTCCGTGGTGGGCGAGTTGCGCAGGGCCGGCCTGGTGCGCAGCCAGCGCGGCTGCGAGGGCGGCTACTGGCTCGGCAGACCCGCCGGCGACATCACGCTCCTGGACGTCGCGCGCGCCGTGGACGGCGAGTTGCTCTCCCTGCGGGGCGACGCGCCCGGCGGCCTCGAGTACCCCGGCCCGGCCGTCGGGCTGCCCGGAGTGTGGCGGCAGGTCGAGGAGGGCGTCGCGGCGGTGCTGGGCGGAGTCACGCTCGCCTCGCTGGTGCCCGAGCCCGCCGTCGAACGGCTGTCCCGCGCGGACGTGGCGTGACGGACGGACGGCAACTCCCCCCGGTGGTCGAGGTGGTGGAGTACACCGATCCCATGTGCCCCTGGGCATGGGGGTCCGAGCCGGTCTTCCGCGCCCTGCGAACGGCCCTTGAGGGTCAGGTCCGCTGGCGCCGCGTGTACGCCATCCTCTTCGACCACGACGACGACCCGCCCCCCGACCCGGCGGCGGAGACCGCCTGGTACGCGCGGTACGTCGCGGACGTCACCGGGCACACCGGGGCACCCCGGGCGCGGGAGCTGAGCAGGATGCCGGCCAGCTCCTGGCCGTCCTCCCTGGTCGCCAAGGCCGCCGAACGGCAGGGCGGCCAGGTGGCCGAACGGGTGCTGCGGCGGCTGCGGGAGACCCTTTTCGTCCTCGGCGAACCGGCGGACACCCATGAGTCGGCGCTGTCGGCGGCGCTGGGCGTGCCGGGCCTGGACCCGCGCCGGCTGTCGGCCGACTCCCGCTCGGCGGCGGTGCTCGAAGAGGTGCGGGCCGACCGCGCGGAGGCGCGCCGGCCCGTGCGTGAGGTGCTGGTCGCGCAGGACGGGTCGCCGCACCCCGGCACTGCCAAGGAGACCGCCGACGGCGGCCACCGCTACGCCCTTCCGACGCTCGTGGTGCGCGCTCCCGAGACGCGGCGCGCGGTGCCGGGCTGGCGGTCGTTCGAGGAGTACGCGACCGCCCTCCGGGTGGTGCGCCCCGGCCTTTCGACGACCGTCGGAGGGCTCCCCGCGCACGAGGCCCTGGAACGCCATCTGAGCCTGACCGACCCGGAACGCCGGGTGTTGGCCGACGGCCCGTGGCCGCCCCCGCGGGCGTCGCGGGTGGACACCGGCAACGGGCCGCTGTGGCTGCATCCGGAGGAGGCCGCCCGGCACCCGGCGTGCGGCCGGCGGACTCCCTCCGCGCCCTGACAGGCCTCTGATCTGCAGTCAGCTGCCGTCCCGCCCAATGAGACACCAATTGGTGTCCATTGACAGCCGCTCTCGGCGGCCCCCAGGATGTGCACCATGCTTACGACGCACCCCGGTGTGGTGTGCCGCTACGTGGACCTGCGGCGCACGTCCAGCGCTCTCTGTCGCTGACCCACCGCGACCCGAGGCCCCCCGGCGCCTGACGCACCCGTCAGTCCCCGGCCGCCCGCCGCTCGCCCGAGCCGCGGCAGCCGACGACAGCGCGCCCGCCTCTCCCGCCGCTCCTCCCCGCCCTCTCCCCGCTTCACGGTCCGCCCTCGCGAAACCGTCGACGCTCCCTGCCCCGGCACCGGTCTGCCCGATGCGCGCCGAAGCGTGCACGGCCATGCCCTCGCACCGGTGCGTCGACCTGTCCGTACGAGTGCGCGCCGACCCTTCTTCCCCGAACGCGCCGTGGCGCGTGCCGGGGCCGGCAGAGAAAGAAAAACGATGTCCGGACGCCTCACGAACCGCCGCCCCGGAGCGAACCTCCGCTCCCCCCGACTGCGTGCCGCAGCCCTGGGCACCGTCCTTGCCACCGTGCTGACCCCGGCCCTCGCCGCCTGCGGCGGGGACGACGCGGCGGCCTCCGGCGGCAGCGCCACCCTCAAGTGGACCTCCTCGTACTTCCCGACCCACTGGGACCCGGTCGTCGGCGGCAGCGGCGCCCAGTTCCGTGAACTAGCCCTCGTGTACGCCTCGTTGACCCGCACCGACGAGAGCGGGAAGGCCGTCCCGGACCTGGCGAAGAGCTGGGAGTACAACGACAAGGGCGACGAGATCACCTTCCACCTGCGCCCCGGGCTGAAGTTCAGCGACGGGGAGCCGCTCGACGCCACCGCGGTCAAGGCGGCCGTCGAACGGGCCAAGAAGCAGAAGAACTCCGCCCTGTTCGGCGACCTGACCTCCATCACCTCGGTCGACGCCGACGGACTCGACGCTGTGGTCCACCTGAACCAGGTCGACTACCAGATACCCCAGTTGCTCGGTCAGCGCGTGCTGCAGATCGCCAGCCCCAAGGCGGCCAAGGCCCCCGCAGAACTGGACCAGAACCCCGTCGGCGCGGGTCCGTTCACCATCACCCAGCTGATTCCGGGCACGAAGGCGGTGCTGAAGAAGAACCCCGACTACTGGGACGCGAAGAACATCCACATCGACAACGTCGAACTGACCTCGGCGCCGGACGCCTCCACCGTCATCTCCGGTCTCCAGACGGGCGTCTACAACTTCGCCGACATCGACCCCAGCCAGGCGGACGCCGCCAAGAAGGCCGGCCTCGACGTCTTCGTGCAGCCGGGCTTCAACGCCTCCAACCTCAGTCTCAACGTCAACAAGGCCCCGTTCGACAACGACAAGGTGGTCGACGCCGTCCGATACGCCGTCGACCGGCAGGAGTTCGTCGACAAACTGACCTTCGGCTACGGCGAGGTCACCAACCAGCCGTTCCCCAAGGGCTATGTGGCCTACGACCCCGAGTCGGAGAACGCCTACGCCCACGACCCGGCCAAGGCGAAGAAGCTCCTCGCCGAGGCGGGCTACAAGTCCGGCGAACTCAAGCTGAACCTGGTGATCCCCGCCGAGGACCCGCAGGCCGAGGTCGTCCAGTCGCAGTTGGCCAAGGTCGGCATCAAGGTCACCATCAAGATCGACAAGAACTGGGCCACCCCGTTCTTCGCCAAGGACCTGACCTTCTCCCTGTACGGAACCACGGGCCGCGACTCCGCGGCGCAGACCCTCACCGCCCACTTCGGCCCCAACGGCCCGCTGAACCTCAGCTCGCCCTACGAGCCGAAGGGCTTCGAGGAGGCCATCGCCAAGGTCCGCCAGACCCCGCTGGACGCGCCCGCCTACGCGCGGACACTCCAGGCGGCCACCCGGGCCGGACTGGAGAGCAGGGCCCTGGTCTTCACCTACTCCCAGCCCAACCTCATCGCCAAGAACAAGTCGATCTCGGACCTGCCCAAGAACCCGGCCCACATCGACTGGACCGGCGTGACCATCTCCAGCGGCAACTGACCACCGTCCACGCCGAATCCACTGCAGAGAGGGGGCAACTCCATGACGAAGAGCGCACCTTCCACCATCACCACCGTGTCCGCCGGACGTCGCGGGGTCGCCATGGCCAGGACGCGGCACGCGCTGGGCCGCGTCCTGGCCGCCCTCGCCCGATCGATCGCGATCTTCGTGCCCGTATTCGTGGTCGCGACGTTCGTGACGTTCGCGCTGAGGTCACTGAGCGGGCTCAGCCCCGCCCGGATCCAGCTCGGCGAGGAGGCGACTCCCGAAGCCATCGCCCGGGTCGAGGCCCAATGGGGTCTCGACCGGCCCTTCCTGGTCCAGTACTGGGACTGGTTCAGCGGCGTCCTGCACGGCCAACTCGGCGCGAGCTGGACCAACGGCGCCGACATCTCCACCCTGATCGGTCTCGGCCTGGGCGTCAGCCTGTCGGTCGCCACGCTCGCGCTCGTCATCGGCGTGGTGGTGGGCTTCGCCCTCGGCACCCTCGCCGCGGTACGGCGCACCACCTGGATCGACCGGACCATCACGGGATTCGTCACCGTCGTCTCCGTGATGCCCGCCTTCGTGGTCGGCATCGTCCTGGTGGCGGTCTTCGCGGTCGGCCTCCACCTGTTCCCCTCCGCCGGATACGTTCCGGCGGAGCAGGGGATCGGGCCGTGGCTCGCCCACATCACGCTGCCGGCGCTCGCCCTGAGCTTCGACGTCATCGCCGACGTCGCCCGCCAGTTGCGCAGCAGTCTGATCGCCGCCTACCGCGAGAACTACGTGACGGGCGCGCTGGTACGGGGACTGAGCCCGCGGCGCATCTTCTTCGGACACGTACTGCGCAACGGCCTCGGACCCACACTCGCCACACTCGGCCTGAAGTTCCCCGCGCTCGTCGGCGCCTCCGTCATCACCGAATGGATCTTCGGCCTCCAGGGCTTCGGCCGCTTCGCCAACGACTCCGCCCAGGCCGGCGACGTACCGGCCGTCCAAGGAGTCCTCGTCGTGTCGATCGTCCTGGTCGTCGCCTTCAACCTGATCGTCAACCTGCTGCTGGCGCGCGTGACGCCGGCGGCCCAGCGGGGGGTCTGAGCCATGGTGCGCCGCGTACTCGCACTCACGACCGGCCGGATCGCCGTCGCGATCCTGACCCTCGTCGCCCTGCTCGCCGTCCTCGGTCCGCTGCTGGCCCCCCAGGACCCGCTGGCCACCAGCGACACCATGCTCGCCGCCGCCTCGGGCGACCACTGGCTGGGGACGGACTACCTGGGCCGCGACGTCTTCAGCCGCCTCCTCGACGGCTCCCGCGTCAGCGTCCTCGGCTCCCTCGAAGTCGCCCTCACCGCCCTGCTGGTGGGAGCGGTGCCCGGCATCCTGTCGGTCTACCTCGGCCGCGGCTTCGAATGGATCACCCTCCGCCTCGCCGACACCCTGGTCGCCCTGCCCTTCCTGCTGTTCGCGGTCGCCGTGATCGCACTGCTCGGCAACGGCATCACCCAGGCCATGCTGGTGACCGGCGTACTCGTGTCCCCGCTGTTCTACCGGGTGGCACGCGCCGCGACCCTCGCCGTCGCACGCTCCCCGTACGTGGAGGCGGCGCTCATCTCCGGCGCCTCCCTCGGCTGGGTCGTGCGCCGCCATGTGTGGGTCAAGGTGCTCCCGCCGATCGCGGTCGCCCTCGCCCAGACCATCGGCGTCGGCTTCGTCATCGTGTCGAGCCTGACGTTCCTCGGCATCGGCGTCCAACCGCCCGCGCCGACCTGGGGAGGACTGCTCGCCTCGGACCTGGGCTACCTCAGCCACCGCCCGTGGGCACCGCTCACCCCCGCGCTCCTGATCATGGTCACCGTCTGGGGCAGCAACCTGCTGGCCGACGCGATCCGAGACGTCTCGGGCGAGGCCGGCCGCGCCCTGGTCAACCAGCGCAGAGCCCGAGCCAACCGCCCCGACAAGGCCGACCCCGCGCCCGCCGGAGGTACCCGATGACCACTCTGTCCGACAACATCACGGCACGGCCCACCCGGCCGTACGCACCCGGGAACGCTGCCGCCCCCGGCGGCTCCGCCACCACGGCCCCGCCCCTGCTCGCCGTCCGCGACGTACGGATCAGCGACCGGGTCGCGGACCGCGACATCGTCCACGGAGTCAGCTTCGAACTCACCCCCGGCCGCACGGTCGGCATCGTCGGTGAGTCCGGCAGCGGCAAGACCCTCACCTGCCGCGCCGCCCTGGGCATCCTGCCCCCGCACTTCGAGATCGGCGCGGGCTCCATCGAGATCGACGGCACCGACACGGCCACCCTGACCGCCGCCGACTGGACGGCACTGCGCGGCGCGACGATCAGCGCCGTGTTCCAGGACCCGGCCTCCTACCTCAACCCCTCGATCCGCGTGGGCGCCCAGATCGCCGAGGTCGTCCGCGTGAAGAAGGGCCTCGGGCGCCGAGAGGCACGCCACCGGGCCGTCGAACTCCTCCACGCGGTGCACCTGCGAGAACCGGAACTCGTCTACGGCCAGTACACCCACGAGCTGTCCGGCGGCATGCTCCAGCGCGTCCTGATCGCCACCGCGATCGCCGCCGACCCGCGGATCCTCATCGCCGACGAGGCCACCACGGCACTCGACGTCACCGTCCAGGCCGAGATCCTGGACCTCCTCGCCGACCTGCGCGAACGAGCCGGACTCGCCCTCGTGGTCGTCTCCCACGACCTGGCCGTCGTCTCCCAGCTGTGCGACGAGGTCCTCGTCATGCGGCAGGGCCACGTCGTCGAGCGGGGACCCACCCGCACGGTCCTGCACGAGCCCCGGCACGAGTACACACGGCTGCTCATCGCCGAGCACGAGCAGTACGGCCTGGACAAGTTCCTGGCGAAGGAGGACGCGTGACCACCGAACCGTCACCGCGGAGCCCGTCCGGCACCCGGGAGCCGTCGCCGCCCGAGGACTCCACCGGGACACGGGCGCAGCGGTCGCCCGGGGACTCCGGCCGACTCCGGGAGGCGCGCCCGACGGGACACTCCCCAGGTCCGGGCACGACCCCGCCACCCGTCCTCCAAGTCGCCGGTCTGCGGGTCCGGTACGGGCTCGGCCGCCGACGGCGCACCGCGCTCGACGGCGTGTCCCTCGACGTGGCCCGCGGCGAGACCGTCGGTGTCATCGGCGAGACGGGATCGGGCAAGTCCACTCTCGCCCGCGCGATCCTCGGCCTGGTGCGCGCCGACGCCGGCACCATCGCCATCGGTGGCGAGGACGTCGGCGGCCACAACCGGCGCCGGTGGCGTGCCCTGCGCCGCCGCGGAGTCGTCCAGTACGTCTTCCAGGACCCGCTGCGCAGCCTCGACCCCGACCTCACCATCGAGGACTCCCTGACCGAACCCCTCCTCGTCCAGGGCGTCCCGCGCCAGGAGGCCGCCGCCCGCGCCCGTACGTTCCTCGACCGCGTACGCCTCACGGAGGAACTCCTCGGCAGGCTGCCGGGGGAGCTCTCCGGCGGGCAGCGCCAACGCGTCGCCGTCGCCCGGGCCCTGGTCACCGAACCCCGACTGGTCATCCTCGACGAGCCGGTGAGCGCCCTGGACTCCGCCAACCGCGTCCAGATCCTGGAGATCCTCAAGGAACTCCGGTCGGACGGGGTGGCCCTCGTCTTCATCTCCCACGACCTCGGATCCGTCGCGGGCATCGCCGACCGCATCGCCGTGCTCCACCAGGGAGAACTCGTCGAGACCGGCACCGCACGCGACGTCATCCAGCGGCCCCGGCACCCCTACACCCGCCTGCTCGTCAGCTCCGCGCCCACGCTGCACGGCGCGCCGGCCGAGCGTGCCGAACGCGCGGCCCTGCGCGCCCTGCTGCACGTCTGACCCACCCGCCGCGCGGCACACCGCACGGCCCCACCGCGAGACCGCACGCACCACCCCGCCCACGGGGCCGGCCGCGCGGACACCTCCCGCACGCCCGGCGCGCGGGGCCACCGCCGCCCCGCCCGTCCCGCTCCCGGCACAGACCGCCCGACCCACCCACAGACAGGAAGCACCATGCCCCGCACGATCCACCTCGCCCTGCACCCCTACGGCGTCGGCGGCCCCGGCCAGCACGGCCTCTGGAAGGACTCCCGGGTCGCCAAGAACGCCAGCATCGACATCAACTACTACATACGCCAGGCGCAGGCCGCCGAACACGCCCTGTTCGACGCCCTGTTCATCGTCGACAGCCAGTTCATCAACGCCACGTACCCCGCGCACTACCTCAACCGCCTCGAACCGCTGACGCTGCTGTCGGCGGTCGCCACCCACACAAGGCACATCGGCCTCGTGGGCACGGCCAGTTCCACCTACAACTCGCCGTTCAACCTCGCACGCCGCTTCGCCTCCCTCGACCACATCAGCGGCGGCCGCGCCGGCTGGAACGTCGTGACCAGCTTCGACACCGGCACCTCCCGGAACTTCGGACTCGACGAGCACCTCGACTACACCACCCGCTACGGCCGCGCCCTGGAGTTCGTCAAGGTGGCCCGCGGCCTGTGGGACTCCTACGAGGACGACGCGTTCGTCGCCGACGTGGCCCGCAACGTCTTCCTCGACCCGGCCAAGCTGCACGAACTCCACCACGAGGGCGAGCACTTCAAGGTCGCCGGACCGCTCAACCTCTCCCGCTCGCCGCAGGGCCAGCCGGTGATCTTCCAGGCCGGTGTCTCCGAGGAGGGCCGCGACCTCGCCGCCCAGGTCGCCGAGGGCATCTACGCGCCGGGCGGAACCCTCCAGCAGGCACGCGAGTACTACGCCGACATCAAGCAGCGCACCGCCTCGTACGGCCGCGACCCCGAGCACATCAAGATCTTCATCCACGGCGGACCGGTCGTCGCCGCCACCGACGAGGCGGCCCGGCGCCGCGAGCGGGAGATCTTCGAGGAGGACAACGACTTCGACCGCAACCTCGCCCTGCTCGGACGCTCCTTCGGCGCGTACGACTTCAGCGCGCACGACCTCGACGCCCCCTTCCCCGACGTGGCGCACCTCGCGGAGAAGGGCGGCCGGACGGGCGCCGGGAAGCTCATCGAACGGGCGAAGTCCGAGAACCTCACGCTCCGTCAGGTCACCGAGCTGGTCAACGAGTTCCGCAACTCGCCGTTCGTCGGCTCACCGCGGACGGTCGCCGACACCATCGAGACCTGGTTCGCGGCAGGCACCTTCGACGGCATCAACCTCGCCTTCCGCACCACCGACGAACTCGACCTGTTCGTCGACGGCGTCGTGCCGATCCTGCAGAAGCGCGGCCTGTTCCGCACCGAGTACGAGGCCGACACCCTGCGCGGCAACCTCGGTCTGCCCGTCCCCGCCAACCGCAACACCCGCGCGCCCCAGCTCGTGAACGACTGACGGGGGAGGACCGTGACAGACCACTCGGAGACCGGCGGACGCGACGTCCACACGGTCCGGTTCCCGGCGGCCACACCCCCGGGGACCACGGACGTCCTGATCGTCGGCGCGGGCCCGGTGGGCCTGTCGGCGGCGGTCGAACTGACCGCGCGCGGCCTGCGGGTCGCCGTCGTCGACCGCGCCCGCACCGCGACGCTGGTACGGGCCGGAGCCATGGGGCACACCCCGCGCGTGGTGGAGCACTTCCGCCGCTGGGGCCTGCTGCAGCGCATCCGCGCCGCCTGGACGTACCCCACCGAATGGAACCAGGGCACCAGACTGGTCACCTCCCTCGCGGGACACGAACTGCTGCCCACCCCGCGGCCGTCGTTCAACGGTCGCGAGGAGCCCCCGCACTCGCTCCAGGAGGCACTGCGCCGCCCGCAGACCGCACTTCAGCAGGTGTTCCTCGACCGTCTGCGCGAACAGGACGTGAGCGTCGCCGGTGGCTGGGAGCTGCGGGAGCTCGACGAGGACGCCGACGGTGTGACGGCGGGGCTCGTCGACACCGGCACCGGGCGCCGCCGCACGGTGCGCGCGGCCTACGTCCTCGGCACCGACGGGGGCCGCAGCACCACCCGCCGGCTCGCCGGTATCCGGCGCGAAGGAGAGCACGCCCGCGAGAAGCGGCTGCGGCTCATCGTCCGCACCGGGGACATCTCCGACCGGGTGGGCGCCGCCCCCAGCGGCAGCAACATCGTCTTCAACGACACCGCGTCCGGCTTCCTTGCCGCCGTCAGCACCCGCGAGTGGCGCGTCTACGCCGGGCCGTACCCGCTCGACCACGAACCCGCCGAGGAGGAACTGCTCGCCATCGGCCGCGCCGCGTTCGGATTCGACCTGGACCTCGAACTCGTCTCCGCGACGACCTTCTACCACGCCACCCGGATCGCCGAGACGTTCCGCCGCGGACGCGTCCTGCTCGCCGGCGACGCCGCCCACGTACGCACCCCGGGCGGCAACCTCGGCGAGGGGTTCGGGGACGTGGTCAACCTCGGCTGGAAGCTCACCGCGGTCATCAGGGGCCACGCCCCGCAGACCCTGCTCGACTCCTACGACCAGGAGCGCCGCCCGCACAACTGGCGCGTCGCCGACCACGCCCTCGAACGCTCCAGGCGCTCGCAGCGCACGCTCGCGGAGATCCGGCGCGGCGGCATCCCCGACGACGCCGACCTCAGCCCCGAGGCCACGCTCCGCCGCACCCGGATCGGGGAACTGCTGCGCCGGGACCACACCGGCGGGGACGGAGTCGCCTTCGACGAACGCTACGACGCCTCGACCGTGATCTGGTACGAACCCGGCCAGCTCGCCGACGAGCCCGCCTGGCGCGGAGACGTCTACGAGGACGATCCGCGCCCGGGCCACCGCGCACCCGACGGCCGGGTCGACCCGTACGGCGGCACGCTCCACGACCGCGTCGGCGACCGCTTCGCACTGCTCGTCCTCACCGAGGACCGAGGCGTCGAACGGGAACTGGCCGCCGAGGCCGCGGCCCGGTCCCTGCCGTTCACCGTCGTCCACCTCCCCGACCCCGGGGTCCGATCGGTGTACGGCACCACCAACGTCCTCGTCCGCCCCGACCAGCACGTCGCCTGGCGCGGCACCCGGCTGCCCGACGGGGGCGCCGCCGCCCTCCTCGACCGGGTGCTCGGCCACCGCGCCGAGCAGCAGCCGCAGGGCCCGCTGCTCGCCGCGGGCACGTCCGGGTCGGCCGCCTGATGCCGGAAGGGCCGAGACTCCCATGACCGACCGCACGCCGCGCTTCCGGCTCGGCTTCCTCACCCACGTCCAGGGCCGCGACGCGGACCTGGCCCGCACCTACCGGAACGCCCAGGAACTCTTCGTCGTCGCCGACGAACTCGGCTTCGACGTCGGCTGGGTCGCCCAGCACCACGTCTCCCTCGGCGGCGGCGGCCTGTCCTCGCCGTGGACGTTCCTCGCCCACGCGGCGGCCAGGACCACCCGGATACGCCTCGGCACCGCCATCACGGTCCTCCCCCTGGAGGACCCGATCCGCCTCGCCGAGGACGTCGCCACCGTCGACACCCTCAGTGGCGGCCGGGTCGAGATCGGCGTGGGGAGCGGCTCCAGCGACGTGGAGTTCGCGGCGTTCGGCAAGGACGCCGCCCGCAGGCGCGAACTGACCAGCGAGAACCTGGCCGTTCTCCGCCGGGCGCTGGCCGGCGAGGAGGTGGGCACCTCCGGCTTCCGCATCCAGCCGCCCCCCGGCGACTTCAACGGCCGGCTCTGGCAGGGGGCGTTCAGCGCGCAGGGCGCCCGGTACGCCGCCGCGGCGGGCTCCAACCTGCTGCTCAACCGTGCCGCGTACGGCTACGACACCCCGACCGACGAGGTGCAACGCCCCTGGGCGGACGCGTTCCTGGACGCCTGGGACACCCCGCGCCGACCCAGGATCGGGCTGTCGCGACTCGTGTTCCCGGCCAAGGACAGGCGCACCGCACTCCGGCAGATCGGCGACGACGTCCACCGCGCGGCACTCCGCATGTCGGCGAGCGGGGCCTTCCCGAAGGACGTGTCGGCAAACGAGGCGCTGCGCCGCTTCCACGCCTTCCACGGTGCTCCCGAGGAGATCGTCGAGCAGTTCCACAAGGAGCGCGTCCTGCCCGTCGCGACCGACCTCATCGCCCAGTTCAACCCCGCCGTCCCGGACCAGGACGCCACGATCCGAGCCCTCGAACTCATCGCCGCGGATGTGGCCCCCGCCCTGGGCTGGCAGCCCGCCGCAACGACCGAACGCCCCTCCGCAGGAGTCTGAGATGACCGAGTACACCGACCACCACGCCCCCGAAGGCCTCCGCGTCCGCGGCACGATCGTCGTGGTGCCGGGCCGGGGCGAGACCCGCGCCACGTACGCACGGCTCGGCAGACGACTGGCCGCCGACGCCTACCGTGTCCGTGTCGTCGACGCGCCGCACATCGCCCTGGACGCCCTGGACGCCCTGGACGCCCCGGACGCCCCGGACGGTACCGACGGCTCCCTGGCGCGCCTCGGCGCCCGCCTGCTGGAGGCCGCCGAGGACACGGCCCCCGCCGACGGACTCGTACGCCCCCTGGTCCTGGTGGCGGCGGACCTGGGCGCGGCGGCCGTGGCCGCCCTGCTCGGGTCCGGCGAACGGCCCGCGACCGTGCGGCCCGACGCCGTCGTCCTCGCCGGCCTGCCGGGACACCGTGCCGCCGCGGCGGGCACCTGGGACGACGAACTGGACATCCGCACCTCCTGCCCGGCGCACCGGGGCGCCCTGACCGACGACCCCCGGGTCCGGCGCGGCGCCCTCGACGCCGCAGTCCCCGACAGCCTGCTCACCGCGGCGCACGACGGCGGGATCACCGTCCCCGCGCTGTTCCTCGTCGGCGACGCCGACCCCCTCGCGGACCGCGACACGCTCGCGCGGACCGTGAAGTCGCTGCCAAGGGCCCGTCTCTCCGTGGTGCGCGGGGCCCACCACGACGTCCTGAACGACGTGCAGCACCGCAGCGTGGCGGCCGAGGTCGTCACGTTCCTGGAGACCCTGCGCAACGACCTGGTGCCCGTGGTCGCCGTGGAGTCGAGCACCTGGTGAACCGCGCCCCCGGGCCGGTGCGCCCGCCCGGGGGCACGAACGGGCGGAGACCGCGGCCGGCGCCCGGTGACTCCCGGAGCGCCCGGCCCCCGGGGTCCCCGGTGTCCGCCGGACCTCCGTACGCCCCGTGCGGCCGCCGCCCCGACCGCCCGGTCCGCGGTCGGCCTCCGCTCGACCGCCCACCCGTCAGCCCGCGCAACCGACCCGGAAGGTCCCCTCATGGCCGCCATCCTGTCCGTCTCCGGAAGCCCCTCCGCCACCTCCCGCACGGCCCGTCTCCTGCGGCACCTCGACGACCGCCTGCGACGGCAGGGCCACGACGTGATCCCGCTGGACGTACGGACCCTGCCCGCCGATGCGCTGCTCGGCGCCGACTTCCGGCATCCCGCGATCGTCGAAGCCACCGCCCAGTTCGAGCGCGCCGACGGAATCGTGGTCGGCACCCCCGTCTACAAGGCCGCCTACTCGGGCCTGCTGAAGTCCCTGCTCGACCTGCTCCCGCAGTACGCGCTGGCCGGCAAGACCGTGCTGCCGCTGGCCACCGGCGGCAGCACGGCCCACGTCCTGGCCATCGACTACGCCCTGCGCCCCGTGCTGAGTTCGATGGGGGCCGCGCACATCGTCCCGGGCTGGTTCACCCTCGACAAGGAGATCACCATCGGCGAGGACGGCACCCCGGTCATCGCACCGTCGGCCGCCGAGGCCCTGGCACAGGTCACGGACCAGTTCTCCGCCGCGCTCGGCAGCCGCACGGCCCCCCTCGCCGGCCGCACGGCCACGCTGGCGGCCACCCCGGCCTAGCGCCCCGCCTGCCCGGCGTACCCACGGGACACGCGAGCGGCGCCGTCGGAACGGCGCCTGACGGGCCGGCCGGCGGTGCTGACCCGGCCGGTCCGCCGCGGACCCCCGAGGCCCCGCCGGGGACCGGTCCGCCGCGACGGGGCCCCGGACGCCGTGTTGCCGTATGCGCGTGCTGCTCGAAGGATGGTGCAGGTGGCCGCGCGTCCCGGTGGGCGCGCACCCGCGCGGCACCGAGGCCGGGTGCCGGGCCGCAGCGGCGGAGAGGAGCCACGTGGGAGCGGCCGAACAGGCGAAGGCAGGCGGGGAACACGCCGAGCCCGACGCGGAAGGCACCGATCCGCGGCGCTGGCGGGCCCTGTGGGTCACCCTCGTGGCCGGATTCATGAGCCTGCTCGACGTGACGATCGTGGCCGTGGCGCTGCCGTCCATGCAACGCGACCTGCACGCCTCGGCGCCAGCCATCCAGTGGGTCGTCTCCGGCTACGCCCTGGCGTTCGCCCTTGTCCTGGTCCCCGCCGGCCGCCTGGGCGACGCCATCGGACGGCGGCGGATCTTCCTGCTGGCCCTCGCGGCGTTCGTCCTGTGCAGCGCCGCCGCGGGAGCCGCCCCCACGATCACGCTGCTCGTCGTGGCGAGGCTGGCCCAGGGCGTGGCCGCGGGCTGCCTCGCGCCGCAGAACTCCGCCCTCATCCAGCAGATGTTCAGGGGAGCGGAACGCGGCCGGGCGTTCGGCCTGTTCGGCGCGATCGTCGGCATCTCCAGCGCGCTGGGCCCGATCGTCGGCGGCCTGGTCCTCATGTTCGCCGGAGGCGCGCAGGGCTGGCGCTGGATCTTCTACGTGAACGTGCCCGTGGGCGCGGTGGCCCTCCTGCTGGGCCTGCGCCTGCTGCCCAGGGTGGCCCCGCGCCGCCGGGAACCGCTCGACCTGTGGGGGGTCGTGCTCCTCGGCTCAGGAGTGCTGGCCCTGATGCTCCCGCTGGTCCTCGCGGAGGCGGGCGGGCTGCGCACGCTGTGGTGGCTGTTCGTGATCGGTGCCGCCCTCCTGCTCGCGTTCACCCGCTGGGAGCGGCGCGTCGCGAAGGGCGGGGCGCAGCCGCTCCTCGACCCGGAGCTGGTCACGTCCACCCGCGGATACGCCATCGGCGCGACCATCGGCGCCCTGTACTTCGTCGGGTTCAGCGGCGTGTGGCTCGTGTTCGCCCTCTTCTTCCAGAACGGCCAGGGCCTCTCACCCCTGCGCTCGGGTCTCGCGGTGACACCCTTCGCGATCGGTTCGGCCACCGCCGCGTTCGTGGCCGGCCGGCTCGTCGAGCGTTACGGGCGCCTGCTCACCGTCTGCGGACTCGCGGGCGTGATCGTCGGCCTGGGCGGAGCCGTGCTCATCCTGTGGCGGGTCCCGGGCGACCACGCCGTGTGGCTCGCCGCCCCCGTGCTGTTCTTCGGAGGCCTCGGCAGCGGCTGCGTCATCTCGCCCAACATCACCATGACCCTGCGGGACGTGCCGGTCCGGATGGCGGGTGCGGCGGGCGGTGCCCTGCAGACGGCCCAGAGACTGGGCGCCGCCGTCGGGACTGCGGCGCTGCCCGGCCTCTTCTACCTGGTGCTGGACAACAGCCACGACGCCTACCGCTCCGCCCTGGCGGTCGCCGTGGGCTGCGGAGTGCTGCCCGTCCTGTGCGCGTTCCTCCTGGCGGTCCAGGACTGGCTGCGCGACCGCAGAAGCCGTACCCCGGCCTGCCCGCCCGAGCACACGCACAGCCACACCCACGCCAGCCAGCCCTGACCGGAACGTGCCCCGGCCCGACTGCGCGCCCGCCGCCCCCGGGCTGCCCGGCGTCCCGCGCCCGGGAGTCCTCCGAGGCGCCGGGCAGACCTGCGGGACCCTCACCCGGGCGCGGATGGCCGCTCCGAGTCGCCGCCGTCCCCCGCGACCCGCCATGCCCCACCCGTACACTCCCGCGGATGAGGCTCGCGACGTTCAACGTGCTGCACGGGCTCCCCGAGGACGCCGAGGAGCGGCACGACGTGCCCGCCGCGGTGGTCGCCCGGCGGCTCGCCGAAGCCGTCTCGGCCCTCGACGCGGACGTCCTCGCCCTCCAGGAACTCGACCGGTTCCAGTCCCGTTCGGGCAGGACCGACCAGGCGGCGATCGCGGCCCGGGCGTCCGGCGCCCGGCACTGGAGGTACGCGTCGGCGGTGCACGGCGACTGGCCACGGGTGACCGGGCGGGCCGCCGACCCGGGACTGCGGGTGTCCGGCCCCGACGACGCCCGCGCGTCCGAACTCCCTTCCCACGGTGTCGCGTTGGTGACCCGACTGCCCGTACGGCTGTGGCGGGCCAGACGCCTCAGGGCCTCGTCCGTGCCGTTCCCGCTGAAGGTGCCGGGGCGCTCCGGCCTCGTGCTGGTCAGGGATCAGCCGCGCGTCGCGCTGGCGGCTGTCCTGGAGGGGAAGCACGGCCCCTTCACCGTCGTGGCCACGCACCTGTCCTTCGTACCGGGCCGCAACGCGGCCCAACTCGCCGCCGTGCACGGCTGGGTGGCCGATCTGCCCGCGCCCCGGATCCTGCTGGGCGACTTCAACCTGACGGGGCCCGTACCCCGGTGGGTGCTCGCCGCCGCGGCACGACTGGGCGGCTCCGACAGGCCACGCGGGCGGCAGCAGGCGCCCTGGCGGGACCTGTCCCGGCTGCCGACCTATCCGGCCCGTCGCCCGCTGGTCCGGTTCGACCACGTCCTGGCGAACGGGGTCCCCCGGGAGGCGGTACGCGGCACGGCGGCCCCCCGCTCGGAGATCTCCGACCACCGGCCGCTCGTCGTGGACGTCGCGCTCTGACTCCCGGACCGGCCGGGCCCCCCCGCGGCAGTCCCGGCAGCCCTCGGCCGACGGCCGTCGCTCCCTGCGCACCCGCTGACCGGATCGTTCCGGTGCGAGCCCGGATCGGGCCTTCGAACCGTACGTCCACGCAGATGAGAATGGGCGCATGAGCCGAGCACTGATCGTCATCGACGTCCAGGAATCCTTCCGGGCCCGCCCCCTGTGGGACCAGATCGCCAACCCCCGCATCGCCGAGCCCGTGAACCGCCTGGTCCACCTCGCCCGCGACAACGGGGACCTCGTGGTGTGGGTCCTGCACACCGAGCCCGGCAGCGGAGGCGCCTTCGACCCCGAACAGGGGCACGTCAGGCTGCTGGAGGAAGTCGAACCGCCGAAGCCCGGCGAACCGGTCCTGCACAAGACCTCCCACAACGCCTTCACCACCACCAACCTCCAGCAACTGCTCACCGCAGCGGGCGTACGCGAACTGCTGGTGTGCGGCATCCGCACCGAGCAGTGCGTGGAGACCACCACCCGCGTCGGCAGCGACCTCGGCTACCGCATGGTCTTCGTCACGGACGCCACGACGACCAACCCCATCGGCGACCTCGGCGCGCAGGAGATCATCGAGCGCACCGAGGCCGTACTGAGGGACCGGTTCGCCCGGATCGCCACAGTCGCGGAACTGGCGGCGGAGGTGCGACCATCCCAGGTGTGAGCCTGGTCGTCTTCGCCCTCTTCCCCGGGGTCCACCTGCTGGATCTGGCGGGCCCCGCGCAGGTCTTCAGTACGGCGGCGGACTACGGCAGGCCCTACCGCATCTGCTACGTCGCCGAGCGGGAGCAGGTCACCAGCGCCCAGGGACTGCCGCTGACCGCGCAGACCCGCTGGCCGGAACTCTGCCGCGAGGACCTGGTCCTGGTGCCGGGCTGGCGCACACCCGGCTTCCACGGCGGGCCGCACCTCGACCCGGACATGCTGGAAGGGCTGCGCGCCCACCACGCGGCCGGGGGCACGGTCGCCAGCGTGTGCTCCGGGGCGGAGGCGCTGGGCCAGGCGGGGCTCCTCGACGGGCGCAGGTGCACCACGCACCACGACCTCCAGGACGAACTCGCCGCGCGCCACCCGCGCGCGAAGGTGACCCGCGACGTGCTCTTCACCGCCGACAGCGGGGTGGTGACCTCGGCGGGCATCGCCAGCGGCATCGATCTCGCGCTGCACCTGCTGGCCGACCGGCACGGCCCTGCGTTCGCCGCCCGCGTGGCGCGGAACATGGTCGTGTACTCCCGTCGCAACGGCCACGAGCCGCAGGCGAGCGCCATGCTCAGGCACCGCGCCCACCTCGACGACACGGTCCACCACGTCCAGGACCTCATCGACGCCCGCTTCTCCGAAACCCTGCCCCTGCCCGAACTGGCCGTCCGCGCCGGGGTCAGCGAACGCACCCTCACCCGGCTGTTCCACCGCGCCACCGGGCTCACCCCGCTCCGCTACCAGCAGACCCTGCGCGTGGAGCACGCCGAGCGGCTGATCGGCCACGGCACGACCGCGGAGGCCGCGGCCAGGGAGGTCGGCTTCGGGGACGCCCGGATGCTCCGCCGGCTCCGGGCGGGCAGGACGCCGGCGGTCCGCGAGCGGGAGGACGGCCAAAGCCCTTGAGGCAAAGGGGAGTTGGTGCCGTTCGACTGTCCGGAAGGGAACCTTCTCCGGCCCGTCCGGATTGGGGCCGGGCCCGTCCGAGCATGGTATGGACGTGGAACTGACTGGCTTCATCAACACCGCGCTGGGAGCGGTCATCGCCCTCGGCGCGTCCGCCTTCGTGGAGTGGCGCCGCTGGCGGCGCGAGCGGGACCAGCGCACACGGGACGACCGCCGCGCCGCGTACATCTCGTTCCTCAACGCCACGGCGGCGGCGAGCGAGACCCTCATCAACATCGCCCGCGGCCACGACTCCGACGAGACGGCGTTCGCGCGCGCGGGGACCGTACTGCGGGACAGCAACGTGCTGTCCAAACGGCTGGAGCTGGCCCTCGCCGCCGACGACACCGTGCTCGCCGAGGTCACGCGGATGGTGGTGCTGCTGCGCGTCTACCGGGACGTCGTCGCCAAGGGAGTCACCTACGAAGCCGACGAGTTCCAGGAAGCCCGAGTCGCGTTCAACGAACAACGCGACCGGCTCACGCAGTTGATGCGCAAGACGCTGTGACCGGCTGCCCGCGGCGCCGCCCCGCCGGCCTGCGCTGAGGACGGGAGCCGGGGTCGGACGCACCGGCGTGCGCGCGCACCCGGGATGACCAGCGCGTGGGGGGTGTTCCACCGCCGCCGGCCCTCACGGGGTGAAGGTGCCGCGAATCTGGCGAATCCCTTTGAACCGAGGGGGCCGCGCACGCGTAGGGGAGGGCGGGGGAGGGTTTCCGTGCTGACCGCGAGGCAGACTTCACCCGACCATCCACTGTCGACCGGCCGAATCACCCTGGGAGCACCGATGAGCAACCCGCGCCTCAACGACTGGCTGACCACGCGCCAACCACTGGTCCTCGGCCTCTTCCGAATAGTCCTGGGCCTGCTGTTCGCCTCCGAGGGCGCCGCGACGATCTTCGGAGTCCTGGACCGCAAGGCGAGCCCGGTGGGCGACTGGCCCTTCTGGTACGCCGGACTGATCGAGCTGGTGTGCGGCGTTCTCGTGCTCCTCGGGGTCGCCACCCGCCCCGCCGCGTTCCTCAGCTCCGGAGCCATGGCCTTCGCGTACTTCACCGAGCACCAGCCGGACGGGCTCTTCCCCCTCCAGAACGGCGGCCTCGCGCCGGTTCTCTTCTGCTGGGGCTTCCTCCTGCTGGTGTTCTCGGGACCGGGTGCCCTGTCCCTGTCCGGTGCGCTCGGCGGGGAGCGCGGCACACGGCCCGCCGTCCACGCGGGGAGCTGAACGGACCCGGCGTCCGGGGCCCCGAGTCCCGCTGCCGGCCACGCGAAGGAGCCGGGGCCGGCACCGTTCGGCGCCACGGGTCCCGGCCCACCGCGCCGTGAGGGTGTCGAGCCCGGCAGGGCCCGGACACCGGACCCGTCCCGCTGCGGGTGAACTCCCCGCCCCCGCCCACGCGGCGCCCACGACCCCGACGCGCGCCCCCGGGCGGACCCCGATGAGGGAGTCCCGTACCGGGGGCTTCGGCCTCGCGGAACCCCCGCCGCTCACTCCTGATCGGGCCAGGGGAAGCCGAGTCGCTCGGCCTGCTCACGGCTGCCGCCGCACACCCGGCTGTACGTCTTCGGGTCCTCCCGCCCGAGCCGTTCCAGCGCCGCCCGGGCCTGGACCTCGGGCGGAGTGCCGTCGTCCGGGATCGCCCAGCGGAACTGGAGGGACCCCCCAGCCGTCTCGGGCCGCCCGGCGGCGAGTCCCGGCAGATAGGAGAACGTGACCACGGCGACGGCCGGGTCCTCGACATCGCCGTTGATCCACCCGCGGCGCGCGTCCCAACGGGTCAGCAGGTCCGGCTGTTCCGACAGCCCCGCCCCGATGAGCCGGGCCGTGGTGCGGGCGGGCCACGCCAGGCGACGGTCCGCCACGGCCCGGGCGACCTCCGCCTCGTACGCGACGGCGTCGAACCTGCGGTCCGGAGGCTCGGAGCCGGCGCGCCGGAGGCCGGGCGGGACATCGGGCCGCCGCCAGTTCTCCCACACGACCTCGTCCCCTTCGCGGCGGATCGTGACGCGAAGCGCCCCGCAGCACGCCTCGGTGCAGTCCGCCTCCGCGAGCAGCACCTCGTGCGGCTCGGTACCGGCCGCCAGTCCGCCGTCGTCGAGGAGCGACTCGGGGCCGGCGGCGCGGCCGTGCGGGAGGTGGGCGGGGACCAGGGGTCGCCCGTCGACGAGGACGCGCGTCTCGACGCGCACGTGCTCGGCGGGATCGCCCTCCACCGTCACCAGGCGGAACGGGACGCCCGCCGGGATGGGGCCGAAGGGCCTCCGCCGGGTCCGCCGGATCCATCCCTCGCGCAGCCGACGCATCCGCTCGCCCTCTCCCGAGCCGGACTCGGCGCCCGAGCCGGACTCGGCGCCCGAGCCGGACTCGGCGCCCGAGCCGGACTCGGCGCCCGAGCCGGACTCGGCGCCCGAGCCGGACGCCGTGCCCGTGGCCGAGGACCGACGGGGACGGGCCAGCCGTTCGTCCAGGGAGGCCAGCAGCGCCTCGCGCCGCCCGGGGGCCCACCCCAGCAGGACAGCCGGACCACTGCTCAGGTCCAGTGCGAGGGACAGCAGCATCGCGTGGTTGTCGAGCGTGGGCGGCAGCAGACCTGCCCGGTCCACGACGGTGTCGTACAGGGCGAGCGCGTCGCGGTGGCCGAGGAGCGCGCCGGGACGAGACCGAGAACTGCCCGCCCGCACGAGCAGCCGGCCCGCCGAAGCGAGCAGCGCGGTGTCCGTGCGATGCCGGTCGAGAAGGCCGGGCAGCCGGACGGCCTCCGCGATCCGCCGGGCCGCCCACGGAGGCACGAACCGCGGTTCGGCGGGCATCACGGTCAGCGCGTCGCGGACGGCCTCCTCGTCGTGGGCCCGCAACGCGCGGACGAGGGGACGCAGCGCGTCGTGGCGGACCTGGGTGGTGAGCCGGACCGTGGCCGCCGCGACGCGGTCCAGGCGGTCCAGGGCGTCCACGACCGGGGTCGTGAGTTCCCTGAGCAGGCCGAGGACGCTCAGCGTCTCGACGTCCTCGGCCTCTCCGAAGCGGCCGAGCAGCGCGACCCCGGCGGCGACGACGGGCAGCGTGGTACCGGCCCGGGCCAGCTCCCGGCCGAGCCCGAGGGCCTCGGTCCGCTGCCGGGGCGGCACATCGAGGCCCGCGACGACGTACGCGACAGGAGCGCAGTGGTGGTCCCGTACGCCGAGCCGGGCGAAACGGGCCTGCAGTGCCGCCGAGTCGGCCGGTGGCGGATCGAGTACGGCCCGGACGGCGGCCACCAGTTCGTGCGGCGGCAACCGGGCGGGCTTCTCGCGGTCGGCACTCCCGGGGAGTACGAAACCGCGGTGGGGCGGGAGCGCCTCGGGGGCCTCGCGCAGCAGACGCAGCGCGTGCCCGAGGACGGTGAACGGCCGAGGGAGCGCCTCGCGCTCGACCCGCGCGTTCACCGGACGGGGTGGTTCTCGATTCCGTAGGTCATGGGCGCAGCCTGCCATCCCGCTCCGCCCTCCGTCGAGGGGATTCGGGGGAGCCGTGTGCCGGCCGAGCAGGTGTGGCGTGCTCGTGCCTGGGGAGCGTGCGGAGGGTCGTGTTCCGGAGTTGGACCGCCATCGCGTTCAGCTTCCTCTGTGGTGCAAGCCTGCCCGCAGCGCCGGCGGCGGGATTGACTTCCAGGCTAATGCTGATAGCTTTTGGCTAACGCAATTAGCCACCGGGTTGGCGTCCTTATGGAGGTAGTCGTGACTGAGTTCCTGAACGTCGACGATGGGACCATCGCGTACGAGGTGAGCGGCACATCCGGGCCGCTGGTGGTGGTGGCCCACGGCATGGGCGACAGCCGGGAGGCCTACCGATTCTTCACTCCCGCGCTGGTGGAAGCCGGGTACCGAGTCGTTGCTGTGGACCTCCGCGGCCACGGCGGGTCCAGCGTCGGCTGGGCGTCCTACACCCGCACCGACCTCGCGGGTGACCTGATCGCTCTGGTGAAGCACCTCGGCGAGCCGGCGGTACTCATCGGCCACTCCATCGCAGGTGGTGCGGTCACGATCGCCGCGGCCAAGGCCCCGGAACTCGTCACCGCGCTGGTCGAGCTCGCTCCCTTCACCCGCAAGCAGCAAGTCCGGCTCGGGGACCTGCGGGTGGCCGGCTACCGTCGCGGCGTGACCCATCTCATGGGCACCACCATCCTCGGCAGTACCCGGCAGTGGGCCAAGTACCTCGACGTCGCCTACCCCGGCCCCAAGCCCGCCGACTGGGACGCGCGCATGGCGCAGATCACCACGATGCTGGAGGAGCCCGGCCGGATGAAGGTCGTGCAGGCGATGGGCAAGATCTCTCCCGCCGACGCCGGTGAGCAGCTGGCCAATGTCACCTGCCCCGTGCTCATCGTGCAGGGCACCCTCGACCCCGACTGGGCCTCGCCCCAGGCCGAGGGCAAGGCGATCGTCGCCGACCTGCCCACTGGTCTGGGCCGGCTGGAGATGATCGAGGGCGCCGGCCACTACCCGCACGTCCAGTTCCCCCAGCAGACCCTCGACGCGGTCCTGACCTTCCTGGCAGGCGTCAATGCCTAGGGCCGGCCTGGACACAGCCGCGATCGTCACTGCCGCCGCCGAGCTCGCCGACGAGATCGGCTTCAGCGAGCTGACCATGGCACGGCTGGCCGAGCGGCTCGGGGTGCGCGCCCCGTCGCTCTACAAGCACATCGCCGGCCAGGACGACCTCCACCGGCGCATCGCGGCGCTCGCCTTCGACGAGGCCGCCGTCGCGATCGGTGCAGCCATCCAGGGCCGCTCCGGGCGCGACGCCTTGGCCGCCGCCGCCGACGCGCTCCGCACCCTCGTTCTCACCCGCCCCGGCTGCTACGCGGCCACCCTCGGCCTCACACCGACCGGCCCCGACGACCCGATCCTGCTCGCCTCCATGCGGGGGATCGGACCCTTCGAAGCGGTATTGCGGGGCTACGACATCCCCCCACAGGACATGACGCACGCGCTGAGGGCGGTGCGCAGCGTCTTCCACGGCTTCGCCAGCCTGCAGGCATCCGGCGGATTCCAGTTGTCCACCGACATCGGCGAGAGCTTCGACTACCTCATCGACCTCATCGACCGCGGCCTTCGCGCCATCGCCGGCACAGCCCCCGCCGATCCTCACCGGTAGACACGTCGGTCCAAGGGATCGGGGCGACCGAGAACGAGGAACGGGCACCGATGGGGAGGGCTGCCACGAGGGGAGTTGAAGCACCATCTCGGCGGGTCAGGCAGGCTCGGGGAGGTGACCGAGGCGCTCGATGACGCGCTCGCGCAGAAGGAGATACTCCTGCCAGCGCCGAGGAAGAGGTCCAGGTGGACGTTTGACGACCCGGGCTGCGGTGACGGTCTGGCCATCCCGGAACTGCTCGCGCGTCAGGTCGAGGTCCACACCGCTGGGCAACCGATTCCACCAGTGAAATCCGTGCTGTTCCCCGCCACAGTGGACCTCCCCGACCATGAGGTCGCCGCCGAAGATGTCGTGCACTATCAAAGCGGTGATGTCGCAGTGGCCCCATGCCGGGTTGCCGATCTGCCAGCCGGCGCGAGCGAGGTCGTCCGGGGAACAGGTGTCAGCGGCCCAACTGGCCCGCAGAGCCTCTTCCACGACCAGCAGGTTCCAAGGAATCATGCCGACAGCATCACAGTCGCCACTGACATCGGCGGATCACCGTTCTTGCCTGTGGGGGGCGTCGTTGTCTGCGCGTGTTCATCCTGCCCGGCCTGGTGATCCGGGCCGGATCGGCGCGTACCGGGTCATCGGCCGACTGGGCTCGGGCGGCATGGGAACGGTCCATGCGGCCCTGGATTCGGGCGGGCGGCGGGCGGCGGGCGGCGGGTGGCGGTCAAGGTCGTCCACCCGGCACAGGCCGGCGACGAGGAGTTCCGGGCCCGGTTCAAGCGGGAAGTCGAGGTGTCCCGTCGGGTCACGGGGCCCTGTCTGGTGCCGCTGTTTGCCCTCACCATTGATACTTTAATCACTTTATGGAGCGTTTCATGGAGGCCCGACTCGTCACCCTCGAGGTCGCGCGGAGTGGTGCAAAACTGGTCGTTCCGAAACTATTCTTCTCCTACAAGGCACTGGACGAGGCGGAGCGGGTAGGTCCAGGATCTGATGGAAACCTGATCCGTTTTGGTGCATTCGGCCTGAGGTCCTCGGTTTACTTCAATGAGACGTCACACGAGGTTTTGTACGGCATGAGCCCGAAAGACGTCGCATTGGTGAATACTTCACTGTCTCGCTTCACTCAATGTGTCATGCGAGTAGGCGAAATGTTCCCGTTCTACGACGAAGAAGGTGGCGTCGACGAGTGGGAATATGGGGCACAGAGGTTGGAAAACGTCATTCGCGAGGTTGACCTGAGCGCCTATCGCGAAGGTGCGTACTGGTATGAATTTCGATGGGACGTCTCGATGGGGGATTTCTATGAATAGGCGTCTTTCAGTAGTGGCTAGCGAGTCCGGCTAGTTTTGACACGAAAAAGCGGAGCCTGAGTGAAATCCAATTCCACTCAGGCCCCGCGTTGACCTGATGGCATGGAGTTAACCGACACCCACCGGCACTAAGACCGTTTCCTACATGGTCAGTTGGCAGTTGGCAGTTGTGCTGGGCATGGGGAGTGGACGGTGGGGATGGATCGTTCCGGACGGCTTGTGGGAGATCGCGAGGCCGTTGCTGCCGGCGGCGCGGGTGCGTCCGCAGGGGGGTGGGGTCGCGAACATCGATGATGAGGCGGTCTTCGCCGCGATCATCTATGTACTGGTCAGCAGCTGTGCCTGGCGGGCTCTGCCGCCGTGTTTCGGAGCGTCGAAGTCGACCGTGCATCGTCGCTTCGCCATCTGGTCCCGTGATGCTGTCCCATTTCCACATGGGACACGAATCCCACGCGACCGAGTCCAAGCCCCAATGTCTCCACGCCGACAAAGCGTACGACGTGCCCCACCTGCGGCGATGGTTATGGGGCAAGCACATCGGCGTCCGGATCGCCCGCAAGGGCATCGAGTCCAGCGAACGACTCGGCCGCCGCCGGTGGGTCATCGAACGCACCATGTCCTGGCTGACCGGCTACCGCAGACTCAACCACCGCTACGAACGAAAGCCAGGCAACTACCTGGCCCTTCTCGTGCTGGCAGCCGCTCTCTGCTGCTGCAAACGGCTCCTCAAACTGACCATGTAGGACACGGTCTAATGAACCGAATTTCAGACTCAGAAGGCTAGTCCTCCTCGCACGCCTCGGACCGGAAGTCCTCCAGGGGAACGGTCCTGAAACCCTCCCGGTCCGCCCCTGCCACCTCGCCGGCGAAGTAACGCACCTGCCCGGGGCGGAGGTTGTCCAATTGGCTCCGGGTGAAGGACACATGGGCCGTCGACGAGGAGTTGTCGCGGGTCCACCCGTACAAGTGGTAGGTCCGGTGCGGTTCGAGAGGTGCCATCGCCTCGTCCGTGCTCCACCCCTTGCCCGGGGAGTCGAGCGTCCACATGGCGAGTCCGGTGACCGGCCGCTTGCGGCTCCACGTGCCGCGGGTGTCGTCACGCTTCTTCTTGCTGTCGACGTACAGCGTCGCGCCGTCGATCCGGTCGTCGCAGACGGCCACTACGCCGACCGGCCGCCCGTCCTCGGTGACCGAGATCCCGGTGCTTCCCCCCACCGGGACCGTGCAACCGGACAGTACGGCCGCGGTCAGGACACTGGCGCCGACCAGCACGGCATGACGGATACGCATGGTCCGCTCCCCCCTCGGAGTGGGTCGAATCCTCGCTCCTTCCGCGAGCCGGGACAAGACTGGAGGTGCCGGGCGGGCGGGAAAGCACCCCGACTTGTGACCTGTAGCGTGAGCGGGTGACGACGAGTGAGACGTATCGGAGGCTGGGCGAGGACGCCTGGTCGTGGGTGCTCGACCAGGTGCGTGAGGACGACGGGCCCTGGCTGCCCGAGACGGTGTCGCCGGACGACCTGGCCCCGGTCCCGGCGAAGGACCGGGACACGCTGTACGCAGGCGTCGGCGGCCTCGCCCCGGTGCTGGCGGAGATCGCGCGGTACCGGGAACCGAGCCCGAGGGAGCGCGAGTTGGCGGCCGGGATCGTGTCCCGGCTGTCGAGCCGGGCCCCGGCCGGGACGGAGGCGTCCCTCTACGACGGCCTCGCGGGCGACGCGATGGCTCTGCGACTGCTCGAACCGGGCACGGAGTCCGTGGCGTTGGCGCGAGTGGCGGACCTGGCGACCCCCGAGGGGTGGAGGTCCACCATCGGGTTCGAGCCGGACGCCGACGCCCCGCTGAACGACATCGTCATGGGCGCCGCGGGCGTGGTGCTGACCGCGGTCTGGGCGGGCGGCGGTTTCGCGGAACCGATCGCCGTGACGGGCTGCGAGGCCCTGCTGCGCGTCGCCGACCGCACGGAGGCGGGCCTCGACTGGGGGATCGCGGCCGGTACGGAGTGGAGGGCGCCCAACTACTCGCACGGCACCGCGGGCGTGGCCTCGGCGCTGGCTGTGGCGGGTGCGGCCTTTCACCGCGAGGACTTCGTCGAGGCCGCGGTGCGGGGAGCGCGGCACGTCCTGTCCGTGGGCTCACTGGCGAACGACGGCTTCGTCGTTCCGCACACGATCCCGCCTTCGACGCGGGAGGTGGAACCGGTGACGTACACCTGGTGCCACGGCCCGGCCGGGACCTCGCACCTGTTCGCGGCGCTGGCCCACGCGGGGGTGGCGGAGGTGTCGGGCATCGGCGTCGGCGAGTTGCGGCGCCGCTGCCTCACGTCGATCGTGACGTCGGGGGTTCCGGACCGCCTCCGCCCCGGGTTCTGGGACAACGACGGCCGGTGCTGCGGAACGGCGGGCGTGGGCGACGTACTGCTGGACGCGGCACAGGACTGCGAGGAGCCGGCCGAGGCCTCGGCCCTTGTGTCGGCCGCCCGCAGGATGGGTGACGCGCTCGTGGAGCGGGCGGTCCAGGACGCTTCGGGAGCCCGCTGGCGGTTCCTGGAGCACCGCAAGGATCCGCCGCTGCTGCCGCCGGGCACGGGCTGGATGCAGGGCGCGGCGGGCATCGCGGCCTTCCTCCTGCGCCTGGGCCGCTTCCTGGAGACGGGCCCGGACGCTCCCGTGGTGGACCGCCCCGACCAGTGGTGGGCGGTACCTGCGCGCCTGCGTCTCTCGGGGAGGTGACGGCGGGCAGCGGGTGGTGACGCGCGAGGCGGCGGACCGGGTCCGGGGCCCGGACCCGGCGGTGGAGTTGCTGGGCGGCGCGGGTCGATGACCCGGGGGTGAGGGACGCCGAGTGGGCCCGTCGACGCCCGGGCGGGGAGGGTCGAGCCGATCGGGTGCGGCTCAGGACGGCCCGGGCATCCTCTCGATCGCCACCATCGCCGCGTCGTCGCCGAGCGAGCCGCCCGCGTGGCGCACCAGGTCGTCGCACAGCCGGGCCAGCAGGGCGTCGGGGCCCTCGTCCGGCAACCGGGCCACGCGTTCCGCGAGCGGGAAGAACACGCCGTCCCGGTCACGGGCCTCGATGACACCGTCCGTGTACAGCAGGGCGATGTCCCCGGGTTCGAACGCGAACGTCTGCGCGGACGGGCCGGTCGTCACGAACTCGGTCAGACCCAGCGGCGGTGCCGGGTTCCGCACGTCGAGCGGTACGACCCGGCCGTCGCGCACGAGCAGCGGCGGGGGATGCCCGCAGTTGATCAGGTGGAGGGCCGGCTCGGTGTCCGGGACGTCGAGCACGGCGGCCGTGATGAAGGACTCGCAGGGGTCCTCGTCGCCTCGCTCGGGGGCGGCGGGGTCGTCCAGGTCGGAGGACACGGCTCCCTCCAGGAAGGCGACCAGCGAGGGGAGGTCGGCCTGCCGGTGGGCGGCGCCCCTGAAGGCGCCGAGCAGGAGTGCGGCGTCGCCGACCGCTTCGAGGCCCTTGCCGCGGACGTCGCCGATGACGATCCGGGTGCCGTGCGAGGTGCGCGCCGCCGCGTAGAGGTCCCCGCCGATCTGCGCCTCGGTCTCCGCGGCCAGGTACACGCAGGCGATGCGCAGCGGGCCGATCCTGTGGGGGAGCGGTTTGAGCACCACTTCCTGGGCGGTCTTCGCGACGGAGCGCAGCCGGGTCAGCTTCAGTTCGTGCCGCTCCCGCCAGTGGGCGAAGAGGGTCGCGAACGCGGACATCAGGATCAGGGTGATGAACTGGATCATGTGGTTCAGATCGACGAGCGTCGTACGCACGGTGGCCACCACGACTTGGGCCAGGACGGCGAGCGCGCCGACGCGGGCGGTGGTCCTGGGCCCGGCGAACGAGGCCGTGACGGCCGGCGCGGCGACCAGGAACGGCCCGAGGTGGACTTCGGGCGGCGCCATGATGTCGACCAGGGTGACCACGGCGATCAGCGCGATCGACGCCAGCAGCATGAGGCTGCGAGGCTCCCCGTACGGACGTTGGTCCTCGGGGAGTCGCAGCGGAGCCATATGTCCTGGATACACCGCATCGCGCCCCGGCGCCCGTGTCCCCTGTGCCCGCGCCCGAGCCGACCCGGCGCTGCGGGTTGGCACGCTAGCCCCTCGTGATCGCCGGCCCCCCTTGGAAGGACGGCTCCCGGACGCGTCCCGCAGCGGTGTCGCCCGCGTCCGGAACGTGCTCGGACGGGAGGAGGCCGCGGGCAGGGCGACCTGGCCCGTCGAGCCGGTGGAGCGATCCTTCGACGTCGTTCCGGACACGCGGCGAGCGCCCCGGGCCCGACGACGACGGCCGGTCGCACAGCGGAGGTCCGGACGGAGAGGTTCGGCCCGTCGGAGCCCCGTGCGAGTCGAGGAGGCAGACATGGCCGTGCGCCGCCGCCTGATCAGGAGAAGCCCCCGCGAGGTGTGGGCCGCGCTGGCCGACGGCACCCGGTACGCCGACTGGGTCGTCGGGGCCGCCGCCTCGCACCCAGTGCGCGGGCGCCGGCCGGAGGTGGACTCCGCCATCGGCTACCGCGTACGCGTCGGCTGCTTCGACCGCACGAACCGTACGGTCGTACGCGCCTGTGCCGAGGAACGCGAACTGGAACTGGAGGCCGACGCCGGCGCCCTCGGCACCGCGCGGATCGCCATCGAACTGCGCCCCTGGGGCGACGACACCCTGGTGATCATCGACGAGCATCCGCTGCGGGGCGTGGGAGGACTCCTCCACAACGTGGGGGTGGAGGCACTCGTCCAGCTCAGGCATCGGGCCATGCTCGGCCGCCTGGCCGAGCGGTGCGAGAGCGGACGCGACCGCCCCGAGCCGGCCGTCGCGGACGCCGATCCGGCCGACGGCGGGGCGTGACCCGCCGAGGCGTGCCGGACAGGTCGGCACCCGGTCCGCTCACCCGTCCGGCAGCAGCAGCCAGACCTCGGAGAACGCGAGGCCGTGGTCGTCGCTCACCGATCCGCACACGCAGACCAGGGTGACCAGGCGCCAGTCGCACGTGACGGTCCACGGCCCGTCGGCTCCGGCACATCCCGGGCAGTGGAAGGTGCGGGCCGTCCACACCTGCGGGGCGGGCCGGCCGTAGTGCCGGAACCGGCCGGCGTACCGGACGCTCCAGGGCTCGACCGGTGGCGCGGCCGAGGCGGCCCCGGCCGGGGCCGCCTCGGCCAGGGAGGCGAACAGCGAGCTCAGGCGGGGGAGCAGGGCCTCACCCGCGTCCGTCGGAGGCCGGCCGGGCGCGTGCGCTGCCCCATTCGGCTTCGGCGGGGTGTCGTAGCGCGGCGCAGCCGCGGCGGCCGGCGGGTTGGGAGCGGCATGCCAGGGCAGCAGGGCGCGGGCGACGGCGGCAAGCAGTGCGGCCGTGGGCGCGCCGACTGCACCCGCGTCGAGGTGGTGGACGGCCGACCGCAGGACGCGTTGGAGCCGCCGGTCCCGGTCCGCCGTACGCGTCCGCTCGCTGGCGGTCCGCCTGACGGGCAGCGGCGCGGTGAGGCGGGCCAGTACGCGCGTCGCGGCCTCCGCGTCCGCCGGGGCGGGAAGCCACCCGCCGGTCGCCAGCAGCCGCTCGGCCCGGGCGGACTCCCGGTCCAGGGAGCGCGTCCGCAGTGTCCGGGCCCCGGAGTCCGCCGGCGGGCCGCCGTCCCCGTGCGTCATGTCCACCATCTCCACATCCCGAACCGGGTCCGCCCCGGTGTACGAGTCCTCTTCCGACGCACCTGCCCGACGCCGCCGCCCGGCCGGGTGGCCATCCCATCACGGGAGCGGAGCGTGGCTGCCCCTCCCCTGATGAGTGTGGGCGGGCGCTGGTGGTGGTCGTGGAGGGACGTCATGAGCAGGTCGCTCCGACACCGGTCGGAGTCGAGCGGCCAGGGGTGCTCGCCGGCAGAAGGGCGGGACTGCCCGCACACCCTGGGACCGGGGACCGGGCAGCGGCGGGTCCGCGGCGTCTGCGGTGGCGGCCGAGCCGGCCGGGGTGCGGGTGTCCGCGGGGGCCGTGTGCGGGTGGGGGCCGTGCGAGGGCGGATGATGTCGGGCATGCAGATCCGTATCGACGCCGTCGACCTGCCGGGGCGGACCCGCCCGGCACCCGACGGCGGCAACGCCACCTCGTACGACAACATCCACGTCGCCGTGCAGCGCAGGGGCCGGCCTGGCGAACTCCTCGAACCGCAGCCCGGGGACGCCGAGTCCGCCACGTGGACGCTGGAGTGCACCGCGGTCGTCTCGGCGGACGGGGTCGACATCGCGGGCCCCTACGTCCAGGACCGGCTGGGCCGCCGGTTCGTCTTCCTGTCGTGGGGCACGGTCGACGGGGCGGGCGTGTTCACGATGTTCCGCCGGGCCAAGCTCATGCTCGACGAGGTGCCGGCGGAGGTGCTCGAAGCGGCGGCCAGGGACGGCCTCCTGGTCGGACGGCTCGGTCTCACGGACGAGTCCGGCGGGCCGTTGTGCGCGCGGGTCGTGCCGCCGCGGATCCGCTGGACCGCCGAAGAGGCCCGACGAGGCTGACGCGCCCCCGGCGTTCCTCGGCGGGACCCCGTCCCAGCACGCGTCGGCGCCGTGTGGGCAAGGCGGCCGGTCGATGCCCGCCGCGGTCCGACGTGCCCCGGCTCCGGTCCGGGCCGTCCTCGCTCCGGGCCGCGCCCCCTCCGCCGCCGTGCGATGTGTCCCGGGTGCGGGCGACCAGTACGAAGGTGACACTGATCAGCAGGGCCCAGGCGCCGAACTTGTCCAGCGGGACCGGCTGCCAGCCGTGGAGCTGGTGGGGATAGCTCCAGGCGCCGACGTACGTGGCCGCGTTCTCCGCGACCCAGAGGAAGAAGCCGATGAGCGTGAACGCCAGGGCCAGCGGGAGCCGGTAGCGGGAGCGGCCCACCGTGAAGTGCGCCCACGTGCCGGCCGTCGCCGCGAGCAGTAGCACCGCGAGCAGCAGGCGGACGTCCGGCAGCCAGTGGTGCGTGAAGAAGTTCAGGTACACGGCGGCCGCGAGGACGGCCATTGTCCGGGGGCGGTAGCGGGACAGCGACAGGTCCATGATCCTCCAGGCGCGGCAGCAGTAGCTGCCGACGGCGCTGTAGAGGAATCCGCCGTACAGCGGGACACCCCCGATCTTGGACAGGGCCTCCTCGGGATAGCTCCACGAGCCCATCCGCACCTTGACCAGCTCGAAGAGCAGTCCCACGACATGGCAGCCGAGGATCACGGCGGTGTCCCGAGGCCCGTCCCAGCCGACCTTGCGCGCCAGCACGGTCAGGGCCACGCCGAACAGCAGGACCAGGTCGTAGCGTGCCACCGGCAGGTCGGCGGGGAGCAGCCGCGAGGCTCCGATGCCGCCGACGAGGGCCACGGCGAAGGAGACGGCCCGCATCTGGTCGTACCCGAAACGCCAGAACTGTGCGCAGCCGTGAGTGATCGACTGGATGGTCATGCCCGAGCAGACGGCCGACCGGCACCGATGGTTGCACCCCGAGCGTCCACGGCACCCCGGACGGCAGCACGGCAGCACGGCAGCACGGCAGCACGGCAGCACGGCACTGCGGCAGACCGTGACGGCAGCCATGACGGCACAGCGCCACGGAACAGCGCGCGGGAACCGCCCCGGCAGCCCGGCCGGGCCCAAGGACCCGAAGGGCGAACGCGCTTTCTGCATATCCCTTGTTCGAGGCGCCGGCGTCGGACATGATCTGCGCGTGACCGATGACAAAGAGGCCTACGTGGTCCGATACGGCTGGACCTTCAAGTCCGCGCTCCTGGTGCTCTTCTCGGGGGCCGCGACCGCGCTGATGGTCCACCTCGGCCTGTCCTCGCTGACGCGCGTCGCGTGCGCGGTGTTCTTCGGTGCGTGCGCCGTGGTCCTGTGCGCGGTGTCGTTCAGCCGCAGGACCGCGCTGCGCGTCGACGGCGAGGGCGTCACGCTGGGCGGCCACGCGCTGTTCCGGTACGGGTCGACCCTGCTCTTCGTGCCGTGGAGCGACATCGAGGCCCTGGTCCGGTGGGAGCAGGTGATCCGGCCCGGCGGAATGAAGGTGCCCGGCGACTTCATGCTGCGGGTCAAGCAACCGTACCTGGGGATCAAGCGCCGTCCCGAACTGCCTCCGATGCCCAGCGCGGCCACACCGATGGGCTTCGCCAACTCGGCCGCGGTGATGGCCACGGCCCGTCACGTCCCGGGCCACTACGCGCACACGAGCCGCGCCGTGAGCGGCTGGAGGCTCGACGCGGACAAGCTCACCGCGGCGCTGGCCCGCTTCGCCCCCGGAGTGGAGCTCAAGGACCTCAGAGGCGGCGCCCTCAGCGACTGGTGACGCGGCCCGACGGCCACGCGCCGCGGATCAGGCGCGCGTGGCCATGGCCCGCTGGCGGGCCTGGTCCACGGCCGCGGACAGGGACTTGATGTCGTAGGCGCCGTGGTGCCGCCGCCCGTTGACGAAGAACGTCGGCGTGCCGGAGACGCCGCTCAGGTCCGCGGAGTCGACGTCCTCGGCGATCCGGCGGGCACCCCGGTGCCGCTCCAGGTCCTTGCGGAACCGCGCCATGTCGAGGCCGAGTTCGTCCGCGTACCGCAGCAGGTCGCGGGGGGTCAGCGCGGGCTGACGGTCCATCAGCAGGTCGTGCATCGGCCAGAACATGTCCTGTTCGGCGGCCGCCTCGGCAGCCTCCGCTGCGAGCTGCGCCCGCGGGTGGACGTCGGTGAGCGGAAGGTGGCGCCAGACGTACCGCACGTCCGCCTCGTGGCCCAGCAGGTCGCGTACCGCGGTCTCCGCCTGGCCGCAGTAGGGGCACTCGAAGTCGCCGTACTCGACCAGGGTGACGACCGCGTGCTCCGGCCCCCGCACCCGGTCGTGGCGCGGATCGACGGCGACGGCCAGATCGGTCAGCGGCTCGCTGTCGCCCAGCAGCGCGCGGGCCCTGCGCTCCGGGGGCAGCAGGGAGATCAGCCCGGACACACCCCAGCTGAGGACGAAGGCTCCCACCAGCGTCGACAGGATGCCGATCCGCGCCTGCTCCAGCTCCGCGCCCTCGAACGCCAGCGACGCGATCAGCAGCGACACCGTGAACGCGGCGCCGGCGATCGCGCCGCCCGCCGTCACGGCGCCCCAGCCCACGTTCGGCCTGAGCCGCCCCTTGGTGAGCCATCGGGCGGCGGCCATGGAACCCACCACGCCGATCACCTTGCCGACGACGAACCCGCACAGGATGCCCAGGGTGATGGGGGAGGTGAACGCGTCGCCGAGCTTCTCCGCGCTGAGCGGGATGCCCGCGTTGGCCAGCGCGAACAGCGGCACGATGACCAGGCTCACCCATGGCAGGAACAACTGCTCCAGGCGGTCGTTGGGCGAGATGGCCGCGGCGAGGCCCTGGGCCGCCTCGCGCTGCAGCTCCGCCGTCGGCTGCTCGCGGAACAGACGGAACAGGCCGCTGGCCCGTTCGAGGTCTCCCCGGCTCGCGGGGTAGGCGATCACCAGCGCGCCCACGGCGAGACCCGTGACGACGGGGTCCACTCCCGCCTCGTGCAGTGCCACCCACACCACCACCGACAGTACGGCGCAGTACAGGGCGCGCCGGACCCCCAGCAGGCGCAGGCCGACGATCATGCCCAGCGCGGCGAGGGCCACCAGGAGCGCCGGCACATGGATGTCGTCGCTGTAGAACAGGGCGATGACGAGCAGCGCGACCAGGTCGTCGACGACGGAGATGGACAGCATGAACGCCCGCAGCGACGCCGGCAGTCTGGAGCCGAACAGCACGAGGATGCCCAGCGCGAAGGCGGTGTCCGTGGACATCGCCACACCCCAGCCGTGCACGGAGGGGTGCCCGGCGTTGAAGGCGACGTAGATCAGGGCCGGGACGACCATGCTGGCCAGGCCGGCGATACCGCTCAGCACCACCCAGCGCCGGTCGCGGAGCTCGCCCATGTCGAACTCGCGGCGCGCCTCCAGGCCCACGAGGAAGAAGAACAGGCTCATCAGGCCCGCGTTGATCCATTCGTGGAGGTCGAGGGAGAGCTCGTGCGAGCCGAGGCCGATGTAGAGATGCGTCCGCCACACCGCCTCGTACGCGTGGGGCGCGACGTTGGCCCAGATGAGGGCGGCCGCGACCGCGGCGAGCAGCAGGGCCGCACTGCCGGTCTCGGTCCGCACGAAGCTCTGCCAGCGTCTGGCGCGGCTCATCGAGGACATCGGGCCGCTCTCGGGGCTGCTTGCGATCACCGCTCGATTATCACCAGTGGGACCGCCCGGCCCGGGCACGCCGGGCTCGCCCGCGCACGCGTCGGCGACTCCGGGGCTGCCCGCCTTTCGCCCCGGCGCCCGCGTGCGGCGGCGACCGCCTCCCGCCGTGCTGCCTCGAACGCGCCGCCTCCCCGAACGCGCCGCCGTGCCGCGCGTCAGGAGCAGTCGTACGTGAACCGCGTGGCGGCGGGACCGGCGGGACCGGCGGGGGAGACGATGCGCAGCTCGGCCCTGGCCCGGTAGTTCCCCTCGCCCTCGAAGGTCCACAGCAGGTGCACCCGTGCCTGCTTCCGGCCCGAAGGCAGCACCTCGCGCAGGACCGCCGAGGTGGTGCCGTCGCTGCGCACCCAGCGGTACGACACCGTTCCC
Source organism: Streptomyces fructofermentans (assembly GCF_014651055.1). GTDB lineage: Bacteria > Actinomycetota > Actinomycetes > Streptomycetales > Streptomycetaceae > Streptomyces > Streptomyces fructofermentans. Next base: position 110,433 of record NZ_BMWD01000010.1, read on the forward strand.
GCCCGGCCGTTCGTGGTGATCACACCGACGATGTCCGCGGTGCCCTCGCAGCCGAGCGACGCCTCGCGGGACGTGACCGTCACGGCTTCGACGGTGACGGCGCTCCCGGAGCGGTGCCAGGCGAGGAACGCGATGACCGCGATCAGCACCACCAGCGGCAGGGCGTGCCGGCGGAGGCCGCGGCGCCGGGCAGGTGCCGGTGCGCCGACGGCGGGCAGCGTGGTGTGCGAGCGGTGCGCGAGGGAGGCGGTCACACCGGGGCCGAAACGCAGGACGGTGCCCTCGACACGATCAGGCGGCGTCTCCGGTGCGCGGGGTGCGCCGGGCGCGAGGAGCGTCGGGTCCGGGGCGGGTCCGTCCGGAAGCGTCCGTTCCGGGACGGTCCGCTCCTCGGCCCGTACCGTGTCCCGTTCGGGCTGCTCCTCGGCCCGTACGGTGTCCGGCTCGGGCCGCTGGAACCAGTGGCTGCCCAGCACGGTGGCGCTGTACTCGCTGTCGCGGGCCGAGTCCTGGGGCGGTGTCTCGCCGCCCGGTCCGGGAGCCCGGTCGTTGGTGGCGGTCATCCGATCGTGCACTGTCTCGTGAGGAGTTGCTGCGACGCGCCGCCGTCGGCGGACGCGGGGGCGCTGGTGGCTTGGACGCCCCAGTAGCAGCCCTTGCCCGCGAAGGTGTGGTCGGCCGTGAGCGTGTACTGCGTGGCGCCGCTGCGTTCGAAGGTCTGGGACCCGCCGTCCGGAGCGCCGAGCTGCCCGCCCGTGTCACCCGTGAACCAGGCGAAGGTGACCGAGATCGGCCCGGTGCCGTCCGTGGTCACGGTGATCGTGGCCGTGCCCGTCGAGGGGCCCGTCTGCCGGAAACCGGACACCGCGATGTCCTTCACCGCCGGGGCAACGGGTCCCGTGGGCCCGGTCGGTGACTCGGTGGGCGGCGTGGTCGTCGGTGTGGCCCCGCCCGGCGGCGGGTCCTCCTCGTCCGGGTCCGGGGCCTCGGCCGACGGGCCGCCGCTGTCGGAGGGGTCGGCGCCGGCGGACGCCGAGGCAGACGCGTCGTCCGACGCGCTGCCGGTCGGGGAGGCGGAGGGCCCGTCCGAGGGCGACGCGGTGGGGCCCGACTCGACCCCGGGCTGCGCGCTCGTCGTGGCGAGCGCCTTCCCGGCCTGCTCGGTGTCGGGGCTCCCGCCCCCCGGCGTGCCGTAGGCGAGGAGGACCGCGAGGAGCGCCGCCCCGGCGGACACGAGCGCGCCGGGGAGGGTGGGCCGCCACCCGCGGCCCCTTCCGGCACCCCCGGCGGGGCTCTGCCGCAGCACGGTGCGTGCGGTGTCCGTGGTGGACTCGGCTCGGGTACGGGCGGAGGGGAGGAGCAGCGCCAGCAGGGCCACGAGCGCGGCGAGGCGGGCACGGCCGCGCTCCTCCCAGTCGGGTCCGTAGCCCGCCACGGCCGCCGCCTCCAGCTCCGCGACGAACGCCTCGGCGTGCGACGGCCGTTCCGCGGGCGACTTGGCCAGGCCGCGGCGGACCAGGGGCCGCACCGCCTCGGGCACCTCGTCGCAGGGCACGGGCGCGTCGATGTGCCGCAGGGCGAGTTCGGCGATGTTCTCGCCCGCGTACGGCTTGCGACCCGTCAGGCACTCGAAGAAGGTGGCGGTGGCGGCGTACACGTCGCCCGCCGGGGAGGCGGGTGCGCCGGTCCACTGCTCAGGGGCCATGTAGGAGGGGGTTCCGGCCACTCCGGCGCTGTCGCCGCTGGTCACGGCGATGCCGAAGTCGACCAGCTTGGACGCGCCGTCGGGCATCACCAGGACGTTGTCCGGCTTGTAGTCGCGGTGGACCACGCCGATCCGGTGCGCGTCCGCCAGCCCGAGCAGCGAGCCCTTGAGCAGGACGAGCGCGGCCTCGGCGTCGAGCGGTTCGCTCCCGCTGAGCAGCGACCGGAGCGAGACGCCCTCCACCAGCTCCATCACGATGGCGGCGCCGTCGGGGCTCTCGACGTACTCGTAGAGCCCGGTGACGTACGGGCTGTCCAGGCCGCCGAGCAGGCGAGCCTCGGCGCGGAAGTCGTGCACGAAGCCGGGGCGGGTGTGCAGCGACTCACTGAGGTACTTCACCGCGACCGCGATGCCGGTGTCCTCGTGCACGGCCAGTACGACCCGCCCACTCGCCCCGGATCCGAGTTCGAGCGACTCGGTGTATCCGGGAACTGCCCATGTGCTCATCCGTGTCCCCTCGGGGCTGTCGTGGTCCCGGCACTCTTCCGGTACTCGGAGTGCTCGGGCCACGCGATGTGAGACACATTTTCGGCCACGTCGGTTGCGGTGATACCGGGCCGGTGGTTGCGGATGGGCCACGGATGGGCGGATTCACACGTTCCGTCGCCGCGCCTTCCGGCCGTTCTCCCTGGCCGCGAGGGGGAACGGTCCGAAGTACCGTACGGAGGACCGGTGCGGGCCCGTGCGCGGGACCACACCCGGTCCGTGCGCGGGACCACACCCGGTCCGTGCGCGGGACCACACTCCGTCCGTGGGGCGTGTCACACCCCTTCGGTACGCCGTTCCCTCCGCGCGGCCGAGGCGGGCTGCGCCCCGACGGCGCCGCAGAGTTCGGCGAAGCGCGCCGCGTCCACGTTGCCGCCGGACACGACCGCCCCGACGCGGGCCGGCAGGTCGCCCACGCGGCCGTTCAGCAGGGCTGCCAGCGCAGTGGCACCGCTGGGCTCCGTGACGATCTTGAGGTGTTCGAAGGCGAACCTCATCGCGTCACGGATCTCGTCGTCCGAGACGAGGACCACCTGGTCGACGAGCCGCCGGATCACGGAGAAGGTCAACTCGCCGGGGCTGGGCGTCGCCTGCCCGTCCGCCACGGTGCGCGGCACCGGCACGGTGACGAGCCGCCCGGCCTCCAGGGACCGCTTGGTGTCGTCGCCGGCCTCCGGCTCGACGCCGACGACCCGGACATCCGGGTGGAGGGCCTTCGCGGCCGTGGCGCAGCCCGCGATGAGCCCGCCGCCGCCGACGGGCACGACGAGAGCGTCCAGCGGGCCGACTTCCTCCAGGAGTTCGAGGGCGACGGTGCCCTGGCCCGCGATGACGTCCGCGTGGTCGAAGGGCGGGATGAACGCCAGCCCGCGCTCGACCGCCAGCGCCTCGGTCAGGGGCACCGGGTCGCCCGCGTAGCGGTCGTACGTGACGATCTCGGCCCCGTAGCCGAGGGTGGCGTCCCGTTTCGAGCGCGGGGCGTCCTCGGGCATCACGATGACGGCGGTCGTGCCGAGTTCCCGCGCCGCCAGTGCGACGGCCTGGGCGTGGTTGCCCGACGAGTAGGCGACGACACCCGCCGCCCGCTGCGCGGGAGTCAGCCGGGCGACCGCGTTGTACGCGCCGCGGAACTTGAAGGCGCCGACGCGCTGGAAGTTCTCGCACTTGAGGAACACCTCGGCTCCCACGCGTGCGTCCAGGGTCCGCGAGCGCAGGACCGGAGTGCGGTGGGCGACACCGGTCAGGCCCGCCGCCGCGGAGCGGACGTCGTCCAGGGTGACCACGGGGGAGGGGACCTGGCCGGGCGCCGTCATCGCTGTGCTCCGTCGGTGTGCTGTCGCAGGCCGCCGCGCCCGGCGAGTAGGGGTGAGTGGGCGCGGGCCGCGGGGGCCGTCCTGGTGGTACGAGGCGTCATGGTGATCACCATGTCATCCGGCGGCCCGCTCCTTCCAGACCGGTGGGGTTCCGATGACGCGGGCGGCCGGCGGTCTCCGTGGCGGGGCCGAGATCGAGGCCGGGGTCGGGGGCGGGGTCGGAGTCCTGGACCGGAGTCCTGGACCGGGGTCCCGGATCGGCGTCCCGGACGGCGGTCCCCGGTTCGCGCGCTGGGCCGCCGTCCGGGAGCACCGGTGCACCGCACGGCGCTCCCGGTCAGGCGGGCGTCGGCGTGAAGCGCACCGGCAGCGACTGCGGACCGCGGGTGAACACGCCCCGCTCGACCGGATCGAAACCGTCGGCGAGCCGCAGGTCCGGCAGGGCGTCGAGCAGGTGGTTCAGGCCCGTCTCCACCTCCGCCTTGGCCAGCAGCGCCCCCACGCAGAAGTGCCGGCCGAGCGCGAAGGCCAGATGGTCGGCGGCGGCCGAGAACGCGGACGTCGTCGACAGGTCGTCGCGGAAGATGTCGAAGCGGTCCGGGTCGCGGTACCGCCGGGTGTCCCGGTTGGCGGCGCCGATCAGGCACGTCACCGTGGCGCCCGCGGGGACGACACCGCCGGAGAACTCCACCTCGGTGGCCGACTGGCGCATGATCATGTGCACCGGCGGGGTGTACCGCAGTGTCTCGGCGAACGCCGCGGCGATGAGGGCGCGGTCCTCCCGGACCGCCGCCAACTGGTCCGGGTGGGCGAGGAGGTTGGCCAGGATGCTCGCGATGGCCTTGTCGGTGGTCTCGCCCCCGGCCGCCAGCAGCAGACTGCAGAACGCCTTGATGTCCTCGTCGCTCATCCGCACGCCGTCCACCTCCGCGGCGCACAGCACGGACAGGAGGTCGTCACCCGGGTCGGCCCGGCGCTCGCGGATGACCGGGATCATGTACTCGGCGAACTCCACCCGCGTGCGTTCACCGGCCGCGGTCACCTCCGGGTCGCCCGTGAGGTTGCCGAGGAAGGCGATGACCGTGGTGTACCAGCCGTGGAAACGGGAGCGGTCCGCCCTGTCGAGGCCCAGCATGTCGGCGATGACGTTCACCGGGAACCGGGTCGCGTAGTCGCCGACGATGTCCGCCGAGCCCTTGCCGCGGAAGGCGTCGACGAGTTCGCGCGAGTTGCGCTCGATGACGGGCAGGAACTTCTCCTGGAGGTCGGCGCCCCGGAACGCCGGTGCCACGAGGGCACGCCGTACCGCGTGCTCGCGGCCGTCCAGTTGGAGGATGGTCCTGCCGTGGACGGGCTCGAGCTGCCAGGAGTAGTTGTCGGTCGTGAACTCGGCCCGCCTGTCCTTGAAGACGCGCTCGACGTCCTCGTACCGGGACACGACGTAGCTCCGCATGGCCTCGTGCCAGAACAGGGGCTCCTCCTCCCGCAGTACGCGGTAGGCCGGGTACGGGTCCGCCGCGAACTCCGCGGAGAGGATGTCGGGGGCCTGTCGGGCTGCGGACACGGAGAACTCCTCCTGCTGGTCGGCGTCGGTCACCGACGAGGCTACGGATCACCGCCCGGCCGACACAGGCAACTCCTGGCCGAATCAGCCGCGTTGCCCCGCCGGCTCACCCCGTGCCGAGCGCGTGCGTGGGGAGGAAGTACCGGCCTTCGGCCGAGGAGCCCTCCGGTGTCCCGGGGAAGACCCAGTAGCCGTTCGTCTCGCGCGGCCGGTTGTAGCCGATGTACCCCACGATCAGCTCGTCCCGGCCGTCGGCGTCCAGGTCGGCGAGGGCCACGTCCCAGCCGAGGTAGTCGCTGTCCGCCTCGTGCGAGGGTCCGCCGGGCAGCGAGAGGACACGTCGGTCGAACGTGCTCCGCGGCGTCTCCTCGACGCCCTGGTCGCCGCCCAGGTGGACGGCCACGGAACCTTGGGGGTGCCGGCGTCCGTACCGCGCCTCGACGAGGTCGTCGCGGCCGTCCCCGTTCACGTCGCCCACCGCCGCGGCCGCCGGAGCCGGCCCCCGCCCGGCCCGGCCGTCACCCGACAGGAAGCCCGTGCCACCGAAATGGAGCCCCCTGTCCTGGAGCACGTCGTCGGCGCCGTCCCCGTCGAAGTCGCCCAGTGAGAGGGGGTGGCCGTCCAGCAAGTCGCTCCACGGCTCGACCCCGGGCGGCGAGCCGGCGTGTGCGAAGCCCCGCGCCGTGCCGACGTACAGCTCCACGTGGTCGGACACCGGCGGCTCGTCGGCCTCGTCCGACGGGTCGGGATCGCCGACGACCGACTCGGCCAGCAGGTCCGTGAGTCCGTCACCCGTGAAGTCGCCCCACAGGACGTGCCTGGTGGTCACCGTCCCGCCGAGGGACATGTCCACCGCCGTCACACCGACCGGGTTCCCGTCCCGGCCGAACGGCCCGCGCAGCACGAACAGCGTGTCGCAGCGCGCGGCCCCCGACTGGTCCCACTGGTCCTTCGGCGTACGCAGGGCGAGCACGTCCGGGCTCCCGTCGCCGCGCAGATCGGTGATTCCTCCCAGGTCGAAGACCGGTAGCGACCGGGACAGCGCGGTGACTCCTTGGACGCCGTCCTCGCCGCCACGGGCGAGGTACTGGACGATCCGGTCGCCCCGCTTCCCGTCCTCCAACCCGTGGATCACGGCGTCCGGGTACGTGTCGCCGTCGACGTCCCCGGTGGCCAGTACCCCGCCGGCTCCCAGCCGGGGACTCCCGGGACTCTCCTGCACGATGTCGACGCCCTCGCGGGTCAGGGACACGCCGTCCGAGGGTTCGACCCTCCCTTTCCGCGAACCCGGGAGCACGGCCAGGTTCCGCCGCCAGCCGCCCCCGTCGACGGGCCGGTACCAGCCGTCCACGACGAGATCCTCGACGCCGTCGCCGTCGGTGTCGCCGCGTACCCGCCCCCTCGCGTCCGGGGCGTGGTCCGGAGTCGCGGTCTCGGCCTCGGTGGCCTCCGGCGGCACGACGCACTTCACGGGTATCTTCCGTGCCGCGCTGTCGCCGCCCCCGTCGCCCCCGCCCGTGCAGCCGGCGGGGCCGATCGTGAGGACGAGGGCACAGCCGAGGACGAGGAGACGCGGACGCGGGTGCATCGCAGCAGTATGCGGCGACGGGGCCCGGCCGCACAGGCCCGGGCGGTCCCGAAGCCCGTACGGGTCCGTGCACCGCGTCGACCCCGTCGGAGCCCGTACGTGCACGACGCGACGATCCGTGAACGGACAGCCGTCGTGTCCGGGCGGCCCGGCGGCCCGGCGGTCCCGGGGGAGCCGTCAGCCGACCAGGCGCCGGCGCCAGTCCAGCGGGGTGACGGTGACGGCCCGGGTCGGGTCGTGGTCCCAGACCGAGGGAAGACCGACCGCGTCGAGCGCGGCGACGACTTCGCGGCCGATCGCGGCGGTCGTCGTCGACGAGCCGTCGAAGCCGCCGAAGAGAAGCATCAGGCCCTGACCGGCCGCGGCGGAATCCGTGCACTGGGAGTGGAAGTAGACGAAGCCCCGGTCCCCGGGTGCGGCTTCGTCCTGGATCTCGGACCCACCGCAGGCGCGGCAGCACGCGAAGTTCTCGCGGGCGGTGATCCCCGCCTCCCCCAGGGCGGTGAACGCCCGCGTGAGCCGCTCCGGGTCGGTCTCGCCCTCCCAGCGGGCCTGTTCCGCCACCCGCTCCAGCCACAACCGGTCGGCGAGAGCCTCCGCCTGCGCGCGCGAGACAGGCCTGCGGTCCTGCGTGACCAGGTACTCCTCGGCGGTCTCGGCCAGTTGGGAGCGGGAGACGTAGCCGCCGGCCAGCACCTCCCGGACGTGCCTCTCCAACTCCTCGCGCTCGCCCTCGTCGAGTTCGAGCGGCGGCACGTCCCGCGGGGGCCCCATGTCCAGCGGGGACCAGGTCAGGGCCGCGTCCCAGCCGGCCTCCCCGCGCGCCCAGCCGGTCAGGGCCCCGGCGGCCTCCGCCGGGCTGTCGCACCGTGTCTCGAAGTGCCGGTCCTGGGCGCCGTCCCGGTGCTCCAGCGTGTAGTCGCCGCCGGCCTCGTGCCAGACCTGCGCGAAGACGTCGGGCAGGTCGGGTATCCGCTGGACCACCAGGAAGCGGTCGCCGTCGTCACCGATGCGGTGCACCAGGGCCGCCAGTTCCTCGTCGGACACACGGACGTGCCGCTCCCAGTTCTCCGTCTTCACCACGATCTCGAGCATGCGCAGACTCTGGCACACGCCACTGACAACGACGTCCTCGGGCGTCCGGGGCCCGGCGGGGCGCTGCCGCCCGAGCGCCCGGGACCGCGCGGGCCGCGCCGACACCGGTGGCGACCGGCCGTCACACGCGGCAGCCGGGTCCGCCGCGGCACTCGCGAGACGCCGGCAGCGGCCAGGAGCGCGCGGCGACGAGGGTGGGCCGCCCACCCGGGGCGGCCCACCCTCGTCGCCTCACCGTCAGTGGCGGAACGCGTCCTTCGCCTTCTCCTTGGCCTGGCGCGCGTCGCCCTTCGACTGCTCGGCCCGGCCCTCGGCGGTCATCCGCTCGTTGCCGACGGCACGGCCGACCGTCTCCTTGGCCTTGCCCTTGGCCTGTTCCATCTTGGCCTTGGCCTTCTTGTCTCCAGCCACAACTACTCACTCCAAGCTACGAGTGACATCTGTTCCGCAGTTTCGAGTGATCCTGCGCGGGAGATCCAAACCTCCCGGCCGATCCGAGCCGGGCCGAGTGGACCTGATTCGAGCGGACCTGATTCGACTGGACCTGATCCGACTGGACCTGATCCGAGCGGACCTGATCCGAGCCGAGCCTGCCCTTGGATCGGCCCGCCGAGCCCGCACCGCCGTGCCCCGGCCCCGTGGGGCCGAAGGACGCCGCAGTCCTGGGCGACGAGGTGCGGCCGTGCCGACCCCGGCAGACCATGGAGGGACGGCGGGGCGCGGCGGGGGCGATTCCGGGGGCTTCACGGCAGGAGGAAGCCAGTGCCGCTCAGCGCGAACACCACGGACGTGCTGGTCGTGGGAGCCGGACCGGTCGGGCTCACCGCGGCCGGACAGCTGCGGCGGCACGGACTCACCGTGCGGGTGATCGATCGCCTGCCCGCCAGGCTCCCGTACGCGAAGGCGGTGGGCATCCAGCCGCGCACCCTGGAGATCTGGGACCGGATGGGCCTGATCCGCACCGTCCTGGACGCGGCGGTGCCGATGCGCGGCCAGCTGCTCTACGTCGACGGGGCGGAACAGCCGCGGGTGGACCTCGAACTGCCCGACGAGGTGCCGTACAGGTTCGCGGCACTGCCCCAGTACGAGACGGAACGCATCCTGGAGGAGTACCTCGCGCGCTTCGGGACCCGGATCGAGCGGGAGACGGAACTCGTCGGGTTCGGCCAGGACGAGGACGGGGTGACGGCGCGCGTCGTCGCGTCGTCCGGGCCCGGGCCCCGCGAGGAGGAGGTGCGGTGCCGGTACCTCGTGGGCTGCGACGGCGCGCACAGCGTGGTGCGCAAAGGGCTCGGCCTGGCCTTCGAGGGCGGCGCCTTCCCCGAGGAGTACATGCTGGGCGACGTGGAGGTCGACTGGGACCTGCCGCACGGCTACGGCGTGCGCTCCATGCACCGCGACGCGGAGGGTGCCGTCGACGACGTCCTCGTGTGCATCCCGCTGCCGGGCCGGGGCCGCTACCGGATGTCGATGATGGTTCCGCCCCGGATGTCCACGGCCGGACAGGGTGCCGGCCAGGCGGGGGACGGTGTGGCCCATGGGCTCGAGGGCGGCCGGGGCCCTTCGCTCGCCGACATCCAGACCGTGCTGGACCGCCTCTCACCGCAGCCCGTCACGGCGTCAGCGCTGCGCTGGTCCTCGGTGTTCCGCATCAGCCACCGGATCGTGGACAGGTACGGCGAGGGCCGCGTGTTCGTGGCCGGCGACGCCGCGCACATCCACCCGCCGACGGGTGCACAGGGCATGAACACCGGCATCCAGGACGCCTACAACCTGGCCTGGAAGCTCGCTCTCGCGGTCGAGGGCGCCGCCGGCCCGGGGCTGCTCGCCAGTTACGACGCCGAGCGACGCCCGGTGGGGGAGGAGGTCGTCGGGCGCACCGTGCGCCACGCGGCCGAGGGCGTCCAGGCCGACCCCGCCGACCCGGAGACGCTGATGATGCGTGAGGCCCAACTCCTCGTCGGCTACCGCGGCAGCCCGATCGTCGGCGGGTCCACCGCGGGCGGGGACGGACCGCAGCCCGGCGACCGGGCGCCCGACTGCGGCGGCCTCACCGGTCCGGTCGCGGCCTGGCCCCTGCGGCTGTACGACCTGCTGCGCGACCGCGGACATGTTCTGCTGATGTACGGAACGGGCGTCGAGGACGAAGGCTTCGAAGAACTCGCGCTCGCGGCCCACGGGTTGTCCGAGGGGCGGGTGGAGACGTGCGCAGTCCTCGCCAAGCCGGGCGAGGTGGGCGAGGCCGGCGGGTTGGCCGCCGTCTACTACGACACCCGGGGCGAGTTCGCGCGCGGCTACCGGGCCGAGGCGCCGACGGCGTTCCTCGTCCGGCCCGACGGCTACCTGGGCGCCGTGCTGAGACCACCGACCGCGGAGGCGCTCGGCGAATGCCTGGCGGGGGTCCTCCGCCACCGGGGGCCGGGGGCCGCCAGGACCTGACGCGGTGTCCGGGCCGGGCCCCGCGGCGCTCGCCATGCGTCGCCCAGGGCGCGGGCATAGCCTGAAGTGACCGTTGTCCTCGTCTGGCAGGAGGACTGCCGTGAGGTACTCGCAGCAGCGTCGGCACCGTTGGACCAGGGTGTGCGCCGGTCTGGCGGCCGCGGCGGCGCTGACCGTCTCGACGACCGCGGGCACGGCCTCGGCGGTGACCGTGCCGGAGCCGAAGACCGCGGCAACGGACAGTCCGAGCCCCGCGGACCCGGAGTTCGCCGAGCTGACCCCCGCCGTCCGCGCCGAACTGGACGCCGCGATCCAGCGTGTCCTGCGCGAGGCCGACGTACCCGGCGTCATCGTGAGCGTGTCCGCCCCGGGCAAGGGGAACTACGTCCGCTCCTTCGGATTCGCCGACACGTCGAACGACACCCCGATGGATCCGGGCCTCTACATGAGGATCGGGAGCGAGACCAAGACGTTCACCGTCACCGCCCTGCTCGAACTCGTCGACGAGGGGAAGGCGGCACTCGACGATCCGATCGGGGAGTACGTCGACGGCGTACCCAACGGGGACAGCATCACCTTGCGCCAACTGGCGGGAATGCGCAGCGGGTTGTTCAACTACACGCAGGACTCGGCATTCTTCAGGGCCTTCACGTCCGACCCCGACCGGCCATTCACCCCGCGGGAGCTGCTCGACTTCTCCTTCAAGCACCCGGTGGTCTTCAAGCCCGGTGCGGAGTTCGACTACAGCAACACCAACCTGATCCTGCTGGGCATGGTGGTCGAGCAGATCAGCGGCGAGCCGCTCGACCAGTACATCCAGGACAACGTCGTCGAGCCGGCCGGGCTGCCGCACACGCTGTTCCCGACCGGGAGCGAGTTCCCCAGCCCGCACGCCCAGGGCTACACGAACCAGACCGCGTCCGGGAGGACGGAGAACTCCACCGACTGGAACCCCTCCTGGGCCTGGGCGGCCGGAGCGATGATCTCCGACCTGCGCGACATGCGCACCTGGGCGCGGGTGGTCGCGACCGGAGCGCTGCTGTCCCCGGAGACGCAGGCGGAGCGGCTGAAGACCGGTCCGAGCGACATTCCCGGCACGGGCTACGGCCTGGGAATCTTCAACGTGCAGGGCTGGATCGGCCACAACGGCTCCCTGCCCGGCTACGAGTCGCTGACGGTCTACCTTCCCGAGGCGCGGGCGACGATGGTCGTCCTCCTCAACACCGACAACCTCCACGACGGGATGGAACCGAGCACGATCTTCGGCCGGGCCATCACGCGGATCGTCAGCCCGGACCACGTGTTCGACCTGCCCGTGCAGAACCCTCCGCCGTCCCCGTCCTCCTGAGAGTCTGCCCGAGGCCCGCTGCGGTTCCTCCCGGAGCACTGGACGCCCCTCACAGGGCGCGGGGCGTCGAGTTCTGCGCTCCGGTGACTGCGGCCTCGTTCAGGACGAGGCCGCGGCACCGGCCTGCGGGCCGTCGGTGTCCGCCTCCGGCGGGGCCGGGTCCGCGAGCTGCTCGCGCAGGTAGTTCCAGACCACGGCCACGAACGCGGCGACCGGCACGGCCAGCAGGCTCCCCACGATGCCGGCGAGGCTGCCGCCCAGTGTCACGGCCAGCAGGATCACCCCCGCGTGGAGCCCGAGTCCACGGCTCTGGATGATGGGCTGGAAGACGTTGCCCTCCAGTTGCTGCACCACGACGATGATCGCCAGGACGATCAGCGCGTCCGTCAGGCCGTTGGACACCAGCGCGATGAGCACGGCGACGAAACCTGCGAACAGGGCGCCCACGATCGGCACGAAGGCGGAGACGAAGGTCAGTACCGCGAGCGGCAGCACGAGCGGCACGTCCAGAAACCACAGGCCGAGGCCGATCAGTACGGCGTCGAGCAGACCCACGACCGCCTGCGACCGTACGAACGAGCCCAGGGTGTCCCAGCTGCGCGCGGCCACGGTCGGGACGTCGGTGGCGAGACGGCCGGGGAGCTGCCGGGCCAGCCAGGGCAGGAAGCGCGGACCGTCCTTGAGGAAGAAGAACATCAGGAAGAGCGCCAGTACCGCGGTGATGACGCCGTTCACCACGGTGCTCACCCCGGACACGACGGCGGTGACGACACTGCCGGCACTCTTCTGGACGCGGTCGACCGCGTCCTCGAAGGCGCCCGAGACCTGGTCCTCGCCGATGTTCAGCGGTGGACCGGCCGCCCAGTCCCGCAACTCCCGTATGCCGTCCACCACGCCGTCCGTCAACTCGCCCGACTGGGAGGCCACCGGGACCGCGATCAGCGCCACGACGGCCGCCGCCAGCACGAGGAACAGCACGGTCACGACCGAGGCCGCGAGCGCCGGACGCCATCCGTGCCGACGCAGGAACCGGGCCAGGGGCCAGGTGAGGGTCGTGATGAACAGCGCCACTATGAGCGGCCAGACGACCGACCACATCCGGCCCAGCAGCCAGAGGACCACCGCGGTCATCACCAGGATCAGCAGCAACTCGGCGGACACGCGCGCCGATGCGCGGAGTGCGGCGCGGGTTCTGGCGGAACTCAACGAGGCAGACATGCGATCACCCTATGGCCACCGCGACGGCCCTTCGCCATCACCTCTGTTGACGGACCCGCCCGCGGCGCCTCCGGCCGTGACGCCGGGCCCCCCGGACGCGTGAAGTCCCACCGGTCGCGGCCCGGGGACGGCCGAAGCCCCGCCGGTTCGTGGCGCACCTGGCAAGCGGGTTGAACCGCAAAGAGTTCTTCGCGAAGAACTCTTTGCGAAGAAGCCTTCGCGGACTACCGTGTGGCGCATGACTGGTGACCTGGAGGAGCAGGGCGGCTCGAACGTCGTGGAGGACTCGGTCGTCCTGGACGCGAAGGGCCTGCGTGCCCTGGCGCATCCGGTGCGTGTGCAGTTGGTCGGACTCCTGCGGAAGTACGGCCCGTCGACGGCCACCCGCCTCGCGGAGCGGCTGGGAGTGAACTCCGGTACGGCCAGCTATCACCTCAGGCAGCTCGGCGCCGCCGGTTTCGTCGAGGAGGACACCGGGCGCGGCAACGCCCGTGAGCGCTGGTGGCGTTCGGTGCATCGGAGCACCTGGTTCAACGACCCGGAGCTGGCCGAGCGGGAGCCCGAGGCGACACTCGCCTACCTCCGGTCCGTCGCCGCGATCCACACCTTGCGCACGCGGCAGACCCTGGACGGTCTTCGGACGATGCCCCGCGCATGGCGGGAGACCTTCGACATGAGCGACTGGGCCCTGCGGATCACGCCCGAGGAAGCCGCGTCCCTGCAAAGGGAGTTGGCGGAAGTGGTCGCCCGCTATCGGCGAGACGCTCCGGAGCAGGGTCCAGGTGCCGCGGACGAGGCCGAACGGGTCGTCGTGATCACGCAGATCCTGCCGGAACCGGACGCGCCTGCCGCGTGGTCACTCCCGTCCGACGCCCGGGACGAGGAAGAAGGGCCGACACCGTGACCGACGGCACCTCAGCGGCGGGCGACATACCCGGGAAGAGGTCCTTACGGCCGCTGGGCGGGGTGCTGGCGGCCATGGCCGTGTCGCTGACCGGCACACGGATCTCCATGGTGGCGCTGCCCTGGTTCGTCCTCGTCACCACGGGCAGCGCGACCCGGACCGGCCTGGTCGCCTTCTGCGAGCTGACCCCCTACGTACTGGTCAAGGCCCTGGCGGGACCGCTGGTGGACCGCAGCGGCCCGCGGACCGTCTCGTGGACCGCCGATGTGGCGAGCGCGACCGCGGCCGCCGCGGTTCCGCTGCTCCACACCCTGGACCTGCTCTCCTTTCCGCTTCTGCTGGTTCTGGTCGCGCTGATCGGCGCGGCCCGGGGACCGGGCGACCTCGCCAAGGAAGTGATGGTCCCGGAGGCGGCGGTTCGCGGCCGGGTACCGCTGGAGCGGGCCACGGGACTGTCCGGCGTCATCGAGCGGCTCGCCTCCACCGTGGGCCTGGCGATCGGCGGATCCCTCGTGGCGCTGCTCGGCCCCCTGACCGGACTCGCCGTCAACGCGGGCTGTTTCGGCCTGGGTTCGGCGATCGTCGGACTCGCGCTTCCCCGCGGCATGGGACGCGCGGTCGAGGAAGGCGCCCCGCCCACCGGGGAGACCGAACCGGGCTACTGGCGGCGGTTCGGCGAGGGCTTCACCTTCCTGCGCGGCGAGCCGCTGCTGCTCACCGTCATCTCCATGGTCGCCGTCACCAACCTGCTGGACGCGGCGCTCAACGCGGTCCTCCTGCCCGTCTGGGCGAGGGAGTCCGGCAACGGGGCGACCGCGATCGGCCTGTTGGGCAGTGTGATGGGGGCCGCGGCGGTCGCCGGCAGCCTGATCGCGGCAGCGGTCGCGCACCGGCTGCGGCGGCGGCCGGTGGTTCTCGCCGGGTTCCTGCTGCTCGGGGCACCGAGGTTCCTGATCCTCGCCGCCGACGCCCCGTTGGGGGTGACGCTGGCCGTCTTCGCGGTCAGCGGGTTCGGTGCCGGCTTCGTCAACCCCGTGCTGGGAGCCGTACTCGTGGAGCGGGTGCCCCGCGGGATGCTCGGCCGGGTCAACGCCCTCGGCGACTCGATGGCCTGGGCCGGGATCCCGTTCGGCGGTCTGCTCGCCGGTGCCGCGGTGACCGCTGTCGGACTCGTACCGGTCCTGATCACCTGCGGCGCCGCGTACTTCCTCACCACCAATCTGGCGGGACTGCGGCCGGAATGGCGCGAGATGGACCGCACGCGCGGACAGGGCGCCCTGAAGCCGCGCCCCGAGGAGGGCGCCGCACGGGGCGGTGCGAACGCGACGACCTGACGTGTACGGGAGCGGGACGGACCGTCCGGCCTCCGCCCCCGCTCACCGTCACGCGTCAGTACGTTCCCCTGGCCGGAAGCGGGCGCATCCGGAGGCACAGGAGCGTCGCCCGCCGGGGCCGACCAGCGGACCCGGCGCGACGGTCACCCGCTCTTCAGGCTCTTCCTCGCCAGCAGATACGCGGGGAGCATGTCCTCGTGCTCCTCCGTGTCCAGGCCGCCCAGGTGGAGCACCACGACCCCCTTCGGCGTCGCGACCGCGAGGGCCCGCTCCCTCTTCGGTTCGTCCACCAGTTCACTGGTGTTGACGTAGCTGACCTCGGCGGCGGCGAGTCCGTCCAGCGTGAGGTCGCTGTACTTCTCGTCACCGCGCTTGTCGGCCTCGTCCTCGACGAACGCCTTGAGCGCCGTGCGGGCGTCCTCGCCCTTCTCGCCGCCCTTCCACACCCGCAGGAAGCCGATGTGGCCGGCCGGCTTGGCGTCGACCTCGCAGACCAGTGTCACGGTGCCCTGTTCCAGCAGTCCGAGTTCGTCCTCACCCGAGGCGACCGGCTCCGCCTTCCACCCGGCGGCGAGGTCGAACGCGACCGGCAGGGGGCAGGGAGAGCCCGGGCCGCCCAGCGAACCGCCCTTGGCCACGGCCTTCTCGGAGGCGGAGCCCGCGGGGTCCTGCTTCCGCGAGGGCGCGGCGGAGTCCGCCGGCCTGTCCTGGGCAGGCTCGCCGGAGCAGCCCGTCACGGCTGTCAGCAGCAGTGCCGCCGGAACCACTCCGAGGCCCGCGCCCCGCACCAGACCTCGTATGACACTGCGCACGATCGGCTCTCCACCTGCTGAATGTCGGTGTGCTGACGGCGGCCCGCAGGGGCACCCGCGCCTTCCGGCGGCCCGCCGGCCCACACCCTACGCATCGCCTCCGGCAGCCTCGCGGCCGCATCCCCGTACAGCGTGCGTGGCCCGCGGGGCACGCTCGGTGCCGTCGATCGCGAACCCCGGCAAGACGAGGGAGTTGCCGGTTCCTCGCGAGGGCATTCCCCGGCTCCCGTTCGGGCAACGGGGCCCCGACCACCGAGAAGTGCTCCGGACCGGGCAGCCCGTGAGGCACCCGGGTGAGGCGGACTTCGCGGGTGGTGCCGGGGAGGGGCGGCGTCATGGACGGGTTCGTGTCCGTCCGGGGACGGCGGGGCTGCCGTCGGGCGGCGCGACGCCAACCCCGCACCCGCGCGCCGGCGTCAGGAGCCGTACGCGCCGCACGGCGGTCCGTGCCGCCAACCCGGCTATTCGCGTTCGACATCGAGGCGCAGAGGAGATTTCGTCGAACTGGTGTGGTTTTGTGGCAATTCGTTGATGCCGTCGAACGCGGCTCGGAGATCAGTACGGAGGCGCACCATGCGCAAGGTTGCAGTCGTCCTCGCCCTGGCCGCCGTCGCGGCCGCCGCAGTGCCGGCCGCGGGCGCGGCACCGGATCGGGCGGACGACAGGTGGGTCGGTACGGGCAAGGGCCTCGTCACCGTCGGCCTGACCACCGATCAGCGACTGGTGGCCTTCCGCACCCAGACCCCGGGCGAGACCTGGAACCTGGGCAGGATCACGGGCCTCCGGGGCGACGACCGGCTCGTCGGTATCGACTTCCGCGTCCAGGACAAGCGCCTCTACGGTGTCGGCAACCGGGGCGGCGTCTACACCGTCAGCAGTGCGGCGAAGGCCGTGAAGGCGTCCCAGCTCACGGTCGGGCTGTCGGGCCGGAACTTCGGCGTCGACTTCAATCCCGCGGCCGACCGGCTGCGCGTGATCAGCGACAACGGGCAGAACCTGCGCCACAGGCTCGACGCCCCCGGCGTCCGGGGCGCCACCGTCGCCGACATCGCCCTCACCAACTCGACGAGGCCGCCGTCGAGGGCGACCGGAGTGAGCGGGGCCGCGTACACCAACAACGACCTCGACCCGGCCACCGGGACGACGCTGTTCGACATCGACACACTGAACGACCGTGTCTCCCTCCAGTACCCGGCCAACGCGGGCACCCTCGCGCCCATCGGAACGCTGGGGGTGAACGCCGGGCCGGCAGCGGGATTCGACATCTTCCACAAGCCCAAGGACGGCACGAACAGCGGGTTCGCGGCACTCAAAACGGGTGGGGCGTACCGCTTCTACCGGATCGACCTGCTCGGCGGAGGGACGGCACACTTCGTCGGCGCGTTCCCGGCGGCGCGGCAGGTCTTCGACATCGCACTCCCGTTCAGGCAGGACTGACCGGGTCCCGACTTTCACAGCAGGCCCAGGTCCCGGGCGCGCAGCGCGGCCTGGGTGCGGTCGCGCAGGCGGAGCCGGCCGAGGATGCGGGAGACGTGGTTCTTCACCGTGCCCTCGCTGAGATACAACTCGCCGGCGATCTCCCGGTTGGTCCGGCCGCGCGCGACGAGCCGCAGGATGTCGATCTCGCGCGGGCTCAGGGCCGGGGACCCCGATCCCGGGGTCGGGGCCGGGAGGGGCGGGGGCAGGGCCGCGGCGAGGCGGCCGGCCACCGAGGAGTCGAGCTGGGTGACCCCCGAGTGCGCCAGCCGGATGGCGTGGGCCAGTTCGTCGGCGGGCAGGTCCTTGAGCAGATAGCCGCTCGCGCCCGCCCGCAGGGCCTGGACCACGTACTCCTCGTCGTCGAACGTCGTCAGCATCACGACCCGGCACCCCGGCACGCGGTCGCGCAGCACGGCGGCGGCCTCGACGCCGTCCAGCACGGGCATCCGAACATCCATCAGCGCGACGTCCGGCCGCAGTTCCACCGCCTTCACGACCGCTTCCCGCCCGTCCGCCGCCGTGCCCACCACGCTGATGCCCGGCCGGATCGAGAGCAGTGACGCGATGCCGTCCCGGATGAGCTGCTGGTCGTCCACCACCAGGACGCGTACCGCCGCCGGTTCCCCGCTCACCGTTCGCCCCCGCCCCGCGGGACGACCACCGTGAGCCGCGTGCCCCCGCCCGGCGTGCTGTCGATGTCCACGCTTCCCGCCACGAGGTGCACCCGCTCCCGCATGCCCGTCAGACCGAGGCCGCCCGTCGCGTCGGCGGGGGCGAAGCCGCAGCCGTCGTCCGCCACGGCCAGCCGTGCGCCGTGCTCCGCCAGCCGGACCGCGACCGACACCCGGGAGGCCCGGGCGTGGCGCAGCGCGTTGGTCAGCCCCTCCTGCGCGGCCCGGTAGAGCGCGGTCAGTTCGGCCTCGCCGTACCCCTCCTGTGCGCCGCTCACCTCGACGGTGACACGCGGGGCCGCGCCGCCGTCGCGCGCCCACCCGGCGAGCGCCGTCGACAGCGACAGGGGAGGCGTCCCCTCGCGCAACGCCCGCACGGACTGCCGTACGTCGCCCAGGGCGAGACGCACCGACTGCCTGGCCTCCTCCATCGCCCGCGCGGCGGCGTCCGGGTCCAGGGCGCGGAACTCCGAGGCGATCTCCAACTGCACCGAGACCGCCATGAGATGGTGGCCGAGGCTGTCGTGGAGGTCCCTGGCCACGCGGTTGCGCTCGGCCGCCGCGGACAGCTCCCCGACCCGTGCGGCGTACTCCTGCAGTTCGCGGCGGACCCGCTGCTCACCGACGGCGACGGCGGCCATCGAGAGCGCCAGCACCAGGCCGACGCCGAGCATCAGCAGGTCGGCCACGCGTTCCGGATCGCGGTACCAGCCGGGAGCCGTCAGCACAGAGCCCGTGAGCTGCCCGGCCAGGCACAGCGCTCCGAGGGCGAGCGCGGCCTTCCGGCCGAACGCGAAGTACGCGGTGAACGGCAGCAGCACGAACAGCACTTGGGACAGGTCGGAGGCGTCCAGCGCGACCACCACGCCCGTCAGCACGCACCGCGAGAACAGCGCCGCCACCCGGGCCCCGGACCACCGGCGCTCCGCCCGGTCGAGGACGAAGAGGGCCACCAGCGCGGCGACGAACCCGGCGGTGCGCCACGACCACAGCGCGGGCCCTTCGCCCAGACCGGCCGCCAGATAGTAGACCCCGCCGGCGAGCACCGCTCCGTACAACAGCGGTGACACCCATGGCACGGGCACGTACGCCGCCATGCACACCTCCGCCCGCCAGGCCCTGCCACCAGGCTAGGCCGGGCCCGCACGCGGGACCACGCCGACGGGGAAAGTCCCGCCGAGCACGGCCGTTCGGCACATGCCGAACGGCACCGGCACCGCCGGGGTGCGGGTGACTTCCGGCGGTCGCCTCGACCGCTGGGCACCTCCCGCCGCGAGGCCCGCACTCCCTACGGTTTCGGCACCTGCCCGCCCCACGACGAATCGGAGCGCCGCTGTGTTCTCACCCTCCTCACCCTCCTCACCGTCCTCCCCGATCGGCTCCGCACCGGCCGCCGCCGCACCGGTGTCCGCCCGCTTCGCCCGCCTGGGCGCTCTCTGCGGGACCCTGTCCGGACTCCTCATCGCACTGCCCTCACTGGTCGAGGCGTTCACCGGGGAGACCGCCGCGACCAGTCTTCTGCTCGCCCTCTCCCCGGCCTTCTCCCTGCCTCTGCTCATCGCGCTCCACCAGCGGCAGAGCCATCTGAGCGGCCGCTTCGGGGAGTCCGCGTACCTCGTGAACCTCATCGGCCTCAGCCTGTTCGGCGGGGCGGCGTTCACCGCGAACCTGGTGCTGTTCCACCTGGACGAAGACGTCATCGAAGCGGAACTGACGGGCCCCACCATCCCCGTGCTCCTCGGCTCGGCCGTCGTCTTCGCGGTGGGCTGCGCCCTGTTCGGGGCGGCGATGATCCGGGCAGGCAGGTTCCCGAAGGTCCCGTCCTGGGGGTACGCCGTCGCGCTGCCCCTGTTCGCGTTCCTGATCACCCTGCCGGACTCCGTGTTCACGAGCGCGCTGCACATCGTCGTGGGCGCCACGGTGATCTGGCTCGCGACGTCGCTGTGGCAGAACGCCTCGCGGGGGCAGGCGGGTTGAGCAGGCCGCCCGGAGGTGGAGGGGCAGCCGGTCAGCAGCTCAGGTACTTGACCACCGCGTCACCGGCGCGCGCCGCGGCGCGGTAGAAATCAGCAAGGTCCGCGAGGTCACCGGCGACCTCGCGGGCCCAGTCGTCGTCCCACTGCCGGGAGAATCCGAGCTCCCGCACGAGCGCGGCCATACGCGACGGATCGGCGGCCATCCACGCCTCGTACCGCGCGCCGCCCAGAACCTCCGCCGCCGCGGCGACGGCGTCGGGTGCCAGCACGGTGACGACGGTGTACTCCTCGACCTCGCCATCAGGACTGGTCCACGTGTCCCGGCGGGGCTCACCGCCGTAGACGGGGAGCCCCGCCACCGAGTCCGGGCCCGAAGAGCACTCGACCAGTACCCGGTGCATCACCGAGCAGTGGAACTCCACCGCGGTGACCAGGCGCTTGTCCCACAGTTCCGGCTGATCGTCCCAGTCCGGGACCAGGGCCAGCAGGTCCTGCGGGGCCGACGAGGCGGCACTCTCGGCCGTCGTCCTCCGCCAGAAGAAGGACACGCTCATGCACTCGCTCCGTTCATCCGCCGACCGCATCCGCGATCGTGACGGACGCAGCCTAGAAGCACCCGCCGACAAGGCCCCTCACCACGACCGCCCCGCGACGCCGACGGCCCACGCGCGAGCGACGAACAGGGGTGACGGAACGGCCGCGGCCGGCCGGCGCGCGCCCGGGGTGGTGCCCTACCGCGAGGCGTGCGGGATGCGGATCGTCAGCAGTGCCACGTCGTCGTCGTTGTCGGCCGGCCGGGTGTGCTGGAGCAGTTGGTCGGCGAAGGAGTTCAGGGGCCGGTGCGCGAGGACGGCCGCGTGCCTGCGCATACGTGCCAGGCCGACGTCCAGGAGCTGCCGGCGGCTCTCGATGAGGCCGTCGGTGTAGAACACCAGCGTCGACCCCGGGGGCAGCGTGACGCGCGCCTCGGTGCGCGGGTGGAGCGTGCCGGTGCCGAGGAGTATCCCCTTGCTCTCGTCGAGGTACCGGGTCACGCCGTCGTACTCGACGAGCAGGGGCGGCGGGTGGCCGGCGCTGGTCCAGCGCAGGATCCACTCCCCGTCGGGCTCGCGGGCCAGCCGGGCCAGGATCAGGGTGGCCATGCGGACGTCGGTGATGTGCCGCATCGCCTGGTCCAGGTGCTGCACGGTGTGGTGCGGCGGGTCGTCCCGCGACCAGGTGTAGGCGCGGAGCATGTTGCGCAGCTGCGCCATGCCCGCGGCCGCGTCGAGGTCGTGGCCGGCCACGTCGCCGATGACGAGCGCGGTGTCCCCGCCCGGGAGCGTGAAGGCGTCGTACCAGTCGCCTCCGACGTGGGAGGCGTCCGGGGCCGGCAGATAGCGCGTGGTCATCTCCACCCCGGAGAGCCGGGGCAGTTGGGGGAGCAGATAGCGCTGCATCGTCGCGGCGACCTGGCGCTGGCGCTGGTAGTGGCGTGCGTTCTCCAGCGCGATGCCGATGCGGCGGGCGATGTCCTCCACGAGGGTCAACTCGCCCGTGGTGAACGCCTCGTCGCGCCGGACACGACCCAGGGTGAGGGCGCCCACGACCTCGTGGGGGCCCCGGATGGGGGCGATGGCCGCGGTCTGGATGCCCGTCGCCTCGAACAGCTTGCGCTGCTCCACCGCGATGCCGGTGTCGGGCGGCCCGTCGTAGGTCTCCGGGCCGGCGAGGGCGGAGGACACACCGCGCAGGGCCTTGGACAACGGCATGGGGGAGGAGGCGGGAACGGGCGGCATGGGGCCCTGAAGGTCCTCACGGACGTGCAGCGCGGACTCCTGGGCCTGGACGACCAGGGAGCGCGTGACCTCGTCCCCCTCGGTGATCAGGTCGATGACGGCCCAGTCCGCGAGGCGCGGCAGCATCAGCTCGACCACGCGGCGCAAGGCCCCGTGCACGTCGACGTTGGAGATGAGCTGCGCGGTGGTGTCGGCCAGCAGGGCGAGCCGTTCGCCCTCCGACAGGGCGCGGGGTGAGGCGCCGGCCTGCGGCGCGCCCGGATGGGTCTCCTCCGCCGGGTGGAAGGCGATCAGGGCGACCGTGCCCCGGTCGTTCGGCTCGCAGGGCAGGGACAGCCACTGCCCGGGCAGCAGCGTGCCGTCCCCGCGGGGGAACCAGTTCCTGCCGGTACGGAACGCCCGGTGGGCCAGTTGCGTACCGCCCCGTTCGCAGGCCTCCCTGGTGACCGTGTGCCCGTCGGCGTCGCGATGCAGCAGATCGTGGGCGTCCTTCCCGATCACCTCGTGGGCTTTGAGGAGCAGGAGGTCGAGAGCGCGCTGGTTGGCCCAGACGATGCGGCCCGTGCGACCGACGGCGTAGATGCCCGCGCTGCTGTGTTCGAGCGCGGCGTTCGCCGTGCCCGGGTCTGCCGGGGCTCGTGCGGCCGAGCGGTCCGCCATCACGGCTCCTCGCCTCAAGTAACGACGCCAGCGCGCCGTGCCGGGGTCGGGCCCGGGCACGGCTCTGGCCATGTCGTGCCCAGAAGAAGCCGTCCCATGCCGACCGCCGCCGTACCGCCCCGCCGTCGGCAGCGTACGGGCCGCGCCGGGAGAGCCGCCCTGCGAGGTCGCCCGTCACCGGGGCCGGTGGCCCCGACTCCTGCGCGAGGGGCCCGGTGCGGGCAGGGCACCTCGAACTGCTCGTCGCGCGGCAGGGGCTGCCGGGCGCCGAGCGGCTCTCGGACCGGGGACCGGGGCGCCGACGCGGCACAAATTCCGTCGACATGGCCCGGCGCGGCGTGAAGGGTGGGCGGCATGCGACAGGACGAGATCTGGGATGCCGAGACGGCTCGGCGCTATGACACACCGGGCGTCGGGATGTTCGCGCCGGAGGTGCTGGACCCCGCGGTGGACCGGCTCGCCCAACTCGCCGAGGACGGACGGGCGCTGGAGTTCGCCATCGGGACCGGCCGGGTCGCCGTCCCACTCGCACGGCGTGGAGTGCCGGTGACCGGCGTCGAGGTGTCGCGACCGATGATCGACCGGCTGCGCGACAAGGCGGACGAGGAGGAGATCCCGGTCGTCGTCGGGGACATGGCCACCACGCGTGCGCCGGGTACGTTCCAGCTCGTCTACCTCGTCTTCAACACGATCTCCAACCTGCTCACGCAGGACGAGCAGGTCGCGTGCTTCCGCAATGCCGCCCGTCACCTCGTACCTGGCGGGCGGTTCGTCGTCGAGCTGTGGGTCCCGGAACTGCGGAAGCTGCCGCCGGGCCAGCAGGCCGTGGTCTGGCAGTCCGACGCCGACTACATCGGCCTGGACACCTACGACGTCCTGCGGCAGCACGTCGTCTCGCACCACTTCCGGTTCGGCGAGGGCCGCGAGGCACGGTTGGGCCGGAGCCCGCACCGCTACATCTGGCCGGCCGAGCTCGACCTCATGGCCCGCCTCGCCGGACTCGAACCGGAGTCGAGGCACGCGGACTGGCAGGGAGCCGAGTTCACCGCCGAGTCGCGCTCGCACGTGTCCGTCTACCGCCTTCCGCCGGGTCCGTAGTACGCGCGGTGACGTGAGCCGGCGGGCCGAGTCCGCACTCCGCACGGCCCGCTTCGCCCCGGGCCCCCGTGCGACCGGAGTTCCCCCGCCTCCCGGGTACGCGTGCGACCCGGTGTCCCGCGCGTCCACACCTGAGACCGACGTTCAAGGACTGGTCCATACCAAAGCCTTGACACGGAAATCGTTCACTTCTTAAATCACGTAGTGAACTAAGTTCCCCTCAGGGTCAGTCAGCACTTCCCCCCACCCCCCTGTCGGCGCGCTCAGGGCTGGTTCCGCATGCCTTCATTCATGTCATGCGCATGCCTAAATCGGCCTGGTCGCGTCGAGTCCGAGAAGGGAGAGTCATGGACTCCCCACGCTTCCTCCCACGCCGGCTGCCGCCCCTCGATCCGGTACCCCTCCTCGCGTCGGCCCCTTCCGCCCCTGCTCCCGGCGGGCCCCCGTCCCCGCCGGAATCCCGCGAGGCCGCCGCTCCCGTACGACCCGACGGGTTCCCCCACCGGAACAGGACGGTGTCACGATGACCACGAGACTTCTTCGCCGGCCCGCGGTGCGCGGAGCCGTGGGCACGGCCGCCGTCGCCGTCCTCCTCGGCGGCATGAGCGGCACACCGGCGAGCGGCGCCGTCGCGGCGACCGGGCAGATCACCGGCATCGGCGGCAAGTGCGTCGACGTCGCCGGTGCCGCCACCGCCAACGGCACGGCCGTCCAGCTCTACGACTGCAACGGGACGACCGCGCAGCAGTGGACCGTGGGCACCGACGGAACGGTCCGCGCACTCGGCAAGTGCCTGGACGCGGCATCGGGCGGCACGGCCGACGGCACGCTCGTCCAGCTGTGGGACTGCAACGGCAGCACCGCGCAGCGGTGGACCGTCACCGCCGCACGCGACATCGTCAACCCGCAGGCGAACAAGTGCCTGGACGCCACCGGCGGTAGCTCCGCCAACAGCACCCGCCTCCAACTCTGGTCGTGCACCGGTGCCGCCAACCAGAAGTGGACGGCACCGAGCGGCGGCGGAGATCCGGCCCCCACCGGGCCCATGGCCGTCGCGCCGTACCTCTACAACGGCTGGGGCAGCCCGCCGAACCCGACCACGGTCATGAACGCGACCGGCGTCAAATGGTTCACGCTCGCCTTCGTCCTCAGCAACGGCTACTGCAACCCGCAGTGGGACGGCAGCCGGCCACTGACCGGGGGAGTCGACCAGCAGACCGTCAACACGGTCCGCGGAGCCGGCGGAGACGTCATCCCGTCCTTCGGCGGCTGGAGCGGCAACAAACTGGAGAGCTCCTGCGGCAGCGCGGGCGAACTGGCCGCCGCGTACCAGAAGGTGATCAACGCCTACGGCCTCAAGGCGATCGACATCGACATCGAGGCGGCGGCGTACGACAGCCCCACCGTCCAGCAGCGCACGGTCGACGCGTTGAAGACCGTCAAGGCCAACAACCCCGGGATCAAGGTGTACGTCACCTTCGGCACCGGCCAGAACGGGCCCGACAGCAGTCTGATCGGCAGGGCCGCCAACTCCGGCCTCACCGTGGACAGCTGGACCATCATGCCGTTCAACTTCGGCGGTGCGGGCCAGAACATGGGCCAGCTCACCGTCAGGGCGGCCGAGGGGCTCAAGACCGCCGTCAAGAACGCGTACGGCTACTCGGACGACCAGGCCTACCGGCGCACCGGCATCTCGTCGATGAACGGCATCACCGACAACAACGAGACGGTGACCGTCGCGGACTTCCGGACGATCCTCGCCTACGCCCAGCAGCGCCATCTCGCACGGCTGACCTTCTGGTCCGTCAACCGCGACAGGCCCTGCACCGGCGGAGGGGCCGACACCTGCTCGGGAGTCTCCCAGCAGCCCTGGGACTTCACCCGGGTCTTCGCCCAGTACAACGGCTGACCCGCGCGCTCCTCGAACCACCGCACCCACGACGCAGCCCCACCCGCGCCCCCCACCAAGCCGTCCCGTCGGCACAGGAGAAGACGTGCTCCGATACGCGCGACCACCCATCGCCCGCCCGTGGACCGCCGCCCTCGTGGCGGCGGCCACCGCGGCCTCCATCCTCACCGGACTCCAACCCGCCGGGGCAGCCGCCCGGGCGGCCGCCGCCCTGCCCACGAGCTGGTCCACGGTGGTGAACACCGGCAGCGGCAAGTGCCTGGACGCCCGCGCGGCCGCGTCCGTGAACGGCACCGCCGTGCAGCAGTACGCCTGCAACAACAGCACCGCCCAGCAGTGGAGCTTCACGGCGGCGGGCGACGGCTACGTACGGATCAACAACCGCAACGACGCCCAGCAGGTGGTCGACGTCAGCGACGTCTCCACCGCGGACAACGCGGCCGTGCACCTGTGGACGTACGGCGGCGGCAACAACCAGCAGTGGCAGGCCGTCGACGAGGGCGGCGGCGCCTACCGCTTCGTCAACCGGCACAGCGGCAAGTGCCTCGACGTCCCCTCGGCGTCGACCGCCGACAGCGTCCAACTGGTCCAGTACACCTGCAACGGCTCCGCCGCGCAGCGCTTCCAGGTGGCCCCCGTGAACACCGCTCCCGGCGACGTCGACCTCGGCCCGAACGTCGCGGTCTTCGACCCGTCCATGCCGTCCTCCACCATCCAGAGCCGGCTGAACTCGATCTTCCAGCAGCAGGAGACGAACCAGTTCGGCTCCCAGCGCCAAGCCGTCCTGTTCAAGCCCGGCACGTACAACAACGACGTCAACGTCGGCTTCTACACGCAGGTCCTCGGTCTCGGCCAGTCACCGGACTCGGTCACCATCAACGGTGCCGTGCACGTCGAAGCGGACTGGTTCCCGCCGCAGAACGCCACCCAGAACTTCTGGCGCGGCGCCGAGAACCTGTCCGTGAACCCCACCGGCGGCACCGACCGCTGGGCCGTCTCCCAGGCGTCGGCGTACCGCCGCATGCATGTGCGCGGCAACCTCGAACTCAGCGACGGCGGCTGGTCCAGTGGCGGGTTCATGGCCGACAGCAAGATCGACGGCCAGGTGCGGTCCGGCACCCAGCAGCAGTGGCTGACCCGCAACTCCCAGCTCGGGAGCTGGAACGGCTCCAACTGGAACATGGTCTTCGTCGGCAGCCAGGGCGTCCCCGGCAACACCTTCCCCAACCCGCCCCACACCACGGTGAACCAGACGCCCACCGTGCGGGAGAAGCCCTTCCTGTACGTGGACGCCGCCGGCGCGTACCGCGTGTTCGTCCCCGCCCTGCGGACCAACTCCTCGGCCACCACCTGGGCGGGCGGGAACGCCGCGGGATCATCGCTCGGCATCGACCAGTTCCACGTCGTCAAGCCGGGCGCGAGCGCCGCGCAGATCAACGCGGCACTCGCCGAGGGAAAGAACCTGCTCGTCACCCCGGGCGTCTACCACCTCGACCAGACCCTCAGGGTGACCCGGCCCGACACCGTCGTCCTCGGGCTCGGCCTCGCCACGTTCATCCCCGACAACGGCATCACGGCCATGACGGTCGCCGACGTCGACGGAGTGAAGGTCGCGGGAGTCCTCTTCGACGCCGGGACCACCAACTCGCAGACACTCGTCGAGATCGGCCCGGCGGGCGCCGCAGCGGGACACGCGGCGAACCCCACCTCGCTGCACGACGTGTACTTCCGGGTCGGCGGCGCCGCCGTCGGCAAGGCGACCACGAGCCTCGTCGTCAACAGCGACAACGTCATCGGCGACCACATGTGGATCTGGCGCGGCGACCACGGCAGCGGCATCGGCTGGAACACCAACACCGCCGACACCGGACTCGTCGTCAACGGGGACGACGTCACCATGTACGGCCTGTTCGTCGAGCACTACCAGAAGCACCAGACCATCTGGAACGGCAACGGCGGACGCACGTACTTCTACCAGAACGAGATGCCCTACGACCCGCCGAACCAGGCCGCCTGGATGAACGGCTCCACGCAGGGCTACGCCGCCTACAAGGTCGCGAACTCCGTCACCAGCCACCAGGCGTACGGGCTCGGCAGCTACTGCTACTTCAACGTCAACCCCGCAGTCGCCGCCGAGCACGCCTTCGAGGTCCCCAACAACTCCGGCGTCCGCTTCCAGAACATGGTGACCGTCTCCCTCGGCGGAACCGGCACCATCCGGCACGTCATCAACGACCGCGGCGGACCCTCCAACTCGGCCACCAACGTCGCCAACCTGGTGAGCCACCCGTGAGGCGGCTCGCAGCACGACTGCTGCTCCTGCTGGCGGTACTGCTCGCCTCCACCGCACCCGCCCACGCCCTGCCCGCGGCCGCACCCGCGGCACCCGACTTCAAGGTCATCGCCTTCTACAACGGCACCTGGGACGCCGCGCACATCGACTTCGTGAAGGAGGCCAACGACTGGTTCCCGCGGACCGCCGCGCAGAACAACTTCACGTACACGGCGACCACCGACTGGAACCTGCTCGCGAACGGCGGCGTCAACGACTACCAGGTCGTCCTGTTCCTGGACGACGCACCGCAGACCGCGGCCCAACGGGCCGGCTTCGAACGGTACATGCGGGCCGGCGGCGGCTGGCTGGGCTTCCACGTCTCGGCGTTCACCACCGACGCCGGGTCCTGGCCCTGGTACTACAACGGCTTCCTCGGCAGCGGCAACTTCCGCACCAACACCTGGGGGCCCACCACGGCGGTGCTCAGGACCGAGGACCGCACGCACCCCTCCACCACCGGCCTGCCCGCGACCTTCACCTCGGCCGTCAGCGAGTGGTACGGGTGGTCCAACGACCTGCGGACCAACCCGGACATCAAGGTCCTCGCCTCCGTCGACCCGTCGAGCTTCCCACTGGGAACCGACCCGAACCAGTCCTGGTACAGCGGCTACTACCCGATCCTGTGGACCAACACCAAGTACCGGATGCTGTACGCCAACTTCGGGCACAACGCGATGGACTACGCGTCCAACACCCGGCTCTCCTCGACGTTCGGGAGCGCGACGCAGAACCGCTTCCTGATCGACGGACTCAAATGGCTCGGAGGGGCCGGGAGCGGCCCCGCTCCGAGCGACCCCATCTCCGAGACGCAGTGGTACTCCCTGACGAACAGCGCGAACGGAACCTGCGTCGACGCGAGGGCGGCGGCCACGGCCAACGGCACGGCCGTCCAGCAGTACACCTGCAACGGCACGACAGCGCAGCAGTTCCAGTTCCGCCCCACCGACAGCGGCCACTCGCGGATCGCCGTCCGCGGCAACCCGCAGCAGGTCGTCGATGTCACCGGCGTGTCCACCGCCGACAACGCGCCACTTCAACTGTGGTCCTACGGCGGCGGCACCAACCAGCAGTGGCTGCCGGTACGCGAGTCGTCAGGCCGCTACCACTTCACGGCACGGCACAGCGGCAAGTGCCTGAGCACCACCGGCGCCACGGGCGACGGTGTGCAACTGGTGCAACGGCCCTGCGACAACTCGGCAGCCCAGAGCTTCCAGTTGACGGCAGGACCGTGACGGGACGGCCCCGACCGGAACCAAGGACACGACGATCAGGCAGGAGGCCCTGAGCACCCGCCCGGTACGGCAGAGCACCACAGCCGTACCGGGCGGCCCGTCGTGGGGGAGGCACGTACTGCTCCACACGGGCCGGTCAAAGTGACGGCAACGCCCGTGCCCGGCCTGTCAGGTGAGGTTGAGCCCGCCGTCCAGCACGATGACCTCGCCGGTGAGATACGTACTCGCGAGCACCGAGGCCACCAGATCGGCCACGTCCGAGGGCAGGGCGGGACGGTGCATGGGCGCCCGCTCCCGCCACAACTCATGAGCGTGCGCCCAGTCCTTCGTCATCGGGGTGTCCACGAGGCCCGGTGCCACCGCGTTGACCCGGACCTCGGGCCCCAGCGCGGCCGCGAGCAGGCGGGTGACGTGGTTGAGCGCGGCCTTGCTCGCCGCGTACGGCACGGACGAGCCCTTGGGGCGTACTCCGGCGTGACTGGTGATGTTCACGATGCTGCCGCCCGAGGGGGACCGGCGCAGCGCCGGAAGGGCCGTGGTGCACAGGACCCAGGGCGCGATGAGGTTGACCTCCAGCAGTCGCCGCCAGTCGGCCGGTGTCGCCGCGGCCAGGTCGTCGTGCGGGATCGGCCAACTGATGCCCGCGTTGTTCACCAGCGCGTCCAGCCGTCCGTACCGGTCGAGCGCGGCCCCGACCAGGCAGCGCGCCTCGTCCTCCACGGCCAGGTCCGCCCGTACGTACGCGCCGCCGAGTTCCGCCGCGAGCTTCTCGCCGGCCTCCGCGCTGTGCCGCGAGTGCACCACGACCCGCATGCCGTCCGCCGCCAGCCGCCGCGCGACGGCCTCCCCGATCCCCGAGGTGGAGCCGCTGACCAGGGCGACGGGCCGATCCTGTTCGTCGATCCTCATGCCGGCCGATCCTGCCACGGCCCGCCGGGCGGCCGAGGGCCGGCACCTTTCGCGCGGTGCCGGTCGCCGGTCGGTCCGCGACCCGCGGCGGACGGCGGCGGACCGGGCGGCCGTGCACACGGCCGTGCGGTCCGCCGCCGTGCGTCAGGGCTTGCGGGCGAGGCCGCCGTGCTCGCCGATGGGCACCGGGGCCGGGGAGTCCGTCTCCGGGCGCCACAGGGGCACCGAGACGACGCCGGGCTCCACGAGTTCGAGGCCGTCGAAGTAGGCCGTGATCTCGTCGACGCTGCGCAGGTTGTACGGCACCGCGCCGCTCTCGTTGTAGGCGTCCTGGGCGCGCTCGAACACGGGGTCGACGCCCCGGGACCCGTCGTTGATCGACAGGTAGCTGCCGGACGGCAGCGCGTCCATCAGCAGGGTGACGATCGACCGCGCCTTGTCGTAGTCCGCGACGTGGCCGAGGATGTTGCTCAGGATCAGCGCCGTCGGGCGGCTGAGGTCCAAGGTGTCCGCCGCCGCGGCCAGGATGCGCTCCGGCTCCATCACGTTGGCGTCGACGTACGCGGTCGCGCCCTCCGAGGTGGAGTACAGCAGCGCCCTGGCGTGCGCGAGGACCATCGGGTCGTTGTCGACGTAGACGATCCGGGTCTCGGGCGCGAGCCGCTGCGCGACCTCGTGGGTGTTGTCGGCGGTGGGCAGACCGGTGCCGACGTCGAGGAACTGCCGGATGCCCGCCTCGGACACCAGGTGCGTGATGTTGCGGCGCAGGAACGCGCGGCTGCTGCGGGCGATCGTGACGATGCCGGGGAAGACGGCGGTGTACGCGTCACCGGCCTCCTCGTCCACGGGGTAGTTGTCCTTGCCGCCCAGCCAGTAGTTCCAGATCCGGGCCGAGTGCGGCACGGACGTGTCGATCTTCTGCTGTGCCGCTGGTCCGGGAGTCGTCGCATGGTCGGGCATGGGTACCGTCCGTCTGTCAGCCGTGGTGTGAATTGTTCAGGCCACAAGGTACGTCCCAACAGTCATGTCGTGTACACCAGTTCACGCATCCGGTGCCGTTGAGCAGTGAAAAGGGGCCCGGACGCCCGGGTCCGCGGGCCGGCGCGAGGCCCAGGCAGGGGCCGGCCGGGGTTCACGGGATGATCCGGGCGGCGCGGGCGTCCGACAGCCAGGTGGGGAACTCCCGCAGCAGCCGGTCGTAGAGGACGTCGTCCGGGACCGAGCCCGGATCGCGGCCGGCGTGGAAGAACCCGGCGTTGTCGACGACGCGGTGCGAGGGGACGGCGAGGTCGTCCAGCCGGCGCAGGAACGCGAACTCGTTGTCGTCGGGGTCGCCGAAGCCGATGAACTGCCAGAACAGCGGCAGGCGGGCCGCCTTGCAGAGGTAGCGCTCGTCGGCGAGCCTGCTGGTCGGCCCGCCGTCGGTCTGGAAGACCACCAGGGCGGGGTGGTCGCTGCCGGACTCCAGGTAGTGGTCGATGACCTCGTCCATGGCCCAGTGGTAGTTCGTCCGCCCCATGTGGCCCAGGTTCTGGTGCAGCTTGTCGATGCGTCCCCTGTGGCCGTCGAGCCGCAGGTCCGTGGATCCGTCGACGTCGGTGGAGAAGAGGACGACCGGTACGGTGCCGTCGTCGTCCAGGTGCGCGGACAGCGACAGGACCTGCTCGCCCAGGAGCTGCACGGTGCCGTCCTTGTAGTACGGCCGCATGGACCCCGAGCGGTCCAGTACGAGGTACACCGCGGCCCGGAGGCCCTCCAGACCCTTGGCCCGCAGGCTGTCGCCCGCCGACTTGTAGAGGCTGACCAATTCGGGAGCGGCGGTCCGCACCGTGGAAAGGCTGGTCGCCGGGGCGGGTGCCTGCGCGTCGATCATGTGTACCGTTCTGTCCTCGTCAGGGGACTTCATCCTCTCGCGGATGACGGTGCCGCACGGCCCTTTCGGCAACCGAACCGGCGGTCGTGCCTTCGTCGCCGAGGGCGGAGGCACTTCCGCGTCGGTCAGGATCCTGCGCCGGGGCCGTGCCCCGGCGGCGCGTCCATGTCGAACAGGGCGCCGAACTCCGCTGCCTGCGCCACCTTCGGCGCGGTACGCGTACCCGCCGTCACCCCGTGCCGTCCAGCAGGCGCCGCAGCCTCGGTGACGTGCGCGGGTCGGGCAGGACGAACCCGCCCGCCTCGCCCGAGGGCCGGGAGAGCCTGCGCAGCGCGGACTGCTCGAACGGCCAGTGGGTGTCCACCGACCACCGCGCCCCGCTCGGATCGGAGCCCGTGAGGTCGGCACCCCGGAGGTCGGCGCCCGACAGGTCCGCGCCGCACAGGAGGGCTTCGCGCAGCGCTGCCCCGCGCAGGACCGCGTCTCTCAGGTCGGCCGTCACGAGCCGGGCGTCGGAGAGCCGGGCGCCCGTGAGATCGGCGCGCCGCAGGCACGCGTCGGTCAGGTCGGCCTCGGTGAGGTGCGCGGCGTAGAACCGGGCGTCCGTGAGGTCGGCGCCCGCCAGCACCGCACCGCCCAGGTAGGCGCCGGAGAAGTCGCACCCGACCGGACGCGCGCCGCGCAGGTCGGCGAAGGACATCAGGGCGAAGGACAGGCCGGTCGCCGTGAGCCGGGCTCCGGCCAGTCTGCCGTGGATCAGGACCGAGCCGTCCAGGTTGAGACCGGACAGGTCGCAGCCGGTCAGCAACTCCTGCGGTGGCGTCGCCAGTTCCTCGACCAGGTGCCGGAGTTCCCTGACGGCAGGGGTCCGCGGGTCACGGCTCGCGTCGGGGTGCGCGCGCTGCCAGTCCGCGAGTTCGCGCACGCGGGCGAGCGGGGACGCAGGAACGGCCGTGTGCCGGGGCAGCCGGCGCGTGGCCGCGAGAACGGGCCGGGACCCCGGTACGGGGACCGTGCGCGTCCCGTCGGCCCCCTGTGCGCCCAGGACGACGGTCGGATCGTACGAGGCGACCGGCGGCCTCTCCGCGACGGGGCCGACCGGTGCTCCCGGCAGGGCGCCCGGGCCGTGCTCCCGCGTCCACGCGTCCATGGCGGCGGCGACGGACCGGCGGGCCGCGGCCGCGTCTTCGGGCCGGTCCCCGGCCGACGGGGCGAGCAGGGCGAGGACGAGGGCGTCGAGTTCGGGACACCGCGCTCCGCCGGTGAGGGCGGACGGGGGAGGCGGGAGCGTCCTGTCGTAGAGGCCTCCGCACTGCGGAAGGGCACCCGTCAGCAGTTCGTACAGAACACCCCCGAGGGCGTACAGGTCGGCCCTTCCGTCGACAGCGTCGGGCGGCCCGAGTTGCTCGGGGGCCATGTAGGCGGGGGTGCCGAGGACCTGCCCGTCGAGGGTGAGTCCGCTCGGCCGGTCCGTGTCCCGGACGAAGCGGGCGATGCCGAAGTCCAGGAGTTTGACCGCGCCCGCCGAAGTGACCATCACATTGCGGGGCTTGATGTCCCGGTGCAGCAGACCGGCCGCGTGCGTCACCTCCAGTGCCTGGCAGATCTGCGCCGCCCAGTCCAGGACCACGGGAACCGGGGCGTTCGCCGCCGCCTCGTCCAGGGTGCGCCCCGTGACCAGCTCCATCACCACGAACACCGTGCCGTCCCGGTCCTGCCCGTAGTCCAGCACCGCGACCACGCGCGGGTCCCAGAGCCGTCCCAGCGCCCGGGCCTCCGCGGCGAGCCGCTGCTGCGCGGCGGGTGCGCCGTACGCGGGCGGCAGCACCTTCAGTGCCACCGTCCGGTCGATCCGCTCGTCCACCGCCCGCCAGACCACGCCCATGCCGCCTCTGCCCAGGATGTCGTGCAACCGGTACCGCCCCGCCAACAGCGTGTCCGCCATGGGTTTTCCCCCGCGCCTAGGAATATCGTCGAAGTGACGATATCTTGTCCGTGTCAGTGAGCGCGACCGGACCGGCGAACTCCCCGGACCCGCCGCCGGTCGAACCCGGTGCGCTCCGCCCGCCCGAATCCACCCGAGAGGTCTCCCATGGCCACCGCACGCCGTACTCCCGACCGGTCCGGAAGCGGGACCGCCACGGTCCGCCTCGTCCCGCAGGACCCCGAGTGGCTCCACGACTTCCACATGACCCACGACCTCGTCCTCGCGCCGTACCACGCCGCCCGGGCCGTCCGGGAGCACGGCGTGGGCGAGCACCTGGCGCCCGCATACCCGGCCGGGCTGGAGGAGCTCGCGGGCCTGGACGCCGCGGCCGCCCTCGATGCCTGGAGCAACGTCCACGGAGCCTTTCCGCCGCCCCTGCGCAGCCGCAGGGCGGTGTCCGTCCCGCACGCCTCCCCGGCCCACCGCAGCGCGCTGCGGGCCCCCGACGGCAGGCGACTGGTCCCGCTGCACCCCGTCACGGTCGACGAGGCCGACCTGCGGGTGCTGAGGCGCGTGCGCCGGGTCATCCGCGCCGCCGCGAAGGCCACGCCCTCGCTGGTGGTGACCCGCCACGTCGACGGTTCGGCGGACATCGAGAGTGTGGCGAGCCCCGGGGACTACCGGGGCACCGTGGACCGGACCGTGGCCGTCCTGACCCTGGCGCCCGACGAGGACGTGGCGGTCCTGGCCTCGGCCCTGGCCCCCGAGCGGTTCGGCGCCGGGACGCGGCGCGTCGATCTCACCGACCGGGAGTACGCGGCCTACGACCGCTTCGCGGACCGGCTCGCGGCAGCGGCCATGACCGGCCAGTTCGCGGGCGAGCGGGGGCTGTTCAGAAGCCGCTACTGACGACCCGCGAAGTGCCCGGGCCGCGGCCGGAAGGGCCCAGGGCGGCGCGGGGCCGGAGCGAGGTTCGCGACTCCGGCGCGAAGTGCCCGCCCATGATGCGGAGTTCGCGCCCGCGCCCCACCGGGCGGCCGGCCCCCCCCGTCCATCACCGGCCGTACGGCCCGGGACGCGCAGACCGGCGCCGCCGCGCCCCCACGTCAGCGGCGGACCCGGTACAGCAGGTGCGGCACCCGGTCGCCCCGGACCACGACGTGCGGGTCCTCCGGCACATGGTGGGCGTCCGTCGCGCCGAAGTGGCGCGTCCCGGTGCCGAGGGCCACGGGCACCTCGTCCGTCGCCACCTCGTCCACGAGGCCGAGGGCGAAGGCCGGCCCGCCCATGTCGCCGGCGGCCACGGCGACGGTACGTTCCTCGGCCGGCTCCTTCGCCTTCGCGATCGCCCGCGTCACGTCGTCGACGAAGCGGTACGAGGCCTCGGGGTGCCGGCCCTCGGGCCTGGGCCTGTGCGACACCGCGACCGCGTGCTCGCCGGTCGGCGGGGCGCCCTACCAGCCGTTGGTGATGTCGAGGAGACGGCGCCCGGTCACCGGCGTCCCGATGCGGGTCCACACGGGCTCGACGTACTCGGCCGACACCTGCGAGAGGTGCCCCACTCCACCGAGAGAGGCATCACTGTTTGAATACCATTCGAACAACGGACCGACATCGTCCCGGGCGTCGACGATGAAGCCGTCTACGGAAACAACGTTGTGCATCACCACGTCACTCGTGCGATCTCCTGAGGCATTTCCGGAGCATTCCCGAGCCCTTCCCGTATTGCTTGTGCGGACGGGCCGGGAAGCCTCGTCGAACCTATTGCTCGGCGATGAAATGCGAACGGATATCGAACGGCGGTGGGAATTTCGATTGAGTATCGCCTTCTCGGGCCCTGAGCCGGTACGAGCCTTGTGCGAACGGCTTTTCGGGCTGCCGCCCGCCGCCACCCGGCGATGTGGAATTCGGGTGGCGGCGGACGGAATGCCGGAACAGGCCTGCCGGACTGCCGGCGCCCCGCGTCGCGGAATCACCCCCGCGTCGCGGTGCGACCCGCCCGGTGGCGTCAGATGCCGCAGGTGGGGGCCGACCAGAACTGGCCGGAGCGGTGGTCCAGGTGGGTGTGGTCGTTGTGGTCGGGGTAGCCGGGGCCGAGGATGCCCCGGAACCCGTGGTTGCGGGCCTGCTGGGCGAGCCTGCACAGGGAGTGCGGGCCGGAGCCCAGGTCGGCGGCGTCCCCGTACAGGTGGCGGCTGCTGGAGGCTCCACCGGCGTTCTGGTTGCAGGTGGTCGAGCGGAACCCGCTGGTCACCCTGATCGGCTGGTCACCGAGTGCGTGGCGCAGGGCCTCCAGCTTCCACATGGTGCGCAGGGCGTTGGCCTTCGCCGCCGAGGCGCTGACCGCGCCGCCGGCCCAGGTCGTGTTGCAGTCGTTCAACTCGCTGTACGTGAAGTGGATCGGCGTGCAGTCGTCGTCCTGGAGGGCGTAGAGCTTGCTGAACGTGTTCGGGCCGGCCACGCCGTCGGCCGCCAGGCCGTAGGCCGACTGGAAGCGTGTGAGGGCGGCGGCGGTGGCGGGTCCGAACACGCCGTCCACGGACAGGACCGAGCCGTAGCCCGGGTAGCCGCCGAGACGGATCTGGAGCTGGGTGACGTCGGCGCCCGAGGCGCCCTGGGACAGGGTGCGGGTCCAGGTGTAGCAACCGTCGGCGTGCGCGGTTCCCGCGGTGGCGACGGTGCCCACCAGGGCACCCGCCATGGTCATGACAATGGCAGCCAAGAGTCTTGCGGCGCGTTGCAGCACGTGGTCTCCATGCCGGGAGGTGTGGGGCGGACGAGACGAAGCTTGGCGGCTGGATGTTACGCGCGTCAACCATGCTGCGGCCTTGCGTTGTTGGGGCGTGGGGCGAGTCCGGGAACATTGTCCGGCGCGGTTCGTACTGATCGGTAGGGAGTCGGCCCGTTCGGTGCAGGTGGGCGGCGGCGGAGCGGTCCCCGGCCGGATCCCGACGGCTTCCGGCCGGCGGTGCCGGCCGTGTCCGGGAGTGTGGTGCGCGGGTACCGTGCGGCGGTCGACCGGTGGTGTCGGCGTGCGCGGCCGCCCGGGCATGGCTGCGCGCCCAAGGCCGTTGCTGCTGGGGGCCTGGGCGCTCGGGGAGGAACCGGTACCGGCGGTCCGGCCGGCAGCGGCCGCCGTCGCGGGCGATGCCCGGTACCGGTTCCTCCCCGTCAGTCGGGCATGCGTCAGCCGAGCGCCTTCACGGCCTGGTAGTAGGTCCAGGCGGTGCTGTTGCAGGCGGTCTTCGTGGCGCCGCTGTAGCCGTTGCAGACGCGCTTCAGGTCCTCGTAGAAGGCGCTGTCGAGGCGGGACTTGTTGGCGCTGAAGGAGCCGGCGGCCTTGTAGTTGCGGTACCCGAAGTCGTGCCGGGCGCAGGAGGTGGCGAACGGGAACCCGAAGGGGTTGTCCGGCGACGTGGAGCAGTAGTCGGTGGACCAGTCGAACTGGTAGGCGGCCCATGCGCCCTGGTTGGCCCGGGCCGACACCCAGGAGTTGTAGCTGGCCGCGCTGGTCTGGGTCCAACTGGAGAGTACCTGGGGCTTGTCGGCCGGGGCCGCGGTGGCGGCGGTGGCGTTGACTGTGACGGTTGCCAGGGCCAGGGCCGAGGCGGCAAGTCCAAGAGCGGCACTGCGGTGCATCCCACACCTCCATGAGGGCTGCGGCCCGCCCGTCGGGTCGCAGGTTCATGACAAGATGATCGGCTCTCGGACGCCATTTCACACGTCTCGTGCACGGGAATTGCCAATTAACTTTTTCTTGTAATCGGCAATCGGAGAGCGAACTGGACTAGTGGGACAGACGGGTCGGCCACCGATCGCCTCACATCCCTCATCCCCGGCTCAAAGGGAGCTTTCCCTGTTGTGGCCGCACACCGGATGAATGCGGCGTGGCGAACGGGATTCGGCGTACCGAGGAGGCGGGGAACGGCCGGTGAAGAGGAAGTGGCGCGCAGTGGTGCGGAGTTGATCGATCATCGCGCGGAGCGGGAACGCACAGGCATTTCCGACCGCCGGACTTGGTACGGCATTCGATGCCCGCGCAGGTGGCTCTGGCGGTCGACGCCTGGGCGTCGAGGGCGCTGGGGCCGGATGCGGCAGTTCGTGCGGCGCCCTCGCGGAGGTCCGGAACGGGCTGCCGTGCCGCCGTCCGTGTGAACCCGGGCCCGCGCCGCAACCGGCACGGGGGTGGACCGACTCCTGGCATGCAGAACCGGTACCCCCGTGTGAGGAGATGTCCATGACCGCCACATCGATCGAGTCAGGCGCGGCGCAGACCTTCTTCGACCCGTACGCCCACCACGGGATCGCGCTGCCCCACGAGGAGCCGGTGACGCAGAGCCACGGTGGCCACCTGCCGCCCCCGGACCCCGCCCAGCGCTTCAACCTGATGGTCGGTCCGCGCGACCGCCGGCGGCTCGACCTGCACGCCGCGCTGACCAGCGCGGGCGTCCCGCCCCAGTGCAACGACCGGGAGGCGATCGATCACCTCAGCGACCTCCCCGACAGCGTGAGCGACTGCGTTCAGCGCTGGATCCAGCACGCCACCCGGAACTGGCCGCCGGTGTCGTAGCCGAGGCCCCCCGCGTCATGGCGGGCCGCGCGACTGCCCCTGCCGCCCGTATCCGGGCCCCGTTCACGTGACCGCTCCCACGGAGGGCACGAGCACGGGGCCCGGCCACGAGGAGGCCGGTCAGTTCGGGACGCCGAACCAGCGCGTGAGCGGGCCGAGCAGATCGTCCTGACGCTCACCGGCCCACGCGACATGGCCGTCCGGCCGCAGCAGGACCGCGGGAGCGTCCAACTGCACCCCGGTGTCGACGACATGGTCGACCCGGTCCGACCAACCCGCCACCGACAGGCGGCCGGTCCGGTCGAGCAGCAGTCCGCGGCCCTCGCGCGTCAGCTCGTACAGGCGTCCCCTCCCCAGCTCCACGTCCCGCATCCGCCGGCCGAGCAACTCGTCGTCCCCGCCCACGTCGTAGCGCACGTCGATGGCGGTGACCCTCCCCATCACGTGGCGGTTGACCGCGGGGAACTCCATCAGCTCGGCCAGGAGCCGGCGGACGGCCCGGGGGCCCGGCTCGGGGGAGAGCAAGTGCATCTGCGCGCGGGTGTTGTCCAGCACGTCGGCCGCCACCGCGTGCCGTTCGCAGTGGTAGCTGTCCAACAGGCCCTCCGGCGCCCATCCGTTGACCTGGGCCGCCAGCTTCCAGCCGAGGTTGAACGCGTCCTGGACACCGAGGTTGAGCCCCTGACCGCCGGTCGGCGGATGGATGTGCGCCGCGTCACCGGCCAGCAGCACCCGATCGACTCGGTAGTGCTCCGCCAACCGGGTCGCGTCACCGAAACGCGAGAG
This sequence comes from Streptomyces fructofermentans, assembly GCF_014651055.1. GTDB lineage: Bacteria > Actinomycetota > Actinomycetes > Streptomycetales > Streptomycetaceae > Streptomyces > Streptomyces fructofermentans. Next base: position 149,502 of record NZ_BMWD01000010.1, read on the forward strand.
CCGCCCTGGTGAGTGCGCGCCGAAGTCCGTGCCCGCGTAGGCCCGGAGCTGCCGCCTGAACTCGTCGAGGGTCGGCGCGGCCGTCCGGTCCTCGGACACACCTTCGGCGGGTACGACGACGCGGTACAGCCCCGCTTTCCCGTCCACGTCGGGATCGGCGCCGAACCGGGCCTGCCTCCCGCGCACCTCCGCGACCACGGCGGCGATCGTCGCCGGGTCCTCGGTCAGCCGCATCTCGCCCAGCAGCGTCTCGACCTTGGAGGGCTCACCGGGGAAGCCGACACCGAGCAGCCCGCGCACCACGCTGCGGCCGCCGTCGCAGCCGACGAGGTAGCGCGAACGCAGCCGGGTGCCGTCGGCCAGCTCGGCGGTCACTCCGCTCCCGTCCTGACTCAGCCCGACCAGTTCGCTGCCACGGCGGATCTCGGCGCCGAGTTCCGTGGCACGCTCGGCCAGCAGGCGTTCGGTGACGGTCTGCGGGACCGCGAGGACGTACGAATGGGAGGTGTCGAGGTCCGGCCAGGACGCGCTGATCCCGCCGAAGAAGCCGCCGACCGTGAACTTCTCGCCGAGAGCGAGGAACCGGTCGAGCAGGCCGCGCTGGTCCATGATCTCGATGCTGCGCGCGTGCAGGCCGCGCGCCCGGGAGAACCCATTGGGTTCCCCCTCCTTCTCCAGCACGGCCACCCGAACACCCTGCAGCCGAAGCTCTCCGGCCAGCATCAGGCCCGTCGGGCCGCCGCCGACCACGATCACATCCATCATCGAGCGCCCATTTCCGTCGGTTCGGGCATCGGCCGACGATTCTGCGGGAGGCCCCGGGTCTTGCGGCAAGCCCCTCCGTACGCCATAGGTTGGGAGTGGCAAGGAGTCGGCGCCTCCTTGCCCTTCTCCCGCCCTCCGTTTCCAGGGCCCGCCTCCAGGGCCCGCCTCCAGGACCCGGCTCCAGGACTCGGCTCCCTCGGACCCGGCTCTCCCGGACCGCTCGGGCGACCCTGCTTCCGGAACGGCCTCCGTCGGCCGGCGCACCGCTCCTCCGCCAGGACTGGTCCGGCCCGTTCGGCCTGGCCCTTCGGCCTGCCCGTTCGACCCGCGCTTCCACGCGAGCGAAATAGTTCGGACGCGGATGTCGAGAACCCGCGACCGGCTCCGTCCCCGTGGTGAAGGCGGCCAGAATGGGCCGCACCGGCACCGAGGAGAAGCACGATGGCCAAGTACCTGCTGCTCAAGCACTACCGGGGCGCCCCCGCCGCCGTCAACGACGTGCCCATGGACCGGTGGGCACCGGAGGAGATCACGGCGCACATCCAGTACATGAAGGACTTCGCGGCCCGGCTCGAGGAGACCGGCGAGTTCGTGGACGGCCAGGCCCTCGCTCCGGAGGGGACGTGGGTGCGGTACGACGGCGAGGGGCGCCCGCCGGTCACCGACGGACCGTTCGCCGAGACGAAGGACCTCATCGCCGGCTGGATGGTGATCGACGTCGACGGCTACGAGCGCGCCGTCGAACTGGCCGGGGAACTGTCGGCCGCTCCCGGGGCGGGCGGCAAGCCCATCCACGAGTGGCTCGAACTGCGCCCGTTCCTGACCGAGCCGCCCACCATCACGGAGTGACGACTCAGGTGAACGAGGCGCTTCTGCGCGGTCTCACGCCGAGCGTGCTCGGAGTCCTCGTCCGCCGCGGAGCCGACTTCGCGGTGGCCGAGGACGCCGTGCAGGACGCCCTGGTCGAGGCGGTGCGCGTCTGGCCCGCCGACCCGCCGCGGGACGCGAAGGGCTGGCTGGTCACCGTGGCGTGGCGCAAGTTCCTCGACGCCACCCGCTCGGACACCGCCCGCCGCCGGCGTGAGGACCTCGTCGACGAGGAGCCGGCGCCCGGGCCCGCGTCCGCGGTGGACGACACCCTCCAGCTCTACTTCCTCTGCGCCCACCCCTCGCTGACGCCGTCGTCCGCCGTGGCACTCACGCTGCGTGCCGTCGGCGGACTGACCACCCGCCAGATCGCCCAGGCCTACCTGGTGCCCGAGGCGACCATGGCGCAGCGCATCAGCCGTGCCAAGAGGACCGTCTCGGGCGTGCGGTTCGACCAGCCCGGCGATGTCGCCACCGTGCTGCGCGTCCTCTACCTGGTCTTCAACGAGGGGTACTCGGGAGACGTCGACCTCTCGGCGGAGGCCATCCGGCTCACCCGGCAGCTCGCGGCCGCGATCGACCACCCCGAGGTCGCAGGGCTGCTCGCACTCATGCTGCTCCACCACGCGAGGCGTGCCGCACGGACCGCTCCGGACGGCAGCCTGGTGCCGCTCGCGGAGCAGGACCGCGGCCGGTGGGACACCGCGTCGATCGCCGAGGGGGTGGAGGTGCTTCAGACGGCCCTGGCCCGCGACCGCCTCGGCGAGTACCAGGCGCAGGCGGCGGTCGCGGCACTCCACGCCGACGCGCCGACCGCCGAGGAGACCGACTGGGTGCAGATCGTCGAGTGGTACGACGAACTCGCGCGCCTGACCGACAGTCCGGTGGTCCGGCTCAACCGCGCGGTGGCCGTCGGCCAGGCGGACGGACCGCGCGCCGGACTCGCCGCGCTCGCGGCACTGGACGGCTCGCTGCCCCGCCGCACCGCCGTGGAGGCCTGGCTCCGCGAACGCGACGGCGACCTGGGGACGGCGGCACGCCTGTACGCCGAGGCGGCCGGCAAGGCACCCAACCTCGCCGAGCGGGACCACCTGACGCGCCAGGCCGCCCGTCTGAACGCCCGCAGGGGCCCGCGGTGACGGTCCGGGTCCGGTGGGCGCCGCCGTGAAGCGGGGCTCCGCGGGTGCTGCCCCGGTCGAGCCGGCCGGTGGTCGCGTTCGCCTGAACTCCGCCGCGTACGGCGGAAGTCGACGCGGCCTCGGCCGTCGCCTCTCCGATGTCCGCGGACGCGGGTCGAGCGGTCGGCCCGGGCGTGCGTGCCCGCGGGCCCGTCCGGCGGCCGAGGACCGCCATCGGAGCAGGATCGTCCGGATCGGGCGCCGTCCGGGGGATGGCGCCGCACGCGCCGGCGGGCGACGATACCCCTTCGCAGAGTCGGTCGACCCGCTCGTAGCGGGGCTCCCGGAGGACCCGCCACGGGCCCACCGGCAGCCCGTTCGAGGACCGTTCGCGGGGGCTCCCGCGAATCCTTCCGCGGCGAGGGCGGGCGCGCCGGCAGCCGAGTCCCGAGGGAGCCTGGCATGGGTTCACACGCGGCGCCGCGCCACGGAAGGCGCATGCTGTTCCTCTGCGCGGGCCTCGTCCTCGTGGCGGCGCTGGTGTGGCTTCCCCGCGCCGACGGGGCCCCCGCCCCGGCCGATGCCTGCCGCTCCACGGGAGTGGCCCTGCCGCGCGGTGACTGCGGGCCCTTCTGGCAGGTCCTCGCGGAGGACTTCAACGGCGACCGGGTGCCGCTGGGCGCGTTCGACGACTGCGACCACCACGCCGACACCTCCGCCGCGTACTGCGGCGGCCTCACCGGCGAGTACCGCGACAACTGGTGGGCGTACCCGAGTGGTTGGCTCGACACCGCGAACAGCCGGGACCGGGACGTGGCCGGTGTCCACCACCCGGAGGACACCGTCAGCGTCGGGCCCGCGCCGGGCGGCGACGGCCGGATGTCCATCCGCATGTGGCGGCCGGCGGACGGGGGCCCCGTACACGCCGCGGCTGTGGTGCCACGGGCGGTGATGCAGATGAAGTACGGCAAGTACAGCGCGCGGATCAAGGTGACGAAGCCGGCGCCGGGCTACAAGTCGGCCTGGCTGCACTACGGCGGGGGCTGCGAGATGGACCACCCCGAAGGGGAGTGGACCGGCGCCCTCACCGCCTTCCACCATCCGTGCGACGGAGGTGAACAGGGCTACTTCCCGGGGAGCGACAGCTGGACCCGATGGCACACCGTGTCCACGGAATGGACACCGGGGAACGTGCGCTTCTTCGTCGACGGCCGGCAGACCGGCCACGACACCCGCTCCGTCCCGGACCATCCGCTGTCCTGGGTCCTGCAGAACGAGAGCGCCCTGGAGGGTCCCGGTGCCGCGCCGGGCAGCAGCGCGCAACTCGACATCACCTGGGTCGCGGCGTACGCCTACGGATGGAAGTGACGGCGTCGCCCCGGCGCATCGCGCTCCGCACCCTGTCACCGTCCGGCCCAGGGCCGTCGCAGGCCCCGTCCGCCGGGCCGTGCGCTCAGGCGTACCCCCGCTCCAGGGCCGTGAGCGTGGCGGTGAGGTCGTCGGGGCGAGGGCGGTTGTGGGGGAGCTTGGACAGGACGGCCGCCATGCCGCAGGTGTCGGTGAGCGCCGAGAAGACGAGGCCGCCGCCGATGCCGGCGGCGAGCCAGCGCGCGGGGCGGTAGCGGGTGCCCGCGGCGATGCCGAGGAGGACGAGGGAACCGGCGGTCAGGCGGACCTGGCGTTCCATGGCCCACGCGCGGGCGGCGCCCTCGGGCCGGTGGAGGGTGTGGCCCTGCTCCGCCCAGGCGGCGGTGCCACCGGTGAGGGTGGCGGCCGGGATGTCGGCGGCGGCGAGTTCGCCGCACGCGGTGGCGGAGCGGTTGCCCGAGGCGCAGACCATCAGCAGGTCTCCGCGGGCGGCGGCCGCCTTCAGCGCGGGCAGCGCCGCGCGCAGATGGTCGAGGGGGACGTTGTGGGCGCCGGGCACGTGGCCGGAGGCGTACTCGCCCGGGGTGCGCACGTCGATGACGGTGTAGTGGCCGATCCGTGCGGCGGCCTGGGCCGGCAGCACGGGGGAGGGGGTGCTCATGCGCGGTGTTCCCTTTCCTTGTGGGACCGGGGTGATGGGCCCGGAACAGGCTAGAATACCCCTAGGGGTATCAATGGGATGTCAACGGAGGAGGAAGCGTGGAGCTGGACATGGCGGCCGCCGAGCTCAAGTCCGTGCTCAACCGGCTCAAGCGGGCGCAGGGCCAGATCGCGGGGATCATCAGGATGATCGAGGAGGGTCGCGACTGCGAGGACGTGATCACCCAGCTCGCCGCGGTGTCCCGCGCCCTGGACCGGGCCGGGTTCGCGATCATCGCGACCGGTCTCCAGCACTGCATGGCCGAGGGCGGGCAGGCGGCGGGGGACCGGGACCAGATGCGGGCCCGCCTGGAGAAGCTGTTCCTGTCCCTGGCCTGACACCGTCGGTCACACCAGCGCGTCGGCGAACATGAACGCGGCGACGGACAGCAGCGCGAAGGCGAACAGCCGCTGCAGCCGTCGCCCGGACACCTTCGCCGCCAGTCGTCTGCCGTCCCAGGCGCCCAGGATCGCGGCGCCGGTGAAGGGCGCGACCACCGCCCAGTCCAGCCCCGCCGCCCCGCCGGAACGGGTGACCAGGGACGCCAGCGAGTTCACCGTGATGACCAGCAGGCTGGTCCCCACGGCCACCTGCATCTCGAACGCCAGGACGGCCACCAGTACGGGCACCGCGAGGAATCCGCCGCCCACTCCGAGGAGCCCCGTCACCGCGCCCAGGCCCGCCCCCGCGCCCCCTGCCTCCAGGGGGCGCACGGCCCGCGCGGTTCCGTCGGCGGGCCCCGCTGCGGGGCGCAGCATCCTCAGGGCGGCGACGGCCGCCACGGCCGCGAATCCCGCGGTGAGCGTCGGCTGGGGGAGGCGCGTGGCGATCAACCCGGCGAGGGCCGCGGGCACGATGCCCGCCGCGGCGAACGCGGCTCCGGCCCTCCAGCGGACGTGGCCGGAGCCCGCGTACGCGTACAGGGAGGTCGCCGAGGTGGCGGCGACGATGAGCAGGCTCGCGGTGGTGGCGGCCTCCGCGGTGAAGCCGAGGAGGTAGATCAGGGCCGGAACGGCCAGGACGCTGCCGCCGCCCCCGAGCGCGCCGAGCGCGAGACCGACCACGGCACCGGCCGCCAGGGCCAGGAGCAGGGCGCTCACGCCGCGTGACCGTCCTCGCCGCAGTCATCGACGGTCAGCCCGGCGGTCCGGGCCGCGTCGAAGCCGTCGTCGACGGCGACCACGTCGCGGCCCGCCGCGTCGAGCAGGGACGCGGCGATGGCGGCACGCATCCCGCCGGCGCAGTGCACCCAGACCGTCCCGGCCGGTATCTCGCCGGAACGGCCGTGCAGTTCGTGGACGGGTATGTGCACCGAGTCCCGCACATGGCCCCGCGCGCGTTCGGAGTCGCGGCGCACATCCAGTACGACCAGGTGCTCGCCGCGCTCGCGCGCCCGCTTCAGGGCGCCGAAGTCGGCACGGGGGAAGGAGCGCGGCTCCTCGCCGGCCCGCAGCCACGAGGACGGCCCGCCCGTGGCGGCGGCAGCGGGGCGGTCGATGCCGACCCGGACCAGTTCCCGCTGGGCGTCGGCGAGCTGGCCGCGGGTCTCCGCGAGAAGCGTGACGGGCCTGCCCCACGGCAGGAGCCAGCCCAGATAGGTGGCGAGCCTGCCCTCGGCCTCGAAGTTGTAGGTCCCGGCCACATGCCCTCGCGAGAACGCCGTACGGCTCCGCACGTCCACGACCCATTCCCCGGCGGCCAGCCGCTCCGCGATCTCCTCCCCGTCGGCGACCCCCGGTGGTGTCAGGTCCACCGGTGCCGGACCCGCCGCGTTGATCGGGCCCATCCGCGCGTAGTGGGCGGGTACGTCGTCCAGTCCGGCCAGCAGCCGTTCGGTGAAGGTGTCGACGTCCTGGGTGAGCGCGTCATTGCCGGTCCGCTCCTCGCCGAGGGTCCCGCCGCCGTCCCGGGGAGGCGAGGCCGAGCAGAAACTGCCGAAGCCGTGGGTGGGCAGAACCCGTACGTCGTCGTGGAGTTCGCGGGCCAGTCGGTGCACCGAGGCGTGTTGGGCGCGGGCCAGTTCGGCGGTCAGGCGCGGTTCCACCAGGTCCGGTCGACCCACCGTGCCGATCAGGAGCGAGCCGCCGGTGAAGGCGGCCACCTCGCGTCCGTCCTCGGCCAGTACGTAGGAGGTGTGGTGCGGGGTGTGGCCCGGGGTGGCGAGTGCCCGCAGGGTCAGTCCGGTGTCGACGACGACGCTGTCGCCGTCGGTGACCGGCACCCGGTCGAAGGAGACCCTGGCCGCGGCCGGGACCAGGTAGTGCGCACCGGTCAGGCGCGACAGCTCCAGACCGCCGGTGACGTAGTCGTTGTGGACGTGCGTCTCCACCACGTGGCCGATACGCACCCCGCGGGCGGCGGCGGCCGCCAGGACCCGCTCCACGTCGCGCGGGGGGTCGACGGCGACCGCGGTCGTGCTTCCGCCCGCCAGGTAGCCGCGGTTGCCCAGGCCCTCGGTCTCGATGGTGTCCACGAAGAACACGGTCGGCTCCCTCGATCGTCGTTTACCCCGGGGGGTATCTGTTCCGCACTGTAGCAGCTATACCCCCCGGGGTATTTTCCAGGACCTGGAGGGGCCTACGCGTCCGGCTGTCAATACTCAGACATCTGTTCCATTGATCGCGGGAATGGGCCATGGGAGTGATCTGCCGCACGTGCTGTCACAAAGATCGATGAGGCGGTGTCCTGGGGTTGAACGCCCGCAAATGGAGGAGACACCATGACCGAGAACATCGATGTGGTCGTGATCGGCGGCGGCTATGCCGGCGTCATGGCGGCCAACCGCCTGATGCAGCGCGACGACGTGACGGTGACGCTGGTCAACCCGCGCCCGACCTTCGTCCACCGGATCCGCCTCCACCAGCTGGCGACCGGATCCGACGGCGCGGTCGTCGCCTACGAGGACGTCCTTCACCAGGGCGTTCGCCTGGTGACCGACACCGTGACCCGGATCGACACGGCCGGACGCAGGACGACCCTGGCTGGCGGCACGACGATCGGCTACGACTACCTGGTCTACGCGGTGGGCAGCGGCAGCGCCGACCCGCGCGTACCCGGCGCGGCCGAGTTCGCCCACCCGATCGCCACCCTGGAGGAAGCGGAACGACTGCGGTCGGTCCTCGACGCGGAGCCCGGTGAGCCCGCGGTGACGGTGGTCGGAGGGGGCACGCTCGGCATCGAGGTCGCCGGGGAACTGGCGGAGGCCGGCCGCGCGGTGACGCTGGTCTGCGGCGAGGTACTCGGCCCGTACCTGCACCCGCGGGTCCGGCGCTCGGTCGCCAAGCGCCTGACCGGGCTCGGAGTGACCGTCCTCGAGGGCCCCGACACGAAGGTGACGGCGGTGACGCGCGATGCCGTCCGGCTCGGCGGCGGCCGCGAACTGCCGAGCCGGGTGACCGTGTGGACCACCGGATTCGGCGTGCCGGACCTGGCCGCGCGCAGCGGGCTGAGCACCGACGCGCTGGGTCGCCTCCTCACGGACGAGACGCTGACCAGCGTGGACGACGTGCGCATCGTTGCCGCCGGGGACTCCGCCGCCCCCTCGGACCTCCCGCTGCGGATGAGCTGCCAGTCCGCGGGTCCGCTGGGCGCGCATGCCGCCGACACGGTGCTGAACCGGATCGCGGGCCGACTGCCGGCGGACATCAGCGTCGGGTTCTTCGGCCTGTGCGTCAGCGTGGGGCGGCGCGCCGCGACCGTACAACTCGCGTCCAAGGACGACCACGCGAAGAGGTTCGCCATCGGCGGCCGGCTGGCGCTGAAGGTGAAGGAGAGCAGCTACGCGGGCCTGCTGAAGCACCTGTCGGACGAGGCGCGCAAGCCCGGTTCGCACACCTGGCCGTTCAAGGACGGCAAGCGCCGCCAACTGGTGGAGGCGAAGCGCGGCGAGGCCGCGGCGACCGCCGAACGGGCGGCGTAGGTCCGGTGCCGGCGGGCAGGTGCGGATGCCTGTCCGCCGTGTCCGCCGTGTCCGCCGTGTCCGTGTGGTGCCGGGTGCCGGTGACGGCGGGCCCCGGCGCGCGGTGCGGTGCTGGAAGCGGGCGACGGCGGCCCGTCGCGCCGAGAGTGGCGGCGTACGGCCCGCGCCGGGCGCCACCGGCTCCCGTGGCTCGCTGTCACCGATGTGACTGTCGGTCCGGTTGTTCGTTGGTTGTCTCGTGTGCGGCTGTCGTCGCGAACGTTGGCGCCGCCGCCGTCGCGGCACCGCGGCCGGACCGTGCCGCCGCAGGGGCCGTACGCCGTCGCCTCGTAGAACTGATCGGGCCGCCAGGCCCCGGGCGGCCCACGCGGGCCCTCCCACCTCGTAAGGAGCCCTCGATGAACACCACTCTGTGGATCGCCACCGGTCTGCTGGCCGCCGTCGCGCTGGCGGGCGGCGTCAGCAAGGCGTTCGTGCCCCGGGAGACCCTGGCGGCGCACCACGGCGGCGAATGGACCGGACGCGTCGGCGCCGGATTCGTCAAGTCCCTCGGGGTCCTGGAGCTGCTGGCCGCCGTGGGCCTGATCCTGCCTGCCGTCCTGGGCATCGCACCGATCATGGTGCCGGTGACCGCCGCGTGTTGGGTCGTGCTGATGGTCGGTGCGATGATCACCCATGGCCGCCTGGGGCAGTTCGCGTTCGTCGCGCTCAACCTGGCGTACCTGGCGCTCGCGGCCTTCGTCGTGTGGGGCCGCCTGGGAGTCGAGCCGTTCACCGGATGACGACGAGTCACCTCCAGGGCACGGCGGTGGCGTCCGGTGGCGACGGCACCGGACAGGTGGTCGGATCGAAGGGCCGCCAATGAAATGGACCATGCAGTGAACGTACGTTTGAAGGTCTTCGGCAACCGGGGCCGGCTGCGAGACCTGGAGGCCGGGCCATGAGCCAGGACAGCACCGACGCGGCGACCGACACGTTCGTCGCCTACCGGAACCTGCTCTTCACGGTCGCCTACGAGATGCTCGGATCTGCGGCCGACGCCGAGGACGTGCTGCAGGAGACCTGGTTGAGGTGGGCGGACGTCGACCTGGACCAGGTCCGCGACCAACGCGCCTATCTGGTGCGCATCACGACCCGGCAGGCCCTCAACCGGCTGCGTACCCTCAAACGCCGCAAGGAGGCCTACGTCGGCCCCTGGCTCCCCGAGCCGCTGCTGACCGCGCCGGACGTCGCCGACGACGTCGAACTCGCCGAGAGCGTGTCGATGGCGCTCATGCTCGTGCTGGAGACGCTGTCGCCGACCGAGCGCGCGGTCTTCGTGCTGCGCGAGGCCTTCGACGTCGGGTACGACGAGATCGCGGCCGCCGTCGACAAGAGCCCCGACGCCGTACGCCAGATCGCGCACCGCGCCCGCCGGCACGTCGATGCCCGCCGCCCCCGCGAGGTCGTCTCCCCGAGCGAGACACGGGCGGCCCTGGAGTCGTTCCAGCACGCGCTGGAGAGCGGGGACCTGCAGGGTCTTCTCGACGTACTCGCCCCCGAGGTCGTCATGGTGAACGACGGCGGCGGAGTCAAGCAGGCGGCGCTGCGGCCGATCAGCGGCGCGGGCAAGGTGGGCCCGTTCCTCATCGGCGGCACCGGCAAGGCCGACGGCGGCCTCACCGGTCATCCCACGGTGATCAACGGCAGCCCGGCGCTGCTCGTACGGCTGCACGGCGGGCTCGACGGCATCATGGCGGTCCGCGTCGAGAACGCCCGGATCACCGGCCTCTACTACGTCCGCAACCCGGACAAGCTCACGCGGGTGGACTCGGAGACGCGGCTGACGCTGCGCTGAGCGGTCGCGGCCGGAGGCTGCCCGGCTCGTGCACGGGCGCTGTCAGTGGTGCCGTCTACGCTGAACGGACAAGCATCCACACCGACCAAGTCGGGGATGCTGCTGAGGCCCCGCCGGAGTGATGCCCGGCGGGGCCCGCTGCTGTCAGGCGCCGGTGGGCTTCTCGCTGCGGGGCTCCGAGAAGCCGTGTGCCGCGATGTGCGCCAGCGAGTCCGGATGACCCGTCAGCCACTCGGCGCAGACCAGCCACCGATGAACGATGCCGTCGGCGAACCGTACGTAGACCTCGGCGACCAGCAGGCCTTCGCACTCTCCCGCCGTGGCCAGGGAGCAGATCCGCCGCTCCGACAGCGTGGCCTCGGCCCCCGCGGCCGATGTCCCCGACACCACGGTCTGCGCAACTGCGGGCAGCAGCGGGCGGATCTCCAGAATCGGAGACTTCATCGTCTTCATCACGTGCATGGCTGAGGGTATGTCCGGAGACGCACGGCACGGGCACGGTTCCGGCAGGGCAGCCGGGTGCGGGGTCGGCCCGGGAGGGGGTGGGCGCCGGTCTCCTTGAGCGGGGGGCATGACCTGAGTGCCAGCAGGCGGCGCCCGTGATGAGCACGGCGGCATCACCGGCCGCGGGTGCCGTCGGTGATGCCGCCGTGTTCCGGGTGCTTCCGCCGCCCCGTCACGCGCTCGTCAGCAGCGCCCCCAGGGCCGTCGCCGTGTCCGGGTGGCGGGCGACCAGGGCCGCGCCCCGCGGGCCGGGTTCCGTCACCTGCCACGGTTCGTCGCAGCCCAGCAGGCCCGCCACCGCGTCGCACGTCCCCGGGTGGGCGGCGAGCAGCGCCACGCCCGCGCTGCCCTCGGCCTGCCGCGAGGCATCCGTCGTCTGCGGGATGGGCTGCGCCAGCCACGGCGGCACCCAGGCGTCCAGCTCGGCGAGCCTGCCCGGGAAGATCCGTCCTGCCTCACGGATCAGGAGCGGGGCCAGCTCCGCGCCCTCGGCACGCAGACTGGTGATCAGACTGGGCAGCCACGGCAGGAGCACCGGGTCCGGCAGTCGGCCGAAGGCGTTGGACACCGCCTCCACGACGAAGTCGCTGAGACCCGGGACGGGCTCCAGGGCATGGAGGAAGCCGCTCAGATAGCGGGGGTAGGCGGGCACGACCAAGGGGTTGCCGAGCAACTCGTCGCACCTGGAACGGAGTTCCGTCCGGGAGAGGCGACCGAGGTGCACCTGGGCGGCCCACAGCAGCGCGGTCCTGGCGGGGTCCTGCGGGTGCGACTGGGCCACGGCCAGCTCCAGTTGGGTCCGGTCGCAGCCGAGCGAAAGGGCCAGGCCCTCCATGCTGAACAGGAAGCCCAGCATCGCCGCCACCTGCCGGACCGTGGCGTCCTCGTCGCTGAACGCCGTCGGCAGCAGCGTGCAGTAGTGCGCGTAACCGGCCTTGACGAAGGACTCGATCCACGGGGGGAGCACCGGCTCACTGGTGCGGTAGTGGCCCAGCAGCCGCCGCGCCCGGCGCAGTACCTCCGGCGCGCCGTCGACGCTCCGTTCGCCCGCCAGCACCTCCAGGGCCCGGGTGCCCAGCTCGTCGGCGAGGCGGCGGCCGCCCAGGTGGAGCGTCGCGTCCTCGACGGCCTCCAGGACGGTCGCGGCGGTGGCCCGGGGAGCGTACGCCTTGCGGCGCAGACGCTGTTCCAGGACCTGCTCGATGCTGACGCCTTCGTAGCCGAGCTCGATGAGCGCGCGCTGGTGGGTGCCGAGCGCGAGGTCCCACGACTCCTGGATCGGCCGCTCGCCGAGTTTCCGCTCACCCATGATCGGCCGTGCGGTGCCCTGAGGCATCAGGTAGCGCAGCATCCACAGCACGTCGGAGCACTGCTCGAGTTCGGGCCGACCGGATATGTCGAGCAGCGCCCGCTGCACTCCGCGCTGCTGGAGCCTGAGGTTCAGCGGCGCGAGCCGGTCGTGCACATCGCGGGCCAGTGGCGGCAGGGCGTCGTAGCCGACCTGGCCGATCCGGTCGCCGCCGAGCATGATCTCCACGAGGCGGCGGACGTCCCGGCGGCCCGGCACGCTGTCCTTCTCGATGCAGGTGACGGCCGCGTCCTGGAAGTCGTACGGCGTCGGCTTGGCCCGGTCCCGCATCCCGGCGAGCAGGATCGACGTCTCGAAGACGGCGATGGCGTCGGCGGTGGACGCGAGATAGCCGTTGCGGCGTGCCGCCTGCACGATCTCCACGGACCAGCCGAGCAGTTCCGCCTCGTCGAGCCGGTCCAGGACGGGCGGCTTCCGGAGGAAGCCCGTGAGCCTGTCCGCGGGCGGCAGGGCCGGTACGGGAGCCGCCGGCGGCACGGCCTTCCGGGCTCCGGACTTCTTGGCCCCCGTCTGCCCCGCGAGGCGGTAGGGCTTCACGCGTGTGCGGCGGATGTTCTTCGCCCAGAGCGTCGCGGCGATCGACACCGAGCCGGCGGCGAGGCCGAACTGCGCCTCGATCGCCGAGTGGCTCGACGGGATCAGACCGTGCTGCCACTTGGTGGCGGTACGCGGGCCGATCTCGAAGGAGTCGGTGCCGTGGACGCCGAACTCCGCGACACGGCTCGACGCGTGGAAGGCGCCGCAGACGTACAGGCAGTCCGCGGGATCGGTGCCGGTCGCGGCCAGGTGCTCACGCATCCTGGTCCACATGTAGCGCTCGCGGTCCTCGTCGACTTGTACCCGGTGGGGTTCGCCGGGCGCCAGACGCCGGAAGAGGCTGCCGATCAGCAGCATGACCTGTCGGTAGGTGTCGTGGTCACCGTCGCCGAGCGGAAGTTCGACGTACTGGTGCCACCACTCCGACCAGTGCCGCACCTTCCCGTGGCGCAGCAGGTGCTCCTCCAGTTCGGCGAAGCGCGGACGGAGGTCGCCGATCTCCACACCGACCGCGTCACCGTGCAGCGCCGCCTCCTGCTCGGCGGGCGGCGCGTCCGGGTCGGCCGGCTCGGTGGGCACCTCGGCGCGGGCGTCCCACTGGAAGACGTGGTCGGACGAACGGTCGACGAGGACGAGTTCGACGTCCGGTGTGTCGAGGGCGTAGGCGATCGCCTGGTACTCGGCCGAGGCCTCCGTGATCGGCGCGACCACCGACAGCGGGGCCCAGTCGGCGGGGAACCCGTCGGTCTCCGACGCGAAGGCCTGCACCGCCACCGGGAGCCTGCAGTTGCGCAGCTCGGTGAGCAGCGGCGCCATGTCCTCGCACAGCTCCAGGTACACGACCTTCGGCTGCTTCTCGCGCAGCCGGCGTGCCATGGCGATCGCCGAGGCGGGGGAGTGGTGGCAGACGGGGAAGATCTCCAGCGGTTCCCTCACCGCGCGGTCGACGTCCTCGACGAGGCCGAGCAGGATGCTCTCGAGGGCGTCGGGACCGTCGGCGAAGGTCGCGGCGGCCTCCTGCAGTTGGGAGCGCAGCGCGTCGAAGGTCCCTTCGTGGGCGCCGCTCATGACAGGGTGGCGATCGCGTCGCGGCCGCCCTCCAGGAACTCCGGCCAGGAGCCGCCGTCCTTCTTGCTGCGCGGCTCGACGACTCCGTGCAGGTACTTGTTGAGGATGGCCAGGTCCTCGGGTTCGCGCCGGGCCAGCGAGCCGACGAGCGAGGAGGCGAGCGTGTGGGCGGACAGGGCGCGTTCGCCGAAGAAGTTGCTGTGCAGGATCGCGTCCTCCAGTACGCCGATCTGTTCGGCCGTGGACAGCGCGGACTCCAGCTTCTCGTCGTCGCTGCCGGCCGCGGCCGCCGAGGCGCGCAGGTCCGCGAAGCTCTGGAGGAGTACGTCGAGCAGCGTCGGCGGCACCTCCAGTTCGAGCTGGTGGCGGCGCAGCAGCTCCTCGGTGCGGAAGCGGACGATCTCGGCCTCGCTCTTCTTGTTCGTCACCACCGGGATGCGGACGAAGTTGAAGCGGCGCTTGAGCGCCGAGGAGAGGTCGTTGACACCCCGGTCGCGGCTGTTGGCGGTCGCGATGATGGAGAAGCCGGGCTTGGCGAAGACGATGCCGTCGCTGTCCAGTTCGGGCACGGAGATGTACTTCTCCGACAGGATCGAGATCAGCGCGTCCTGAACGTCGCTGGTGGAGCGGGTGAGTTCCTCGAAACGGCCGATCGAGCCGGTCTCCATCGCGTTCATGATCGGCGAGGGGATCATCGACTCCCGGGACTGGCCCTTGGCGATGACCATCGACACGTTCCAGGAGTACTTGATGTGGTCCTCGGTCGTGCCGGCCGTGCCCTGGACGACCAGTGTCGAGTTGCGGGAGATCGCGGCGGACAGCAGCTCGGCGAGCCAGCTCTTCCCGGTGCCCGGGTCGCCGATCAGCAGCAGGCCGCGGTCCGAGGCCAGCGTGACGATGGAACGCTCGACGAAACTGCGGTCGCCGAACCACTTCTGGGAGATCTCCCGGTCCAGGCCGTCGGAGCGCTCGGAGCCCAGGACGAACAGGCGGACCATCTTCGGGGACAGACGCCAGGAGAACGGCTTCGGGCCGTCGTCGACGGACTCCAGCCAGTCCAGCTCCTCGGCGTACTTGATCTCGGCGGGGGCGCGCAGCAGTTCGGACATGTCAGGGCCTTTCAAGCGTGAACAGATGAGGACGGGTGACGACAGACGAAGAGGTGAGGAAGGGAGGAGAGCGGAGCGGCAAGGGGCACCGGGCGGGCGACGCTCAGGTGAGGAACGTCTTGAGCTCATGGACGAGCTTGCGGACGTGGCCGGACAGCACCGGAGTGCCGAGGTCCTTGAACCGCTCGCGGAACCACGGGTTGACGCTCCCGCGGCCGGAGCTGGTCACCGAGCCGACCGGAATGAACTTCGCTCCCGAGCGGTGAATGGCGGCCATGCTCTCGAAGAGCGGCTCGGTCTGCCATTCGTAGAAGTCGGAGATCCACACCACCACGGTGTTGCGGGGCTCCGCGATCTTCGGCTGGGCCAGCGCCATGGCGACCGTGCCGTCGGTGCCGCCACCGAGGTTCGTGCGCAGCAGGGTCTCGAAGGGGTCGTGCACCCACGGGGTCAGGTCCAGTGCCTGCGTGTCGTACGCGATCAGATGGACGTCGACCTTCGGCAGCCCGGCGAAGATCGACGCCAGGATGGTGCAGTTCACCATCGAGTCGACCATCGAGCCCGACTGGTCCACGACGACGATCAGCCGCTGGGGTGTCGTCTTGCGGGCGGTGTGCCGGTAGTAGAGGCGGTCGACGTACAGCCGCTCCTCCTCCGGGCTCCAGTTCGTGAGGTTCTTCCAGATCGTGCGGTCCAGGTCGAGGTTGCGGAAGACCCGCTTGGGCGGGACGGAGCGGTCCAGAGCGCCCACGCTCGCCTTCTCCACCTGCGTGCGCAGCACCTCCGCGACCTCGTCGACGAACCGGCGAATCAACGACTTGGCGTTGGCCAGGGCGACGCCCGACAGATTGCCCTTGTCCCGGAGCAACTGCTCGATCAGTGACATGCTCGGCGTCAGCTGCGCGGCCAGCCGGGGATCGGCCAGCACCTCGCGCAGACGCATCCGCCTCACGAGGTCGGCCTCGATGGCGCCCAGCTCCGGGCCGATCTCCGGGAACAGCCGGCTGAGATCGGGGCTCGTACGGCGCCCGCCGGTGCCGACAGGACTCGTACCCCCTCCCGCGCCGCTCGCTCCCGCCCCCGGGCGGCCGCCGCGCAACCCGCCGGGCTCGCAACCCAGTGCGCGTTCGAGCCAGCCGGCGTCCGACTGCCAGCGCGCCAGTTCTCCGGCGCTGACCGCTCCTGAGCCGGTGGCGAAGACGCCGAGCAGCACCTTGGACACCAGTGCCGCGCGCCGCACTTCGGCGGCTCGACCGGAGGTGGCGTCCTCGTCGGGTGCCGGCACCATCAGGGAGTCGAACTCGGCGGCCAGCTCCGGGTGGCGCTGCACGATCGAGTCGACCGAGGCCTGCGGATCCAGCAGCGCGGAGGGCAGGCCCATGTCCTCGACGACGGCGAGGCTCGCCGACTCCAGGCCGGCCTGCTCCTCCGGGTCGAAGAGGCGGGCCAGCAGCCGCCAGTACAGGACCTGCCTGCGGTTCTCGTGAGGGTCGGCCGAGTGGCCCTCTCGCTGCGCGTCGTCCACCGGTCGCCCGGTCGTGTGCTCCGTCATTTCCGCAGCAACCTTCCGGCGCGCTCCCTCAGTACGGTCACTGCGTCGGTGGCCGCCTTCTCGGCCCGCACGCCCGTCTTGTCGGTGGTGCCGCCTGCCCAGCCTCCGGCATGCAGCGGGACGACCTTCCTCCGAACCGTGGTCTCGACCGCCAACGGCTGGACGCGGAACGACCCGGCGTCCCAGCGGAGCAGCCCGATGCACGCGCCGGACGCCGCGACGGCCTCCGGCGTCAACGGGCCCGCGGACGGGATGCGGTCCGTGTCGACGACGAGTGGACTGCCTGCCGCTGTGAGGACGACCGCGTCGTCGTCCCCGCCGACGGCGTAGCCCTCCAGGAACACCGGTACGACCAGGCGCGCCGGGTGCCGGTCCAGCGGTGCCACGTAGGAGTCGGCGGCCGTCGGCAGTGCGACGCGGGCGGTGGCGAAGGCGTCGGCGGGCGCACCCTGCCGTGCGTGGGCGTCACTCCATATGAGGTCGCCCTCGACGGTGACCGGCATGTCGGTGAGGTCCATGGAGCACCCCTCTCCGACGGCCGCCAGGAGCGACATGTGCGGGCGCAGCAACTGCCACAGGCCCGCTCCCACGACGGTGTCCGGCTTCGGCACCGACACGCTCGCGCGCACCAGGCGGGACGCGCCGCCCTCCGCGGGTTCGAGCACCGCGTGGACCTGTGCCTGTACGGCGGTCGCGTGCTCCTGCAGGTCGACGCCGAGAGGCAGCAGACGGCCGGTCACCGTGCCGGTCACGGGCACCTGTGCCGCGCCGGGCAGCGTCAGCAGCATCCCGCGCGACCACAGGTCCGCCCAGCGCCGTTCCGGCACGCGCTCCAGCGTCGCACCGGGGCAGGACGCGGCGAGTTCGGCCGCGAAGCCGTCGAGCAGTGTGGCCAGGCGGCGAAGTCCGGGGTCCGGGAGCATCGCGGAGACCACGTGTGCCGCACCGGACACCACGTCGTGGTCGAGGCCCCGCCATCCGCGGCGCGCCAGGTCGGAGAGCCAGGAGCGGGCGGCCGCCAGTAGGTTGGCGGGCTGCTGTCCGGCGGGCTCGGGCGTGCCCTGCTCGCCGCGAGGGCGTCCGGTCGCTTCCTCGGTACGGGCGGCCAGAGCGTCGTGGACCGAGCCGAGCAGCGCCGCACGCGCGGCCGCGAGGGCGACGAAGTGGTCCTCGCCCGCGGCACCGGCCGACGCCTTCTCCGCAGCCTCTGAGACCTTGGCGGCCAGCGGCGTTCCCGTGACGGCCCGGGCGATTTCCGCGAGACCCGCGGCCTGCGCGGGCCCAGGCCTGAGCAGTCCGGTGACGAGGACCCGGTCGAAGGCGTCGACGGCAGCCAGCGCCTCGTCCAGTCCGTCGACGCTCTCGCTGAGGAGGTCGGCGCGCATCATGCCACCGCCCTGGTCGGCGGGAACCACTGCATCTCCGGCAGCGGGGCCGTGGTGGGCGCGAGCTCCAAGTAGGCCAAGTGGCGCAGGAATCTGCTGAAGACGGGCGCGGCGGCCGTCGTGTCGCCCTGCGCCGGCCGCGAGTTGATCATTACGCCGGTGAGGGTCTGCGCGTCGGCCTCACCCGTGCCGGTGTCGATCTTCAGGTAGCGGGCGACGCGGGAGGCCCCGTACTGCAGCACCGCCTCGGTGACCAGGGCCCGGATGTGATTGCAGAACGAGCCCCGGGCGCCGCCGCAGGGGCGGTTGTTGTTGGTGCTGCACGCGAACGCGAAGGTACCGACGGCGACCGACGACACGTAGACCCGCTCGATGTCCGAGCCGCTGGACACGACACCCTGCAGACGTCCGTCGGCCAGTTCGACGAACGGGACCTTGGCGAGCTTCCGCGGCCGTGCGCTCGGAATCACGCGTGCCGTGCTCGACCTCTCCCAGTGCGACAACGCACCATCTCCTATGCATCCAGGGGGATGTCCACGCCTGATCGGCGGGACACGAATGAACATACGGGCGACCACTGACAACGCCGTTCCCGTCGGGTGACCTCCCGCTCCGGCACGGCGACGGGCACGACCGATCCGTGCGCCCGCGTCGCCCCGCCCCGCACCCCCGCATGCCGTTTCCGCGGCCGGACGACCCGACGCGACCGATCCGATCCGATTCGATTCGACCGGGCGGACGCGACGCGACGCGACCCGGGCCGACGCGACCCGGTCCGGCCCGATGCCACGCCACGCGGCCCGACGCGGCCGGCCCGGCCATCACACCGTCCCCGCCGAGCGGAATCCGCCAACGACCCCATGAGCGGCCCAAGTCCGGGCGCCTGCCCGCATCGGTCCCCGAGACCTGGGAAACCGGGTCGGGAGGCAGACGACCCGTATCGCTCCATCCGCTGAGCGCGGGCCCTCGGACCGGGCGCCCGCGACCGATCGAGAGGCACCGCTGTGGCACGTACCGTTGCCCGCGTCATCGTCGACGCACTCAACGAACTGGGCGTCAGGCACGTCTTCGGAGTCGTCGGGGACGCCCTGAACCCACTGACGGAGGCCATCCGCACCACCGACGACGTGAACTGGGTCGGTTGCCGGCACGAGGAGGCCGCGGCCTTCGCCGCGGGCGCCCAGTCGCAGCTCTCCGGGAACCTCGGAGTCTGCATGGGAACCGTGGGACCGGGTTCCGTCCACCTCCTCAACGGGCTCTACGACGCGGCGAAGAGCCGTACCCCGGTGCTGGCGATCTGCGGTCAGGTCCCCCTCGCCGAACTCGGCAGCGAGTACTTCCAGGAGGTCGACAACGACCTGCTCTTCCGCGACGTGGCCGTCTACCGAGCGACTGTCACCTCCCCGGACCAGATGCCGCGCATGTTCGAGTCCGCCGTACGCGCCGCCGTCAGCCAGGACGGGGTCGCCGTGCTGACCGTCCCCGGCGACCTGGGCGACCAGGAACTGACCGAGGACCGCCCGACGCGCTTCGCCCTCGACCGTGCGGTCACCCGGCCCGACGACCCGGCGCTCGCCGAGGCCGCCGAACTCCTGAACGCCGCCTCCCGCGTGACCCTGCTCGTCGGACGCGGCGCGCGCGACGCCCGGGCCGAGGTGCTGCGCGCAGCCGAACTCCTCGCCGCGCCCATGGTGCTCACCCTCAAGGCGAAGGAGGGCTTCGAGGACGGCAACGCCTTCCAGGTCGGCCAGACCGGTCTGATCGGCAACCCGGCCGCCTCCCACGCCCTCGCCAAGGGGGACGTACTCCTGATGCTGGGCACCGACTTCCCGTACCGCGACTGGTATCCGAAGGACTGCCGCGTCGTACAGATCGACGCCCGGGAGGAGCACCTGGGCCGCCGGGTACCCGTGGACGTGGGCCTCGCCGGCGACGTCGGAGCCACCCTCCGGGCCCTGCTTCCCCTGCTGAAGGCGATACCCGACCGCGCGCACCTGGACGACTGCCGGGACCGCTTCGCCCCCTGGCAGGAAGGACAGCGGCGGCTCGCCGACCCGGGCCACGAACGCCGCTTGGCCGGGAAGCTGCGCGCGGCGCTGGACAACCGCCACCACGAGATCCGCCCGGAGGCCCTCGCGGCAGCGGTCGACAGCCGTGCGGACCGGGACGCGGTGTTCACCTCGGACACGGGCATGGCGACCGTGTGGCTCTCACGGTTCGTCACGATGAGCGGCTCCCGTCGACTGATCGGCTCCTACAACCTCGGCTCGATGGCCAACGCGATGCCGCAGGCCCTCGGTGCGCAACTGTGGGCACCGGACCGCCAGGTCGTCGCCTTCTGCGGCGACGGCGGACTCAGCATGCTGCTGGGGGACCTCATGACGATCAGGACGTACCGGCTGCCGGTGAAACTGGTCGTCTTCGACAACCGGCGCCTCGGCATGGTCAAGCTGGAACAGGAGCAGGCGGGTCTGCCCGAGTTCGGCACGGAACTCGACAACCCCGACTTCGCAGCGGTCGCGACGGCTCTCGGGCTCACCGGCATCCGCGTCACCGACCCGGCGGAACTCGACGACGGCGTGCGCCGGGCGTTCGACACGCCGGGACCGGTCGTACTCGACGTGCTGACCAATCCCGAGGAGGTGGCCGTGCCGGGCAGGCCCACGGTCGCGCAGGGGTGGGGCTTCGCCATCGCCAAGGTCAAGGAGGTCCTGTCCAGCCGCGAGGACTGACGAGGGCACGCGGGCCCGTCGCGCGGACGGGGTGAAGAGGCGGTTGCCTGGCCCTGGTCGTGAGGACGTCCGGGGTGCCCGGAGGGGCATGCGCGGACGGCGATCACCCGAACGGGTCACGGGAGGTGCGGCGGATCCGACCGTGTCATCGTCGGCTCACCGGGTACCCGCGCCCGATGCCCCGCCACGCCCCCGACCGAGCGAGGAAGGGAGAACCCTGTGCACCGGATGCGGTCCTGCCGCCGGCACGCGGCCTCCGGCGGGTCACCCGCCTCACCCGCTGCGCATGACGCGGGAGCCGGGGTGCGCAACGCTGAAGGCGAGGGGCCGGCCGCACAGATGCAGGTCGGCCCGTCAGGAACGGCGAGGGGCCCGCGCCGACAGCGCACGCGCGATGGTCCGGAACGAGCCCGCACACCGCCGAACGGGTGGTCCCGGATTGCGTGCAGCGAGCACAGGCTCGCGAGGAGAGCAGCGGCTGCGGAACACGCGGCCGGAGTCCTACCCCAGAGAAGGGACCGCGCCCGATGGTCACCGTGTCACTGACCGCCACGTCCCCGGAGGACGTCACCACCGTGTTCGACGTCCTGCGGACGGCGTTTCCCACCGACAGGCCCGCCCGCAGTGTGGCCCAGGACCAGTCGGGGGGTCGCCCCTCCGTGTGGACCGCGGAGTTCGAGCCCACCGAGGACCGCATCACGACCGGTCCGACCGCGCTGGAGGGCGCTGTCAGCGCCACGCTCCAGGGCGGATACGTGGCTGTGGACCGGCTCCGCGCGGCGCTGGACGGCGCGTTCACCGTGAACGAGGCCGGCACCGCGTCGGGGGACCAGGAGAAGGAGGTCGACCTGCGGCTCCTGACGAAGGCGGACTGAACGGGGCGCCCGCCCCGTGCGCCGTGCGAAGCAGTGCCTCGCGCGACCGTGCGGGGGTACCCGGACACAGGGGTCCACGCGCCGCGCGCGGAGGGCCGGAAACCGACCGGACAACCGGAGAGAGGGGCGCACGACGGTGAACGGGTCAGCGGCCGAGAGCGGCTTGATAACCAGTCAGCACATGAGCGGGGAACCTGTCCGCACCTGCCGGCCCGCCATGCTGGCGGAGACGCTGCCGGCAGCGGGCGAGGAGGACGAGTGCGCCGCGGAGGGCGCCACGATCGTCCTCGGCGAGGACTGACCGCCGCCGGCCGGGCGTCTGGTCCCGGCCGCCCCCACCGCCGCCGGGACCCGTGGCGCCCCTTGGTACGTTCTCCCTCCGTGCTGCCGAGGGTGCTCCAGGAGTGACGCGTCATGAGCGACGACGTTCTGTCCGTCATACCGACCGACCCCCACTGGCAGCCCACGCGGGCCGCTGCCGACCTGGTGGCGTCACTCGTGGAGGACCTGGCACCGGGGCTGCCGGACGGCGCGGAGGTGGAGATCGACGTCACCTGGTACGACACGATCACCGCCGTCGACTGCGGTGGGAACCTCCAGGGGATCGGCTGCCCGCACTGCGGCGGGTCCATCGGCGTCGACTGGTGGGCCGACCTGTTGGAGGCCCACTGCGACGACGGCTTCACGACACTCGCCACCGTGGTTCCCTGCTGCGGCACCGCGACCACGCTGAACGCGCTGGAATACGACTGGCCCTGCGGATTCGCCCGATTCGAGGCAGCAATCTGGAACCCCGCCCGGACCTGGTTCGGCGAGGAGGAACTGACGGTCATCGGGGAGGCGCTCGGGCATCCGGTGCGGCAGGTCAGGGCCCACATCTGAGACGCGTCGGCCTTGGCCGCACCACCTTGATCGGGGTACGCCGCCGTGAGTACCCCCTGTGGAGTACGGGTTCGCCGACCTCCGGTGAACCTGCGCGGGGCGCGTGTGCGGAGGGCTCCGGGGGACCGGCTTGATAGGCAAGTCGCTACTTGCCTATGGTGGGGCCATGGCGGAGGATGTCTTCAAGGCGCTGGCGGACCCGACCCGCAGGAAGATCCTCGACGAGCTGACGGAGCGGAACGGTCAGACGCTGTTCGAGATCTGCGCGAGGCTGACGACCAAGCACGGCCTGGGTTCGTCCCGGCAGGCCGTCAGCCAGCACCTGGCCGTACTGGAGTCGGCGGGGCTGGTCGTGTCGCGACGCCAGGGCCGCTACAAGTTCCACGACCTCCGCACCGAACCCCTGGAGCGCATCGTGACCCGATGGCTCAAACCCGACGCACCGGAGAGCACCCCATGAAGATCCACCTCACCAGCGTCTTCGTCGACGACCAGGAGAAGGCCCTGCGCTTCTACACCGACGTGCTGGGCTTCGTGAAGCAGCACGACGTCCCGGTCGGTACGGACCGCTGGCTGACCGTGGTTTCGCCGGAGGACCCCGACGGGACGGCGCTGCTCCTCGAACCCTCCGGTCACCCCGCGGTGCAGCCGTACAGGACCGCACTGGTCCAGGACGGCATCCCGGCGACCTCGTTCGCCGTGGACGACGTGCGGGCGGAGTTCGAGCGGCTGAGCGGGCTCGGGGTGTACTTCACCCAGGAGCCGCTGGAGATGGGGCCCGTCACCACCGCGGTCCTCGACGACACCTGCGGCAATCTGATCCAGATCGTGCACGGCGCGTAGACCGCCGGAAGGCCTGGCGCGCGCCGAATGCCACCGGGTGGGACGCCCCCGAAGCGCGCCGGGCGGGCCGGCAGCCGTGTCCGCGGCTGCCGAGGAGTGCGGGTCCTTCGCGCACGGGGCGTGACGGCTGCGGTGATGACTCGGGCCCCCTGAGCTCCTGCGCGCACGCGTGTCCAGGGGTGCCGAGCCGGTGAGGGCCTCCGGCGAGTCGCCCGAGAGGCCGTGCGATCCCGCGTCCATGATGACGGCACGGGCGATCACCGCGCCCTCGGCACGGCCCCGCGCCTCCGCCGACCCGTGCCGTCCCAGAACTACGGAGAGTCATGGCCGCCGACAGCACCCCTCCGGAAGCCGACGTCCAGGTGCGTGCCGCCACGCTCGTGCGGCGCCCCAAGCTGTGGCTGGTGCCGACGGTCCTCACGGGACTGCTCGCGTTCCTGCTGTCCCTGCTCTACATGGGCGGTGTCGTCAGCCCCGGCCGGGAACTGCACGACCTCCCCATCGGCCTGGTGAACGCGGACGACGGCGAGCCGCCGCCCGGACAGAGACAGAACGTGGGCACCCAGCTCGCCCGGGCCATCGCGTCCGGCACCTCCGACAAGGCCGCCTGGCGCGTGCTGACCCGCGCGCAGGCCCAGGACCAGCTGGACACCGGCAGGATCTACGGCGCCCTGGTCATCCCCGAGGACTTCACCGCCACGGTGACCGCGCTCACCACCGCGGACGCCTCGACCCGACCGACACTGACCGTGCTGACCAACCCGGGCAAGGGGAGCCTCGGCTCCTCCCTGGCCACCCAGATCACGACACAGGCCGCCCACCAGGCCTCGCAGACGATCGGCAAGCAGCTCACCGAGGCCACCGCCGACGCGAAGCCCGGCGGCACCGCGAAACTGCTCATCGCCGACCCGGTTGCCGTCGTCACCAAGGTCGGCCACCCCATCGGCGAACACAGCGGCCTGGGGCTGAGCGCCTTCTACTACACCCTGCTGCTCGTGCTGGGCGGATTCCTCGGCGGCAACGTCATCAGCAACGGAGTCGACACCGCTCTCGGCTACGCCGACAACGAGATCGGCCCGTGGCACACCCGCCGTCCGACCGTGCCCATCAACCGCACCCAGACCCTGCTGCTGAAGATGGCCATGTCCGCCGGCATCGCCGCCCTGACGACGACGCTGGTCATGCTGGTCACGATCGGAATCCTCGACATGGACGCCTCTCACCTGCCGCTCCTGTGGGTCTACTCGTACTGCGCGAGCCTCGCGGTCGGCCTGGGCGTGCAAGCCATCAACGCGGCTTTCGGCGGAATCGGGCAGCTCGTGTCCATGTTCGTCTTCATCGTGCTCGGCCTGCCGTCGTCGGGTGCCACGGTGCCCTTGCAGGCGGTTCCCGACTTCTACCGCTTCCTGTCCGTGTTCGAGCCCATGCGCCAACTCAGCGACGGTGTCCGGGCCATCCTGTACTTCGACGCCCGGGCCGACGCGGGGCTCGGCCGGGCCTGGCTGATGATCGCGGTCGGATCGGCGGCCGCACTGCTCTTCGGGTTCGCGATGACCCGCTACTACGACCGCAAGGGCCACAAGCGCCTCACTCCGCAGCCCGGCTGAATCAGGGCGCCGGGGCAGCGGGGGCAGCGCGACGCCGGGGCGGCGAGACGCCGGGGCGGCGCGCGGAGTCCGCCGGCACGCCGTTCGAGGCGGGGCCCGGCTCTGGGGCGGTGCCGCCGCGGACGCGGATCTAATATGGTCGAAATTGGTGCTCTTTCAGGTGTTTTGCGCATCAGCTCCACTCGCTTCCTTCGCCGCTGTCGAACTCAGGAGTCGGTATGACCAGCGAACCCGCACCGATCAGCGATGCCGCCCGGCGCGCTCTGGAGGACGAGCGTGACGACGTCCGTGCCGAACGGGCCAAGGTCGCGGCGACTCTCAAGGACCCCGACGAGGTCGGGGACAGCGCGGACGAGGCCGACGAGTTGCAGCGCGCCGACGACCTCGACCGGCTCGACGCCCGCATCGAGGAGATCGACACGCGGCTGCGGCAGGCGGCCGAGGCGGGCCCGCCCGCCACGGACGAGGTCGGGATCGGCAGCACGGTCACCGTGCGCTTCGCGGACGGTTCGGTGGAGACGGTCCAGATCGGCGCGGGGGCCGCGCATGTGGATCGGACGCTGGTCACGGCCGACAGCCCGCTCGGACGCGCGCTGCTCGGCGGCAAGCCGGGCGACTCGGTGGTCTACGACGCTCCCGAGGGGGAGGAGAGCGCGACGGTCGTCTCCATCGGCGGCCCGACCGGCTGACCTGCATTCCGCCGGCAGGCCGCCCGATCGGCCGTTCCCGTCGGTGGGCGGCCCGGTCGAGGCCACGGCGGCTGCGCGCCCGCGCACGTCATGACGACCGCCGCACCGGCGGCGTCACAGCGATGCCGATTAGCGCCAAGTGGTCCGTGGCATGGTGACAGGCACGGTTCGGCGGGTGTCCGCCTCACCGTGCCGTCCACCTGTCCGGTCGGCCTCCGTCCGCTGTTTCCCCGCTGTCGGTCGTGCCCTCGGGGTCCCTCCGTCGGTCGTGCCGCGCTTCGCGTCACGCCCCGCCGGGCATGCGGCTCCCCTCGGCGCCTTCGGGCGCGCTCGCGGAAAGGCCGAGCTCCTCCCGGGCACGTACCGTCCGCTCGTCGAGCTGGTCCTGGTCCGGCCGCCGGGGCATTCCCCTGCTGTGACCGTAGTCCGGATCGCCCTCGACCTCTGCGTTGGACTTGTGGTGATGCGTCATGTGTACGTGCTCCTCCCAGTGCGTACCCGAGTGTCGGTCCGTACACGTGTGCGTTCCGACGGGTCAGGAGTGCTCCTGCGGTCCGGTGCCGGGTCCTGGTCGTGAAGGATGCCGGGGCCTGTCGGCGGCTCGGTGAGGTGGGGAGCGGCCACGGACCGAGGGGCGGCGCGTCTGCCGGGGTCCGTCCCGTCCGTGGTGGTGCCGGAGGCGGCCTGCCCTTCATTGTCCGTCGCCCGGCCCGATCGGGCAGCCCGGCGGCGACACGGTCCACCACCGGGGAGGAGCGCACGGGCCGAGCCCGTGGTGGGAATGCGGGGAGGCGGGTCCGGCGGCCGGTTCGGCGCGACACCCGCTGAGCCGTACGGGCCGGGACTGTGCGACGGCAACGACATGGCGGCTCCCGGAACAGCTACAGACCACTCAACCCAAGCGCGAGGTCGTCCGCGGCGCAACCGGGACGGGCCTCGCCCTTATGGACTACTTATCCTCGGTGAGGACACGAGCCGTGCGGTGCGGCTCCGGCGGAACGGCTAGTCCGACGTGACTCCCCAGTAGCCGATGTGCGTGGGCTCGCCGTCCGTATGGAGCACCGTGCATCTCCCCTGCCCGCGGTCGGGGAAGTCCAGCCGGCCGGAGTCCAGCGCGGCCTCCCAGTCGGCGAAGGTCGGCAGTCCGTCCGGCGCCCAGGCCCTGACCTCCTCGTCCGTCAGGGGACGCATGTAGGGGCCGTCGTTGGAGAGGTCACCGGCGTCGATCATCCCGGGCTGGTCCAGGACCGTGCCCGTGCCGCCGGTGAAGATGTACTCGTGCCACTCGGGGTCCCGCCACAGCTCCTCCACGGTCGTTCCGGTGAACCCGTGGTCGTCCTCGGCCAGTTGCACTTCCTGGGCCCGGCGGAACGCGGCTGCCAGATCCGGCTGGTAGGGGCCTGTTTGCGTCCAGCAGTCGCCACCCATGGTGATGCTTCTCCTCGTCTCGCGCAGTTCGATTCGAGGTGCAGCGTAGGAGGTGGCACTGACACTCGGGCCGGGGGATGTCCGTGGGCGCGGTGAGGGCCGGACCGCGCGGACGGCCATTCGCGGCATGCGTTCGCGTGTCGCCCCGGACACCGGCGCGTGAGCGGACGCGATCCCGAGACTGAGCCCATGGACGAAGAATCCCGACCGTCGCCGTCGCCGTCGCCGTCGCCGTCGCCGTCGCCGTCGTCGGCTCGTCGACGCGAACGTGAGCAGACGATCGTCATGTCGACGCTCACCGTCCTGGCGGGGGCGGTCGACGCCATCAGCTTCCTGACCATGGGGCACGTCTTCACCGCGCTGGCCACGGGCAATGTGCTGTTCCTGTCCTTCGCGGTCGCCGGTGAGGGCCAGTCGTCGGCCCTGCGCCCCGTGGTCTCCCTGCTCGCCTTCGTGCTGGGGGCGGTGGCCGGATCCCTCCTCACGAGCCGCCTCGTCGCGCACCGCAGGCACTGGTTCGCGGCAGCCCTGGCGGGCGAGGGAGCACTCCTGGCGGTCGCGGGCGCGACGGCCCTGGCGCGCAACGGTTCCGGCTCACTCACCGAGGACCCGGACAACCTGGTCATCGCCATCGTCGCCTTCGCCATGGGCATGCGCGCGGACACCGCACTGCGCGCGGCAGTTCCCGGTATGCCGACGCTGCTGCTCCAGGTGTCGCTGATCCGCCTCATCCACGGCCTCACGAGCGACACTCCCGAGACACCGCACCGGCACACGATCCGTGTCCGGCTCGTCGCGACCGTGCTCGGCATCTTCGCGGGCGGCGTCCTCGGCACCCTCATCACGCCGTGGGGAACGGGTCGCGCGCTGCTCGCCGTCGCGGCCGCCGTCCTGATCATCGCCGGACTCAACGTGGTCCTGGCACGGTACCGGCTGCTCGCGCCCGACCTCATCGGCTGAACCACGGCCGGCGCCGACGTCGTGAAGGGCCTGCCGGGCCCGGGCTCAACCGGAGCCTCCAGTAGTCGAGTTGCCTGCCCCTCGACGGAGTCGGCGACCGCCGGAGGGCGGACCGCGGGCGACCGATCCGCGGTGGCAGTCCGCTTGGGCATGAGTCATGACGAAGGCTCCCGACAACATCGACTCCCTTGACGCCGCGGCCGCGTTCGCCGACCCTTGCGCCGCACGGCGTTCGTCCAGGGCCGGCCGGGGTCGGAGAGCGCCTGCCCGACGTCGTCGTACCGCGTCACGAGCCATGCCGGCAGGCCGTCCGTCCCCGTGGTCCGGTGCACCGGGCCCCGTCCGGGACCGGCCCGACTTCCGGGCCCGGACGGACGCGCTGGTCGTGCCCGACCCGGCCGGACCGCACCGGGCCAAGGAAGCGGTGGGCAGCCTGCGGGGCTTCTTCCACGGCATCGTCGAGGACAAGCGGGCCCGGCAGGGGGACGATCTGCCCTCTGCCCTCTGCCCTCTGCCCTCTGCCCTCTGCCCTCTGCCCTCGTCTCCGCCCACGACGACGGGGACACGCTCGCCGCCGCCCGCCGGATCGTCGTTCCGCGCAGCGCCGTCCGGTGTGTGCTTCCGTGCCGCTCCGGGCCAGGTTTCACACCTGACGCGGAACCTCTCAACTCCACTTCTGCGTAGGTACATTGAGATCGAAATTGCTCGACCGAGGGGGTGGGGATGCGCGGCATGGTCCTGGACGGCCGATACACGCTCACGGAGCGGGTCGGCGCGGGCGGCATGGGTGTGGTGTGGCGGGCCAGGGACGGGCGGCTCGACCGTGCCGTGGCGGTCAAACTGCTCAGGCTGCCTCCGGGTACGGACCCTGTCGAACGCGGGCGGCTGCTCGCCATGTTCGGGCGGGAGGCGCGGGCCGCGGCCGCGCTCGACAGCTCCTACATCGTGCCGGTCTTCGACCACGGGGCCGACGGTGAAGTCCCCTATCTGGTCATGCCGTTGCTCTCCGGCCGGACCGTGCGCGAGCTCCTCGCGACAGGCCCGCTGCCGCCTGAGCGGGTCGCGGTCCTCGCGGCGCAGATCTGCCGCGCCCTCGCGACCGCGCACACGGCCGGCATCGTGCATCGAGACATCAAGCCCGCGAACGTCATGCTCACGGGCGAGGACATGGTCAAGGTGCTCGACTTCGGCATCGCCACGTTCCTCGACGCCACGAGCAGCGGCCGTCTCACCGCGACCGCCGACTCGCCCATCGGCACCCTCGCCTACATGGCGCCGGAGCGCTTCACGCGAGGCGCGGAGGACGGCCGTACGGACGTGTACGCCCTGGGCTGCATGGTGCACGAGATGCTCACCGGCGCGCCGCCCTTCGACGCCACGTCGGCACCCGCGCTCATGCACTGCCATGTGTACGAGACTCCGGATCCGGTGTCGGTCCGGCGACCGGGGATCGCTCCCGAGTGGGACGCGCTGGTGCGGCGGATGCTGGCGAAGACGGTCGGCCGGCGGCCGACGGCCGACGAGGCGAGAACCGAGTTCGAGAGACTGGCCCAGGGCCCGTCGGCGCGCCCTTCGCCCGGAGCGGCCACGGACAGGCCCGGCGTCGCCGCGGGGGCACCGGGGCCCGAAGTGCCGCCGGTCGCCCCGGAGATGAAGGGTGGCGCCGCCGGGCAGCAGCGTTCCGCCGCAACTCCGGCCGCGGGTCGGCATCCGGCCGCCGACGCC
The DNA here is from genome assembly GCF_014651055.1 of Streptomyces fructofermentans. Taxonomy (GTDB): domain Bacteria; phylum Actinomycetota; class Actinomycetes; order Streptomycetales; family Streptomycetaceae; genus Streptomyces; species Streptomyces fructofermentans. Next base: position 179,341 of record NZ_BMWD01000010.1, read on the forward strand.
GTGCCCGCGAGCCGAGACACCACCTCGTACGTGCTCGCCCCGCCCCTTCCGAAACGGCCGCCCGCCACCCGCCTGCGCGGACGGCGTACCGCGTGGGTCGTCGCCTCGGTCGCCGTGTCGGCGCTCGTCGCCGGGCTCACCGTCCTCCACCCCTTCGACGGCGACGGAGACGGTGAGGAAGGAGGCGGGAAGAGCGGACCGGGCGGCGGGAAGAGCGTGACGGTCGCCGCGGTGGCCGGGACCCAGACGCTCACCCTCGGCTCCGCCGCCGACTCGAAGGGACCCGCTCCCCAGGTGCGGGGCGCCCGGAAGGGAGGCACGGTCGAGGTGCTCGAACCCGGCGGCATCAACACGGCCGACCCCGGCAACATGTGGTACGGCACGGACCGGCTCATCTCACGCCTCGTCTACCGCAGCCTGACCACGTTCGAGACCCTGCCCGACGGCTCCGTACGCCTGGTCGGGGATCTCGCCGAGGACACCGGCCGGTCGTCCGTCGGGGGACGCGACTGGACGTTCACGCTCAAACCGGGTCTCACCTACAACGACGGATCGCCCGTGCGGGCGCAGGATTTCGCCCACGCGATCAAACGGACCCTCAGTCCGGACGACTTCCCGCTGGGCGACCGCACCCTGCGCAGCTTCCTGCTCGGGCCCGAGGACGCGGACGGCATCGGCGACGAGCACGCGATGCCGCCGGGTGCCATCGAGACGCCCGACGACCGTACGATCGTCTTCCATCTCGACGGCGCGCACCCCGACTTCAACGTGGTCCTCGCGGGCCCGAACGGCGCCCCCGTCCCCGAGCGGGTCTCCGACATCGCCGCGACCTCCGAACTCCTGCCGTCCACGGGCCCGTACCAGATCCGCTCCTACACCGGGGCCAAGAACCTGACCCTCACCCGCAATCCGAAGTGGTCGCCGGACTCCGACCCGGTTCGCACCGCGTATCCCGACCGGTATCAGATCACCGGTTCACTCACGATCGACGAGATCAAGTCCCGTATCCGCGCGGCGGGTTCGAAGTCCGCGGTGATGACGTTCACCGGCTCGCTGGACAAGGACGGGCTGGGGGAGTCGGACGGTGCCCCCGGCAGTGGCACGGTCCGGGTGACATCGCCGGCCCCCTACGTCCACGTGTATTCGATCGACACCGAACGCGTGCCCGAGCTGAAGGTGCGTCAGGCCATCGCCACCGCCTATCCGGCGGCCGATGTGCTGGCGGCCAGTGGAGAGGACGGCGTCGCCACGCACCACCTCATGCCGCCGGGCATCCCCGGTTCACGCGACTTCGACCTGTACGGGGCGGGGGAGCACGGCGACCCGAGCGGCGCGCGCAAGCTGCTCACCGAGGCGGGGGAGAAGGACTATCCGCTCACCATCGGCTACGCGACGACGGCCGACGAGTCGCGGGCGAAGGCGGTGAAGAAGGCTCTGGACAATGCGGGCTTCCGGGTGACGCTCAAGAACGTCGACGTGTCCGATCTCTACGAGGAGGCGGGCGAGGGCTCCTACGACCTGTTCCGCGTGCCGATGAACGTGAACGGCCTCCCGCTGGCGTCGGCGTACCTGCCCGACTCGTTCGACGGCCGCCACACCTACCCGACCACGTCCAACTTCTCCCGGCTGGACAGCGAGAAGGTCAACAGCGCGATCGACGCGGCCAACGCGACGACCGACGTGGCGGCCGCGGGCGAGAAGTGGTCCACCGTCGACCGCCGGGTGATGGAGGAGGCCGCCGCCGTCCCGGTGTACGTGCCGGTGCGCACGTTCCTCTACTCCGCCAGGCTCAAGGGCCTCCAGGCGGACCTGGACGGACTGTCGCCGTTGAACGCGTACATCAAGGAGTGACGGCGAACGGCGGCCCGGGCCGGGAAACCGGATGCCCGTCGCGGGCGCCGGGTGATACGAAGCGGGGATGACCCCGACACCCGACTTCGAAGAGCTGCTGTCCCTGATCGAGGACCGCTCCGCCGCGTTGCGTGCGGAGTTCGCGGCCTCGCCCGATCCCGGCGTCCGCGTACCGAGCTGTCCCGACTGGTCGCTCGGTGACCTCGTCGAGCACCTGACCGGGGTCCATCGGTTCTGGGCGGACACGGTCGAGGCCGGACCGGCCGGGAGGCCGCCCGCCGGGGCGTCGGCCGAGGCACCGGCCGACGCGCCGGCGTCGGCCGACCTGCTGGACCGTTCCGTCGTCGCCACCGAGAGGCTGGTCGCCGTCCTGCGCTCCGCCGGTCCCGCGGCCGGCTGCTGGACCTGGTGGGGCGACGCCGACGTGCCGATGACCAGTGGGGCCGTGGCCCGCCATCAGGTGCACGAGGCCGCCGTCCATGCCTTCGACGCGCAGTTGGCCGCCGGAGCGCCCCAGCCCGTTCCCGCGCCCGTCGCGCTCGACGGCATCGACGAGTTCATCGGCGTCGGGCACGGGACGGCCGGTCCCTGGCCGTACGAACCGGTCCGGATCGGTCTGCACACCGACGAGGGCCGGTCATGGGTGGTCGAGCTGACGGCGTCGGGATCGCGCGTGGTCGACAGCGGCCGGGACGGGACGGACGCGGGTCTGCGCGGACCGGCGAGCGACCTGCTGCTGACGCTGCACGGCCGCCTCCCCCTGGACAGCCTGCGCGGCGAGGGCGACCGGGCCACTCTGCGGAACTTCCTGAGCCGGCCGGACCTGGACTGAACGGCCCTCCTTCCGACGGTGCTCGCGGCCCTCCCGGTCCGCCGTCCCGTGCGGGCCGGTGAAAGGGCACCCGGGCCGACGGTGGACGACCGGGCCGCGTCGCCTGACATGCCCTTGAGTGGAGCAATGCCGGGCGGGTCGCGGTGACGTGCCGCAGGCTGGGCACCTCATCCATGTCCGTGCCAGGAGTTCCGAGTGCGCAAGCAGCGACCACGCGGCCGCGAGGTGGGTCGACCGCTTCCGGGGCCCTCCTCGGAGACCGCCGACTCCCCGCGCGGGCCTGGGCGCGGGAGGGTGCGGTGAGGTGGTCCGGGAGCGGTCGCGGCGCAGGCCAAGGCCGGGACGGAGGCCGCGGCCGGGGCGCGACCGTCGGTGTCGGACCGGGCGCGCCGACCCCGCCGACGTGGCTTCGCCGGCTGCCGCTCTTCTATGTCGCGGGCGTCCTGGTGCTCGAACCGATCACGCCGGTGGAATGGCCGGTCAGCTTCCTCCTCATCGCCCTGCCGCTGGTCGCCGCCTTCGGACACGGGCCTGTCGGCGTCCTCGGTGTCACCGTGTTCGCCATCGTCTTCCTGGGGGTGCTCGCCGGAACGCCGTGCTGCGCGGGCCGATCCGTCGGGTACATGTGGGACCGCCACTACGTCGCCGCGTACGTCTGCACCGCGCTGATCGGCACGCTGGGAACCTTCCTCGCCGTCCACCGCAGGCGACGGGAGCTCACGCTCGCGAATGTGCGGTCCGTGGCCGAGATCGCCCAACGCGTCCTGCTCAGGCCGGTGCCGCGGCGGATCGGCGACGTACTGGTGGAGAGCCTCTACCTGTCGGCGGCGGCCGAGGCGCGCATCGGCGGTGATCTGTACGAGGCGGTCCGGACGGCGCACGGCGTACGTCTGCTGATCGGGGACGTGCGCGGCAAGGGGTTGCCCGCGGTGGAGACGGCGGCGACACTGCTCGGCTCCTTCCGCGAGGTCGTGCACGAGGTGCCCGATCTCGCCGCGCTGGCGGCCCGGTTGGACACCAGTATGACCCGCAGGGCGTCGCAGCTCGCGGGCAGCGACATGGACGAGCGGTTCGTCACCGTGCTCATCGCGGAGATCGCCGTCGAGGACCGTGTCGTCCGCATCGTCAACTGCGGCCACCCGCCGCCCCTGCTCATCCGGCGCGACGACGTGCGGGAGCTGGAGCCCAGCCGGTCCGCGCCGCCGCTCAATCTCGGCATGCTCGTCGGCGAGCGCTGCCGCGTGGACGAGCACTCCTTCCTGCCGGGCGACCAGCTCCTCCTGTACACGGACGGCGTCACCGAGACCCGGGGTCCCGACGGCGTGTTCTACCCACTGCTCGAACGCGTCCGCGGGTGGGGTCCGCTGGAACCCCGCCCGCTCCTGGACCGTCTGCACCGGGACCTGGTCGCGTACAGCGGCGACCAGTTGCACGACGACATCGCGGCCCTCGCCGCGGGGCTGGTGTCCGACGCCCCGGCCCCGCCGAACTGACGGCCGGTCGCAGTCACCAGTAGTGGCGGCGACCACCGACCGCGTGTCCGATACCTCCGAGGACCCAGAGGATCAGGCCGATGACCGCCAGGATGATGCCGATGGTCCAGAGGATGCCGATGCCGGTCACCAGACCGATGACGAGCAGAACAATTCCGAGGATGATCATTATGTTCTCCGATCCCGGCGTTTCCCCCATGTGCTGAGTCCCGTGATTTCGGTACCGCAAACCTGGGAGGGAAGGGCTGCCCGGAGAGCCGGGGCTGTACGGGAAGGCCGGGACGGGACCGCCTCGGGCGGTCACGCGGCAGGTGGAAGTACCCGGTGCGCCGTTCTGACGAGGAACGACCTCGGCGGCTGCCACACCCCGCGCTCCTCGAACGGCCACGCGTAGGTCAACGACCCGTCGCGGATGCAATCCAGCAGATCCGGCTCGTCGAGTTCGCGGGCCGACCACTCGTAGAGCTGCCGCAGCCTCGGAGTGATCACCCCGTAGTCCAGGAGCCGGCCGAACTTGTGCTCGTCGCTCAGGTAGGACCGGGCGCCGGCGCTGAGCGGGTACTCGTCCGGGAGGACGCGGGAGAGCTGCAGGAAGACGCCGATCATGCCCAGCCGCGGGTCGCCGAGGAGCGGGCCGAGAGGGCGCAGCCATCCCAGCGAGATCCGGGGTGCCGCGACAAGGGCGTGGGTGTACAGCACGCGGCAGAGCACCACGTTCATGAAGAAGCGCTCGGCCTCGTTCTCCGCCTCGGCCAGGTCGCGGTGCTCCAGATAGGCGGCGACCACGCTCCCGTTGTGCGCCCGGTACCAGGCCCGGGCGGTCGGGCGGTCGGCGAAGGAGGTCCAGGACTCCACGGTGGGTGACGAGGGCGGTCCGGCGAGTTCCCCGCTCAGGGCCACCGCCTCGCAGCCGTCTCGCAGGATGCGCTCGTTCACCGCGCGCCACCACGGGCTGCCCGGTCGATGGTCGGAGAGGGGCTGCAGCAGACCCCGGCGGAGCTGCCAGCGCATGAACGACAGCGCGGCTCGGCGGAAAGGCAGATGGCGCGGGGCCTTGCCGAGCGGGCCGTAGTAGCAGCGCTCCATGAGGGCCATCCGGCCTGCCGGGTCGTCGCGGACCGAGGCGACCTGCTGCCGGGCCCAGTCCGCGGCCGGAATGCCAGACCCCATGGGGCCATGCTCGCACGTACGGCTCCGCACGGCGACCAGTGCCGTGGACGGCCGAGCGTGCGGGCCGCCGGTCCGACTCGCCGGCCGGCGTCGGGGGCGCTCAAGGCAAGGTGCCTCGCACGTGCGGCGGCCGGGGACGTCGGAGCCGTCGACGGATGGCGATCCGCGAAGTCGGGCCGGTGCACGCCGGGTTGGCCACCGCCCGCCTCAGATGTCCTCCATGCGGCGCCGGTCCGCCTCGTCCCACGTCCTGGTGTCACGGGGCTGGGTGTAGGGCTCGGCATCGGGCGGATACCCGCCGGCGATGGCCCGCTGGCGTACGGTCTCCGCGTCGAACTCCAGGCCCAGCAGGAGGGCCAGGTTGCTGATCCACAGCCACACGAGGAACACGACGACGCCCGCCATCGTGCCGTACGTCCTGTTGTACGAGGCGAAGTTGGCCACGTAGAGGGCGAACCCGGCGGAGGAGGCCAGCCAGATCAGCAGGGCGACCAGACTGCCCGGCGTGATCCATTTGAAGCCCTTCACCTTCGCGTTCGGGCACGCCCAGTACAGGAGCGCGACGATGCCCGTGACGAGGAGCACCAGCACGGGCCACTTGGCGATCTCCCACACGGTCAGCGCGCCGTCGCCGATGCCCAGGGACCGGCCGACCTGGCGGGCGATCGCACCGGTGAAGACGACGATCAGCGCGCTTGCCACGGCCAGCGCCATCAGCACGACCGTCACCGCGATCCGTACGGGCAGGACCTTCCAGACGGGCCGCCCTTCGGGCATGTCGTAGACGACGTTGGCGGTCCGGATGAACGCGGCGACATAGCCCGACGCCGACCACACCGCCAGCACCAGGCCGACGACGGCGAAGAGCGAGCCGGTGCCGGCGTTGCCCTGCAGCTCCTCGACGGCTCGCGTGATGATGCCGCGGGCGGATTCGGGCGTGAGCTGCCGTACGTTGTCCAGCACCTTGTCGGTGGTGGCCTCGCCCGCCACCCCCAGGAGCGACACCAGGACGAGCAGCGCCGGGAAGAGCGACAGCACCCCGTAGTACGTCAGCGCCGCCGCGCGGTCGGTCAGCTCGTCGTCCTTGAACTCCCGCAGCGTGCCCTTCAGGACCCTGCCCCAGGAGCCGCGCGGCAGCTTCGCGGGCGTGTCCGGTGCGGCCTTCTCCACATCGTCCGCGGGGCCGTACGCCAGGTTGTGGCCGTGCGTGTGCTCCGCGCGGCCGGACCCGTCTGCACCTGCCGCGCCCTGCCGCGGCAGGTGGTTCTCCCGCGCGTCCTCATGTCCGAATCCGAATCGCCGCACCATGGGGAGTGGGTTGCCGCCCACGCGGTTTTCATGCCTGACCGGGAGCGCCCCGACCGCGACGCGGGCGTTGCGGCCGGAGCCGGAGCCGGAGCCGGAGCCGGAGCCGGAGCCGGAGCCGAGGGTCAAGGTCCCGGTAGGGTCAGGGCGCTATTCCCACGCCGTCGATCCGGCTCCAGGCGCGCTCCTGGGCCGCCGTCATCACGGGCCAGTGCAGACCGCCCGGGCGCGGGAGAATCCGGGTTGCGTACGGCGCTGGGCTGAACCCCGGGTCGTAGTGGCAGCCGGTGCCGTAGGCGCTGTCGAAGTCCTCGCAGGTCCGCGCGATCGACCGCGGAGTCGGCTTCCGTCCGGTGCGTACCCATGTGGCCAGTGCCGAGAGGGAGTTGGCGTACTCCGAGTCGCTCAGCTCGCTGTGCTCGGACTCCGTCGTGAACGTCTGGACGAGATGGTCGTCCTGGCTTGCGCTGCGGAGCGTGGCGCGGTAGGCCGCCTCGTGCTCCACGACGACCTGCGGATCGTCGATGGCGTGGAGGGTCAGGACGGGCAGCGGCACGCGGCCCGTGAGGTCGCTGTCGTAGGAGAGGTCACGGCGGGCGGTGGGGTCGGCCGAGAAGCGGGCCACACCCGCGTTGAGTGCCCTGTCGTCATGAGAACCCCCGTACCGCACACCCTGGTTGGTGAAGGGATTGCGACCGCCGAGGCGCTTGGACACGATGTCCTGGAACAGGAAGGTGGCGTACAGCAGGTTCGTGTCCAGCGAGCGTTCCGGGATGCCGGTGACGGCGAGGATGTCGTCGAGGTTGCGCTGCTGCCGCGCGGTCCGTTCGGCCGGGTCGGAGTCGATGCCGGTGCACTCCTGCAGGCGGGCGTGGACGTCGGCGGGGGACAGGTCGGAGTCGGCGGGGAGTCCCTGCCAGAGCGGGTACTGCGGCTCTGAGGCACGAGGCAGGTTGCGGCAGTAGAACTGGTGGACCACCCGGAGGTCGACCCGGTGGTCGTAGCCGCGGGAGCCGCCGGCGAGAAGGCCGTTGGTGAGCAGGACCCCGTCGTAGGCGCCGGGTTGCCGGCCGTAGGTCTCGGCCGTCCTGGCCGCGACGTTGCCGCCCCAGGACTGACCGTGGAGGTAGGTGCGGTCCGGGCGGCCGAAGGTGTCCGTGAACAGGCGGCGCACGTTCTCGGTGTCGGCGGCGGCCATCCTGACGCCGTAGCCACCGCGCCGGTACGAGGAGCCGGCCCAGGCGTAGCCCTGGTCGACCATCACGGCCCAGCGCGCCAGGTCCTCCGTGGGGCCGGACGAGTCGTAGGAGAAGTCGGGTCCGCCGTGGGCGTGCACGACGAGTGAGCCGTTCCAGCGCCTGGGCACGGCCATCGTGTAATAGGCGCCGTTGGCGTCGCGGCCGTTGAAGCACTCGGCCTTGTCCGCCAGGTCCGCCAGGTCCGCCGGGCAGGCGGTGGCCGTCGGCCGGGTCGTGTCCGCGCGGGTGGCGGGGGCGTTGCCGAGCGTGCCGAGGAGCGTCGCGGTGATCACCGCCGCCAGCACCGCCGGTCGGCGCCGGCCGGCCGTTCGGCGTGCCGGGCCGGCGGGACTCCTCCGCGCGCCGTGCGGGGGTGCGTCGGATGTCTTCAAGGAAACGCTCCTTCGTGGTGTGTCACGGCATGCGTGTCGAGCCCGGGGCGTCGGACACCGCAGGGGCACAGGACGACTCTGTGTGGTCGTCGTGTCTAGTCTGCGCTATAGCATGCAGTCAATAGTGAAGCGGGGAGCGGCACTTGGGCCGAGCGGGAGGAGCGCGCGTCGTCCGGGGTGGGAGCGGGGACGGAGTCATCCGGCAATGCGGCCTTTCCTCCAGGGAAAGGCAGCGGTCATCCCGACCGGCCCAGGCGGCCCGGCATACGGGACGCGAGGTACTCGATCAGCCCGGTGACACGGCGGGGGACATGCGTGTCGTCCGCTGTCAGCGCGTAGATGTCGGCTGCGGGCGTCGTGACGTGCGGGAGCACGCGGACCAGTTCCCCGCGCTCGATGTGGGGCCGGACGTGCCATTCGGAGCGCATGATCACACCGCGGCCCTCCAGGGCCCAACCGGTCACGATGTCACCGTCGTTGCTCGAAAGGGAGCCGCGCACCCGCACATGGCGGGGGTCGCTGACGTCGCCGAACCGCCAGAGCGCGGAGTCGCCCTCGTTCTCGCGCAGCACGATGCAGTCGTGGTCCGCGAGCTCCTCGACGCGGGTGGGGGCGCCCCGGCGGTCCAGGTACGACGGTGCCGCGCACGGCACGCGGCGGTTCTCCGCCAGGCGGCGCATCCGCAGCGAGGAGTCGGGCGGACTGCCGACGTGGACGGCCACGTCGAACTTCTGCCGGTGCGGCCGGAGGGGGAGCGCCGAGGTGTGCAGTCGCACCTGCAGTTGGGGATGCGAGGCCGCGAACTCCGCGAGCAGCGGGGCCACATGCGCCCGGCCGAGCCCGAGGGTCGCCTGGACGACCAGGGCTCCGCGCAGGTCCCGGGAACCGTCGGTCACCAGGTCCTCGAGCTCGCGGACCTGGTCGAGGATCGAGTCGAGCCGGCTCGCGTACAGGGCGCCCTCGGAGGTCAGCACCAGCCGCCGCGTGCCGCGCTGGACCAGCCGGACGTCCAGGCGGCGTTCGAGCGCGCTGAGCCGCTTGCTCGTGACCGGCAGTGAGCAGCCGAGGTGCCGCGAGGCCGCCGTGAGCGTCTCGCTGGCCGCCACGACCTGGAAGAACCGCAGGTCGTCGATGGACATCTTCATGGGGTTCCCGACGTGTGAAGTGGCTTTCCGTTGTGGAAAGCGTAAGTTGCCGCACCGGCTGTTGTGGCGGGTCCTGCCGAGGCCCAGAGTGGGAGCCCGGACGGGGGGCCGGGCGGACCGGCGCCCTCCGTATGTCGAGCGAGGAGCACCAGCCGTGCCACAGCGCCACCGCATCGCCAGCGTTCCCGGGGACGGCATCGGCAGGGAGGTCGTGCCCGAGGGGCTGCGGTGCCTGCGTGCCGCCGCCGACGCGTACGGCTTCGAGCTGGCGGTCGACGAGTTCGACTTCGCGAGCGCCGACTACTGGGTGCGGCACGGCGAGATGATGCCGAAGGACTGGCGGGAGGTCCTGGGAGGCTTCGACGCGATCTTCTTCGGCGCGGTCGGGTGGCCCGAGGTCGTACCCGACCACGTGTCCCTGTGGGGGAGTCTCCTGCAGATGCGGAGGGGCTTCGACCAGTACGTCAACCTGCGGCCCGTCCGCCTGCTGCGGGGGGTGCGCGGTCCGCTGCGCGACCGGGGTCCCGGGGACATCGACTTCTATGTGGTGCGCGAGAACACCGAGGGCGAGTACTCCAGCATCGGCGGGCGCATCTTCGAGGGCACCGACCGCGAGACCGTGCTTCAGGAGACCGTGATGACGCGCGTCGGTGTCGACCGGGTGCTGCGCTTCGCCTTCGAACTCGCCGACTCGCGGCCGCGGAGACACCTGACCTGGGCGACGAAGAGCAACGGGATCTCGATATCCATGCCCTACTGGGACGAGCGGGCGAGCGAGATGGCGCTGCGGTACCCGCGGGTCACCGCGGACAAGGACCACATCGACATCCTGGCGGCCAAGTTCGTGCTCCGGCCCGACCGGTACGACGTCGTCGTGGCGAGCAATCTGTTCGGCGACATCCTCTCCGACCTGGGTCCCGCCTGCACGGGCACGATCGGGATCGCCCCGAGCGCGAACATCAACCCCGAGCGGCACTTCCCGAGCCTGTTCGAGCCCGTGCACGGGTCGGCCCCCGACATCGCGGGACGCGGCATCGCCAACCCGGTCGGGCAGATCTGGAGTGGGGCGATGATGCTGGAGCACCTGGGCGAGACCGAGGCCGCCGCCGGCGTCGTCGCCGCCGTGGAGTCGGTCCTGGAGCGCCGGCCGGATGTCCTCACCCCCGACCTCGGCGGCAGCGGCACCACCGTGGCCCTGGGGTCCGCCGTCGCGGCCGAGATCGCGGTCGGGACCCGTGCACGGCCTGCCGCGGGCGACCGCCCGGCGCGCGGGGCGGCGGGCACCGGGTGACGGCGGGTCCGGCTCCCTCCGGCGCGGACTCGACCGACGCGCACTCCGCCGGCAGGGACTCGCCGGACAGGCACTCCGCCGGCACCGAGTCGCCCACCGCCGGTACGGACTCGGCTGCGCGCAAGCGCCCGCACGAACCCGGCCGGCGGGAACCCGAAGAAGGAAGGACGGGAAAGAACGTGCCCCGTGTCCTGATCACCACTGACTACCTGCGCCCCGGCGACGAGGTCGACGCGCGGCTCCGGGCCGCCGGTCTCGAAACGGTGCACGCCCCGATGACCGGTCGTCGCGATCCCGAGGAACTCGTCTCCGTGCTCGACGGGATCGACGCGGCACTCGTCGCCCACGAGCCGCTGACGGCCGATGTCCTTTCCCGCGCCGGGCAGTTGCGTGTGGTGGTACGCACCGGGGTCGGCTACGACTCCGTCGACGTCGAAGCGGCGAGGCGGCTCGGGATCAGCGTGAGCAACCTGCCGGGGATCAACGCGAACGCCGTGGCCGAGTACACCCTCGGCCTGCTGCTCGCCTCGGCGCGCCGCCTCGTGGAGAGCGCCGCCGGGGTGGCCGGCGGGGGATGGCCCCGCGAGGACGGCCGCGAACTGCGGGGATCGACGCTCGGGCTGGTCGGGTACGGTGCCGCCGCCCGCGCCGTCGTGCCGTTGGCCCGGGCGTTCGGGATGGACGTCGTGTGCACCACGGGCGTCCCCCAGAGTCGACGGGCCGACCCCGGCGTGCGGTTCGTCCCCTTCGATGAGTTGCTCGCGGTCTCCGACCACGTCTCGATCCACACCGCGCTCACGGACCGGACCAGAGGGCTGTTCGACGCCTCGGCGTTCGCCCGTATGAAGCCGGGGGCGGTGCTCGTCAACACCGCGCGGGGCGCCGTCGTCGACGAGCGGGCGCTCGCGGACGCGGTGCGTACGGGTGCCATCGCGGGTGCGGCGCTGGACGTTGTCGGGGAGGAGCCCCTCCCGGCGGACAGCGCGCTGCGGGACGTCGAGGGGATCACGGTCTACTCGCACCTCGCGGGCCAGACCGCGGAGGCCCGGCGGGCGGCGGGACTCGCGGGTGCCGCCGAACTCGTCGCCGCGCTGGAGGGCCGGCCCCGGTTCCCCGTCACCTGAGGCGGGGTGGGTGCGCCGGAACAGCGCGTTCGCGGGTTGACATTCATGCTGTAGCAAATAACATACTCTTCATGGCTCAGCTACCTCAACTCTCGTCACCGGTGACGCTCGGCGATCAGGCGTACGCCGCCATTCGCGAGGCGATCATCACCGGCACCCTGAAGCGTGGCGAGAAGGTCACCGAGCGGGGCCTGGCGGAGTCGCTCAGCATCAGTGCGACCCCTGTGCGTGAGGCACTGCGGCGCCTTGAGCAGGACCGCCTGGTGGAACGCACGGGACCCAGGTCGGTCCGCATCGCGCAGTTCGGCAAGGAGGAGCTGCGCGAGTTCACCATGATCGAGGACGCTCTCCGGGCACTCGCGGCGAGGCTCGCCGCGGAGAAGTCCACGGCGGCCCAGCGGCGCGAGATGTCCGAGTGCCTCGACACGGCTGACGCGCTGCGCGGCGAGATGCGCGGCGTCGACCCGGGGACCGACAGGGAGCGGGACCTGGTCCTCGAAATCCTGGCCCTCATGCGGCACTTCCACGCTCTCGTCGACCAGGCCAGCGGCAACGCGACCCTGGTGCAGATGCTGTGCACGGTCGACGCCTTCGATTCGGACGAGCGCCGGAGCAGCGTCCTGTCCGAGGTGCGCGGTGAGCACTGGCGCGTGCTCGACGAGCGCTACCGGCAGCACCGGGCCATCTACGACGCCATCGCCGCCGGCAACGGAGAGCGGGCGGAGGAGCTGATGCGGTCCCACAGCCACAGCTCCAACGTCTCCCGCATCGCGCGGCGTTTCGCGGACTGACCGGGCGGCACGCCCCTCGCGGGCCGCTCCCGTGGCGAATCGGCCGGCAGCGGGCACGTAGCGGCTTCGCGCAGGACCGGTCGACAGGCCGGGACGCGTGCCGCCGGTCCGCCGTGGGGCTGGGGAGGCGACCTCGCGCATCCCGGGCGAATCACTGCCGGCGTCCGGCGGACACGGGCCGAGGTCGCGCGGGACCGCCACCGTACGGCCCGGCCGTGTCGTGCTGCCGGGTGCGGTGCAAGGCGTGGCCCCGCCGTCGGGCGGCCGAGGACCCGCGTCGGATTGGTGCGCGGCGTGGACCTGGCGTCGGGCGGCTGAGTACCCACCCCCGAATCGGTTTGGGTGCCAAGGGAGTTGACGGCGGCACCGCGCGGCCGTCAAGGAACCGTCAGGTTCGCCGGGGGTGGTCCGTCAAGTCCGCCGAGCAGGATCGGGACCTCAATCCACTGGCGATGAGGGATGCAGACATGGCTACGCTCCTGTACCGGTTGGGCGCATTCGGTGCCCGACGTTGGCGAACGATGTTGGTCGGATGGCTCCTGGCCCTGGGCGCGGTGATCGGCCTCGGTTTCTCCCTGGCCGGCTCGTTCGAGGACAGCAGCTCCATTCCCGGGTCACCGGCCCAGACGGCGCTCGACAGGATGGACCGTCACTTCCCCTCCCCGGACACCCAGTCCGCGCAGATCGTCTTCCGGGCCCCGCCGGGACAGAGGCTGACCGACCCCGGACTGCGGAAGCCGCTGGCCGCCACCCTCGCGGCCACGGGTGACGTCCGAGGCGTGGCCGAGGTCGGCGACCCGGTCGAGGAGGGCGCCGTCTCCGAGGACGGACGCACCGCGGTCGCGGAGGTCGCCTTCACCACGAAGGAGGACGAGGACGTACCGGCCGGCACGCTCGACGCGGTGAGGGCCGCCGGGGCGCACGCCGAGCGGGCGGGCCTCGTGACCATCTACGGAGGCGACGCCTTCGAGGAGTCCACCTCACCCTTCGGACCCGCCGAGATGGTCGGACTCGGCGTCGCCCTGGTCATCCTCGTGATCACCTTCGGCTCGCTGGTCGCCGCGGGACTGCCGCTCGTCACCGCGGTCCTCGGAGTCGTCGGCACCATGGCCGCGATGACGGGCCTGGCCACCGTGGTCGGCGTGACCGACAGCGCGCCCACCCTGTCGATCATGCTCGGACTGGCCGTCGGCATCGACTACGCCCTGTTCATCGTCTCGCGGCACCGGGCGCAGCTCGCCGCGGGGATGCCCGTCGCCCGGTCCGTCGCCGAGGCCAACGCCACCGCGGGCAGCGCCGTCGTCTTCGCCGGTGCCACCGTCGTCATCGCGCTCGCCGGCCTGTCGGTCGCCGGGGTGCCCATGCTGACCTCCATGGGACTCGCGTCCGCCGGAGCCGTCGCCATGGCCGTCGTCCTCGCGCTGGGTCTGCTCCCCGCGGTCATGGGGATGGCCGGCACCAGGCTGACCCCGAGGCCCGGCAAGGACCGGCCGGCAGGGCACGGGGACCGGACGCCGGGCGCGCGCCGCGTCCCGGGCCTGCTGCGCCTTCCCCTGCGCGTGGTCGGTCGCCTCTCCTCCGTCGCCGCACGAACGGCCGGCCGCGGGCGCACCCCGGGGTCCGACGGCCGTACGGGGCGGACCGCGACACACGGTGGGCGCGTCACCCTGGGGGAGCGCTGGACCGCGGGCGTGCTGCGCCGCCCGGTGCGTACGCTCGTCCTCGGAACGCTCCTTCTCGCCGCCCTCGCCCTGCCGGCGACGCAGCTCCGACTCGCGGTCACCGACGAGGGCAACAGCCCCACCGGCACGTCCGCCCGCCAGGCCTACGACGTGATCGGCGACGCCTTCGGGCCCGGGGCGAACGGCCCCCTCGTCGTCCTCGTCGAGGCCGACGACCCGGCCGCCGTCGGCACGGCCGCCACCGACGTCCGGGCCGGGCTGCACGACGTCGACGGCATCGCGGACATCGGCGACGTCGACACGGCGGAGGACGGCACGGCCGCGCGCATCCGGATCATCCCCAGCACCGGGCCGCGGACCGAGGAGACGAGCGCGCTGGTCTCCCGACTGCGCACCGAGGCGCGTCGGGCCGCCGAAGCCGGCGGCGCCCACGCCGCCGTCACCGGCATGACCGCCGTCAGCATCGACGTCTCCGAAAAACTCGGCGGCGCACTGGTCCCCTTCGCGATCGTCGTGGTCGGCCTCTCCCTGCTCCTCCTGATGATCGCCTTCCGGTCCGTCGCCGTGCCGGTCAAGGCGACCATCGGATTCCTGCTGTCCGTCGGAGCCGCGTTCGGCGCGACCGTCGCGGTCTTCCAATGGGGCTGGGCCGCCGGACTGCTGGGCGTGAGCGGCGAGGGCCCGGTCCCGAGCTTCATGCCCATCATCGTCATGGCCGTGCTCTTCGGCCTCGCCATGGACTACGAGGTCTTCCTCGTGTCCGCCGTCCGGGAGGACTACGTACGGCACGGCGACGCCCGCGCCGCCGTCCTCGCGGGAGCCCGCAACGCCGCCCGCGTGGTCACCTCGGCCGCCCTCATCATGGTCTCGGTGTTCATCGGCTTCCTGTTCTCCCACGACGCCGACATCATGCCGATCGCGTTCGCGCTGGCCTTCGGCGTCCTGGTGGACGCCTTCCTGGTCCGGATGACCCTGGT
This sequence comes from Streptomyces fructofermentans, assembly GCF_014651055.1. Lineage (GTDB taxonomy): Bacteria > Actinomycetota > Actinomycetes > Streptomycetales > Streptomycetaceae > Streptomyces > Streptomyces fructofermentans. The sequence goes on from NZ_BMWD01000010.1 coordinate 194,632, forward strand.
ACCGGCGGCACTCGCGCTCCTCGGCGACCGAGCCTGGTGGCTGCCCCGCCGGCTCGACCGCCTCCTTCCGCATCTCGACGTCGAGGGCGGGAACCGCCGCACGCCCGACGCGGCACCGCAGGACCCCGTCAGGACCCCCGCCCCCGTGAGCCGCTGAGGCGATGAAATCCCCGGCCGATACCGGGACATGCGCGACCTCCGGCGTACGGACACCGGTGGACGTCCCACGGCCCGTCCGGCCCGTACAAGGAGCACACATGAACGCCGTCGAAGCACAGGACCCCGCAGACCGCGTGCTGGTGATCGACGACGACCCCGGTATCAGGCGCCTGCTGGTCTCCGCACTCGGCTTCGCCGGGTTC
>NZ_BMWD01000010.1:195025-252921 GCF_014651055.1 Streptomyces fructofermentans
CCCTCGACCGGATCGCCCGCCGGCCCCCCGACGTCGTCGTGCTCGACGTCATGCTCCCGAACGCCGACGGCTTCGAGGTCCTCCAACTCCTCAGGTCCCGGGCCGTCGACGTCCCGGTCCTCTTCCTCACCGCCCGTGACGCCGTCGAGGACCGGGTACGGGGGCTGCGCCTGGGCGGCGACGACTACGTCACCAAGCCCTTCAGCGTCGTCGAGGTCGGCGCCCGGCTCCAGGCACTGCTCCGCCGCGCGCGCGGCGGAGCCCCCGTCGCCGAGGAGGCGTCGCTGCGCTGCGCGGACCTCGCGATCGACGATCCACGGCACGAGGTCAGGCGTGCGGGCGAGTTGGTCGACCTCTCACCCACCGAGTACCGGCTGCTGCACTACCTGCTGAGCCATCAGGGGCAGGTGCTCTCCCGCGCCCAGATCCTCGAAGCCGTCTGGCAGTACGACTTCGGCGGGGACAGCGTCGTCGTCGAGCGCTTCGTCTCCAACCTCCGCCGAAAGATCGACGACGGGCGCGTGCCCCTGCTGCACACCGTGCGGGGCGTGGGCTACACCCTCCGGGAGCAGGCCGCCAGGTGAACCTGTACGGACGTCTCGCCCGGCCCTTCTCCAGTGTCCGGCTGCGCCTGCTGGCCGGCCTCGCCGTGCTGCTCGTGACCGGTCTGACAGCCAGTGCCGCAATCACCGGGTTCCTCCTGGAGGACTTCCTGGACAAACGCTACGAGAACTCGCTCAGGGTCGGCGCCGAGCGGCTCACCGACGTGATCCGGCAGGGGCCGCAGACCGCCGACGCCGAGCAACTCGCGGCCCTTCTCGGGCCTCCGCAGGGCGTCGTGGCCGTGGACCGCGACAACACCGTCCTGGAGAGCACCGGTTCGGCGTCCGCGGTGGCCGGCGAACTCGCCGAACTCAGCGCGACCGTTCCGACCGGCCGGATCGTCACGTACGACGGCGACGACGAGCAGCACGGCCTCGCGGCGATCCGCATACCCAGCCCCGGCCTCACCATCGACCGCGGGACCGGTGAGGCCGACGTCGCACCGGCCGCGCTCGTCCTGGCCATCGACACCTCCGTCGACGACGCGACCACCGACGCGCTCATCGGGCGCCAACTCGCCCTGGTCGGCGGCGCCCTGCTGCTCCTGCTGGGGCTGGCCGTCGTCGTCCTGCGCGTCGGTATGCGCCCCCTGGCCCGCATGGCGCGGACCGCCGACGCCATAGCCGAGGGCCACCTCACGGAACGACTGCCGGCCAGGCGTGACGGCAGCGAGGTCGACCTGCTCGCCGAGGCGGTCAACCGGGCCTTCGACGCGCAGGCCCGCGCGGAGGCGACCGTGCGGTCCCTGGCGGCCGACACCTCCCACGAACTGCGCACCCCGCTCTCCACGATCTCCGGCTGGCTCGACCTGCACCGGCAGGGCGGCGTCTCGGGACCCGGCCTGGAGACCGCGTTCGAGCACATCGAGGACGAGGTGGGGCGGATGCGGCTGCTCGTCGAGGACCTCGCACTGCTCGCCCGCCTGGACGCAGGCCGCCCGGTCGAACAGGACGACGTCGACCTCACCGAGTTGGCGGCCGGTGTCGTCGAGGACGCCCAGATCATCCACCCCGAGCGCGCCGTCACCCTGGAACCCGCACCGCCCGCCCCCGTCACCGGAGACGCGAACCGGCTGCAGCAGGTCCTGCGCAACCTCGTCGGCAACGCCGTCCAGCACACCCCCGCCCGCACCGCGGTACTGGTCAGGATCACCTCCGCCGGCGGGGACGTACAGCTGTGCGTCATCGACGACGGACCAGGCATCCCGCCGCGCGACCTGCCCCGCGTCTTCGAGCGCTTCTGGCGCGCCGAGGCCAGCCGCAGCCGTGCCTACGGCGGTTCCGGTCTGGGCCTGGCCATCGTCGAGGCCATCGTCCACGCCCACCACGGACAGGTGCGGGTGGCGTCGGAGGTGGGCGTCGGGACCACCGTCACCATCCGGCTTCCCCGTGCCGGCCGCGAGGACAAGGCCGTCCACTGAAGGAATCGAGGAGGACATGGACATCCGAGACCGGATGGACCCGCAGGTGAGGGCCAGGCTCGACCAGTACCTCGCCGTCGTGGGCCCGCAGGGACTGAGCGGGATCGAGGACATCCCCGAGCGGCGGCGCAGGCAGGCGGAACTCACGGCCGGCCACCGCCCGGCGGGTCACCCCGGCGCGGCCGGGGAGGCCGGGGACGTCGAGGTGCGCGACCACGGGATCAGGGGCGGTACGGACACGGGTCCGCCCGTGCGGGTACGGGTCTACCGGCCGAGGGGTGCCCCGCCAGTGGCTCCGTGCGTGCTGTATCTCCACGGCGGCGGGCTGGTCGCCGGGAGTGTGGACGGCGACGACGCGAGGGCGGCCGGACTCGCCCGCGCCACCGACTGCGTCGTCGTCTCGGTCGACTACCGCCTGGCGCCCGAGAACCCGTACCCCGCCGCCGTCGACGACTGCTTCGCCGCACTCGTGTGGGTCGCGGAGAGCCACCGGCGACTTCGCGTCGACCCCCGTCGCCTCGCCCTCTACGGGCCCAGCGCGGGCGGTTGCCTGGCGGCGGCGACCGCTCTGCTGGCCCGTGACCGCGGCGGCCCCGGGATCGCCTGCCTGATGCTCGTCTCTCCCATGCTGGACGACCGCCCGACACCGTCGCATCGCACCAACACCGGGTTCGGCGCCTGGAGTCGCGAGGCCAATGTCCAGGCGTGGCAGGCGTTCCTGGGCGCGGACTTCGGAACGGACCGGGTGTCGCCCTACGCGGCGCCGGCGCGTGCCGGGGACCTCACGGGGCTGCCGCCGGCCTACGTCGACATCGGCGATCTCGACCTGTTCCGGGACGAGGCCGTGGACTTCGCCCTGCGGCTCATGAGGGCCGGAGTCCCCGTCGAGCTGCACGTCCACCCGGGCGGCATCCACGGCGGTGAGAACCTGGCGCCGGAGGCCGGGTCGAGCGTGCGGTTGCGGGGCCACCGCCACAGCGCCCTGCGCAGAACCCTGGGCGTGGGCACCTGAGCGGCGGGGCAGGCAGCTGCACCTCCTTGGGAGACGGCAGTTCGGCCGGCCCAGGGCGGGGAAGCGGCGTGCGTGCCCACCAGGCGCGGGACCGCTTCTGCCGAGGGTGCCGGGCGTGCCCGGAGATCCTTCCGTCCCCCTGTGACCGAGCACTTGAGTCGGCCCCATCGGCCAGGTGGAGCGCTCAGCTCGCGAGGCTCCGCCCAGGTAAGCGTCCAGCGGCGCGTTCGCTGCCGGAAGGCGGATCTGTGCGGAGACCGCGGCCTGGGAGGGCGTCCACGGGCTGACGTCCAACGGCTCCGGGGCCAGGTGGGCCGGGCGCCCTGACGTTGGCCGCCCGCCGGCGTCGGCCCGCCGGCGTCGGCGGGCGGCCGTCCGGAGCGGCGGACGGGGCGTCGTCACTCGGGGACGCCGAGCGGCGGGTGCTCAAGCACACGGGGCTTGTACTCGACCAGCTGGATGCGACCGTCGAAGGTGCGGTGCTCGATCATGTCGAGGGCAACGTCCGGATAGCCGTCGTAGATGCGTTCCTCGCCCGTGGCCCCGGTGATCACCGGGAACATCACGACCCGGAATCGGTCGACGAGTCCGGCACGCAGCAGGGACCGGCACAGGCTGAGGCTGCCGATCGTGCTGAGGAGCCCCGAGCCGCTCGACTTCATGGCGCGGACCGCCTCGACAGCGTCGTCGCGGACGAGCGTGCAGTTGGCCCATGTCAGCGGCTCCTTGAGAGAGGAGGAGAACACGACCTTGGAAGCTTGCGTGAGCTCGTCGACGGACGCCTCCTCCTCGGGCCTGAACTCGTCCTGGCCATCGGGGACCTCCCCCGAGGCGAAGCCCGACATCAGGCGGTAGGTGTTCGCTCCCATCAGGTAGGTGGCCTCGGGCTGCTCGCCGAGCCATGAGAGGTACTCCGGGCCCTCAAGGCCCCAGAACCCCGGCCACCCCTCTCCCGATGCGTGGCCGTCGAGGGAGGTGATGAAGTCGATGAGAAGCTCCGACATGGCGATGTCCTTTCCTGAGGTGTCACGAGCTTGGACCGGCCGGGAGCCACGAACTCATCGGCCGCGCCGCGGAGCAACGAGAGAAACGGCCCGGCCAACCGTCACGTCCAGCCGGGCCAGGTAGGACGCTCAGGGGCCGACTGAAGCGCTCAGTCACACCCACCTGGCCCGCCTCGGCGCAACTGGTTGACAATCCTGCTGTAGCAAATACCATCTTTCCTATGGAGCGGACCCCGCTTCTCCAGTCGAAGTGATCGACGCGGGCGACGGACACCCCGGCCGCCCATCCGGGGCCGGGAGCGGACCCGTGCGGCGGCAAGGAGTGCGCGCGGTACCGCCGCCGCGATCGGCACAGGCGGGTGCGCCCGGGACGGCCCACCCGCTTCGCCTCCCCGCTCCCCTCGGAGCACCTCTTCTCACCGGCATGCCACTCAGGCGCAGCGAGTGGCGGACGCGTATCCCTATCGGTCAAGCGCTATAGCAAATAGTGGAGGATCAACGATGATCTCGCTTTCCAGAGCTTGCGCCTCGGCGGCCGCCTGCGCGGTCGTACTCACCGCGTGCGGAGGCCCGACGGACGCGGACGGAGGGGCGACACCCACGCCCTCGGTCGACGTGGGCAAGGCGTCACCCGTCACGCCACTCGACGCGGCGACGATCGCCAAGGCCAAGAAGCAGGGATCGCTCCTCCTGTACACCAACGCGGACGCCGACCAGATGGCGCCCGTCGTGAAGGCCTTCGAGGCGAAGTACGACGGCATCGAACTGCGCGTGCTGAACATGAACGACACGCAGACCTTCCAGCGCTACGCCACGGAGACCGCCACCGGCGTTCGTACCGCGGACGTCGTCATGGCCACCGACGCGGTCGGCATGCTGAACTTCGTCGACAAGGGCAACGTCCTGGACTACGACGACCCCAACGTGCAGCACCTCCCCGAGTACGCCCGGTTGGCACCCGGAGTCGTCGCCATGTCCGAGGACCCGCTCGTCGCCGTGTACAACACCGCCCTCCTTCCCAGGGACAAGCAGCCCAAGGACCTCAAGTCCCTGGCGGAGCTGTCCGACTCGATCAAGGGCAAGGTCGGCACCACGGACATAAGCAACCCGCAGTCCTTCGGGGCCGTCAGCAACTACACGGCCGAGCACGGGGACGAGGGCTGGAGGAACATCGAGGCCCTCGGGCCCAACACCGGCGTCGAGTCGGGCAACGGCAACCTGATGCAGAAACTGGCCCAGGGCGAGTACCAGGCCACCTACTTCGTGGCCGGCTCGGTCCGCGCGCTGATCGAGGAGGACGAGGCTGCGAAGATCCTCAACTACACCTACCTGACGGACGGGACGCCCATGCTCCCGAGGGCCGTCGCCGTCACCAGGAAGGCGAAGTCGCCCGAAGCAGCGAAGCTCTTCGTCAACTTCCTGCTGTCGGTCGAGGGACAACAGGCCGCCTGCAAGGGCGGGTTCACCCCGTACCGCGACGGAGTCGAGTGCCCGTACGGCATCGCAGCCGTCGAAAAGGTCGTCGGCGCCGACAACATGATGCTCGGCGGCTACCCCGAGGACATCGTCCGGAACAAGCCGGCGATCGTCGAACGCTGGAAGAAGGCGTACGACCGATGAGCGACACGCGACTGCGTCCGCCACCGGCCGTTGCCCCGCCCCCGACCCGTGGGCCCCGGAGACGGCTGCTGTCCACCACCGCGAGCCACTACCTGCTGTGGGCGGCGGCACTCCTGGTCGTCGTCGGCCCGATCGTGCCGGTCGTGGCCGCCTCGCTGTGGTCGGCACCGCTGTACGACGGCGGAGGCCATCCGACCTGGGACAACTTCCACTCCCTGGTCACCGACCGCGGTTGGTGGACCGCGGTGCTCAACTCGGTCCTGTTCGCGGCCCTCAACACCGCGGGGTCGATCCTGGTCGGCGTGGCGTGCGCGGTACTCCTCACCCGGACCGACGTCCCCGGACGCCGCGTCCTGACGACGTTCCTGCTGATACCGATAGCCCTGCCCGGGCTGGTCCTCATCATCGGCTGGGCGGCCATGTGGACCCCGGCGGGATTCGCGTCCTCGTGGCTGGAGACCAACACCTTCCTGGTCATGCCGGTGAACCTCTACAGCATTCCCGGGATGGCCATGGTCGCGATGAGCGTGGCCTCCCCTACCGTCTTCCTGCTGTGCCGCGGCACCCTGCTGTCGATCGACCCCGCCCTGGAGGACGCCGCCCGGACGCTTGGAGCCGGCCCGCTGCGCAGCCTGTTCTCCATCAGCCTGCCCCTGCTGCGCCCCGCGATCACGAACGCGGCGCTGCTGGTCTTCGCCCTGTCGATGGAGGTCCTCGGCCTCCCCCTGATCCTGGGCTTCTCCAGCAGGATCAACCTGATCTCCACCTACCTCTACGACCACTGGGTCAACGACGCGGAACAGGGACTGGTGTCCGCGGGCGCCGTGTTCCTGCTGATCGCGGTGTCCGGACTGCTCGTGCTCCGCAACCGGCTCGTCGGGGACGTCGCCCGGTTCACCACCACGACCGGCAAACCCACCGGAGTCCGCATCCTCCAACTGGGCCGCGCGCGCTGGCTCCTGGCGGCGGCCGTGGCGCTCTTCCTGCTCGTCTTCGTCGTCGTGCCGCTCGCCGGCGTCCTCCTGGCGGCGTTCACCTCCATCCTGTCCCCGTTCATCTCCCCGTGGAGCGTGCTGACCCTCGACAACTTCACCGCGGTCCTGGACAACCCCCTCTACACCGACTCGATCATCAACAGCCTGCTCATCGCCGGCGTCGGCGGCGCCCTGACGACAATCGTCATCGCGGTCCTCTCGGTGATCGCGCACCGATCGCGGTTCCGCTTCCGCGGCTCCCTTCAGCAGGGCATGCTCTGGCCGCGCATGATGCCGGCCCTCGTCACCGGCATGGCGTTCTTCTGGAGCTTCGCCCTGCTCGACAGGTCCGGGGCGATCCGCGCCGGCCTGTGGGGCATCGGCATCGCGTTCGCCGTACGCAGCCTGGCCCTCGGCTACAGCGCCTTCTACCCGGCGCTCGCCGGCATCGGCGCCGACCTCGACAACGCCGCCCGTACGTCCGGAGCCACCTGGTGGACCGCCATGCGCACCATCGTTCTCCGGCTCGTGGCACCCGCCATGGGCGCCTCGTTCGTGCTGCTGTTCGTGGCCATGCTCAACGACGCCGAACCGGCCGTGTTCCTCGTCACGGACGAGACCCCCGTACTGGGCCTCACCATGCTGCAACTCGCGGCTACAAGCTTCGGCGGGACCGTCGCCGCGTTGGGAGTCATCCAGATGGTCATCACCTTGGTCGTCCTGGGCGCCGGGCGCGCCCTGCTGGGGGTGCGCCCCCGTGCCTAGCCTCCACCTGGACGGAATCACCAAGCAGTTCAGCCGCCACACCGCCCTGCACGATCTGTCGCTGACCGTCCGGGACGGCGAGATCTTCACCCTGCTGGGCCCCAGCGGCTGCGGAAAGTCCACCACGCTGTGGTCCATCGCGGGCCTGCACCGGCCCGACTCCGGCAGCATCGCCTTCGGCGACCGCGTCGTCTTCGACCACGGCCGCGTCAACGTGGAGCCCGAGGACCGCAACTGCGGCGTCGTCTTCCAGTCCTACGCCATCTGGCCGCACATGTCGGTCGCCGAGAACGTCGGCTACCCCCTCAAGCTGCGCAGGACCCCCGCGGCCCGACGCGACCGCCGGGTGCGGGAAGTCCTGGAACTCGTAGAACTCGGCGACCACGCCCTCAAGTACCCGCACCAGTTGTCCGGCGGCCAGCAGCAACGCGTCGCCCTGGCACGGGCCCTCGCCCACCCGCCCGACATGCTGCTCCTGGACGAACCCTTCTCCAACCTGGACGCCAAACTCCGGGACCGGTCCCGCCAGTGGCTCAAGGCGCTGCAGTCCCAGGTGGGCGTCACCACGGTGTTCGTGACGCACGACCAGGACGAGGCCCTCTCCTTCAGCGACCGCGTCGCTGTCATGAACCGGGGGAGGGTGCACCAGGTCGGCACCCCCGAGGAGATCTACCGGTACCCGGCCGACCTGTTCGTGGCCGACTTCGTCGGCACCGCCAACCTCCTGCCCGCAGAAGTCGTGGCGGCCGACGGCACACGGGCGCGGGTCCGCGTCGAGGGCATCGGCACACCCCTGGACGTCCCGCACACCGACAAGCGCCTCGGCACCGCGAAGGTGTCCGTCCGGCCCGAGAACATCCACATCCACCGGGCCGGCGACGGCACCGGCACGGCACCGGACCGGCTCACGGTCCCGGTCGAGGGCCGCGCCTACCTCGGCGACCACCACCGCTACAGCATCCGCATCGGCGGCACGCCCGTCGCGGTGACCACCACCCGTCCCGTCGACGGGGCCGAACTCACCATCAGCCTTTCCCCGGAAGACATCCGCATCTTCCCGGTGGAATCCGACCCGTACGAGGAGAACCCGCATGCCCCCGTCCACTGAAGGCCCCGCACAGGTCGGCGTTCTGGCGCCCTCCGGCATGCTCGGCGCGGGCTTCGCGCCCGAGACCATCGAACGAGGGCTGGCACTCGGCCCCGACGTCATAGCGGTCGACGGCGGCTCCACCGACTCCGGCCCGCACTACCTCGGCACCGGCATCGCGAAGACGACCGAGGCCGCCGTCAGCCGTGACCTGCGCATCCTCCTCAAGGCCGCCGCCACCGCGGACATCCCCCTCATCGTGGGCTCCTGCGGCACCAGCGGAACCGACTCGGGCGTCGACTGGGTCGCCGGCATCGCCGAACGTGTCATGGCCGAGGAGGGCCTGACCCTGAAGGTCGCCCGCATCTACAGCGAGCAGGAGGCCGCCCAGCTCAAGGAGGAACTCGGCGCAGGACGCGTCCACGCCCTGGCCCCGCACGGCCCCCTCCAGCCCGAGACCCTCGAAAGCTGCACGCACATCGTCGGCATGATGGGACACGAACCCTTCGTCGAGGCCATCCGGGAGGGCGCGCAGGTCGTCCTCGCCGGACGGGCCACCGACACCGCCCTCGCCGCCGCGGTCCCCCTGATGCTCGGAATGCCGGCCGGACCCACCTGGCACGCCGCCAAGATCGTCGAATGCGGCGGGCAGTGCACGACCGACCCGCGCCTCGGCGGCGTCTTCGCCACCATCGACCACGACGGCTTCGTCATCGAGCCCCTCGACGCGACCAACGTCTGCACCCCCATGTCGGTCGCGGCCCACATGCTGTACGAGACCGCCAACCCCTACCGGATGCGCGAACCCGCGGGCACACTCGATGTCTCGGACGCCACGTACAGCGCACTGGACGATCGGCGTGTACGTGTCGAGGGCTCGCGCTTCGAGCCCGCCGACCAGCACACGATCAAACTCGAGGGTGCCCGGGTCACCGGCTACGAGACCGTCTCCTTCAGCGGCATCCGGGACCCGTACATCGCCGCCGGCATCGACCGCTGGGCAGCGCTGCTGCGGGTCATCCTCACCGAGCGGGTCAGCCAGACCCTGGGCCTGACCGACGACGACTACGGCCTCGACATCCGCCTCTACGGCCACAACGCCATCCTCGAGGACATCGACCCGGACCCCGGACCGCCCAAGGAGGTCGGCGTCATGCTCCTCGTCAACGCCCCCACGCAGGCCACCGCGACGGCGGTCGCCAAGGTCGCCAACCCGCTCATGCTGCACCTCCCGCTGCCCGAGATGCCGTACCTGCCCAGCTTCGCCTTCGCCACTTCACCGGCGGAGATCGAACGCGGGGCGGCCTACGAGTTCGTCCTCAACCACGTCGTCGACGTCGACGCGCCCACCAGCATGTTCCGCATCCACCACACCCGTGAGGTCTCCCGTGCCTGAGCGCCCCGACAGCCCGCCCCTGCTCGGCGACTACGCGATCGAGGTCCGTTCCAAGAACGCGGGACCCTTCTGGGTCACCATGGAGACCTTCATGAGGGACAGCGCCGGATACGCCATCGCGGCCGACGAGGCGTTCCTCAACGAGGACGTGATCGCCGACCTGTACAAGGTCGACGCCGCGCTCGTCCAGATCTACCGGATCCCCGCGCTGAACGTCGTCAAGATCTCCTTCCCGCGTCCCGTCACCCAGGCCGGCCTGCGGGACCGGGACATCCACGCCGGACAGCACCACGTACCCCTCGCCGCGCTGCGGGTGCCCGAGCGGCACCTCACGGACGACGGCGGGGCCGAGCCCCGCCCCTGAGCCCGCGCACCTCACCGAGAGCGTCGTACACGGAGGAGAGAGAAGTGACGCAAGAAGCGATCAGGAGCAGCACGCCCATCGCCGACCCCCTGACCCGGCAGGACCTGGTCCCCATCCCGGAGGAGAAGCTGGTCTTCCGGCTCCCGGCGCAGTTCACCGATCCGGCGATCGAGCGACGCCACCGCAAGGAGCGCCTGGCCGGCGCGCTGCGCCTGTTCGGCCGGTTCGGCTTCGAGGAGGGCGTCGCCGGTCACATCACCGCCCGCGACCCCGAGTTCCCGGACCACTTCTGGGTCAACCCGTTCGGCATGTCCTTCAAGCACGTCAAGGTGAGCGACCTGCTGCTCGTCAACCACGACGGCGACGTGGTCCAGGGACGCCACCGGGTGAACAGGGCCGCCTTCGCGATCCACTCGGCCGTCCACGCGGCCCGACCGGACGTGGTCGGCGCCGCCCACAGCCACTCGGTCTACGGCAAGGCCCTCTCGGCGACACCGCAGAGGCTCGAACCGCTCACGCAGGACGCCTGCGCGTTCTACGAGGACCACGGCTGCTACGAGGAGTACTCGGGGGTGGCGAACGACCCGGAGGAGGGCAGGCGCATCGCCGCCGCGCTGGGCCCGTACAAGGCGGTCATCCTGCGCAACCACGGACTGCTCACGGGCGCGGGGTCGGTGGACGCAGCCGCCTACTGGTTCATCACGATGGAGCGGTCGGCGCAGGCCCAGCTCGCCGCGAAGGCGAGCGGGCCCACGCTGCAGATCCCGCACGAGGAAGCCAGGTCGACCTACGAGCAGGTGGGCTTCGACCTGGCGGGCTGGTTCCAGTTCCAACCGCTCTTCGACCAGATCTCGCGCACGGACCCGGATCTGTTCGACTGAGCGTGCCGACGGCCCGCGCCTGCCCGGTACCCGCGCGGGCCGTCCCTCCCCGACCGGCGGGAGCCCGTCGTACGGTCGACTCGCCTCAGCCGGCCGTTTCGAGGTGGGACGCCAGGTTGGCCAGGGAGGAGGCGATGCCCGCCTCGTGGGCGTCCTGGTCGATGCCCGGCGGCACGTCCGTGGCGGTGACCGTCACCTCGGTCCCGCCGGCGGTGGCGACGAGGCGCCAGGTCATCGTCATGGTGCCCGCGAACGACGGGTCGTCGGCCTCGAACACCGCTTGCTGCACGACGAGTTCAGGCGGCTCCAGCTCTGCGAAGCGGACCTCCACGACATCCGTCGCGTCCGATGTCTTGCCGGGGGCGCCGGTGGCGTCGAGATGGGTGAGGACCATCCGGAAGCCGCCGCCGGGCCGGGGGTCCCACCGTTCGACCCGTCCGCGCATGCCGTCGGGAGGCAGCCAGGCTTCGAGGGACTCCCGGTCGAGGAGGGCGTCGTAGACGGCCGCCGGCGGTGCGGCGATCGTCCGGGTGGCGCGATCGGTCCTTCCCATGTCGTGAAGTCTAGGACGCGGGTCCGCCGCGGCCTCCCGGGCGCGCACCGCAACGGCTGTGCCGGGGCGGACCGAGTGCCGGCGGGCCGTACGGCTATCTTCCTGCCATGACACAGAAGTTCGACCTTGCCGGCTCTCTGGCCAGGGGCGTCGGCGACCGCGGCCAGGCGTGGACCTTCATCCGGGACTACGCCGCCGACTGGCTCAGCCCGATCGAGGACGGAGACGGTTGGCCCGAGAGCGAGTTGGCCGCCGCGGAGGAGCGGCTGGGCGTCCGACTGCCCGCGGTGCTCCGGGAGGCGTACGCGCTCTTCGGGCGTCGCAGGGACCTCGTCGGCAACCACGACAGGCTGCTCGCCCCCGCGGCGCTCCACCTGGACGAGGCCGGGAGGACGCTGGTCTTCCGGCACGAGAACCAGGGTGCCGCGACCTGGGGAGTCCCGCTCGGCGACCCGCGGGACGACGATCCCGCCGTGTTCATCAGGCTCGACCTGGCGGACAAGGCCGCCGAACGGTGGGAGGGCTGGCTGGACCGCCTGTCCCTCGGCTTCCTCGAACTGGTCCTCTCCGAGTCGCTGAACGCCGGCGGGGAGGTCTGCGACTTCCTCGATCCCGATGACGAGACCGCGGAACTGCTGGAGGAGCACTGCGTCCCGCTGGCGTTTCCGGCGTACCCGACGAGTGCGGAGGAGCAGGCGACCCGGTGGTTCCTGGGTCCGGACGTGCTGATCCGGAGCGACGACGGCATGGCGGTGCTGGCCCGCGGCAGGACGGCCGGCGACCTCGAACGCGTCCGCGACCTGATCCCGGGCGACTGGCTGGACGACTACCGCTGATCGGGGCGACGCCGCACGGGCCCGTGCTCCCGCAGAGTCCGCGCGCACGCCCACGCGCCGGGCGACAGGGGTGGCGCCGACCGGACTCCCAGGTCGGCGGGGGGCGTGCGGGTCCTCCACTGAGTACGGGGTGCGCCGAAGTGAGTACGGCACCCCATGCGGGAGCCCCGGCCCACAGCCGATGATGAAGATCATTCGCCGTTCGCCGCCAGGGAGACCCGAGCATGCTCAGCCGCCTCGCCGCCGCACTGGTGCCCGCCGTGGGGCGCCTCACGGTCTCCGCCGACCCGGAGGCCGAACTGGCCCCCGGCAGCATCCTCGTCGCGAACCACACGTCACTCGCCGACCCGGCGGTCGTGCTCGCGGCGCTGTACCGCCTCGGTGTCGAGCCGGTGGTCATGGCGGCCGCCGGGCTCTGGCGCGTCCCGGTCCTCGGCCGTGCCCTCGCCCGCGAGGGGCACATCCCGGTCCACCGGAACGACCCCCGGGCAGCCGAAGCCCTGGACACCGCGGCGGCGGCCCTGGGGCAGGGACGGCTGGTGCTGATCTACGCCGAGGGAGGCCTGCCGCTGCGCAAGGACGTCCGGGAGGAGGCACCCGAGGCCTTCCGCAGCGGCCTGTCGCGGCTGGCCCGGCGCTCCGGCGCCCCCGTCGTACCCGTGGGTCAGGCCGGCTCCCGGCGGGTGACTTCGGGCGGTGTCGCGAAGCAGTGGGCGGGGCTCGCCACGGCGCCGCTGCGCCGGCCGGAACTGCATGTCCACGTGGGGATGCCGCTGGCTCCGGAAGGTGACGGCGCCGTGCTGACCTCCCGTGCCCACGGAGCGGTGACGGCGGCCTGGCGCACGGCCGCCACGCGCCTCGGCGAGCCTGCCGTACTCGCTTCCCGGGCGCCGTGACCCACAGTCCGCGGGCGGCCCGCGCGCTCTCCAGCCGATACGGGCCGTCGGGCGGCAGTGTGCGCGCAGCCGGGCGACTGGGGGTGTCCGGCCCGGGCCGCGTGCAGTCCGCCCGTGCCGACGGGCGAGTGGTGCAGGTCACACCCGTTCGCCCCGCGGTTCTGTCACATTCCCCGCGAGCCCGCCGTCAGTGCTGTGTAACCGTCAACGCGGCAAGGAGACCGGCATGGACGCGCGACTGAACTTCTACGGCAGCCCCCTCGCGATCAAGTTCGCGAAGCACGTCAACTCGGCGGGGAAGGCCGTCTCCGACTCGACCCTGCCCGCCGCCACGCAGGAGTTGGTGAAGATCAGGGCCAGCCAGATCAACGGCTGCGGCTTCTGCACCGACATGCACACCAAGGACGCCGCGCACGCGGGGGAGACCTCGGTGCGGCTGAACCTCGTGGCGGCCTGGCGGGAGGCCCGCGTGTTCACCGAGGCCGAGCGCGCGGCGCTCGAACTGACCGAGCAGGGCACGAGGATCGCCGACGCGGCGGGCGGCGTCACCGACGAGGCATGGGCCGACGCGGCGAAGCACTTCGACGAGGAGCAACTGGCCGCGCTCGTGTCCCTGATCGCCCTCATCAACGCCTACAACCGCATGAATGTGATCGTCCAGCAGCCGGCGGGCGACTACACGCCGGGCCAGTTCGGCTGACGGTGCCGGCGAGGCACGGCCCATCGGCGTACAACTGCCCGACGGGAGCGGCGAGGTGGCGGCTTGCCGATGGGCCTGGGCGGCGGGTCATCGCTGCCCCGGAGGTCAGGACGGAGGTGCGGCAGGCCTCCGCCGTACGGCGGTGCGCCTGCGCTCCTTGGCCAGTTCCCGGAGGTACGCCCGCGCGTCCACCTGGATCGTGTGGCGGGTGGAGGCCACGTAACGGCGGGCCGTACGGGCGCGGTAGGCGCTGATCTCCTTCAGCATCCGCGCCTGTCCGGGCAGTTCGCAGCGCCCCTCCAGCAGATCGGCCACCCAGTGCGACTGCGCCTCGGCCAGCGGCATGATCGCCCCGAGGGGCTGGACGAGGCCGATGAAGTACAGACCGGGCAGGTCGGGGGCGACGACCCGGTGGTAGAGGCCCGGATCGTTGTCGGAGGGGTCGATCAACTCGGACTTCAGGAAGGGGAACGACACGTCGTACCCCGTGCAGTGGATGATCGCGTCGATCTCCTCGCTGCTGCCGTCGTCGAAGTGCACCCGGGTCTCGTCCATGCTCCGAGGGGCGGGCTTCACGCCGATGTCGCCGTGCCCGAGCCTGGACAGCAGATCGTCCGAGATCGTCGGGTGGGCGGCCAGGACACGATGGGCGGGAGTGGGCAGCCCGTAGTCCGCCAGCCGGCCGCGGCTCAGGCGCAGCAGGAGCTGCAGGCCGCGGTCCTGGATGCCGAGGGGTGCCCTGGCCAGCCACGAGTTGGTCAGATGGTCGGTGGGCGTGCCGAAGAGGTACTTCGGCAGGATGTGCGCGCCGCGGCGCATCGCGAGGAACGTACGCTGCGACACACGCGACGTCTCCACCGCGATGTCGCACGCGGAGTTGCCGATCCCCAGCACGAGGACCCGCTTGCCGGTGAACGGCTCGGGCGTGCGGTAGTCGTGCGCGTGCGTGCGGGTGCCCCGGAACGCCGCCGCCCCCGGCAGTTCCGGCTGCGGCCAACGGGGCTTCCAGTGGTGCCCGTTCGCGACCAGGACGGCGTCGTACGTCTGCGACGTGCTCGACTCCGTGTCACGGTGGCGGGTGGTCACCGACCACTGGTCACCCCGTGGGCAGACGTCGACCACCTCGGTGCGGAACGAGATCGACGGGCGCAGCCCGAAGTGCTCCACGAAGGCGTCGAAGTACCGTGCGATCTGGGCGTGGCCGGGGTAGACCGGGTAGTCGTCGGACATCGGGAAGCTGGCGTACTGCATCGTCCGGCGCGAGGTGTTGATGTGCAGCGACCGGTACGCCGACGACTGGCCGCTGTCGTTCATGTAGCGCCAGTTGCCCCCGACGTCCGACCCCAGCTCGAAGCAGTCGTAGTCGATGCCGCGCTCCGCGAGCACCTGGCAGGCGGCGATTCCCGATGAACCGGCTCCGATCACACACACCTTGCGCAACGCCGACCCCCTTGTGACCGGGCGGTCACATGACCGTCCGGTCACAGGCTGCTGCGTGCGTCCCACCCTGTCAATGGTTCCGTCCAACGACCACAACAGCCTTACGTGCCGCACTCGTTGACAACTCGACGCGGCGCCCCCACGATGACCGGGCGGTCACATGACCGTCCGGTCACATACGGGGGAGCCCATGCCCACACCCACCTGGACCCGACTGTCGGCAGCCCGGCGGGAGCGCGTCCTGGTCGCCGCCATGGACGAGTTCGGCACCCACGGCTACTCCACGGGCAGCCTGAACGTGATCGCCCGACAGGCGGGCGTCGCCAAGGGGTCGCTCTTCCAGTACTTCGCCGGGAAGCTCGACCTCTTCACCTACGTCGCCGAACAGACCTCGCTGCGCATCTACGAGCAGATGCACCCCTGGCTCGACGGCTACGACGGAACCGTCGGCTTCTCCACCCACCTCGCCGACGCCCTGGAGGCCTGGCTCGACTACTTCGCCGAGCACCCGCTCGAACGCGGCGTCACCGCCGCCACGAACATGGAGATGGACCCCGCGGTCCGGGACGCGGTCCGCGTGCCCGTGCACGAGATCTACCTGTCAGGGCTGCGCCCCCTCCTGGAGCGGGCGGTCGAGGCCGAGGACCTGCGCAAGGACGCGGACCTCGACGCCCTGCTGTCCCACCTGCTCGTCCTGCTGCCCCACCTCGCCCTCCTGACCCACGCGCCGGGACTCGACGGTCCCGTCCGGCTCGTGGGAGTGCACCCTCAGGTCCGCCGGGAGAACCTCGAACGCCTCGTCGCCCCCCTGCTGGCGGACGCCCGGCCGCGGGGCGAGCGATGACCGGCCACGACTACGACGTCCTGGTCGTCGGCTCCGGATTCGGCGGCAGCGTCACCGCCCTGCGGCTCACGGAGAAGGGCTACCGCGTAGGAGTGCTCGAAGCCGGCCGCCGCTTCGCCGACACGGACCTCCCGCGCACCTCCTGGCACATCCGGGACTACGTGTTCGCACCGCGCCTGGGCTGTACGGGCATCCTCCGCATGTCCCTGCTCGGCGACGTACTGGTTCTCACCGGAGCCGGTGTGGGCGGAGGGTCGCTCGGCTACGCGAACACCCTCTACGAACCACCGGACGCGTTCTACGAGGGATCGCACTGGGCCGGACTCGCCGACTGGCGCAGGGAACTGGCGCCCTACTTCGCCCAGGCGCGCCGCATGCTCGGAGTCGTCGTCAACCCGGTGTTCACCGAGGCCGACCGGCTCCTCAAGGACACGGCACGACGACTCGACTGCGAGGACACCTTTCGGCCGACGCCGGTCGGAGTCCACTTCGGTCCGCCCGGCACCACTCCCGGCGAGCGGGTCCCCGACCCGTACTTCGGCGGAGCGGGCCCGGCCCGCAACGCGTGCCTCAACTGCGGTGCCTGTATGACCGGTTGCCGGCACAACGCGAAGAACAGCCTTCCCAAGAACTACCTCGGCCTCGCCGAACGGGCCGGGGCGACCGTCCTGGAGCGCCGCACCGTCACCGGCGTCACCCGCAGCGGCGACGGCTGGGCCGTCACCTCCGTCCGCACCGGCGGAGCCCTGCGCAGACGACGCCGCACCCTGACGGCACAGCACGTCGTCTTCGCCGCCGGGGCCCTCGGCACCCAGCGCCTGCTGCACACACTGAGGGACAACGGCTCGCTCACCGGCGTCTCGACCCGCCTCGGACGGCTGACCCGTACCAACTCCGAAGCCATCCTGGGCGTACGCGCCAAGGACCGCGACGCCGACTACACCCGCGGCGTCGCCATCACCTCCTCCATCCACCTGGACGCGACCACCCACGTCGAACCGGTCCGCTACGGCCGCGGCAGCAACCTCCTCGGACTCCTCGCGGCGATGCTCGTCGACCCGGTGCCCGGCCGGTCCCGCATCCGGGCCGGACTCGCCACGATGGCCCGCAACGCACGCCACCTGCCCGCACTCCACAATCCCCGCCGCTGGTCCCAGCAGTCCGTCGTGCTGCTCGTCATGCAGAGCGTCGACAACTCCGTGACCACCTACCTGCGGCGCACCCGAACGGGCCGCCGCCGCCTCACCAGCCGCCCCGGCGAAGGCACCCCGAACCCCACGTGGATACCCGCCGGACACCGGGCGGCCCGCACCGCTGCCGCCCACATCGGGGGCCAGGCCTGCGGAACATGGGCCGACCTCCTCGACATCCCGACCACCGGCCACCTGATCGGCGGCTGCACCGTCGGGGACAGCACGGACACCGGTGTCGTCGATCCGTACCACCGGGTCCACGGGTACCCCGGACTGCACATCATCGACGGCTCGACCATCTCCGCCAACCTCGGCGTCAACCCCTCGCTCACCATCACCGCACTCGCGGAGCGCGCGACCGCGCTGTGGCCCAACCTGGGGGAGCCCGACACCCGCCCCGAACCCGGCCTGCCGTACCGGGCCGTCACCCCCGTCCCGCCCCGACGGCCCGCGGTCCCCGCCACCGCGCCCGGCGCCCTTCGGCTGTCCCATGCCACCGGAAAGGACACGGAATGACCCCCACCCCCTACCCGGAGGAACCCTGGCAGCTCGCCGGGCAGATGTACCTCTCCCTGTGGACGCCGCCGCGCGGCGAACTGCCTCCCGTGGCGGAAGGCACCCGCCCCGTGACCGTCGCGGGCCGCGGACTGGTCGGCGCGGCCTGGGTCGTCTACGAGAACGACAGCGTCCTTCACTACAACGAGCTGCTCCGGGCGGTGCTCGTACGCGACGGCGCACGGCCCCGCGTCTGCATCACCGAAATCTGGGTCGACAGCGCCGCGTCCATGGCCGGCGGACGAGCCCTGTGGGGCATCCCCAAGGAGATGGCCGTCTTCGACGTCGAACGGGCCCAGGAGGCATCCTTCGCGGCGAAGGCACAGGACGGCCCCCTCGCCACCGGCCGGTTCACCGAACGCCGCCGCCTGCCGGGAACCTGGCCGCTGCGCTACCGGCTGACGCAGACGCTCGACGGCCGACCGAAGACAAGTCCCGTGCGCAGCAGAGGCGTTGTACGGCTCGCCCGGGCCCAGTGGACGGTTCCCGAGAACAGCCCCCTCTGCCCGCTCACGCGCCGCTCACCCCTCGTCAGTCTCGCGCTGCGCGACTTCACGCTCCGCTTCGGAGGCTGAATTCGGAGGAGCAACGCCTCACCACGCCAGGCCTGTTCGGCCGCGCGTCCGGTCGGCGAACCCGGCCCCGCCCGCCTCGCGTTCCACGCCCTGCCCGCGCCGAACCTCGCACGCGGTGCCGATCGATCTGCACCACGTGCGAGCCCTCGACCCACACCCCTCGGGAACCGCAGGGCCGCCCCAGTCGCAAGTGCCCGGAATCACTGTTTCCACCCCACAGAAAAGGTGATCTCGTGTTACGCAGACTCATGATGTCGACAGCAGCGACCCTGCTCGCCGTCGCAGCCTCCCTCACCGCCGCGCACGCCGCCGACTCACGACCGTCGGCGCCCCTCGCGGCCGTCGATCCGTCCGCCCCGGGGGCCCTCGCGGTGGCCTACACCGACCTCACGGTCTCCGCGGCCGGCCGGTCGTACAGCGCCCGCGTCTGGTACCCGGGCACCGCGGCCGGAGCCAACGCGCCCGTGGCGCCGGGAGCCCACCCGGGCCTCGCCTTCGGGCACGGCTTCTTCCAGGGCATCACCCAGTACGAGACGATCCTCAAGCACTACGCCTCCTGGGGGTTCATCGTCGTCACGCCGAAGTCTCAGGGCGGCCTGTTCCCCAGCCACTCGGCATTCGCCGACGATCTCAACGCGGGACTCACCTGGCTGACCACGCAGAACGGCACCGCCGGATCGCGATTCGCGGGCACCGTCGACACCACGCGTCTCGGACTGTCGGGCCACTCCATGGGCGGCGGCGCGGCACTGCTCGCCGCGAGCCGGAACGCAGCCGTCAAGAGCGTCTCCACCCTGGCCGCCGCGGAGACGAACCCGTCGGCCGTCGCGGCCTCCGGCACCCTGCGCATCCCCGCCCAGTACGTCGGCGGCAGTGCCGACACCGTCGCCGGGGTCGCGGACCATCAGCAGAAGATGTACAACGCCAAGCCGGCACCGACCCAACTGCGCGTCATCACCGGCGGGTTCCACTGCGGATTCGAGGACAGCTCGGGATTCGGCTGCGACAGCGGAACCATCACCCGCGCCGCGCAGCAGCAGGCGACCCGGGGCATCACCACCTCCTGGTTCCTCCACACCCTCGGCGGGGACGGCTCCCTCCGCGACCAGGTGTGGGGCGCCGCGGCCCAGAACCTCCCCGGTGTCGTGTACTCCGCCAAGCCGTGAACCCGGCGACACCGAGCACGGGCCGGACACACCGTCTCGCGGTGTCGGCCGGAAGCACACCCTGACCCGACCGCCGGTCCGCGTGCTCCACGGGCGGGCGGCCAAGGACGACTCGTCCTTGGCCGCCCGCCCACGCCGGTTCCGCAGCTCCGCGACGGCTCGACCCGGCGACGGTTTCGACCGGGCGGCGACCCAGCCAGGGCTTCGCCCCTCAGGCGACCCACCGGACGCCGGACGGGTACGGCGGCCCGCCACGCCTGCCGTCCACCACGCCGCGCCGGGGCACGCGCCTTCCTGCCCGCGTACGCCTGCCCGCACATCACGGCAGCGGCACGGTGACCGACCCGGACGCGACGGGCCGCCCCTCCGCCAGCACCACGAAGCGGGCTCCGCCCGGTTCGGCGTCGACCTCCAGCGCCGCGCCGCTGAGCGGCACGGGCGCCCCCAGTTGGACGCTCAGACCCATCACCGAGGAGGCCGTTCCCCCGTGGCGCAGCAGTGCCGCCTGGCGACCGGCCTCGGCCACCGCGAGCACCGGCAGGCAGCGCGGCCGACCGGCCAGGAAGAAGGGATGACCGGGGTCGCGCGGAAGGATCACCAGCCTGCCCTGAGCCGCCCGTGCCAGCATGACGTCCGGCTCGGCCGCGGCACCCACGGCGGCCGCGGCCGGATGCAGCAGGCCGGGCGGACGGGGGAGTCCCGCGGTCCGATCGCCGTCGATGGTCCGTACCTCGGCGAAGAGCAGGGCGCATGTGCCGAACACCTGTCCGGCGTACAGGTACTCGGCCGTCACTCTGAAGGAGACCAGTTCGCCCGCCCGTACCTCCATGTCGCTCACCGTGACCCGCGCCGGCACGTCCGTCGCGGCGCCGCGCTCCACCGGCCGTGAGCCGGGGTCCAGCCCCAGACGGACACCGACGGGCTCACAGCCGCGGGCGGTCGGCGGCATCCGCCGGCCACGCAGCGCGGCGGCGATCTGGCGGGTGGACTCGGCCATGATCAAAGGATGGTGCGTGACCGCGAGATCCCGTTCGTTGAGCGGGTGCAGCCGCGGCCACTGGCAGTCGGCCTCGAAACTGCGGTTCCCGAGGCGCCGCAAGGACAGGACGAGCATCCCGGCCAGTGAGTCGAGACCCAGGCCGCGCCAGCTCAGCGGGTCTTCCGCCGTCCGGGTGACATCCGGCGGCGCGCTCTTCCGGATCTCGAAGGTTGCCGTGCCCGTCATGTGCGCCTCCTGGAGGACCGCGCTCCACGGCTCCCCTGCCGCGTACGGCCCCGTTCATGCCCGTACCGCCAAACGGAACGTCTCCGTCCGTACTCACGCGACTTGTTCGTGCCGGGCCGTCCCCACGGATGCACATGCCGCTCCGGACGGGACGGCGGGGCCGGCCCCGCACGTCGGGAAGGGTCAGCCGGTCAGCCCGTAGATGCTCTTGCCGGTCAGCAGCAGGCCGACGAGCAGACAGCCGAGCACGATGGCCTGCTGCGCATGGGCCTCCATCCAGCCGCGCAGCGCCAGCAGCCGCGCCTGGGCCCGTGCCGGTCTGAGGACCACGTACAGCTCGGCGGCCAGCAGGCTCGCGGTGGCCAGCAGGCAGAAGCCGAACAGCACGAGCCAGGTCGAGGTGTGCGAGGTGTTCGCCTCGACCACGGTGACCGCGCCCGCGGCCACCAGGCCCCAGGGCTGGAGGAAGACGGCGACGCCGGCCGCCGGCCAGATGGCGCCGCGGTCCAGCATGGCCCCGAGCGACGGCCTCGACCTCTTCCTACGCGGCGGGTCCTGGGCAGATCCGGGGGATGGTGCGGAGTCGTCCCGCCCGGTCGTCCCGGCCGTCCCGGCCGGCTCGGGCGACCGGGACACGACGGACGGGTCGGACGCCGTCGGGCTCCTCGGGCGGTCCGCGGCTGTCCCGCTCGGCGTCCGCTCCCCGTCGCGGCGCTGCCGTCGGCGACGGTGCCGGTGTGCGCCGTAGACGACCAGCAGCACGCCGATGACGAGTTTGGCGACGAGGACGCCGGTGGAGGGAGGCGACTTGGGCGCGGGCGGCTGCCCGCCGGTCACCGCCAGGACGATGGCGATCACCCCGACGAAGCACGCCAGCCAGCCCAGGATGAAGACGAGCCCCTTCCACACCCCCCTGGCCGACGACACGAGCAGCACGAAGGCCATGAGGGGCAGTGGGTCCAGGGTGATGGCAAGAGCGATGAGCAGGAGGTCGAAGACCATGGAGCCATCCCATCGTGCACGGAACAGTTCGAGCCTATGCAGGGCGTCGGGCCACCGCACCTCTGGACGGCCGGACCGCCGCCGTACCGCTCCTGCCGGCGGATTCGTACATGACAGCCCGTACGACGTGCCGTGCCCGGTGCCGTCGCGCACCCTGGTCCTGGGAAGGAGCTGAGCCATGACGACCTCCGCGCGGCTGCCGCCGGCACCCGGGATCCGCGGGCTCCGCCAGGGCGCGGCCCGTAGCGGCGCCTGATGCCGCCCCCGCACCTCGGCAAGGACCGGGAGGAGCCGCGCGGCGGGCCCGCCGGCCCCGGCCGTCCGAGGGCCGCTTCGCGTCGCCGGACCACCTCGGTGCTGCACGCGTCGTGGTGGCGCCGTCGGACGGGAGAGGTCACCGCGCGGGCCCGCGCGCTGCACGCCCGCGTGGAGACCAGGCTGCCCGTCATCACACGCCTGGTGGACCGCATGGTGTCGGTCAACATCTTCGACTCCGCGACCCGCCTCGCGGCACAGTGCTTCCTGACCGCGATCCCGCTGCTCTTCGTGGTGAGTGCCTACGCGCCGAAGCCGGTGCAGGAGCAGCTCGTCTCGTCGCTGAGCGCGGTCTTCGGACTGACCGGGGCGGCGAAGCAGCAGCTGGACAAGGTGTTCAGCTCGCCGGACAGCGACCTGCGGCAGGCCATCGGCGTGGTCGGCGGGCTGATGGTCCTCCTGTCTGCGACCGCGGTCAGCCGCGCCATGCAGAGACTGTGCAAGCGGGCGTGGGCGATACCCCGGTCGGGGACGCGGGTCGCCGCCTGGCGGTGGCTCGCGTGGATCGTCCTGTGGGTTCTCGCACTGATGGTGCAGGGCCCGCTGCGCGACGGGTTCGGCCTGGGAGCCTGGCTGGGCATTCCCATCACGGTGATCACGCAGACGGCCCTGTGGTGGTGGACGCAGCACCTCCTGCTGGGCGGTCTGGTCGGGTGGGGGCCCCTCCTGCCGGGGTCGGTCATCACGGGGGTCGCCGTGACGGGCCTCTCGCTGGTCGCGCACTTCTACATGCCCCGCGCACTGAACCGGACCCTCGCCGAGTACGGCTCCGCGGGTTCGGTCTTCGTCCTGCTCTCCTGGCTCATCGTGGTGTGCGTGGCCGTCGCCATCAGCATCAGCACGGGTGCGGTGCTGGCCAGGGAGCCCTTCCTCGCGCACCGCCTCGGCCCGCCGGACTTCCCGCCCGGGGACGTCCGGCGTACGTGATTCCCGGTGCGGGCCACCCTGCGGCGGGCGCGATACTTCCGGCGTGCTGCTGACATGGATTGCCGAGATCGCGGACGAACCACTGGTGCTGGAACCGGCCGACCGGCAGGTGGAGTGCGAGACGAACACCTGGAGGCTGGGCGCGGGACCGGACGACCGGGGATCCCTGTCCGTGCCCCAGGTGGTGGCCGCCCTCGAACGGACCGCGACGGCACTGCGGGACCGCATCCGCGACCTGGAGTACTCCGGAGACGCGACGTTCTACGTGTGGCACGACGTGCAGGCCGGCGCGCTGTGCTGCTCGACCGGGTCCGTCCCGCCGGACGACCTGCCGTTCGGCGGTGAGTACGTGCCCTCCGGCGATCCCGGTCCAGTCGTCGAGGGATTCCTGGCCGACGACGAACCGGGTGTCGTCGGATGGGCCGGCCTGGAGCCGTGCGGCGAGGAGCCGGAGCGGACCGGGGAGGATCCCGGGCCCGCCCCCTTCCAGGTCTGGGTGACCGATGTCGGAACGCTCGGGTCGTACCGCGAGGCCGGCGATCACCGGTAGGCCACGCGCCACGGCATGCCAGGGCGGGTACCGAGTGCCGCTCAGCCCTTCTGCCGCTCTGCCCCGGGGCGCCGCTGAACCCCGGCTGCGCGACCCGGCGGCACGAGCAGGGCCGCAGCCCCGATACTTCTCCGATGACCGACACGAAGCATCGCCTCACCCTCCAGGTTGTCGTACCCGAGGCTGCGCTGAGGGGCGACGGCGTGGAGTTGCGGCCGCTGGTCGACGGTCGGGACATCCTGGCCGTCGCGTTCACCGACGGGCCGGGCGAGGACCCCAAGTACCTCCTGCCGCCGGGCGGTCCGCTCATCGCCGGTGCCGAGCCGCACGAGGTGAGGTTGGCCGAGGCGAGCTGTGTGGAGGCCTGCTGTGGTGCTCTCTACGTGACTCTCCGGCGCGACGGCGACGACGTCGTCTGGAGCGACTGGCGCAACCCCGACCGGGACGGGGTCGATCTGCCCGAGTTCCGGTTCGACGCCGGGGAGTATCGGGCGGAGGTCGAGCGGGCGGTCGCCGACCGCGGTTGGGAATGGCCCGCGCGTACCGTCGCCCGGTTGTTGGAGCAGAGCCTCGTGGAGCATGCCGAATGGCTCGCTCAGTGGGAGTGCGAACTCGACATGGTGGAAGCCCTCGTGTGGGAACCCGACCGGATCGGTCTCTTCCTCTTCCATCCGAGCCGCTCGGTCACGCGCGGCCGAGACCCCTGGCTGCAGTTCCGGTTGGAACTCGATGTCTCCGAGGACGACCCGGCGGCCCAGGCCGCGAGGTTCGCCGCCGAGCTGGCGGCGGACGACCCGCGAATGATCGCCGAAGTCTGCGGCGGGTCGGCGCAGTTCGCGAGGGAACTCGGATACCGGTGGCCGCAGCGGCCCTGAGTCCCTGACGTCCGGAGCGTCTCGCCGCTGTGCCCCGAGCGGGGGCCATCACACCCGCGAGGATCGGCACGGCGGCTGCGGCGGCCTCGCCCGGACGAGTGGCCCGTACGGCTCAGGCTTCGGACCTGGTCCGCAGCGCGAGTTCCCACGTGGCACTCGGCTTGTCGAGGATCCGCAGCATCGCGGCCGGAGTCCGCGCGGCTGGGGCGCTGCCTCAGCCTGCGGCCGGCCCGGTGTTCGCGCGCTCGGTGACCAGTGCCAGTACGCGGCCCGCCACCGCGAGGTCCTCGACCGGAATCCCGGCGTACAGCCGGGCCGAGATCCGGGCGCCCTCCGCGGAGGTGTTCTCGTGCAGTTCGCGTCCCGTGTCCGTGAGTCGCACCCGGGACGCGTGCGAGGGGTCCCCCTCCAGCAGCTTCGCGGCCGTCAGCTCCCCGATCACGCCGTCCACGACCGACGCGTCGATCTTCAGTGACCCGGTGACCTCTCCGACGAGTTCGTCACGGCCGACGGAGCCGCCCGCCGCCACTACGGCCCGGAGTGTGACGCTCTGGTGGAACGTGGCCCCGTGCCGGGCCAGGACGTCCTCCAGGAGGGCGCGACCGGCGTGGTGCGCCAACGCGATGAGGCGTGGGTTGACCAGGGGTGACGGGTCCGTCGTGGACGGCGTCGGTGCGGTGGTGGTCATGACGGCTCCGTGTTCGTCTCGGTGTGCGGGTCGCAAGCTGGGTCGGGAGTTGTGCAGTCGGCGGCGATGGCGGCTCGGGGCGCGGACGCCCTGCGGATGATCGCCCGCCCTCCGATCCGGCAGGCGCTCCGGAAGCCGGGCCATGACGCGCGGGTGCCTGGCTCACGAGAGATACAGTACATGGCTACCATGTACATGGCTACTATTTGTGCGGTCGTCCGACGGCGGACTGCCGGCCGCGGGCCCGCGGCCACGACTGCGACCCCCGGTGCGTACGGTCAGCGCCGGAAGGGCTTGCTCCGGCCGGCCGCGCGTGCCCTGGCCCACGCCTCGGGGAGCTGCCGCTCCCGTGCCCCGGCCGAGGCCCGCTCCTGACCGTGCAGGAGCCCCCAGGTGAAGCCGGGCTCGCCCGCCCCCTGGGCGGACACCGCCAGGCGCCGCAGGGCGTCGCGCGTCACCACGCTGTCGTGCTGGTCGCCACTCACCTGCTGCACCGCCTTGACGCGTCCGCCGAGGCGCCGTGCGGGTTTCCCCAGCACCGGGGAAGCGGTCTCCGCCGCGTACCGGAGCCGCTTGGCGGCCTTGCGCGCGTCGTGGATCGCGGCATCGCGTTCCGGGCCCGACGCCATGTCGAGTGCCGGGTCCATCCGGCCCGCGAGTCGCCGGAACTCCTTCCGGAGCACCTTGACCATGACCTTCTCGGGCCTGCCGCTCGCCTTCGCCCGCAGCGGCGGCTCGTCGGTCAGCGACCTGAGACCGTTCAGCAGGCCCAGGTAGCGGGGCGACGCCAGCGCGTCCAGGGTGCGCCGCCTGGCGTCCGCCCGCTTCGCCACGTCCCAGGCTTCGAGACGCGCGTCGACCGGACCCAGCACCAGCTCCCCGGGAAGCTCCCGCAGGCCCGAACGCAGGCGCTCGCCCAGCACCTCGTGGTCGCGCTCCACTCCCAGCTCGTTGGCGAGCCACTTCAGATCCCGCCGTACGGGGGCGCAGGCTTCCGCGTCGAGCACGGAACGGTAGGAGCGAAGGCAGCCCCGCAGCCGACGAGCGGTCGTGCGCATCCGGTGCACGGCGTCGGGCAGGTCGCGGCGGACGGCCGGGTCGAGGTCGGTGAGATCGCTGACCAGCCTGCCCACGTAGGCCAGCACGTGGTCTCCGGCGGACCCCGGTGCGACCCCGGGAGCCCGACCGGACGCCGGCTGCGGGCCCGACTCGGTCTCGGCCAGCGCGCGGACCACCTTGGACGGGCTCTTGGCGCGGTCGACACCACTCCTGATCAGCACCTTCTCGATGCCGTTCAGGAGTGCGGTGTCCCCGCTCCCGGCGAGTTCGACCTCCAGCTCCCGCCATGCGGCATGGCCGCCCTCGTCGAGCAGGCCGTCCGCGGACACCGCGTCCCGGCTCAACTCGGCCAGCACGTCGCCCCGGGCGTCGAGCAGATGGTGCACGGAGCGGCTGGAGCGGACGCGTACGACCGGCCGCAGCGCCGCACCGCGCGTGCGGGAGAGGGCGAGGTCCCGCAGTTCCTCCGGCACCTCCTCTGCCGTGGACGAAGTCTGGATCTCCTCGCGGGTGTCGTCCGCCACCGGGAGCTTGAGATGCCAGCCGGCGTCCTCGCCGCCGGTTCTGCGGCGCAAGGCCGCGCCGCCACGGGTCAGACGGAGGTCGTCGGTGTCGTAGTAGACGGCGTCCAGTTCCACTACGCCCCGCTCCGCGACCGAGGCGACGGGGCCGACCGCGGTGAGGTCGGCCAGCCACGACGAGTCGTCGGAGGCGGGCGCCGTGTACTTGCGTTCGATTTCTCGTACGGATCGCGCCATGGGGAATGCGTACACGTAAATCCATGACCCAAACATTTTGCGCCGTATGTACTTATTCGGGATGTCTCTGGCGGTGCCCTTGGCGGTGCCCTTGGCGGTGGCGGTGGCGGTGGGGTGCGGGCGGGGTGGGGTTCAGCGGTGCGGGTGGCCCTGGTCGGGGTCGTCGTCGATGGTCTGCCAGCTCTCGCCGCGTCCGCTGCCCGCGGTCGCACCCTGCCCGGCGGCCTCGGGGGACGCGGACGCGGTGGTGTTCTTGCGGGCCGTGCGGCGGCTGCCCACGACGAAGGCGGCGAGCAGCGCGACCACGATGATCACGCCCACCAGGATGAGGATCAGCGACGAGCTTGCGCCTGCGGCCAGGTCGGTCGTTGCGTTCATTCCGGCTGGGTACCCCGGCTCGGCGGTTCCAGCCGTCGTAGTGGTCCCGAGCCAGTGCATCCGTCCCCCGTGGCGACCACCCCCGCCTCGGCCGGCTCGGCGGCCCGGTCGGACGGTCGGACTTGACCTTGACACGATGACAAGGTCTCCACTGGGGCCGAGGAGGTGGTCCCGATGACCATGGCGAAGCAGGAGCAGGAGCAGGAGCAGCGGCTGGCACCGGAGGTGGACGCCGCCGTGATCCGGGCCCTCGGGGCGCTGGAGGACACCAGCCCGACCGTGCGGCTGCGGGCGGCACTGGGAGCCGGTACGGCCCCGGACCCGCGATTCATCGACAAGTTGGTCGAACGGTGCGCCGTCGAGCCCGAGTTCTATGTACGCGAAATGCTGACCTGGGCTCTCACCCGCCACGCTGCGTCGATCACGGTCCCCAAGCTCGTGGACGAACTCCGGTCGGAGTCGGCCCAGGCACGGAGCCAGGCCCTGCACACCCTGTCCAAGATCGGGGATCGGCAGGCCTGGCCCGCGCTCACACCCGCACTGCTGGCCGACGCCGACGACGAGGTGGCCCGGAGTGCCTGGCGCGCGGCGGTCGTGCTCGCGCCCGAGGGCGCGGAGCCCGGCCTGGCCGAAGTGCTCGCGACCCGGCTCGGGCGCGGTGGGCGGGAGACACGGCTGAGCCTGAGCCGTGCGCTGATCGCGCTCGGTGAGGCGGCCGTGCCGACTCTGCACGCGGCGGCGGCGAACGCCGACCCGCACGTGCGCGAGCACGCGATCGCCACGGAACGCCTGTTGCGCGACCCGGATGCCGGATTCGAGTTCGCGATCGAGGAGGCGAAGCGCATCGTGGTCCTAGGCACGAACGCCCAGGAGGGGTGACAAGCAGTGTTGATCGGTGATGTGGCCCGACGTTCAGGGGTGAGCGCCCGCATGCTCAGGCACTACGACGCGCTCGGCCTGGCGCGCCCCACGGGACGTACCGGGTCCGGATACCGGGAGTACTCCAGCGACGACATCCGGCGCATCTTCCACATCGAGAGCCTGCGGTCGCTGGGGCTGTCACTGCGGGAGGTCGGGGACGCGCTGGACGATCCCGGCTTCCAGCCCTCGGCGCTCGTCGACGACCTGATCCGCCAGACCCGGGAACGCATCGCGGGGGAGACCGCGCTGCTCACGCGGCTGCGTCGGATCGGCGCGGCGGAGCCCTCCGACTGGGAGGACGTCCTCCAGACCGTGGCACTGCTCCAAGCGCTGGGATCCGAGAACGCGGGCAGGCGTCAGCGCGCGGCCCTGTCGTCGGTCGAAGGGGCTCCGGTGCCGGTGGAGGCCCTGGTCGAGGCGGCGTTGAGCGAGGCGGACCCCAACGTCGGCGGTGCCCTGCGATGGGCACTGGCGCAGTCGGGCGACGACGTGTTGGCCCTGTTGGCGGAGGGCCTCGGCTCCCCCCTCGCCGACGTGCGCGGGCGTGCGGTCCAGGCCATCGCCGAGATCCCGAGCCAGGAGGCGACCGCACTGCTGCGGGAAGCCCTCACGAACTCCGATCCCGCGGTCCGCAGATACGCGGCTCCGGCACTGGGCGCCCGCGGGGTGGCCGACGCGGTTCCGGCACTCGTCGACATGATCGTGGAGGGGGTGAACGACGTCGACGCGGCCGACACGTTGAGCGCGCTGGCCGCCCGTCCCGAGCCGGCGGACCGGATCGCCCGTACGCTCGTCGGCTTCCTCGCCCGCGGCAGCCTCGAACCGCCGGCGCGCCGACGACTGACTCAAGCGCTGGCGGACATCCCGGGAACCGTCGCGTCGGACGCCCTCGCGGAACTCTCGCAGGATGGGGACCGTGTCGTCGCGCTCACCGCGACGTACGTTCTGACGCTGCGCGAGGCGCCCTGACGGAGTCACGGGGCCGGCCGGGCCCCGACCAGCCGACCGCCCTGC
This sequence comes from Streptomyces fructofermentans, assembly GCF_014651055.1. Classification (GTDB taxonomy): domain Bacteria; phylum Actinomycetota; class Actinomycetes; order Streptomycetales; family Streptomycetaceae; genus Streptomyces; species Streptomyces fructofermentans. The sequence goes on from NZ_BMWD01000010.1 coordinate 224,622, forward strand.
CCTGCCGTCCTCCTGGAGCGCGCCGCGCCGATGCTTCCGACCGGGCGGCGGAGCCTTCCGGCAGGGGACTCCGGGCGTCGGCCGCCGTGCGCACCACGTCCCGTCACTCACCCGGCCAGGTGCCGAGGGCGCGGGCGAGCCGGTCGCTCTGCTCAAGGCTGATGCCCTGGGCAAGTCGCGTTCCGCATCGGGGACTTCCCGACTCGTCGCAGCAGAGGATGCCGGTGAACGGGCCCTGGCCGCCGGACAGTGGAGACGGGCCCTGCGGCGTCCAGGTGGCCGGCTCCCACAACGGATGCTCCACCAGCAGGGCTTCGGCGACGGCCGCAGCCCGCCGCGCAGGGGTTCCCACCCGGACCAGGGCGTCGCGAAGCACCCCGAGGGCGTCCTCGGGCAGGTCCGCGTCACCCAGCGCGGGCAGGAGGAGCAGAAGTCGGGCATGCGGATCCTGCACACCCTCGGCGGCGGGATCGGGTGTGCGCGCGATGTGGATCAGCTCCCGCCAGGCCAGGCCGGGGCCGGCCTGGTGGCCGTCGGCCGTGGCGAGGTGGCCGAGGCGGTCCCACGACGGGTGCGTGACGAAGAACTCCGTCCCGGCGTCCTCCGCGAGATTGCGCCCCAGTACGAGGACGCTGTGCCCGCCTGCGAACGGAATCCGGAAGACCGGCCGGCGGGTCTCGTCGCACAACGCCTCGTACGCCGCGTCGGCATCCGCCTCGTCCGCCCCGAACCACGCGGGTGCCGGCTCGGGTCCCTCACCGGTCTCGCCGAGCCACAGCAGATGGGCGGCCCAGAATCCCGGCCGGGACAGCAACTCCTCGCCGGCGACGAGCGGATCGTCCTCGTACCCCTCGATCATCATTCCCCCACAGCGGCGGTCGGCCCGGTCGCCGCTGCCACTGCCCTCGTGTCACGTCTGTCGGGCGGGCTGCCACAGCTCGACCCGGTTGCCCTCGGGATCGGTCACCCAGCCGAACCGTCCGACGCCCTCCATGTCCTGGGTCTCCTCGGCCACGTCCGCGCCCGCGGCACGCAACTGCGCGAGCATCGCGTCCAGATCGCGCACCCGGAAGTTGAGCATGGACTGCTGGGAGCGGGAGCCGAAGTAGTCGGTCCCGGACTCGAAGGTGGCGAACACCGTCGGGCCGTCCTCCTGGCGCCACAAGCCGTGCTCGTCGGCCTCCAGGCCGAGGCGGTCGCGGTACCAGGCGCCCAGGGACTCCGGGTCGGCGGCCCGCAGGAAGTACCCGCCGATTCCAAGCACTCGTTCCATGCCGTCATCCTGCCAGGACGGCGGGCGGGCGGCCTCGCACCGCGCGGCCGCCCGGATGACGCGGCGCGGCGGCGCCCGACAGGGGACGGCCCGCCGCACGGGGCAGGGCACGTACCCGAACTGCCGAGCGGCCGACGCCTCTTGGGCGCGCCCGGCCGCGGGTCCGGAGTCAGGGGTTCGACAGGCGCCTGCGGATGTCGTCGAAGTGGCGGTGCACGGCGGCCTCGGCCGCCTCGGCGGCGCCGTCGCGTACGGCGTCGACGATCCTCGCGTGCATGTCGGCCAGTTCCTCGCCGTCGGCCGCCTTGCCCAGCCCTTCCGAGCGCACCCGGTGGAAGGCGTTCCAGAACGCGTCGAGCAGCTCGCTGAGCAGTTCGTTGTCCAGTGAGCGGTGGAGGGTGCGGTGGAAGGCGCGGTCGGTCCGGGCCGCGATCTCGCCGTCCTCCCGCACCTCCTTGTGCATCCGCGCCACCAGCGCGTCGAGTTCGCGGAGGTCCTCGTCGGGGAGCCGGCCCGCGAGCTGGTGCATGAGCCCCGCTTCGAGTGCCTCGCGCAGTTGCAGCAGTTCGAGGAGGCTGCCCTGTCCGCGGCGGTGGCCGACCACGGTGCGGAACGCGATGGCCTCCGTCATCGGCTCCAGGGACAGGGTGCCGACGTATGTGCCGAAGCCGCGTCGGATCTCGACGATGTGCATGGCCTGGAGGGACTTCAGGGCTTCGCGCAGCGAGTTGCGGCTGATGCCGAAGCGCTGCATCAGCTCGGTCTCGGTGGGGAGCGCGTCGCCGGGGCCGAGAGCCTGCTCGACGATCAGTTCCTTGATCTTGTCCTCGGCGTCGGCGGCGACCGATCGCATGTGGCGTCCTCTCTCGGACCTTGACATCTCCTGCTCTGCCGTGTGTCACTCTACCAGGACGTAGGACATCCTACGTCCCACGTCCTACGTCCAATGCCTTCTGTCCCGCGTACTATGTCCTGGCCTTAGGTGTACGCAGCACCCATCGGCCGGGGCGCGAACAGCACGACCTGGAGCACCACATGTCATTCCCCACGCCCCTGCGCGGCGTCATCCCCCCGGTCATCACCCCGCTCACGGCGGCGGGCGAGGTGGACACGGCCTCGCTGCGCCGGCTCTCCGAGCACCTGATCACGGCCGGTGTGCACGGCCTGTTCCTGCTGGGATCGAGCGGCGAGACCGCCTACCTCACGGACGCCCAGCGGCTGACCGCGCTCGAGACCGCGGTGGACACCGCGGCGGGCCGGGTCCCCGTCCTGGCCGGCGTCATCGACACCACCACGGCCCGGGTCCTGGACCGGGCGGCCGACGCGGTACGCGCGGGTGCCGACGCACTCGTGGCCACGGCGCCCTTCTACACCCGTACGCACAAGGTGGAGATCGCCGACCACTTCCGCCGCATCCGCGCCGGCGCCGACCTGCCGCTGTTCGCCTACGACATCCCCGCCGCCGTGCACACCAAGCTGCCCCGCGACATCGTGCTCGACCTGGCCTCCGACGGCACCCTGGCCGGCCTCAAGGACTCGAGCGGCGACGAGGGCTCGCTGCGCCGCCTGATGCCCGAACTGCGCCGGCTCCCGAACGGCTTCTCCGTGCTCACCGGCTCGGAACTCACCGTCGACGGCGCGCTGCTCGCGGGTGCGGACGGTGTCGTCCCGGGCCTCGGCAACGTCGACGCGCACGGCTACGTACGGCTCTACGAGGCGGCCCGGGCCGGCGACTGGGCCGCGGCCAGGGCCGAGCAGGACCGGCTGGCGGCCCTGTTCTCCCTGACCGACGCGGGCGACCCGGCACTGATGGGCCCCAGCTCCTCCGCGCTCGGCGCCTTCAAGGCCGCCGCGCAGCTCCAGGGCCTCATCGACTGCGCCGCGACCGCCGCGCCGCAGGTACCGCTCGACGACGCGGCCGTGGAACGCGTCCGCGGCTGCCTCGTCACCGCCGGCCTGCTGTGACCCCCGACCGGGCCGCCCCCACCCGTCCCGGGCCGTAGTCCTGCCGAGAGTCTCCTTCACCCGCATTGGATTCGTCATGTCTACCGCGCGCACCACCCCCGCCTCTCCGCCCTGGTACAGAGAGATCGGCCGAGAGAAGTGGAAGTCGTTCTTCGCCGCCTGGATCGGCTACCTCCTCGACGGCTTCGACTTCGTCCTCATCACCCTCGTACTGACGGAGATCGCCGACGACTTCGGCCTGTCCACCGTCGAGTCCGCGAGCCTGGTCTCCGGAGCCTTCATCACCCGCTGGCTCGGCGGGGCCGTGCTCGGGGCCCTCGGCGACCGCTTCGGCCGCAAGAGCGCCATGGTGGTCAGCATCCTGCTGTACTCGGTGGGCACCTTCGCCTGCGGCTTCGCCTGGGACTACACCAGCCTGTTCACCGCCCGGCTGCTGATCGGCATGGGCATGGCCGGCGAGTACAGCGCCAGCGCAACCTACGTCCTGGAGAGCTGGCCCGCCCGGCTGCGCAACCGCGCCTCGGGATTCCTCATCTCGGGCTTCTCGCTCGGCGGCGTCCTGGCGGCCGAGGTCTACGAGCACGTCGTGCCCAGCCACGGCTGGCGCTGGCTGTTCTACATCGGCCTGTTCCCGGTGGTCGTCGCCCTCTGGGTGCGCCGCGCGCTGCCCGAGGCCGACGACTGGGAGGAGCGGGTCGGCTCGGCGGGCCAACGGCCCAACCCCTTCAGGCCGCTGTTCGCCGACCCCCGCAGGGCGTGGGCCAACTCTCTGATCGCGGTCGTCGCCACCGGGTCGCTCTTCGCGGTGTTCACCCCGCTGGGGGCGGGCATGGTGCCGGTGCTCGCCGTCGTGGCGACCCTGTGCCTGGTCGCCTTCGCCGTCCAGCTCGGCGGACGCAAGAGGTGGGTGCTGTTCGTCGCGCTCTGCGTGACCGTCTTCTGCGCCTTCCTCTACAGCTGGCCGGTCCAGGCCCTGCTGCCCACCTATCTGAAGACCGAGCTCGGATTCTCGCCGTCGCAGGTCAGTGACGCGCTCTACTACGCCGGGTTCGGCACGATGACCGGTTGCGTCGTGGCGGGCTTCCTCGGTGACAGGTTCGGCACGCGCGTCGCCTACGCCTGCACCCTGCTGGTCGGCATCGCCTTCGTCTTCCCGGTCTTCGCGGTCCGCGACAGTCCGCTGGGCCTGGGCGCCCTGCTCTTCCTGATGCTCGCCTGCATGCAGGGCATCTCGGGACTGCTGCCCCGCTACATCGCCGGACACTTCCCGACCGAATCGCGCGCGGCGTCCCTCGGTTTCACCTACAACGTGGGAGCGCTGGGCGGAGCCGTGGCACCGGTTCTCGGCGCCAACCTGGCATCGACCATGTCCCTGGGGCAGTCGCTCGCGGTGCTGACGTTCTCGCTGACGCTGGTGGTGATCCTGCTCATCGGCTTCGACGTCCCGCGCCGCCTCAACCGGCTCATCGACCCGGTCACCGTCCCGGACCACCTCACCACCGACGCGGCCGTCGAGGACGCCGGGGTGCCGGTCGCGGCCGGGTCGCGAACCGGCAAGGACGCCGGCCGCTGACACACCCGCAACCAGGCTTGGACCCCTCGGGCGACCCACCGCCCGCGGGGTCCGGCAGCCGGCTGCCGGACCCCCTTCCCCCGAAGGCGTCAGGTCCCGAACCCCGCCGACGCAGCCGCCGTCCACGGCACCCTCACGGGTTTCCGGGGACGGCGGCCGCGTCGGCCGTCGACGTCCCGCTCCCCGCACAGGCGTGCTCAGGCCGGTGAGCCCCCGTCCTGCTCGCCGTCGAACCCGTCGGCGGAGGTGAGGCCCCGTACGAAGGCGCGGAAGTTCGCGGCGAGGGGGAGGTCCGAGCCGTCGTCCGCATCGAACCAGGCGACGGAGGGCTCCCCGTACGGGCCGCAGGTCCGGTAGTCCAGCCCGATCCAGTGGTGGCCGTCGCCCGAGATCAGGACGACGCCCGCGGGCAGCCCCCACTCCTCGACCAGGTACGGGCTGTCGAGCATCGACAGCGTGTCCTCGCGCCGGCCGATCCCCATCACGAGGTCGAAGGGCACATGGTCGGGCGCCCAGGAGGTCGCACGACCGGTGGGGAAGGCGTCCCGGCCGGATGCGGTCAGGCCGCCGTTCCGCTCACGGAGGAGATCGAGCAGGGCGGCGGGAAGCCTGACCTTCAGCAGCCGCTCGGCCTCCAGAACCGCCCGGTCGGACAGGGGCGGCTGCACTCCCCGGTCGCTGCCGCTGTCCCAGAACGGGGGCTGAGGATCTTCGACGTCCGCCATGGGCGACATCGTAGGAGTCCGGCCCGGCGGCGCTTCGTCGGGTCCGGCCGGGTGCCACCGGGCCGCGCGTCACGTCACCGCTCCTGACGTCGGTGGTCCGCGCCCGCCGGATCGCGGGAGGCACGCCCTTCGGCTGGACCGGGGTGGGGAGGCGGCCGCCCGGTGTATGGGGCCTCCAGTCCCGGGAACGCGTCAGGGGTGGCCGGACGGCTCGAAGCGCCGGCCCTGGAGGACAAGGAGAGGGCCATGCCCGCAGGATCCAGCCCCAAGCGCGAACGGCAGTACGAGCACATCAAGGCGAGCGCCGAGGAGCGCGGTGTCCCCACAGACCGTGCGAAGGAGATCGCCGCGCGGACGGTGAACAAGGAGCGCGCCCGGGCGGGCGAGTCGAAGACCGCGAGCAGGACGTCCACACACGACAGGAAGTCCGCGCCCCAGCGCGGCGGGGAGCGGTCTCACAGTGGTGCGCAGGGCCCCACCAGGGACCAGCTCTACGCGGAGGCCAGGAAGAAGAACATCGAGGGCCGCTCGTCGATGAACAAGCAGCAGCTCCGCGAGGCGCTCGGCCACTGACGCGGGAGCCCTCGCACGCCGGGACCCGGGCGCTCGTCCGCACGGGCCCGCGCAACATGCGCTGCCCACCCGGGCCCGCGGAACCGGCGCAGCCGCACCGGCCCCCGGGCCACGCGGTCAGCCGACCAGGCGGTAGCGGACCACGACGGCGCGGGTGAAGTCGGCGTAGCCCTGCGCCCCGAGTTCGATACGGCCCGCCGCCCACACCTCGTCCGTGCCGGGAACCGGGGTGATCTCGTCGAGCAGGAGCTTCTGCCTGCGATCCGCCCCGGTCACCTTGCCGGAGACGCCGGGCGCGTACGGCGGACGGCCGATCCTGTGGGTCCGGCCCGCGGCGTCGCGCATCCTCGTGGCGCTCAGTACCGCCGCGGGAGGGTGCTCGCCGTTCGACGGCGCACGCCAGCGTGTGCCGTCGAAGAACAGGGTGAACGGCACCTCGTCGGCGGGGTAGTAGTCGCCGTCCTCGATGGGTTCCGGCTCGTCGCCCGACATGCCGGTCATCCACGCCCTGCCGTCGGCGAGGACGGTCGTACTCGTGACGGACGCGCTGAAGTCGTGGCCGTCGCTCAGTGTGAGTTCGGTCGGGATCGGCACCCGGTGCCAGCGGGTGCCGTCCCAGCGGGCGGACGCCGGTTGCCGGGAGTCCGGCGCGTCCTCGTGCGGTGGCGGCTCCGCGCCGGTCTTGCGGTCGGTGCCCACGGCCCACACATCGGTGCCGGTCGGGTCGGCGACGAGTCCCGGAGCCCGGAAGGGCAGCACCGTACGGGTCCAGTTACGGCCCTCGAGGTGCCAGACGGCGTCGTCGGAGCCGAGGACCCACACCGAGTCCGGGCCCAGCACGGTCACGTGGCCGACGCCCGGTCCGCGGGCAGGCAACGGCACGGCACGCCAACCCGTCGCGTCGAAGCGGGCGGCGAACGGCCTGCCCGATTCGGCGGACCCGCTCAGCCAGACGTCACCCGTCCCGACGGCGGTCAGCGACAGGTTCTGCATCTGTCCGCCGATCGCCTCTGCGATCCCGCCCGGCAGCTCGTACGGCTGCCAGGCCTTCCCGTCGTAGCGCAGCAGCGACGAGCGTGCGGAGGGGCTCCAGCTCAGGGCCCAGGCGTCCTTCGGTGAGACCACGGCGATGTCCGTGATCCTGTTGTCGTTCCCGAACTCCTCGGACACGTAGGTGTACGACCAGGATCGGAGCGCCTTGCCCGCGCCGCCGGTGGAGGCGCTCGGCCGCGGCTCCACCGGTTGCGGGCTCGCGCCTCCGCAACCGGCCACCAGGGCCAGCGCCAGGCCGAGGGCTGTTCGTCCAGCGGTACGTGGCATGTGCATCGCCGGATCGTACCTGGGTGCCGTCCGCCGACGGGTGAGGCCGGTTCGCCGTCACACACCGGCCCACCGACCGCCCCGTCGCACGGACGTGGTCACTCGGTGAACTGCCCGGCCGGTGCGGCGACCGTGCTCCGGGCCGGGCAACGCCCGAGACCCGTGGCCGGGTTCCGGGACGGGGTGCTGAAGGCGTACCTTCCCCAATGATCGGTCGACGGACATCGAGTGGGTCCGCGCTCGCGGCGCGGGTCGGGGAGGAACGCCATTGCTCCGGCGCAGTCGTCGAGCCCGTCCTGGGCCGCCGCGGTCCGGGAGCGGTGCCCTGGTCGAGCGGCAGGATGGCGCCGCATGAACCGTGACGCCCCGCAGCAGGAGGAGCCCGCCGAGCACGTCCGCTTCCGGAACCACCTGAGCAGGCTCGAACAGGCCACGGAGGCCGACGAGTTCGAGGTGGTCGAAGCGGTCCTCGCGGACCAGGACCGGACGGTGGCGCAGTCGGCCGTCCTGCGGCATCTGGACCGCCGAGCGCGCGGCCTCCACTCCGAGCCGGCCTACCCGTCCTGGGCCGAGAGCATGACCCGTGCCACGACGCGCCACCCGTTCCTGACCCGGCGCCTTGACGAATGGTCCCTCTTCAGGGCCATCGCGCTGGCGGAGCGGTGGAGTCCCGACGCCCTGCTCGGCGCGTCCGACTGGCTCCAGCTCAGGACGGCCGAGGCGCCGAACGCCGCCGCCCTCGAAGTCCTCGCCGCCCGCGGTCGCACCAAGCGCATCCGCAACACCGCCCGGAGCACCCTGAAGAGGTCTCCGTGAGCCGTCAGTCCTTCTTCAGCTCCTGGGCGAGCATCACGAGGATGCCGCTGGGGCCCCGGAGGTATGTGAGCTTGTAGACGTCCTCGTAGGTCGCCACACCGCGGAGCGGGTGGCATCCGTGCTTCGCCGCCGTCTCCAGGGCCCTGTCGATGTCGTCCACGGAGAAGGCGACGCGATGCATGCCGATGTCGTTGGGCCGCGTGGGCTCCGACTCGATGGCTTCGGGGTGGAGGTACTCGAACAACTCGAGGCGTCCGTTGCCGTCCGGCGTCTGCAGCATCGCGATCTTCGCGTGGTTTCCGTCGAGGCCGACCGCGGTGTCCGCCCACTCGCCACTGACCGTGTCGCGGCCGAGCACGGTGAGGCCGAGATCGGTGAAGAAGGAGATCGCTTCCTCGATGTCGCGCACGGCGATTCCGACGTTCTCAAGTCTGATGGCCATGCTTCGCATGCTACCGATCCGGGCAGCTCAGTCGCTGTCGAAGCCGCCCGAGTCCACCTCGGCGACCTCTCCACTCCCCACCCCCTCGGACACGCCGGGTGGTGCGGGCGCGTCGCGGTGTTGCGCCATCACCTTCACGGCGACGCCCGTCGCGGTGATCAGACCCGCCACGCACGCCAGCATCAGTGCCGTCCCGGGGACCAACAGGGCGGCGGACTGCGGGCTGCCCGCCTCCACGTCGTAGAGGGTGAGCAGCGCCAGCCCCGGAAGCACACCGAAGATCCACGAACCGCAGACGGTGGCCACGGTCAGGCTCTGGTGGAGCTCGGAGAAGCCGCGGACGTCCCGCGGCGTCGCGGTGCCTCCCGGCCACGCGACCGGGACGAGGGCGATCGCCTGGAAGGCCAGGCACACGAGTTGAAGGACGGCGAAGCCCGCGAACGACACCGGGCGCGACCAGTAGTGCGCCGTCCCGGCGAGGGCGGTCAGAAGGGTGCCCGCGTTCCCCACGACCACCCACACGGCACGGGACCGGGTGAAGACCGACACGGCGTGGAACTTGCTGTGCCAGAACCACGCCTGGGTCGCTCTCCGCAGCCCGCGATTGCCCCTGATGCCGTCGAACATGCGCCCGCCCCCGCTTGTCGCCACCGCCCTGGACCGAACTCATACCCACGTCGGCGAAGCCGCAAAGGGCGCGTCCTTTGCTCCCGGTGAGGTCCGGGAGGCGTTGCCGGCCGGCGCCCAACGGCCGTGTCAACCGGGCGGGTTCGGGCGGACGAGGCCGAGGTCGTACGCGAGGATGACCGCCTGGACGCGGTCGCGGGCCCCCACCTTCGACAGGACCCGTCCGACATGGGTCTTCACCGTGGACTCGGCCACGACCAGGCGTTCCGCGATCTCGCTGTTGCTCCAGCCCTGGCCGATCGCGCCGAAGATCTCGTACTCCCGCTCGGTGAGCGCGCGTATCCGGGGGTCGTCCCGCGGACTTCCGTCCGACGCCCGGTGGGGGAGGTGTTCGGCGTAGGTGTCCAGGAGGCGGCGGGTCAGGGCCGGGGCGATCACGGCGTCGCCCGCCGCGACCGCGCGGATTCCGGCGAGGAGTTCCTCGGGGCGGGCGTCCTTGAGGAGGAAGCCACTGGCTCCCGCGCGCAACGCCGCGTAGGCGTACTCGTCCAGGTCGAACGTGGTCAGGATGAGGACGCGGGAGCGGCCACCGGACGTGACGACCCGCCGGGTCGCCTCGATCCCGTCCATGCCGGGCATCCGAACGTCCATGAGGATGACGTCCGGACGGAGTTCGGCGGCCCGGCGGACGGCGTCACCGCCGTGCGCGGCCTCACCGACCACGTCGGTGTCGGGCGTGCTCTCCAGCAGCATGCGGAAGCCGAGGCGCTGGAGCGGCTGGTCGTCGACGATGAGCACGCTGGTCACACCGCACCGCCCCTGCCCGCCGATGGAGCGGGACGGCTCCGGGCCGCGGTCCCGCCGCCGGCCTCGGCACCTGTCCCGACTCGTGTTCCGATCCCCTGTCCCGCCCACGGCGTGAGTTCGAGGGTGGCCCGTAGCGTCCACCCGCCGTCGGGAGCGGGTCCCACGTCGACCGTGCCGTCGTAGAGGGCCGCGCGTTCCCGCATGCCGGGGACTCCGTGCCCCACCTCCGCATCCGTGTGCGGCCGGACGGTCCCGGCGCCGGTACGCCGCCCCGTGTTGTGCACATGGATGCGCAGCGTGCTGTCCTCGACGCTCACCGCGAGGTCGATCCGTGTCTCCGGACCCCCGTGCTTCAACGCGTTGGTCAGTGCCTCCTGGACGATGCGGTAGACGGCCGACTGGACACCACGGTCCAGCGTGTCGAGTGTGCCGCTGCTGTGGTGGACGACCCGCGGTCCGGCGGTCCGGATGCGTTCGCACAGGGCGTGGATGTCGCCGATGCCCGGCGCAGGGCTCAACTCGGGTGCGGAGGGCGCCCCGGTCTGCTCGCGCAGGACGCCGAGCATGCGCCGCAGCTCACCGAGTGCCTCGCGGCCGGTGTCGCCGATGAGGAGCAGGGCCTGCTTGCCGCGTTCGGGCGCGACATCGGTCGCGTACGCGCCGCCGTCGGCGAGGGTGATGATGACGGAGAGGTTGTGGCCGACGATGTCGTGCATCTCGCGCGCCACGCGCGCTCGTTCGGTGGCGGCGGCGAGCCTGCTCCGCTGGTCGCGCTCGATCTCCAGCCGTGCCGCCCGGTCGCGCAGGACCGCGAGCTGGCCCCGCCTGATCCGTACGGCAAGTCCGAGGGCGACAGCGGCGGTGATCGTGCTGAACAGGAAGAACAGCGCGTCCAGGAAACGCACTTCGGACGGCAGACGCACGGCGACCAGTCCCAGTGCACCGGCTGTGACCGCGCAGGCCGCCGGAAGCCGCCGGAGGTCTCCGTGCAGCACCAGGCTGTAGAGCGCGATGAGCACGGCGATGTCGGCGCGCAGCCAGACACCCAGCGCGAGTTGCAGCAGGAACACGGAGATGACCACGCCGAAGGCGAGGGAGGGCTTCCGGCGCCGCCACAGCAGGGGCAGCACCAGTCCGGCCTGCAGCGCGAGCGTCCCCGGCCAGGGCAGGTCGACGAACTCGGTGTCCAGGCCGTGCCGTGCGTCATCGTCGTCGTCGTTGACCAGTTCCGACACGCAGAACAGCAGTGTCACGACAGCCGTCACCGTGGCGTCGAGAACCCAGGGCCGGGCCCGGTCGCCCCGCTTGAGGCGGCGGCCGAGCCGGGACAGCGCACGGGCCAGCGGATGGTTCCACGGCAGGTCCGTCTCGGTGAAGGGCGGGCCGTCCGCCGCCACCGGCCGGGCGGTGTCGTCGATCGTCATGGGGTCACCGGTCCGTGCTCATGGGTGTCACCTGTCCATTGTGTGCGGGGGGGGGCGTCGTCGTACGCGCCCGCCTGCGTCAAGGTCCGAACCCGGGCACCGCGGGTGCGTCGCGTGCGTCGGGTGCGACCGGCACGGCGCCCGTACGGGAGGACCCGTGCGGCCGCCGTGCCGGTCGTCGCGTCGGCCTTCCGGTGCCGGCCGGGGGCCGCGGACGGCGGACGCCGGACTTCAAGCGTCAGGCGTCCGACGTAACGCGTCAGGCAGCACCCGTCACGCGTCCGAGCGGACGAGCCGATGGGCGGCGCCGGCCAGGGCGAGCACGGTCCAGCCCAGGAAGACCGCGAGCCCGGCGCTGGGGGAGAGCGCCGTCGCGTCGTGGGTCAGGGCGAACATGGACTCGCCCGCGCTGCTCGGCAGGTACGGGCTGATGTCGTCCTGCCACGAGCCGGGCAGCAGCGCGACCAGGCCGGGCACCAGCATCAGCGAGGCGACCAGGACCGAGATGCCGCCGGCGACCGATCGGAGCAGCGCGCCCAGGGCCGTGCCGATCACGCCGACCAGGCCGAGGTAGAGGCCCGCGCCCAGCAGGCTCCTGACCACACCGGGGTGGGAGACCGGGAGGGCCGCGGGTGTCGCGGAGACGATTCCGCCGACGACCAGGAACGCGACGACGACACCGACGGTGGAGAGGGCGAGGGCGACCAGGCCGAACACCGCGGCCTTGGACCACAGCACCGGCAGGCGGCGCGGGACGGCGGCGAGGGTGGAGCGGATCATGCCGGTGGAGTACTCGCCCGCGGTGGCGAGCACCCCCAGCACCCCGATCGCCAGCTGCGCGAAGTTCGTGCCGAACACGGACAGGCCGAGCGCGGTCGCCGAGGCCTCGGCGGCTTCCAGGGGCCGGCCCGAGCCGAGATCCGACCGGTAGTCCGCGGCAGCGATCGCGCCGAACGCGACCAGGAACAAGAGACTCAGGCCGAGGGTGATCCAGGTGGAGCGCAGGGACCACATCTTCGCCCACTCGGAACGCAGGACGCGCAGACCGGTGACCTTGTACGCCGGACGTACCAGTGGTGTAGGTGCGGACGCGGGGCTGTCGCCGACGGTGACCGTGCTCATGCCGCCCTCCCGGGGGTCTCGACGTCGGTGGTCGCGTGGTACTCGACGGCGTCGCGGGTCAGGTCCATGAAGGCCTGCTCCAACGAGACGGTCCGGGAGCGGAGTTCGTACAGCGGGATGCCGTGCTCGGCGGCCCTGAGGCCGATCTCCTGGCTCGACAGGCCCGACACGTGCAGCTCCTCGGATCCGGCGGCACCGGTGACCTCGACGCCGGGACCGGCCAGCACCTCGCGCAGACGGGCGGTTTCGTCGGACGACACAGTGACGGTGTCCCCGCCGGCCCGCTCGACCAACTCACGCACGGTCGTGTCCGCCAGCAGGCGTCCTCGGCCCACGACGATCAAGTGGTCGGCGACCAGGGCCATCTCGCTCATCAGGTGCGAGGAGACGAAGACCGTACGGCCGTCCGCCGCGAGCCCGGTCAGCAGGTTGCGGATCCACAACACGCCTTCGGGGTCGAGGCCGTTGACCGGTTCGTCGAGCATGACCGTCGCCGGGTCGCCGAGCAGCGCCGCGGCGATGCCCAGCCGCTGGCCCATCCCGAGGGAGAAGGCGCCCGCGCGCTTCCCGGCCACCGACTGGAGTCCGGTCAGTCCGATGACCTCCTCGACCCGGCGGCGGGGTATGCCGTGGGTGTGGGCCTGTGCCATGAGGTGGTCGAAGGCGGACCGGCCCGGGTGGATCGACTTGGCCTCCAGCAGCGCGCCGACCTCCCGGAGCGGTGCCGTGTGCCGCGCGTAGGCCCTGCCGTTGACCGTCACGCTGCCGCCGGAGGGCGCGTCCAGCCCGACGATCATGCGCATGGTGGTGGACTTGCCCGCGCCGTTCGGGCCGAGGAAGCCGGTGACGGCGCCGGGCCGGACGACGAAGTCCAGCCGGTCCACCGCCGTCTTCTCCCCGTACCGCTTCGTCAGCTGATGTGCCTCGATCATCGATGTTCCCTCGCGTCCGGGGGCGTGCCCCACCTGGCTGTTCCCGTTCACGCTAGGAGCCGGCGGAACGTGATCCGTGGTACCGGGGAGCCCTGTGCGGCCGGGCACGTAGTACCGCGGTACCACGTGCGCCGGGTGCCCGGACGCGCGGCGGGGCCCCGGCCGACCGGCGCCCTGCCCGCCGCATTCGGGGGAGGCGCGGCGGCGCCGGACCGTGCGGGTCAGGAGAGGCGGTCGAGTCCTGCCAGGCGCGTCCGGGCTGCGGAGCGCACGTCGGCCGTCTCCATCGGGTCGTCCCTCAGGACCGCGACGCGTTCCAGGACGTCCGGGTGGGCGGGGGCCGCGGCGGTTCCCAGCAGCCGGGCCGTCTCCTCGCAGTCCCAGAGGGACTCGGTGTACGCGTGGTCCAGGCCGTCCCGGTCCATGGCGGCCAGTGCCTCCAGGTACGCGGTCCGCTCGTACGAGTGCGGAGTGCGCAGCCACAGGCGCCGCAGATGGGGCACCGCCCCGGCGGCGGCGGGGCCGAACCGGGCCAGCCGCCGGGCCGTCCGGTCGGGGCCGCACCAGGCCCGCGCCGCCCACTGGGCGGCGAGTTCCTCGACGAGCCCCGGCAGCACCTCGGGGCCGGCGTGGTCGGCGAGGACGTCCGCGCCCAGTCGCGCCAGCCAGGGGCGGTCGTCCGCGGCCCAACTGCGCGCCGCCGGCACCGCGGCGGCGCCCAGGCGCTCGACGGCCCGCACGAGCCCGGGCAGGGGCCGGGGACTGTTCCGGCTGCCCAACGAGGGGACCAGCGCGATCAGTTCCCCGGTCGGACCCCGGCCGTTCAGCTCACGCAGCGCGTCGAACTTCACGTCGTCCTCGGCGTGGTCGCCGGAGAGCAGGGCCAGCAGCTCGCCGGTGCCGAGCCCGGCCAGGGACGGTCGCGCAGCGCGCGGGTGGCGCTGGACCTCGATCCCGAACCGCGTCCACGGCTCGGCGAGCCACGGAAGCTCCGCTTCCTTGCCCATCCGGGCCCGCGCCACGTCACCCAGGTCCTCCCACCACTCCGGCGGCCAGACCAGGGACACGGACTCCATCACCTGGACCCAGTGGCCGCCCTCCCGGACATGGGCCCGCAGGGCCTCGCGCGCCTCGTCCGATCCGGCGAGAGCCAGCAACTCCAGTACCTCGCAGGCCCGCAGACAGGAATCCTCGTCCGCCGTCAGGCGGTCCACGATCGGCGCGAGGGGCAGCCGAAGGTCCCGGACGAGCCGCGCCAGGTACAGCGACCGGTCGTCGACCCCGTCCCACCGCCAGTCGCGGCGGATCCCGTCGTACACGAACTCCGAGGCTTTCTCCGGGACTTGCAGCGCGCGCACCGCACCCAGGCCGCGTCCCCGCTGCAACAGGCCTTCCAGGGAATGGTGGTGTGCGTAGGTCATCCCGTACTCGTCGCTCATCACCCGGCACCCTGCCCGACCGGACACCGCACCGCCAGGTGTTTTCGTCCGAGGCCGTACTCGTACGGTGACGGCGTCGCCGGTGTTCGGGCACGGCGCGGCCGACCAGGGTGTGCCCGGTACGACTCAGCGGGTCGACTCAGCGGGTCGACTCAGCGGGTCGGCTCAGGGGGTCGGCTCAGGGGGTCGGCTCAGGGCGTCGCGACGAGCTCGCGTACGAGCGCGGACACCTGCTCCACCTCGATCAGGAAGCCGTCGTGCCCGTAGGGCGACTCGATGACCCGGAGACGGTCCGCGGTGCGGATGCCGGCGGCCAACTCCGCCTGCTGGGACAGGGGGTACAGGCGGTCCGAGCCGACGCCCGCGACGAGGGTCCTGGCTGTCACCCTGCGCAGCGCGGTGCGTGTGCCGCCCCGGTCGCGGCCGATGTCGTGCGCGTTCATGGCGTTCGCCAGCACGACGTAACTGCCCGCGTCGAACCGGCGTACCAGCTTGGCGGCGTGGTGGTCGAGGTAGGACTCGACCTGGTACCTGCCCTGGTTCCAGGGGTCCTCGGAACCCTGCGGCGCGCGACCGAAGCGGGCCTGGAGTTCGGGCTCGCTGCGGTAGGTGACGTGGGCCAGGCGGCGGGCCAGACCGAGCCCTGTGTGCGGTCCCAGGCCCGTGGCGTGGTAGTCGCCGCCCTGCCAGTGGGGGTCGGCGCGGATGGCGTGGAGCTGGATGTTCGCCCAGGCGATGTGCTCCGCGCTCGCGGCCGCCGTGGTGGCGAGCAGGAGGAGTGCGCGTGTGCGCTCCGGACGCGACACCGCCCACTCCAGGGCGCGCATCCCGCCCATGGAGCCGCCGATCACCAGGGCCCAGCGGTCGATGCCGAGCGCGTCGGCGAGTCCGGCCTCGGCGGCCACCTGGTCGCGCTGGGTCAGCGTGGGGAAGGACCCGCCCCAGTGGCGCCCGTCCGGGCGCGGCGAGGACGGTCCGGTGCTGCCCTGGCAGCCGCCCAGTACGTTGGGCGCGACGACGAACCAGCGGTCGGTGTCCAGCGCCCGTCCGGCCCCGACGAGTCCGTTCCACCAGCCGGGGGTGGGGTGTCCTGGTTCCGCGGGGCCGGCGACATGGCTGTCGCCCGTGAGCGCGTGGAGCACCAGTACGGCATTGGAGCCGTCGGCCGCGAGCCGACCCCAGGTCTCGAACGCCAGCCGCACAGCGGGCAGTTCACCGCCGGCCTCCAGCGGCAGCGGCTCCTGCCGCACGTGCCACCGGCGGCGGCCCGGGGGATCCCCCTCGCGCCAGGCCCCGGAGGCCGGCGGGAGGGGGACCGCGGTCCTGGTCGGAACGGTGTTCAGGACGCGCCCTTGGCCGCGCGGAACCCCGCCTCCAGGTCCGCCTTGAGGTCGGCGAGGTTCTCGATGCCGACCGTCAGCCGGACCAGGCCCGGCGAGGTGCCGGTGGCGGCCGACTGGGCCTCGTCGAGCTGGCTGTGGGTGGTGGACGCCGGATGGATGATGAGGCTGCGGACGTCGCCGATGTTCGCGAGGTGACTGAACAGCTCGACGGCGTCCACGAACCGCTTCCCGGCTTCGACGCCGTCGCGCAGTTCGAAGGCCAGCACGGCTCCGGCGCCGCGCGGCAGGTAGCGCCGTCCTGCCTCGTACCAGCGGTTCGAGGGGAGCCCGGGGTAGTGCACGACGGCGACCTCGTCGCGCTGCTCCAGCCATTCGGCCAGGGCCTGGGCGTTGGAGGAGTGGCGTTCGATGCGCAGGCTGAGGGTCTCCACGCCCTGCAGGAGCAGGAAGGCCGAGTGCGGGGAGAGCGCCGGTCCGAGGTCGCGGAGCAGTTGCACCCTCAGCTTGATCGCGAAGGCGCCGGGTCCCAGGGCGGGCCAGTACCGCAGGCCGTGGTAGCTCGGGTCCGGCTCGCTGAAGTCGGGGAAGCGGTCGGCGTGCGCGCCGAAGTCGAAGGTGCCGGCGTCGACGACGACACCGGCGACGGTGGTGCCGTGGCCGCCGAGGAACTTGGTCGCGGAGTGCACCACGATGTCGGCGCCGTGCTCGATGGGCCGCAGCAGGTACGGGGTCGGCACGGTGTTGTCCACGATCAGAGGGACGCCCGACTCGTGCGCGATGTCGGCCACCGCCCGTACGTCGAGTACGTTGCCGCGCGGATTGCCGAGCGTCTCGGCGAACAGGGCCTTGGTGTTCGGCCTGATCGCGGCACGCCAGGCCTCGGGGTCGTCGGGGTCGTCGACGAAGGACACCTCGACGCCGAACCTGGGCAGCGTGTGGCGGAAGAGGTTGTACGTGCCTCCGTACAGGGACGTACTGGAGACGATGTGGTCGCCCGCGCCGGCCAGGGTCAGGACGGCCAGCGTCTCCGCGGCCTGCCCGGAGGCCAGGGCCACCGCCGCGATTCCGCCTTCGAGTGCGGCGATCCGCTGCTCGAAGACGTCCTGGGTCGGGTTGTGGATGCGGGTGTAGATGTTGCCCGGCTCGGCGAGCGAGAAGAGGTCGGCCGCGTGCTGGGTGTCGCGGAAGACGTACGAGGTGGTCTGGTAGATCGGCACCGCCCGGGCGCCGGTCGTCGGATCCGGCACGGCTCCTGCGTGGATCTGCTTGGTCTCGAACGACCAGGCAGAGGTGTCGGGTCCGGCGGGGCCGTCCTCAGGGGTGTGGCCGGCGGTGACGGAGTCGATCGGCTGGCTCATGGTTCTCCCTTGTACGAGGCGTGCTGGGTGCGTGAAGGGCCGCGGGGCGGCTGTCCCGTCAGCGCCGGCCGTCGATGAGGGCAGTGCGCGGGGCAGCGCGGTGCGGTGGTGAGGAAGGTGATGGTGACGGCGCACCAGGACGGCTCCGGGGAGGCCGGCACCGGGCGGCCGTGCGGACGGGGTGGGAGCACCTGGGGTCAGGGGCCGACCGGTGTGTCGCCGCGGAGCGTGATGCGGTGCATCACCCGGTGCTGGTCAGCGTAGTCGCGGTTGGCGTAGTGGGCCGTGCTGCGGTTGTCCCACAGGGCGACGTCCCCCGGCTGCCAGCGGTTCCGTACGACGTGCTCGGGCTTGGTGAGGTGGGCGTACAGGATGTCGAGGATGCCCCTGCTCTCGTGCTCCGAGACGCCGACGACGTGCGAGGTGAAACCGGGGTTCACGAACAGGCCCTTGCGGCCGCTCTCGGGGTGCACCCGCACCACCGGGTGCTCGACGGGGGTCAGGTCGGCGAACACCTCGCCCTCCCACAGGTTGCCGCGGCCCTTCCTGCGCTGCGCCAGGTAGTAGCCGAACTCCCGGGTGCCGTCGTGGACCGCGGTGAGGGTGTCGACGTAGGCCCGCAGTCCGGGCGACAGCGACTCGTAGGCCAGTTGGCTGTCGGCCCAGTTGGTGTCCCCGCCGTTGGGAGGCAGGACGACGGCCCGCAGCACGGAGATGGCCGGCGGCCGTCGTACGAAGGTGACGTCGGTGTGCCACACGTCGGCGAACCCGTTGTCCTGGCTGTCGAGGGAGTACACCTCGGGCGCCACGTCACCCGAGTCGTGGACCGGATGCCCTGCGGTCACCTCGCCCAGACGCCTGCCGAACTCGATCTGGGCGGCGTCGTCGAGGCCGTCCTGGCCCCGGACGAACAGCACCTTGTACTTCACGAGTGCCGCGCGGAGCGCGCGGACCTGGTCGTCGTCGAGGCGTCCGAGGTCGATTCCGTGGATCTCGGCGCCGAAGCGCGGGCCGAGTTCGGTGACGGGCGGCAGTGCCACCGCCGGTCGCTCGCTGAGAATGCTCACCTGGGTTTCCTTTCCCGGGAGTCGACCGCTCTGGTACGCGGCCGTGGTGCGGGTGTCGCTTCCGGTCTCGGGTCGGTACGGGGCCGGGTCAGGCCGCGGCGCTCTTCACCGCGTGTGCGACCCGCACACGCAGCTCGTTGAACTCCTTCGACTCGCGCAGCTCCTCGGCGTCGACGTCACCGCGCGGCAGGTCGATCGGCAGGTCGAGGGCCACGGTTCCCGGGCTCTTGGTCAGCACGACGATGCGCGTGCCGAGGAACACCGCCTCGTCCGCCGAGTGCGTGACGAACACGCTGGTCCGCCCGGTCTGCGCGGTCACCCGGCGGACGTCCTCCTGGAGCCGTTCACGGGTCAGCGCGTCCAGTGCGGCGAACGGCTCGTCGAGGAGGAAGAGGGGGTTCTCGGCGGCGAGCGCCCGGGCGATGGCGACGCGCTGCTGCTGGCCGCCCGAGATCTCCCAGACGCGCCGCCGTTCGGTGCCCTCAAGGCCGACGCGGGCCAGCAACTCCGCCCGGCGCAGCGGCCATTGGGCGCGCTCGACACCCGCGTACCGCAGTGCCAGGTCGATGTTGCCCCGCACGGTGCGCCACGGGAACAGGCGCGGTGTCTGGAAGACGACACCGGCCGTCCCGCCGGGCCGCGGCGCGGCGCCGGAGACCTGGACCGATCCGTGGGTGGGTTGCTCGAACCCCGCGATCAGCCGCAGCAGCGTGCTCTTGCCGCAGCCGGAGGCGCCGACCAGCACGAGGAACTCGCCGGCGGGCACGGTCAGGTCGACCGGTCCCACGGCGGTGACCGTCTCGCCGCCCCGGCCGTACCGGTGGGTGACCCGGTCGAGCCGGACGGCCCCGGCGCGTGCCGGATGCTCCGTGTCGGGGACGGTCGTGGTGGTGTCACTTGAGGACATCGGGCAGCCCCTTCAGGTAGAAGGCCTTGCGGACGGCGGACTCGGCCGGAGCGGCGTCGATCTGCTTCTGGTCGGCCAGGAACCGGGCGGTGTCGGTGACGTAGGTCAGCAGCTTGCCCGGGCTGCCGTCGGTGCCCAGCCAGTCGGCGGACGTGACCTCCTCCGGGGTGAGGAACACGCCCTGCGAGAGCTGTGCCTCGGCGTCCTTCGTGCTGATGCCGAGCTCGTCCGCCACGGCCTTGACCGAGCCTTCGGGGTCGGACCTGATGAGCCGGAGGGCCTCCGCCTCCACCTTCCGCCAGGTGTCGATCACCTCGGGGTCCTCGGCGATCAGCTCGTCGGAGACGACGGCGAGGTCCAGCGTCGGCTTGCCCGCCGCGCCGATCTCCTTGCTGCTGGTGAGCTGGGTACCGGTCTTGCGCAGCTCGTCGAGCGTGGGCAGCCACACGTACGCGGCGTCGATGTCCCCGCGCTCCCAGGCCGCGATGATCGGTTGCGGCTGAAGGTCGATGAGCTTGACGTCGGAGGGCTTCAGGCCCGCCTCCTCCAGTGCCGCCAGCAGGCTGTAGTGCGAGGTGGAGGCGAACGGGGTCGCGATCGTCCGGCCCTTGAGGCCGGCCACGTCGGTGATTCCGGACCCCTTGCGTGCCACCAGTGCCTCGTTCTCGCCGGCCACGTCCAGGATCCACGCGACCTTGTACGGGATCGGCGAGGCTCCAGACACTCCCCGGGCGAAGGGACTCGACCCGAGGGCGGCTATGTCGAGGGATTTGCCGAGGAAGGCCTGGTTGACGCTGGCTCCCGAGTCGAACTTGATCCAGGTGATCTTGTGGTCCGGCAGCGCCTTCTCCAGGAGCTTCCTGTTCTTCACGATCAAGTCGCCGCTGGGGAAGGCGAAGTACCCGATGCGGAGCCGCTTGCCGCTGCCCGACGACGACGCCTCGCTGTCCGACGAGCAGCCGGTGACCGCCGCGGAGACGGCGGCGAGCGCCCCGGCGAGGAGCAGGCGGCGGGAGGGACCTTGGGGAACCGAACGAGACATGGCGGAGCCTTTTCTGTGCTGAGGACGGGGCTGAGGAGAAGGGACGGACGGCAGGGTCGGCGCTGTCAGGCGCGTCCGCGCCAGGGGACGGCGACACGTTCCAGTCGCAGCAGCAGACCGTCGATGATCAGGCCGGAGACACCGATGGCGATGATCCCGACCAGTACCACCGGGGTGTTGTTGTAGTTGGCGGCGTCCTTGACCATGCCCCCGATGCCGGGCAGTCCGTTGACCAACTCGGCTGCGACGAGGGAGGAGTAGGCCACCCCGACGGCCAGCCGCACGCCGGTCAGCGTCTCCGGCAGCGCGGACGGGGCGACGACGTCCCTGACCACGTCCCAGCGCGAGGCGCCCAGCGCGCGGGCTGCCTCGATGAGGCTCTTGGGCACGGCGGCCACGGCCGTGGTGGTGGACACCGCCACGGGAGGGAACGCGGCGACGGCGAGCAGCGTGATCTTCGGCTCCTCGTTGATGCCGAGCCAGATGATGAGGAGTGAGAAGTACGCCAGCGGCGGCAGTGTCCGCAGGAAGGTGATCCAGGGCTCGAACAGGGAACGCAGCCACCCCACCGTTCCCATCAGCAGCCCGAGGACGACTCCCGCGGCGATGCCGATCCCGGCCCCGATCAGGATGCGTCGCAGGCTGATGCCGAGGTGTTCGACGAGGGTGGTGCCGTTGTAGCCGCGGGTGCCGTCGTGCGTCGTGGACACGTCGATGAAGGCGTCCCACACCGCGGACGGCGACGGCACCAGAGTCCGGCTCCAGGTGCCGCTCGCGGCCAGGAGCTGCCACAGCGCGAGGAACAGCAGGAGTGAGCCGAGCGGGAGGGCGACGTGGCGCACCCGCGCGGCGACGCGCGGGCGTCGCGACGCGGGGGTCTTCTCGGGTACGGGGATGGTTTCAGCAGGTGACAGACGTGGGGTCGTGGACACGGGGCGGCCTCCAGGGGGCGCCGGAACGTGGATGGTCGACGTCGGCCGCCGCCGTCGGACGGCCCCGTGGGGTACGGGGCGCGACGGAAGCGGGGACGACACCCTCGAACCCCGGCGGGGGGAGGGTGCGACGGCTCAGGGACCGGGGGAGAGCACCGGCCCGAGGGAGCGTCAGGTAGGTGTGATCAGCGACAACACGCAGCCGGGCGTCGGCACAGGTCGATGACCAGGCGTCGCACCAGGGGCTCGTGAATCATGGGCCCAGTTGTACAGCAGCCGACGTTGTCCACCAAGAGCTGTCCCACGATTCGGAACACTCGAGGAGATCCGCGCCCGGTCAGGTGCGTACGGCCGAGTCGTCACGGGCCGGCAGTCGCAGTCCGAGGTTCTCGCGCAGCGTGGTGCCGGTGTAGTCGGGAGCGACGATCCTCCGCCGGCGCAGTTCGTGCAGCAGGCCGTTGACGACGAAGTCGTGCTCCCGCGGGTCGGCGAGGCCGCCCAGGGTGATGACGTCCAGCACGCCTGCCCGGAAGCGCTCCTCCACCGCGTCGGCGAGTTGCTCGGGGGTGCCGGCGGCGGCCCAGTGGCCCGTGTCCTGGGCGGCGACGACGAGTTCGCGCAGCGTGCGGCCCTGCCGCACATAGCCGGCGAAGATGTCTACGCGGCCGCGGCGGCGGTTCACGGAGGTGATCTCCGGCAGCAGGCTCTCCGGCAGTTTCGCGTCGAGGGGGAGTTCCGACAGGTCGAGTCCGCCGCCGAGCATGTCGGCGACCTGGGCCCGGCCGCGTTCGAAGTCGATCGACTCGCGCCGCTCGCGCACGAGTTGGCGTGCCTCCGCCTCGGTGGCGCCGTAAGTGGCGTGGAACGAGCTGAAGATGAGCGGCAGCCCGTCGGCCCTGCCGAAGCGCTCGGCCCGGCCCCTGATCGCGCGCGTGAAGTCCAGCGCGTGGTCCAGCGTGGGGAGCGACGTGAAGACGACCTCCGCGTAGCGCGCGCCCAGGGCCGTGCCCGCCTCGGACTGCCCGGCCTGCATCTGCACCGGGCGCCGCTGGGGGAGGGGCGGGATGTTCAGCGGACCGGCCACGTCGAAGAAGCGGCCGGAGTGGTTGATCGGGCGCACCCGGTCGCGGTGCAGCACCGCGCTCCCGTCCGGGCCGACGGTCAGGGCCCCGGGTTCCCAGCTGTCCCACAGGGCGTTGACCACCTCCAGGGTCTCCGCGGCCCGTGCGTAGCGCTCCTCGGGGCTGGGCAGTTCGCCCGGCCCGAAGTTCTCCTCGCCGATGGAGGAGGTCACGAGGTTCCAGGCGGCGCGCCCGTTGCTGACGTGGTCGAGGGTCCCGAACAACCGGGCGAGGTTGAAGGGGTGGTTGAAGGTCGTGGAGACCGTGGCGATCAGTCCGATCCGCGAGGTCACCTGACTCAGCGCCGACACGAAGACGAGCGGCTCCTGCGACCCGATCGCCCCCTGGGCGCCGAAGCTGAGCAGATCGGCGGTGAACAGCGCGTCGATCCGCGCCGCCTCGGCGAGCTTCGCGACCCGCACGGCGGTGTCCAGTGTGGACCGGGTCGGATCGACCGCCAGGTCGTACGTCTCCGAGGTGCCGCCGGCTCCGGTGACGGTCTTCAGTGTCCTGGGCTGCTTCGCGCTCACGAACTCGTCCATTCCCACCGGCTCGGTGCTCGCCGACTCCGGTGTCGTCTCGGTGGGCGCGGTCCTTCGGGCGTGCTCGGACGCCCGGACGCGCGCGGTCGGGCCTGGACGGGCACGGCCGACACACGTGCCTGCCAGGGGAAAGCCGAAGAACGGGTCAGCGACAGAGCGCGGTGTGGGTGCGGCACAGGTCCACGTGCCGACGCTTCGTCCGAAGTGGGAGCAGGGCCGCGGTCCGTACGGGTGCGAGGGGCAGCATGAAGGGCGAGGTCCCCACGCCGACTCCCCTCGGTCACGACGCCGGCGCCTGACGGTGCCGTGGTGCGAACGGCGGCCCGGTGCTGCGGCTCGCGTCGAGCCCGTACCACCGCTCCGCAGTCGTTCCTCGACCACGGCGGGCGCCATCGATCAGCAGCCACATGGTCCCCCGCGGTCGTACGGGCCGCAAGACCGTCCGGGCCCCGCACGGCTGTCACGGGAGTGACGGACCGGGCTGCGGCGCGCGGTGCCACGGCTGTCCCGCGCGGACTCGGTGCACCGGTTCCGCGGTGCCACCACTGTCCACATGCCGGACCGCTGCTTGCCGCCCGGGCGTCGGCGGCCGAGGATGCGGCCATGACAGCCAGCCGCCCGCCGCAGCACCGCCGGAGTCCCGTGCGTGCGCAGGGTGCGTGTTGTCGGACCGGCGCCCGCCGCCGATGTCCTGGCCGCTGAGCCTGCGCATCCGCCCGGCCGCACCGCCAACTCGTGCGTGTCGCCGTGCTGTTCCCCACCCGCGCCGCCGTGCGCCGGTCTCCGGACCGTGACGGCCCGCTCGACCCTTCGTCGAAGGACCCCGGCATGTCTTTGCGCTCCGCCCCCGTTCTGCACTGGTTCCTGCCCACCGGCGGTGACGGACGTGACCCCGGTGGGGTGACCGCCGTGCAGGGACGTACCGCCGCGGCCACGCGGCGGCCGGCGGACCTCGGATACCTCGTCGAGGTGGCCCGGGCCGCCGAGCGGGCCGGGTTCGAGAAGGTACTGACCCCCGTGGGCCTCGGCTGCGTGGACCCATGGGTACTGACCTCGGGTGTCGCTGCGTCCACCGAGCGGATCGGATTCCTCGTCGCCTTCCGCGCCGGGCTCGCCCAGCCCACGCTCGTCGCCCAGCAGGCGGACACGTTCCGCAGGCTGTTCGGCGAGCGCATCGCGCTGAACGTCGTGACCGGCGGCGACCCTCGGGAGCAGCGGGCCTACGGGGACCACCTCGACAAGGATGAGCGGTACGCGAGGACGGGCGAACTCATGGACGTGGTCGGCAGGTTGCTGGCCGGCGGGACCGTGGACCTGGACGGGCGGCACGTGCGGGTGGCGGGCGCGCGACTGGAGGAACCGGCCGTCGACCGGCCGGTCGCCCTGTACTTCGGCGGTGCGTCCCCGGCGGCCGAACAAGTGGCCGCCCGCCACGCGGACGTACAACTGCTCTGGGGTGAACCTCCCGCCGCGGTCGCCGAACGGATCGCCCGCCTCCGGCAGGAGGCCGCCGCGCTGGGGCGAACCGTCCGCTTCGGGCTGCGGTTGCACGTCGTCGCGCGGGACACCGCCGAGGAGGCCTGGGCGGAGGCCGACCGCATCCTCGCCGCGTTCGACCCCGAGACGATCCGCGTCTCCCAGGAGCGATTCGCCCGCATGGACTCGGCGGGGCAGGCCCGGATGACAGCCCTGCACGGCGGGCGCAGCGACGCGTTGACGGTCGCCCCCAATCTGTGGGCCGGGATCGGCCTGGTCCGCGAGGGAGCCGGTACGGCACTGGTCGGCTCGCACGCGGAAGTCGCCGAACGGCTCGCGGAGTACTGGAGGTTGGGGGTGGACGAGTTCATCCTCTCCGGCTATCCCCACCTGGAGGAGGCCTACCGGGTGGGCGAGGAGGTCGCCCCGCGGCTCCGGGAGCTGACGCGGGCCGTGGCCGCGTGAGGAGGAGTCGGCGACGGGCGTGAGGGCGGCGCCCTGGCAGGGGCCCCTGAACCGTCAGGCCGCGTGGCAGAGCGCCGCCGGGTCCGTCGCCGCCTCGGCGCGGGCCGCGACCGTGCGCACGGGGCGAGCGGTGGCCGGGGCCTGGGTGCGGTTCCGTGCGAAGACGACAAGGCGCAGCACCGCGAACCGGGCGACGCCGGCGAACGCGGACGCGGACAGGTAGACGGCCTGCTCGATCGCCGGGCCGGGTGCCGCCACCAGGTGCTGGAGGGCGAGCATCGCGGCGGAGGTGACCGCGTACGCCGCCGCGGCGGACCCGGCGGACTGCGTGTGCTGGCGCCAAGTGGCGCGGCCGCCTGCACCGAACGTGAAACGGGCGTGCAGCTCGGTGGCCAGGAGCGTGGACGCCACGGTGATCAGGGCGTTGGCCAGGACCCAGGGAACCGACGAGGCGAGAGCGGCCACGGCGAAGCTGGAGGCGAGCCCGACCCCGCCGCCGCAGAGCACGAAGCGGGCGAACGCGCCGAGGGCACCGGGGGCCGGCGGCTGCCGGTTCTGTGCTGTCTCCATGATCCGACTCCTTCAACGGCCCAGTGCGCGGAGCGCGCTCCCTCGGGTGCGATGCCGGATGTGACAACGAGGGTGCGTCGCGAGTGGAGCCATAGTGGCACATGTGTGGCGCCATGTGGAGCCATTATTGGCGCCACGCATGAACTGATGGCGCCACGCGCGACCGGTCTGCGCGTGTGGGCAGGCCAGGGGCGCGGTCGCCTTCGCTGGTTTCGCGGTGCCGTGGACGGTCGCCGCTCCCGTCGGTGGAAGGTGGAGTGGCGGCGTGGTGGCCGCGGTGTACGGGATCGAGGGGTGCCCTGGCGGTGCCATGTGGCGCCGCTTGGTGCCACTGTGGGTGTCATGAGGGTCGAGATTGCGCGTGACGCCATACTGGCGTGACCTGGTGTCGCCGCATCGCCCCAGGTCGGAGCGTGTGGACGGGTGGGTTGTCGCGGCCGTACCCGCTTCGGGCTTGCGGGTGGCGCCATCGTGGTGCCATGATGGCGTCATGGACCTCACGCCGTATGTCGACACCCTCCGCCGCGAACTCGCGGTGGCCGCCGAAGCCGGCGGCGAAGAAGCCCGCGAGTTGGCGGAGCGGCTGACCGCTCCGCTGGAGTCGGCGACTCGCCTGACGATGCTCAACGTGCTCTCCGCCGCGATGGCCGAGATCACGCTTGAACTCGCCCCCGGCTCGGTCGACGTACGGCTGCGCGGGCTCGACCCCGACTTCGTGGTGACACGTCCGGCGGGCGACGAGGTCCGCGATGCCTACGGGGACAGGAACGGAACCGCCGAGACTCCCAGGGCCCAGGCGCCGGTCCCGGTCGCCGCGGAGGCGGACGACGGCGGCACGGCCCGCGTCAACCTGCGCCTGCCCGCCCACCTCAAGGCGCGAGCCGAGGAGGCCGCCGGCCGCGAAGGCCTGTCGGTCAACGCGTGGCTCGTACGCGCCGTGTCGGCCGCGTTGGACGGGGGCGCCCCGACCCGTCCGGCGGAGCGGGACCGCAGCCGCACCTTCGGACAGAGCTTCACGGGCTGGGTGCGCTGAGCGCACCCGCGTCCGCCCCACTTCACCCACACCACGTCCCACCAGCGGGGACGCCACGAAGACCCAAGAGGACGGGACAGCCATGCCTTCTTCCGACACCGCTTTCGACACCCCGCAGCCGATCTCGGTCACCGCCAACGTGGCCGCCGGCTCCATCCAGTTCTCCGCGAGCGACCGCCTCGACACCCTGGTCGAGGTGCGGCCCCGCGACCCGAAGAAGGACAAGGACGTACGGGTCGCGGAGCAGACCGAGGTCACCTACGCGAACGGCGTGCTGACCATCAGGACACCCAAGGGGCGCTACCTCGTGGGCCCCACCGGCAGCGTCGACGTGACGGTCGAACTGCCCACCGGCTCCCGCGTCGACACCACCGGCTCCTGGACCCAGGTGCTCGGCGAGGGCCGGCTCGGCGAGGTCCGCGTGAAGACGTCGTCGGGCGATGTCCGCCTGGACACGACGGGGCCGCTGCAACTCACCGCGTCGCACGGCTCGATCACCGTGGACCGGGTCGAGGGACCGGCCGAGATCGTCACCAGTTCCGGCAGCGTGCGCGTCGGAGTCGTGGACGGCCGGGCCGTCCTCAAGAACTCGCACGGCTCCACGACCGTGGGCGCCGCGACCGGCGAACTGCGGGTGAGCGGCGCCAACGGCGACATCGACATCCGGAGTGCGGAGGGCTCGGTCACCGCGACCACCGCCCACGGCACCCTGCGTGTCGGTGACGTGGCCCGTGGCACCGTCCACCTGGAGACCTCCTACGGCGCCATCGACATCGGCATCCGCGAGGGCACGGCCGCCTGGCTCGACGTCAGCTCGGGCAACGGGCAGGTGCGCAACACGCTGACCGCGTCCGACAACCCGGACAAGAGCGAGGACACGGTCGAGGTCAGGGCCCGTACCCGCTACGGCAACATCGACATCCGCCGCGCCCGGAGCTGAGTCCCGCACCACTGCGGTGCGCGCCCGGGCGGCGGCCGGCGCCCCCGAGGTGCCCCGCTGCTCGAAGTCCCTTTCCCCGCAGGCCACTTCAGCCTGCCACCCCACTCCTTCACTCCTGCTTCCCACTGGAGGGTCACATGCCTTCATCTGTCATGCCCACGACCAGGAAGGATGACCGGTCGTCACAGCCGGCCATCACCGCGAACGGTTTGCGCAAGTCCTACGGGGACAAGGTCGTGCTCGACGGTGTCGACCTGTCGGTGCCGCGGGGGACGGTGTTCGCGCTGCTCGGTCCGAACGGCGCGGGCAAGACCACCGCGGTGAAGATCCTGTCCACCCTGGTGTCCGCGGACGGCGGGCAGGCCCTCGTCGACGGCCACGACATCACCACCGCCCCCGACCCGGTCCGTGCCGCGATCGGGGTCACCGGGCAGTTCTCCGCCGTCGACGGCCTGATCACCGGCGA
>NZ_BMWD01000011.1:0-224721 GCF_014651055.1 Streptomyces fructofermentans
GGAACAACCGGCCGGAATAGGGCCGATCGTTCACAGCGTCCTCGCTGATGCGCCTGCCGGACAGTGCCCGGCAGGACTTTTTCAAAGGAACCTCCACCCACCACGATGTGGTGGACGGGGTATCAACATATCTGGCGTTGATTTTTGGCACGCTGTTGAGTTCTCAAGGAACGGACGCTTCCTTTGTACTCACCCTCTCGGGCTTTCCTCCGGGCGCTTCCCTTCGGTCTTGCGTTTCCGACTCTATCAGACCGTTTCCGGCTCCGATTTCCTCGGTGCTTTCCAGGTTTCCGCTTTCGCGTTTCCCTTTCCGGCGGTTCCGACTCTACCAGATCCTTTCGGGCCTGATTCCCAGTCAGTGGGGGTTGCCTTCACGGCTGTTGGGCCGTTCCGACGAGTGAGACTTTAGCGGAATCCTCGCCCCCGAGCTAATCGGGGTCGCGCCCTTTCGAACGCGGATTCCTCATTTCGCAAACGCGCATGAAAACCGACCGACGACGGATCGTCGATCAGTGTCTGCTTGTTGCGGAATGGCTGTCCGGGGACCAACCGAAGTCGGCGCTCACGTCGGACAACTCGGAGAACACTACGTATCGGCGTGGGACGTGTCAACCTCCGGCCGGGAGCCACCCGGGAGGCGTACGCTCGGTGCCATGACTACGCACGCGTGCACCCAGCTGTGGTGGGCCGCCTGACGGCGGCCGTACATACGCGTGTACACGACGGCCGCCGCCTCGGCGGCCGTTCTCGTATCTCCCTCCTGGAGACCCGGCCGGCCTCGGTGGCGGCCCCGACCAGGAGGTAGAGGGATGAAGAGGGTCTTCAGCGGGGTCAAGCCGACCGGGCATCTGACACTGGGGAACTACCTGGGTGCCATGCGGCGGTGGAGCACGGTCGACCAGCACCGGGCCGACTCGCTGTTCTGCGTCGTCGACCTGCACGCGCTCACCGTGGAGCACGATCCCGGGCGGGTGCGCAGACTCAGTCACCAGGCGGCCACGCTGCTGCTGGCCGCCGGACTCGATCCACAGGTGTGCACCGTCTTCGTCCAGAGCCATGTGGACGAGCACGCGCGGCTGTCGTACCTGCTGGAGTGCGTGGCCACCGACGGCGAGATGCGGCGGATGATCCAGTACAAGGAGAAGGCCTCGGCGGAACGGGACCGGGGCGGGTCGGTGCGGCTGTCCCTGCTGACCTATCCCGTACTGATGGCGGCCGACATCCTGGCGTACGGGACCGACGAGGTGCCGGTGGGGGACGACCAGGCGCAGCACGTGGAGCTGACCCGGGACCTGGCGGTGCGGTTCAACCAGCGGTACGGGCACACCTTCGTGGTGCCCCGCGCCACGCATCCGGAGGTGGCGGCCCGGGTCATGAACCTCCAGGAGCCGACGTCGAAGATGGGGAAGTCCGACGACGTGGGGCCCGGGATCGTCTATCTGCTCGACGAACCCGCTGTGGTCCGGAAGAAGATCATGCGCGCGGTGACGGACAGCGGGCAGGACGTGGAGTACGACCGTGAGGCGCGGCCGGGCGTCTCGAACCTGCTGGAGATCCTCGCCGCCTGTGAGGGTGGGAACCCCGAGGCCCTGGCCGGTGTATACGAGTCGTACGGATCTTTGAAGAAGGACACCGCCGAGGCCGTGGTGGAGCTCCTCCGACCCGTACAGCAGAGGCACAAGGAGTTGTGCGCGGATCCTGCGTACGTGGAAGGGGTGTTGCGGGACGGAGCGGCGAGGGCAAGGGAGATGGCGAGGCCGACCGTGGACGGGGCGTACCGGGCGATCGGGCTGCTGCCGCCCGCGTGAGGGGCGGGCGTTCCGGCGCCACACCGTGGCGCCGGCCGGCGTCAGCTGTTGCCCGAGGCGAGTTCGCGGCTGCGGTCGCGGGCCGCTTCCAGGGCTGCGATGAGGGCAGCCCGTACGCCGTGGTTCTCGAGTTCGCGGATGGCGTTGATCGTGGTGCCCGCGGGGGAGGTGACGTTCTCCCGGAGCTTCACGGGGTGCTCGCCGCTGTCGCGGAGCATCACGGCGGCGCCGATCGCGGACTGGACGATGAGTTCGTGGGCCTTGTCGCGGGGCAGCCCGAGCAGGATGCCAGCGTCCGTCATGGCCTCGACCAGATAGAAGAAGTACGCCGGACCCGAGCCGGAGAGGGCGGTGCAGGCGTCCTGCTGGGACTCGGGGACGCGGAGCGTCTTGCCGACCGCGCCGAAGATCTCCTCGGCGTGGGCCAGGTGCTCGGCGGTGGCATGGCTGCCGGCGGAGATGACGGACATGGCCTCGTCGACGAGGGCCGGCGTGTTCGTCATGACGCGGACGACGGGGGTCCGCCGGGCCAGGCGCTCCTCGAAGAAGGAGGTGGGGATGCCCGCCGCGCCGCTGATGACCAGGCGGTCGGCGGGGATGTGCGGAGCCAGTTCGTCGAGGAGGGTGCCCATGTCCTGGGGCTTCACCGTGAGGATCAGGGTGTCGGCGCTCTTGGCCGCCTCGGCGTTGCCGACGGGTGTCACGCCGTGGCGCTCGTGCAGTTCCCTGGCGCGTTCGGGGCGGCGGGCCGTGACCAGCAGATCGGCGGGGGCCCAGCCGGCTCGGATCATTCCGCTGAGCAGGGCTTCGCCGATCTTGCCGGTGCCGAGCACTGCGACTTTCTGGGTCATGTTCGGTTGCCCTCCGGGGGTGCGTCGTCCAGGAGCCATCCTCGCACCGGGGGCACGACGACGGGCCGCGTTGTCCGGTGGGCGGGACGGGATGGTGGACCGGGCCGTCCGGGTCGGGCTGTCCGGTCGGGCTGTCCGGTCGGGCTGTCCGGTCGGGCTGTCCGGACGGGGCCGCCGTCCGGAGCGGGCGTCCGTCAGGTGGTGCGGCGGCGGAGGGTCGCCGCGCCGAGGGTGAGGACGAGCAGGGCGCAGGCCGCGACGATCAGCGCGTCACGGATGAACTGGGCCGTGACGTCGGTGTGCACGAGCACTTCGTTCATGCCGTCGACCGCGTACGACATCGGGAGGACGTTGGAGATGCCTTCGAGGACGGGGTGCATGTTCGGGCGCGGGGTGAACAGGCCGCACAGCAGGAGCTGGGGAAAGATCACGGCCGGCATGAACTGGACGGCCTGGAACTCCGAGGAGGCGAAGGCCGAGACGAACAGTCCCAGAGCGGTGCCCAGCAGGGCGTCGAGCAGCGCCACGAGCAGCAGGAGCCACGCCGAGCCCGTGACGTCGAGGCCGAGGAACCAGACGGCGAGACCCGTGGCGAGGACCGACTGGACGATCGCGAGCGCGCCGAAGGCGAGGGCGTAGCCGGCGATCAGGTCCCCCTTGCCGAGAGGCATGGCGAGGAGGCGTTCCAGGGTGCCCGAGGTGCGTTCGCGCAGGGTCGCGATCGAGGTCACCAGGAACATCGTGATCAACGGGAAGATGCCGAGCAGCGAGGCGCCGATGGAGTCGAAGGTGCGCGGGCTGCCGTCGAAGACGTAGCGGAGCAGCAGGAGCATCACGCACGGGATCAGGATCATCAGCGCGATGGTGCGCGGGTCGTGGCGGAGCTGGCGCAGGACCCGGCTCGCGGTGGCCGTGGTCCGGGCGGGGCTGAGCGCCCTCGGCCTCGGGGGCGCGACCGGGCTCGTACGCGCGGTGGTGGCGGTGGTGCTCATCGGACGGACTCCTTGCGTGACTGGTCCCCGGCCGCGATCGCCTCGTCGACCAGGTGGAGGAAGGCGGCTTCGACGGTCTCCGAGGCGGTCTGCTCGCGCAGGGCGTCCGGGGTGTCGTCGGCGAGGATCTCGCCCTCGCGCATCAGGAGCAGGCGGTGGCAGCGCTCGGCCTCGTCCATCACGTGGGAGGAGACGAGGAGCGTGGCGCCGCGTTCGGCGGCGATGGTGTGGAAGAGGTTCCACAGGTCGCGGCGGAGTACGGGGTCGAGCCCGACCGTTGGTTCGTCGAGGACGAGCAGTTCGGGGGTGCCGAGGAGGGCCACGGCGAGCGAGACGCGGCTGCGCTGGCCGCCGGAGAGGTTGCCGGCGAGGGCGTCGGCGCGGGAGCCGAGGTCGACGTCGGCGATCGCGCGGGTGACCGCTTCGCGGCGGCGGTCCGCGGCGGAGCGGCCGGGGTCGAGGATCGCCGCGAAGTAGTCCAGGTTCTGGCGGACGCTGAGGTCGTCGTAGACGGAGGGCGCCTGGGTGACGTAGCCGATGCGGGAGCGGAGGGTGGCGTGTCCCGCGGGGAGTCCGAGGACGTCGAGGGTGCCGGTGACCTTCGCCTGGGTGCCGACGATCGACCGCATAAGGGTCGACTTGCCGCACCCCGACGGGCCGAGCAGGCCGGTGATCCGGCCGCGGGGGACGTCGAAGCCGAGTCCTCGCAGGACGGGGCGGGTGCCGCGGACGACGGTGAGTCCGTCGGCGTGCACGGCCGGTGCGTCAGGGGTCCGCTGCGGGGTTTCGGACGGACCCGGAGAGTAATTCATCATGTGATGAATAATGCTCCTGTGAGGTGGGGTCGTCAAGCCTGTTCGCGTTGCCACGACGGTCGTGATTACGGCGGGATGGGCAGCGGGTGGCGGGCAGCGGTGGGCGCCGCGGCGGGATGCGGCGGGCGCTGCGCGGGATGCCGTGGAGTGCGGTGGGGCGAGCGTTCCGGAGTGCCGGGCGCCGGATTGCCGGGCGTCGTGATGCCCGGCCTCGGGCGTCACCCCTCGGGCCTCTCATCTCACCCCTCGCGGCTCGGGCGTACGGGACTCACCGGGGGCGGGATGTACGGGCGCACTCGGGCCCGTGACTTGCGGGCGCGCTCTCCGGCCCCTGACTTGCGGGCGCGCTCGGGCGTACGGCCGGGGCGGGGCCGTGGTGGCAGCGGGGCGGGGCGGGCGCGGCGAGGGGCAGCCGCGCATGCGGGCGCCCGGACCGGACGGAGGGCGGGGGCGGGGGCGGGGCGCCGACACCGGGCGGCCGGACGGCGGCGCGGTGTGTCCTTCGCAGGGGGCGAGGGGGCCTCGGAGCCCCGGGCCCCGGGGGACGCGCGAGGTCCCGGGGCCGGGGTCAGGGGCGGAGCAGCACGAGGAGGTCGGCGTCGTAGGTCTCCTCGACCATCCCGTCGGGGAACACCTCCAGCAGGTGTCCGCGCTCCTCGGACAGGAAGGACGCCGTGCCCTCCTCCCCGTGGACGAGGAAGATCGAGTGGCTGCCGATGTTCGCGAGGTGGGTGTCCAGGGAGACGGTGCGGCTCCAGCGGACACTGCGCGCCACGACCTCCGGGACGACGCCCGCGTCGGTGAGGGCGACGGCCGCGCGCTGCGTGGCGCCGCCCTTCCTGCCGACGGCGTCGCCGCCGAAGTACCGGGCGACGCGGGCTTCCTGCCGGGCGATCCAGGGGATGTCGAGGGCGTCCATGTTCCACCAGAGGGCGAGCGCTCCGCCCGGGCGCAGGACCCGCATCGCCTCCGGGACCGCGCGGGCGGGGTCGGTCCAGTGCCAGGCCTGTGCGTACGTCACGAAGTCGGCGGTGGAGTCGGCGAACGGCAGGGCGTTGCCGTCGCCGCGCACGAGCGGGGTGTGCGGCAGCGCGGTGCGGAACTGCCGCGCCATGCCGTCGCCGGGCTCGACCGCCACGACGTGGGCGCCCCGGTCGCGCAGGAGGGCGGTGGCCATTCCGGTGCCGGCTCCCACGTCGATCGCCCGGGCTCCGACGAGCGGGCGGCCCGCCGTCTCCTCCAGCGCGTCGAGGAGTGCCGGCGGATAGGAGGGGCGGTTGGCGGCGTACTGGGCCGCCGCCGCGTTGAAGGAGTGTGCCCGGACCTGGTGACGCGTGCGGGAGGAGGCGGTCATACGGCCATGGTGGCCGGGGCGGGGCGGGGAGCGACAGGGGGCACCGGGGATCGGGCCCGGTGCCCGGGTGTCGAGAGGTGCCCGGCCGGTGGATCGGCCGGAAGGGCCCGGCGCCGTCGCCGGACTGGAGGACGGCTCAGCGGGAGCGCTTGCGGGACGGGTTGCCCGTACGGCGTGAGGTGCGGCGCGTGTACTGCTCGCGGGCCGTCTCGAACTCCTGGCGGCGCAGCTTCTCGCCGGGGGCCTCGGTGAGGGAGCGGAAGAAGTACGCGAGGAGGGCGCCGATGAAGCCGATCGTCAGCAGGCCCCGCAGGGAGGCCTGGGTCTCGGGGTCGGGGCGGCTGCCGAAGCCCTCCCAGGTGCGGCGGAAGGCGATCGCGCTGCACACCGCGAACATCACGACGACGAGCAGGCTGACGAAGCCGCCCACGGCCGCGATCTCCAGGCCCTCGTAGCCGAAGCGCAGGACCAGGCAGCTCGCGGCGGCGGCCGCGAGCGAGCCCACGGCGACGCCCACGCGGCGGGCCGCGTAGCCGTTGTCGTGGTTCACCCAGGTCGTCCCGAAGAAGCGGATCGGTTCGGGGCGGGGGCCTGCGGGGGTACCGGTCTCTTCGCTCACGGCTCGATTATCACCCCGGACGGCGCGGGCACGAAGAGTCGCGGGCCCGCCGGCCGTCCGGCCCACCGTCGGCGGGCCCGCCGACCGGCGGCCTGCCGAGTCGTCCGCCACCGGGCGGTGGCGGACGGTGGCGGACGGACGGGTCCGAGCGGGTCGGGGGTCAGGTGCAGCGGGCCGCCACATAGCCGTCACTGCCCGTGTTCACGTACGCGTCCGAGACGTACTGCCCGTTGGCGATGTTGTCCCAGAGGTTGGTCGTGCCGTAGGTGCCGGTCACCCACTCGCCGGGCTTCTGGCAGTTGATCGGCACGCGGGAGCCGAGCGGCAGCACCTTGACCAGCGCGTACTGCGTGCCGGGTCCGCTGCGGACCTTCAGCCGGACCCCCGGGGCCACCGGGTAGCGGACAGCGAGGGCCTCCGCGCTCCCGGCCTCCGCCGCCTCCCCGGCCGCCTCGTGCTCCGCGACGTCCTCGACCGTGTTCGTTCCGTCCCCAACAGCCATTCGGATCTCCCCCGTTGAAGTCTTCATGTCCTGTGCGCGTCTTTCCCACGCGACTCGCGAAGGCTAGCAAGCACGTCCGACATCGCACGCACCATCGACTAGGCTCCGTGCGTCGCGCTCGCGGACACAGACACGGGGGTGGGCCATGGCCCCGATGCGCAGTTTCGGTCCCGGCAAGGAA
This sequence comes from Streptomyces fructofermentans, assembly GCF_014651055.1. Lineage (GTDB taxonomy): Bacteria > Actinomycetota > Actinomycetes > Streptomycetales > Streptomycetaceae > Streptomyces > Streptomyces fructofermentans. Next base: position 7,123 of record NZ_BMWD01000011.1, read on the forward strand.
GCGGAACACCCGGAGTACGCCGGGCAGTACCGCCTTGAGTCATGCCTGGGCGCGGGCGGCATGGGCGTGGTGCACCTCGCCACCTCCGCCTCCGGACTCCGCCTCGCGATCAAGGTGGTGCACGCCGAGTACGCGGCCGACCCGGAGTTCAGGGCACGCTTCCGCCAGGAGGTGAGCGCCGCCCGCCGAGTGAGCGGGGCGTTCACCGCGCCCGTCGTGGACGCGGACCCGGACGCCGAACTGCCCTGGATGGCAACGCTGTTCATACCCGGGCCCACACTCGCCGAGCAGGTGAAGCGGAACGGCGCGATGCGGGCGGCCGAGATACGCAGGCTCGGGGCGGGACTGGCCGAGGCCCTGCGCGACATCCACCGCGTCGGCGTGGTCCACCGGGACCTCAAGCCGAGCAATGTGCTGCTCGCACCGGACGGGCCCAAGGTCATCGACTTCGGCATATCCCGTCCGACGGACAGCGATCTGCGCACGGAGACGGGCAAGTTGATCGGTTCGCCGCCGTTCATGGCACCCGAGCAGTTCCAGCGTCCGCGGGAGGTCGGACCGGCTGCCGACGTGTTCGCCATGGGCGCCGTGCTCGCCCACGCCGCCACGGGACGCGGCCCGTTCGACTCCAACAGCCCCTACATCGTCGCGTACCAGGTGGTGCACAACGAACCCGACCTGGCGGGTGTGCCCGACGACCTGGTGCCGCTGATCCTGCGCTGCCTCGCGAAGGATCCCGACGAACGTCCCCTGCCCGCCGAGGTGATGGACGCCCTCCGGCAGCCCTCGACCGACTCGGCTCCCCGCATCCCCGCCCAGCGCGGGTCCTCCGACCGGACGCACGTCGCCGAGAGACCGGTGCCGGCGCCGGACAGTGGCGGACAGTCCCGTCGCCGGCTCCGCCGCGTCGCGACCGTCGGCGCCGCGCTGGTCGTGGCGGCCGGAGGCGGCCTGTGGGCATGGGAGTTGGCCTCCTCCGCCGTACCGTCGGCCGCCCCCCGCACCGCTCCCGGCACCGGAGGCGAAACGGGTACCGGAACCGACGGGCCCCGGCCCCTGCGGCCCTGGACCACGACCTTCGGCGGCGGCCGCGTCTCGGACGCGCTCCCGGCCTGCACGTCGGGCAAGGGCGCCCTCTACTGCTCGGCGCCCGGCATCTCGGCCGCGCGGCTCGCCCCCTCCGACGGCCGTGTCGTCTGGACGCACAAGGCCCGGGCGGGCGCCGGCAGGCCCGCCGGGGACGGGGCCGCGGACGCGAACCCGGCGCCCGAGCTGTCCGGCGGTCTGCTGCACACCGAGTCCGGCGGCAGGCTCAGCGCCCTCGATCCCGCGACGGGGAAGCGGCGTTGGGACGTCGACGTGTCGAAGTACGGGGCCGTCGTGCACAGCGGGGACACCACCCTGCTCGCCGAGGAGCAGGGCACGGTACGGGCGCTGGACAGCGCGACGGGCGACGAACTCTGGAGCGAGCGCGTCGGGCGTCTGGGCACGCAGTGGACCGGCGGCTCGGGCCGGACCGGCGTGTTCTACGCGGCGACGCCCTCGGCCGACGGGTCCGCCACCCGTGTGAGCGCGGTGTCGGCGGAGAAGGGGTCCGTGCTGTGGACGCGTACCGCGACCGGCACCCTGAGCCCCTTCGCCGCACCCGACGGGGCCGTGTACCTCACGTCGACGAACACGGACCAGCTCGTCGACGCGATCGTCCGGATCGACGGCGGGGACCGGAAGGTCCACCGGATTCCCCTGGCGACACCGCTCGACCGGGCCTCGGCCGCGGAGAGCGGGGGGATCACCTATCTGAGCGACGTCGCCGGTTCGCTCGTGGCCGTGGACACCCGCCGGGCCGGGAAGGGCGTACAGCTCTGGCGTCTGGAGACCTCGGTCAGCCGACCGTCGCAGCCGCTCGTGTCCGGCGGCCGGGTGTACCTGGGCGCGCCCGACGGCCGCCTCCTCGCCGCGGACGCCCGCAGCGGCGAGGCACTGGGCCAGACCCGGCCGCGGCTGGGCGGCAACCCGGCGCGGGTCGTGGGCCTGCTGCCCGCGCCCGTCGCACTCGGCGACCGCGTCCACGCGAGCGCGCCCGACGGCAGCGTCTTCGCCGTGGACGCCCGCGACCCCGCCGACTGGTGACGGGCGGGTCCCGGACCCCGGGCCCGCGAACCCGGCCGTAGGCGCGACCGCACGCCGAAGCCCGGCGAGGGGCGCCCGAAGGCGGAGGCCCACGCACAGCGCTTGCGCGCAGGTCCACACACAACCCGTGCGCGAAGGCCCACACACAGCCCTTGCACGCTGGTCCACGCAGGACCCCGTACGCACGGTCCCGAGCTGCGCCCGTACGCGCGGGGGCGGAATCGCGGGGCGAGCCCGTGCCGACGAAGGGACTGGCGGCGCCCGCACGCGCGGGGGACGGAAGTCTGCGGCTGCTCCGGCCAAGCCGTGCCGACCGGGGCGCCCGTACGCGCGGGGGACGGGAACGGCGAACCCGCCCGGTGGTGAGGACCGGGCGGGTCCATGTCCCGTGTTCCGTCGCCGCGTCGGGCGGACGGGTGGGGTCAGCCGAGCTTCGAGACGTCCCGGACCGCGCCCTTGTCCGCGCTCGTCGCCATCGCGGCGTACGCGCGCAGCGCGGCCGAGACCTTGCGCTCGCGGCCGACGGGCGCGTACACACCGCCGAGGGCCTCGCGCCGGGTCGCCAACTCCTCGTCGGAGACCAGGAGTTCGATGCTCCGGTTCGGGATGTCGATACGGATGCGGTCGCCGTCGCGGACGAGCGCGATGGTCCCGCCCGAGGCCGCCTCCGGGGACGCGTGGCCGATGGACAGCCCGGACGTGCCGCCGGAGAAGCGGCCGTCGGTGATCAGGGCGCAGGTCTTGCCCAGGCCCCGGCCCTTCAGGAAGGAGGTCGGGTAGAGCATCTCCTGCATGCCGGGGCCGCCCTTGGGGCCCTCGTAGCGGATGACGACGACGTCGCCGTGCGTGATCTCCTTCTTGAGGATCTTGTCGACGGCCTCGTCCTGCGACTCGCAGACGACCGCGGGTCCTTCGAAGGTCCAGATCGACTCGTCCACACCGGCCGTCTTCACGACGCATCCGTCGACCGCGAGGTTGCCCGTCAGGACCGCGAGTCCGCCGTCCTGCGAGTACGCGTGCTCCGCCGAGCGGATGCAGCCGCCCTCGGCGTCCACGTCGAGGGCCTCCCAGCGCTCGGACTGGGAGAACGCCTCGGCCGAGCGCACGCAGCCGGGCGCCGCGTGCCACAGCTCGACCGCCTCCGGGGAAGGCGATCCCGCGCGCACGTCCCAGGTCTTCAGCCAGTCGGACAGGGACGGGCTGTGCACCGAGTGGACGTCCTCGTTCAGGAGGCCCGCGCGGTGGAGTTCGCCGAGCAGGGCGGGGATGCCGCCGGCCCGGTGGACGTCCTCCATGTAGTACGTGCGGTCCTTCGCCACGTTCGGCGCGACCTTGGCGAGGCAGGGCACCCTGCGCGAGACCTCGTTGATCTCCTCCAGGCCGAACGGGACGCCGGCCTCCTGGGCCGCGGCCAGCAGGTGCAGGATCGTGTTGGTCGAGCCGCCCATGGCGATGTCCAGGGCCATGGCGTTCTGGAAGGCCGCGAACGTGGCGACGTTGCGGGGCAGGACCGTCTCGTCGTCCTGCTCGTAGTAGCGCCGGGTGACGTCCATGACCGTGCGCGCCGCGTCCTCGTACAGCCCCTTGCGGGCCGTGTGGGTGGCGAGCAGCGAGCCGTTGCCGGGGAGGGAGAGGCCGATGGCCTCCGTCAGGCAGTTCATCGAGTTGGCGGTGAACATGCCGGAACAGGAGCCGCAGGTCGGACAGGCGTTCTCCTCGATGCGGAGGATGTCCTCGTCCGAGATCTTGTCGTTCACCGCGTCGGAGATCGCGTCGACCAGGTCGAGCGTGCGGACCGTGCCGTCGACGAGCGTGGCGCGGCCGGACTCCATGGGTCCGCCGGAGACGAAGACCGTCGGGATGTTCAGGCGCAGCGCCGCCATCAGCATGCCGGGGGTGATCTTGTCGCAGTTCGAGATGCAGATCAGGGCGTCGGCGCAGTGGGCCTCGACCATGTACTCGACGCTGTCGGCGATCAGGTCGCGGGACGGCAGGGAGTAGAGCATCCCGCCGTGGCCCATGGCGATGCCGTCGTCCACCGCGATCGTGTTGAACTCGCGCGGGATGCCGCCGGCGGCCGTGATGGCCTCGCTCACGATCCGGCCGACCGGCTGGAGGTGGGTGTGTCCGGGCACGAACTCCGTGAAGGAGTTGGCGACGGCGATGATCGGCTTGCGGCCGATGTCCGCGCCCGGTACACCGGAGGCGCGCATAAGGGCGCGTGCGCCCGCCATGTTGCGGCCGTGGGTGACTGTGCGGGACCTCAGCTCGGGCATCGTCGCTCGCTCCTTCGGAGAGTACTGACTTCTGTCGAGCGTACGCCGCCCCTCCAGGATCCGGACAGACCGTCCGGAATGCGGGACGGATGTCTCGGTGAGCGGCCGTCCGCCCCGCCGCCGCGCTTCGGCCGCCGAGGGCGTCGGGCCCTCGGGAGGGAGCCGCGTCGAGCCCCGGGAGGGAGGTGCGTCGAGCCCCGGGAGGGAGGAGCGTCGGGCCCCGGGGCAGGGCCCCGTCAAGGACCCGTCAGATGCTCCTGGACCACCGGAGCGACCCGTGCGACGAGCAGTTCCGCGTCCTCCGAGGCCAGCGGCTCCACCTTGATCACGTAGCGCAGCATGGCGACCCCGACGAGCTGGGCGGCCGCGAGTTCGGCGCGCAGCTCGGCGTCCGGGCGGTCGAGCTGTCCGGCGACGCGGCTCAGCACCTGTGTGAAGACGAGCCGCCGGAAGACCGTGGCGGCCGTCTCGTTGGTCACGGCCGAGCGGAGGATCGCGAGCAGCGCCCTGCGGGTCCCCGGGGCCTCCCAGACGCCGAAGAAGAAGCGGGCCAGACGCTCGCCGACCCCGTCCATCGGGCCGTCGGTGATCGAGCCGGGCGCCTCCAGGACGGGCGCGAAGGCACCTTGGACGGCCGCCTCGAAGACCTGCTCCTTGGTGCCGAAGTAGTGGTGCACGAGAGCGGGGTCGACGTCCGCGGACTTCGCGATGCCGCGCATGGAGGTCTTCTCGTAGCCGCGCTCGGAGAACTCCTCGCCGGCCGCCGCGAGAATGCGGTCGCGGGCGGCCGGACCGGCTGCGGAGTCCGTACGGGAGGGGCGTCCCCTGCGGCGGGGCGCGGCGGCGGTCATGACCGGGGGACCCGGAGCGCCGAGGCCAGGTGGAGCCGGGTGAAGGCGAGCGCCTCCGCGAGGTCGGCCTCGCGTTCGGCGCTCGACATCGCGCGGCGGGTGTTGACCTCGATCACGACATGGCCGTCGAAGCCGGACCGCGCGAGCCGTTCGAGGAGTTCGGCGCAGGGCTGGGTGCCGCGGCCGGGGACGAGGTGCTCGTCCTTGCTGGAACCGTTGCCGTCGGCGAGGTGGACGTGGCCGAGGCGGTCACCCATGCGGTCGATCATCGCCGTCGCGTCCGTACGGGCCGTCGCGGTGTGGCTGAGGTCGATCGTGAAGTGCCGGTAGTCGTCCTTCGTGACGTCCCACTCGGGGGCGTACGCCAGCATCTCCCGGTCCCGGTAGCGCCAGGGGTACATGTTCTCGACGGCGAATCGCACGTCCGTCTCCTCGGCCATCCGCCAGATCCCGGTGACGAAGTCCCGGGCGTACTGGCGCTGCCACCGGAAGGGGGGATGGACGACCACGGTGCTCGCGCCGAGCTTCTCGGCCGCCGCGCGGGCCCGCTGGAGCTTCACCCACGGGTCGGTGGACCAGACGCGCTGCGTGATCAGCAGACACGGGGCGTGGATCGCGAGGATCGGGACCCGGTGGTAGTCGCTGAGCCGGCGGAGTGCCTCTATGTCCTGGCTCACCGGGTCGGTCCAGACCATGACTTCCACGCCGTCGTAGCCGAGGCGCGCGGCGATCTCGAAGGCCGTCGCCGTCGACTCCGGGTACACGGAGGCCGTGGACAGTGCGACCTTCGCATCCGGGATGCGCACCACTGGTTCTGCCACGGGGACAGGTTACGGGGTGCCTCTGCCTGTTGTGTCGGGGTGGTGGCCTTTGGCCGGGGGGCGCCCTCCGGCCGCCGTGCCCCTCGACCGGGGGTACGGGGTGGCCTCCGGCCGGGTCGCGGAGGCGGGGGCTCGGGCGCCGGGAGGGGCCCGACGGGGTCACCGCGGCGGGGAGCGACGGGGGCCGGGAGTCGTCCCGGCGGGGTCACTGTGGCCGGGAGCGACGGGCGCCGGGAGGCGTCCCGCCGGGGTCACTGTGGCCGGGGTCACTGTGGCCGGGAGTCACGGGGGCCGGGAGTCACGGGGGCCGGAGGCGTCCGGCGGGTGCAGGGGGTGCGCGGGTTACGGGCGGGGCAGGCCTGGTGGCGGGTCGCACGCCGTCCGGCGATAGCCGGAGTACGGCCCCCGGCCCGTGACTCCGTACTCCCGTGCCCCCGGCGCGGGCGGCACGGGAAAGCCCCGTACCCGGGCGGACGGGACCTCGCCGGTGGCGGGCGCCCCCGGACCCCGGGCACGGCGGCCCGTACCGATCGGCCGGCGCGCCCCGGACCGTACCGACAGCCCGTACCGGCGGGCCCGCACGCGGCGGACCGTACCGGCGGCCCGAGCTCCGTGGCCCGCACCGACAACCCGAACCGGCGGGGTCCGGGCCCGCGCGGAGGTGCGGGACCCACCGGCGCGGGGCTGGCCCCTACGCCGGTGCCATCTGGTCCAGGCGGCGCAGGATGACGCCCTCCCGCAGGGCCCACGGGCAGATCTCCAGGGTCTCGACGCCGAAGAGGTCCATCGCGCCCTCGGCGACGATCGCACCCGCGAGGAGTTGCCCGGCACGGCCTTCGGACACCCCGGGGAGTTCCGCGCGTTCGGCCGCGGTCATCGAGCCGAGGCGGGGCACCCAGTCCTCCAGGGAGCGGCGCTTGAGCTCGCGCTGCACATAGAGGCCCTCCGTGGAACGGGCGGCGCCGGCCAGCCGGGCGAGCTGCTTGAACGTCTTGGACGTGGCGACCACATGGTCGGGCGGGCCGAACCGGCTGAACTCCCCGACCGTACGGGCGATCTGCGCCCGCACATGGCGGCGCAGCGCCCTGATGTCCCCCGGGTCCGCCGGGTCGGCGGCCAGCCAGCCGGCGGTCAGCCGTCCCGCGCCCAGCGGCAGGGAGGCCGCCGCGTCCGGCTCCTCGTCGATGCCGTACGCGATCTCCAGGGAACCGCCGCCGATGTCGAGGACGAGGAGCTTCCCGGCCGACCAGCCGAACCAGCGGCGGGCTGCCAGGAACGTGAGCCGCGCCTCCTCGGCCCCGGTCAGCACCTGGAGCTCGACACCCGTCTCGGCCCGCACCCGGGCCAGCACGTCGTCGGCGTTGCCGGCCTCACGCACCGCGGAGGTCGCGAACGGCAGCAGCTCCTCCACGCCCTTGTCCTCGGCTGCCTCCAGGGCGTCCTGGACGACTGCGATCAGCCTGTCGACCCCTTCGGTGTCGATCGCGCCGCTCTCGTCGAGGAGTTGGGCGAGCCGCAGCTCCGCCTTGTGCGAATGCGCGGGCAGCGGGCGCGCGCCGGGATGTGCATCCACCACCAGCAGATGCACCGTGTTCGAACCCACGTCCAGGACACCGAGTCTCATGTACGGCACGCTACTGCGCGCGGGCCGCCCGGCCGGTCCCGGAGTGGTCTCGGGCGACTTACCCTGGACCCGTGCCAAAGACGAAAAAGGCGAAGAGCGACAAATCCGCCACGGGTTCCGTACAGGGTTCTTCGCAGGCGAAGGCCTCCCGGTCCAAGAAGTCCCCGGAGCGGGGGGACGAGAAGGGGCTGGACTTCGCGCGTGCCTGGGTGGAGTTCCCTGACCCGTCCGACGACGAGCAGGTCTTCCGCTGCGATCTGACATGGCTGACCTCTCGCTGGAACTGCATCTTCGGAAGCGGCTGCCAGGGGATCCAGGCGGGCCGGGCGGACGACGGGTGCTGCACGCTCGGCGCCCACTTCTCGGACGAGGACGACGAGAAGCGCGTGGCGGGCCATGTGGCCAGACTCACGCCCGAGATCTGGCAGCACCACGACGTGGGCACGGAGACCGGCTGGGTCTCCGAGGACGAGGACGGCGACCGCCAGACGCGTCCGTACGAGGGTTCGTGCATCTTCCAGAACCGCCCCGGCTTCGCGGGCGGCGCGGGCTGCTCGCTGCACATCCTGGCGGTCAAGGAGGGGCGCGAGCCCCTGGAGACCAAGCCGGACGTCTGCTGGCAGCTGCCGGTCCGGCGCACGTACGAGTGGATCGACCGGCCCGACGACACCCGGGTGCTCCAGGTCTCGATCGGCGAGTACGACAGGCGCGGCTGGGGGCCGGGCGGGCACGACCTGCACTGGTGGTGCACCTCGGCGACCTCGGCGCACGGCGCCGGCGACCCGGTGTACGTGTCGTACCGGCCCGAGCTGGTCGAGCTGATGGGCAAGGCCGGGTACGACCGGCTGGCCGAGCTGTGCGAGGAGCGGCTGGCCTCGCAGCTCCCCCTGCTGGCACCGCACCCGGCGGACCCCGCGCGCTGACGGGCGCCCGGCGCTCGGGGCCGGTGGCGGGGCCGCCCCTGTGACGGCTCGGCCCTGCGACCGGCCGTCCGGCGGCGGGGGTTCTCCGGCCGAGGCACGGGGTCCGGAGCGAGGGACCCGGTTCGGGCGAGGGGCGGGGTCCGGGGCGGGGCGATCGGTCCCGCCGGGTGCGCGGCCGGGCGCGAGGGACCCGGTTCGGACGGCCCGGTTCGGACGGGCCGGTGCGGACGGCTCGGTGCGGACGGGCCGGTGCGGGCAGCCCGGTGCGGACGGGCCAGTGCGGACGGCCCGGTCCAGGGCGGTGTGCGGTCCAGGGACGCGTCCCGGTCTCCGGGCGGGCCGCGTCGCGGTCTTCGGCAGGGCTCCGGCCCTGGGACACCCCCGCCTCGTGGCCCGCCGGCGGCGAGTCCTCCGTACGCGGTCCCCGTGCGCCCCGCCCCGTCCGGGGTGCCCGTACGGGGCGGTCGGACGCCGGTATGGAGTGGTGGACGGCTGCCGCGAGGTGGACGACGGCTGCCGCGAGGTGGACGACGGCTGCCGCGGGGTGGACGACGGCTGCCGCGGGGTGGACGACGGCTGCCGCGGGGGCGCCGGGAACCGCCGCGGGACGGCCGGTGGCACCGGCGGGGCGGCCGTGGGATTCCGCGTGGGATGCCGGGGGTCGGCAGGCGGCAGGGCACGGCCGGTGCGGGCGGACTGGTGCGGTGGCGCGTGAGGTACGGGCCGAGAGCAGGCCGTGCCGGCCGGTGGTGCGTGAGGTGCCGACCGGGGGCGGACCGTGCGGGCCGGTGGTGGCAGGGGCGTTCTTCACGCCGGGTCCGCGGGCCGGTCCCCCGAGTCGCTCGGGGCTCCGCTGCCGGTGGGCGGCGTCGGGTCCCCGGAACTCCCGGAGTCAGTGGAGTCAGTGGAGTCAGTGGGGTCCGCGCGATCGGGTGGGGGCTCCGGTTCCGCCGGGGTCGGGTTCCCCTGGGTGGGGTCCGGATCGGGTGTCGGGGTGGCCGGGTCGCTCGGTGTGGGCTCCGGTTCGGAGGGCCCCGGGTCCGGGGTGCCCGAGTCGGACGGCGTGGGGTCCGACGGAGCCGGCGGATCGGGTCGGGGACCGGGATGCGTCGGACCCGCCGAGCCGTAGCCGTCGATCGTGACCACCGCGCCCGCGGGCGCGATCGCCACCCGCGCGCTCCAGGGCCCGATCGGCTCGCGCAGATGGTCCACGAACACCTTGACCGTCACGGACTCCCCCGGTTCGAGCGTTCCCGAGGAACGGCTCAGGTAGAGCCAGGACGCCCCGGTGCGCGCGGACCAGGCGACCGGTGAACTCCCCGACGCGGTGAGCGTGACGAGCGTCGTGTCGCCGCTGGAGTCCGCGGTGACGGCGAGGGCTCCCTTGCGTCCCCCCGAGGTGACGTCGACCACTTCCACGGACACGTCGGGCGAGTCTCCGCGCTCCGGGGAGCGGGGTCCGGGCCGTGTACTGGCGTTGCCGGCGTTCTCGTAGCCGGGGGCCTCGCCGCCGAGCGCGTCCGGGTCCTGCGTCTCGCTCGCGGTGACGGGACGGCCGTCGGTGCCCTCACCGATGAGGGGCGCGCCCCGGTAGGCGGCCCACAGGGCGAGCACCGGGGCCGCGACGACGGTGGCGACGACCGTCGTGGTGACGGCACGCGCGCGCAGCCGGTCACGACGGGCCGCACGGTCCTTCGGGTCCATCGGGAAACCCCGCCGGTCGAACCGCGGACCGCCGCCCCGCGCGCGGGACAGCCGTGCCATCGCCGTGTGCAGCGCGGGGCGCGGCGCCTCGAGGACGGGCAGCGCCGCGGGCGTGACGCTGGTGCCGGGCCAGGAGCCGGGGACCGCGCGCTCGGCGGTACGGCGGCAGCGCGGGCAGTCGTCGACGTGCCGGACCAGCTCGCGGCGCAGGGCCGTGCTGAGGACGAGGTGGTTGTCCCCGGTCAGCCGGGCGACACCGGGGCAGGCGCCGGTCCCGACGACGGCGAGGGCGGCCCGGGTGCGCTCGACCTCGCAGGCCGCCGTCGCGAGCAGTTCACGTGCCGCTGCCGGGTCCATGCCGAGCACTGCGGCCACCTCGTGGGCGTCGAGCTGGTGCCGCACGGCGAGTTCGAGCGCCTCGCGCTGCTCGGGGGTCGTACCGGCGGCCTCCGGCCAGGCCAGCAGGGCGAGTTCGCGGCGGCGCCGGTCCTCGTCCGCGGCTGTGGCTGCCGCTGTGGCTGCGGGTGCCGCTGCGGCTGCGGCTGCGGCTGCGGCTGCCGGGAGGTCGCCGGCGGACACCGCGGCGGGCACGCCCGCGTGGCGTTCGGGCGCCGGACCGGCGGGACGCCCGGCGATCGGGCCGGCCCCTCCGGTGGCCGGGGACGGACCGCCCTGATCGGCACCGGACGGCGCCCGGCCCCCGGTGTCGGTGCCGGACGGGCGCTCCCCGGCGTGCGCGCCCCCGGAGCGGCCCTGCGCGTGCGCGCCATGGCGCTTCTGCCTCGCCTCGGCCAGCTTGCGCAGACAGGCCCAGCGCGCGAGGGCGTACAGCCATGCCCGGCGGTCGCCGGACGACTCCGGGCCGCGCCGGCCGCGCCGCTCGGCGAGCGCGAGGACGTCCGCGAGGGCGGCGGTCGCGGTGTCGTGGTCGCACAGGACGGACAGACAGTAGGTGAACAGCCCGTCCAGGTAGGGCTCGTGGCGCGCGGACGGGCGCTGCGCCAGCGTGCGCGCCGCCGCCCGGTCGCGCGCCTCGCTGTGCGCCCGGTGTGCGCCGGTGGTGCGGGTCGAGGTCTCGGGACTGCGGCTCTTCACCCGTGCGACCGTAGGGGCCGGGCGGTGGCCCCTTCTTCCTGCTTGAGCACATTTAATCCGTACGGGTGAAACGATCCCTCAAAAGGGGACGGCAGGTCGGAGCCCTTCCGGCGCGTCCCCGGCGAACCCCGGTGCGGTCCGACCGATTTGCGGCCAGTGCCCCACTACGCGCACGGGGCGCGCGGCGGCCCGGCGACGGCCCGGCCCGGGCCCGGCACCGGGCTGTCAGTGGCGCCGGTTACGGTTCGTGTCATGGCTGCCCGTACGAAGACCGCGAAGGACCGTCCGTCCTACCGCTGCACCGAGTGCGGCTGGCAGACGGCCAAGTGGCTCGGCCGCTGCCCCGAGTGCCAGGCGTGGGGGACGGTCGACGAGTACGGCGGGGCGCCCGCGGTGCGCACGACGGCCCCGGGCAGGGTCACCACCTCGGCGCTGCCCATCGGCCAGGTCGACGGACGGCAGGCGACCGCCCGCTCCACCGGCGTGCCCGAGCTGGACCGGGTGCTCGGCGGCGGCCTGGTGCCGGGCGCGGTCGTGCTCGTCGCGGGCGAGCCGGGCGTCGGCAAGTCCACCCTGCTGCTGGACGTGGCGGCCAAGGCGGCGGACGAGGAGCACCGCACTCTCTACATCACGGGCGAGGAGTCGGCGAGCCAGGTCCGGATGCGCGCCGACCGCATCAAGGCGATCCACGACCATCTGTACCTGGCGGCCGAGACGGACCTGTCGGCCGTCCTCGGCCACCTGGACGCGGTGAAGCCGTCGCTGCTCGTCCTCGACTCCGTGCAGACGGTGGCCTCCCCCGAGATCGACGGGGCGCCCGGCGGCATGTCCCAGGTCCGCGAGGTGGCCGGCGCCCTCATCCGCGCCTCCAAGGAGCGGGGGATGTCCACCCTGCTCGTGGGCCATGTCACCAAGGACGGCGCCATCGCGGGCCCGCGGCTGCTCGAGCACCTCGTGGACGTCGTGCTGAGCTTCGAGGGCGACCGTCACGCGCGGCTGCGGCTGGTCCGCGGCGTGAAGAACCGGTACGGGACGACCGACGAGGTCGGCTGCTTCGAGCTCCACGACGAGGGCATCACCGGGCTCACCGACCCCTCCGGCCTCTTCCTCACGCGCCGCGCCGAACCCGTCCCCGGCACCTGCCTGACCGTCACCCTCGAAGGCCGGCGGCCCCTGGTGGCCGAGGTCCAGGCGCTGACCGTGGACACCCAGATCCCCACCCCCAGGCGCACGACCTCCGGCCTGGAGACCTCCCGCGTGCAGATGATGCTCGCCGTCCTGGAGCAGCGCGGGCGGATCAGCGCCCTCGGGAAGCGGGACATCTACACCGCGACGGTCGGCGGTGTGAAGCTCTCCGAGCCCGCCGCGGACCTCGCCGTCGCGCTCGCGCTGGCCAGTGCCGCGAGCGACACCCCCCTCCCCAAGAACCTCGTCGCGATCGGCGAAGTGGGCCTGGCGGGCGAGGTCAGACGGGTCACGGGCGTCCAGCGGAGGCTCGCCGAGGCGCACCGGCTGGGCTTCACCCACGCCCTGGTACCGGCCGATCCCGGCAAGGTCCCGCCGGGCATGAAGGTGATCGAAGTCGCGGACATGGGGGACGCCCTGCGGGTCCTTCCGAAGTCGCGTCGGCGAGAGGCCCCACGGGAGGACGGAGAGCGCCGGTAGACTTTGCCCAGGTCTCGCCCGTCCGTACGAACCCAGGGCGCCCCAAACACCTGCGACCGGAGGAGTGCAGTGGCAGCCAACGACCGGGCAGCAGCTCCCGGAAAGTCCGGCGGGAGTTCCGGTGCCGATGGCCTGATGCGCACGTCCCTCAGCGCCGTGGCCCCCGGCACAGGACTGCGTGACGGCCTGGAGCGCATCCTCCGCGGCAACACGGGCGGGCTCATCGTGCTCGGCTGGGACAAGACCGTCGAGGCGATGTGCAGCGGCGGTTTCGTGCTGGACGTCGAGTTCACCGCGACGCGGCTGCGCGAGCTGTGCAAGCTCGACGGCGGCATCGTCCTGGACAAGGACATCACCAAGATCCTGCGGGCCGGTGTGCAACTGGTGCCCGACCCGACGATCCCCACCGAGGAGACGGGCACCCGGCACCGCACGGCGGACCGGGTCAGCAAGCAGGTCGGGTTCCCCGTCGTCTCCGTCTCCCAGTCCATGCGTCTGATCGCGCTGTACGTGGACGGGCAGCGCCGCGTCCTGGAGGACTCGGCCGCGATCCTGTCCCGCGCCAACCAGGCGCTGGCCACGCTGGAGCGCTACAAGCTCCGCCTCGACGAGGTCGCGGGCACGCTGTCCGCGCTGGAGATCGAGGACCTGGTCACCGTGCGGGACGTCTCGGCGGTGGCCCAGCGGCTGGAGATGGTGCGCCGGATCGCGACGGAGATCGCCGAATACGTGGTGGAGCTCGGCACCGACGGGCGTCTGCTCGCCCTCCAGCTCGACGAGTTGATCGCGGGCGTGGAGCCCGAGCGCGAGCTGGTCGTCCGGGACTACGTTCCCGAGCCGACCGCGAAGCGGTCCCGCACGGTCGACGAGGCGCTCTTCGAGCTGGACGCGCTCAGCCATGCGGAGCTTCTCGAAATGCCCACGGTGGCGAGGGCGTTGGGCTACACGGGCTCGCCCGAGGCGCTCGACTCGGCGGTGTCGCCCCGCGGGTTCCGGCTGCTCGCCAAGGTGCCGCGGCTGCCCGGTGCGATCATCGACCGGCTCGTGGAGCACTTCGGTGGGCTGCAGAAGCTGCTCGCTGCCAGCGTGGACGACCTCCAGACCGTCGACGGCGTCGGGGAGGCGCGGGCCCGCAGTGTGCGGGAGGGGCTTTCCCGGCTGGCGGAGTCTTCGATTCTGGAGCGGTACGTGTAGCCTCCGGCGGTTTGGCGGGGGTGTGTTCGGTTCCTTTGCCGTGGCGGGTGGCTGCGTGCCTGGGTTCTCGTGCGCGGTTCCTCGCGCCCCCTGTTCGTGGGGGTGGCTCGGCAGCCGTGCCGCTTGCCCGGGGTCTCGTGCGCGGTTCCTCGCGCCCCCGCAGTTCGTGGGCGTGACTTGGCTCCCTCGCCGCTTGCCCGGGGTCTCGTGCGCGGTTCCTCGCGCCCCCGCAGTTCGTGGGGGTGGCTCGGCTCCCGTGCCGCGTGCCTGGGATCTCGTGCGCGGTTCCTCGCGCCCCCCTGTTCGTGGGCGTGACTTGGCTCCCGTGCCGCTTGCCCGGGGTCTCGGTGGGTGGGGGTCAGTCTGTTTTGAGGACGAAGGATGTCTGGGCCTTGGGGAGGCCCGGGGTCTTTGCTTCCACCAGGTAGGTTCCCGCGGCGGCCGGGCCGGGCGGCGGGGTCGCGCACTTGGCGGCGCTGGGCTCGCGGTCCCACCCGACGGTACGGGTGACCTGGTCGTTCGCCGGGACGCGGAAGACGAAGCCGGTGGCACGCTTCGGGCAGTGGTCCGAGGACCAGATCTCGTCGTCACTGCCGGCCTGAGTGATCGTCAGAACCGTGTGCTTCGGACCCAGATCGAGCTTGCAGTCGCTCCCCGAGGAGTTCTTGGCGGTGAGGACGAGCGAGGGGTCCTCGTCGGGCGCGTAGGAGTTCTCGACGCTGCGCAGCGTCAACTTCACAGCGCCCGAGGTGCAGTTGGGGACCTTGGAGCCCGCGGGAAGCGTGTCGCCCGTGTACGAGCCCGCACCGGAGCCGCCCGCTCCCGCGCCACCCGAGCCACCGCCCGCGCCGCCGTCGGAACCCGAGCCACCGGAACCCGAACCGGCGGAGCCTGCCGAGTCGCCCGAGCCCGACGAGTCGCCGGAGTCCCCTGACGCGCCGTCGTCCCCGCCGCCCCCGTCGCTCGACTCGTCGCGTCCGCCCGGGGCTTCACTGATCGCCGACTCGGAACCGGAGGGGCCCGGTGTGATCGACGCGGTGGGATTCTTGTCGTTGGAACCGTCGGAGCCGTTCCTGCCGCCTCCTCCACCCCCGGAGGTGATCACCCAGGTGATCAGCAGCGCCATCAGGGCGACCATGGACAGCAGAACAGCCCTCCGTCGCCAGTAGATGGAGGAGGGAAGCGGCCCGACCGGATTGCGCATAGATCCCACGGCGCAAACTGTACGAGAGATCCGGTGCTTCTCCGGCCCCACCCGCCGCCCTGGGCACCATCTTTTCCGGATCATCATTCCGGGAGGCGCGCGCCCCGCCCCGCCGCTCGCCGCACCGGCCCTCCCTCGGTCGCTGCACGTGACGAACGG
Source organism: Streptomyces fructofermentans (assembly GCF_014651055.1). GTDB lineage: Bacteria > Actinomycetota > Actinomycetes > Streptomycetales > Streptomycetaceae > Streptomyces > Streptomyces fructofermentans. The sequence continues at coordinate 22,769 of NZ_BMWD01000011.1, forward strand.
GGCCAGTCAGCCACCCTCCGTGACCGCCTCCACGAACGTCCCGCAGCGGACGCACGGCACGCGGACAGGGCGTACGGGCGCGTGGACGGAGCCCGGGCCCGCCGCGTCCTCCCGGCACACCGGCGCGCGACGGCCTCCCCCACCACCCAGGCGCACAACCTGCGCACCACGGCCTCCCGCACCCGACCCGCCCCGCCGCTGCCCGCACGACACCCCGCCCGCATGGCAGGATCGGACGTGCCATGACTGTGCCCACGAAGCCCACATCCAGCGCCCAGGCCGACGCACTCGGCGCCCTCGGCGCCGACCTGCACGCCCCCGTCATCGACTGGTTCGAGGAGAACGCGCGCGACCTGCCGTGGCGGCGGGCCGAAGCGGGGTCGTGGGGGGTGATGGTCAGCGAATTCATGCTCCAGCAGACGCCGGTGAACCGGGTGCTCCCGGTGTACGAGCAGTGGCTGGCCCGCTGGCCGCGCCCTGCCGACCTCGCCGCGGAGGCTCCGGGCGAGGCCGTGCGCGCCTGGGGCCGGCTCGGCTACCCCCGCCGCGCCCTGCGGCTGCACGGGGCGGCGGTCGCCATAACGGAACGGCACGGCGGGGACGTACCCGCGGAGCACGCGCAGTTGCTCGCGCTGCCGGGCATCGGCGAGTACACGGCCGCCGCCGTGGCCTCGTTCGCGTACGGGCAGCGGCACGCGGTCCTCGACACGAACGTGCGGCGCGTCTTCGCGCGGGCCGCCTCGGGAGTCCAGTACCCGCCGAACGCCACGACCGCCGCCGAACGCAAGCTCGCGCGGGCCCTGTTGCCCGACGACGAGCGCACCGCCTCGCTCTGGGCCGCCGCGTCCATGGAGCTCGGCGCCCTCATCTGCACGGCGAAGAACGAGAGTTGCGTACGCTGCCCGATCGCGTCCCGGTGCGCCTGGCGGCTCGCGGGGAAGCCCGCGCACGAGGGCCCGCCGCGCCGCGGCCAGACGTACGCCGGAACGGACCGGCAGGTGCGCGGGCGGCTCCTCGCCGTACTGCGCGAGGCGGTCGCCCCCGTACCGCAGTCGGTCCTGGACCGCGTCTGGGAGGAGCCCGTGCAGCGCGCCCGCGCACTGGACGGGCTGGTCGCCGACGGCCTGGCCGAACCCCTCGCGGGCGGCCTCTACCGGCTCCCGCTGGCCTGACCCGCCGCACCGGCCCACCGCACCGGCCCTCCACGCCGGCCTTGTGCGCCGGCCTTGTGCGACGGCCTTGTGCGACGGCCTTGTGCGACGGCCTTGTGCGACAGCCGTCCGCGACGGCTTCCACGACAGCTCCCGGACCCGGTCCGGGCCGGCCGCTCCGGACCCGCCCGCCGGGGCTCCCCCCGGCGGGCGCCGCGCGCCACGGGGCTCGTACGTCACGAGGGCTCGTACGTCACGGGCGCCGCACCTCGCGGACGCGTCCGCCGGGAACGCGCGCCCTCCCGGCGGACGCGCCCTCCCGGCGGACGCGCCCTCCCGGCGGACGCCGGAACGGGCGGATGCCACGCGGCCGGATGTCACAGCGGGCGGACAGGCGGCGCCCCGGTCCGTCACAGGGCCGCGGCGCCTTCCGCGGCCGCCAAAGCACCCATAACCGCCCCAGCCGCCCCAGGGCTTTACTCGTCTCCTACTTCCGTTACACAACCGACGGACAGCCGAGCGTTCGCCGCAGGCTCGCTCGGACAACCCCGTGACAACAGCTCCGTAGCTTCAGTGCCGTACCGCGCGGCAGTGGTACGGCAGGCAACGGACAACCGGCAGCACTCGGGTCGGAACGGGGACGGAGGCGGTTGGCATGGCGGACGGCGAGGTGCTCGAGTTCGAGGAGTACGTACGGACCCGGCAGGACGCGCTGCTGCGCAGCGCCCGCCGATTGGTCCCCGACCCGGTCGACGCCCAGGACCTCCTGCAGACCGCGCTGGTGCGTACGTACGGCCGCTGGGACGGCATAGCGGACAAGCGCCTCGCCGACGCCTATCTGCGCCGCGTCATGATCAACACGCGGACGGAGTGGTGGCGGGCCCGCAAGCTGGAGGAGGTCCCGACCGAGCAGCTCCCGGACGCGAGCGTCGCCGACTCCACCGAACAGCACGCGGACCGCGCGCTGCTGATGGACATCATGAAGGTGCTGGCTCCCAAGCAGCGCAGTGTCGTCGTGCTGCGACACTGGGAGCAGATGTCCACGGAGGAGACGGCCGCGGCCCTCGGCATGTCGGCCGGAACGGTCAAGAGCACCCTGCACCGGGCGCTCGCCCGGCTCCGTGAGGAGCTGGAGCGCCGCCGCCTGGAGGAGTCGGGCGCCGGGGCACCGGAGCGTGAGGAGCGGGAGCGTTGCGCGGCGTAGACACAGGGGGCCCGCGGCCCCGCGGCGCACGGCAGGCGGTGATCACGGCGGGGGCCGTGCTCACCGCCCTCGGCCTTTCCGTGTCCGCCTGCGGTACCGGCGGCACCGGCGCCCGGGACGAGGGGCCTGCCTCCGGTTCGGTGGCCGGCGGCGCCGCGACCACCGCCTCCCCCACGGGTGCCGCACCCCCGACGAGCCGGCAGCGGGTGGACGCGATCTCCCTCGTCAGGACCGACCCCGAGGTCAGCGCCGCGGTCAAGCGCGACCTGAAGCCCTGCGTCGGCGACGAGTACCCGGTCGACGTGTCCTACGGCAATCTGACCGGCGGCTCCGCGAACGACGTCGTGATCAACGTGATGACCTGCGGCGACGCGGTCGGGGTCGGTTCGTACGTCTACCGCGAGAACGGCGGCCGGTACTCGAACGTCTTCCGCGCCGAGGAGCCCCCGGTGTACGCGGAGATCGACCGGGGCGACCTGGTCGTCACCCAGCAGGTGTACGAGAAGGGCGACTCGGTGGCGTACCCGTCCGGCGAGGAAGTGATCACGTACCGCTGGGCGGGGGGCCATTTCGCCGAGCAGGCCCGCACGCGCAACGACTACAGCAAGGTCGTGGGCGGCGGGACGCCCGCCCCCGCCGAGGGGTAGCCGGGAGCGGCACCCGGCGGCGGCGCGGGCCGCACCTCCCGGTCAGGAACCCACCGCCCACAGCCCGATCGGACAACCCGGCCGATCGTCCGACCGACCGAACTGAGAGCACCGGATGGCAGAGCAGACCCATGTCCTGTTCGTCGAGGACGACGACGTCATCCGCGAGGCCACCCAACTCGCGCTGGAGCGCGACGGCTTCGTGGTCACCGCCATGCCCGACGGCCTGTCCGGCCTGGAGGCGTTCCGCGCGGACCGGCCCGACATCGCGCTCCTCGACGTGATGGTGCCGGGGCTCGACGGTGTGTCCTTGTGCCGCCGCATCCGCGACGAGTCGACCGTGCCCGTGATCATGCTGTCGGCCCGGGCCGACTCGATCGACGTCGTGCTGGGTCTCGAGGCGGGCGCGGACGACTACGTCACGAAGCCCTTCGACGGAGCCGTGCTGGTCGCGCGCATCCGGGCCGTGCTGCGGCGGTTCGGCCACGCGAGCGGTCCGCGCGGCGCCTCCGAGCCCGAGCCCGCGCGGTCGGCGGCGGGCGGCGGTGTGCTGTCCTTCGGCGACGGCGAACTGGAGATCGACACCGAGGGCATGGAGGTGCGCAGGGGCGGCGCGCAGGTGGCGCTGACGCCCACCGAGATGCGGCTGCTCCTGGAGTTCTCGGCCGCGCCCGGCACGGTCCTGTCGCGCGACAGGCTCCTGGAGCGGGTGTGGGACTACGGCTGGGGCGGTGACACCCGCGTCGTCGACGTCCATGTGCAGCGGCTGCGTACGAAGATCGGCCAGGACCGCATCGAGACGGTCCGCGGCTTCGGCTACAAGTTGAAGGCCTGAGCGGACCATGCGGGGGACGAATCGGAAGCCGGTGGACGGCGGCGGGACCGCGGGGCCCGGCACCGGCGGGCAGGGCGGTCGGGGCGGTCAGGACGGTCGCGGCGGTCGCGGCCAGCACGGGGAGTCCGACCGGCCCGGGGCGTTCCGGGGCCGGCCCGGGGCGTTCCGGGGCCGGGGCGGGGCGTTCCGGGGCCGGGGCGGGGCGGACGCGTTCCCGGAGCAGCGCGGACTGCGGGACGGACGCGGCGGGCGGGAGCGGCTCGAACGCCTCGTGCCGCGTACGGGACTGAGGTGGAAGCTCAGTGCCGCGATCGCGGCGGTCGGCGCGCTGGTCGCCGTCGCGCTGAGCCTCGTGGTGCACAACGCCGCGCGGGTGTCGATGCTCGACAACGCGCGCGACCTCGCGGACGAGCGCGTCCAGATCGCTCAGCGCAACTACGAGACGTCGGGGCGGCCGAACTTCCCGGGCATCCGGATCGACGACCCCGGGCTGCCGAAGGACCTGCTGGTGAAGGCCACGGCCGGGCGCCGCGCGACCTATGTGACGGAACGCCCGAACGGCGTTCCCGACATCTGGGCCGCCGTGCCGCTCAAGGACGGGCGGATCCTGTCGCTGCACACGAACTTCACCGACCGCAGCACCACCGTCCTCAAGGATCTCGACGAGGCGCTGCTCATCGGCTCGATCGCGGTGGTCTTCGGCGGCTGCGCGCTCGGCGTGCTCATCGGGGGCCAGCTGTCCCGGCGGCTGCGCAAGGCGGCCACGGCGGCCCGGCGGGTCGCGCAGGGCGAGACCGAGGTGCGGGTGCGGGACTCCATCGGCGGTGTCGTACGCGACGAGACCGACGACCTCGCGCGGGCCGTGGACGCCATGGCGGACGCGCTCCAGCAGCGGCTGGAGGCCGAGCGGCGGGTGACCGCCGACATCGCGCACGAGCTGCGCACCCCGGTGACCGGGCTGCTCACCGCGGCCGAACTCCTGCCGCCCGGACGGCCGACGGAACTCGTACGGGACCGGGCGCAGGCCATGCGCCAACTGGTCGAGGACGTCCTGGAGGTGGCCCGGCTGGACAGCGCGTCCGAGCGGGCGGAGCTCCAGGACATCATGCTGGGCGAGTTCGTGACCCGGCGGGTGGCGGTGCGGGACGCGGGGATCGTCGTGCGTGTCGTGCACGAGTCCGAGGTCACCACGGACCCGCGCCGACTGGAGCGGGTGCTCATCAACCTGCTCCTGAACGCGGCCAAGCACGGCAGGCCGCCGGTCGAGGTCACGGTCGAGGGCCGGGTCGTCCGGGTCCGCGACCACGGGCCGGGCTTCCCCGAGGCGCTGCTCGCCGACGGACCGAGCCGGTTCCGCACCGGCAGCAGCGACCGGGCGGGGCACGGGCACGGCCTGGGGCTGACCATCGCCGCCGGGCAGGCCCGGGTGATGGGCGCGCGGCTCACCTTCCGCAACGTACGGCCCGCGGGGGCGCCCGAGGGTGTACCGGCGGAGGGGGCGGTCGCCGTGCTGTGGCTGCCGGAGCACGCGCCCACGAGCACGGGAAGCCATCCGATGCTCCCGGCGTAGGCCCCCTCCGGAGGCCCCGGGCTCACCGACGCAGCACCCTCCGGAGGCCCCGGGCTCCCGGCCCGCGCGTGCCGCGCCTGCCTGCCTGCCTGCCGCACGAGGTGCCGGTCCGGGGCACCGCGCGCCCCGCCCCGGACCGGACCGGTTGCACGGGGAGCCCGGCTCCCCGGCGACGCCCCGCACCGGCCCTACCGGGAGGTCCGGCTTCCCGGTGGCGGCGCCCCGCACCGCCCGAACCCGGTGGCAGGCCTCCCCACGACCGCAGCCCGGCCCCGCCGTACCCGGGGGGCGGGATTGCGGTCACCGCGCGCCGGACCGCCCGTACCCGAGGGCAAGGCCCCACGACCACCCGAACCGGGAGGCGGGACCGGGCAGGGCAAGCCAGGGATGGGCCCCCGGACCTCTGTCGGCCGGGACCGGACCGGGTCCCCGCGGGGTTCCGGAGCCCCGCGGGCGGGAGCCGGGGGAGAGGTGCCGCCGGGACGCCGAAAGAGGCCCCCGGCCTCGGACGGTGTCCGGGACCGGGGGCCTCTCGGCCCGGGGAATCAGGGCGGATTCGGCGGCCTCTGCAACCGCCTACACCGCGCCCGCGGCGTCCCCAGCCGCATCCCCGGCCGTCTTCTCCCCGCCGGGACCGCCGGAGGCCTCCGGGGCCCCGCGCAGGGGAACCTCCTTGACGAACAGCGCCGCGACGAGAGCCACCACGGCGACGACGGACCCGAGCAGGAACGCCCCGTGCGTGCCCGAGGCGACCGCGTGCTGGTACGCCTCCCGCGCGGCCTCCGGCAGCTTCGCCAGGCTCGCCGCGTCCAGTTGCGCGGACCGCTCGGTGACGCCGGCCCCGAGGGCGCCGGCCCGCTCGGCCATCACGTCCTGGACCCGGTGGTTGAACAGCGCGCCCATGATCGCGACACCGAAGGACGAGCCGAGCGTGCGGAAGAGCGTGCTGCTGGACGAGGCGACGCCCATGTCCTTCATCTCGACGCTGTTCTGCGAGACGAGCATCGTGACCTGCATCAGGCAGCCCATGCCGGCGCCGACCACGGCCATGTACACGCCGGACATCAGCCGCGTGGTCTCCGTGTCCATGGTGGAGAGCAGGAACAGCCCGATCACCATGAGCACGCTGCCCACGATCGGGAAGACCTTGTACCGTCCGCTGCTGGTGGTGATCCGCCCGGCGACCATCGAGGTGACGAGCATCGCGAGCAGCATCGGCAGCAGCAGGAGCCCGGAGTTGGTCGCGGACGCGCCCTGCACGGACTGCTGGTAGAGCGGCAGGAACAGCACCGCTCCGAACATCACGAACCCGGCGATGAAGCCGACGACGGACATCAGCGTGAAGTTGCGGCTCCGGAAGATGTGCAGCGGCATGACGGGCGCGGCGGCCCTGGTCTGCACGAACACGAAGCCGACGAGCGCGGCGACGCCCACCCCGACCAGCTCCATGATCATGGCGGAGCCCCAGGCGTACTCGGTGCCGCCCCAGGTGGTGACGAGCACGATCGAGGTGATGCCGACGGTGAGCAGTGCGGCGCCGAGGTAGTCGATGCGCCCCTGCGCCCGCTTCTTCGGCAGGTGCAGTACGGCGGTGACGGCGATCAGTGCCACGATGCCGAGCGGCAGGTTGATGTAGAAGGACCAGCGCCAGCCCCAGTGGTCGGTGATGGTGCCGCCGACGAGCGGTCCGCCGATCATGGCGAGCGCCATGACGCCGGCCATCATGCCCTGGTACTTGCCCCGCTCACGCGGCGGGATCAGGTCGCCGATGATCGCCATGACGCCGACCATCAGGCCGCCCGCGCCGAGCCCCTGGACGGCCCGGAACCCGATGAGCTGCCCCATGTCCTGGGCCATGCCGCTGAGTGCCGACCCGATCAGGAAGATCACGATCGAGGTCAGGAAGACGCCCTTGCGCCCGTACATGTCGCCGAGCTTGCCCCAGATCGGGGTCGAGGCCGCGGTCGCGAGCGTGTACGCGGTGACCACCCACGACAGGTGCTCCAGCCCGCCGAGCTCTCCCACGATGGTCGGCATCGCGGTGCCGATGATCATGTTGTCGAGCATCGCGAGCAGCATCGCGATCATCAGTGCCAGCAGGACGACGCGCACGCTCCTGGGCTGCGCGCCCCCGTCCGCGGCCGCTCCGGACTGCGCGCCCGCGTCCTCCACCGGGACGTCGGGCCCCTCCCCCACCTGCACTGCTCCGGCCGCATCGGCCGTCCTGGCGTCCGCCACTGTCCCTACTCCCCTGGGTACCGCGTTGCTACTTACTTGCCGACCGGCAAGCTGACTACACTTGGGGAAAGTAGACCCGTAACTAGCCGGGCGTCAAGTAAGTAATTCTTTACCCGCGCCCGGGTGCGTACGGCGAGAAGCGAGGAGCGGCGAGGATGGACGGCAGCAGGCAGCGGCGGCGCGGGGACACCCGCCAGCGCATCCAGGACGTGGCCGTCGAACTCTTCGCGGAGCAGGGGTACGAGAAGACGTCGTTGCGGGAGATCGCGGAGCGGCTGGACGTCACGAAGGCGGCCCTCTACTACCACTTCAAGACGAAGGAAGACATCCTCATCAGCCTCTTCGAGGACCTGACGAGGCCCATGGACGAGCTGATCGAGTGGGGCAGGGGGCGGCCGCACACGCTCGACACGAAGCGTGAACTGCTGGGCCGCTACAGCGTGGCGCTCACGAACGCGGCCCCGCTCTTCCGCTTCATGCAGGAGAACCAGGCGACGATGCGGGAGCTGAGCATCGGCGAGTCCTTCAAGGACCGCATGCTCTCCATGCTGGAGATCATCAAGGAGCCGGACGCCCCGCTCACGGACCAGGTCCGGTGCGTGAGCGCCCTGTTCACGATGCACGCCGGGATGTTCGCCCTCAAGGACATCGAAGGCGACCCCGAGGACAAGCGCAAGGCCGTCCTGGAGGTCGCCGTCGAACTGGTCACGCGGGCGCACGGCGGAGCCGGCGGCCGCGAGTCCTGAGCCCGGACCCCGGGCGCGGGACGCCCCGGTGCGAACCCTGGCACGGGTCCGGGCCGGTGGTCCGGTACTAGACCGTCACGCCCTTGCCGCGCAGGAAGGAGACCGGGTCGATCGCGGTGCCGTAGTTCGGCGAGGTGCGGATCTCGAAGTGCAGGTGCGGGCCGCTGGAGTTGCCGGTGTTGCCGGACAGCGCGATCTGCTGGCCGGTCTTGACGACCTGGCCTATCTTCACCTCGACGCGGGACAGGTGGGCGTACTGCGAGTACGTGCCGTTGCCGTGCTTGATGACGACGGCGTTGCCGTACGCGGGACCGTCACCGGCGCCGTTGCCGCCGGCCTTGACGACGGTGCCGCCGTGGGCGGCGACGACCTTGGTGCCGGAGGGGACGGCGAAGTCCTGGCCGGAGTGGTTGTGCGTCCACATGCCGCCGGCCTGGGCGAAGCTGGCGGAGAGCTTGTAGCTCTTGACCGGGTCGACCCACGAGGCGGCCTTCTTGGCGACCGTCTTCTTGACCGCGGCCTTCTGCGCCGCCTTCTTCGCCGCGGCGGCCTTGGCGGCGGTCGCCTTCTGCGCGGCCGCGGCCTTGGCCTGGCTCGCGGCCTTCGCCTGAGCGACGGCCTGCGCCTGGACGGAACCGGCGGCGGTCGCGCCGGCGGCGGTGTCGAGACCGGTGCTTGCGGCGACCGCTGCCCCGGTTCCGAGGACGGCCGTCGCACCCAGGCCGACGGCCAGGACGGCCGCACGGTTACGGAGCGGGGACGTACGGAACTTCAGGGACTTGGTGCGCTGCGACATGCGTACAACCTCCGGGGGGGGCGGGTATCGGCACACCCGGCACGTGGTCGGTGCACCGGGGTGATGCATCAGTGGTAACCCGCCGCCCCGCTGTCGCACAAAGTCCCCATCTACGACCCGAAGTCGTACTTGAGCACCAGACATCCAGGTTCTTGACAGATAAACCATCAAGGCCGAAATGCTCCGGGTTTTTTCCGTGAAGTCGGGTTTACCCCCACTTCAAGGCCGCCCACCAAGGCCTCCGCCCTCTCGGCCCCGCCCGCTGCCGAGGTCCCGGGACCCGGCCTCCACCCCCAGGGCCAAAGGTCCCGTTTGTCCGATTCGCCACATCCACTATGCGCCCTAGTAGGGCTCGGAGGGCCTGTGCGGCTTGTCACCGGAGGGCATGATCCAAAGGGTCCCGAATGTGGCGCGGGCTACACGGGGAAGCGGCTCGGAAAGCCTCCCGAACCGCCCTTCGGAGGTCACCTCGAACCGCCCAACGGCCCCTCGCCCCAAGCGAAGTGACCTGGCTCACCCGCGACTGCGCGCCACTACGCCTCCAACGGCAGAGCGCCGAACACGTGCCCCTCCCAGAGCCGCCGCGAAGCCTCCTCCGGATACGGGACGACCTCCGGCACCACGTCGAACAGCCGCACCTCCCTGCGCCCGGCCTCGTAGGCCCCCCAGCCGGGCCCACGCCCCGCCGCGAACCCGGTCCAGGCCGCCCGGAACGACTCCGACAGCGCCTCGGCCTCGGCGGGCGGCTCCTCCCCCAGCAGGATGGACGGCAGCCCGCCCCGGAGGTTCCCGAACACCAGTGGCACATCGAGCCCGTGGCAGGCCCCGAGCGCCCCGCCCATGGCCGGCGCGGGCCACGTCAGCTCGTAGAAGTGGGCACGGCCGCCACCCGAGAGCTGCGCCTCGGCCAGGTGGAGCGACGGCATGCGGAACAGCCAGTCGGAGCGCACGAGCCCGTAGACCTCCTCGGGGCCCGCGTCCGTGAACGCCTCGCGGTAGGAACCGGGCGCGAACACCCGCACCGCCTCGTCGGCCTGCTCCGGCGTGACCGCGCCCAGGGTCCCGGCGAACGCCATGAACAGCCGGTACTCGTCCCGGGTGTGCCCGACCAGGAGGTCGACGTCCCGGGCCGCTCCCGAGGACAGCGCCTCCCAAGGGGCGACCGGCAGCACCTCCCCGTCGACCACGGGCGAGATCGCGACCGACGTGTGCGCGAGCACCCCCCACCGGTCCGCGTACCCGCCCAGCCGTGCCCCGACCGAGTCCGCCGCCGAGGGCAGCCGGGCCGGGGCCACGGTGGCCAGGTCGGCGGCCGTCGGCCGCAGCGCCAGTTCCGCCGCGAACTCCACCGCGACCTCAGCCGCCAGTTCCGCGGACAGGAACGGCGCCGGGACGCTCTGCGCCACGGCCCGCCGGAAGAGCCCCCGGGCGCGCGGCATCGCCAGCAGCGCGGCCACGCACCCCGCACCGGCCGACTCGCCGAACAGCGTGACCCGCCCGGGGTCGCCGCCGAAGGCGCGGATGTTGTCCCGCACCCACTCCAGGGCGGCGACCTGGTCGAGCAGCCCGCGATTGGCCGGAGCGCCCTCGATGAGCGCGAACCCCTCCACGCCGAGGCGCTGGTTGAGCGTCACGACGACGACCCCCTCCCGGGCCAGCCGTCCGCCGTCGTACTCCGGAAGCCCGGACGTCCCGATCGTGTACGCGCCGCCATGGAGCCACACCATCACCGGCAGCCCGGCGCCGGGGCCCGGGTCGGGCGTCCAGACGTTGAGGGTCAGCCAGTCGCCGCTGGTGTCCCCTGCCGACAGCGCGTCCATGCCGAAGGCCGAGGACTGCGGCGGAGGGGGCCCGAACTCCAGCGCCGGGCGCACGCCGTCCCAGCTCCTGGCGGGCCTGGGCGCCGCGAACCGCAGTGCGCCGACCGGGGGTTCGGCGAAGGGGATGCCCCGGAAGACGGCCGCTCCGCCCGCCGCCGCTCCTCGTACCGCTCCCGCCTTCGTCCGGACCTCGGGCTCCTCGGCGCTCATCACGGCTCCCTCCGCGGGCAGTTCGGGACACCGCGGATCGTCCCGCCCCCGGGGCCGAACGGCCAGACGCCCTACGGCCACACGGCAATAGGGCGATACGGCGATACGGCCACCGATACGGCGAGCGGTCCGGCGGGCGATACGCGGCCCCTGGGACCCGGCGACCCTCGCGGCCTGTGCGCCCGCGACGAAGGCAGGTACCGCATCTAGCCCAACCCCGCCTGGGCACCCTACAGTTACCAGCCAGTAATCCCTTCGCCTCCCGGCAGCCCCACCCGCCCAGGAGCATGTGCCACGACCCATGTCCCGCAGCGCTCCGATGCGAGAGGAACCCCCCACCCATGACCGGAAGCAGACTGCAGCGCCTGTTCGGCGTGACCGCCGTCGCCACCGCCGCCATCGCCGCCCTGATGACCCCCGCCTCGGCGGCGCCCGCCGCCGCGCCGGCCGCCGTCGCCTTCTCGTCCGCCGTGACCGTGTCCGCCGCGGCGGACGTGGGCTACGAGACGTGGCAGAAGGACTGCCGGGCCGTGATGGCCGAGGCACTCCCCCAGGTGAAGGCACGCATCGACGCCGCCGTCCCGGGCGAGAAGCAGGCCATCGTGCTCGACATCGACAACACCGCGCTGGAGACCGACTTCGGCTTCAGCTTCCCGCAGCCCGCCAACGCGCCCGTCCGCGATCTCGCCACGTACGCCCAGGGCCGCGGCGTCGCCCTGTTCTTCGTCACCGCCCGCCCCGGCATCATCAAGTCGGTGACCGACTTCAACCTCAAGCACGTCGGCTACAAGGTGTCGGGGCTGCACGTCCGCAGCTTCATCGACCTCTTCGCCGACGTGGCCGACTACAAGACGGCGCAGCGCGCGTCCATCGAGGCCAAGGGCTACACGATCATCGCGAACATCGGCAACAGCTCCACCGACCTGTCGGGCGGGCACGCCGAGAAGACGTACAAGCTCCCGGACTACGACGGCCAGCTCTCCTGACGGACGCGGCGTCCCGGCGCGCACGTGCCGGTCCGCCGACGAGGTCCGGACACACCGATGGGGCCGGTGCTCGAAAGCACCGGCCCCATCGGTTCACCGCTCAGGCGTACCCGAAGGTCACGCCTCCTTGCTCAGGTTCGGACCGGCGCCGCCGGCAGCCTGCTCGATCGGCGGGACGTCCGGCAGGGCCGACTTCTCCTCGCCGCGGAAGGTGAAGGTCTTCGCCTCGCCCTCGCCCTCGGTGTCCACGACCACGATGTGACCGGGGCGCAGCTCGCCGAAGAGGATCTTCTCCGACAGCGTGTCCTCGATCTCGCGCTGGATGGTGCGACGCAGCGGACGCGCGCCCAGCACCGGGTCGTAGCCCTTCTGGGACAGCAGCTCCTTGGCCGACTGGGAGAGCTCGATGCCCATGTCCCGGTCCTTCAGGCGCTCGTCGACCTTGCCGACCATCAGGTCGACGATCCGCAGGATGTCCTCCTGCGTGAGCTGCGGGAAGACGACGACGTCGTCGACACGGTTGAGGAACTCGGGCCGGAAGTGCTGCTTGAGCTCGTCCGAGACCTTGTTCTTCATGCGCTCGTAGTTGGTCTTCTTGTCGCCCGAGGCCGCGAAGCCCAGGTTGAAGCCCTTGGAGATGTCCCGCGTGCCGAGGTTGGTCGTCATGATGATGACCGTGTTCTTGAAGTCCACGACCCGGCCCTGGGAGTCGGTCAGGCGACCGTCCTCCAGGATCTGCAGCAGCGAGTTGAAGATGTCCGGGTGTGCCTTCTCGACCTCGTCGAAGAGCACGACGGAGAACGGCTTGCGGCGGACCTTCTCGGTCAGCTGGCCGCCCTCCTCGTAGCCCACGTAGCCGGGGGGCGAACCGAAGAGGCGCGAGACCGTGTGCTTCTCGCTGAACTCCGACATGTCGAGGGAGATCAGCGCGTCCTCATCGCCGAAGAGGAACTCGGCGAGCGCCTTGGACAGCTCGGTCTTACCGACGCCGGACGGACCGGCGAAGATGAACGAGCCACCAGGACGCTTCGGGTCCTTCAGACCGGCGCGCGTACGGCGGATCGCCTTCGACAGCGCCTTGACGGCGTCGACCTGGCCGATGACCCGCTTGTGGAGCTCGTCCTCCATGCGCAGCAGGCGCGAGGACTCCTCCTCGGTCAGCTTGAAGACCGGGATGCCGGTGGCGGTCGCGAGGACCTCGGCGATCAGCTCGCCGTCGACCTCGGCCACGACGTCCATGTCGCCGGCCTTCCACTCCTTCTCCCGCTTGGCCTTGGCGGCCAGGAGCTGCTTCTCCTTGTCGCGGAGGGAGGCGGCCTTCTCGAAGTCCTGCGAGTCGATCGCGGACTCCTTGTCGCGGCGGACGCCGGCGATCTTCTCGTCGAACTCGCGCAGGTCCGGCGGCGCGGTCATCCGGCGGATGCGCATCCGGGAGCCGGCCTCGTCGATCAGGTCGATCGCCTTGTCCGGCAGGAAGCGGTCCGAGATGTACCGGTCGGCGAGCGTGGCCGCCTGCACCAGGGCCTCGTCCGTGATGGACACCCGGTGGTGCGCCTCGTACCGGTCGCGCAGACCCTTGAGGATCTCGATGGTGTGCGGCAGCGACGGCTCCGCGACCTGGATGGGCTGGAAGCGGCGCTCCAGCGCGGCGTCCTTCTCCAGGTGCTTGCGGTACTCGTCGAGCGTCGTGGCACCGATCGTCTGCAGCTCACCGCGGGCCAGCATCGGCTTCAGGATGGAGGCCGCGTCGATGGCGCCCTCGGCGGCACCCGCACCGACCAGCGTGTGGAGCTCGTCGATGAACAGGATGATGTCGCCGCGGGTGCGGATCTCCTTGAGGACCTTCTTCAGGCGCTCCTCGAAGTCACCGCGGTAGCGGGAGCCGGCGACCAGCGCACCGAGGTCCAGGGTGTAGAGGTGCTTGTCCTTGAGGGTCTCGGGCACCTCGCCCTTGACGATCGCCTGCGCGAGGCCCTCGACGACGGCGGTCTTGCCGACGCCGGGCTCACCGATCAGGACCGGGTTGTTCTTGGTGCGGCGGGACAGCACCTGCATGACCCGCTCGATCTCCTTCTCGCGCCCGATGACCGGGTCGAGCTTGGACTCGCGAGCGGCCTGGGTGAGGTTCCGGCCGAACTGGTCGAGGACCAGCGACGTGGAGGGAGTGCCCTCGGCAGGACCGCCGCTTGCGCCGGCGGTCTCCTTGCCCTGGTAACCGGAGAGCAGCTGGATGACCTGCTGCCGCACCCGGTTGAGGTCTGCGCCCAGCTTGACCAGGACCTGGGCGGCGACGCCCTCGCCCTCGCGGATCAGGCCGAGCAGGATGTGCTCCGTGCCGATGTAGTTGTGGCCCAGCTGAAGGGCCTCGCGGAGCGACAGCTCCAGGACCTTCTTGGCACGGGGGGTGAAGGGGATGTGGCCGGAGGGCGCCTGCTGGCCCTGGCCGATGATCTCCTCCACCTGCTGGCGGACCGCCTCGAGCGAAATCCCGAGGCTCTCCAGGGCCTTAGCGGCGACACCCTCACCCTCGTGGATCAGGCCCAGGAGGATGTGCTCGGTGCCGATGTAGTTGTGGTTGAGCATCCGGGCTTCTTCCTGAGCCAGGACGACAACCCGCCGCGCGCGGTCGGTGAACCTCTCGAACATCGTTAATCGCTCCTCAGAGCGGTCAGGCAGTAAGGGGACGCTCCCCTCCCTGTCCTTCCGCAGCTTAGTCCCGCAAGCGGGGACCGCTCATTCCAACTGCCGACACCGGACCGACAACCGGCACTGCCTCCGGGCGCCGAACGCCGACATCTGCTCCAACCTGATGGTGCGAGACGATGTTCCCGCAGGCCAGGCAGATACCCCCACCATCTGTACGCCGATGGCGAACGTGAGATGCCCGAGCCTTGCGTGTCGCCCCTCCCACTAGGGATGTCTTACCCGCACGCGGTGACACTCCATGCCGAGCGCACCGGTTCCCTCCGCTATGGGCGAACACCCCTGCCCCGCCGGCCGCCCGCGGACGCACCGATTCCGGGCACCCGTCGCACACGCCGGACCACCCAGCGTAACTCCGGCGCCCTCGGGACGGTTGGTCCTGCATGGTTCCCACGGTCCCCTTTCCCCGCCGGCCGTCCGGGGCGGACGACCCGAGCGACACGATCCGGCGTTGGTACGAGAACGAACTGGACTGGCCCACGGTGCCCGGTCCGCCGGTGGAACTGCCGACGGGGCGGCGTTTCGACGTCCTGGACGTGCCCGCCGAGGCGGGGTACGCGGCGATGCGCCACCTGGGACCCGCGTCCCCGGTGTCCATGTGGGGCGGCCGCATGCGGCTCTTCGTCGCCGCGGGGAGCGCGGACGAGCTGCCGGGGCTGCTCGACTGGCTGGAGTGGGGAGGCATCCCGCTGGACCTCGGGGCGATCGGCGCGGGCGGACGCGTCGTGGCGCCACTGCCGCCGGGCCTGGCCCGTGCGCGCGGAAGGCGGACCCGCGAGGGTGCCGAGCGTGCCGAGGGCGCCGAAGGCGCCGAAGGCACCGGGAACGCCACGAGCGCCGAGGGCACAGCCCACGGGATCAAAGACCGGGGCGACCGGGGCGGCACGGGTGGCACGGACCCCAGCGACCGCGAGGGCCGGGGGCCCTGCCGGGAGGACCGGGGCGCGGGCCGGGACGGCGCCGGCGCTCCCCTGATCCGCCGCGCCTACGGCCCGCAGGGGGCCGCCGTGTGGCTGCGGCCCCCCGTGCCGGGCCGCGAGGTGGAACCGTCGCTGCCGACGCTGTCGGCACTCGGTGGGGGCGGTGGGGGCGCCCCCGATCTCGTACGACTCGTGGACACGATGGCCGCGGAGTGCCACCGGATCCGGCTGCGCCGTTCCTGCGCTCAGCCGTTGGCCTTCTCGTAGGCCTCGCGAATGGACGCCGGAACACGGCCGCGGTCATTGACGTCGTGGCCGTTCTCCTTGGCCCACGCGCGGATCAGAGCGGTGTCCTGGCTGCCGCCGGACGCCGCACGGGCCTTTCCGCGGCTCCCCGAGGCACGGCCACCGGTACGACGACCGCCCTTGACGTACGGGTCGAGAAGTCCACGAAGCTTGTCCGCATTGGAAGTCGTGAGGTCGATCTCGTACGTCTTGCCGTCCAGCGCGAACGTCACGGTCTCGTCAGCCTCGCCACCGTCGAGGTCATCGACAAGAAGGACCTGAACCTTCTGTGCCACCGGATTTCCTTTCATCGATATCTACGGGCCGAGGGTCCGCGGCATCCGCCACTGTTTCACGCCCCTGTTATATGCAGTACTGCAGTACGTCGGAAAGCAAACCGCTTTTGCCGGAAAAACACAAACCCCTGGCGGAGACCGATGGGAGACGGGAAGCCCGGAAACATGCGCGTTTCGGACATAGGACCCCTGGGCAAGGGCGAGCGGTGCACTTCGGGGGTTTTACCCGCCGGCGATCACAGATGCAGAAGCATCCGGCTGTTGCCCAAGGTGTTGGGTTTCACCCGTTCGAGACCCAGGAACTCGGCCACGCCCTCGTCATAGGAACGCAACAGCTCCGCGTAGACATCGGTGTCGACCGGCGTCTCACCGATCTCCACGAAGCCGTGCTTGGCGAAGAAGTCCACTTCGAAGGTCAGGCAGAATACGCGGCGAACGCCCAGCCAGCGGGCGGTCTCCAGCAACTTCCCCAGCAACTGGTGGCCGACGCCCGCGCCCTTCATGGCCGGGTCCACGGCGAGAGTGCGGACTTCCGCGAGGTCTTCCCACATCACGTGCAGAGCGCCGCAGCCCACGACCTCCGCACCCGGACCCGTGCCGCGTTCCGCGACCCAGAACTCCTGGATGTCCTCGTAAAGGGTCACCGTCGCTTTGTCGAGCAGGATCGAGCCGCGGACGTACGCGTCGAGGAGACGGCGAACGGCCGGGACATCGCCGGTCCTGGCCCGGCGGACGGTGACGGCATTAGTGCTGACTTCGGGCTGCTCTGCTGGCATGACCGGACGCTATCGCCCGGTCTCGCCCCCGTCGGCGGCGGGGTTCTCGCGGGGCGGGTTCTCGGCGGGGTTCTGCTCCGGGTTCTGCGCGGGAGGCGTTTCCGGTCCTTGGACCATACGCACGGCATCGCTCAGCGCTTCACGCTGTTCCGGCGACATCATGCCGAAGAACGCGACGAGAGCGGCCGCCTGGTTGTCGCTCTGCGACCAGGCCTCGTTCATCAGCGCGGCCGAGTACGCCGCCCGCGTGGAGACCGCCTCATATCGATAGGCCCGGCCTTCCGCCTCGCGGCGCACCCAGCCCTTCTGATGGAGATTGTCCAAAACGGTCATCACCGTGGTGTAGGCGATGGTCCGCTCCTGCTGAAGGTCTTCCAGGACTTCCCGAACGGTCACCGGGCGGTTCCACTTCCACACCCGCGTCATGACCGAGTCTTCGAGTTCTCCCAATGGGCGAGGCACAGTTCAGAACAATAGGGGGAGATGTCGCCAATCACGTGGTGGACGTGGCTTTGAGTGGCAAACGGCAACAAAAAGGGCGTACGACTCGGAAATCCGA
Organism: Streptomyces fructofermentans; assembly: GCF_014651055.1. GTDB lineage: Bacteria > Actinomycetota > Actinomycetes > Streptomycetales > Streptomycetaceae > Streptomyces > Streptomyces fructofermentans. Next base: position 40,511 of record NZ_BMWD01000011.1, read on the forward strand.
TGAGTCGTACGCCGGTGCGGGGCGTCCGCCGCCGGGGTCCGGGCCCTCCGTTCGGGGCGCCCGGGTCCCGGGGCTCAGGCGGTGCCGTCGCGGGGGGCCTGGCGGGTGTTCTCGGCACGGGCGAGGGCCGCGTCCACGGCGGCGTCCTCCTTGGCCTTGTTGGCGCCGCCCTGGGTCTTCACGATCGTCACGATCAGACCGCCGAAGAACACGGCCATCACTACCGGGGGCACGAGCGCGGAGACGTATTCCATGCCGTCCAGGGTAGCCAGGCCCCCTCCGCGGTCCCGTACGCGGGTCGGGTCAGACCGCGGCGAGCTGCTGCGGGGGGCCCGCGGGCGGGGCCGCGGGTTTGCGCCTCGGCGGGAACACCTCTCCGGGGGTGGGGATGGGGCGCTCCCTGCGCGGGGTGTCCGGGCGCGGTTCGGGAGCCGGCTTCTGCGCGGGCTTCCCGTCGGGTCCGGGGTTCCCGGTGGCGTCGGCCGCGGCCGCGAGGCCGCCCCGGATCGCCGTCAGGCGCGTACGGGAGCGGGAGGCGGGGACGCTGCGCAGGGCGAGGCGGGTGCGGACCTCGCGTTCCGCCAGGTCCTGGCAACGGGCGAGGAGCGCGGCGGCGACGGGGTTGCCGCTCAGCGCGCGCAGCGCGGACAGGTCGTCGGCGCCCGGCAGGTAGCCGGAGGCGAGGGCCTCCTCCAGCAGCGTCAGGAAGCCGGCCGCCGTCCCGGGCAGGGCCGCGCGGTAGCGGGCGAGGTCGGCCAGCAGGAAGGCGCGCAGCCGGGCGCCCTCCCGGGACGCCTCGTCCACCGACTCGGCGAGACGGAGGCAGTCCTGGACATCCTCGGGCGGGGCGGGGCTGGGCTGAAGGGCGAGGGCGAGCGCGCGTCGGAGCACGCGCAGCTCCTCCGCACCGAACGCCATGCCGCCGCGGGATCCATAGGGCGTGGGCATGATCGTGACGATACGCGCTAATCAGACAAAATCCGCAGATTGCCGTTCGGCGGTTTGGTTGCCGGGGCCCTCCGGGGGTGGGGCCGGGGGCGGGGGTGCGGGCTCTGACCCGGGTGCGCGTGGGTCGTGGTTGCGCGCGCCGTTCCCCGCGCCCCTGACGGGGCGGGGGCCGCAGGACTTGACTCGGGTGCGCGTGCGCTGTGGTTGCGCGCGCCGTTCCCCGCGCCCCTGACGGGGCGGGGGCCGCAGGACATGACTCGGGTGCGCGTGCGCTGTGGTTGCGCGCGCCGTTCCCCGCGCCCCTGACGGGGCGAGGACTGCGGGCCTTGACCCGAGTGCGCGTGCGTCGTGGCTTGGCGCGCCGTTCCCCGCGCCCCTGGCGGGGCGGGGGCCGCAGGGTTGCGCGCGCCGTTCCCCGCGCCGCTGGCGGGGCGGGGGCCGGGGGTCAGGTTCGGGAGATGTTGCGTTCGTAGACCAGGCGGAGGCCGATCAGGGTGAGCCACGGCTCGTGCTCGTCGATGACCGAGGACTCGCCGAGCACCATCGGGGCCAGACCACCGGTGGCGATGACCGTGACGTCCTCGGGGTCGTCCGCCAGCTCCCGGGCCATCCGGCCCACCACTCCGTCGACCTGTCCCGCGAAGCCGTACAGGATGCCCGCCTGCATGGCCTCCACCGTGTTGCGGCCGATGACGCTGCGGGGGCGGACGAGTTCGATCTTGCGGAGCTGGGCGCCGCGCACCCCGAGGGCCTCGACGGAGATCTCGATGCCGGGGGCGATCGCGCCGCCCGCGTACTCCCCCCGAGCGGACACGGCGTCGAAGGTCGTCGCCGTACCGAAGTCCACGACGATCGCGGGGCCTCCGTACAGCTCCACGGCGGCGACCGCGTTGATGATGCGGTCGGCGCCGACCTCCTTGGGGTTGTCCGTGAGGATCGGGACGCCCGTCTTGATGCCCGGCTCGACGAGGACGGCGGGTACGTCGCCGTAGTGGCGGCGGGTCACCTCGCGCAGCTCGTGGAGGACCGAGGGGACGGTCGAGCAGATCGCGATGCCGTCGATGCCGTCGCCCAGCTCGTCGCCGAGGAGCGGGTGCATGCCCATCAGCCCCTGGAGGAGGACGGCCAGCTCGTCCGCGGTGCGGCGCGCGTCCGTGGAGATGCGCCAGTGCTCGACGATGTCCTCGCCGTCGAAGAGGCCCAGGACGGTGTGGGTGTTGCCGACGTCGATGGTGAGCAGCATGCCTACTCAGCCCCGCTCGTGGACGCCTCGGAGGCGTCGCGGAGGTCGAGGCCGATGTCCAGGATGGGCGCGGAGTGCGTGAGGGCGCCCACCGCCAGGAAGTCGACGCCCGTCTTCGCGTACGACTGCGCGCTCTCCAGCGTGAGGCGGCCGGAGGCCTCCAGGAGCGCGCGGCCGGCCACGAGGGCCACGGCCTCCTCGCACTCGGCGGGCGTGAAGTTGTCCAGAAGGATCAGGTCGGCGCCGGCGTCCACGACCTCGCGGAGCTGGTGCAGGGTGTCGACCTCCACCTCGATCGGCACGTCCGGGAAGGCTTCCCGGACGGCCTCGAAGGCCTGGGTGACGCCGCCCGCGGCGACCACGTGGTTGTCCTTGACGAGCGCCGCGTCCGAGAGGGACATGCGGTGGTTGACGCCGCCGCCCGCGCGGACCGCGAACTTCTCCAGGGAACGCAGCCCGGGCGTCGTCTTGCGGGTGTCGCGCACCCGCGCGCCGGTGCCCTCCAGGACGTCCGCCCACGCGCGCGTGGCGGTGGCGATGCCGGACAGGCGGCACAGCAGGTTGAGCGCGCTGCGCTCGGCGGTCAGCAGGTCGCGGGTGCGCGTGGTGACGCTCAGCAGCTTCTGGCCCGCCTCGACGCGGTCGCCGTCCTCGACATGCCGCTCGACCTCGAACTCGTCCGTGCAGACCACCGAGACGACCGCCTCGGCGACCCGCAGGCCCGCCACGACCCCGGCCTCGCGGGCCGTGAAGTCGGCGGTGGAGACGGCCTCCTCCGGGATCGTCGCGACCGTGGTCACGTCCACGCCGTGGTCAAGGTCCTCCTCGACGGCCAGGTTCGCGATGTCCTCCACCTCTACGGGGTCGAGCCCGGCGTCCGTGAGGAGCTGCGCGAGGGCGGGGTCGAGCCCGCACTCGGCGTAGGCCGCGTACTCGTCGGGGGTGATGCCGTACTCCCCTTCGGCGCCGCAGCCGCAGCCGTCGCCGCAGCCACCGCCTGAGAGGAGGGGAAGGTCGGGGGTGCTCACGTCTGTCACTGCTCCTGGGGACGGGGCTGCTGGGTCGAGGGGAAGTCTGGGGTGTCGGTGGTGTGCACGGCGAGCGTCCGGTCGGGATTCAGCCGTACGACGATGTGGCGCCGCCAGTTCACGTCGTCCCGGTCGCCGTGGTCCTCGCGCCAGTGGCAGCCGCGGGTCTCCTCGCGCAGCCTGGCGGCGGCGACCAGCACGCGGGCGACGCACAGGAGGTTGGTGGCCTCCCAGGTGTCGACACCCGGTTCGGCCGTCTTGCCGTTCTCGTCGAGGGCGTCGCGTGCCTCGCTGTGCAGCCGCTGGAGGCGGTCGGCGGCGGCCTCCAGGGAGGACGCGGAGCGCAGCACCCCCGCGCCGTCCGTCATGATCCGCTGGATCGCGAACCGGGCCTCGGGGGCGAGCAGCGGGTGCGCGGGCCTGTCGGGCCGCGCGACCGGCGCGGGCACGCGCGCGTGGAGGCCGTCCTCCGCGTGGCGGCCGGTGATGTCGGCGGCGATGCGCTCGGCGTAGACCAGCCCTTCCAGGAGCGAGTTGGAGGCGAGCCGGTTGGCGCCGTGGACGCCGGTGCAGGCGACCTCGCCGCACGCGTACAGGCCGGGGACCGTGGTGCGCCCGCGGGAGTCCGTACGGACGCCGCCGGAGGCGTAGTGCGCGGCCGGGGCGACGGGGACCGGCTCGGTGACCGGGTCGATGCCGTGGGCGCGGCAGGCGGCCAGGATCGTCGGGAAGCGGTGCTCCCACATATCGGCGCCGAAGTGCCGGGCGTCTAGGTACATGTGCTCGGCGTCCTGCTCCTGCATGCGCCGCATGATGCCCTTGGCGACGATGTCGCGGGGCGCGAGTTCGGCGAGCTCGTGCTGTCCGACCATGAAGCGCGTTCCGTCGGCGTCGACGAGGTGGGCGCCCTCGCCGCGGACGGCCTCGGAGACCAGCGGCTGCTGGCCCTCGGCGTCCGCGCCGAGGAAGAGCACGGTCGGGTGGAACTGGACGAACTCCAGGTCGCTGACCTCGGCCCCGGCACGCAGCGCGAGCGCGACGCCGTCGCCGGTGGACACGGACGGGTTGGTCGTCGCGGAGAAGACCTGGCCCATGCCACCGGTCGCCAGGACCACCGCGGGCGCGTGGACGGCTCCCACGCCGTCGTGCTGGCCCTCGCCCATGACGTGCAGGGTCACTCCGGCCGTACGCCCCTCGGCGTCCGTGAGCAGGTCGAGGACGAGTGCGTTCTCGACGGTGCGCAGGCCGCGGGCGCGGACCGCCTCGACCAGGGCCCGGGAGATCTCGGCGCCGGTGGCGTCGCCGCCGGCGTGCGCGATGCGGCGGCGGTGGTGGCCGCCCTCCCGGGTCAGCTCCAGGAGGCCCTCTTCGGACTCGTCGAAGTGCGCGCCGGTCTCGATGAGGCGGCGTACGGCGTCCGGGCCCTCGGTGACGAGGATGCGGACCGCCTCCTCGTCGCACAGGCCCGCGCCCGCCACCAGGGTGTCGTCGAGGTGCTGCTCGGGGGTGTCGCCCTCGCCGAGGGCCGCGGCTATGCCGCCCTGCGCCCAGCGGGTCGAGCCGTCGTCGAGGCGGGCCTTGGTGACGACGACGGTCCGCAGGCCGGCCGCGTCGCAGCGCAGGGCCGCGGTGAGTCCGGCGACTCCGGAGCCGACGACCACGACGTCCGCGGCGACGGACCAGCCGGCCGCGGGCGCGTGCAGACGTATGCCTGTGCTGGTCACGAGGCGGCTCCGAAGGTGAGAGGAATGTTGTCGATCAGCCGGGTCGTCCCGACCCGGGCGGCGACGGCGAGGACCGCCTCGCCGGTGAAGTCTTCCGGGACCTCGGTGAAGTCGGACGGATCGACCAGCGCCAGGTAGTCCAGGGCGAGCGGGGGCACGAGGCGGGCCGCCTCGTCCAGGACCAGGCGGGCGGCGGCACGGACCGCGGCGGGGCCGCCGGGAGCGGCCTTGGCCACGGCGTGCGCGTCGGCCGCCGCACGGGACTCGCCGATGGCGCTGAGGGCCTGGGCGCGGGCGTGCGTGGCGGGCACCTCGCGGGCCCGCGCGCGCAGCGCCTCCTGCGCCGCGTGCCGGTCGCCGCCCGCGAACAGGGCCCGCGAGAGGGCGAGGGCCGTGCGGCGCTCGGCGGCCGACAGGTAGCGGTTGCGGCTGGACAGGGCGAGGCCGTCGGCCTCGCGCACGGTCGGGACCCCGAGGATCTCGACGCCGAAGTTCAGGTCGCGTGCCATGCGGCGGATGAGGGCGAGCTGCTGGGCGTCCTTCTGCCCGAACAGCGCCACGTCGGGGCGGGTCAGGTGCAGCAGCTTGGCGACGACGGTGAGCATCCCGTCGAAGTGGCCGGGCCGGACCGAGCCCTCCAGTCGCCCGCCCATGGGGCCCGCGGAGATCCGCACCTGCGGCTCGCCGCCCGGGTAGACCTCGTCCGTGGACGGGGCGAGGACGACGTCGGCGCCGGACTGCTCGGCGAGCTTGACGTCGGCGTCCAGGGTGCGCGGATAACGGTCGAGGTCCTCGCCCGCTCCGAACTGGAGGGGGTTCACGAAGACGGTGACGACGACCTCGCCGTCGTCCCCCGCGATCTCGCGGGCGGTGCGGATCAGAGTCGCGTGGCCCTCGTGCAGGGCGCCCATCGTCATCACGACGGCTCGGCGGCCCGTGGGCACGCGCGCGTGGAGCCCGTCGGCGGTGTGCAGCAGGACGGGGGTCATCGGACGGCTCCGTTCTCCGGGGCGCGCGTCATCGGGCGTCCCCCTCGGTCCCGTTGGCGAGCACTCCGAGCAGGTCCTCGGCCAGCTCCGGCTTGAGGAGCCCGTGGGCCAGCGCGCGGTCGGCGGTGGCGCGGGCCATCGCGAGGTAGCCGGCGACGGTCTGCGGCGCGTGCTTGCGCAGCTCGGCCACGTGCGCGGCGACCGTGCCCGCGTCGCCGCGCGCCACCGGGCCGGTGAGGGCGGCGTCGCCCGACCTGAGGGCGTTGTCCAGGGCGGCGCCCAGGAGCGGGCCCAGCATCCTGTCGGGGGCCTCGACGCCCGCGGCGCGCAGCAGCTCCATGGACTCGGCGACCAGGGTCACCAGGTGGTTGGCGCCGAGGGCGAGGGCCGCGTGGTAGAGCGGGCGGGCGGCCTCCTCGATCCACTCGGGCTCGCCGCCCATCTCGATGACCAGCGCCTCGGCGGCCAGCCGCAGCTCCTCGGGCGCCGTGACCCCGAAGGAGCACCCGGCGAGCCGCTGGACGTCCACGGCCGTCCCGGTGAAGGTCATCGCGGGGTGCAGCGCGAGGGGCAGCCCCCCGGCCCGCAGCGCGGGGTCGAGGACCCTCGCGCCGTACCGGCCGGAAGTGTGCGCGATCAGCTGTCCCGGCCGTACGGAACCGGTGTCGGCGAGTCCCTCCACGAGGCCAGGCAGGGCGTCGTCCGGGACGGTCAGGAGCACCAGGTCGGCCCTCTCCAGCACCTGCGCGGGGGTGACCAGCGGCACGTCGGGCAGGAGCTGCGCGGCGCGGCGCCTGGAGGCGTCGGAGACGCCGGACACGGCCACCGGACGGTGTCCGGCGAGCTGGAGCGCGGCGGCGAGCGCGGGGCCGACACGGCCGGCGCCGACCACCCCCACGGTGAGGCGTGCGGGGCGGTCCTTCGGGTCTGGCTGGGGGAATGTACTCACTCGACGGCGGCCTTCCGTTCCAGTCCGCTCGGGGTACCGGACGCTTTCTCGTCATGTTAACGCGATTGGTACGAGGGGCGTTTTCCCGTCCACAGGCTGTGGGGAATTCGTATGACCGGCCGGTCCCGCGTCCTGCATGATCCGGGCATGAGCGATACGACCGGGCAGGGTGCGCAGGAGCCGGCGGGCGAGCCGTCGGCGGAGGAGCGGTGGGCACGGCGCAGAGCGGCCTGGCGGGCGGCGGAGCGCACGCTGTGGCGGCCGTGCTTCACCTCCACCGTCGGCGAGCGGCTGGCCCGGCTGACGGCCGCGGCACCGCACGTGTACGACCTGGACCAGCCGACGGACATGTACGGGGACCGGATCGTCGAGACGCTGGAGGAGCGGGTCGCCGGCCTGCTCGGCACCGAGGCCGCCGCGTTCTTCCCCACCGGCACGATGGCCCAGCAGGTCGCCCTGCGCTGCTGGGCGGGCCGTACGGGCAGTACGACGGTGGCGACGCACCCCCTCTCGCACCCCGAGGTGCACGAGCGGGACGCCCTCTCGACCCTCGGGGGGCTGCGGACCGTGCACCCGACGAAGGCGCCCCGCATGCCGTCCGCCGCCGAGGTCCGGGACCTGGACGAGCCCTTCGGGACGCTCATGGTCGAGCTCCCCCTGCGCGAGGCCGGCTTCCTGCTGCCCTCGTGGGAGGAGCTGGTGGCGGTGACGGACGCGGCGCGCGAACGCGACGCCGTGGTGCACTTCGACGGGGCCCGCCTGTGGGAGTGCGCCACGCACCTCGGCCGGCCCCTCGACGGGATCGCCGGCCTCGCGGACAGCGTCTACGTGTCGTTCTACAAGTCCCTCGACGGGCTCGGCGGCGCCGCGCTCGCCGGACCGCGGACCCTGGTCGACGAGGCGAAGGCCTGGCGCCACCGGTACGGCGGCCAGGTCCTCCAGCAGTTCCCCACGGCCCTGTCCGCGCTGATCGGCCTGGAGCAGGAGCTCCCAGGCTGCCGGAGTACGTGGCCCACGCGCGCGTGGTCGCGGCGGCGCTGCGCGAGGGTTTCGCCGCGGCCGGTGTGCCCTGGGCGCGGGTCCACCCCGAGGAACCGCACACCCACCAGTTCCAGGTCTGGCTGCCGTACGACGCCGAGCTGCTGACCGACACGGGGACCCTGCACGCCGAGGGGACCGGCACCTCGCTGTTCCCCCAGAGCTGGGCCGCGGGCGGACCCGGACTCGCGTTCACCGAGGTCACGGTGGGCGCGCCGGGGCTGGAGTGGACGGCCCGGGACGTCCGCGAGGCGGTCGCCGGGTTCGTGGCGCTGCTCCCGGACCGAACCGGCTGAACCGGCTGAACCGGGCGGGGCGGCCGGCGCAGCCGCTCCGCGGTCGCGGTCGCGCGCCCTGGTCGGCGCCCCCGGGCAGCCCGGCCGGTGCCGCCCGCGACCGTCCCCGGGCGGGGCGGCCGGCCGGGACCGCGCGAAGCGCCGGTGGCCGCGCGGCTCGCGCACCACGAGCCGGTCGTGGATGCCCGGGGCGTCGTTGTCGGTGGCGGGGTGCACCATGAGGGCATGAGCGTGGACATCGACATCACCGGGCTGCGGCGGGAGAGGATCGCCGTCGTGCCCTCCCCCCTGGCCGAGCTCGGGATGGCGCTGCACACGCTCGCCGAGCCGGGGCACCACCCCGGGCTCCAGGGCTGGGCGACCGGGGTGACCGCCGGGCTCGACGCCCTGCTCGCGGACCGGATGTGCGAGGCCGACTTCCTGTGGCGCACGACGTTCTCGGACCTCTTCCTGCCCTGCTCGGGCATCGCCGGCGGGGTGCTCCCGGCCGCGACGCTCACCGAGGAGCTGGACCTGTTGGACAGGCTGTCCGACGAGCAGTTCGTGGACGCCGCGCTGGAGTTCACGTGCGCGCTCACGTACGACTCCCAGGGGCCGCAGGCGCTCTCCGATCCCGCGGTGCGCGTGCGGGCCCTGGAGCTGGCCGCCTCCCGGGGACCCCAGCAGGTGCGCTTCACCAAGCGGCTGCTGGAGGACCCGCCGAGCGTACGGACCTGGTTCCGGCAGTTCCTGGAGGACTGCGACGAGGCGTTCTTCGCGGAGACCTGGGCGCGGCTGCGCCACCAGCTCGCGGCGGACGCCCGGCACAAGACGGACCTGCTGCGGCAGAAGGGGCTCGCGGAGGCGCTCGCCGCGGTGTCCCCGATGGTGACGCTGGACGAGGAGGCCGGGCGGATCACGGTCGACAAGCTCACCACCGGGCGCACCGCCACGGCGGACGGCGGCCTGCTGCTCGTGCCCACGAGCCTGGGCCGCCCGCACCTGATGGTGCTGCACCGGTACCGGTGGCAGCCCGTGCTCCACTACCCCGTCGGTTCACCGGAGTGGGCCGCGCCGCCCTCGGTCGAGCAGCTCACGCTCCGCATGTCCGCGCTGTCGCATCCGGTCCGGATGCGGTTGTGCCGGCATCTGGCGCGCAGCGCGTTCACGACGGGCGAGCTGGCGAAGGTGCAGGGGATGACGGCACCGGAGATATCCCGGCACCTGGGCGTCCTGAAGAAGGCGGGCCTGATCACCACGCGGCGCCGCGGCCGGTACGTGCTGCACCAGCTCGACGTGTCGATGGTGGCCCGGCTCGGCAGCGACTTCCTGGAGGGAATCCTGCGCTGAGCCGGGCGGCCCCGCGTCGCCGGTCAGTCGAGGCGGATGTGCCGGGCTCCCGTCCAGGCCCGCCGCAGCCGTCCCCTGAGCGGGCCGTCCCGGTTCGGCACGAGCTGGAGGCCGGCCAGGACCGCGATGCGGTCGGCGGTCTTCGCGACGGTCGTGTGGTCCGTCCACAGGTGCTCGGCGAACTCCGGTTCGCGCAGCCGCTCCAGGCAGTGGTCCAGCCGCCCGACCGCCCAACTCTCCCTGCGCAAAGGGGTGTCCCTGCCCGCGACGTACCGCAGGAGGCGTCCGAAGCCGCGCTCCCGCAGCCGTCCCAGCACGGTCTCCCGCTCGGCGAGCAGGGTGAAGTGGCGTACGTCGTGGCCCTTTTCGCGCAGGATGCCGACCGTCTCGTCGAAGTGGCCGAAGTCCGTGACCGTCATGGGCGCGATCACCACGCCGTCGTGCCGGGTGAGGGCGAGGTCGAGCACCTCGACCACGCCCTGCCGCCACGACACCAGGTCCTGGAAGTCCCCGCGCAGTTCGGGCGGAAGCATGCGGCGCAGGCCGAAGCCGACGTGTTCCGGGTCGCACACGACGCTGCCCGGCAGCCGCCGCCGGATCTCGTGTGCGGTCTGTGTCTTGCCGCCCCCGAAGGGGCCGTTGATCCACAGGAGCATGCGCAGACCCTAGTGGTCGCCGGTCACGCCGCGGTCACGCACCGGCACCGCCTGATGACACGTCACGTACGGTCCTTCCGGGCTCGGGCAGTAGGCCTGCGCCGGGCCCCGGGCCCCGCCCGCGCACCGAGTCCGCCGGCCCCCCGAGCCCGCCAGCGCCCCGAGCCCGTCCGCGGGCCCCGAGCCCGTCCGCGGGCCCCGCACCTCCGCGGGCACCGGAGCCCGGTGTGCCGGAAGCCCGGCCGGCGGATCTGCCGGAAGCCCGGTGCCCGGCCTCGGTCGCACCCCGGAACCCCCGCCTCGGTCGCACCCCGGAACCCCGGCCTCGGTCGCACCCCAGGACCCGCGAAGAGGGGGGCGCCGCGGGTCAGCCCTGTCCGCCCGCCCGTACGAGGCCCGTCTCGTAGGCGAGGACGACGACCTGGACGCGGTCGCGCAGGCCCAGCTTGGTGAGGATGCGGCCCACATGGGTCTTGACCGTCGCCTCGGAGAGCACCAGCCGGGCCGCGATCTCGCCGTTCGACAGCCCCTGGGCGACCAGGAGCATCACCTCGCGCTCGCGGTCGGTGAGCCGCCCCAGCTCCTTGTGCCTCGGCTCCTTGCCCGCGTTGGGCAGCAGCGGCGCGAACCGGTCCAGGAGGCGGCGGGTCGTCGAGGGCGCCACCACCGCGTCGCCGCTGTGCACGGAACGGATCGCGGCGAGGAGCTCCCCCGGGGGCACGTCCTTGAGCATGAAGCCGGAGGCACCCGCCTTGAGGCCCGAGAAGGCGTACTCGTCGAGGTCGAAGGTGGTCAGGATCAGCACCTTCGGCGGGTTCGGGTCCGAGCAGATGCGGCGGGTGGTCTCGACGCCGTCCAGCTTCGGCATCCGGACGTCCATGAGGACCACGTCGACCTCCGCCGCCCGCAGCACCTCCAGGGCCTCCACCCCGTCGCCCGCCTCAGCCACGACCTGCATGTCCGGCTGGGCGTCGAGCACCATCCGGAACCCGGTGCGCAGCAGCACCTGGTCGTCGACGAGCATCACGCGGATCGGCATGGGGAGGTCCTCCGGTCGGTTCATGGGACGTGCACGTGTCAGTGGGCGGGCTTGAGCGGAAGCAGGGCGCTGATGCGGAAGCCGCCGCCCGGACGCGGCCCCGCGTCCAGGGTGCCGCCGACCATGCCGACGCGCTCGCGCATCCCGATCAGGCCGTGGCCGCGGCCGTCGGCGCCGCCCTCCTCGTACAGCTCGTGCGGCGCGCCCTTGCCGTCGTCCTCGACGAGCAGCCCGAGGCCGTCGTCGAAGTAGACCAGGCGCACGCTCGCCCCCGTGTTCGGCCCACCGTGCTTGCGGGTGTTCGTCAGCGCCTCCTGCACGATGCGGTACGCCGTGAGCTCCACCCCGCTGGGCAGCGGACGCGGAGTGCCCTCGATCTTGTAGTCGACGGGCAGCCCGGAGGTGCGGCACTGCTCGATGAGGTCGTCGAGCTGCTCCACGTCGGGCTGCGGCACGTACTCGCCGGACTCCTGGTGCTCTCCGGTGCGCAGCACGCCGAGCAGGCGGCGCATCTCGGCGAGGGCCTGGCGGCCCGTGCCGGAGATCGTCTCCAGGGCCCTCCTGGCCTGGTCGGGCGCGGAGTCGAGGACGTACGCGGCGCCGTCGGCCTGCACCACCATCACGGAGACGTTGTGCGCGACCACGTCGTGCAGTTCGCGGGCGATCCGGGCGCGTTCGGCGGCGACGGCCACCTTGGACTGCGCCTCGCGCTCCCTCTCCAGACGGGCCGCGCGCTCCTCCAGCTGGGCGAAGTAGGCGCGGCGGGTCCGCAGGGAGTCGCCGAGCACCCAGGCGAGGGCGAAGGGAACCGTCTGGAAGACCACTATGGCGACGTTGCCCGCGGCGCTCGCCTCATTGTTGGGCCACCGGAGCTGGGCCAGCGGAGCCGCGCACAGGCCGGCGGTCAGGGCGGTCCTGGACGCCCACCGGGTGCCGTTCGCCGCCACCGTGTAGGTGATCACCAGCAGGGCGAAGTCGGCCGGGACCACCGCCACGTCGAGCACGAGCTGCGCCATCCCCGTGGCGACGGCCAGCAGCAGCATCTTCTCGGGCATGCGCCGGCGCAGCGCGACGACCAGGCACAGCAGGAGCATGACCGGGACGGTGACGAGCGGGACATCGGTCCCGTCGTCGACCTGCCCGGTCGTTCCGCTCACCACCGAGAGCCCGAACAGGACGACGGCCCAGAAGCTGTCGAACCACGTCGGGTGCCTGCGGAGAAAGTCATAGAGGCGCTGCACGTGACCCAGCGTAGGGAAGCGTGCTGTGTGCAGGGGTCAACCGGAGGACCGATCCGTAACCCGTGCTCGTACTCCCCAAGGTGGAGACCGCCCCGCGATCGGCGCCTAGCCTGGCGCGACGGGTTCGGCGGGCGACAGGGGTGAGCGCAGTGGGGCGTGAGGCGGCGGACGAGGGGCGGGGGTGGCGCCCGGCGACCGAGGAGGCGCTGTACGGGCCCTGCGGCTTCTACCGCAGGGCCGAGGGTCCGGCGGGTCATTTCCGTACGTCGGTGCACGCGTCGGCGCTCTTCGCGCGGGCCGTGGCACGGCTCCTCTGCCTGGTCGACGAGTCGCTCGGCCGCCCCGCCGAACTGGCCTTCGTCGACATGGGCGCGGGCCGCGGCGAGCTGGTCACCGGCGTCCTCGGAGCGCTTCCCGCCGAGGTGGCGTCCCGCGTGCGCCCGTACGCGGTCGAGCGGGCCGCGCGGCCCCCGGGACTCGACCACCGGATCGAATGGCTGGCGGAGCCCCCGGCCGGGGTCACGGGGCTGCTGTTCGCCAACGAGTGGCTGGACAACGTGCCCGTGGACGTGGCCGAGGCCGACTCGGACGGGGTGGTGCGGCTGGTGAGGGTGCGCGCGGACGGGAGCGAGTTCCTCGGGGCGCCGGTGACGGGTGCGGACGCCCGCTGGCTGGCGCGTTGGTGGCCGCTCACGGCGCCCGGCGGCCCGGCCGCCCCCACCGGACCGACACCGGCCGCCCCCTCCGACCTGGGCGGGCCCGGCGACTCCGGCGACTCGGGCGGCCCGGGCGCCCTCGGCAGATCCGCCGTCCCGGGCGGCCCCGGGGACCTCGACGGACCCGGCACCGCCCATGAGACCGACGTCCTCGGCGCTTCGGGCGGCCCCGGCGATCCCGAGCACGGCGGGGGCGCCGGACACGGCGGGGGAGCCGGAGGGCCCGGAGGCGTCGGCCGCGTCGGACGCGTCGGACACGGCAGGGAAATCGGCGCCGGCGGACGCGACGGGGGCGGCGGCCTCGGGGGCGGGCACCCCTCCGAAGGGTTGCGGGCCGAGATCGGGCTGCCCAGGGACGTGGCCTGGGCAGCCGCCGTCGCCTGCCTCGACCGGGGCCTGGCGGTCGCCGTCGACTACGCGCACTCGGCCGGCGCCCGGCCGCCCTTCGGGACGCTGACGGGCTTCCGGGACGGCCGGGAGACGGCCCCCGTGCCGGACGGCTCCTGCGACATCACCGCCCACGTGGCGCTCGACGCGTGCGCGCTGCCCGGTGCCCGGCTGCTGAGCCAGCGCGAGGCGCTGCGCGCGCTCGGCGTGCACGGCGGGCGGCCACCGCTCCGGCTGGCCTCCACGGACCCGGCGGCGTACGTACGGGCCCTCGCGGGGGCGGGCGAGGCGGCCGAGCTGACCGCCCCGGGCGGACTGGGCGGGTTCGGGTGGCTGCTCCAGCCGGTGGGCATCGCAGACCCCCTCGCCCACGACCTCGGCCACGACTCGGACCCGTCGCTCCCGGACGCGCCGGACGCCCGCCGGAACGGGCCGGCCGGTCCGTGAGCCGAGGGAGACGACTACGGGCCGGCGGGTCCGTGAGCCGAGGGAGACGGCTCCGGCCCCCGGGTCACTTGTCGATGTCGCCGACCACGAAGAAGAGCGACCCGAGGATCGCCACCATGTCCGCGACCAGGGTGCCCGGCAGCAGCTCGGTGAGCGCCTGGATGTTGTTGAACGAGGCCGAGCGCAGCTTCAGCCGGTACGGGGTCTTCTCGCCCTTGCTGACGAGGTAGTACCCGTTGATGCCGAGCGGGTTCTCGGTCCACGCGTACGTGTGGCCCTCCGGGGCCTTGAGGACCTTGGGGAGCCGCTGGTTGATGGGCCCCGGCGGCAGCTCCGCGAGCCGGTCGAGGCAGGCCTCGGCGAGGTCGAGGGCGTTGTGCGTCTGCTCCAGGAGGCATTCGAAGCGGGCCAGGCAGTCGCCCTCGCTGCGCGTGACGACCCTCAGCGTGTCCTGGAGCTCCCCGTAGGCGAGATAGGGCTCGTCCCGCCGCAGGTCGAAGTCGACACCGGAGGCGCGGGCGATGGGGCCGCTCACGCCGTACGCGTGCACGGCCTCGGCCGCGAGGACGCCGACACCGCGCGTGCGCCCGCGGAAGATCTCGTTGCCGAGCACCAGGTCGTCGAACCGGTCCATCCGGGAGCGCACGCCCGAGACGGCGGCGCGCACGCGTGCGGTCCAGCCCGCCGGGAGGTCCTCCTTGAGCCCGCCGACCCGGTTGAACATGTAGTGCATGCGCCCGCCGGAGACCTCCTCCATGACGTGCTGGAGTTCCTCGCGCTCGGTGAAGGCGTAGAAGATCGGGGTGATACCGCCCAGTTCGAGGGGGTACGAACCCAGGAACATCAGGTGGTTCAGGACGCGGTTCAGTTCCGCGAGAAGGGTGCGGGTCCACACCGCGCGCTCGGGCACCTCCATGCCGAGCATCCGCTCCACACCGAGGACCACCCCCAGCTCGTTCGAGAACGCGGAGAGCCAGTCGTGGCGGTTGGCCAGCATGATGATCTGACGGTAGTCCCGCGCCTCGAACAGCTTCTCCGCACCGCGGTGCATGTAGCCGATCACCGGCTCCGCGTGCTGGATCCGCTCGCCGTCCAGGACGAGCCGCAGCCGCAGCACACCGTGCGTCGACGGGTGCTGCGGACCGATGTTGAGCACCATGTCGGTGCTCTCCGCGGCGCCGCCGATCCCGACCGTGGTCTCCGTCTGGGGAGTCATGGGAACAGTGTGTCGTACGTACGCTTGCCGCATGGAGACGGGGACCTCGGAGGACTCGGGGCGGACGACGGACAGGGCAGCGGGCGGACCGGCGTGGATCAGCCTTCCGCCGGGACTGCTGAGAATGCGACGGCTGCTGCTGGTGGTGTGGATGGGGCTGCTGACCGTTGCCACGGGACTGCTGACCGGGCTGCTCGCGGGACCCGGCTGGGCCGCGTTCGCGCTGCTCCCGCTCGCGGTGCTGCTGTGGGGGTGGCCGATGCTGGGCCGCAACTGGCGGTCCTGGCGGTACGCCGAGCGTTCGGACGACCTGCTGATCAGCAAGGGTGTCCTGTGGCACGAGGAGACCGTCGTGCCGTACGGGCGGATGCAGCTGGTCGAGGTGACCTCCGGTCCCGTGGAGCGCCACTTCGGGCTGGCGAGCGTCCAGCTGCACACCGCGGCGGCGGCCACCGA
This sequence comes from Streptomyces fructofermentans, assembly GCF_014651055.1. Lineage (GTDB taxonomy): Bacteria > Actinomycetota > Actinomycetes > Streptomycetales > Streptomycetaceae > Streptomyces > Streptomyces fructofermentans. Next base: position 56,213 of record NZ_BMWD01000011.1, read on the forward strand.
CGCCCGCATCCCGGGGCTCGACCCCGCCGAGGCGGAACGTCTGCGCGACCGGCTCACGGAGCTGGGCGAGGCCCGATCGGCCGGACTGTGACACCGCCGGGCGCCCCGGAGGGCGTACGGGACGACGGCGTACGGGACGACGGCCTGCGGGACCGGGCCGCGGACGTGTCGCGCGGGATGCCGGACGGGCGCGCCGCCGCGCCGGCGCCGGACGAGCGGCGGCTGCATCCCGTGACACCGCTGCGCCGCGCGTGGGCCCCGGTCGCCGTGATCGCCGGCTGGGCCGTGCACGACCCCGACCAGGCGCAGCGGCACCTGACCCGGCTGACCATGACGACGCTGCTGGTCGCACTGGCCGTGCTGATCCCGGCCGCGGCCCTCTACGGCTTCCTGAGCTGGTGGTTCACCCACTTCTCGGTGACCGGGACGGAGTTGCGGATCCGTACGGGCCTGGTGTTCCGGCGCACCGCGCACATCCGGCTCGAACGCCTCCAGGCCGTGGACGTCACCCAGCCGCTGCTGGCCCGGGTCGCCGGAGTCGCCAAACTCAAACTGGACGTCGTCGGGGCCGACAAGAAGGACGAGCTGGCCTACCTGGGCCAGGACGAGGCCCGCGCGCTGCGGGCTGAACTCCTCGCCAGGGCGGCCGGTTTCGCCCCCGAGACGGCCCACGAGGTGGGCGAGGCGCCGGTCCGGCGGCTGCTGCACGTCCCGGCGGGCGTCCTCGCCGTCTCGCTCCTGCTCACCGGGGCCACCTGGGGGACGCTGGCCGCCGCCCTCGTCGTACCCACCCTGCTGTGGTTCGCCACCCACAGCCTGTGGACGGTGCTCGCCACGGCCGTGCCGCTGATCGGCGCGGCGGGCGCCGGCAGTGTGGGCCGGTTCGTCGGCGAGTACGACTGGACCGTGGGCGAGTCGCCCGACGGCCTGCGCATCGACCACGGCCTGCTCGACCGCGCGCACGAGACCGTGCCGCCCGGACGCGTGCAGACCGTGCGCGTCGTGGAACCCCTGCTCTGGCGGCGGCGCGGCTGGGTCCGGGTCGAACTGGACGTGGCCGGGTCCGCCAACTCCGTACTGCTGCCGGTGGCTCCCCGCGAGGTCGCGGAGTCGGTGATCGCCCGGGTGCTGCCGGGGGTGACCGTGCCGGGGACGGTCCGCCCGCCGCGCCGGGCCGGCTGGTGCCTGCCCCTGTGGTGGCGGGGCCAGGGACTGGCCGTGACGGACAGCGTCTTCGTGGCGGGGCACGGGCTGCTGCGCCGCAGCGTCGCGCTCGTCCCGCACGCGAAGGTGCAGAGCGTGCGCCTGGAGCAGGGGCCCTGGATGCGCCGCCGGGGGCTGGCCCACGTGCGGGTCGACACCGGGGCGAACAAGACGGTGACGGCCCGGCTGCGGGACGCCTCGGAGGCCGCGGAGCTGTTGTACGCGCAGGCGGACCGGTCCGACACGGGACGGCGGGAGGCCCGGCCGGACCGCTGGATGGCCTGACCCGCCGCCGGGACGGCCGGCCGCCGGGTGGCCCGTGCGACGTACGAGAGGGCAGTGGCACACCGCCACTGCCCTCTCGTACGTCGCACGGGCCTCTCCCGGCTACCACCACGCCCAATCCGGGGTCCGGGATCCCCGGGGTCAGGGTTCGGTGCGGCTAGGAGACCGCGCTCCGGAGCTGCTTCAGGTCGACGTGCTCCGTCTCGTCGTGCTCGGTGAGGTCGATGACCTGGCCGACGGCACGGGACTCCTCGGTCGCGGGCTTGAACTCCGCCTCGGCCTCGGCCTTGTGGACGGCCAGCGCCTCCTCGCCCACCACGTCGGCGAGGTCCTCGTTCTGCACGGCCTCCAGCGGCTCCTCCTCCTGGGTGCCGAAGAAGTCGAACCCGCCCTGTACGGAGGGGCGCCGCGAGGGGGAGGCCGGTACGACCGCCACGGCCGTGGGCACCGTGAAGTGCCCGGAGGGCCGCGAAGCACGCGGTGCGGGGCCCGGAGCGGCCGTGCCGCCCGCCGCGGGCTCGTCCCCGGCGGGCCGTCGCCGTACGCGCGCGACCTCCGACGGAGTGGGCCTCGCGAGAGCGGTGCCGGGCGACCGGGTCGGGGCGCCACCGGGCCTTACGGCGCCGGGGCCTTCCTCGCCGGACCCTTCGGGAGCTGCGTCGGCCGCGTCCGCCGCGGCCGTACGGGTGCGTACCCGGGCGGTCCCGGTGGACCGCCTGGGCGTCGCGGCGGTGGCGGCCGTGCGCTCGTGTCCGCCGACCGCCTCGGAATTCCCCCGCGGGCCGTCCTCCTGCCCGGCGTCCTCCGTGACGGTGACGCCCGCCGCGGACGTGCTCTTCGGGGACGCGCTCTTCGCGGGTGTGCTCTTCGCGGACGAGCCGCGGGCGGGCGCTCCGCCCGGACCGCCGGACGTGGACGAACCGCCGAGGGTGCCGCCCTTCGCGGTCCGCCCGGCGGTGCCCCCCTTCGGGGAACGGTCTGCGCCGGAGCCGTCCTCGGACGCCCCCGTGTGCCCCGCGGCCCCGTCGGCGGAGTCCGACCCGGCCCTGCCGGTGCCGCCCCTCGGCGGGTCGCCCTCACCGGTCGGGTGGCCGTCCGGCCCGGGAATGTCAGTGGCGGAGGGGCCGGCCCCGTCGGTCCCCTCCGGGGTGTCCTCACCGGAACCGCCGTGGGAGGAGTCGTGCGCCGGGCCCGTCCCGCGGGACCCGGGGGCACCGCCGGTGAGCCGGTCCAGTGCCGCGTTGGCCCTCACGTAGAGGACCGAGGCCGCGGAGGACGCCGCCAGGGCGGCCTGCACGGTGGCCGCGGTCGCCTCGGGAACGGCGGGCGGCTCGGGCGTGGTCTCGACGGCTCCGGCGGGCACCGTCTCCTCGACCGCCGAACGGGCCGGCGGCAGGGCAGGACGCACCGGAGCCGTCGCCTCTATCTCCAGGAGCCGGCGGCCCTCCAGCGCGGTGGCCCGCTCGGTCTCCGCCGTGGCGTACCGGCGCAGCAGCGAGGCGTGCTCGTTGCGCAGTCCTGCCAGCTCGGCGCGCTTGGCACGGAGCTTCTGCTCCAGCTTCGTACGCAGTTCGCGCGACTCGTCCAGATCGGACTCGAGTTCGGCGACGCGTTCCTCGAAACGCCACTCGTCGCTCGCCCGCGCGCGCGTCAGGTCGGCGACGCGCCTGCCCGCCGAGGCGTCCCAGCGGCGCATGACGACCGCGCCCAGGACAGCCGTCCCCGCGGCGGCCGCGGCCAGCCCCCGGAGCACGAGCATGTCGGAGAACAGCCATGGCCCCGTGGCGCAGACGACGGACACGCCTGCGATCGTCGAGGCGGGCAGCAGCCGGTGCAGAGGCGGGGAATGACGGTGACGTCCTCGTGGCATGGCCAGAAACTTACCGCGCGTAGGCGAATGATGGTGCCCCCCACGGTAAAAACACAGCCACACCGAAACCTTCTCACCGCCCCAACACCGGGCATTCCACGCACCGGCCGCTTTCGGGTCACCACTTCACCCCGTCATCGCCCGCCTCACCGGCCCCACACCGTCCGCCGATTCACGGCGACCGGACCGCGGCGGCATCCGTCACTTCTTGATCGATCCCTTCTTCTCCGGATACACCGCAAGCGTCATCCGGTCCCTTTTCCGGCGCCTGTCACCCGCCTTCGGCACGGAGTTCCGCGGGACCGTCCACGGCGACGGCTGCGGCTGAAGTGCCCCGAGCGAGGGCCGTCCTCCCGGCACGGGTCCCGCGCGTGCGCCACGGGCCGTCGGGCGTACCTCCCGCCCCCCTCCGGGGAGCGCCGCGCCCCGTCCCCCCGCGGCACGCCGGCGGGACCGCCGGCGCCCGCCCGGCGCCACCTCGCAACGCCCGTCCCCCCAACGCCCGCTTGGCCCGCGCCGTACGGGACCCGGCGGACCGCTTCCGGTGCGGGCGGCACCGTACGGCTCCCGCAGCGCCGAGGCGGAGGGGCCCGGTGGAAGCTGCGTCCGCCGAAAGGGCGTTCGCGCCCGGACCGCCGTCGGCAATGGCCCCGGCGTGCGGCTCCCGGCGAATTCGGCGCCCACGGCGAACGCCTTCCCCCCGGACCTCCGCACCGGTCCGGGAGACCTTCGCCTCCGCCGGGTCCTTCGGTCGCACCGGCTCCGCGAAACATCCCGGGGATCGTCACCGTGACGCACCCGTCATCGGAAGAGCCGGCCTTCGCCTTCGGGCCGTTCCACCGCCTGGCCGGGGAATTCCGCGAACGCCGCCGAGTAATTCGGGCGCGGCGCCGAACCCGTCCTTCTCCTCATGCCCTTCACCGGTCGCGGTTCGTGGATCTCCCGGTTCACGGCGGACCGGGCCGCCGCACCGCGACCGGCTTCCGCGCAAACCCGCTTGTAGCGCACACCGAGTGCCTCCCGCCGGTGAATCCGGCACGCCCTCGCGCACCGCGGCCCGGCGAACCGGGAATCCGGCCCGGAACACGGCCCGGACGTCCGGCGACCACCCGGCAGACACCCCGCCGGCGCACCCCTGCGCCCGGCACCCGGTCCCCGGCGCCGGACTGCCAGGATGTGCCGTCCGCCGCACGGCACGGGGACCCGCGCCCGGCGCGCCCGGCGCTCCGTCCCGGACGCCCCGTCAGCCGTCGGCGATCCGGCCGCTCATCCACCTCAGGGCCGCCGGGATCTCACGGCGCCAGGTGTTGAAGTTGTGACCGCCGCTGCCGAGGATGATCGACGAGATCCGGGTCGGCTTCCTGTCCCGTACGAGTTCGATGAACCGCAGCGTCTCCCGGTAGTTGCCCTCGCCCCTCCGGCTGCTCGTGACCAGCAGGGACGTGTCGGGCGCGGGCCGGTGCTCCAGATACCACACCAGGTCGGCACCGCTGCGGAGTTCCTCGTCCCCGTGGAAGAGATCGCCCGTCGTGGGATCGACCGGGGCCCGGTAGTACGGCGAGAGACCCGCCCCCGCGGCGTACGTGCCGGGGTGGTGGATCGCCAGCTTCAGCGCGCAGTAGCCGCCCGTGGAGTCACCGATGACGCCCCAGCCGCGCGGACCTCCGGCCGCCCGGTAGTGCCGCGAGACGGCGTACGGCAGGTCCTCGGCGAAGAACGTCTCGGCCTGCGGGCCGCCGGGCACGTCCACGCACTCCGTGTCGCGCGGCGGCGCCACGGTCGGCCGGAGCATGACGAGGATCATCGGCCGCATCCTGCCCCCGGCGGCCAGCGCGTGCGCGGTCTGCGGGTAGCGCAGGCCCTTGACGAGCGCCTCGGCCGTGCCGGGGTAGCCGGTGAGCACGACGGCCACCGGGAAGGCGCGGGCACGGTGCCCGGGCTGGAAGTACTCCGGCGGCAGGTACACGTACGCCGGTGTCACGAGGTGTGTCCGGCGGCCCACGATCTCGACCTTCTGCAGCCGGCCGCCGATCTGGGGCCGCTCCCCTCCCGGCACCTCGATCCGCCCGGTGGAGACGACCTGGACCGGACCGCGCGGGCCGCCGCCTCCCGCGGTGTCGTGGTCGACCACGACACCGCGCGCCGACTCCCGTCCGAACAGGTCGGCCCAGCCGGCGTAGAAGCCGAAGGTCTGGTTCGCGGCGAGGCAGACCGCCGTGAGGACCGCGCACTGAGTGGCCGTCAGGAGGACGACGCGACCGGCCACGAAGCGCGGTCCGCGGGACGCCAGGCGCGGCCAGCACACCACCGTCCCGCCGAACAGCAGCGCCCCGAGGACGATGACGAGAGCCAGCGGACCGCCGCTCGTGAGACCCATGGGCCGCTCCTGCCTGCGCTGTCCGGCCGGCGCCCGACGCCCGGTCCTTCACGGCGCCTTGCCCCGGTCTTTCCTTGATCTTTGAATCGGTTTTCCGGAAGGGAGTGAACCTGGCCTCCCAGGACACCGTCCTAGAGGGCGCAATGTCGCCGGATGCCGGATTGGCACCGGATTCACGGTCTCTCGCAGAACCACGGGATGCGATGCCTGTCAGGATAGATGCGGAAAAGTCCGACGAGGCTCCGTACCGGACGCGGCGGCTGCGGGGCGTACTCCGGGGCCCGCGGCCGGAGGCCGTCCCCGCCCTGGTCGCCAGGGCCTGCACACTCGTCGGACTCCTCGACATCGCCGCGGGTGTCTTCCCGCGCTTCCGGCACAGCCGGGTGCACACGCTCGCCGAGGTGCTGCCGGGCGCCCTCGGCCCGTTCGCCGCCGCGCTGTCGCTCAGCACCGGCGTCCTGCTGCTGCTCCTCGCCCACGGCCTCGGCCGCCGCAAACGGCGGGCCTGGCGGGCCGCCGTGGTGCTGCTCCCGGCCGGTGCCCTCGCCCAGTTGACCTACCGTCACTCCCTCGTCGGCGCAGTGGTCTCGCTGGCGCTGCTCGCCCCGCTGCTGCGCCACCGGCGGGAGTTCGCCGCGCTGCCCGACCCCGGCAGCCGCTGGCGCGCGCTCGCCAACTTCGTCCTGATGGGCGCCGGTTCCCTCGTTCTCGGCCTGGTCGTCGTCAGCGTCCACCCGGACCGGATGGTCGGCGACCCGAGCCTCGCCGACCGCATCGGCCATGTCCTGTACGGCCTGTTCGGCTTCGAGGGGCCGGTCGAGTACCGGGGCACGACCTCCTGGACGGTCTCCTTCTCCCTGGGCGCGCTCGGCCTGCTGACCGCCGTGACGACGATCCACCTGGCGTTGCGCCCCGAACACCCCGCCGCCCGGCTCACGGAGGAGGACGAGGCGAGGCTGCGGGCCCTGCTGGACAAGCACGGCGGCCGCGACTCGCTCGGCCACTTCGCCCTCCGGCGCGACAAGGGCGTGGTCTTCTCACCGAGCGGCAAGGCGGCCGTGACCTACCGCGTCGTCTCCGGAGTGATGCTGGCCGGCGGCGACCCGATCGGTGACGTCGAGGCGTGGCCCGGCGCGATCGAGCGCTTCATGGACGAGGCGAACGCCCACTCCTGGACCCCGGCCGTCATGGGCTGCTCGGAGAGGGGCGGTGAGGTCTGGACGCGGGAGACGGGCCTGGACGCGCTCGAACTGGGCGACGAGGCGGTGGTGCACACCTCGGATTTCTCCCTGGCCGGGCGGGCGATGCGGAACGTGCGCCAGATGGTGCGGCGCATCGAGCGGTCCGGCTACGAGACCCGGGTACGGCGCGTCCGTGACCTGGGCGAGGGCGAGCTGGACCGGATACGGACCGCCGCCGACGCGTGGCGGGGCACCGACACCGAACGCGGCTTCTCCATGGCCCTCGGCCGCATCGGCGATCCGGCCGACGGCGACTGCCTGCTCGCGACGGCCCACCTGGTGGACGCCGTACCGGGACCCCACGGCGACCTGAGGGCCGTACTCCACTTCGTCCCCTGGGGCGCCGACGGCGTCTCCCTCGACCTGATGCGCCGCGACCGCTCGGCGGACCCGGGGATGAACGAACTCCTCATCGTGGCCGCCCTCCTCGCGGCCCCCCGGCTGGGCATCACCCGCGTCTCCCTGAACTTCGCGATGTTCCGCTCCGCCCTGGCCCGGGGCGAACGGCTCGGCGCCGGCCCGGTGCTGCGCGCGTGGCGCGGACTGCTGGTCTTCCTCTCGCGGTGGTTCCAGATCGAGTCGCTCTACCGCTTCAACGCAAAGTTCCGCCCCCGCTGGGAACCACGCTTCGTCGTCTACCGCTCCTCCCGCGACCTGCCGCGCGTCGGCCTGGCCGCCCTGCGCGCCGAGGGATTCCTCACCCTCGGCCTGCCCCGTGCCCTGCGCCTGCGCACGACGGCGCCCCTGCCCTGCCCGCACCGGGTCCCGGACCACGCTGTGCGCACGGCGTGACGACGCAGCCCGCACACCGTGCCCGGTACGCCCCGACCGGCACCCCGTACCCCGTACCCCGTACCCGGCGAACCGCATCCCCTCCCCACCGGCGCCGACCACCCCACCGACACCGGCCGCCCCGCGACGCACACCCCCGCGCCGCGCGGCGGCCGGCCCCGCTCCGCGGGGGCGGCGCCCGCGGGCCCGCGGAACCGCTCGGGCCCGTCCCCTGAGGGCGGCCGACCATGAACCGCGGTGGGCCTAGGCTGGACGCATGAGCAAGAAGAGCGGGCGAGGCCAGGTGGCAGGACTCCCGGCGTGGGACCGCTGCGCGGTCATGGGCGTGGTGAACGTGACCCCCGATTCCTTCTCCGACGGCGGCCACTGGTTCGACACGACGGCCGCGATCAAGCACGGCCTCGACCTGGTCGCCGAGGGCGCCGACCTGGTCGACGTGGGCGGCGAGTCCACCCGCCCCGGCGCCACCCGCGTCGACGAGGCGGAGGAGCTCAGGCGGGTCGTCCCCGTCGTGCGCGGCCTCGCCTCCGAGGGCGTCACCGTCTCCGTGGACACCATGCGCGCCTCCGTCGCCGAGCGCTCGCTCGCCGCGGGCGCCGCCCTCGTCAACGACGTCAGCGGAGGGCTCGCCGACCCGGACATGGTCCCGGCCGTCGCGGCGGCCGGCGCCCCCTTCGTGGTCATGCACTGGCGCGGCTTCCTGGAGGGCGGGAACGTACGCGGCTCGTACGAGGACGTCGTCTCCGAGGTCGTCGACGAGTTGCACGCGCGCGTGGAGGCCGTTCTGGCGGGCGGCATCGCGGCGGACCGCGTCGTCGTCGACCCCGGCCTCGGCTTCTCCAAGGAGGCCGAGCACGACCTGACCCTCCTCGCCCACCTCGACCGGCTCAGCGCGATCGGCCACCCCGTACTGGTCGCCGCCTCCCGCAAGCGGTTCCTCGGGCGGGTGCTGGCGGGGCCCGAGGGCGCGCCGCCGCCGGCCCGTGAGCGCGACGCCGCCACCGCCGCCGTCTCCGCGCTCGCCGCCCACCAGGGCGCCTGGGCCGTCCGGGTCCACGAGGTCCGCGCCACCGCCGACGCCGTCCGGGTCGCCCGGGCCGTCGAGGGCGCGCGGACCGTCGAGGGCGCGCGGACCGCAGAGGGGACCCGGTGAGCGCGCCCCACACGGACGTCGAGCAGGTCGAGCTGGCCAACACCTCCTTCTACGAGGCGCTGGAACGGGGCGACTTCGAGGAGTTGTCGTCGCTCTGGCTGACCCCCGCCGACCTGGGCCACGACGAGGAGGTCCACGACCCGGCCGACGCCGGGGTGGTGTCCTGCGTGCACCCCGGCTGGCCGGTCCTCAACGGCCGCGGCGAGGTCCTCAGGTCGTACGCGCTGATCATGGCGAACACCGAGTACATCCAGTTCTTCCTCACCGATGTGCACGTCTCCGTCACCGGTGACACCGCCCTGGTGACCTGCACGGAGAACATCCTCAGCGGCGGCCCGGCGCCCGCGGAGGGCGACGAGCTCGGCCCCCTCATGGGCCAGCTCGTCGTCGCCACGAACGTGTTCCGCCGCACCCCGGTGGGCTGGAAGCTGTGGTCGCACCACGCCTCGCCCGTCCTGGCCGAGTCCACCGAGGACGAGGACGACGAATCGCCCGCATGAGTGGGCGGGGGCCCGACGTGGATTGAGATCACCGGACTGGGGTATGGGCCGCTACCAACCCGAGAGCCGCCGCGTTCCCCCAGGGAAACACTCGATGAATCCTCCTGATCCCACCGCGCCCTCCCCCCTGCGGGCGAGTGCTGTCAGTGCGCGCAGGTAGATTCCATGGAGGCTGGTGTGCCGACCGCACTCGGGACGACCCCGCCGTTACCGACAATTGCAGGAGTGATTCGCGTGGATCGTGTCGCGCTGCGCGGCCTCAAGGCCCGCGGGCACCACGGTGTCTTCCCCAAGGAACGCGAGGAGGGCCAGACCTTCATCGTGGACCTCACACTGGGCCTCGACACCCGGCCGGCCGCGGCCGACGACGACCTCACGAAGACCGTGCACTACGGCATCGTGGCCGAGGAGGTCGTCGCCGTGGTCGAGGGCGAGCCGGTGAACCTCATCGAGACGCTCGCCGAGCGGATCGCCCAGACGTGCCTCAAGCACGACGGGGTCCAGGAGGTCGAGGTCTGCGTCCACAAGCCGGACGCCCCGATCACGGTCCCCTTCGACGACGTGACCGTGACGATCATCCGGAGCCGAGTATGACCGCCTACACCGAGGGCCAGAGCGACCCGACCGTCCAGCCGGTTCCCGCCTCCGTGGTGGAGCGCGTGGACGCAGCCGACACGACCCTGCAGAACCCGCGCCGCGCCGTGCTCTCGCTGGGCTCGAACCTCGGCAACCGCCTCGAGACGCTCCAGGGGGCCATCGACGCCCTGGAGGACACCCCGGGAGTGCGCGTCAAAGCGGTCTCCCCGGTGTACGAGACGGAGCCGTGGGGCGTCGAGCCCGGCAGCCAGCCGACGTACTTCAACGCGGTGATCGTCCTCAGGACCACCCTCCCGCCCTCCTCGCTCCTGGAGCGGGCGCACGCGGTCGAGGAGGCCTTCCACCGCGTGCGGGACGAGCGGTGGGGCCCGCGCACCATCGACGTGGACATCGTGGCGTACGCCGACGTGGTCTCCGACGACCCGGTCCTGACCCTCCCCCACCCCCGCGCCCACGAGCGCGCCTTCGTCCTCGCCCCCTGGCACGACGTGGAGCCCGAGGCGCAGTTGCCCGGGCACGGTTCCGTGGCGCAGCTGCTCGCAGCCGTCCCCGACGAAGGTGTCGCGCCCCGCGCCGACCTGGAACTCCGACTGCCCGAGTAGTCGTTAAGGTCGAGACGCCCCCGGGGGCCCGGTCCGGTCCACGGGCCGGACCCACACGGGCCGGGGACACTCAAGCGCGAGGGGAACAGAGTGAAAGAGCTGCGCATCAGGACGCTGGCCGCGGTGTTCGCCGTCGCAGGTGTGCTGTCCTGGGCGGGCGCCCGCCTGTGGAACTCGGTGGGCACGCTCCCGAGCGTCCCGTTGGCCGCCCCCATCGTGCTGGCCCTGATCGCCGTGGTCCTGCTGGCCACGGCACTGTCCTTGCGGGCCCGTCTCAAGGCCCAGCGCGAGCGCCGCCCCGGTGCCAAGGGCGTCGACCCCCTGATGGCCGCCCGCGCGGTCGTCTTCGGCCACGCCAGCGCCCTGGTGGCCGCCCTCGTGGCCGGTCTGTACGGCGGCACCGGCATCTTCCTGCTGGAGTCGCTGGACATCCCGGCCCGCCGCGACCAGGCCATCTACGCGGGCTTCTCGGTCCTGGCCGGCATCGCCGTCATAGCGGCGGCCTTCTTCCTGGAGCGCGTCTGCAAGCTCCCCGAGGACGACGACACGAACGGCGGCACGGCCCCGGCCTCCTGACCCCCGCCACGGCCGCGCGAGGCGCCCCGATCCGCGATCCGCGCCCCCGGTCCCACGACCGGAGATCCGCGCCCCGCGGCGCGTTTCCCACCACCGGGTCCGACGCGACCCGCCCCGACACGACCGCACCCCGGCGGAGGCACCCCGACGGAGGCCGACCGCGGCGCGGGTCCGGGCACGGCAGGACGAACGAGCCGCGCCCCGGTGGACCGGCGGGGTCCCGGCACCGGCCCGATCCCGTGGCGCGCTAGCGCGCCATGATGAGGCTCATCGCCTCGTTCCGGGTGGCCGCGTCGCGCAGCTGACCGCGCACCGCCGACGTGATGGTCTTCGCCCCCGGCTTGCGGATGCCGCGCATCGACATGCACATGTGCTCGCACTCGACGACGACGATCACGCCCCGGGGCTCCAGGATCTCCATGAGCGAGTCGGCGATCTGGGTGGTGAGACGTTCCTGCACCTGCGGACGACGGGCGTACACGTCCACGAGCCGGGCCAGCTTGGAGAGTCCGGTGATCTTTCCGGTGAGCGCCGGGATGTAGCCGACGTGCGCGACCCCCCTGAACGGGACCAGGTGGTGCTCACAGGTAGAGAACACCTCGATGTCCTTCACCAGGACCATCTCGTCGTGCCCGAGGTCGAACGTCGTCGTCAGCACCTCCTCGGGCTTCTGGTACAGCCCCGCGAAGATCTCCTTGTAGGCACGGGCCACCCGACCGGGGGTCTCCCTCAGCCCCTCCCTGTCCGGGTCCTCCCCGACCGCGATCAGCAGCTCCCGTACGGCGTTCTCGGCGCGCTTCTCGTCGAATTCGCCTATCGAGCCCTCGCCGTCCAGCGTCACAGGGTCGGTCATCTGGTGCCTCGTTTCTGTGCCTCTCACGCGTACGGACCGCGCGTGCGTGTACGGGCATACGAAGATGCCGCGCCCCCCAGGCTAGAACCTGGGGGGCGCGGCAGTCATTCCGGGCCTGGTGAGGCCGCCGGAGGTCAGCTCTCGGAGCGGTCCTCGGGGGCGGTCTCGGTCACCGGCAGCGCCTCGGTGGAGGCGCCGGCCTTGGCGGTGACGGCCGAGCCGATTCCGTTGGCCCCGTTCGTCAGCGACAGCTCCTTGGGGGAGAGCACCGGCGGACGGGTGGACGGGGTGCGGCGGGAGGAGCCGGTCCACGCGGGGCGGGCCGGGCGCTTGATGATCGGAGCGAAGACCTCGGCGATCTGCTCCTTGTTCAGCGTCTCCTTCTCCAGCAGCTGGAGGACCAGCGCGTCGAGCACGTCACGGTTCTCGACCAGGATCTCCCAGGCCTCGTTGTGCGCGTTCTCGATGAGCTTCTTGACCTCTTCGTCGACGAGCGCGGCGACCTCTTCCGAGTAGTCGCGCGGGTGCGACATCTCCCGGCCCAGGAAGGGCTCGGTGTTGTCGCCGCCGAACTTGATCGCGCCGAGGCGCTCGGTCATGCCGTACTGCGTGACCATCGCGCGGGCCGTGGTGGTGGCCTTCTCGATGTCGTTCGCGGCACCGGTGGTCGGGTCGTGGAAGACGAGCTCCTCGGCCGCGCGCCCGCCCAGCATGTACGCGAGCTGGTCGAGCATCTCGTTGCGGGTCGTGGAGTACTTGTCCTCGTCCGGCAGGACCATCGTGTAGCCCAGAGCACGGCCCCTGGAGAGGATCGTGATCTTGTGCACCGGGTCGGAGTTCGGTGAGGCCGCCGCGACCAGGGCGTGTCCGCCCTCGTGGTACGCGGTGATCTTCTTCTCCTTGTCCGACATGATCCGGGTCCGCTTCTGCGGGCCCGCGACCACACGGTCGATCGCCTCGTCCAGCATGTGGTTGTCGATCAGCTTCTGGTTGCTGCGCGCGGTGAGCAGCGCGGCTTCGTTCAGCACGTTCGACAGGTCGGCACCGGTGAAACCGGGGGTCCGACGCGCCACAGCGGAGAGGTCGACGTCCGGGGCGACCGGCTTGCCCTTCTGGTGGACCTTGAGGATCTCCAGACGGCCCTGCATGTCCGGGCGGTCGACCGCGATCTGGCGGTCGAAGCGGCCGGGGCGCAGGAGGGCCGGGTCGAGGATGTCGGGACGGTTCGTGGCGGCGATCAGGATGACGCCGCCCTTCACGTCGAATCCGTCCATCTCGACGAGCAGCTGGTTCAGCGTCTGCTCGCGCTCGTCGTGACCGCCGCCCAGTCCGGCGCCGCGATGGCGGCCGACCGCGTCGATCTCGTCGACGAAGACGATCGCCGGGGCGTTCGCCTTGGCCTGCTCGAAGAGGTCGCGGACACGGGAGGCACCGACACCGACGAACATCTCGACGAAGTCGGATCCGGAGATCGAGTAGAACGGGACGCCCGCTTCTCCCGCGACAGCGCGCGCGAGGAGCGTCTTGCCCGTACCGGGAGGCCCGTAGAGGAGCACGCCCTTGGGGATCTTCGCTCCGACGGCCTGGAACTTCGCCGGCTCCTGGAGGAACTCCTTGATCTCGTGGAGTTCCTCGACCGCCTCGTCCGAGCCCGCCACGTCGGCGAAGGTCGTCTTCGGGGTGTCCTTGGTGATGAGCTTCGCCTTGGACTTCCCGAAGTTCATGACCCGGGAGCCGCCGCCCTGCATCTGATTCATCAGGAACAGGAAGACGACGACGATGAGGACGAAAGGAAGCAGGGACAGCAGGATGCCGACGAAAGCGTTCTGCTTGGTCGGCGAGACCGTGTAGCCGTCCGGGATCTGCTTGTTCTGGTACTTCTCCTGGAGGGTGGAGGCCAGGTTGACGCCCTGGTCGCCGATGTAGCTCGCCTGGATCTTCGAGCTGCCCTCGATCTTTTCGCCGTCCTTGAGCTCGACCTTGATGATCTGCTCGTCGCCGGTGGTGATCTTGGCTTGTTGGACCTTGTTGTCACTGATCGCCTGGACGACCTGGCCGGTGTCCACCGTCTTGTAGCCGCCGGACGAGCCGACGACCTGCATCAACACGACCACGGCAAGGACGGCCAGCACGATCCACATGACCGGCCCACGGAAGTATCGCTTCACGTCCATCCATACGGAGCGATGCCGCCCCGTCCCTCCTGCCATAGTGAGTTTGATAAGACTGTTCTTCGGACGGTACCCCAGCATTGTCACCCGAAGCCGCACGGTCCGGCTGACAACTCCGCCTTCGTATGCTCCAACGGCGCGAACCCTGCTGGGGTTCCCGGTCGTCGCCCCCGTCCTGTGTGGGCGGGGCCACTCGTGGCGGGCCGCTGCCCCGACTGGGCGTCAGCCGCCGTACACGTGGGGCGCGAGCGTACCGACGAACGGGAGGTTCCGGTACTTCTCGGCGTAGTCGAGGCCGTACCCGATGACGAACTCGTTCGGGATGTCGAAGCCGACCCACTCCACCTCGATCGCGACCTTCGCCGCCTCCGGCTTGCGCAGCAGCGTGCACACCTTCAGGGAGGCGGGCTCGCGCGAGCCGAGGTTGGAGATGAGCCAGGAAAGCGTCAGCCCCGAGTCGATGATGTCCTCGACGATCAGGACGTGCTTGCCCTTGATGTCGGTGTCGAGGTCCTTGAGGATCCGCACCACTCCGGACGACTGGGTGCCCGCGCCGTACGACGACACGGCCATCCAGTCCATGGTGACGGGGGTGGACAGGGCGCGAGCCAGGTCCGCCATGACCATGACGGCGCCCTTGAGGACACCGACGATCAGCAGGTCCTTGCCCGCGTATTCCGCGTCGATCTTCGCCGCCAGCTCAGCCAGCTTCGCGTCGATCTCTTCCTTGGTGATGAGCACCGACTTGAGGTCGGTGCCCATGTCTTTCGCGTCCACCCGCATCACTTTCGGTCGTCCCACCGGCTGCGTCCCGGACCTCCGCGACAGGAGCCGCTCCCCGGAGTACCTGCCTCCGGTGGAGTCGCTCCCCGAAGGAGGGACCCTTTTTCAGCCTTGCCGGATCACCAGTCTGCCACCCTGCCGCTGAGCCACGACTTTGCCCGGGAGATTGATGGCGCCCTGGCCCCGCCAGCCGGTGATCAACCGGTCGACCTCTTCGATGTGCCGGGCGAACAGCGAACCTGCGGGCGCACCGGCGTCGATGGCGGCGCGGCGCAGGATGCGGCGGCGCACGGCGGGCGGCAGGGCGTGGAGCTTCGCGCACTCCAGGAGGCCCGCCGCGTCGCGCACGGTGGCCTCGGCCTGACCGGCCCAGGCGTCGAGGGCGTCGGCGTCGTCGCGGGACAGTTGGGCCGTACGGGCGAGGGCCTCGACCACCCCTTTGCCGAGCGCCTTCTCCAGCGCGGGCAGGCCTTCGTGACGCAGCCGGGAACGTGTGTACGCCGGGTCCGCGTTGTGCGGGTCGTCCCACACGGGCAGCGACTGGACCATGCAGGCCTTGCGGGCGGTCTGCCGGTCGAGGTGCAGGAACGGCCGGCGGTAGCGTCGGGCGGCCCCCGCGCCCCCGGACACGGCGGCCATGCCGGACAGGGAGCGGATGCCGGAGCCGCGGGCCAGCCCGAGCAGGACGGTCTCGGCCTGGTCGTCCCGGGTGTGGCCGAGCAGCACCGCGGCGGCGCCGTGCCGCTCGGCGGCGCCGTCCAGCGCGGCGTACCGGGCGTCGCGGGCGGCGGCCTCGGGGCCGCCCTCGCGGCCGACGGTGACGGTGACGGACTCCGCCGGACGGAGTCCGAGTTCGGTGAGGCGCAGCACGACCTCGCCGGCGCGCAGGTCGGAGCCGGGCTGGAGCCCGTGGTCGACGGTGATGCCGCCGGCGCGGATGCCGAGTTTGGGGGCTTCGAAGGCGAGGGCGGAGGCGAGCGCCATGGAGTCGGCGCCGCCGGAGCACGCGACCAGCACGAGCGGCGGCGTCGCGGGCACGCGCGTGCCCGAGGGGGCGCGCGAGCCGGGAGCGGGCTCGTACGGGGACTGCTCGGGGGCGTGGTCGGTGAGGACGTCGTGGAGTACGCGGCGGACCGCCAGGCGTATCGCCGCGACCGCAGGATGGGGACCCATGTCCGGTTCCCTTCATGAAATTGTCGGGGGCTGAGCCCGAGGTCGGTCACTCAGAGTGTGTAGATGGTGACAGAACCGGGCCGTTCCCCGAGCATTGCACGCCTACCCATCGCTCACGGTCCCTCGGACGGGTGATTGGAGGGGCGTTCACCTGCCGTCGGCCGGATTCGTTTCACGACTCTGCCTTACGGTGCACCCGCGCGACCCAGTCCGCCGGTTTGGAGATCTCCGCCTTGGTGGGCAGCGTGTTCGGTGAGGTCCACACGCGGTTGAAGCCGTCCATGCCGACCTGGTCGACGACCCCGCGCACGAACCGCTCCCCGTCCCGGTACTGACGGAGCTTGGCGTCGAGGCCCAGCAGCTTGCGCAGGGCCAGGTCGAGCCGGGAGGCGCCCTTGGCGCGGCGCTGCTGGAACTTCTCGCGGATCTCCGCGACGGACGGGACCACGGAGGGGCCGACACCGTCCATCACGAAGTCGGCGTGTCCCTCCAGAAGGGACATCACGGCGGTGAGCCGGCCGAGGATCTCGCGCTGGGCGGGTGTCTGCACGATCTCGACGAGGGAGCGCGTGTCGTCGCCCTCCTCGCCCTCGGGGCGGCTGCCGGCCAGCGACTGGGCGGCCTCGCGAATACGTTCGAGGACGGTCATCGGGTCGACCTCGGTCTCCGCCAAGAACGACTGGATTTCGCCCTCCAGGTGGTCGCGCAGCCAGGGCACGGCCGTGAACTGGGTGCGGTGGGTCTCCTCGTGGAGGCAGACCCAGAGCCGGAAGTCGTGGGGCTGGACGTCGAGTTCCCGCTCCACGTGCACGATGTTCGGCGCGACGAGCAGGAGCCTGCCGCCGCCGTCGGCGCCGGCCGGGAGTTCGCGGGTGGCCGGGGCGAAGGTCTCGTACTGGCCGAGCACCCTGGAGGACAGGAAGCTGAGCAGCATGCCCAGTTCGACGCCGGTGACCTTGCCGCCGACGGCGCCGAGGACGGCTCCGCCCGGGGTGCCGCCGCGACGTTCCTGCATCTTGTCGAGCAGGGGTTTCAGGATCTCCCGGAACCCGGCGACGTTCGCGCGGACCCAGCCCGGGCGGTCGACGACGAGGACGGGCGTGTCGCGGAGGCCGTCCCCGCCCATCCGTGTGAAGCCGCGGACGTGCTCCTCGGAGGCCTTGGCGTGGCGGCGCAGTTCGGCGACGACGGCCCTGGCCTCGTCACGGCTCACCTCCGGGCCCGGCCGTACGAGCCGGGTCGCGGTCGCCACCGCGAGATTCCAGTCGACCATCCCAGCAGATGCGGCACCACCGATGCTCGTCATGCGTCAACCGTACGTGAGCGCTGCCGCTTGGGGCAGGGAGCGCGGGGGCGGGAGGTTCCGCCGTGCGGCGGCCCACGGGTACCGGCGGGAGTCCGGGGCCCGGGAGCGCGGGGCCCGGGAGCGCGGCGCTCCGCGCCCCAGCGGGCGGCACCCGCGCTCAGCGGCAGCCGCAGCCCGCGAGGGCCGACGCCAGGCGGTCCAGGGCCCGCTGGGTGGCCGTGGGTTCGGTGGGCGGGTCGGAGAACGACAGGAAGGCGAAGGCCAGGAGGCGGCCGTCGCTGTCGACGACGGTGCCGGCGAGGGCGTGCACGCCGGTCAGGGTGCCGGTCTTGGCCCGTACGACTCCGGTGCCCGACTGGCCGGCGTACCGCTTCGTCAGGGTGCCGGTGAAGCCGGCGACGGGGAGTCCCGTGAGGGCGGGGCGCAGTTCGGGGTGGTCGGGGTCGGCGGCCTTCGCCAGCAGGGCGGTGAGCAGGTCCGCGGTGAGTTTGTCGGCACGGTCCAGGCCGCTGCCGTCCGCGAACTTCGCTCCCTTGAGGGGGAGTTCGAGCTTCTTGAGTTGTTCGCGGACGGCGGCCGAGCCGCCCTGGAAGCTGGCGGGTCCGCCGCCGACGACGGCGGTCCGGCGGGCGAGGGCCTCGGCGATGTCGTTGTCGCTGCTGGTCAGCATGCGCTCGACGAGCGCCGACAGGGGCGGGGACGTGACGGCGGCGAGTTCCTTCGCCCGGCCGGTGGCCTTGGAGGGGCCCGGGACCGTCGTACGGACGCCGCGGTCCTTCAGGAACCCGGCGAACGCGCGGGCCGCGTCGGCCGCGGGGTCCGTGCTGCGCGCCGCCGGTCCGGCGGTCGAGTCGTTCTTGCGGCCCTCGTCGGCCATCAGGGCGACGACGGGGGCCAGGTTGGGGTTCGGGCCGATGGGGTGCACGGTGGGGCCCTCGTACAGCGAGGTGTCGTAGGAGAGCGTCACCTCGCCGGACGTGCGGCCCCGCAGTGCGCGGGCGGTGGCGTCGGCGAGGTCGCGCAGGCTGGCGTTGCCGTCGGCGTCCTTGCGGGCGGTCAGCGTGGGGTCGCCGCCGCCGACCAGGACGACCTCGTCGGTGCCGGGTTCGAGGACGACCCGGGTCTCGATGCGGTGGTCGGGGCCCGCCGCGGCGAGGACCGCGACGGCCGTGGCGATCTTCGTGGTGGACGCGGGTGTCAGCGCGTCGCCCGCGCCCTTGCCGTACAGGCGCTCGCCGGTGGCCATGTCGACGACGGCGGCCGACCGCGAGGAGCCCAGGGACGGGTCGGCCAGGAGAGGGCCGAGCGCGTCGGCGAGGGCACGTTCGGTGGGTGCCGTGCCGGCGCCCGCGAGGCCGGCGAGAACGGACGCGGCGCTCGGCGCGGGCGCCGGCGCCTTTCCGGACGTACCGGACACATGGCCGTGATCTGCGCCACCTGAGTCCTCACGCGATGCGGCCCAGTCCCGCTCCGCCGTACGCTGACCGGTGGAGTCCCAGGGTCCGGCCGCCGTCACCACAGTGGCCGCCACGATGAGTCCGAGGGTGGCGGCCCCCGTCGTGAACTGCACGGTCGAAGGCCGTGTGACCAGCGGTTTCACGGCTCCGGCGGCCCGGACGAGCGGTGACTTCACGGCTCCCACGGCCCGCACGAGTTGCGGTCCCACGGATCGCGCGACCCGCATCACCTGCGGTCTCGCGGACCGCCAGGCCTTCAGCTCCGGCACGACCCACCAGCCCCTTTCGCGATCACCCACCTGCGTGAGGGACACTTAACCACCAGAACTATGTGCTGATCATGGAGGAGCCACCGGTGGAGTTCGACGTCACGATCGAGATTCCGAAGGGTTCGCGGAACAAGTACGAGGTGGACCACGAGACCGGTCGGATCCGCTTGGACCGTCGCCTCTTCACCTCGACCAGTTACCCGGCCGACTACGGATTCGTCGAGAACACCCTCGGCGAGGACGGCGACCCGCTGGACGCGCTGGTCATCCTGGACGAGCCGACCTTCCCGGGCTGCCTCATCCAGTGCCGCACCATCGGCATGTTCCGGATGACGGACGAGGCCGGCGGCGACGACAAGCTGCTGTGCGTGCCCGCGCACGACCCGCGTGTGGAGCACCTGCGCGACATCCACCACGTGTCGGAGTTCGACCGCCTGGAGATCCAGCACTTCTTCGAGGTCTACAAGGACCTGGAGCCCGGCAAGTCCGTCGAGGGCGCCAACTGGGTCGGGCGCACCGACGCCGAGGCCGAGATCGAGCGCTCGTACAAGCGATTCAAGGAGACCGGCGGTCACTGACCCCCGCTCCGGCTCCGAACGGGCCGCGTGACCCCCAGGGTCACGCGGCCCGTTCGTGTATCCGTACGCATACTGAGGCATACGGAAGGTACGGGGGAGACGCAGGGGAACAGGAAAGGCGAGGCAGGCACTGGTGGCGCAGCCGGAAGCGGAAGACCGCAAACCGCAGTCGGACGACGCGCGGAGCGCGTTCGTCCAGCCGACGGGCGTGGTGGCGCCACCGCCGGCGGTCGAGGACGAGTCGTCGACGACGTCGGAGTTCCTGGTCCCCGACGGGCTGGACGTCACGCCGATGCCCGCGGAGGGCGAGGGCTCCGCGTTCAGCACCCCGCGGACCTACAGCGCCCGGCACGCGCCTCCCGCGTTCACCCCGCCGGCCGGGATACCCAGGGTCGACCTCACCAAGGACGCCCCCTGGCAGGACCGGATGCGCACGATGCTGCGCATGCCGGTCGCCGAGCGGCCGGTTCCCGAGACCGTGCAGAAGTCCGAGGACGAGGGCCCGGCCGTACCGCGCGTGCTCGACCTGACCCTGCGCATCGGCGAGTTGCTGCTCGCGGGCGGGGAGGGCGCCGAGGACGTGGAGGCGGCGATGTTCGCCGTGTGCCGCTCCTACGGCCTTGACCGCTGCGAGCCCAACGTCACCTTCACCCTGCTGTCGATCTCCTACCAGCCGTCCCTGGTGGACGACCCGGTGACCGCCTCCCGGACGGTGCGCCGCCGCGGGACGGACTACACGCGGCTCTCGGCGGTGTTCCGGCTCGTCGACGACATCAGCGACGACGAGACCGAGGTCTCGCTGGAGGAGGCCTACCGGCGGCTCGCGGAGATCCGCCGCAACCGGCACCCGTACAACGGCTGGGTGCTGACCGCGGCCACCGGGCTGCTCGCCGGCGCGGCCTCCGTGCTCGTCGGCGGCGACCTGGTCGTGTTCCTGGCCGCGGCCGTCAGCGCCGTGCTGGGCGACCGTCTGGCGTGGCTGTGCGCGGGGCGCGGGCTGCCGGAGTTCTACCAGTTCACGGTGGCCGCGATGCCGGCGGCCGCGATGGGGGTGGCGCTCACGCTCGCCGACGTAGACGTGCGCGCGTCCGCGGTGATCACCGGTGGGCTCTTCGCGCTGCTGCCCGGGCGGGCGCTGGTGGCGGGGGTCCAGGACGGCCTGACCGGCTACTACATCACCGCCGCGGCCCGCCTCCTGGAGGTCATGTACTTCTTCGTGGGCATCGTCGTCGGCGTGCTCGTCGTCCTGTACTTCGGCGTGAAGCTGGGCGCCGAGCTGAACCCGGACGCGGCCCTTCAGTTCGCCGAGCGGCCGGTGTGGCAGATCGGCGCGTCGATGCTGCTGTCGCTCACCTTCGCGGTGCTGCTCCAGCAGGAGCGGTCCACCGTGCTGATGGTGACCCTCAACGGCGGCGTCGCGTGGAGCGTGTACGGCGCGATGCACTACGCGGGCGGGATCTCGCCGGTCGCCTCGACGGCCGTGGCCGCCGGCCTGGTGGGCCTGTTCGGGCAGTTGATGTCGCGCTACCGGTTCGCGTCCGCGCTGCCCTACACGACGGCCGCGATCGGGCCGCTGCTGCCCGGTTCCGCCACGTACTTCGGACTGCTGGCGATCGCCCAGAACAACGTCGACGGGGGGCTGGTGTCGCTCACGAAGGCGGCCGCCCTGGCGATGGCCATCGCGATCGGGGTGAATCTCGGGTCCGAGATCTCCCGGCTGTTCCTGCGGATTCCGGGCGGCTCCTCGGGGGCCCGCCGCGCCGCCAAGCGGACCCGCGGCTTCTGACCGACCCGCCCCGGTCGGGACGCGCGCCGGGCGGCCCCGGGGCCCGACACACGGACGCGCCCGCACCCGCGTCCCCGGTGGGGTGCGGGTGCGGGCGCGACCGACGGTTCAGCCCTGCGGGTAGTCCTGGCCGTACGGGTACTGCTGGTGCTGGGGGTTCTGCGGGTGCTGGGGGTTCTGCGGGTGCTGGGGGTTCTGCGGGTGCTGGGGGTTCTGCGGGTGCTGGGGCTGCGCGGGGCCCTGCTGCTGCGGGTTCTGCGGGTACTGCTGGTGCTGCGGGTACGGCTGGGTCTGCGGGTACTGGTCGGCCTGCGGGTACGGCCGGTCCTCCTGGTAGCCCTGCGGGTACTGCTGCGCGTACGGCCGGCCCTGCGGCTGCGGGTGGCCGTAGGGCTGGTCCCCGTAGGGCTGGTCCCCGTAGGGCTGCGGGTGGCCCTGGCCGCCGTACTGCTGGTTGCCGTCGCCCCTGCCGCCGTACTGCTGGTTGCCGCCCTGCTCCCCGCCGTTGCCATTGCCGTCGCCGTACCGCTGGGTGTCGCCGTAGGGGCGGCCGTGTCCGCCGCCGTCGCCGTACTGCTGGTCCCGGCCGTACTGCTGGTCCTGCGGGACGCGGCGGAGCTGGGCCGTGCGGTCGTCCATGACGGGGGCCGCCGGGGGCGTGTGGGCGTCCGGGGTCCGCGGCTCGGTGTCCCCGCCCTTGCTCCTGCCGCCCTTACGGGCCCGCAGGAACTCGATGAGGATCGGGACCACGGAGATGAAGACGATCAGCAGCAGGATCGGCTCGATGTTCTTCGCGACGAAGTCGATCCGCCCGAGCCAGGAGCCCAGCAGGGTCACACCGGCGCCCCAGAGGATGCCTCCGAGGACGTTGAAGATGACGAAGGAGCGGTACTTCATGCCGCTGACGCCCGCGATGATCGGCGTGAACGTGCGCACGATCGGTACGAAACGGGCCAGCACCAGCGACTTCGGGCCGTACTTCTCGAAGAACTCGTGGGCCTTGACCACGTTCTCCTGTTTGAAGAGGCGGGAGTCCGGGCGGGTGAAGAGGGAGGGGCCCACCTTCTTGCCGAACATGTAGCCCGCCTGGTCGCCCAGGATGGCGGCCACGCAGATCAGCAGGATCGCCCCCCACAGCGGGAAGTCCAGCTGGCCCGAGGTGATCAGCAGACCCGCCGTGAACAGCAGGGAGTCACCCGGCAGGAAGAAGCCGATGAGCAGGCCCGACTCGGCGAAGACGATCAGGAGCAGGCCCCAGATGCCGAACGAGTCGAGAAGGTAGTCCGGATCCAACCAGCTTGGACCGAGGGCAAGCGTCGTCACGGTTCCGGGCTCCTGAGGGGTGGTGGATTCGGTGGCGGGCGAGGTGTGGCCGACCAAAGTTACCAACGCGGCACGACGCGCCCAGGTTCCACCGGCTCCTCCAGGATGCACTGTGCCCCGACTGGGACAAAGCTGTGGGCCATGGGAATCGAAGAGTACGGCGGGGGTCAGAGCCCCCGGCCCGATGTGCTGGTCGTGACGACGAACGACGTGCCGGGCCATCGCGTCGAACAGGTCATCGGTGAGGTCTTCGGGCTCACGGTGCGCTCCCGGCATCTGGGCAGCCAGATCGGCGCGGGTCTGAAGTCGATGATCGGCGGCGAGCTGAAGGGCCTCACCAAGACGCTCGTGGAGACCCGCAACCAGGCGATGGAACGCCTGGTCGACCAGGCGAAGGCGCGCGGCGCCAACGCCGTCCTGATGTTCCGCTTCGACGTGAGCGAGGCGGCCGACGTGGGCACGGAGGTGTGCGCCTACGGTACGGCCGTGGTGATCGTCAAGGAGTAGCGCGACCCGGGTGGGGCCGCCCGTCACCGCGGGCGGCCCCACCGGACTTCGACGCCGTCAGGCCCCGTGGCGGGCCGCGTTCGCCGTGATCGCCTCCCTGAGGTGCTCGGCCAGGCCGGGCCGCACGGACTCGTAGAACTCCTTGAACCGCCCGTCCGCCACGTACATGTCGCCGAGCCCCCGGTGGATCTCGTACGAGCAGTCGTAGAACCACCGGGTGATGTGCAGCCGGTGCTCCTCGGCCAGGTCCATGGCCCTCTCCCCCGCCGCCGGTTCGCCGGCCGCCATCAGGGAGCCGTAGCGCTCGCCCCAGGCGGTGGTCTCGGCCCGCATGCGCTGCCAGTCGTCCTTGCCGTAGCGCGCGACGCGGCGCTGCGACTCGGCGTAGGCGTCCGTGCCGCCCCAGCGGCGCTCGGCCTCCCGCGCGTGCTCCTCGGGGTCCTGGTCCCCGAAGACCTCGAACTTCTCCTCGGGTGTGAGATCGATACCCATCGTGCGTGCCTCCATCGCGTGTTCCACGGCCTCGGCCATCTTCCGCAGCTTCTCGATCCGGTCGGTCAGCAGTTCGTGCTGGCGGCGCAGGTGCGCGCGCGGGTCCGTGTCCGGGTCGTCGAGCAGGGCCGCGACCTCGTCGAGCGGGAAGCCCAGCTCCCGGTAGAACAGGATCTGCTGCAGCCGGTCGAGGTCGCCGTCCTCGTAGCGCCGGTGCCCCGCGTGGCTGCGTCCGCCCGGTACGAGCAGCCCGATCTCGTCGTAGTGGTGCAGCGCGCGCACCGTCACACCGGCGAAACCGGCGACCTGTCCCACGGTGTAGCTCATCGCCCCCGCTCCCTTCCTTCCGTTGCGCACCCAGGCTGAGGCCTTACGCCACGTGAGGTGCAAGCGCGAATCCACGGGGCGCGCGATGTCTGTTTTATCCGCTTATGGTGATTCAGGGCCCGCGCATGGAGGCCCGACCCCACCGACCGGAGGCGCCATGCCGCTCCACACCGGCCACCAGGAGCCCGACGATCACCCTGTGACCGTCAACCCCTTCTACGCGGGTGCGAACCCGGTCGGCGGAATGACCGAGGCCCCGCCGAAGCACCGGCTGCCCGACGGTCCGCTGCCGCCGGCCACCGCCTACCAGCTCGTGCACGACGAGCTGATGCTCGACGGCAACTCGCGTCTGAACCTGGCGACGTTCGTCACCACCTGGATGGAACCGCACGCCGCGATGCTGATGGGCGAGTGCCGCGACAAGAACATGATCGACAAGGACGAGTACCCGCGCACGGCCGAGCTGGAACGGCGCTGCGTGGCGATGCTCGCCGACCTGTGGAACGCGCCGGACCCGTCCGCCGCCGTGGGCTGCTCGACGACGGGGTCCAGTGAGGCGTGCATGCTGGCCGGCATGGCGCTGAAGCGCCGCTGGGCCCAGCGCAACGCCGACCGGTACCCGGGCGCCCGGCCCAATCTGGTCATGGGCGTCAACGTGCAGGTCTGCTGGGACAAGTTCTGCACGTTCTGGGAGGTCGAGGCCCGCCAGGTGCCCATGGAGGGCGACCGCTTCCACCTCGATCCGCAGGCCGCCGCCGAGTTGTGCGACGAGAACACCATCGGGGTCGTGGGCATCCTCGGCTCCACCTTCGACGGCTCGTACGAGCCGATCGCCGAACTCTGCGCCGCGCTCGACGCGTTGCAGGAGCGCACCGGGCTGGACATCCCCGTCCACGTCGACGGCGCGTCCGGCGCGATGGTCGCCCCCTTCGTGGACGAGGAGCTGGTCTGGGACTTCCGGCTGCCGCGGGTCTCCTCCATCAACACCTCGGGGCACAAGTTCGGGCTGGTCTACCCGGGCGTGGGCTGGGCACTGTGGCGCACGGCCGCCGAACTGCCGGAGGAGCTGGTCTTCCGCGTCAACTACCTGGGCGGCGACATGCCGACCTTCGCGCTCAACTTCTCCCGCCCCGGGGCCCAGGTGGTGGCGCAGTACTACACCTTCCTGCGCCTCGGCCGCGAGGGCTACCGGGCCGTGCAGCAGACGACACGGCAGGTGGCGACGGGGCTCGCCCGGCGGATCGAGGCGCTCGGCGACTTCCGGCTCATCACCCGGGGCGACGAACTGCCGGTGTTCGCCTTCACCACCGCGCCCGGGGTCGAGGCGTACGACGTCTTCGACGTGTCCCGGCGCATGCGGGAGAACGGCTGGCTGCTGCCCGCGTACACCTTCCCCGCGAACCGCGAGGACCTGTCGGTGCTGCGCGTGGTGTGCCGCAACGGCTTCTCCTCCGACCTCGGCGACCTCTTCCTCGACGACCTGGGCCGCCTGCTGCCCGAGCTGCGCCAGCAGCCGCACCCGCTGACCAGGGACAAGTCGGCGGCGACCGGTTTCCACCACTGACGGCGCCCCTGCCGCCCGCGGCGGGTCCACGGATGGGCCGGGCCCCGCCCGGGCCCGGCACCGGCGGACCGGCCGCGGACGACGGCGGAACGCCCCGCCGGGCCCGGCCTACTTCGCCGGGGCCGCGAACCTCCGTACGGCGAGCGGGAAGAACACCGCGAGCAGCGCCAGGGGCCAGGCCACCGCGGCCCAGACGTGCCCGGCCTCGCCGCCAGGACCGCCGAACAGCTCGCGTACGGCCGTGGCGGTCTGCGACATCGGGTTCCACTCGACGACGGGGCCGAGCCAGCCGGGCATGGAGTCCGGCGTCGCGAAGGCGTTGGACAGGAAGCCGACCGGCCAGACCAGGATCTGCACGGCCTGCACCATCTCGGGCCGGCCTGCGACCAGCGCCAGGTGGATTCCGATCCACAGCATCGCGAAGCGGAGCAGCAGAAGCAGCCCCACCGCGCCCGCGAAGGCCCCGGCGCTCCCCCGCGGACTCCAGCCGATCGCGAGGGAGACCCCGATCAGCACCGCGAGGCCGAGCGCCGACTGGAGCATGTCCGCGGCCGAACGGCCCACCAGCACCGCCCCGTTGGCCATCGGCATCGACCGGAACCGGTCGATCACCCCCTTGTTGAGGTCCTGGGTGACGGCCAGCATCGTGCCCTCCAGGCCGAACGCCATGGTCAGCGCGAGCATGCCGGGGACCAGGAAGTCGACGTACTCCCCGTCGACGCCCCGGCCGCCGCCGATCAGGAAGCCGAACATCAGCAGCAGCATCACGGGGAAGACCAGACCGACCACGACCTGCACCGGTTGCCGTGCCCAGTGGGCGAGTTCACGGCGGGTCATGGTCCAGGAGTCACTCAGCGCGTACGTGTTCACAGCGCCTCCTTCACACGGTCGCCGCCCTCGGTGAGGCGCAGGAACACCTCGTCCAGCGTGGGCCGCCGCAGCGCGACGTCCTCCGCCACTATCCCGGCCTCCTCCAGGGCCCGTACGACCCCGGAGAGCGCCGCCATGCGATCGGTGACCGGAGCGCTCAGCAGCCGCCGGTCGGCGTCGACGGAGATCTCCGAGCGGGCGAGCGGCAGCAGGACGACGGCCGCGCCGAGCTGCCCCGCGTCCCGCAGCACCACGTCGATGCGGTCGCCGCCCGACCGGGCCTTGAGTTCGTCCGCCGTGCCGTCCGCGACCATCCGCCCCCGGTCCACCACCGAGATCCGGTGGGCGAGCTGGTCGGCCTCCTCCAGGTACTGCGTGGTCAGCAGCACGGTCGTACCGCCCCCCACCAGGGAGCGCACCGCGCCCCAGACCTCCGCGCGGCCGCGCGGGTCGAGGCCCGTGGTCGGCTCGTCCAGGAACAGCACCTCCGGTTCGGTGATGAGCGAGGCGGCGAGGTCCAGCCTGCGCCGCATGCCGCCGCTGTACCGCTTCACGGCCTTGCGGCCCGTGTCCGCGAGGCCGAAGCGCTCCAGCAGTTCGTCGGCCCTGGCTCCCGCCCGGCGCGCGCCCAGGTGGTGGAGCCGGCCGAACATCTCCAGGTTCTGCCGTCCGCCGAGCTCCTCGTCGAGCGCCGCGTGCTGGCCGAGCAGGCCGATGCGCGGGCGCACCTCGCGGGCGGCCGTGAGCACGTCGTGCCCGGCGACCTCGACGCGGCCCCCGTCGGGCCGCAGCAGGGTGGCGAGGACCCTCACCAGGGTCGTCTTGCCCGAGCCGTTGGGGCCGAGCACCCCGTGCACCGTGCCGCGCCGGACCGTCAGGTCGAGCCCGTCCAGGGCGGGCCTGTCCCCGTACCGCTTCCGTACGCCCTCGACCACGATCGCGTCGGTCATCGAGCTCCCTCCATATCTAGGTAATCAAACTTGACTACCAACAGGAAGGCGGAGGGTACACCCGCGTCGGGGGTTGGTCAAACTTGATTACTGCCAGAGTCCGGACAGCCGTTCAGCGGGCGTCGCCGGGGTGCCGCTCCTGGGTGGCGTACGGATTCTCGGCGCCCTCGGCGAGGACCCCGACGAACGGCTCGCCCTCGCCCGCGAAGGTGTAGGCACCGCCCCTGATCCGCTCGATGAGCCCGCGGGTCCACCGGGCGCCGGTGTCGGCCGAGGTGACCCAGAAGTTCATAATCTCGCCGATGTGGCCGAGCTGACCGGGGCCCTCCTCGGGCGTGTAGCTCTCGGTGACGGCCGTACGCCACTGCTCGATGACCCGCACCCGCTCCTCCAGGAGCCGGACCGCCTCGGAGCGCTCAAGGTCCACCAGGAATCCGAGCGCCGCGGAGAGGACGTCCGGCTTCTGGTCGTACGCGGTCAGCGACTCGCGGAGCAGGGCGAAGAACTCCTCGGTGCCCTTCTCGGTGATCTCGTACTCGGTGCGCGGCGGACCGCCGACCGTGGAGGGCGCGATCTCGTGGGCCACCAGCAGTTCCTGCTTCGCCATCTGCTTGAGCGCGTGGTAGATCGAACCCGGCTTGGCATTGGACCACTCGTGGGCGCCCCAGAACTCCAGGTCGTTGCGCACCTGGTAGCCGTGGGCCCGGCCGTGCTGGCGCACGGCACCCAGGACGAGGAGACGAATCGCTGACATACGGACCAGCGTAGGACGCGCCGGCCCGCCCCGGGCACCTGCCCCGGACGGCGCCTCAGCCCCAGCCCTGCGCCTGGGCCACCAGCTCGAAGGCGGTCCGCCCGTCCAGGGACTCCCGGACGATGTCGGCGTGGCCCGCGTGCCGGGCCATCTCCGCGATCAGGCGGAGCATCAGCCACCGCATCGACACGGCCTCGTCGTCCGGGAACCAGGGCTGGTCGGGGAGCGGGAAGGTGTCGTTCAGGCTGGGCACGGACCGGATGAACTCCTCGGTCCCGCGGGCCACCTCGTCCCAGTACGCGAGCACGGACTCGACCGTCTCGTCGCCGGTCAGCCGGAAGCTGTCACCCCAGTTCTCCTCGGAGCGCTGGGTGTCCGGCGCCACCTGGCGGGCCCGCGACAGCCAGCCCTGCTCGGTCTCCGCCACATGCTTGAGCAGCCCCGAGAGCGACAGCTCGCTGGCGCTCGGACGGCTCGCGGCCTGCTCGTCGGTCAGCCCGAGGAGGGTCCGGCGGATTCCTCCGCGCTGTTCGTCCAGGAAGGCGAGCAGCGCGCCGCGCTCGTCGCCGTGGGCCTCTGCGTGCACGTGCATGACCATGGGGGGGCCGCCTTTCGTGGGTGCCGCTTGCCTGACACCGACGAAGCTACGGGCCCTTGCGGACAGCTGCTGTCCGCAAGGGCCCGACACGACGCGAGGAGAACCGGGAAGGCTCAGAACGGGAAGAAGCTGCGGCCGTGCTGCACCGAGATCCACTTCTGGGTGGTGAACGCCTCGACCGTCGCCTCGCCGTTCAGCCGACCGATGCCGGAGGACTTCTCGCCGCCGAATGCGACCAGCGGCTCGTCGTGCACCGTGCCGTCGTTCACGTGGAACATGCCCGTGTCGATCTGCTTGGCGAAGGAGACACCGCGCTCGACGTCGGCGGTGTGCACGGCCCCGCTCAGTCCGTACGGGGTGTCGTTGACGAGCCGTACGGCCTCCTCCTCCCCGTCGAACGGGACGAGGAGGGCGACCGGGCCGAAGATCTCCTGGCGCAGCACGGCCGAGTCGGCGGGCAGGCCTGTCAGTACGACCGGCTCGATGAGGTTGTCGCGGACGGTGCCGCGCACCAGGGCGGTGGCGCCCTCCGCGAGCGCCTGCTCCACGGTGGCCGAAAGCGCGTCCGCCTGGCTGGAGTTGATGACCGGACCGATCACGGTCTCCGGGTCCCGCGGGTCGCCCGTCTTCAGCGTCCTGACCTTGGCGACGAACTTCTCGGTGAACTCCGCCTCGACCGACCGGTCCACGAGGATGCGGTTCGCGGCCATGCACACCTGGCCCTGGTGGACGTACCGGCTGAACACGGCGGCGTCCACGGCGTAGTCGACGTCCGCGTCGTCCAGGACCACCAGCGCGCTGTTGCCGCCGAGTTCGAGGACGGAGCGCTTGAACTGCGCGGCGCACACGGTCGCGACATGGCGGCCGACCTTGTCGGACCCGGTGAAGGAGATGACCTTCGGGACCGGGTGCTCCAGGAAGGCGTCGCCGATCTCCGCGATGTCGGTGATCACGACGTTGAGCAGTCCGCCCGGCAGGCCGGCGTCCTCGAAGATCTTGGCGACCAGCGAACCGCCGACGATCGGGGTGTTCTGGTGCGGCTTGAGGACCACGCCGTTGCCGAGGGCCAGCGCGGGCGCCACGGACTTCAGCGACAGCAGGAACGGGAAGTTGAAGGGGCTGATGACCCCGACGACACCGACCGGGACGAGGTAGAGGCGGTTCTCCTTGCCGTCGACCGGCGACGGGATGATCTTCCCCTCGGGCCGCAGCGCCAGGTTCACCGACTCGCGCAGGAACTCCTTGGCGAGGTGCAGTTCGAAGGCGGCCTTCAGGCGCGTCCCGCCGAGCTCCGCGATGATCACCTCGGCGATCTCCTGCTCGCGCTCCTCGATGATCCGAAGCGCCTTCTCGAAGACGCCCCGACGCGTGTACGGGTTCGTCGCGGCCCATTCCTTCTGGGCTCCGGCGGCGGCCCGGTAGGCCTGATCCACCTCGTCGACCGTGGCTATCGTGATCGAGGCGAGCTTCTCACCGTCGTACGGGTTGAAGTCGATGATGTCCCAGGAACCGGTGCCCGGACGCCACTCGCCGCCGATGTACTGCTGAGCCAGGTCGGTGAAGTAGGACGACATGTGATCCCTCAATCCCTTGCTGCCGAAGCAGAGACACGATCGTCTTCACGGTCTGATCACGCGTCATCGTACTTGTGTTTCAAGAGAGTTGGAGCAGTCCCCTGAGCAAGTCACGGCTCTCGTCGGGACCCGGACTGTCGTCCTGGAGCTGCTTCATCGCCTTCTCGTACTGGGTGACGTCCTCGCGCTTGTCCAGATACAGCGCACTGGTCAGCTGCTCCAGGTACACCACGTCGGACAGATCGGACTCGGGGAAGCTGAGGACCGTGAAGGCCCCGCTCTCGCCGGCGTGCCCGCCGAAGCTGAACGGCATGACCTGAAGACGTACGTTGGACCTCTGGGACACGTCGATCAGATGCTGCAACTGCCCCCGCATCACGCCGCGGTCGCCGTAGGGGCGCCGGAGCGCCGCCTCGTCCAGCACGACGTGGAAATCGGGGGCGTTCTCGGACACCAGGTACTTCTGGCGCTCCAGGCGCAGCGCCACGCGCCGCTCGATGTCGGCGGCGCTCGCACCCTTCATGCCCCGCGCGACGACCGCGTGCGCGTACGCCTCGGTCTGCAGCAGGCCGTGCACGAACTGGACCTCGTAGGAGCGGATCAGGGCCGCGGCGCCTTCGAGGCCGACGTAGGTCGGGAACCAGCTGGGCAGGACGTCCGAGTAACTGTGCCACCAGCCGGCGACGTTGGCCTCCTTGGCAAGGGAGAGCAGCGAGGTGCGCTCCGCCTCGTCGGAGATCCCGTAGAGCGTCAGCAGATCCTCGACGTCCCGCGTCTTGAAGCTCACCCGGCCCAACTCCATACGGCTGATCTTCGACTCGGAGGCTCGGATCGAGTAGCCGGCCCGCTCTCTGGTGATGCCGCGCGACTCGCGGAGCCGCCTCAGTTGAGAGCCGAGCAGCATGCGCCGTACCACCGATCCCGACTCCTGCGCGCTCACGTTCGTCCGCCTCCCCAACCTGTCCTCAAGGGCCGCAGTCTGCCACTAAAACACTTCAAGCAGTACTCGTTCGATTACAGAAACAGCAAGCTTTCAACGTAGACACACAGGAAGAGGCAAGGAGAAGACAAGCCAGACCCTGAAAGGTGGCAGGAAGACGGCGGAAAAAATGACCCAGAAGCGGTATGGGAAGGTCCAATTCGGGCGCGTGCACGTGCATCTGCCCTTGCATCTGGTGAATGCATTCGGAACGATGGTCTCGCGCCACCGCTGCATCGCCACGACCGCGAACCCCGGGAGTGCCTCGCATGGGGACGAATGGATCGACCATGCTCGAGCCGTTACGGCAGGGGCTTCCGCCACTGGACCCCGCGGCAGTGTCCAACGCCGCCTCCTGCGCCCTGCCGCCCCGCTACGAAGCGGTGCGCGACGCGCGGCAGTTCACCCGTCGCACGCTGGACCAGTGGGACACCGGCGACCGCTTCGACGACGTCTGCCTCGTGGTCTCGGAACTCGTCACCAACGCGCTCCGGCACGCGCTGCCCGCGGACACCCCGCGCGCGGCGGAGCAGGACCCGCCGGTGCGGCTGCACCTGATGCGCTGGACCGACAGGGTCGTGTGCGCGGTACGGGACCCCAGCCACGACAGCCCGGTCGCCGGCGACTCCGAGGACTTCTCGGCGGAGTCGGGGCGGGGCCTCTTCCTGGTGGACTCGTTCGCCGACAGCTGGGGGTGGCACCCGCTCGCCGGCACGCTCAACGGCAAGGTCGTCTGGGCGCTGTTCCGTCTGCAGTCCGGCACGTGAGAACCGCGGCGCTCTTTTCGCGCCGCGGTTCTACGCGCGTTACGTTCCGTCCTCCCCCCGAATGCCGAGCGTGACCGGCGGACCTCGGGGGTGCCGCCGCGGGGCGCGCGCCGGGGAGACCGGGGGCAGGGAGCGCCCCGTGGTCCGCGGGCGCCGCGAACGGCCCCGGTCAGCCCGCGATCAGGTGGTCGAACTCGCCGTCCTTGATCCCCAGGAGCATGGCCTCGATCTCGGCGCGCGTGTAGACGAGGGCGGGTCCGTCGGGAAACCGGGAGTTGCGGACCGCCACCTCACCGCCGGGCAGCCGGGCGAACTCCACACAGGATCCTTGCGAGTTGCTGTGTCTGCTCTTCTGCCAGGCCGCCTCGTGCAGCTCCGTGGCAGCCATGCCGTTGTACACGTCGTGGTCCACAGGTCGCTCCCCGGTGGTGCATTGGCTTCTGTTGCCATTGATGCAGTGGTCAACTGATCCGGATCATAGCTGTCTTCACATGCAGATGCATGGGCAGATGCACGTGCACGGGGGGTGGTCCTGCGATTACACCTTCGACGGACACGCCGTCCCAATCGTTCCGATCGGTCCACAGTCTTCCCCCGTTTGAGGGAGAGACGCTCGCCGGGCCCTTCCTGTTCCCTTCAACCACCTTGCCCTGCCCGCGAATTGGGCCGGAGGCCCGAGTCGTGGTGGCCGAGGGGCCAAGGCGCCGCACGGGACGGAACGGGGGTGGGAGCCGGGCGGGGGTGCACTCCGGTGGGGCCGGGAGCGACTCCGGTGGGACGGGGGGACTCCGGTGGGACGGGGGGACTCCGGCGGGACGGGGGGACTCCGGTGGGACCAGTGGGACCCGGGAGCGGCTCGGGTGGGACGGGAGCACTCCGCCGGGGACCCGGAGGAGTCCCGTGGGACCGGGGAGACGGAAGCCGACCGCACGGGACAGAGGGCGGCGGACCGCACGGGACAGAGGGCGGCGGACCGCACGGGACAGAGGGCGGCGGACCGCACGGGACAGAGCGTGGCGGACCGGACGGAAGCACCGCAAGGGCCCGGTATGCCGTTCGTACCGCCTGGTAGCTTGCTGCCGTCGTTCCGGTGTCACCGGCGGCACCGGCGGTACCCGCGGGGTACCGGCGACTCGTCCGGCCAGACCCTTGGGGGGCTTCAGTGACTTCGGCGACCTTCTCCCGCAGGCAGGTGCGGATCTCGGCCGCGGCGGCGGGGCTCGCGGCCGCGCTCGTCCTCACCGGCTGCAGCGGCGACGACGGCGACGGCCCGCCCTCCTCGGCGACCGCGAAGCCCACGGGCTCGGCGGACACCGGCGGCGGCTCCGGGGACCCGTCGGGCGGCAGCGCGTCCAAGGCCGGCCCCCTGGAGGGCAGTTGGCTGGCCACCAAGGAGGGCAAGGCCGTGGCACTCGTGATCACCGACGGCCGGGCCGCGCTCTTCTCCACCGGCGGCTCCGTGTGCAGCGGTACGGCGGGCGAGAAGTCCGGCATGCGGATGATCGAGCTGAAGTGCTCCGACAAGAACAAGGACCGGTCCGAGGGAATGGTGGACTCCGTCGACGCCACGACCCTGAAGGTCACCTGGGAGGGCTTCGGCGAGGAGACGTATACGAAGTCGGAGGGCGGGAAGTTCCCGACCGGGCTGCCGACGGCGGACCTGGGCTCCTGACGTTCTCGGGGGGCGCGCACGGCCCGGCTCGGGGGCGCGCACGGCCCGGCTCGCGGGTGATCCTCGGCGCCGGGCTCCGCGAGGATTCGCCGATCGTCCGCCCGTGGGCGGAACCACGGCGCGCAAGGACGCATGATGATTCTTGAGCCGTCGTCCCCGAGGGACGACCCCGAGGCCAGAGGACACCCATGCGCACCCTGCCCGTAGCCGCCACCGCACTCGCGGCGGCCCTCGCCCTGACCCTGACCGCCTGTGACAGCGGCGGCAGTGGCACCGGCAAGAACAGGAAGAGGTCCGGCTCCGACTCGGCCGACTCCGGCAACGGCTCGAACGGCACCGGCGGCGGCTCGGCCGCCGGCGGTTCGTCGGCCCGTGCCTGCAAGCCCGGCCAGTTCACCCAGGAGGTCGCCGCCAACGAGGCGCCGGCCGCCGGCGACACCGGGAACGTCTCCGTCACCCTGACCAACACGTCGAACGCCGGCTGCACCCTGAACGGCTTCCCGGAGGTCGGCCTGACGGGCGGCGGCGGCTCCTGGACGGTCGGGCGCGAGCAGTCCGCCCAGCCGGAGAAGCTGACCGTCAGGCCCGCCGAGGCGGCGACCTTCACGCTCACGTACGTCCGGGGGCCGAAGGGCGACGCGCAGAAGGGCGCCGCCGTCCAGGACGCGGCGTTCAAGCTGCCCGGCGCGGGCACCGAGCTGTCCTTCCCGTGGAAGTTCGGCGAGGTCGCCCTGCGTGCCGCGGGCGAGCCCGACGCGACCGTGACGCCCTTCCAGCGCGCCGGCGACTGAGCCCGGCCGGGGAGGTCGCCGCGGCGCCGGCCGGGGCGGCCCGCCGACCCGCGGACGTCACCGCAGCGGTGGCCGCGCCCTCACCTGGGCCCGGTCCGCAGCGGCGGACCCCTCCTGCCATCCGGCCTCGTCGGTGATCCCCCGCATCCGGGTCGTGACCGTGTCGGGGAACATCCGCTCGGCCCGGTCCGTCACCGCGACGTCCCGGGCCGCGAGCACCGGCAGCAGCGCCCCCTCCGCGACCGCGCCGGGGTCCCGCGCCGCGGACGCCTCGGCCGCGGCGGCCACCTCGGCGAGCCGGTCGCCGATCCGGTGCGCGTACGCGGCGAGGAAGGACTGCCGGAAGGACTTCGTGCGCTTCCTGCCGCCGGCCCGCTGGGCCGCCTCGGCCTTCGTCATCGCCGCCGTGGCCTGCACGAGCAGCGAGGTGTAGAGGAGTTCGACCGCCTCCAGGTCGGGGTCGAAGCCGACGACCGTGGAGAAGCCGAGGGCCTCGTTCCACACCGCGCGGCACCGGTTCGCCCCGGCCACGGCGTCCAGGAGCACCGCCTTCGCCGTCTCGTACGGCGGCTCGACACCGATCCGGCAGGCTCCGGGCGCGTCCGCGGCGTGCGTACGGGCGGCGAGCAGCGCCTCGTCGATGCTGTGCCGGGCCATCAGCTCCTGCGCCTTCGCGCTGAGCGCCTCCGCCTCCTCCGGGAAACCGGTCGCCTCCGCCTTGGCGAGCAGCGCGCGGATCCGGGAGAGCATGCGGGTGTCGTGCGGGGCCGCGGCGGCCCGGGGCCCGTTCCGGTCGTCCGGTGCGTCCAGCGGCTCGATGGAGGGCAGACGCAGCAGCAGCCGGTACAGCTCCAGCACGGCGGTGGCGTACGAGAAGCGGTCCGTGCGGGGTGCCCGCTCCCCCGCGCCGGCCTCCGCGAGCTCCGCCAGCTGCGCGGTCCAGCGGCGGTCGCGCGGCCGGCGGTCCCGGCGGCTCTCGTCGAGGACCAGTCCGCCGGCCAGTCGTACGTGGACGTCCTCCAGCTCGCGCCGCACCACGCGCACGAGGTCCGCGGGCTGCCAGCCGCGGCGCCAGGCAGCGGCCACGAACTCCTCGCCGCGCCGGGCGAGTTCGGTGTCGGAACCGGGGTCGGCGGCGAGCAGCGAGGCGCCCGTGTCGAGGGCGGAGTCGGAGGCGGCGTAGAGGGCCGCGGCGAAGGCGCGCTCCACGGCGCCGGACGTACTGCTCATCCTCCGATCGTGCCACGGACGGGCGGCGGGCCACGGGGGTGGGGCGGGCCCCACCCCCGGGACACCCCCTGGTGGTCGTGTGCGCGCCGGCCCGCGACGGTTCGCTGGTACGCATGACCACCACAGCCGTACGCATCCGATCCCTGCGCCGCCGCTACGGCGCCGTCACCGCCCTGGACGGGGTCGACCTCGACTGCGCCGCCGGCACCTTCACGGCGGTGATGGGCCCCTCCGGCTCGGGCAAGTCCACCCTGCTCCAGTGCGCCGCGGGTCTGGAGCGGCCGACGTCCGGCAGCGTGGCGATCGGCGGGACCGAGCTGACCGGGCTGGGCGAGCGCGGGCTGACGCTGCTGCGCCGCGAGCGTGTGGGGTTCGTGTTCCAGTCGTACAACCTGCTGCCCTCCCTGACGGCCGCGCGCAATGTGGCGCTGCCGCTGCGGCTGGCGGGCCGCGGGCCGTCGCGGCAGGCGGTGCGGGAGGCGCTGGAGCGGGTCGGGCTGGCGGACCGCGCCGGGCACCGGCCCGCGCAGTTGTCGGGCGGCCAGCAGCAGCGGGTCGCGCTGGCCCGGGCGCTCGTCACCCGGCCCGCGGTGCTGTTCGCCGACGAGCCGACAGGTGCCCTCGACACCTCGACCGGCCGCCATGTGCTGGGCCTACTGCGGGAGTTGGTGGACCGGGACGGCCGTACGACGGTCATGGTGACGCATGATCCGGTGGCGGCCTCGTACGCGGACCGGGTCGTCTTCCTCGTCGACGGCGCGGTGAGCGGCGAGCTGGCCTCGCCGTCGGCCGAGCGGGTCGCCTCACGCATGACCGAGCTGGAGGGCGTGCCGTGCTGACCCTCTCCTCGTTGCGCACGCGGTGGGCGTCCTTCGCCGGGTCCTTCGTCGCCGTCGCGCTGGGGGTGGGCGTGATGACGGCGATGGCCCTCGGGCTCGCCGCCTCGCTGGAGGCGCCGGAGCGGCCGCCGGAGCGGTTCGCCGCGTCGTCCGTGGTGGTCACGGGCCGGGACACGCTCACCATGGAGGTGCGGCGGGGCCCCGGGACCGCCGAGGCCTCCGAGCCGCTCGCCCATCCACAGCCTGTGGACAACGAACTGCTCGCCCGGCTCCGGGCGCTCGGTCCCGTGCGTCTGGACGGCGGACGACGGGACGCGGTCGGAGTGACCGCCCCCGTCGCGGCGGTACGGGAGGCCGTGCGCGAGGTGACCGGTGACGGAGCGCGGGTCCTGACCGGCGACGCGCGGCGACTCGTCGACCCCGCGACCGCCCGTGACGCCGAGGCGCTGGTCGCGGTGAACGCGCTCCTCGGGACGGCCGCCGGGGTCGCGGCCTTCGTCTCGGCCTTCGTGACGGCTTCGACCTTCGCCTTCGTCGTGGCGCTGCGCAGAAGGGAGTTCGGGCTGCTGCGGACGGCCGGGGCCACGCCCGGCCAGGTGCGCCGGCTGCTGCTCGGGGAGGCGGCCGCGGTCGGTCTCACGGCGTCGGCGGCGGGCGGTGCGCTGGGCTCGTGGGCTGCGCCCCTGCTCGGGCGCGCCCTGGTGGACGGCGGGGTGGCCCCGGCGTGGTTCGCCGTGCAGGAGCGGCCGTTGGGGCACTGGAGCTGCCAACTCGCCTTCTGGACAGGCGTGTCGGTCGCCCTCGCGGGCGCCTGGACGGCCGCGGGGCGTGCGGGGCGCACCGGCCCCGCCGAGGTTCTGCGCGATGCGTCCGCGGACACCGGGGTGATGCCGCGGGCGCGGTGGATCGCGGGCGGGGTGCTGCTGGCCTGCGGGCTGGGGCTGCTCGGCTGGACGCTGGTGTCGGACCCCTCGGACCTGCTGGGGCGCAAGTCGTACACGACCCGGCCGATGGTCCTGGTCACGGCGGTCGCGGTGCTCGCTCCCGCCCTCGTCCGCCCGCTCGTGCGGCTGCTGCGGCTGCCCGGCGCGGGCGGGATGCTGGTCCGAGAGAACGCGGCCGCCTCGGTGCGGCGCACGGCGGCCGTGGCCGCGCCCGTGCTGCTGACGGTCGGGCTGGCCGGGTCGCTGCTGGGCGCGGCCGGGACGGTGGCGGCGGCGAAGGGGGCCGAGGTCCGGGAGCGGACCCGGGCCGACCTCGTGGTGACGGACCTGCCGGACGGCGGGGCGGGTGCGCGGCGCGCCGCCCGCGCGGCGGGGGCCGCCGCGACCGGGTCCGCCCCGACGGCGGTGTTCGTCCGCGAGGACGGCACCGCGCTCGTACGGTCCGCGGCCCGGGCCGTGACGGACGTGGCGGGCTTCGCCGCCGTGACCCGGCTGCCGGTCGTGGCGGGGGACGTGCGCGGTCTCGACGACCGGTCGATCGTCGTGAACGAGGAGTGGGCGCGGCACGAGGTCGGCTCGGTCGTACCGGTCGTGCTGGGCGACGGACGGCGGGCCCGGCTGCGCGTCGCGGCCGTGCTGGCGCGCGGGACCGGGGACAACGGGGCGTACGTGACCATGGCGAACGCCCGGGGCGCGGTCGTCGACCGGGTGGACGTACGCGCCCCCCGGGCGGCCGGACGGGCCGGGCGGGACCGGTTGGCGGCGGCCCTCGAAGCCTCGGGCGGGACCGTGCTGCCGGCCTCGGAGTGGGTCTCCTCGACACGGCCGCGCGCCGGTGCGCAGACCCGGCTCGGCCTGTTCGTGGTGCTCGGCATCGCCTTGGCGTACGCCGCGATCTCGCTGGCCGGGACCCTGCTGATGGCCACGTCGGCGCGGTCGGCGGAGCTGCGGTCGCTGCGGCTGGCGGGGGCGACGCGCGGACAGGTGCTGCGGGTGGTGGTCGGGGAGTCGGTGGCGGCGGTCTGCCTGGGCGTCCTGCTCGGCGGGGCGGTCGCGGCGGTGAACCTGGCCGGACTGGGCGCCGCGCTCGGCCGGCTCTCGGCCCCGGTGGCCGTCGCCGTGCCGTGGGAGGCGCTCGGGATCTGCGCGGCGGCTTGCGTGGCCGTGGGTGCGGCGGCCTCGGCGGCCGGGTGCCTGCGACAGCTCGGGACGGGGCACGGGGGTGTGCGGACAGCCGCCTCCCGACTGTCAACTGACGGTTGACAGTGTCGCAGTGTCAACTTACGGTTGACACATGACCTCGAACCCTTCCGTGAGCACCTCCATCCGTCTCGACGACCTCATCGACGCCATCAAGAAGGTGCACTCCAACGAACTGGACCAGCTGGAGAACGCGGTGATCGCCGCGGACCACCTCGGTGACGTGGCCGACCACCTCATCGGCCACTTCGTGGACCAGGCCCGCCGTTCCGGCGCCTCCTGGACCGACATCGGCAGGAGCATGGGAGTCACCCGGCAGGCGGCCCAGAAGCGGTTCGTGCCGAAGGCCGAATCGGACCTCGACCCCAGCCAGGGGTTCGCCCGCTACACCCCGCGGGCCAGGAACGTCGTGGTCATCGCCCACAACGAGGCGAAGACCGCCGGCAACGACCGGACGCGGACCGAGCACCTGGTCCTCGGCCTCGCCGCGGAGGCCGACGGCCTCGGGGCGAAGGCGGTCGTCGCGCAGGGCGTGACCCTGGACGCCCTGCGCGAGGCGGCGACCGCCGCCCTGCCGCCGCGCGCGGAGTCGGTCCCCGAGCTGATCCCCTTCGACGCGGCGGCGAAGAAGGTCCTCGAACTCACCTTCCGCGAGGCCCTGCGCCTGGGGCACAACTACATCGGCACGGAGCACGTCCTGCTCGCCCTGCTGGAGCACGAGGCCGGTACGGGACTGCTCGCCGGACTCGGCATCGACAAGGCGGCGGCCGAGCAGAACATCGAGAAGGCGCTGGCCGGACTGGCGGCGGCGCGGGAGGCGGCGGCGGGAGCGGCGGGAGCGGCGGAGGCCGAGGAGGAGGAGGGGAAGGGCTAGGTCCCGGGGGTCCGGGACCCGACCCCCGGCCCGCCCGCGTCGCGCTTGTCCGAGTCGCGCCGCCCCATCCCGAGCCACGCCGCCCCGCGCCGTGCCGACCCGCTTCGGGGAGGGCTCCGGCGGGAGGGGCGCCCGCCCCGCCCGTGGAGGCACGCACACGCGGCTCCGCCGGCGCGGGTGCGCAGGTCACGGCCGTTGTCCGACCCTCCTGCGAGACTCGGGGCATGACCGGAAGGTGGGCTCTCGCGCCGACCGAGGACGGCGGCGCCGAGCTCGCCCCCCTCGGGTCCGACGGGCTGCCCGCCGGACCCGTCCTGCGCGAGCCCGACCTGGCCGGGGCCGTCCGCTCCCGGCCCGACGTGACCCGCTGGGTGTGGCGGGCGACCGCCGAGGTCCACCCGCGGCTGCACGCCGCGGGTGTCCACGTGGAGCGGTGCTACGACGTGGAGGCCGCCGAGACCCTGCTCCTCGGCCACGAGGGCCGGCTCGGCGAACCCCGTTCGGCCGCCGCCGCGCTGGCGAGGCTGCGCGGCGGGCCCGTACCGCCCGATCCCCGACAGCGCGCCGCCGAGCCCGGCTCCCAGTCCTCCCTCTTCGAA
Organism: Streptomyces fructofermentans; assembly: GCF_014651055.1. Taxonomy (GTDB): domain Bacteria; phylum Actinomycetota; class Actinomycetes; order Streptomycetales; family Streptomycetaceae; genus Streptomyces; species Streptomyces fructofermentans. Next base: position 96,639 of record NZ_BMWD01000011.1, read on the forward strand.
CCGCGCCCCGTCCACGTACCGCTGGAACAGATCATCGAGGTGTACGCGGACCAGCAGCGGCGGCACGACGCGAGCGCGCACCCCGGGCGGATGCGGCTGCTGACGGCCGCCGAGTCCGCGGGCATGCTGGTGGCGACCGAGATGAACGCGTCCGGGCTGCCCTGGAGCACCGACGTGCACCGCGAGGTGCTGCACGAACTGCTCGGCGAGCGGTACACGGGCGGCGGTGAGCCCCGCCGGCTGGCCGAGCTGACCGACGAGGTGTCCGCGGCCTTCGGACGCCGGGTCCGGCCGGATCTGCCCGCCGACGTCGTCAAGGCCTTCGGGCAGGCCGGCATCAAGGTGCGGTCCACGCGCCGGTGGGAGATCGAGACCGTCGACCACCCGGCCGTGAAACCCCTCCTCGAATACAAGAGGCTCTACCGCATCTGGGTGGCCCACGGCTGGTCATGGCTCCAGGACTGGGTGCGGGACGGACGCTTCAGACCCGAGTACCTGCCGGGCGGCACGGTCACCGGACGCTGGGTGACCAACGGGGGCGGGGCGCTGCAGATCCCCAAGGTCGTGCGCCGCGCCGCGGTCGCCGACCCCGGCTGGCGGCTCGTCGTGGCCGACGCCGACCAGATGGAGCCTCGCGTGCTGGCCGCGATCTCCCGCGACCCCGGCCTGATGGAGGTCGCCGGCCGGGAGACCGACCTCTACCAGGAGGTCTCCGACCGCGCCTTCTCCGGCGACCGCGCGCAGGCCAAGCTCGCCGTGCTCGGCGCGATCTACGGACAGACCTCGGGCGACGGCCTGAAGAACCTCGCGCTGCTGCGCCGCCGCTTCCCCCTGGCGGTGGCGTACGTGGACGACGCGGCGCGGGCGGGCGAGGAGGGCCGTCTCGTACGGACCTGGCTGGGGCGCACCTGCCCGCCCGCGGTCGGGTCGGAGGCCTCGGGGGAGGAAGCGGGGATTCCGCAGGACGGACCGGCCGGGAGCGGCGAGAACGGCACCCCCGCGACGGACGGCGACGAGTGGGTCCCGGGCTACGCCTCCACCAACTCCCGTGCCCGCGGCCGCTTCGCGCGCAACTTCGTCGTGCAGGGCAGTGCCGCCGACTGGACGCTGCTCGTCCTCGCCGCGCTCCGCCGCTCCTGCCGGGACCTCGCCGCCGAACTGGTCTTCTTCCAGCACGACGAGGTGATGGTGCACTGCCCGGCCGAGGAGGCCGAGGTGGTGGTGGAGGCGATCCGGGAGGCCGCCGAGCTGGCGGGGCGGCTGACGTTCGGCCCCACGCCGGTGCGGTTCCCCTTCACGACGGCGGTGGTGGAGTGCTACGCGGACGCGAAGTGAGCGGCGGCCGGGCGCGGCCCAGGAGGTTCCGCAGCTCCTCCACGACCGGGGTGTCGGTCCCCTCCAGTGCGTCGAGAGCCAGCCGCCACTGCTCGTGGGCGTCGTCGGCGCGGCCCGCGGACCGGTGGAGGAGTCCCCTCTGGTGCCGGGCGAGACCGGTCGTGTAGCGGTCGGCGAGCCGCTCGGCACGCTCCAGCAGCAGGGCGCACTCCCGCTCCGCCCGCTCGGTGCGGCCGAGCCCGCGCAGCGCCCTGACCAGGCCGAGCCGGGTCTGCGAGCCGCTCTGCCAGTCCACCCCGTCGGACACGCTCAGCGCGCGGTCGAAGTGCTCCAGCGCTCCGCCCGGCTCCCCGAGCGACAGGTGGGCGAACCCGATGTTGCAGTGCCCCGACTCACGGATCCGGGAGTCGCCCATGACCTCGCCCAGGGCGAGACTGCGCTCGTGCCACGCGACGGCGGCCCGCGGATCGCTGTGCTCGTACAGGTTGCCCAGGTTGCTGTAGGCGATGGCCTCGCCGTCCATGTCACCGAGTTCCCGGGCGAGTTCCAGGCTCTCCCGCAGCGCTGACTCGCACTCCGCGTACCGGCCGAGGCTCTCCAGGAGCAGGCCGCGGTTGTTCAGGCAGCGCTGGATGCGCGACACCACGCCGAGACCGCGCCAGCGCGCGAGAGCCTGGTCGGTCAGGGCGAGCGCCTCGCCGGCCCGCCCCTGCATGAAGTGCAGGCCCGCCAGGTCGGAGAGCGCGATCGCCTCGGCGGCGTCGTCCCCCAGCCGCCGCGCGACCGTCAGGGCCTGCCGTCCCAGCGCCGCCAACTCACGCAACCTGCCCCGGCGTTGCAGGTAGGGGAAGAGCGAGCGCACGAGGACCGGGACAAGAGGGGACCCGCCCGCGGGCCCCTCGACGAGCGCGAGGACGTTCGCCACCTCCCGGTCGCCCCACGCGACGGCCTCCGCGGCCGAGCCGAACGGGGGCGCCTCCTCGCGTCCCGCGTACGCCCGCTCCCGCTCGATCGGTGTCGCGCCGAGCCGGTTGTCCCGGTCCACGCCGGAGGGGGTGAGGGCGAGTACGCACTGCCGGGCCGAGGCGATGTACCAGTGGAGGGCGGTCTCCGTGGGATCGCAGGCACCGGAGCGGGTGCCACCGCCCGCGCCCACCTCCGCGCCTGCCTGTCCTGCCGCCGCGCCTGCCTGTCCTGCCTCCGTGCCTGCCGTTCCTGCCGCCGCGCCGGGAGCCGGGGCGGGCTCCTCGGTGTACGAGTGCGGGTGCGGGGGCCGCGAGGAGTGCGCGGGCTCCCGGGGGCCCGTCCCGTCGCCCGCCTCCCGGGCGACCTCGCGCGCGAAGTCCCGTACGAGGTCGTGCGGGGCGTACCGGCCGAACGCCGTCTCGTCGAGCAGCGCGACGTCGACCAGCCTGTCGAGGGCGGCCTCGGCCCGCCGTTCCCTCGTGCCCAGCAGCCTGGCGAGGAGCGGCACCCCGTAGGTCGGCAGATCGAGCGCGCCGATCCGGCGCAGCGCGAGCGCCGCGTCCCGGTCCGCCTCCCGGTCCGAGGCGCGCAGGGCGTCCAGGGCGACCGCGAGCGAACGCCGCACGCTGAGGTCGTCGTACTCCAGGTGGTGCAGACGTTCGCCGCAGCGGGCCAGCTGACCGGCGAGGGCGTCCGGGGTGAGCACCCGCCGGGCTGCGAGACGGGCGGCGACGATCCGCAGCGCCAGGGGCAGCCGCCCGGTGAGCCCGACCAGGGGGTGGGCGCCGTCGAGCCCGTCCCGCCCGGACACGGCCCGGAGCAACGCGGCGCTCTCCTCCCCGGAGAGCGGCGCCAGCGGGAAGCGCGTCACCCCGTCGAGGGCGGTGAGGGGCGAGCGGCTGGTCACGATCACCGCGCACCCGGGTCCCGCCGGGAGCAGCGGCCGCACCTGCGCGGCACTCGCGGCGTCGTCGAGCACCAGCAGGGTGCGGGTGGGCGCTAGGAGCGAGCGGAGCAACGCGCTTGCCGCGTCGGGGTGTTCGGGCACACCGCAGGACTCCACGCCCAGATCGCGCAACAGCGAGGCGAGGGCCTGCCCGGGGGCGAGCGGCGGTACGCCGGGCGTGGCACCGTGCAGCCGTACGTAGAGCTGCCCGTCCGGGAACTCCGCCCGCAGGCCGTGCGCCACGTGCACGCCCAGCGCGCTCTTGCCCACCCCGGCCATGCCGCTGACGACGGCCGCACGGGGGGCGCCGGGCCCGCCGCCGCTTCCCTCGGGGGCGAGCGCGGCCCGCAGGTCGCGGACGGTCGCGGCGCGCCCGGTGAAGCAGACGGGGGCGGGGGGAAGTTGGGCGGGCCGGGGCGGTGAGGTGTCCCGCCCGGCCGCGGCGTCCCCCGGCCCGGCCAGGTCGGCCCCCGGCTGATCGGGACCCGCCCGATCGGGACCTGCCCGATCGGCGACAGCCGGTTTCGGGGCCGGGCCGGACTGACCCGTGTGGGGCCGACGCGTGTGGGACTCAGCCGTAGGTGACTGACCCGTGCGGGCCGAGTCCAGTTCGGTCGACTCCGGGCCGGCCGCCTCCGAACCGGCCGCCTCCGGACCGGCCGAGTCCCGTTCGGTCGACTCCGGGCCGGCCGAGTCTGCGCAGGGGTACGGGTCCGGTTCCGCACCCGGCGGCTCGACGGACGCCTGACCGGCCCCGATCGACCGTGCGGCAGGGTCCACGTCCGCACCGCGCGGCTCGGCGGACGCCGCCGCAGTCCGGGACGAGCCGGAAGCCGTACCGGCCCCGGGCGAACCGGTCGAGCCACCGCCGACGGACGGCGGACCGGCGGGCAGGGACTCGTCCCCGCGCGACCGTGCGGCAGGCGCGGCGAGTCCGGTGGACAGGGCAGCCGGGGCGGTCGGCGCGGGCGGAGCGACCGGCGTCCGCCCGTACGGCGTCCCGGGGCCCCGGCCCACGGCTCCCGCCCCGGTCCCCGGCTCCCGCAGGATCTCCAGGTGCGCCTCCCGTACCGCGAGCCCGGGTTCGACACCGAGTTCGCGTACGAGCGTGCGCCGCAGGTCGCGATGGACGGCCAGCGCCTCCGCCTGGCGGCCCGTCCGGTACAGGACCAGCATCAGCTGCCGGTGGAAGGCCTCCCGGAGCGGGAACTCCGCGGTCAGGGCCGCAAGCCCGGGGGCGAGCCCGGCGAGGCGTACGACCCGTTCGGGGTCCCGGCGGCCCAGCTCCAGTTCCGCGTCGTAGCGGCACTCCAGCGCGAACAGCCGCGCCTCCTTGAGCCGCTGCGCGAGGGCGTGCCCGCCGGCCTCCGGCGGCAGGCCGCTCAACGGGGTGCCGCGCCACAGCGCCAGCGCCGACGCGGCCCCGGCCCCGGCCCGCTCCCAGTCGCGCCGCGCGTGCGCCGCGCGCGCCGACTCGACCCGGCTCTCGAAGACCCGTACGTCCAACTCGCTCTCGGCGACCCGCAACCGGTAGCCGGGCGGCACCGACCGCAGCCGGTCCGGGTCGTCCAGGAGCCGCCGCAGCCGGGTCACGTGGTTGTGCAGGGAGGCGTGCGCGGAAGCGGGCGGCGACCCGCCCCAGAGCGCGTCCTTGAGCAGATCGACGGAGACGACCCGCCCCGGTTCCAGAAGCAAAGCGGCGAGCAGCACCCGCGCCTTGGCGCTGCCGACGGGCCTTGGCGTGCCCCCCGCGTCGTACAGGACGGTCGGCCCGAGCAACCCGAATCGCAGCCCGTCCCCGGGCTCCGACCGCCTACCGCCGACCACTCGTCCGCCTCTTCCCACCAGCGGCTACGACGGCCTGATCCAGTCGCTCCGCGGCCTTTCAGGCGAAACTCCGTGCCCCGCCACACCGTTCGTCCCATGTTAGCGATCCGTTGGTGTGGCCTGATTTGATCACTGCGTCGGACCCGGTCGCTCCGGTACGCGGTTGGCGTCCACGGTCGCCGCGACTCGGGGGAGTGTCGCCGTCGTGACCGGGTCCGAGAACACCTACTGGCGCGCGCGCGGCACGCGCGGTGAAGAACGCCTCCCCGCGACGTCCCCCCTTCGCCTTCACGCGGTGTACGGACTCGGTTCACCTGGAATTTCCCCAGAGTTCCCGTCAGCAAAAGCGCCGCGCGGCCCGGCGTCCCGGACCGGACGGCGCCACGCCGGACCGCCGGACTCAGAGGACGGGCGGCCGCCCGAGGCGCGTCAGCCGCCACACCGTCCGCCACCGCATCGGACGCCGCTCCCCCGCCGGGGCCCGCAGCCCCTCGGCGAAACCGCCGAACCACGCCCGCAGCCCGGCTCCGGACCTCGTCCGTACGAGCGTCAGGGCGATCCACACCGCGAGGTGCACCGGGATCAGCGGGAGCGGCAGCCGGCGCCGCACCAGCCAGACGCGGTTGCGCGCCGTGACGCGGTGGTAGATGGCGTGCCGGGCGGGCGAGGTCTTGGGGTGCTGGAGCAGCAGTCCCGGCTCGTAGCGGATCGTCCAGCCGGCGTCGGCGGCACGCCACGCCAGGTCGGTCTCCTCGTGTGCGAAGAAGAACTCGGCGGGCCAGTCGCCGGTACCGGCGAGCATCTCCATGGACAGCGCGTGGCCGCCGCCGAGGAAGTACGTCACCTCACCACCCCGCATGGGGTCCTTGGCACCGAGCCGGGGCACGTGCCGCCGCTGGGTCTCGCCGCTCTCGTCGGCGATCCTGAATCCGACGATGCCGAGGCGCGGTTCGGCGGCGTAGAGGCCGCGCACCTGCCGCAGTACGTCCGGGTCCACGAGCAGTCCGTCGTCGTCGAGTTCGACCACGACGTCCACGTCGCCGAACTCGCGCAGCCGCCGCAGCGCGACGTTCCGGCCGCCCGGGCAGCCCAGGTTCTCGTCGACCTCGATCGCGGTGACCTCGCCGGGCAGTCCCAGCCGCTCGGCGAACTCCGGGAGCGGGCAGCCGTTCCCGACGATCACGATGCGTTCGGGCGCCACGTCCTGCTTGGCGACCGACGCGAGCAGCGCGTCCACTTCCTCCGGCCGGTTCCCCATGGTCACCACGGCGACCGCGATGCGTGGCTCCTGCGGCACGACGCCCACCCCACCCACTCGACGACAAGGCTCGACAACAAGGGGCGATGCTAGCCGTTCACGGCGGGGTCGCCCTGCGTCCACCAATTCTCTTTGCCGCATACGGACTTCGGCGGAGTTCGGCGGCTCTCCGGCGTCCGCCCCGCACGGTCCGCACCGCACAGTCCGCCCCGCACGGTCCGCACCACGCCGGGCCCGGCACGCGGGGGTCCGTCAGGGCGGGGGGGTCCGTCAGGGCGGGGGCCTCGCGGGTGCGCGCCCTGCGCGTCGGAGGGGAACGCGTACACGCGGACCGCCCCATATCCCGGGCCGCACCGCCCACCTCCCGGGCCACACCGGCCACCGCCCACCGGCCACCTCCCACCGCCCGCCGCTCACTGCCGCGTGGGCCCCGACGGCGGGTAGCGTGTTCACCGCCACACCCCGCCCCACTTCCCGCCCGGCACCCGCACCGGCTCAGCGCGAACCCGGCCGACGTGCCGGAATCGCGGAGAGGGGGCCGGAGCGCCGGAGAGCCCGCCGGGGACAGAGCCGCCGAGGAGAAGGAGCCCCGAATGACCGTGTCCGTCTCCCTCCTGCTGATGGCGGCCGTCGCCCTGACCGCCGCGGTCGCGGCCCCGCGCGTCCTGACGGCCGCCGCCTGGCCCGACCGGGAACCCGTGCTCGCTCTGTGGGTGTGGCAGTGCCTGGTCGCCACCGTCCTGCTGTGCTGCCTGACCTCACTCGTACTGAGCGCCTCGGCGGTCTTCCACACGGTCCGCGTCCGCGTCTTCGCGCCCGCGCCGCCGTCCGTGACCAGGGCGTACGACCTGACGGCCGCCCCGCCCTGGACGACGGCACTGGCCCTTCTGCTGGCCGGCGGCGCGGCCTGGACGACGGCCATGCTCGCCCGCGAGCTGACGGAGGCGCACCGGCGCGGTCGCGCGCGCAGGGCGCACCTGCGCGAACGCGCACCCGAGCTGCCGGCGGGCCTGCCCGCCTCGCGCGGCCCGCTCCTGGTGCTCGAGGAGGAGTACCCGGACGCCTGGTGGATGCCGGGCCACCCGCCCCGGCTGGTCGTCACGACGGGTGCGCTGCGACGCCTCACCGGCCGCCAACTCGACGCCATCCACGCCCACGAACTGGGTCACGCGCGCGCCCGGCACGACTGGCTGCTGCACCTCTCCCAGGCGCTGGCCGCCGGCTTCCCCGGCATTCCGCTGTTCACGCACTTCCGCGACCAGACGCACCGCCTGGTCGAGCTCTCCGCCGACGACACGGCCTCCCGCCGCTGCGGGCACCTCACCACCGCGCTTGCGCTGATCGAGCTGAACCAGCACCGGGGCGTCCTGTCCTGCGCGACACCGCGGCCGCTGCTCCACCAGCGGGTGGAACGCCTGCTGGACCCGCCGCCCCGCCTCCCGCGAACCCACCGCCGCGGCACCACCACGGCCGCCGCCCTGGCCCCGCTGCTCCCCCTGCTGATCGCGTTCGCCCCGGCGCTGACGACCCTGACCGCGTAGCGCGACCGCCCGCCGCCGGGGCACGGGCCGCACCGGCGCGGGCGTGGGACGGGTGTTCGCGACGCGCAACCGACGCCGACACCGACACGGCCGCGTACGACCTCGTCCAGCCGCGTCCGGACAAAGCAAAAGCCCCAGATCACGGCGAGTGAGTTCTGGGGCTTCCACAGAGCCGCCTTCGGGATTCGAACCCGAGACCTACGCATTACGAGTGCGTTGCTCTGGCCATCTGAGCTAAGGCGGCACGCTGCCGACACCATGGTGCGATCGGCAACGTCGGTAAGTCTACACAGTTTCCGGGGGTGCTCCGCGCACACCTCGGGAGCACCCCCGGAGGGGCCCGCCATCAGGCCTCCGAGCAGCGCTTTCCGTCCTTCGGAGGGGTGCCCGCGACGAGGTACTGGTTGATCGCGGAGTCGATGCACGCGCTGCCTCGCCCGTACGCCGTGTGGCCGTCGCCCTCATGGGTGAGAAGCGTGCCGGAGGAGAGCTGGGACGCGAGCGACTCCGCCCAGCGGTAGGGGGTCGCCGGGTCGCGGGTGGTGCCCACGACCACGATCGGGGCCGCACCCCTCGCCTCGATGCGGTGGGGTCCGCCACTCGGGGCCACAGGCCAGTACGCGCAGTTCAGGGAGGCCCACGCGAGGCCCTCGCCGAAGACCGGGGACGCCTTCTCGAAGGCGGGCAGGCCGTCCTCGACTGCTTCCGGGGAGGAGAAGGCGGCGGGCAGGTCGAGGCAGTTGACGGCCGCGTTCGCGAACATCAGGTTCGAGTACTTCCCCTCGGCGTCCCGCTCGTAGTAGCTGTCGGACAGGACGAGCAGCCCGGCGCCGTCCTTGTCCTTCATCGCCGAGGTCAGCGCCTCGCGCAGTTGCGGCCAGGCGCCCTCGTCGTACATCGCCGCGATGACACCCGTCGTGGCCAGCGCCTCGCCCAGCCTGCGGCCGTCCGCGTCGCCCGCGTCGATGGGGTCCGCGTCCAGCTTGCGGAAGAAGGCCTTGAGGTTCTTCCCGACCTGTTCCGGCGAGGTGCCCCTGCCGCCCAGCGGGCAGTCGGCACGCCGCACGCAGTCCTTCGCGAAGGACTGGAACGCCGTCTCGAACCCGGCCGTCTGGTCCCGGTTCAGGGTCCGCGCGGGCAGCGAGGGGTCCAGCGCGCCGTCCAGCACCAGCCGGCCCACCCGGTCCGGGTACAGACCCGCGTACGTCGCCCCGAGGAACGTGCCGTACGAGGCGCCCACGTACGTCAGCTTCTCGTCGCCGAGCGCGGCGCGCACGAGGTCCATGTCCCGGGCGGCCTCGACCGTGGAGACGTGCGGCAGCAGCTTCGCCGAGTGCCGGCCGCAGCCCTCCGCGAACGTCTTGAAGGCGTCGACCAGTTCCCCGGTCTCACGCGCGTTGTCCGGAGTGGTGTCCGTCTGCGTGTACGCGTCCATCTCGCGTCCGGAGAGGCACTCGACCGGCTCGCTGCGGGCGACCCCGCGCGGGTCCACCGCCACCATGTCGTAGCGGGCGCGGACCTCCGCCGGGTAGCCGATCCCCGCGTAGGACTGGAGGTAGCCGACCGCCGAGCCGCCCGGTCCGCCCGGGTTGACGAGCAGTGATCCGAGCCGCTCGCCGGGGCCCGTGGCCTTCTTCCGTGAGACCGCCAGCCGGATGTCGCCCTTGGCGGGGTCCCCGTAGTCGAGCGGCGCCTTGAGCGTGGCGCACTCGAAGCCGGGGACACCGCAGGGCCGCCAGTTCGGCCGCTGGCCGTAGTAGGGGAGCAGCGCCGAGGGCGTGGGCCCGGGCAGCGCGCTCAGTCCCGCCGACCCCGCCGGGCTCGCGGAGCTCGTGGAACTCCCCGCGGAGCAGGCGGAGACGAGCAGTCCCGCGACGGCGAGCAGCGTGCCGCACGCCCGAAGGGATCGGTGGGCCCGGGATGCCCCGGGCCGGCGCCTGATGTACATCGGGCGAGCGTAACCCTGTGCGATGCGATGATCGCGCAGAGTTGTCGACACGCCTCGTACGAGTGATGCCGTCAATCGAGCGCGCCCCGCCCGGGCGCCCGCTCGGCCACCCGCCGCCCCCGCCGGGTCGCGCGGCGCCCGCCGGTTCCGCTCGACACCAGTCGGGTGCTCGCGCCCGGCACTCGTCGGGACGCCCGCCGGTCTCACCGCCATCGGCCCCCCAGGGCCACCCCGTCGGCGCGCTCCAAGCCCGGCCGCTCCAAGCCCGGCCGCTCTCCAGCCCGGCCGCTTCGGCCGTGGGGCCGTCCGGCCTCAGCCCGCCCGCAGGGCCATCGTCATCGCCTCCACCGCCAGGAGCGGGGCCACGTTGCGGTCGAGGGCGACGCGGCAGGCGGCGATCGCCTCTATGCGGCGCAGTGTGGCCTCGGGCGAGGAGCCGCGCGCCAGCCGGTCCAGGGTGTCGAACATCTCGGTGTTGGCGAGGGCGAGGTCCGTGCCGAACTGGAGCGCCAGCACGTCGCGGTAGAACGCCGTGAGGTCGATGAGCGCCAGATCGAGGCTGTCTCGCTGTGTACGCGTCCTGCGGCGCTTCTGCCTGTCCTCCAGGTCCTTCATCACCCCCGCGGTGCCGCGCGGCATACGGCCGCCCTGGGCCGCGCCGAGCGCGGCCTTCATGTCCTCGGTCTCCTTGCCGTCGGACTCCTCGGAGACCTGCTTGGCGTCCTCGGACGCCGCGTCGATCAGCTCCTGGGCCGCCTTGAGGCAGCCCCCCACGTCGTCGACGCGCAACGGCAGCCTGAGGACGGCCGCGCGCCGCGAGCGGGCGCGCTCGTCGGTGGCGAGGCGGCGGGCCCGCCCGATGTGGCCCTGGGTGGCACGGGCCACCGCGTCCGCCACGTGCGGCTCGATGCCGTCGCGGCGCACCAGGACGTCGGCCACGGCGGCGACCGGCGGCGTCCGCAGGGTGAGGTGGCGGCAACGGGAGCGGATGGTCGGCAGCACGTCCTCCAGGGACGGCGCGCACAGCAGCCACACCGTGCGCGGCGCGGGCTCCTCGACGGCCTTCAGCAGGACGTTGCCCGCGCCCTCGGTGAGGCGGTCGGCGTCCTCCAGGACGATGACCTGCCAACGGCCGCCCGCCGGGGACAGCTGGGCCCTGCGGACCAGGTCGCGGGTCTCCTTCACACCGATGGACAGCAGGTCCGTACGGACGATCTGCACATCCGCGTGGGTGCCGATCAGGCTCGTGTGGCAGCCGTCGCAGAAGCCGCAGCCGGGGGCTCCGCCGAGGGCGCGGTCCGGGCTGACGCACTGGAGGGCCGCCGCGAAGGCGCGTGCCGCGGTGGAGCGGCCCGAGCCGGGCGGACCCGTGAACAGCCAGGCGTGCGTCATCTTGGACGCCTCGGGCGGCGGGGTGTGGGCCGCCACCGCCGTGACCAGGGCGTCGGCGTCCCGGGCGGCGGCGTCGAGTTGCCCGCTCACCTTCTCCTGGCCCACCAGGTCGTCCCATACGGACATGGGATGCCGCCTTCCGTCGCGCACGTGCCTGCTGCCGCGTCCCATTGTGCGGGAGGGCACCGACAACGGGGGCCGCGCCGACCTCCGTGAGCCCCCGGCCGCCCGGCGCGGCAGCCCGACGGCACTGCAGCCCGACCGCCGGACCTCATCCGCCTGCCCTCGACCGCCTGCCCCGCCCGGCGCCCGACGACCCCGTCGACCCGCCCGGCGCTCCGTCCGACCCGCCCGGAGCGCTGAGGTCGGAGTGCCCCGGAGCAGCGCGGGCCGAAGCGCACCAACCCGTCGCGCTCCGGCCCGTTTCGCGCCGATCCGAAGCGGACCAACCCGCTCCGACCCGGAGCACTCAGGACCTCAGCGCTCCGGACGTCAGCGCCTGCGGCGCCCCCGGCCCTCGTCGCGCTCGTCGTCGTCGCGGGACCCGAGCAGTTCGTCCGCCAGCGTCGGAAGGTCGTCCAGCGGGGTCTCCTCCGCCCAGTCGGGACGCGGGCGGCGCCGGGGCGTGCCCTCCTCGTCGACCTGCGGCAGCTCACGGGTCCCGGCGTCGGAGCGGCCGTCGTCCGCGGGCTCGTCCCGGAAGTACCCGGGCGGCACCCGGTCCTCGGCCGTGCTCCCGCGCTCGTCGCCACGCGCGCCGCCGGCGTCCCGTACGGGAGGAAGGACAGCGGTCTCGTCGGCTGCGGGCCCGCGCCCCACGGGAGGCAGCACGGCCGTCTCGTCAGCGGCACCCTGCGGCCCAGGGGTCCGCGGCAGCACGGCCGTCTCGTCGGCGGGCGCCCCACCCGGTCCGCGCGAGGACACCGGAGGCAGCACGGCCGTCTCGTCGGCCCGTCCACCGGACAGGTCCCCCGGCTTCACGACCGGCGTCGGCACGGTGCTGTCGGTGTCACGCGCGGCCGGCTTCGAACGGGACGCCGCCGCCCCCGACGCCGCCCCGGAGGGCGCTCCCGTGCCCCAGGAGACCTCCGGAGTCCCACCGGCACCACCAGTACCAGCACTGGCGGCGGCCGCCTGGGCCTCGGCCGCGGCACGCCGCGCCTCCTCGGCCCGCAGCAGCGCCTCCTCGGCCTTCCGCTGCTTCTCCAGCCGCCGCTCCTCGGCCTCGGCCCGGAGCCGCGCCTCCTCCTCGGCCTGCTTGCGGCGGCGCTCCTCCTCGGCCGCGCGGGCCTGCTCCTCGGCGAGGCGGCGGGCCCGCTCCTCCTCGGCGCGCACACGGGCGGCCTCGGCGCGCTGCCGCGCCTCCTCGGCCTGCCGCTCGGCCTCGCGCCGCTGCGCCTCCTCCAGCTCGCGCTGCTTGCGCTCCTCCTCCTCGGCGCGCAGCCGGGCGAGCTGCTCCTGGCGCTCGCGCTCCAGCCGCTCCTCCTCGGCCTTGCGGGCGGCCTCCTCCTCGGCGCGCCGCCTGGCCTCCTCCTCGGCCGCCTTCCGCGCCTCCTCCTGGGCCTTCACCTCGGCCTCGGAGAGGGGCAGCACCACGTCGAGGCGGTGGCGGATCACGGTGGTGACGGCCTCGGGCTCCTGGGCCGCGTCGACGACCAGGTAGCGCGTGGGATCGGCGGCGGCGAGGGTCAGGAACCCGGACCGCACGCGCGCGTGGAACTCGGCGGGCTCCGACTCCAGCCGGTCGGGTGCCTCGGTGAACCGCTCGCGGGCGGCCTCGGGCGACACGTCCAGCAGGACCGTCAGGTGCGGGACGAGTCCGTTCGTCGCCCAGCGGTTGATACGGGAGATCTCCGTCGGGGACAGGTCGCGGCCCGCTCCCTGGTAGGCGACCGAGGAGTCGATGTACCGGTCGGAGATCACGATCGCGCCCCGCTCCAGCGCCGGCCGCACCACGGTGTCCACGTGCTCCGCGCGGTCGGCCGCGTACAGCAGGGCCTCCGCTCGGTGCGACAGGCCGGCGGACGACACGTCGAGCAGGATCGACCGCAGACGCTTGCCGACGGGCGTGGCTCCCGGCTCGCGCGTGACCACGACCTCGTGGCCCTTGGCGCGCACCCAGTCGGCGAGCGCCTCGGCCTGCGTCGACTTCCCGGCCCCGTCGCCGCCTTCGAGCGCGATGAAGAAGCCGTTCACGGCGGGGGTCGGAGCCGGGTCGTCGCCGCCGCGCAGCGCGTCGCGCAGGTCGTGCCTGAGCGGTACGCCGGAACGGTCGTCGGCCTTGGCGAGGACCAGCGCGGCGACCGGCAGCAGCAGCGCGCCGACCAGCATCAGGGTGAAGGCGGCACCGCCGTGCGCGAACACGAACTTGCCGTTCTCCAGGCGGTGCGGCCCGATGGCGGCGGCCACGAGGGGGGCCACCAGCGCGCCGAGCGCCACGGAGACCCGTACGACCGCGTGCAGGTGCTCCGTCGTCCGCGCGCGGCGGTAGTCCTCCGCCTCCTGGTCGAGCAGGGCGTGCCCGGTGTTCGCGGCGACACCCGCGCCGACGCCCGCGAGCCCCTGGATCAGGAGCACGGTGGTGACGTCGGGGACGAGGCCCGCGGCGAGGAGCGCCACTCCGGTGAACGCGATCGCGAGCGCGAGCAGCCTGCGGCGGGACAGGGAGGGCAGCAGCCTGGGGGCCGTGCGGATGCCGATCACGACACCGCCGGTCAGGGCGAGCGTCAGCAGCCCGTACGTCACCGGCCCGCCGCCCAGGTCCTTGGCGTGCAGCACGGAGACGGCGACGGCCGCGGCGACGGCCCCGGCGACGGAGGCGCAGGCGAGCACCAGCAGCGGGATGGCCCCGGTGCGGCCCTTGTCCACGCCGGTGCCCGTCCTGGGGCGGCGCAGCCCTTCGAGCGGGGACCGCGCGCGAGGGGTCCGCGTGTCGGGGAGTTCGAGGAAGGTGAGCACCGACAGGGACGCGGCGAACAGGCCGGCGGCGACGTACGAGGCGAGCGCCGCCTGGTGCTGCGCGAACCACGCGAGCCCGGCGCCCAGCAGGTTGTTGACGAGCGCGGCGGCGATCAGCGTGGCGGCCGCGAGGGGCACCGCCGCGAATCCCGTACGCAGCGACAGGCGCCGCAGCGTGTCCATGTGGTCCGGCAGCGGGCGGACGGTGGCGCCCTCCAGCGGCGGCGCGGGCAGCAGCGCGGGCGCCGCGCTCTCGCGGCACACCGTCCAGAACCGCTCGGCGACACCGATCACGAACGCCGTCACCAGCAGCACCGCGAGGGCGTTGTCCGGGGTCCAGTCGATCCACAGGGGCGCGACGATCAGCAGCGCGGCCCGCAGCCCGTCCGCGCCGACCATGGTCCAGCGCCGGTCGAGCGGGCCCTCCTGCGAGGTGAGGGACGTGAGCGGGCCGAGGAGCACGGCTCCGAACAGCAGCGTCGCGAGGATCCGCGCGCCGAAGACGGTCGACACGGCGAGGGCCGCCCCGCGGTAGCCGCCGCCGAAGGCACCCTCGGAGACCGCCGCCTGGAGCGCGAGCAGCACCAGCACAAGCAGGGCGAGCGCGTCGCCGATGCCTCCCACCAGTTGGGCGCTCCACAGGCGCCTCAGCTGCGGTACACGCAGCAGCGCCCGGACGGCGCGCTCCCGTGAATCTGCGACCAGGGCGTCGTCGGGGGCCGGATTGTGGGCCGTTGGCTGCTCGGCTCGCGTCATCCTGACAGCCTATCCGGACGTGACGCGTCCCCGTAGGGCCGCCCGAACATGCGAACGCCCCCGACATCAAGTGATACGGGGGCGTTCGTTTCGCGAACCGGAGGTGAAGGTCCTGTCCCGCCGGACCGGCCCGTCTCCGGGAGGTGAGGGCTCAGTCCTCGGCGGGCGCCTGCGAGGCCGTCGCCTTCTTGGCGGCCGTCTTCGCCGTGGTCTTCTTGGCCGCCGTCTTGGTCGCCGTGGTCTTCTTGGCGGCCGTCTTCTTCGCCGGGGCCTTCTTCGCGGGCGCCTTCTTGGCAGGCGCCTTCTTCGCGGTCTTCTTGGCCGGGGCCTTCGCGCGCTTCTCCGCGAGCAGCTCGTAGCCGCGCTCGGGCGTGATGTCCTCGACGCTGTCGCCGGACCGCAGGGTGGCGTTGGTCTCGCCGTCGGTCACGTACGGGCCGAACCGGCCGTCCTTGACCACGACGGGCTTCGCGCTGACCGGGTCCTCGCCCAGCTCCTTGAGCGGCGGCTTGGCGGCCGCGCGGCCCCGCTGCTTGGGCTGCGCGTAGATCGCGAGGGCCTCTTCGAGGGTGATCGTGAAGAGCTGGTCCTCGCTGGTGAGGGAACGCGAGTCCGTGCCCTTCTTGAGGTACGGCCCGTAGCGCCCGTTCTGCGCGGTGATCTCCACGCCCTCGGCGTCCGCGCCCACGACACGCGGCAGCGACATCAGCTTGAGCGCGTCCTCCAGCGTCACCGTGTCCAGGGACATCGACTTGAAGAGGGAGGCGGTCCGCGGCTTCACCGCGTTCTTGCCGGTCTTCGGGGTGCCCTCGGGGAGCACCTCGGTGACGTACGGCCCGTAGCGGCCGTCCCTGGCGATGATCTGGTGGCCCGACTGCGGGTCGGCGCCCAGCTCGAAGTCGCCGCTCGGCTTGGCGAGCAGCTCCTCGGCGAGGTCGGCGGTCAGCTCGTCGGGTGCCAGGTCCTCGGGTACGTCGGCGCGCTGGTGGTTCTCGGAGTCCTTCTCGCCCCGCTCGACGTACGGGCCGTAGCGGCCGACGCGCAGCACGATGTCGTTGGCGACGGGGAAGGAGGACACCTCGCGGGCGTCGATGGCGCCCAGGTCGGTGACGAGTTCCTTGAGGCCGCCCAGGTGGTCGCCGTCGCCGTTGCCCGCCTCGGCGGCGCCGGTCGCCTCGCCCTCGCCGAAGTAGAAGCGCCGCAGCCACGGCACGGCCTGCGCCTCGCCCCGCGCGATGCGGTCGAGGTCGTCCTCCATCTTGGCGGTGAAGTCGTAGTCGACGAGCCGCCCGAAGTGCTTCTCCAGGAGGTTGACCACGGCGAAGCTCAGGAAGGAGGGCACCAGGGCCGTCCCCTTCTTGAACACGTACCCGCGGTCGAGGATCGTGCCGATGATCGACGCGTACGTCGACGGGCGGCCGATCTCGCGCTCCTCGAGCTCCTTGACCAGGCTGGCCTCGGTGTAGCGGGCCGGGGGCTTGGTGGCGTGGCCGTCGACCGAGATCTCGTCGGCGGACAGCGCGTCGCCCTCGGTGACCTGCGGCAGCCGTCGCTCGCGGTCGTCCAGCTCGGCGTTCGGGTCGTCCGCGCCCTCGACGTACGCCTTCAGGAAGCCGTGGAAGGTGATCGTCTTGCCGGACGCGCTGAACTCGGCGTCGCGGCCGTCGGAGGAGGTGCCCGCGATCTTCACGGTGACGGAGTTGCCGACCGCGTCCTTCATCTGGGAGGCGACGGTCCGCTTCCAGATCAGCTCGTAGAGCCTGAACTGGTCACCGGTCAGGCCCGTCTCGGCGGGGGTGCGGAAACGATCGCCCGAGGGGCGGATCGCCTCGTGCGCCTCCTGCGCGTTCTTGACCTTGCCGGCGTACGTACGCGGCTTGTCCGGCAGGTAGTTCGCGCCGTAGAGCTGCGTGACCTGGGCCCGGGCCGCGGAGACCGCGGTGTCCGAGAGGGTCGTGGAGTCCGTACGCATGTAGGTGATGAAGCCGTTCTCGTACAGCTTCTGCGCCACCTGCATCGTGGCCTTCGCGCCGAAGCCCAGCTTGCGGCTGGCCTCCTGCTGGAGGGTCGTCGTACGGAACGGCGCGTAGGGCGAGCGGCGGTACGGCTTCGACTCGACCGAGCGCACCGCGAAGTTCGTGTCCTGGAGGGCGGCGGTGAGCGCGCGGGCGTTCGCCTCGTCCAGGTGGAGCGTGTTGGCGCCCTTGATCTGCCCCAGCGAGTCGAAGTCGCGGCCCTGGGCGACCCGCTTGCCGTCGACGGCGGTCAGCCGGGCGACCAGGGTGGACGGGTCGCTCGCGTCACCCGTGCGGCCGGTGCCGAAGGTGCCGGTCAGGTCCCAGTACTCGGCCGATCGGAAGGCGATGCGCTCGCGCTCCCGCTCGACGACGAGACGGGTGGCCACGGACTGGACGCGGCCCGCCGACAGCTTCGGCATGACCTTCTTCCACAGGACCGGCGAGACCTCGTAGCCGTAGAGGCGGTCGAGGATGCGGCGGGTCTCCTGGGCGTCGACCATGCGCTGGTTGAGCTCGCGCGGGTTGGCGACGGCGCTGCGGATCGCGTCCTTGGTGATCTCGTGGAAGACCATCCGGTGGACGGGGACCTTGGGCTTGAGGACTTCGAGGAGGTGCCACGCGATGGCCTCGCCCTCGCGGTCCTCATCGGTGGCGAGGAAGAGCTCGTCGGAGTCCTTCAGCAGGTCCTTGAGCTTCTTGACCTGGGCCCTCTTGTCGGCGTTGACCACATAGATCGGCTGGAAGTCGTTGTCGACGTCCACGCCGAGGCGGCGGACCTCACCGGTGTACTTCTCGGGCACCTCCGCGGCGCCGTTGGGGAGGTCACGGATGTGCCCGACACTCGCTTCGACGACGTAGCCGGGGCCGAGATAGCCCTTGATCGTCTTCGCCTTGGCAGGCGACTCGACGATGACGAGTCGGCGGCCGCCGTGTGCGGTCTCGCTGGTCGGGGACAACTTCGCTCTTCTCTCCGGTCGACGCAGGGGGTCTGCCCCAGGCCTGGATCCCGGGGGTCGGGTCGTGCTGACGCTGCGGAGTGTGACGGTACATCCCGCCCCCGTGTCAAACGGGAAAAGCCCGCAACGGCCACTCGAACGGTAACCCGACTCCCGCCATTCCTGCCGCCCGGAGTGCCGACCTGCCGGTTCGGACCTATCCGGAGGGTGACTTCCCAGTTACCAGAAGGCACCGTTCCCCCTGGTCCCCGACCACCTCGCGGGCCGCCCGCCGGTGGCGAATCCGGGACCGCGGAAGCGGCCGTTCCAGGTGGGGCGGAGAGAGGAGGGGGAGAGGGGGAGCAGGTCGTTCCCGCCCGCGAGCGGGGAACGGCGGCGGCCCTGTCGGGACCGGGCGCGGCAGGGTTCGCCGGGCCGTGGAAGGCGGGGTCCGCCGACCGCTTCGTACCCGGCCCGCGGACCGCGGAACCCATGGAGTCCCTGGGCAGGACGCCCGCGGCGGGAGCCGGGCGCGGCGTACGCCGGACGCCCGGGCGCACGGCCGGCGCGGGCATCGGCCGGAACTTCGCGCGGGGTCCGGGCGCGCCACTGGCCGAACGGCCCGCGCATCGGTGGAAGGGCGGCGGTACCGCACCCGCGGACGGGCTCCGGGGACACGCCCCGGGAGCCGTCGGCCCGGCGTCGGCGAGCCGGCCGCCGGCCTCCCCGCGGGGAGGCCGCGGAAATCAGGTACGAGTGAAACACCACACGGCGAGAAGCAGCGCGGCCGTCCCGGCGAACGCGGCGACCGCCGCCGAGACGGCCGGGTTCGTGCCGTGGGCGACGGGTGCGCCCTGCCGCAGCCGGACCGCCGTCCACAGCACCAGCGCGGCGCCGAACACGGCGAACACCGACCCCGTGAAGATCGCGGGTCCGCTCTCCATGGTTCGTTCCCTCCGCCGTCGGGTGCTCCGGACCGGGACGCTGGCACCTCGGGAAGACCGGCACGCGAACCCCGGGTGAACGGGGGACGCACAGGACCGGTGCGTCCCCCGTACGGCCCCCGGCACGGCAGCCCGCGCGTCGCGCCGGGGGCCCCGATTCCCCCGTCCGCCGCGCGGATGCCAGGCGGATGCCAGGCGGATGCCGCACGGGACATCGGCGGGCCGCGGACCACTGAGCCGGCCATGCCGGGCCGCGCCTTGCCTGGCCGTGCGGGGCCTTGCCCCGCCGGGCCCAGACCTGTGGGGCGGCCGTGCCAGGCAGTGCCTTGCCTGTCGGCTCGCGGTGCCTTGCCGGGCCGGGGCCACGTGGAGGTCGTGCCCCGCCCCGCGTATCGCGGCGTGCCGGGTCGGCCGGTCGGGCCGCGGCCCGTCCCGGTCCATCCCGTCGCGGCACGTCCCGTCGCGGCACGTCGGGTGGGCCCGGCCGGAATCGCGCGGCCCGGAGCACCCGGCGGAGGCGTGTCGGCGCACCCCCGGGGAGCCCGGCTCCGGTCGGACCCGTGCCCGCCCACGCTCCGGGCCGCCCGGCGGGGAGGCCGCCCGGTGGGGAGGCCGCCCGGTGGGGAGGCCGCCTGGTGGGTCCTCACGCCGTCCCGGGCGTCGGTATCCGGCCGCTCGTCCGCGTGCCGTCGGTCCGGCTCACCGTGCACACCGCCTTGGTGAACCCGTCGTTCCAGTCGTCCTCGTCGGCCACCCAGCCGTAGACGGTGCGCTCGGGACCGGACGCCCAGGCGGACTCGTACCGGTTGCCGCAGAGCTTGTTCGCGCTGTCGACGCCCTTCTTGTAGGCCATGTCCTCCGGAGCCTTGACGGTGCCTATCACCTGATCGCTGTGCGAGCGGGCGCAGTCGGTGAGCGGTGCCTTGTAGCCGTCGTCCACTTCCTTGTAGACCCAGCAGTCGCCGACGCTCATCTGACCGACCCACAACTCCGTGCCCTCGTCGCGGAAGCGCCCCACCTCACCCCCTATCGCCGCATGACGTCCCAGTACGAGACACGCCGTGGCTCCCCCGGCAGCGTCGAACCCCCGCCTCGTCGGTGTCACGGCGTAGACCCCCGCGTCCGGCAGCGCCAGCGCCGTCGGCCTGCTCCGCACCGCGCAGCGTGCGGCACCGCCGTCACGGGCGTCCGTGTAGTCGCTCGCCCTGTCGACGGCGACGACCTGGCCGTCCGGCCACTCCTCCGCGCAGTCCACGACACCCAGGTTCGGCACCGACGTGAAGGGCTCCCCCGACCAGACCGCCTTCACGCAGTCCCCGGTCTTCAACGGCTCGGTGAGTCCGACCTGTTCGCCGTACGGGTGGCCGGGGCCGCCGCGGTCGTCGGACGTTCCGCCGTCGTCGGCCGAGGACGTGCCGCCGCCGGCCGTGTCGTCCTTCGTGCCCCCTCCGAGCGAGACGACCGCCCACACCCCGCCGCCGATCGCCAGCACCAGGGCGAAGACGATCGCGACGACGGCCCCGGCCGGCAGCCCCCGTGACCGCGTGCCCGGGGCGCCGCCCGCGTACGGCGGAGCGACTCCACCCCCTCCGTGCGGTGCGGGGAGGCCGACACTCCCGAAGGCGAGGGGCGGAGAGCCGCCCGCGTACGGCGAGGGATGCGGTCCGCCCGCGTACGGATTCCAGGGGTCGTACGGGCTCCGGGCGCCGGGCCCCTGCCAGGAGTCAGGCGTCGCGCCCGACCGCGCGGGAGGGCTGCCCTGGACCAGCGGGGTGTTCGGGGTCTGCGGCGTCTGTTGGCGTGTCTGCGGGGTCTGGGGGGCCTGGGGGGCCTGGGGGGCCTGTGGAGTCCGGGGGGTGCCGAAGCCCTCCGGGCCGCCCCGCGGAGGGTTCGCCGGAGTGCCCTGCGGGGTGTGCGGGGTGTGCGGGGTGTGCGGGGTCCCGTGTCCGGGAAGGCCGCCCGGCGCCGGGCCCGGCGTCTCCGCGGGCTGCCACGGCCCCGGCCCGCCGGGCGGGTGGGCGGGGGCCGGCCACGGAGTGCCGCCCGCGGCGGGGCCCGCCCCCGGTGGAGAGCCGGGGAGCCGGCCCGCCCGCGGACCCTGCGCCACCCGCTCCAGGCCGCGCGCCACCGCCTCCGGCGGGAGCCTGCGCACCGGGTCCTTGATGAGCAGGCCGTGCAGCACC
Source organism: Streptomyces fructofermentans (assembly GCF_014651055.1). Taxonomy (GTDB): domain Bacteria; phylum Actinomycetota; class Actinomycetes; order Streptomycetales; family Streptomycetaceae; genus Streptomyces; species Streptomyces fructofermentans. Next base: position 117,646 of record NZ_BMWD01000011.1, read on the forward strand.
GGCGCCAGTTCACCGGCCCGCTCGGGGATCGCGGGCTCCTCGCTCAGCAGGGCCGTCAGCGTGGCGTACTCGCCGTGGCGGTCGAACGGACCCTGCCCCTCGACCGCCGCGTACAGCGTGGCGCCCAGGGAGAACAGGTCGGCCGCCGGTGTGGGCGGCTCGCCGCGCGCCCGCTCGGGCGCGAGGTAGCCGGGTGTGCCGAGGATGCCCGCCGTGGCGGTGAGTCTCGGCTCCCGGGACTCGGGCCGGAGCGCGATGCCGTAGTCGGTGAGCAGCACGCGCGCGTACGGATCGGCCGAGGCGCCCGGCGCCAGAAGGATGTTGGCCGGTTTCACGTCCCTGTGGAGGATCCCGATCCGGTGCCCCGCGGTGAGCGCGTCGAGCACGGCGAGTCCGATCCGGGCCGTCTGCTCGGGCGACAGCGGACCGGAGCGCCGGACGACGGCCTGGAGGTCGACCGCGTCCGGCACGAACTCCATGACGATCCACGGCAGCCCTTCGTGCATCAACACGTCGTGCACGGTGGCCACATGGGGATGGCCCCGCAGCCGCGCCGCGTTCCTCGCCTCGCTGCGGGCCCGCGCGATGCGCTGTGCGGGCTCGGCCGCGTCCACGGGCACCTCGGGCAGCGCGATCTCCTTGATGGAGACCTCGCAGTCCAACTCCTCGTCGTACGCCAGCCAGACCCGGCCCATGCCCCCCGCGCCCAGGGCGCGCAGCAGCCGGTACCGCCCGCCGATCAGCCTGCCCGCGCCCCGGTCCGGTGTGCCCCCCGACATACGGCCTCCCCCGAGACAGCGCGCCTCCCCCGAGGACGCGTGCGTTCTGTCTCTTGAAAGGTAGCCTCGCACGCCCCACTGACAGGAGCCCTTTTGACGGCCGATCCCGTCGGAGCGGACACACGCGCCCCAGTGGTACGAAACAGCCCCTGCCGTACCCGGCGCCGACCGCACCCCACGAGGACGGCCCCCGCAGGGCCGGGCTCCGCAGGGCCGGGCTCCGCGACGGGACGGGGCAGGGCGCGCCGGTCCGACCACCCGGCGCGCCACGGCCCGGGGCTCAGGAGACCGGTTCGAGGAACCCCTGCTCGACCAGCAGCCGGATCTGCGCGGGCGTCCGGTCCCTCAGCAGGACGGGGTCCTCCCCGACGAGTTGGGCGATGGCGTCCAGGATGCGGCCCGCGCTCAGCGTGCCGTCGCAGACACCGGTGAAGCCCGCGCCGACCGTGTCCACCTTCGTCGCACGCCGCATCCCGCGGTGCTGCCGCAGCACGACGTGCTCCGGGTCCTCGGCGCCGGGCAGTCCCACCTGCTCCTGCACGATCTCGCCGGCGAGCCTGAAGTGCCCGGCCAGCAGGGCCGCGTCGTCGTGCGACCGCAGGTAGTCGACCCGCCTGAAGTGGTCGCGGACGGTGTCGCCGAGCGGCTGCTCGACGGAGTGCGGCCATTCCTCGACGACGATCGAGGGCTCCGCGGCCCCCGTCCTGTGCAGGCTGATCCAGCCGAAGCCGACGGCCTTGACCTTGCGGGCCTCGAACTCGTCCAGCCAGGCGTCGTACCGCTCCCGGTACTCCTCGGGGTCGCTCCGGTGGTCGCCCGCGTCGCGCAGCCACAGTTCCGCGTACTGCGTGACGTCCTGCACCTCGCGCTGCACGATCCACGCGTCGCAGCCGCGGGGCACCCAGGACCGCAGCCGGTCCTGCCACTCCTCGCCCTCCACGTGCTGCCAGTTGGCGAGGAACTGGGCGTAACCCCCCTCGTTCAGGCGCGCGCCCGACTCCTGGACGAGCGTGCGGCACAGGTCGTCGCCGCCCATCCCGCCGTCCCGGTAGGTGAGCCGGGCACCGGGAGAGATCACGAAGGGCGGATTGGAGACGATCAGGTCGTACGTGTCCTCGCCCACCGGCTCGAACAGGGAGCCCTCGCGCAGGTCCGCGGCGGGGGCGCCCGAGAGGGCGAGCGTGAGCGCGGCGATGTGCAGCGCGCGCGGGTTGAGGTCGGTGGCCGTCACGCGCGTGGCGTGCTGGGCGGCGTGCAGCGCCTGGATCCCGGAGCCGGTGCCGAGGTCGAGCGCCGAGGCGACGGGCTCGCGCACGGTGATGCCCGCGAGGGTCGTGGACGCGCCGCCCACGCCGAGCACGACGCCCTCCTCGTGGCCGGCGGCGCCACCGGCCCCGCCGACCGCGCAGCCCAGGTCCGAGACGATGAACCAGTCCTCGCCGTCAGGTCCGCCGTACGGCCGTACGTCCACGGCCGCCGCGATGCCGTCCTCGCCGTCCGTGGTCAGCCAGCCGGCCTCCAGGCACTCCGCGACCGGCAGGACGTCCGCCACGCGCGCGCGGGGCACCGGCCGCTGGAGCAGGAACAGCCGTACGACGGCCGCCAGCGGCGAGTCTCCGCGGGTCGCCCGGAGCGCGGGGACGGTCTCGCTGCGCGCCAGCGCCGCGTACGCGGGGGCGCCGAGCAGTTCGAGGAGCCCGTCCGCGCTGAAGGAGACGGCCAGGAGCGCGTCCCGCAGGCGCGCGGTGACATCGGGGCGGTCGGACGAGGGCAGCGGTGCCAGGCTGGTGTGACTCACTCCCCCATTGTGTCCGCTCCCGGGGGCGCGCGCAGAGGGCATGCGTGCGCGAGGGGCCCGGCACGCGCGTGCCGGGCCCCTCGCGCACGGACCGGTCGGCCGGTCGGCCCGGGATCAGGCCTTGCGCCGGGATCAGGCCTTGCTGGCCGACGGGGCCGTCGAAGCCGACTTGCAGCTCTCCTGCTCGGCCATCGCCTTGCCGACGTCGCCCTCCTCCAGCTTCGCGAGGGCGTCGTTGCCGCTCTGGCTCAGCTTGTCGAGCTGGGTGGCGATGCCCTTGAGGCCGTCGGCGAACTTCGCCTGGTCCTTCGTGTCGAGGTCGTCGACCTGCTTCTTGAGGTCGGCGTACGACGAGGAGATGGTGTTCAGCTCCTTGACGGCGTCCGTCTGCTTCTTCTCACCGTCCTCGACGTCCGGCGCTCCGGCCTTGTCCACGGCCGTGCCGATCGCCTTGTAGGCGTCGGACATGTCCTGGAACGCCTGGGAGTCGGTCTTCTGGACGTCCTCCGGAGTGCTGTTGTCCGAGGTCTGGTTCTGGATCGCGGTGTTGGCGGCCTCGATCTTCTTGGCCTGCGGCTGCACGGCGTCGCAGACCTGCTTGGCCCAGGAGTTCAGCTTGTCGTTGCTGCCGTCGTCACTACTGCATCCCGACAGCGCCAGTACCAGTACCGCACCGCCGGACAGCGCGGCCGCGAGCTTCTTGTTCACCGGATTGGTCCCTTCCATGGCTCTCGGCCCCGGAACATACACGCCAATCGGGGGACACCCGCGAGACAAGGGTCCGGTTCATCCGTTATTGAAGCCATTTGCACCAAGCGAGAGAAGGCTCACGAACAGGGGTGCGCGGACGCGGGCGGGCGGACGGCACGCGCCAATGCGCGCCGTCCGCCCGCCCGTTGACCGGAGGCCTTCCGAGGGCCGGCCTCCGGGCTACGAAACCACCGCCGGATCCGACGACTTGGCCGTCGGTTCGGGATCGTCCTCGTCCCCCACGACGATGCCTCGCCGCTTGGACACGTACACCGCGCCGATGATGACGGCGAACGACAGCACCGCGATGAGGACCCGTACGCCGACGCTCTCGTCCTCTCCGTAGCTGAATTTGACGACCGCGGGCGCGATGAGCAGCGCGACCAGGTTCATCACCTTCAGCAGAGGGTTGATCGCGGGGCCCGCGGTGTCCTTGAAGGGGTCGCCGATCGTGTCGCCGATCACCGTCGCGGCGTGGGCCTCGCTGCCCTTGCCGCCGTGGTGGCCGTCCTCGACGAGCTTCTTCGCGTTGTCCCACGCGCCACCGGAGTTGGCGAGGAAGACGGCCATCAGCGTGCCCGTGCCGATGGCCCCCGCGAGGAAGGCGCCGAGCGCCCCGACCCCGAGGGTGAAGCCGATCGCGATCGGCGTCAGGACCGCGATCAGACCGGGTGTGGCCAGCTCGCGCAGCGCGTCCTTGGTGCAGATGTCGACGACCCGCCCGTACTCCGGCTTCTCGGTGTAGTCCATGATCCCGGGATGCTCGCGGAACTGCCGCCGCACCTCGTAGACCACCGATCCGGCGGACCGCGAGACCGCGTTGATCGCGAGCCCCGAGAAGAGGAAGACGACCGCGGCGCCCGCGATGAGTCCGACCAGGTTGTTGGGCTGGGAGATGTCCATCATCAGGTTCAGCGGCGCACCGGCGCCCGAGACCTTCTCCCCCACGTCCGTCGCGGCGGTGAAGATCGCGTCCCGGTACGAGCCGAAGAGCGCCGACGCCGCCAGTACGGCGGTCGCGATGGCGATGCCCTTGGTGATGGCCTTGGTCGTGTTGCCGACGGCGTCCAGGTCGGTGAGCACCTGCGCGCCCGCGCCCTCGACGTCACCGGACATCTCGGCGATGCCCTGCGCGTTGTCGGAGACCGGCCCGAAGGTGTCCATGGCGACGATCACGCCGACCGTGGTGAGCAGTCCGGTGCCGGCCAGGGCCACCGCGAAGAGCGCCAGCATTATCGACGTACCGCCGAGCAGGAAGGCCCCGTACACGCCGAGGCCGATCAACAGGGCGGTGTAGACGGCCGATTCGAGCCCGATGGCGATTCCGGCGAGGACGACGGTGGCCGGACCGGTCAGCGAGGTCTTGCCGATGTCCCGCACGGGACGGCGGGTGGTCTCGGTGAAATAGCCGGTCAGTTGCTGGATCAGCGCGGCCAGCACGATGCCGATGGCCACGGCGACGAGCGCGAGGACCCGCGGATCGCCGGAGTCGCCCAGCACGGCCGGGTCGGTGACACCGTCCAAGTCGGCGTACGAGGACGGCAGATAGGCGAACACGGCCACGGCCACCAGGGCCAGCGAGATCACCGCGGAGATGAAGAAGCCCCGGTTGATGGCGCTCATCCCGCTGCGGTCCGTGCGGCGGGGGGCGACCGCGAAGATGCCGATCATCGCGGTGAGCACGCCGATCGCCGGCACGATCAGCGGGAAGGCGAGCCCGGCGTCCCCGAAGGCGGCCTTGCCGAGGATCAGCGCGGCCACGAGCGTCACGGCGTACGACTCGAAGAGGTCGGCGGCCATTCCCGCACAGTCTCCGACGTTGTCGCCCACGTTGTCGGCGATGGTCGCGGCATTGCGCGGATCGTCCTCCGGAATGCCCTGCTCGACCTTGCCGACCAGGTCGGCGCCGACGTCGGCGGCCTTGGTGAAGATGCCGCCCCCGACACGCATGAACATCGCGATCAGCGCGGCGCCGAGACCGAAACCCTCCAGGACCTTCGGCGCGTCGGCCGCGTACACCAGCACCACGCAGGAGGCGCCCAGCAGACCGAGCCCCACCGTGAACATGCCGACGACGCCACCGGTACGGAAAGCGATCTTCATGGCTTTGTGCGAGACGGCGGTGAGATCCTTTTCGGGCTCGCCCTCCGCCGGAGTCGCTTCCCGGGCCGCGGCGGCCACGCGGACATTGCTGCGTACAGCGAGCCACATGCCGACATAGCCGGTGGTCGCCGAGAACGCCGCGCCGATCAAGAAGAAGACCGATCGTCCGGCGCGCTGATTCCAGTCGTCCGCGGGCAGCAGCATGAGCAGGAAGAACACCGCCGCGGCGAAAACCGCGAGGGTGCGCAACTGCCGTCCCAGATAGGCGTTGGCGCCCTCCTGGATCGCCGCCGCGATCTCCTTCATGCTCTCGGTTCCCTCGCCGGCGGCGAGCACCTGGCGCACCAGGACGCCCGCGACGGCAAGCGCCGCAAGGGCCACGACCGCGATGACCATCACGATGAGGCGGTTGTCGTCGGTCAGTACTGCGGCTGCGAAGGTTGTGGGCTGATCGAACTGATGAGGGGTAGAAAGCCCCGCCATTCGTCCTCCTTGACGCTTGGACCGAGCTCAAGATGTGGACGGATTGTAGGTACCGGAACCTGATCAAAACAGTGTGCGGTAAGCGGAATTAGCCTTCACCTCCTCAACAGCAAATGATCCACTGAGCGCCGCGGGACCCGAAAGCAGTAATGCCCCGGAACCATTGACGCTCGCCCCTTCGCCTCACACCCTGCGTAAAGCCGATCTTATTGTTGATCGTAATCCCGATCGTGAATTGGTTCACGACTCCGCGGGGCGCGTTCCCCGACTGACCGGAACATGTGTCGACCGGAGTGGAAAAGAGGCCGCCGGGGAGCGGGAACACGCCGCCGGGAGGCGGCACGGCCGAACGGACTGGCCACGTGTCGGCCGGGACGGGGCGCCCAGGGGCCGGGGCCGCGCTGGGCGGGTCGGGTCGGGTCGGGTCGGGTCGGGTCGCGGACGGCCGGGGCGGGGATGCGGGTTGCCGGAGTGAGTGCGCACGGCTGAGGTGGCCGGGCTGCCGGGGGATTGCGCGGCTGCCGGGACGGCCGCGTTCGGCTGGATGGCGGGCGCGGCGCGGGCGGCCTGCCGGGGCAGGAGGCAGCGGCTGTCGCCGGGGCGAGCGGCCGGAGCGGGGGCGAGCGGCCCGAGCGGGGGAGGCCCGAGCCGGCCGGGCGAGGTCGGGCGGGGCAGCCGGAGCCGGGCGACCGGAGTGGACAGCCGGAGTCAGGCGACCGGAGTGGCGCGGCCAGCGTCGGCGCCCAGAGCCGGCGGCCGGAACATGCGAAAGGGTCCCGCAGCGCGGGACCCTTTCGCACATCATCGTGCGGGTTCGTACAGGTTGGAGCAGTACCAGGGGGCGGATCAGGGAACGAGCACGGCCGGCGGCGTGGTGGGCCAGCTCATCCTGATCAGGCCGCCGTGCTCTCCGGCGGTCACTTCCACGTCGTCGACGAGGCCGCTGATGACCGCGAGGCCCATCTCGTCCTCCTCGACATCGCTGTCGTCGGCTCCACCGCGGGCACCCGACGACTTGCCGCCGGGAACCGCGTGCGGCGCGTCGTCGCCGACCTCGATGGAGAACTGCTTCTCCTCCTCGATCAGCGACACCCGCACAGGCTCCGTGATTCCGGCGCTCTGATGCAGGCCGACGGCCCGGGTGCAGGCCTCGCCCACGGCGAGCCTGACCTCGTCGAGGACGGCCTCGTCCACTCCGGCCCTGCGCGCCACCGCTGCCGCCACCAGTCGGGCGGTCCTGACGTGCTCGGGCAGCGCGCTGAAGCGGAGCTCAACGGTGGCCATGCATCCCCCTCGGGACTACGCGCGTGCGGTCGGGGGCCCGGGTAGCCGAGACCCGAACCCCCCTCCATTGACTTCTGCCTCCCGGGCACCGCCCGGGATCCGGGTGTCGGCCGCCGACCGGCCTGTCGGGGACGGGCCGGCCACCGGGCGGCACCCGGTCAGTCGGTGGCCGCCACCGCTTCCTCGACCGAGGTGTGGATCGGGAACACCTTGGTGAGACCGGTGATGCGGAAGATCTTCAGAATGCGCTCCTGGTTGCAGACGAGACGGAGCGAGCCCTCATGGGCACGCACCCGCTTGAGGCCGCCCACCAGAACGCCGAGACCGGTGGAGTCGAGGAAATCCACGCCCTCCATGTCGACGACAAGGTGGAAATTGCCGTCGTTCACCAGCTCGACCAGCTGCTCACGCAGCTTGGGCGCGGTATATACATCGATTTCGCCACCGACCTCGACGACCGTACGATCGCCGACGGTACGGGTCGACAGGGACAGGTCCACGGATCCTCCAGCACCTTGCTATCGAGCGGTCATCCCAAGGGACACCTCGGCAGAGCCCCCGGGACGGTTCGCCAGCCGCGATGGCATTCAATCACTTACCGGCAGGCGTGCACGACGCCTTGGGTCCATTGTCCGTCACGCCAGTGACACACTCGATGCCGATGGCCAAGAATCACCGATCCGATCGAACCTCGACGGACACTGCTTCCCGCCCTTCGCCGGGCGAGATCCTGGACCGGCTCGCCTCGGGGCCGAGCCGGTCTTCGCGCATCACTCATACGGAGCACTTGCCCCCGCGTGCGGGTCGCCATGCCGTGTGGCCCGACCGGATCCGTTCCGAGGTCATCTCCGCCATCCAGTCCGCGGGCATCGAACATCCCTGGACCCACCAGGCACTGGCCGCCGAGCACGCCCTGGACGGCGAGTCGGTGATCGTGTCCACCGGCACCGCCTCCGGAAAGTCGCTCGCCTATCTCGCGCCCGTCCTGTCGACCCTCCTGGACGGCTCGGAGGCGCCGAACGGCCGCGGCGCCACCGCGCTGTACCTCGCGCCCACGAAAGCCCTGGCAGCGGACCAGCGGCGATCCGTGAAGGAACTTTCACAACCGCTGGGCAATGCCGTGCGCGCCGCGGTCTACGACGGGGACACGCCGGTCGAGGAACGCGAGTGGGTGCGCCAGTACGCCAACTACGTCCTCACCAACCCCGACATGCTGCACCGCGGGATACTCCCCTCGCACGCCCGGTGGTCCTCCTTCCTGCGCGCTCTGCGCTATGTCGTCATCGACGAGTGCCACACCTACCGGGGCGTCTTCGGCTCCCATGTCGCCCAGGTGCTCCGCAGACTGCGCCGGCTGTGCGCCCGCTACGGCTCCTCGCCCGTCTTCCTGATGGCCTCGGCCACGGCGGCCCAGCCCTCGGTCGCCGCCTCCCGCCTCACCGGTCTGCCCGTCGTGGAGGTCGCGGACGACGCCTCCCCGCGCGGGGAGATGGTGTTCGCCCTCTGGGAGCCGCCGCTGACCGAACTCCACGGCGAGAAGGGAGCCCCCGTCCGACGCACCGCCACCGCCGAGACCGCCGACCTCCTCACCGACCTCACCGTCCAGGGCGTCCGCTCGGTCGCGTTCGTACGGTCCCGCCGGGGAGCCGAGCTGATCGCGGTGATCGCACAGGAACGCCTCGCCGAGATCGACCGCTCCCTCGCCCGCCGCGTGGCCGCCTACCGCGGCGGCTACCTCCCCGAGGAACGCCGGGCCCTCGAACGCGCCCTCCACTCCGGCGAACTCCTCGGCCTCGCCGCCACCACCGCCCTCGAACTCGGCATCGACGTATCGGGACTGGACGCCGTCGTGATCGCCGGCTATCCCGGCACCCGGGCCTCCCTGTGGCAGCAGGCCGGCCGTGCCGGACGCTCCGGCCAGGGCGCCCTGGCGGTCCTGGTGGCCCGGGACGACCCGCTTGACACGTTCCTTGTCCACCATCCCGAGGCACTGTTCGACCAGCCGGTGGAGTCCACGGTCCTCGACCCGGACAATCCATACGTCCTGGCACCCCACTTGTGCGCCGCCGCCTCGGAACTCCCGCTGACCGAAGAGGACTTCGCCCTCTTCGGTCCCGCCTGTGCCGACCTGCTCCCGCAGTTGGAGGCGGCCAAGCTGCTGCGCCGACGCACCGCGGCCTGGCACTGGACGCGCCGCGAGCGGGCCGCCGACCTGGCCGACATCCGCGGCGGGGGCGGGAATCCGGTGCAGATCGTGGAGTCCGGCTCGGGACGGCTCCTCGGCACGGTCGACGCCGCGTCCTCGCACACCACCGTCCACGAGGGCGCGGTCCACCTCCACCAGGGCCGCACCTATCTCGTGAAGGCGCTCCACCTGGAGGACTCGGTCGCCCTGGTCGAGGAGGCCAACCCGTCGTACTCGACGGTCGCCCGCGACACCACGGCCATCTCGGTCCTGGAGACGGACGTCGAAGTCCCCTGGGGGGACGGGCGGTTGTGCTACGGATCGGTCGAGGTCACCAACCAGGTGGTCTCCTTCCTGCGTCGCAGGGTCATCACCGGCGAGGTGCTCGGCGAGACGAAGCTCGACCTCCCTCCCCGTACGCTCCGCACGCGTGCCGTCTGGTGGACGGTCACCGAGGACCAGCTCGACGCGGCCCGGATCAACCCGGAGATCCTGGGCGGCGCCCTGCACGCCGCGGAGCACGCCTCGATCGGCATGCTGCCGCTGTTCGCCACGTGCGACCGCTGGGACATCGGCGGGGTGTCCGTCCCGCTCCACCCGGACACCCTGCTGCCCACCGTCTTCGTGTACGACGGACACCCTGGCGGCGCGGGCTTCGCGGAACGCGCCTTCCATACGGCCCGCGAGTGGCTCACCGCGACCCGCGAGGCCATCGCCTCCTGCGAGTGCGAGGCCGGCTGCCCGTCGTGCATCCAGTCCCCCAAGTGCGGCAACGGCAACGAGCCGCTGCACAAGCGGGGTGCTGTGCGCCTGCTGACGGAACTGCTGCGAGGAGCACCGTCCGACCCGCCGGGTGAGCCCGCCCCGACCCGGCCGCCCGGACCCACCGAGCCCGACGGACCCGGTGGACCGGATGGGCCGGGTGCTCCGGGTGCTCCGGGTGCTCCGGGTGCTCCGGGTGCTCCGGCAGTGGAACCCACCGCGGTGCCGCCCGTGCCGCCCGTGCCGCGCGGCCCCGAGCCGGTGCCCCCGGTCGCCAAAGCCTCGGCGGAGGACCGGACCCCGAGCACGGAGGAATCACGGAGGAATGAGGACTGAGGGCCGGGGCCGGGAGCCGCACTGATCCCTCACCCGATCAACCCGGCTCGGCAACACCCCCGACTCGACCGACACCCGATCCGGCCCGACCGGTCTCGCAGTTCCCACGGGACCCGCAGGTGCCACGGGTGACGCAGGTGCCGCAGAACCCGTAGGTCCCGCAGGCGCCGAAGCTCCGCCCGTCCCGCCCGTCCCGCCCGGCGCGGAGGCCCCCGTTCCGGCGTGGCTGACTCCGCCCGGCGCACCCGGGACCGCCGGCCCGGGAGGTCCCGCCCTCGACCTCACCTTCGCCGTCAGCGGCCCCTTTCCCGCCGCGACCGTGACGTCCGAGATCTCGCCCCGTACCGCGCACCGCACGACCCGGGCGTCCTGGGCGCCCGCCACCCGCGCCGCCGAGGCACAGGCGGCCACGCTGCCGTCCGCCCAGTGATCGGCCGCCGCGAGCGCCGCCAGATCGGCCGCACCCCCGGCACGGTGACGGACCACCACCGCCTGACCCATCGCGAGAACGGCCCCGAACACGACGCACAGCACCGCGATCGCGCCCACCGCCCAGACGGTGGCCGACCCCCGGTCCGAGGCGAGGTCGGTCGAGCGGGCGCTGTGACGCATCCGCAACCGCACCCACAGCGCCACCCCCACCCGCACCCACCACGCGCCTCCGTCCCAAGGAACCCGTCGCGCCCGCCCCCGCCACCCCACCGGCACCGGCACCGGCACCGGCACCGGCACCGGCACCACAACCTCCGCTCCCAGGTGAACGCCTCCCCTCCTCATCCGCCGGCCCCCACGGTCTCCTCGGCAAGTGCCGTGGCCTCCTCCACCAGGTCCAGGGTCAGCGCGTCGGGCCCGGGCGTCCTCGCCTCGACCCGTACCCGTACCAGGTCTCCGTCGCGCCGGACGGTGATCCGAGCCCCGTCGGGCGCTGTCGCGCGAGCCGCCGCCGACACCACGGCGGGCGGGTCCTGCCGGGCCGCCGCGCGGGCTCCCGCCCTGGCCGCGTCCACGCACTGGATCAGTGCCGCCGCGGCCGTCAGCGCCCAGACCAGCACCATCGAGAAGGCGACCAGCACGGGCAGCGCCACAGCCGCCTCGGCCGTCACGAAGCCCCGGTCACCGGCGGGCGGAGGGCCGTGGCCCCCGCCCCGCGGCGGTTCGGGTGCACGAACCCGCCGCGGGCCGGACCCCGTCTCAGAACTGCCCACCGAGTGCCTTCCCCACCATGTCCTGCAGGGCGCCCCGCACCTGTGCGCTGGTCAGCACCTCGTAGAGCAGCGCGGCGAACCCCACCGCCGCGATCAGCCCCATGGCGTACTCGGAGGTGACCATCCCCGCGTCCCGCCGCGCCGGCCCGCCCCTGCCCACCAGACTCCGGACACCGGTCCGTACCCACACCCGCGTCCAGGTCCGTGCCCTCGTCCACACCGACTTGCTCATTCCGACCCCGTACCTTCCTGTTGTCTCGACATCGATCACTCGTCACCCACGCCCCCCGGCGAACCCACGCGAACCCGCACCGGACCCGCGCCCGATCCGCACCGGCCCGGACCGGACCCGCACCGGGCCCACCTGCGAGCCGTCACCCGCCCGACGTCATCGACCGCCTCCTCCCAGGACCCCGTCCGCGAGCCCGATCACCACGGGCAGCACCCCGATGGCGATGAACGCAGGCAGGAAGCACAGCCCAACGGGCGCCGTGACCAGCACGCCCGCCCGGCGGGCCCGGACCGTGGCCAGGCGGCCCCACTCGGCGCGGGCTCCCGCGGCGAGGCGGGCCACGGGGACCGCCGCCGGGACACCCGACTCACCGGCCCGCTCCAGCAGCCGGGCCAGCTCCCCGGCACCCGGCAGGGACGCCAACCCGCTCCACGCCTCCGCCGGTTCACCCCCGAGCCGTACCTCGGCGGCGCCCCGGGCCAACCGCTGTCCCACAGGCCCCTCCAACGCCTCGCCCACGGCCCGGGCAGCCGCCACGGGACCGGCCCCTGCCGCGATGCAGGCCGCCAGCAGATCGGCGGCCAGCGGCAGTTGGCGCGCCGCGAGTTCCGTGTCGAACTCCGCCACCGGCGCCGGTCTGCTCCGCCACCTCCACATCCCGAACCCGGCCGCGAGCCCCAGCACGATCCCCGGCACCCCTCCGACGAACACCCAGCAGGCAGCCACCGCGCCGACGGCGGGCAGCCACGCCCCGATCCGAGCGCGGACCGTCGGGATCCGGCCGTCGGCGGCCGGCCCCACGACCGGCAAGGGCTCCACGGGCAGCACCACCGCCGAACGGCCACGCGCCCGCCGCTCGCGCCGCGCCGAACCGAGGGCCCGCGCCAGCGACCACACCGCCGCGACCGCGCACAGCGTCACCCCCAGCCTGTGGACAGCCTCCGCGCTCATCCCGCCTCCGCCCGCGTGACGATCCGCAGCGCCCACCAGAGCCCCGCGCACTCCAGCGCCCCTCCGACCAGCAGGCAGGCCAGGCCCGGACCGGTGTGCAGCACGACCCGCAACGGATCGGCGCCGAGCGCGGTGCCGAGCAGCAGCCCGAGCACCGGCAGCCCCGCCAGGAGCACCGCGGTCGATCCGGCCCCGGCCAACTGGGCCCGCAGATCGGCCCGCTGGTCCCGCTCCGCACGCAACGCCCCTTCCAGCCGGTCGAGTCCGGCGGCCAGCCCCGCTCCCCGGTCCACCGCGACCCGCCAGCACGCGGCGAGGCCCAGCAGTCCCTCGGCGCCCGGATGCCGAGCGGCCCCGATGAGCGCCGCGGGCACGTCCCCGCCGAACCGGGCCGCCGCCAGCACCACCGCCTGCGCGTCGCCGAGTCCTCCGGAGTCCCGGGCGGCACCCCGCAGCGCCTCACCCGGCTGCCTCCCGGCACGGACCTCGGCCGCGAGCGCCCCGCACAACGCGACCACCGCCCCGGCCCGCCGCTCCGCCGCCCGCCGCTCGGCCCCGGCCGACCGGGCCCGCCGTACCAGGGGAACGGCGAGCGCGCCCACGACCAGCGGCAGCACGGACTCCCCCAGCAGCCCGACCGCCAGGCCCGCGACCGGCGCCCACCACTCGCCCCGCGTCCGGTGCAGTCCCCGCAGCGACTCCCGGGCACCCACCACCCACGTGCACACGCCCGACCACGTCCACGACCGTGTCCATGACCAAGAGGGCGGCCCAACCCTCTTTGGCCCAACCCCCTTTGGCCCAAGGCCCGTCGACACGCCTCCGTCCCCGACACCACCCCCGGCAGCCGCCCCACCGGCGCAGACGAGCCTCGCCCGTCGCACCCCCGGGCCCCGCCCGCCCATGAGCCAGGCCGCCACCCCGGCGGCAGCCACCGCCACGCCCACGGACACCTCGCCGAATCCGGCCGTCCCCGCCATGCCCGCCACCTCTGCCACCCCCGTCGTGCCCGCGTCACCCGCCATCGCCATCGGCCCCGTCCTCCACATCGGCCCCGTCACGGCCCCTCACCGCCCCACCGCGCGCCCTGGACGGCTCCCGCGTCGCCCGGGCCGTCGACAACGTCCGGGCCGCCGACACCGCCGAGCAGTGCCCGCAGCCGCTCCCACCCCGGCCCGTGCGCGAAGGCCTCGGCACCCCAGCGCAACGCGGGAACCGTCACGACCAGGCCCGCCCTGTCCCGCTCCAGCACATGCACCTCGGCGACCCGGCGGCGTCCGGCCCGGTCCCGGGTCAGATGGATCACCACCGAAAGGGCGGCCGCCACCTGGCTGTGCAGCGCGGCCCGGTCGAGCCCCGCCGCCGTGCCGAGGGCCTCCAGCCGGGCCGGCACTCCGGAGGCCGCGTTGGCGTGGACGGTGCCGCAGCCGCCCTCGTGGCCCGTGTTCAACGCGGCCAGCAGGGCGACCACTTCGGGTCCGCGCACCTCGCCGACGACGAGCCGGTCGGGCCGCATCCGCAGCGCCTGGCGCACCAGGTCCTGGAGCGTGACGAGTCCGGCGCCCTCCTGGTTGGCGGGCCTGGACTCCAGCCGGACGACGTGCGGATGGTCGGGGCGCAGTTCCGCCGAGTCCTCGGCGAGCACGATCCGTTCGCCCGGTCCGACGAGACCGAGCAGAGCGCTGAGGAGCGTCGTCTTCCCGCTGCCCGTACCGCCGCTGATGAGGAACGACAGCCGTGCGTCGAGCAGCGCGCGCAGCAGCCGGTCGCCGCCCGGGGGCAGCGTGCCCGCCGCCACCAGTTCGCCGAGTGCGAACGCCCTCGGCCTGACGACCCGCAGGGAGAGGCAGGTGGAGCCGACCGCGACCGGGGGCAGCACCGCGTGCAGCCGGGTGCCGTCGGGCAACCGGGCGTCGACCCAGGGGTGCGCGTCGTCGAGCCGTCGTCCGGCCACGGCCGCGAGCCGCTGCGCGAGGCGTCGTACGGCCGCCGCGTCCGGGAAGGAGACCCCGGTCAGCTCCAGGCCGCCGCCGCGGTCCACCCACACCCGGTCGGGCGCCTGGACCAGCACGTCGGTCACCGAGGAGTCACCGAGCAGGGGCTCCAGGGGCCCGGTCCCGACCAGCTCGGACCTCAGCCTCTCCGCCGCGCCCAGTACCTCGGTGTCCCCGAGCACCCGACCCTGTTCCCGCAGGGCCTGCGCCACGCGTGCCGGGGTCGGTTCGGCGCCACTGGCGGCGAGCCACTGCCGGACCCCGTCCAGCAGCCCGGAGTCCGCCGACGCCCCGGCGCCCGCTCCCGCAGCTCCGGGCGCCCCGCCGGACGGCACGGCGGCCACAGGAGGCGCAGGAGGCGCTGAGGGCGGGTAGAACACCCTGGCCGCCGGGCCGCGCGCACGCGTGCCGCCGCTCATACGCCCCCTCCGGCGAGCGCGGCCCGCTGCCAGAAGGCCGAGCAGAAGCGCGCGAGCGGTCCGCGTCCGTCCCCGCCCGGCGGGTCCCCCCGCTCCTGGGTCGCCGGCAGCCCCGCCTCCACCGGCACCTCGCCCGCAAGGGGCAGCCCCAGCAGCCGGGCGACCTCCCTGTCGTCCAGGCCGGGCGCGTACGGTCCGCGCACCGCGACCCTGAGGTCCCGCAGGACCATGCCGACCGCCGAGGCCACCCGCCGGGCGGCGGCGACGGCCCGCAGTTCGGCGGGGACCACGAGCAGGCCCAGGTCGATCTGGGCGAGGGCCTCCGCGACGCCCTCGTCGACGCGGCGCGGCAGATCCACGACCACCGCTCCGCCGCGGCGGCGCGCCGCCGCCAGTACGGCGCGCACAGCCTCCGGCGGGACGGTCACGCAGTCGCCGCGGTCCCAGCTGAGGACCCGCAGGGCGTGCAGCTCGGGCAGCGACTCCTCCAGCGCCCCGCCTCCGACGCGTCCCCTGGAGCCGGCGAAGTCCGGCCACCGCAGGCCTTCGGCGCCCTCGCCCCCGAGGAGTACGTCGAGTCCGCCGCCCAGCGGATCCGCGTCGACGAGGAGGGTGCGCCGTCCCTGGCGCGCCGACGTGACGGCCAGGGCGCAGGCGAGCGTGGACGATCCGGCGCCCCCTCGGCCTCCGATCACACCCACGGTGAGGGCGGGCGGGCCGACCCCCTCCGCCACGTCGGCGATCCGGTCGACCAGCCACTGCTCGCCGTCGGGCAGCAGCAGGACGTGGTCGGCGCCGATCTCGACGGCCCGCCGCCAGACACCGGAGTCGTCCTGGTCCCGGCCCACCAGCACCACTCCGCGTCTGCGCGCGGCCCCCCTCACCCGTGGTGCGGCGTCGTCCCCGACGAGCACCAGGGGTGCCGTCTCCCAGCCGCCGCGCTCCGGCACCCCGTGGTGGACCTCGGGGCGGGCGCCCGCGGCGGCGCACAGCCGCAGCAGGTCGTCCAGCAGGTCCGCGTCCTCGGTGACGATCAGCGGTCCGCCCCGCCGCCCCTCGGCGGCCGACGCCCGGTCGTGCGTGATGGCTCCTGCCACGATCCCCAGCCCCTTCGCTGCTTGCCCGCGAGGCCCCTCGGCCCCGCGATTCCCGTGCGCGGGAAGAACCGGCAACCGGCCCTCCATATGAACCGCCGATACGGACCGTCCATGGCCGCCGGACAAACGGAACCGGCCATGAACTTCCGCGAGCGGTGCGCGCCGGAATCACGGTGCAGCGATCCGGGAAATCGTGTGGATCTTGGTCGATAACTGTGGACAACTCAACGGTTGTGAATATCGCCGGTACCCAAACTGATGAGCGTTGTACGAGTTCCACCAGGGGGCGTTGGGCGACTTCCTTAGCACATCCCCACGACTACCCACGGTGACGAATCCTGTGGTGGGCATGAAGAAATCCGGAGCCCGTACGACGGGTCCGGCGATCGGTGGAACGAGGGAGAAAACCCACCCGGACATGCGACGACCCCCGCCGGGGGGGAGAGCGGGGGTCGTCCCCACGGCCGACTCGGGGGGGGAGGAGTCGGACCGGGTTAGCACGGTCGCGAACGATCCGTGACTTCCATGGTGTACCCGAGAGCCTTCTCAGGCAAACCCACGCGCCCCACACTAGCCCGAATGGCGGGCGCATATGCTCAGGCCGTGGAAAACCACTCCTTGCCTCGCACAGCAGCCTTCTTTGACCTGGACAAGACGGTCATTGCGAAGTCGAGCACGCTCACGTTCAGCAAGTCGTTCTACCAAGGCGGCCTGATCAACCGCCGGGCGGCCCTGCGCACCGCGTACACCCAGTTCGTGTTCCTCGCGGGCGGCGCGGACCACGACCAGATGGAACGGATGCGCAAGTACCTGTCCGCGATGTGCCGCGGCTGGAACGTCCAGCAGGTGAAGGAGATCGTCGCCGAGACCCTTCACGACCTGATCGACCCGATCATCTACGACGAGGCCGCGTCCCTCATCGAGGAGCACCATGTCGCGGGGCGCGACGTGGTGATCGTGTCCACGTCCGGGGCGGAGGTCGTCGAGCCGATCGGCGAGCTGCTGGGCGCGGACCGGGTGGTGGCCACCCGCATGGTGGTCGGCGACGACGGCTGCTTCACCGGCGAGGTGGAGTACTACGCGTACGGCCCGACGAAGGCCGAGGCCGTCAAGGAGCTGGCCGTGTCCGAGGGCTACGACCTCGAACGCTGCTACGCCTACAGCGACTCGGCGACCGACATCCCGATGCTGGAGGCGGTCGGCCGCCCGCACGCCGTGAACCCGGACCGCGCGCTGCGGCGCGAGGCCATCGCGCGCGGGTGGCCCGTTCTCGACTTCAACCACCCGGTCCGGCTCAAGCAGCGGCTGTCCGTACCTCCGAGGCCGGCCCTCGTGGCGGCCGCCGCGATAGGAGCGGCCGCGGCCACGGCCGGCCTGGTCTGGTACGCGAGCCGGCGCCGCTCGGCGGCGAGCTGAGCCATCGGGCGCCCCTCACGTGCGACGGGCGCCCGAATCACTCCCCTTTGAACCCAAAAGTAAAGAACTACGGCCAGGGGTTCCGCTTCCTCGGGACCAGGAGTACAAAGGTTTTAACGGCCCGCGAGACCAAGGACATCCGAGAGGATCACCTTAAGAACGCAACCGAGGCCCCACGGACCGAGCATGGACACCAGGCACCCACGCGACGTCGACCCGTCGATTACGGGCCAGCCGCACCAGGTGACGGGCTGCAGTTCCCGACCTGATGGGCAATATTCCGAGGACGCTTGGTAACCAGGTGAACATGCCAGCGGCGGTACGAGTCCTCGTACCGCCGCAACCCTGTCCGGGGACCTACGCGGCGCCGCGCTGGAGCGCCTCGCACACCGCCGTCGACTCCCGGGCGCCGAGTTCGACCGCCCTGCCGCAGTGCGTGATCCAGGCGGCCATGCCCTCCGGGGTACCCGACACATAGCCTTCGAGGGCCGCCGCGTAGGCGGCCCGTCCCAGTTCCGCGTGGCCGACCTCGGCCGGGCAGACCGACTTGGGGTCGAGTCCGCTGCCGATCAGGACGATGCGTTCGGCGGTGCGGGCGACCAGGCCGTTGTGGGAGCCGAACGGCCGCAGCGCGAGCAGTTCGCCGTGCACGACGGCGGCCGTGACCAGGGCGGGCGCGGAACTTCCCGCGATGACCAGGCGCGCGAGTCCGTCGAGGCGCCCCTCGACCTCGGCAGCGTCCGGCAGCGGCAGTTCGACCAGCGGTCCCGCGGCGCCGGCCGCGGAGGTCTCCGTGACGCCCTCGCCCGCCCGCCGCGGCCGGCCGACCGACTCGCCCTTGTCCGCGGCGGCCACCAGGTGCAGCCGCGCGAGGACCCGCAACGGCGACTGGCGCCAGATGGAGAGGAGTTGGCCGGCCTCGGCGGTCAGCCTGAGTGCCGCGCCGACCACACGGGCCTCGTCGTCGCCGCTGAAGTCGGTCCGCCTGCGCACCTCTTCGAGCGCCCAGTCGGCACCGGACAGCGCCGCGGAGCCGCGGGCCCCGCGCAGGGCCGCCTCTCCGGTGATCGCGTTGCTGCGGCGCCGCATGACGCGGTGTCCGTAGACCCTGTCCACGGCCTTGCGGACGGATTCCACGGACTCGGCCACACCGGGCAGCGAGCCCAGCGCCACGAGCGGGTCGGCGTGCGCACCTGTCGTACTCATGAGTACGACCCTACGCACACCCGGACCGCACCCCACGTTGGAGTGGTCTTCTTCACGTCCGGTCGCCCTTCGGCCCCGTACCGCGACTACGCTTACTGAACATGAAAATTGCTTTCGTTGGGAAGGGCGGCAGCGGCAAGACCACCTTGTCCTCGCTCTTCGTCCGCCACCTCGCGACCACCGGGGCGCCCGTCGTCGCGGTGGACGCCGACATCAACCAGCACCTCGGGCCCGCGCTCGGCCTCGACGACGCGGAGGCCGGGCGGCTGCCCGGCATGGGCGACCGGCTGGGACTGATCAAGGACTACCTGCGCGGCTCCAACCCCCGCATCACGTCCGCCGCCGCGATGATCAAGACGACCCCGCCCGGCGAAGGGTCCCGGCTGCTGCGGGTGTGCGAGGACAACCCCGTGTACGAGGCCTGCGCGCGGCCCGTGGAGCTGGAGGGCGGCAGCATCCGGCTGATGGCCACCGGACCGTTCACCGACGCCGACCTCGGGGTGGCCTGCTACCACTCCAAGACCGGCGCGGTCGAACTCTGCCTGAACCACCTCGTGGACGGCCCCGGCGAGTACGTCGTCGTCGACATGACCGCGGGTTCGGACTCCTTCGCGTCCGGCATGTTCACCCGCTTCGACATGACGTTCCTGGTCGCCGAACCGACCAGGAAGGGCGTCTCCGTCTACCGCCAGTACAAGGAGTACGCGCGCGACTTCGGCGTCACCCTGAAGGTCGTCGGCAACAAGGTGCAGGGACAGGACGACGTCGACTTCCTGAGGAGCGAGGTCGGCGACGACCTGCTGCTGACGGTCGGGCACTCGGACTGGGTACGCGCCATGGAGAAGGGCAGGCCGCCCCGGTTCGCCGACCTGGAGGACCACAACCGCCGCGCCCTCCAGGACCTGCTGGCCGCCGCCGACGCCACGTACGGGCTGCGCGACTGGGAGCGCTACACGCGCCAGATGGTGCACTTCCACCTGAAGAACGCCCAGTCGTGGGGGAACGAGCGGACGGGCGTCGACCTGGCTGCCCAGGTCGACCCCGCGTTCGTCCTGCGCGAGGCCGCGGCCGCCACGGCCTGACCGGCCGCGGCTCCCCGCCCCGCGCCCGCCGCTACGGCTGCGCCGCCGGAGCGCCCGGGACACCCTTCGGGGCCGGGGCGGGGGAGCCGGACAGGAACGGCGCCCAGCCCTTGGCCGGCGCCTCGCCCACGCCGAGGCTGCGGAGCTTGTCCAGGGTCTCCGGGTCCTGCGCGTCGAGCCAGTCGGCGAGCTGCCGGAAGGAGACGCAGCGGACCTCGCTGCGGGTGCAGACGCGTTCGACGGTCTCCTGGACCGCCCGCATGTACGTGCCGCCGTTCCAGGACTCGAAGTGGTTGCCGATGATCAGGGGCGCGCGGTTGCCCTCGTAGGCGCGTTCGAAGCCCTTGAGCAGGCCGTCACGCATCTGGTCGCCCCAGTACTGGTGCTTGGCGGGGTCGCCCTTGGACGTGGTGCCGGACTGGTTGACCATGAAGTTGTAGTCCATGGTCAGCGTCTCGAACTTGCGGCCCGGCACCGGGACGAGTTGGAGCGAGAGGTCCCACAGCCCCTGCTTCTTCCTGGGCCACACCTGGTTGTTGACGCCGCTGGTGTCGTACCGGAAGCCGAGTTCGCGGCCGGCCTGCATGAAGTTCTGCTGCCCCTCCAGGCAGGGCGTGCGGGCGCCGACCAGTTCCTTGTCGTAGTCGAAGGGCAGCGGGGAGGCGTCCTTCGTGCCCGTGTTGGTCTTCCACGACTTCACGAAGGACTTGGCCTGGGCGATCTCGTCCTTCCACTCCTCGACGGACCACTCGCCCACACCGCCCCCGGCACCGCAGAAGTGGCCGTTGAAGTGGGTGCCGATCTCGTTGCCCTCGAGCCAGGCCCCGCGCAGCTGCCGCACGGTGTCCTTGATGCCCTGCTCGTCGTTGAAGCCGATGTCGGACCGGCCCGGGGAGTGCTGCGGCGGCCGGTACAGGTCCCGCTTCTCCTCCGGCAGCATGTACACGCCGCTCAGGAAGTACGTCATCTTCGCGTTGTTGGCCTTGGCCACCTTGCGGAAGTGCGAGAACAGCCGCTGCCCGTCCTCGCCCGCCCCGTCCCAGGAGAAGACCACGAACTGGGGCGGCTTCTGACCGGGCTTCAGCCGCTCGGCCCGGGGCATGTGGGGCTGCGCGCCGGTGAAGGCGGTGGAGCCGTCGCCGATCAGCCGGACCGGGCTCTTGGGGGCCGGAGCGCCCGGGGGCTTCTTCGCACCCTGTGCCCCTTCCTCGCGCGCGCCCTGCCCGGTCGCCCGGTCGGCGCCGGAGCCGCCGGTCGAGCAGCCGGCGAGCGCGGCGGCACAGGCCGCGACGGCGGTGACGCCCGCGGCGATCCTCTGAATGGCGGCCATGTTCCGCCCACCTACTTCCTTCAGTCAGGCCAACGCGGAGGGGACTGCCGCGCGGGAGAAGCCCCGAGAACCAACAGAACCGATGAGGTCGCCAAAGCCGGCAAAGCCGAGACAGCCGATAGAGCCGAGACAGCCGGGAAAACCAACAAAGCCGACAAAGGCGACAGCCCCATCAAGGTCGCAGGGGTTCGGGAGGAAGTAAGTACGACAAGCCGATCGAAATGCTTAATCACTCTCCGGCATGAAGACTTGACCCATTTGCGCTACTTTTTCACCTATCCCCTTTACTCTCCATTACGATTCATTTACCGAGCGTTGATAATCCCGCCGCTGTACGCCCGTGACCCACGGCCGCGCCCCCAAGCGACCGCGTAGCCCCGGAGGAGACGGGAACCATGCCTGCCTGCGTCCCCACCCGCACCGACGACTCATCGCACGCCCCCGACGAGGGGCGACCCCACAGCCCGCCGCCGCCCGGGCGGTCACCCCGGATCCGCTCGATCCAGGGCGCCGACCTGTCGGCCTCCATCGCCGTGTTCCTGATCGCCCTGCCCCTGTCCCTGGGCATCGCGCTCGCCACCGGCGCCCCGCTCCAGGCGGGGCTCGTCGCCGCCGCCGTCGGCGGACTCGTCGTCGGCCGGCTGGGCGGCGCCCCGCTCCAGGTGAGCGGGCCCGCCGCGGGGCTGACGGTGGTCACCGCCGACCTGATCCAGACCTACGGATGGCGTACGACGTGCGCCATCACCGTGCTCGCCGGCCTCGCCCAGCTCGGCCTCGGCCTCCTGCGCGTGGCCCGGTCCGCCCTGGCCGTCAGCCCCGCGATCGTGCACGGCATGCTGGCGGGCATCGGCCTCACCATCGCCGTCGCCCAACTGCACATCGTGCTGGGCGGTTCACCGCGCAGCTCGGTCGTCGCCAATGTGCGGGAACTGCCCGCCCAGTTGGCCCACCCGCAGATCGCGGCCCTGTCCATGAGCGCCCTGACCCTGGTCCTCCTGCTGGCCTGGCCCCGGATCCGCGGACGCGCCGGGCGTGTCCTGCGCACCGCGCCCGCCCCGCTCGTGGCCGTGGCTGTGGCCACCGCCACCGCCTCGCTGGCCGGGCTCAGCCTGCCCAAGGTCGACCTGCCGTCCTGGCGCAGCCACGCGCTGGCGGGGCTGCCCGAGGGTCCGGTCCTCGGTCTCGTCGCCGCCGTGCTCACCGTGACGCTGGTGTGCAGCGTCCAGTCCCTGCTCGGCGCCGTCGCCGTGGACAAGGTCACGGCCAGGCGGCCCACTCCGCCGCCGCGCTCCGACCTCGACCGCGAGCTGCTCGGGCAGGGCGCCGCCAACATCGTCTCCGGGACGCTCGGCGGACTGCCGGTCGCGGGCGTCGCCGTGCGCAGCTCGGCGAACCTGCAGGCGGGCGCCCGCACCCGGAACTCCACGATGCTGCACGGAGCCTGGGTCGTGGTGGCCGCGCTGCTGATGGTCCCCGTCCTGGAGCTCATCCCGCTCGCGGCCCTCGCCGCCCTGGTGATGGCGGTCGGCATCCAGATGGTGTCCCTGCACCACATCCGCACGGTCACGCGCCACCGGGAGGTCCTGGTGTACGCCGTCACCACCCTCGGCGTGGTCCTCCTCGGCGTCCTGGAGGGCGTCGCCCTGGGTGTCGCCGTCGCGGTCGGGGTGGCCCTGCACCGCCTGGCCCACACCCGCATCACGCACGAGGAGGCCGAGGGCGTCCACCACGTCCGCGTGCGCGGGCAGTTGACGTTCCTGGCCGTTCCGCGGCTCAGCCGTGCGCTGCACCTGGTGCCCGCCGGGTCCGACGTGGTGGTCGAGCTGGACGGCTCCTTCATGGACCACGCGGCGTACGAGTCGCTGCACGACTGGGAGAGCGCCCACACCGCGCGGGGCGGCTCCGTGGAGCTCACCGGGCGCACCGGCGGCCGGCTCGCCGAACCGCACGCCGACGACGGCCTCAAGCAGGGCGCGCACTGCCACTGCCGGCCGTGGACGCCGTGGCGCAACCACCACTGCGAGCGTCCGGAGTCCGAGCCGTCCGGCCCGCGTCCCAGCGGGCACCGGCTGGCCAGCGGGATCAGCTCCTTCCAGCGCAACACCGCCCCGCTGGTGCGCGGTGAGCTGGCCCGGCTCGCCCGGGAGGGGCAGCGGCCCTCCCAGCTCTTCCTCACCTGCGCCGACTCCCGTCTGGTCACCTCGATGATCACCTCCAGCGGTCCGGGCGACCTGTTCGTCGTACGGAACGTCGGCAATCTCGTACCGCCCCCCGGCGAGGAGAGCGGCGACGACTCGGTGGCCGCGGCGATCGAGTACGCGGTCGAGGTACTGGGCGTGCGGTCCATCACCGTCTGCGGGCACTCCGGATGCGGGGCGATGCAGGCGCTGCTGAACAGCGAACCGGGCGGCGCGCGGACTCCGCTGAAGCGCTGGCTGCGGCACGGGACGGCGAGCCTGGAGCGGATGGCAGCCAAGGAGCGGCCGTGGACGCGGATCGCCGGGCGGGCGCCCGCCGACGCCGTCGAGCAGCTCTGCCTGACCAACGTGGTGCAGCAGTTGGAGCATCTGCGGGCCCACGAGTGCGTGGCACGCGCGATGGAGGCGGGCGCGCTCGAACTCCAGGGAATGTACTTCCACGTGGGCGAGGCCCAGGCCTATCTGCTCACCGGGACCGCACCCCACGGCGACCCGGCCGGCGAGCTGTTCGACCGGGTCGCGGCGACGGCCGGGCACGGGACGAGTCCCGCGCCTTCCCTGCCCTGACCTCGTACGACACCCGCCCCGGACGCCCGGGGCGGGTGTCCGGCCCGCCCGCTCCCGCGTGCCCGCCCCGCCCGCGAGCCTGAACCGGCGCCCTCCCCGGTCCGTGAGAACGTGTGGCCCCCCTGCTCGGCCGGGGGCCGCACGCACACCCGTTCCACACACAGGTCTAAACCAATTGTCGGACGGCCCTTGTCACCAGGGGTCCCCGTCTGATGAGCTGTGGCCTGGGACACAACGGACACCCTGGGAAAGGGAGATGTCGTGAGCAACGAAAGCCTGGCCAACCTGCTGAGGGAGGAGAGGGGATAGTGAACGAGCCCAACGAGCGTTCCTCCCTCTCCAACCTGCTCAAGGAAGAGCGCAGGTTCGCGCCGCCCGCCGACCTGGCCGCGAACGCCAACGTCACCGCGGAGGCGTACGAACAGGCCAAGGCTGACAGGCTCGGCTTCTGGGCCGAGCAGGCCCGCCGGCTGACCTGGGCCACCGAGCCGACCGAGACACTGGACTGGTCCAACCCGCCGTTCGCGAAGTGGTTCGCCGACGGGAAGCTGAACGTCGCGTACAACTGCGTCGACCGGCACGTGGAGGCGGGGAACGGCGACCGCGTCGCCCTGCACTTCGAGGGCGAGCCCGGCGACAGCCGGACCATCACCTACGCCGAACTCAAGGACGAGGTGTCGCGGGCCGCGAACGCCCTCACCGAACTGGGCATCGGCAAGGGCGACCGCGTCGCCGTCTACCTGCCGATGATCCCCGAGGCCGTCGTCTCGATGCTGGCCTGCGCCCGCATCGGCGCCGCGCACTCCGTCGTCTTCGGCGGATTCTCGGCCGACGCCATCGCCACCCGCATCCAGGACGCCGACGCCAAACTGGTCATCACCTCGGACGGGGGCTACCGCCGCGGCAAGCCGTCCGCGCTCAAGCCGGCCGTCGACGAGGCGGTCTCCCGGGTGGACGGCGTCGACAAGGTGCTCGTCGTGCGCCGCACCGGCCAGGACGTCGCCTGGACCGAGGGCCGCGACGTGTGGTGGCACGAGATCACCGGCAAGCAGTCCGCCGAGCACACCCCCGAGGCGTTCGACGCCGAGCACCCGCTGTTCATCCTCTACACCTCGGGGACGACCGGGAAGCCGAAGGGCATCCTGCACACCTCCGGCGGCTACCTCACGCAGGCCGCGTACACCCACCACGCCGTCTTCGACCTCAAGCCGGAGACCGACGTCTACTGGTGCACGGCCGACATCGGCTGGGTCACCGGGCACTCGTACATCACGTACGGGCCGCTGGCGAACGGCGCGACGCAGGTGATGTACGAGGGCACGCCCGACACCCCGCACCAGGGGCGCTTCTGGGAGATCGTCCAGAAGTACGGCGTGACGATCCTCTACACCGCGCCGACGGCCATCCGGACGTTCATGAAGTGGGGCGACGACATCCCCGCGAAGTTCGACCTCGGCAGCCTGCGAGTGCTGGGCTCGGTCGGCGAACCGATCAACCCCGAGGCCTGGATCTGGTACCGCAAGCACATCGGCGGCGACCGCACCCCGATCGTGGACACCTGGTGGCAGACCGAGACCGGCGCGATGATGATCTCGCCGCTCCCGGGTGTCACCGAGACCAAGCCGGGATCGGCCCAGCGGGCGCTGCCGGGCATCTCGGCGACCGTCGTCGACGACGAGGCGCGCGAAGTGCCCGACGGCGGCGGCGGATACCTCGTCCTCACCGAGCCGTGGCCGTCGATGCTCCGCACCATCTGGGGCGACGACCAGCGGTTCCTCGACACGTACTGGTCGCGCTTCGAGGGCAAGTACTTCGCCGGCGACGGCGCCAAGAAGGACGACGACGGCGACATCTGGCTCCTCGGCCGCGTGGACGACGTGATGCTCGTGTCCGGGCACAACATCTCCACCACCGAGGTCGAGTCCGCGCTCGTCTCGCACCCGTCCGTCGCCGAGGCGGCCGTCGTGGGCGCGGCCGACGAGACCACCGGACAGGCCATCGTGGCCTTCGTGATCCTGCGCGGCACCGCGTCGGAGACCGACCAACTCGTGGGCGACCTGCGCAACCACGTCGGGACGACCCTCGGCCCGATCGCCAAGCCGAAGCGGATCCTGCCGGTGGCCGAGCTGCCCAAGACCCGCTCCGGCAAGATCATGCGCCGTCTGCTGCGCGACGTCGCGGAGAACCGCCAGCTCGGTGACGTCACCACGCTCACCGACTCCGCGGTCATGGACCTCATCCAGGAGAAGCTCCCGGCGGCGCCCAGCGAGGACTGACACACGGGCACAGAACCCGCGTACGGCACGAAGGGGCATCCGGCGGTGAACGCGCCGGATGCCCCTTCCGCGTCTACCGTGAAGATCACCGGACGGGTCCGTCCGCATCTTGGGTAGGGTGGAAAAAGGCGTCCACGACGCGACAAGTGAACTCCGAGATCTCAAGGTGCGCCGGGAAGTCTGGTCGGCATGTGCTGCGTCCTGCCCACCGACCGGAGGTCGTCCCGTGTCCGCCCCCACCCCCGCACCCCGCAAGGACCGCAAGGTCCTCGGACGGCTCTCGCTCCCCGAGCGGACCTTCGTCACGGACGCCCTGCGGGCCGAGACCGTCGGCGGAGTGCTCCTGCTCCTCGCCGCGATCGCCGCACTGATCTGGGCGAACGCCCTGCCGGGAAGTTACGACGCCGTCCGGGACCACCACATCGGACCCGCGGCCCTCGGCCTGGACCTCTCCGTCGAGCACTGGGCGGCCGACGGCCTGCTCGCCGTGTTCTTCTTCGTCGCCGGCATCGAACTCAAGCGTGAGCTGGTCGCCGGCGACCTCCGGGACCCCAGGGCGGCCGCGCTCCCGGTCGTCGCGGCACTCAGCGGCATGGTCGTGCCCGCGCTCGTGTACACGCTGGTCAACGTCGTCGGCGGCGGCGCCACCGACGGCTGGGCCGTACCGACGGCGACCGACATCGCGTTCGCCCTCGCCGTGCTCGCCGTCATCGGCACCTCTCTGCCGGGCGCCCTGCGCGCCTTCCTGCTCACCCTCGCCGTCGTCGACGACCTGTTCGCGATCCTCGTCATCGCGGTCTTCTTCACCGACGACCTGAACTTCGCCGCCCTCGGCGGCGCCGTCGCCGGACTCGTGCTCTTCTGGCTGCTGCTGAGGCGGGGCGTGCGCGGCTGGTACCTGTACGTGCCGCTCGCGCTCGCCATCTGGGCGCTGATGTACAACAGCGGCATCCACGCCACCATCGCCGGTGTCGCGATGGGGCTCATGCTGCGCTGCACCACCCGCACGGACGAGGAGCACTCGCCCGGCGAACGCATCGAGCACCTCGTGCGCCCCGTCTCGGCGGGCCTCGCCGTTCCGCTGTTCGCGCTGTTCAGCGCCGGGGTCGTGGTGTCGGGCGGAGCGCTCGGCGCGGTCTTCACCCAGCCGGAGACCCTCGGAGTCGTCCTCGGACTCGTCGTCGGCAAGGCGGTCGGCATCTTCGGCGGCACCTGGCTGGCGGCCCGCTTCACCAGGGCGTCGCTCTCCGACGACCTGGCCTGGCCCGACGTCTTCGCGGTGGCCACGCTGGCCGGTATCGGCTTCACCGTCTCGCTGCTCATCGGCGAACTCGCCTTCGACGGCGACCCCCGGCTCACCGACGAGGTGAAGGCCGCGGTCCTGACGGGCTCGCTGATCGCGGCCGTCCTGGCGACGGTCCTGCTGAAGGTGCGCAACGCCAAGTACCGCGCGCTCTGCGAGGACGAGGAGCGCGACGAGGACCTCGACGGCATCCCGGACATCTACGAGCAGGACAACCCGGCCTACCACCTGCGGATGGCCGAGATCTACGAACGCAGGGCCGCCGAGCACCGGAGGCTTGCCGAAGTGACGGGCGGGGCAGGCGAGGAGCACACCGGTCCGGCATGATCTGACACGTACGTCCGACACGACGCGAAACGCCCACGGCGACAAGACAACAGGGAGAAACGCGATGAGCGCACCCGACGGCAGCCCGGTCGGCGCCGAACGCAGCATCGGCCAGCTGTTCGCCTCGGCGACGACCGAGGTGTCCGCGCTGGTGCACGACGAGATCGCGCTGGCGAAGGCCCAGCTCAAGAGGGACGTCAAGCGCGGAGCGGTCGGCGGTGGTGCCTTCATCGCGGCCATCGGGGTACTGATCTTCTCCCTGCCGATGCTGAGCTTCGCCCTCGCCTACGGCATCCGCACCTGGAGCGACTGGAACCTGGCCGTCTGCTTCCTGCTGTCGTTCGCCGGGAACGTCCTGATCGCCGGGGTGCTCGCGCTGATCGGCGTGGTCTTCGCGAAGAAGGCGAAGCAGGGCCAGGGCCCGCAGAAGACGGCGGCCTCGGTCAAGGAATCGGCGTCCGTACTGCAGAACGTGAAGCCCCACCCCCGACAGGTGACCGCGGCCGACCGTGTCGGCGACGGCGTCGAGGCTGTGGCACGCTCGTCCTCATGACGGACCCCGCCACATCATCGGCGCAACCCACCTCGGTCGTACGACTCGACGTCCCCGGCGGGAAGGCAGTGACCCACCGGGACGTCGCCGCGAACGGCGCGCGCTTCCACATCGCCGAGATGGGCGACGGCCCGCTGGTCCTGCTCCTGCACGGCTTCCCGCAGTTCTGGTGGACGTGGCGGCACCAGCTCGTGGCGCTCTCCGACGCGGGCTTCCGCGCCGTCGCGATGGACCTGCGGGGCATCGGCGGCAGCGACCGCACCCCGCGCGGCTACGACCCGGCCAACCTCGCGCTGGACATCACCGGGGTCGTACGGTCCCTCGGCGAGCCCGACGCCGCGCTGGTCGGTCACGACCTCGGCGGCTACCTGGCGTGGACGGCCGCGGTGATGCGCCCCAAGCTGGTCCGCCGGCTCGTGGTCGCCTCCATGCCCCACCCCCGGCGCTGGCGCTCGGCGATGCTCTCGGACATGCGCCAGACCGCCGCCGGCTCGTACGTCTGGGGCTTCCAGCGGCCGTGGCTCCCGGAGCGGCAACTGGTCGCCGACGAGGGCGCCCTGGTCGGCCGGCTCATCCGGGACTGGTCCGGGCCCCGGCTGCCCGAGGACGAGGCCGTGGAGACCTACCGGCGCGCGATGCTGATCCCGTCGACGGCCCACTGCTCCGTCGAGCCGTACCGCTGGATGGTGCGCTCGATGGCCCGCCCCGACGGCATCCAGTTCAACCGGCGCATGAAGCGGCCGGTGCGGGTGCCGACACTGCACCTGCACGGTTCGCTCGACCCGGTGATGCGCACCCGCAGCGCCGCGGGCTCCGGGGAGTACGTCGAAGCCCCGTACCGCTGGCGGCTGTTCGACGGGCTCGGCCACTTCCCCCACGAGGAGGACCCGGTGGCGTTCTCCTCGGAACTGGTCAACTGGCTGAAGGACCCCGAGCCCGACCGCTGAACCCGGGACCGGCCCCTCGCGCCTCACCGGACGGCCGAACCCGTCGCGGCTCCCCGCGACCGCCGTCCGGGCCGCCGCCCCGGGCCGCCGGGGCGGGGCCTGGGGGCGCCCGCGGACCACCCTTGGAACGCATGTCCTACGAACGGCCAATTGCCTCGCGCATAGGCCAATTGAGGGGCGCGGGGGTGGTTATCGACCTTGGGGCAGGGGCAGACGTCCGGGTATGGGCTGGACGCACGACTACAGTGACGCCACACGAAACCGCCGCTCGGCCAGTGGCCTGAGCTCCCACCAGAGGGGCGCCCCGCAGTTGCAGGGCACGGATCCTCGCCTGGGAATCCCGCACATTCTGAGGCGCCGGGCCCGCTGGGTCTCGGCGCGACTGCGCCATCCTCGCGGCTGACCCCTCACGACCCCGCCGGACCGCGGTACCGGTACCGGCTACAGCGCGCAGCTGTCGCTGTCCACCTGCTGGTTGGCGGTCCGGCCCTTCACGATGTCGGGCTTGACCTCGTCCGCGGTGAGCGCGTACCCCGTGTCGGGGTCGTCGAGGGACTTCGCGAACACCACGCCGTACACCTTGCCGTCCGGAGTGAGCAGCGGGCCGCCCGAGTTGCCCTGCCGCACCGTCGCGTACAGCGAGTAGACGTCCCTGCGCACGGTGCCGCGGTGGTAGATGTCCGGGCCGTTCGCGGTGATGCGGCCGCGCACCCGCGCCGCGTTGACCGTGTACGCGCCGTTCTCCGGGAAGCCCGCGACGATCGCGCCGTCACCGCTCGACGCGTCCTTGCCCGAGAACTCCAGGGCGGGCGCCCGCAGATCGGGGACGTCCAGCACCGCGATGTCGCGCTCCCAGTCGTACAGGACGACCTTCGCCGCGTACCGCCGGCCCTCGCCGCCTATCTGGACGTACGGCTCGTCGACGCCGCCGACCACATGGGCGTTGGTCATCACCCGGCGCTGCCCGAAGACGAAGCCCGTGCCTTCGAGGACCTTGCCGCAACTCTGGGCGGTGCCGGTCACCTTGACGATGGACCGCTGGGCGCGGGTCGCAACCGCGCTGGTCGCGAGGCCCGGGTCGGGCGCCCGCACCTCGTTGATCGGTTCGTTCGAGAAGGGGCTGAAGACCTGCGGGAAGCCGTTCTGCGCGAGCACCGAGGAGAAGTCCGCGAACCAGGTGTCCGCCTGGGCGGGCAGGGCCCGGGAGACCCCGAGCAGCACCTTGGAGCCGCGGACCTCCTTGCCGAGCGTGGGCAGTGTCGTACCCGCCAGCGCCGAGCCGATCAGCCAGGCGACCAGGAGCATCGCCACCACGTTGACCAGGGCGCCGCCCGTGGCGTCCAGCGCCCGGGCCGGGGACCACGTGATGTACCGGCGGAGTTTGTTGCCCAGGTGCGTGGTGAGGGCCTGGCCCACCGAGGCGCACACGATCACCACGACCACCGCGACGACGGCGGCGGTGGTGCCCACCTTCGCGTCGTCCGTCGCCGCGTCCCACACGACGGGCAGGAGGTAGACGGCGACGAGACCGCCGCCCAGGAAGCCGATCACCGACAGGATGCCGACGACGAAGCCCTGGCGATAGCCCACGATCGCGAACCACACAGCGGCGACCAGCAACAGGATGTCCAGCACGTTCACGGGTGCCACCCTGTCATGCGCGCCAGTCGAGCGGGACCTGCTTGTCACGGTCCCAGGGCTGCTCCCAGCCCGCGTAGTGCACGAGGCGGTCGATGATTCCGGCCGTGAAGCCCCAGACCAGGGTCGATTCGACCAGGAATGCCGGACCCCGGTGGCCGCTCGGATGGACCGTCGTCGCGCGGTTGGCGGGATCCGTGAGATCCGCCACGGGGACCGTGAACACCCTCGCGGTCTCGTTGGGGTCGACCACTCCGACCGGTGTCGGGCGGCGCCACCAGCCGAGGACCGGGGTGACCACGAAACTGCTCACCGGGATGTAGAGCTTCGGCAGCACGCCGAAGAGCTGGACGCCGCGCGGGTCGAGCCCGGTCTCCTCCTCGGCCTCGCGGAGAGCGGCCCGCAGCGGCCCGTCGGCCGTCGGGTCGCCGTCCTCGGGGTCGAGGGCTCCGCCGGGGAACGACGGCTGGCCCGCGTGCGACCTGAGCGAGCTGGCGCGCTCCATCAGCAGCAGCTCGGGGCCGTCGTCGCCCTCGCCGAACAGGACCAGCACGGCCGACTGGCGGCCCCCGCCGTCCTCGGGCGGCAGGAAGCGGCTGAGCTGGAGGGGCTGCACCGTCTCGACGGCCCGCACCACCGGGTCCAGCCAGCCCGGCAGGCCGTCCTTGCTCACGGCCAGATCGCCGTCCCGCCTGTCGTGCGTGTGGCTCGCGCGCGTCATCGCCACCCCCGTTCTGCTGCTCTCAACGCCCGCGGGACC
Organism: Streptomyces fructofermentans; assembly: GCF_014651055.1. GTDB lineage: Bacteria > Actinomycetota > Actinomycetes > Streptomycetales > Streptomycetaceae > Streptomyces > Streptomyces fructofermentans. The sequence continues at coordinate 149,627 of NZ_BMWD01000011.1, forward strand.
GCGGATCGTTCCGTCATCCCGCGCCCCGGGCGGGTGAATCGGGGGCGGGGGCGCCCAGCGGCGGGGCGGCGATGCCGCCCGCGTCGAGGTACGCCTGCGGCGGGTTGAGACGCTGGCCCGGGAAGCCGCCCTTCTCGTACTTCAGGAGCTTCCTGGCCTTCTCGGGGTCCGTCTCGCCCTCCCCGAACGACGGGCAGAGCGGTGCGATGGGGCAGGCGCCGCAGGCGGGCTTGCGGGCGTGGCAGATACGGCGGCCGTGGAAGATCACATGGTGCGAGAGCATCGTCCAGTCGCTCTTCGGGAAGAGCCCGCCGACAGCCGCCTCGATCTTGTCCGGCTCCTGCTCGTCGGTCCACCGCCAGCGCCGTACGAGCCGCTGGAAGTGGGTGTCCACGGTGATGCCGGGCCGGCCGAAGGCGTTGCCCAGCACCACGAAGGCGGTCTTGCGGCCCACACCGGGCAGTTTGACCAGGTCTTCGAGGCGGCCGGGGACCTCGCCGCCGAAGTCGTCCCGCAGCGCCCTGGCGAGCCCTATGACCGACCGGGTCTTGGCCCGGAAGAAGCCCGTGGGCCGGAGGATCTCCTCGACCTTCTCGGGATCGGCCTCGGCCAGGTCCTCGGGGGTGGGGTACCGGGCGAAGAGGGCCGGCGTCGTCTGGTTCACCCTCAGGTCGGTCGTCTGCGCCGACAGGACGGTGGCGACCACCAACTGGAAGGGGTTCTCGAAGTCCAGCTCCGGATGGGCGTACGGATACACCTCGGCAAGCTCGCGGTCGATCCTGCGGGCGCGCCGGACGAGAGCGGTACGGGACTCGTTGCGGGGCGGCACGGCGGAGGCCTTCGCCGTGCCGGCGGTGGCGGCCGGCTTCTTCGCTGCGGCCTTCTTCGCGGCCGGCTTCTTGGCCGGCGCCTTCTTGGTCGTGGTCCGAACGACCGCGGCCTTCTTCGCTGGTGCTGTCTTCTTCGCGGCGGTCGTCTTCTTCACTGCCGCCGTCTTCTTCCCTGCCGTCGTCTTCGCGGCGGCTCTCTTCGCCGTCGCCCTCTTCGCCCCGGCGCTCCCAAGGGGCTCTGCGGTCCCGGCGGCCGGGGCACTCGGCGCGGCGGCGCCCCGCGCGGCGGTCTTCTTCACGGCGGCTCCGCTCTCGGCGGTGGGTTTCTTCACGGCGCGGACTTCTTCACGGTCGGAACGGACGTCTCTGACGTGTCGGGCCCGACACGTGGGACGGACGTCCCGGCCGCGGCGGACCTCTCGACGGGGAACCTCTTCCCCGCCGCGGCGGTTTCCTTCGCCGGGATCGTGGAAGGCGTGTTTCCAGCGGCCCCGACCGTCACTCGGCCCTCCGCCTCCGCAACCGTCCCGTCCGTCCCGGCAATCCCCGTCGTCCGCCTCACCGATCCCGGAGCCGCCGCTTTTGTCGCTTTGTTCGCTCCGCCGGAGGTGTGTTCGCCCACAGCGGAATCACGACGTACAGCCACCCGCCCAACCCCCTTGGCCTGTGCTCTCACCGGCGATTTGGACACTCGGCCAGCCTAGAGCCCCCCACTGACATCCGCCCCGGCCCTCGAAGATCAGCCCCCAATTGGCCCCCTGCCGCACTGCCGGACACGCCGGTGCGGCAGACTTGTGACTGATCACACTGTTTGGACCGTCCGGCAAGATGGGGAGCACGGTCCCCTGATGCAGGTCGACAAGGAGAGAACTCGTGGACGACGTTCTGCGGCGCGCCCCGCTCTTCGCGGCGCTCGATGACGAGCAGGCCGCGGAGCTCCGCGCCTCCATGAGTGAGGTGACCCTCGCGCGCGGTGACGCGCTCTTCCACGAGGGTGACCCCGGTGACCGCCTGTACGTGGTCACCGAGGGCAAGGTGAAGCTCCACCGCACCTCGCCCGACGGGCGCGAGAACATGCTGGCCGTCCTCGGCCCCGGCGAGCTGATCGGCGAACTCTCGCTGTTCGACCCGGGCCCGCGCACGGCCACCGCCAGCGCGCTGACCGAGGTGAAGCTGCTCGGCCTCGGCCACGGCGACCTCCAGCCCTGGCTGAACGCGCGGCCCGAGGTGGCCGCCGCCCTGCTGCGCGCCGTCGCCCGGCGCCTGCGCAAGACCAACGACCAGATGTCGGACCTGGTCTTCTCCGACGTGCCGGGCCGTGTGGCCCGCGCGCTCCTGGACCTCTCGCGCCGCTTCGGCGTGCAGTCCGAGGAGGGCATCCACGTCGTGCACGACCTGACCCAGGAGGAACTGGCCCAGCTGGTCGGCGCCTCCCGCGAGACGGTCAACAAGGCCCTCGCCGACTTCGCGGGCCGCGGCTGGCTCCGCCTGGAGGCCCGCGCGGTGATCCTGCTGGACGTCGAGCGCCTCGCGAAGCGCTCCCGGTAGTCCCGACCCCGTACGACGAGAAGGACCCCGCCGCAGCCCGGCGGGGTCCTTCTCTTCGTACGGGGAGACCGCGGAAGCCGGGCCGCCGGTCACGTCTCGCCGATGAGTCCGTGCTCGCGGAGGTAGTCCAGCTGCGCGCGCACCGACAGTTCGGCCGCGGGCCACAGGGAGCGGTCGACCTCGGCGTAGACGTGGGCGACGATCGCGGACGGGGTCGGGAAGCCGTTCTCGAACGCCGTCTCGACCTGGGCGAGCCGGTGCGCGCGGTGGGCGAGGTAGAACTCGACGGCACCCTGCGCGTCCTCCAGCACGGGTCCGTGGCCCGGCAGGACCGTACTCACCCCGTCGTCGACCGTCAGGGACCGCAGCCGCCGCAGGGTGTCCAGGTAGTCGCCCAGACGGCCGTCCGGGTGTGCGACGACCGTGGTGCCCCGGCCGAGCACGGTGTCGCCCGTCAGCACGGCCCGGTCGGCGGGCAGATGGAAGCACAGTGAGTCGGCGGTGTGCCCCGGCGTCGGCACGACCCGCAGCTCCAGGCCGCCCGTGGTGACCACGTCACCGGCCGCGAGGCCCTCGTCGCCGAGCCGCAGCGCCGGGTCGAGCGCCCGCACCTTCGTGCCCGTCAGGTCGGCGAACCGCGCGGCGCCCTCGGCGTGGTCGGGGTGCCCGTGGGTCAGCAGCGTCAGGGCCACCCGGCGGCCGGCCCGCTCCGCGACGCGTACGACGTTCCGCAGGTGCCCCTCGTCCAGCGGGCCCGGGTCGATCACCACCGCGAGGTCCGAGTCCGGTTCGGCGACGATCCAGGTGTTCGTGCCGTCCAGGGTCATCGGGGACGCGTTGGGCGCGAGCACGTTGACGGCTCGCGCGGTGGCCGGACCGGAGAGCGCGCCGCCGCGCGGCCGGCCGGGGAGGGCTGCGGCGTCGGTCATGCGGAGGCTCCACCGGTCGGGATGTGCTTGGTGAACTCGTCGTGCCCGGGCCAGCTGAGGACGACCTCGCCCTCCTCCAGGCGGGCCCGTGCGAGCACGGGCGTCATGTCGCGGCCGGGTGCGGCGCCGAGGGCCTCGGCGGCGGTGGCGTACTCGCCGATCTGGCGCAGGGTCGCGATCGTCGGCGGCATCATCAGGAGGTCGCCCCTGTCGTACCCGTCCGTCGCGTCCGCGGGACGGATCCAGACGGTCCGGTCGGCCTCCGTGGAGGCGTTGCGGGTGCGCTGGCCCTCCGGGAGCACGGCCACGAAGAACCAGGTGTCGTAGCGGCGGGGTTCGAACTCGGGGGTGATCCAGCGTGTCCAGGCGCCGAGCAGGTCGGAGCGCAGGACGAGCCCGCGGCGGTCGAGGAACTCCGCGAACGAGGCCTCGCGGGCGACCAGGGCGGCCCGGTCGGCCTCCCACTCGTCCCCCGTGGTGTCGCCCACCACCGTGTCCGGCGTGGGCCCGGCGAGCAGGACGCCCGCCTCCTCGTACGTCTCCCGGACGGCCGCGCAGACGATCGCCTGGGCCGAGGTCTCGTCCACGCCCAGCCGGGACGCCCACCACGCGCGCGTGGGGCCCGCCCAGCGGATCTGCCGTTCGTCGTCCCGCGGGTCCACCCCGCCGCCCGGATACGCGTACGCGCCCCCGGCGAAGGCCATGGAGGCGCGTCTGCGCAGCATGTGGACGGCGGGGGTCGAGTCGGTGTCCTTGAGCAGCATCACGGTGGCCGCCCGCCTGGGGGTCACCGGTGCGAGCGTGCCCTCCGCGAGCGCGCGGATCCTCTCGGGCCACTCCGGGGGGTACCACTGCCCATTCGCCATGGGCGGAGGCTATCCCGGAGCGGGCTGATGTTCGAGGGGCGGCCGCCCGATCACGCGGACACCACGCGAACGCCCCGGCCGTGCCGCCGCGGACCGGCTCAGGCCTGCGTCAGCTCCACCTGGATCTCGACCTCGACGGGGGCGTCCAGCGGGAGCACCGCCACGCCGACCGCGCTGCGCGCGTGCACGCCCTTGTCGCCGAGGACCGCGCCGAGCAGCTCGCTCGCGCCGTTCAGGACGCCGGGCTGGCCCGTGAAGTCCGAGGCCGAGGCGACGAAGCCGACGACCTTCACCACGCGGGCGACACGGTCGAGGTCACCCGCGACCGACTTGACGGCGGCGAGGGCGTTCAGCGCGCAGGTACGGGCCAGTTCCTTGGCCTCCTCCGCGGTGACCTCGGCGCCCACCTTGCCGGTGACGGGGAGCTTGCCGTCCACCATCGGGAGCTGGCCGGCCGTGTACACGTACACGCCCGACTGCACCGCGGGCTGGTACGCGGCCAGCGGCGGGACGACGGCCGGCAGGGTCAGCCCGAGTTCCGCGAGCTTCTCCTCGACGGCGCTCACGCGGCGCGCTCCCGCTTCAGGTAGGCGACGAGCTGCTCGGGGTTGTTCGGCCCGGGCACGACCTGGACGAGCTCCCAGCCGTCCTCGCCCCAGGTGTCCAGAATCTGCTTCGTGGCGTGGACGAGCAGAGGCACAGTTGCGTATTCCCACTTGGTCATGAGGGCGACTGTAGCCGCTGGCCCGGGCCGCTCCCCGCGCAGCCCGCGTGCGGCTTCCGGGCCCGCGTCCCGGGCGGCGTACGGGGTGGCGGGCGTCGTCGCGCGGGGGTCCGCGGGCCTGCGGGGAGGACTGGGCGGGGCTCTCCCTGGGCACCCGTACTCCAGGGCGTGCCGTCCCGGACACCCCGGCAGGCCCACCCACAGCCACCGCACCACCCAGTGAGGAATTAGGCTCGAAGACGTGAGCAGGTTCCAGGTCGTCAGCGGCAAGGGCGGTACCGGCAAGACCACGGTCGCCGCAGCCCTCGCGCTCGCCCTCGCGACCGAGGGAAAGCGCACCCTCTTGGTCGAGGTCGAGGGCAGGCAGGGCATCGCGCAGCTCTTCGAGACGGAGGCGCTGCCCTACGAGGAGCGGAAGATCGCGGTCGCTCCGGGCGGCGGGGAGGTGTACGCCCTCGCCATAGACCCCGAGCTGGCCCTTCTGGACTACCTCCAGATGTTCTACAAGCTCGGCGGTGCCGGACGCGCGCTCAAGAAGCTCGGCGCCATCGACTTCGCGACCACCGTCGCGCCCGGCCTGCGGGACGTCCTCCTGACGGGCAAGGCCTGCGAGGCCGTGCGCCGCAAGGACAAACGCGGACAGTTCGTGTACGACCACGTCGTCATGGACGCACCGCCGACCGGGCGGATCACCCGCTTCCTGAACGTGAACGACGAGGTGGCCGGGCTGGCCAAGATCGGCCCGATACACAATCAGGCGCAGGCCGTCATGCGGGTGCTCAAGTCGCCCGAGACCGCCGTGCACCTGGTGACGCTCCTGGAGGAGATGCCCGTCCAGGAGACCGCCGACGGCATCGCCGAGCTGCGTGCCGCCCGGCTGCCGGTCGGGCGGATCGTCGTGAACATGGTGCGGCCCGCGATCCTCGACGAGGCGGACCTGCTGCTCGCCCGTGAGGCACCGCGGACGGCCATCGCGAAGTCGCTGTCGGCCGCGGGGCTGGGCGGCGCGCGCCGCGGCGGCCTGGCCGAGCGGCTCGTCGATCCGCTGCTGGCCCAGGCGGACGAGTACGCCGAGCGGTACACGCTGGAGAGCGAACAGCGGGCCGTACTGCAGGACCTGGACCTCGACCTGCACGAACTCCCCCTGCTCGCCGAGGGAATGGACCTCGGGGGCCTGTACCACCTCGCCAAGGAACTGCGTCAGCAAGGGATCTCATGAGCCAGGACCCGGCCCGCGCACACGATCCGGCCCAGGCGCACGACCCGGCCCGCGCCCTCACCTCCGCCCCCGTACTGGACGTCGACCCGCTGATCGACGATCCGGAGACCCGCATCGTGGTCTGCTGCGGCTCGGGCGGTGTCGGCAAGACCACCACCGCGGCGGCCCTCGGGCTGCGCGCGGCCGAGCGCGGTCGCAAGGTGGTCGTCCTGACCATCGACCCGGCGCGCAGGCTCGCGCAGTCGATGGGCATCGACGCGCTCGACAACACCCCCCGCCGGGTGAAGGGCGTCGACGACTCCGCGGACGGCGAGCTGCACGCGATGATGCTCGACATGAAGCGCACCTTCGACGAGGTCGTCGAGGCGCACGCGGACCGCGAGCGGGCGGCCACGATCCTGAGCAACCCGTTCTACCAGTCGCTCTCGGCGGGCTTCGCGGGCACGCAGGAGTACATGGCGATGGAGAAGCTGGGCCAGCTGCGGGCCCGCGGCGAGTGGGACCTGATCGTCGTCGACACCCCGCCCTCGCGCTCGGCGCTCGACTTCCTGGACGCGCCGAAGCGGCTCGGTTCGTTCCTCGACGGCAAGCTGATCCGGCTGCTGACGGCGCCGGCGAAGCTGGGCGGCCGGGCGGGGATGAAGTTCCTGAACGTCGGGATGTCGATGATGACGGGCACGCTGGGCAAGCTGCTCGGTGGTCAGCTCCTCAAGGACGTCCAGACCTTCGTGGCCGCGATGGACACCACGTTCGGCGGATTCCGCACCCGCGCGGACGCCACGTACAAGCTCCTCCAGGCGCCCGGCACGGCCTTCCTCGTCGTGGCCGCCCCAGAGCGGGACGCGCTGCGCGAGGCCGCCTACTTCGTGGAGCGGCTGGCCGCGGAGGACATGCCGCTGGCGGGTCTGGTGCTGAACCGGGTCCATGACAGCGGCGCCTCGCAGCTGTCCGCCGAGCGGGCGCTGGACGCCGCGGAAAATCTTGCCGAAGCCCGCATTGTGGATCAGGTGGACGGGAAAGCTGGACTTCGTAACTCTCCCGACACGCACGGCAGTTCAGAATCACCCGCTACCGAGACCACCGCTCCCGAGGCTCCCTCACCCGACGCAGGCTCCCCCGCCGCGGACCGGACGACCGCCGACGGAGCCGGGACGGACCGCACCGTCGAACAACTCACCGCAGGCCTGCTGAGGCTGCACGCCGAGCGCATGCGGCTGCTCTCCCGCGAGCAGCGCACGCGTGACCGCTTCGCGGCACGCCACCCCGAGGTGGCCGTCGCCGAAGTGGCCGCGCTCCCCGGCGATGTGCACGACCTCGCGGGGCTGCGGGACATCGGGGACCGGCTCGCGGCCGGTACCTCGCCGACCGGAGCCGTGCGGGGCGAGCCGTAGCCCGCCCGCCCGGAGGCGCGGTGGCCCTGTCATGACCGGACCGCGGCAGCCCCGTTCCGTGGCGGGCCGCGGTGGCCCGGTCGCGCACGGGGCCACGATGGCGTCGGCGCGCGGGCCGCGGTGGCCCTGCCGCGTGCGGGAGCCCGTGCGGGCTCCTGACGCGCACGGGGCCGCTCGGGCCCGGTCGCGTGCCTCGTCGTGCCGCCGGGGCCGCTCGGGCCCCGGAGCGGGGCCCGTGGCCCCGGTGCGCGGAGGACGGTCAGCCCACCGCCGCGTAGTTCTCGTACACCTCTTCCTCGTCGAGAGGCAGAATCCCCGCCCCTCGCTCGTACTCCGTACGCGCTGTCTCCAGCAGCCGGCGCCAGGAGGTGACGGTCGGACGCCTGCGCAGCAGCGCGCGGCGCTCCCGTTCCGTCATGCCTCCCCACACGCCGAACTCGACGCGGTTGTCCAGCGCGTCAGCCAGGCATTCCGTGCGTACCGGACATCCGGTGCACACCGCCTTGGCCCTGTTCTGCGCTGCTCCTTGAACGAACAGTTCATCCGGATCGGTAGTGCGGCAGGCCGCCTGCGCACTCCAGTCGGTTACCCAGCCCATACCGGCGCCGTCCTCTCCCGAATCGAGGCTCCCCCACGGCGGCAGCGGCATATTCACCGCCGCCAGTTGAGGACGTTACGGAAGGCGGGCAGAGTCAACCAGCCCCTTCGGGCCCAATCTTGAATGGCCCGAATGGACTATGCGTACGCGGCAGATCACCCAACGGAGTGACCTGGCGACATACGTGACCTTCCCGGCATACCGGGACAGTTGAGTTGAGTCACAACGGACACCGGGTGACGCATGAGGTGGATTCGGACACGTCCTCAACAAGAAGTCGAGTACCGACCGGAACGATTCGGGGTCGCCGGACGTATTGATACGTGGCCCTACTGCTGTGACAGTTGAGAGCAGCTTAGGCCAAGGCCTTTACGTGTGTCCGGCGAATGAGAACGTAGGCTGCCCTCATGCCAAAGAAGCGCTCGGGCGGTGGTCTGTCGCCAACGCAGCAGGCCGCCAAGTTCCTCGGTGTCAGCGTGCTCGCTGGAGCCGTCATGGCCGGAATCGCCGTGCCGGCGTTCGGCGCCCTCGGTCTCGCGGCCAAGGGTTCGGTGGAGGGGTTCGACGAGATCCCGGCCAACCTGAAGCGGCCGCCGCTGAGCCAGCGCACCACGATCCTGGACAACAAGGGCGGCCTGATCGCCACGGTCTACTCCCGTGACCGCACGGTGGTCGACCTCAAGGACATGTCGCCGTACATACAGAAGGCGATCGTCGCGATCGAGGACGCCCGGTTCTACGAGCACGGCGCCGTGGACCTCAAGGGCGTCCTGCGCGCCCTCAACAAGAACGCGCAGAGCGGCGGCGTCTCCGAGGGCGCCTCCACGCTCACGCAGCAGTACGTCAAGAACGTCTTCGTGGAGGAGGCCGGCAACGACCCGACGAAGGTCGCCCAGGCCACCCAGCAGACGCTCGGCCGCAAGGTTCGCGAACTGAAGTACGCGATCCAGGTCGAGGAGGAGCTCGGCAAGAAGAAGATCCTCGAGAACTACCTGAACATCACGTTCTTCGGCCAGCAGGCGTACGGCGTCGAGGCCGCCTCGCAGCGCTACTTCTCCAAGTCCGCCAAGGACCTGAAGCTGGAGCAGGCCGCGCTGCTCGCGGGCATCGTCCAGTCGCCGAGCCGGTACGACCCCGTCAACGACGAGGCGGAGGCCGTGAAGCGCCGCAACGTCGTGCTGCAGCGCATGGCCGACGTCCACGACATCACCCGGGCGGAGGCGGAGGCGGCCAAGGAGAAGCCCCTCGGCCTGAAGGTCAGCCAGCCCAAGAACGGCTGCATCACCGCGGTCAAGGGCGCCAGCTTCTTCTGCGCGTACGTCCGCGAGGTCTTCCACGCCGACCCGGTCTTCGGCAAGACCAAGGAGGCCCGCGCCAAGATCTGGAACCGCGGCGGGCTGACGATCCGTACGACGCTCGACCCGCAGGCCCAGGAATCGGTCCAGGCGTCGATCAAGAACCACGTCAAGAAGAAGGACAAGGTCGCCACGGCGTCCACGCTCGTCGAGCCCGGCTCCGGCAAGGTGCTGGCGATGGGCCAGTCGAAGCCGTACGGCTACGGCAAGAACGAGACCGAGATCAACTACTCGGTCGACCAGTCGATGGGCGGCTCGAACTTCGGCTTCCCGACCGGTTCGACGTTCAAGCCGTTCCTGGCCGCCGCCGCGCTGGAGCAGGGCCGGCCCCCGACGCAGTCCTACCCCGCGCCGTACGACATGCCGTACCCGGCCTCGGTGGCGGCGTGCGAGGGCAAGACCTGGCGCAACAGCGAGAACGCGACGGTCGAGAACGAGGACGAGTCGGAAGTCGGCCCGTACGCGCTGAAGGAGGCGATGGCCAAATCGGTCAACACCTACTTCGTGCAGATGATCGAGGACATCGGGATGTGCCCGGTGACCGAGATGACCGACAAGCTGGGCGTCGTGCAGGGCAACGGCACGAAGCTGCCGCAGGTGCCTTCCTCGCTCACCCTCGGCTCCACCGGCATCTCCCCGCTGACCATGGCCGGCGCCTACGCGGCCTTCGCCAGCCGGGGCACGTACTGCACGCCGATCGCGATCGAGTCGATCAGCCAGAAGATCGGCGAGTCGAAGAAGTCCCTGGAGGTGCCGAAGTCGACCTGCACGCGGGCGATGTCGGAGACCACCGCGGACACGGTCAACACCCTCCTCAGCGGCGTGATCGACTCCGGTACGGGTCAGCAGGCCGGCCTCACCGACCGCGCCAACGCGGGCAAGACCGGTACCACGGACTTCCGCAAGAACGCCTGGTTCGTGGGCTACACGCCGAACATGTCCGGCGCGGTCTGGGTCGGCAGCGCGACCCAGAAGGTCAAGATGGAGAACATCTCGATCGGCGGCGTCTGGCACGCGAAGGTCTACGGCGGCCAGGTACCGGGTCCGATCTGGAAGGACGCCATGACCGGCGCCCTGGCCGGCAAGGACTCCCCCGGCTTCAACCTGGTCAACATCCCCGACGCCAAGGACGACGAGGACGAGGACCGGGACCGGGACCGCGACCGGGGCAGGGACCGCGACGACAACGGCAACGGCGACGACCGCGGGAACAACGGCGGCCCCGGCGGCGAGGTGCCGATCCCGGACCCGACCATCTCCCTCCCGGGGGACTGGACGACGATCGGCGGGACCGGCAACAACGGGGGCGCCGCGAACGGCGGCCCCGGAGGCGACGACGGGGGCGGCACGTTCCCGTAGTCCCGCTGTCCCGGTGATCCCGCCGTCCACGCGCGGCACACACGAAACGGGGCGCCCCCTCTTCCGAGGGGGCGCCCCGTTCGCGTACGGAGTCGAGCGGGAGCCGGGTCGGGCCGCGACCGTGCGGCTCCGGCTCCGGCCGGGTCAGCCCGCGAGGAGCTGCTTGACCACCGCGGCGACCCGGCCGCCCTCGGCGAGACCGGCCACCTTCGGGTTCACGATCTTCATGACCTGGCCCATGGCACGCGGGCCCTCGGCCCCGGCCGCCCTGGCCTCCTCGACCGCCTGCGCGACGATCTGCCGGAGCTCGTCGTCCGAGAGCTGCTTGGGCAGGTACTCGGCGAGGATCACGCCCTCGGCCTTCTCGCGCTCGGCGGACTCGGCGCGACCGCCCTGCGCGAAGGCGTCGGCCGCCTCGCGACGCTTCTTGGCCTCCTTGGAGATCACCTTCTGCACCTCGTCCTCGGAGAGCTCGCGCTTCTCCTTGCCCGCGACCTCCTCCTTCTGGATCGCGGCGAGGGTCAGCCGGAGCGTCGAGGAGCGGAGCTCGTCGCGCCCCTTGATCGCGGCGTTGAGGTCTGCCTGCAGCTTCGACTTGAGCGTGGTCATGAGGTGATTGTCGCAGGTGTGGTGCGGCAGTTGCCCGATGATTTCCGGCGGGGGCTCCCCCGGGGTCCGGGACCGGCGGGGTCTGACACCATGGGGTCATGCGCGCGCGATACGGAGTACCTCTGGGAATCGCGGCGGCTGGCGCCGCCGGTCTGCTCTACTCGGCGGGCTTCGAAGCCCGTTCCTTCCGCCTCCGGCGGGTGACGGTCCCTGTGCTGCCGCCCGGGATGCGTCCGCTGCGCGTGCTCCAGGTCTCCGACATCCACATGGTGAGCGGCCAGCACAAGAAGCAGCGGTGGCTGCGCTCGCTCGCCGGCCTGCGGCCCGACTTCGTCCTGAACACCGGGGACAACCTCTCCGACCCGGAGGGCGTACCGGAGGTGCTGGACGCCCTGGGCCCCCTGATGGAGTTCCCCGGCGCGTACGTCTTCGGCTCGAACGACTACTACGGGCCCAAACTCCGCAACCCCGCCCGGTACTTGCTCGAAAAGGTCCAGGGCAAGCACGGGCTGAACGGCAACGCTCCGGTCAGCGGAGCGATCCACAACCCGTGGGAGCCGATGCGCGACGGCTTCGACGCGGCGGGCTGGCTCAACCTGACGAACGTCCGCGGCACGCTGAAGATCGACGGCTGCGAGATCGAGCTGACCGGGCTCGACGACCCCCACATCAAGCGCGACCGGTACGCGCGGGTGGCGGGCGGCCCGTCCTCCTCGGCCGACTTCTCCATGGGGGTCGTGCACGCGCCGTACCTGCGCACGCTGGACGCCTTCACGGCCGACGGCTACCCGCTGATCCTGGCCGGCCACACGCACGGCGGCCAGCTCCGCATCCCCTACTACGGGGCCCTGGTCACCAACTGCGACCTGGACACGGACCGTGCGCAGGGGCTGTCCACCCACACGGAGGCGGACACCGGGCAGACGGCGTTCCTGCACGTCTCCGCGGGCTGCGGGACCAACCGCTACACGCCGGTACGGTTCGCCTGCCCGCCGGAGGCGACCCTGCTGACGCTGGTCGAGGGGCGCTAGCCGGGGGCTCCTGACGGGTGGGCTTGCTCCTGACGGGCGGGCTCCGGGGCGTGCCCCGCCTGATGGGGTCGCCCGGGCCGGTGGGGCCTTCGGTCGGGTGGGGTCTGTTCGGCGCGGTGGCTTGTTCGGTGCGGCGGGTCGCTCGGCGCGGCGGGTCGCTCGGCGCGGCGGGTCGCTCGACACGGTGGGTCTGTTCGGCGCGGTGGGTCTGTTCGGCGCGGTGGGCGGGCCACTCGACCGGTGCAGTCCGAATAGCCCGTTATGCCCCGTCTGCTTAGCGTGTGGGCATGACCGCTCCCATACCCGCGGACCTCCCGGACATACCCGCGATCCCCGGCATGGCCGCCAACGCGTCGGCCGCCCTCGTGCCCGTCGTGCCGGCCGACGCGGTCGTACCGCGTGTCCGCCGGCCCCTGGTCGCCGTCTTCCGCCTCCTCGTCGCGCTGACGGCCGCCGGAGCGATCACGATCGACCTCCTGCTGGGCTCCCCGCCGCGCGTGCTGAGCCACTTCACGATCCTCGCCGGCGGGCTGGTGGCGGTGGTCTTCACCGCCACCGCCTGGCGCGCCTGGGCGGCCCGCCGCCCCCTGCGCCCCTCGGTCACCGCGGGCACGCTGCTGTACATCGTCGGAGCGGGCCTGGTCCACCACCTCCTCCTCGCCGACGACACGAGCCCGTACTCGATGACCGGCCAGACCGGGGCGCTCACCGGCTGGCAGGCGCTCACGAACCAGCTGCTCCACACGGTGGTCCCCGTCGCGGTGGTCCTGGACTGGTTCCTGCTGACCCGGCCGGGCCCGCTGCGCCTGTCCAACGCCGCCACCTGGCTGGTCCTCCCCTCCGCGTACCTGGCCTTCATCCTGCTCCGCGGGGCGGTCCTGCCCGCGGACGCTCCGGGGCGCTACCCGTACCCGTTCCTCGACGTGGCCCGGCACGGGTACCTGGACGTCCTGGGCAACGCGACCGTCCTCGGCCTCGCCTGCTACGGCCTGGGCCTCCTCCTCGTCGCCCTGGACCGCGTCCGCCCCGGCCCACGCCACCGGCGACGCCCCGAAAACCGGATTTCGTCTCCGGCCACCAGTGGGCTAAAGTAAACGACGTCGCCACGACAGACCCCACGAAAGTGGCCTGCCGACCAGCGACATCGGGGTGTAGCGCAGCTTGGCAGCGCGCTTCGTTCGGGACGAAGAGGTCGTGGGTTCAAATCCCGCCACCCCGACAGCTGAAACAGCAGGTGGACCACCTAGGAATGTTCCTAGGTGGTCTTCTTGGTTCTGTCTGCGTATCCATCTGAGACCTCCTCGGTCACGGCGGTGCCCGAGTGGCCGACGAGCCGGGAGATCTTCCAGGGGCGCGCCGCCGTCGGACAGCAGCGACACGAAGCCGTGCCGGAGCTCCCGGGGCGTCCACTGGTCCGCGTTGATCCCCTCAGCGTCCTTGAGCGCCACCCGGAAGGCACGACGAACGTTGGCCGCGTCCAGCGCGGCCTGCCGACGGCCGACGGCCGACGGCCGAGGAGAATGCCGAGCCCGTTCTCCTCCCAGTCGTCACCGGCGGCGAGACGCTCCCATCCCTGGGCCTCGAACTGCGCCGACAGGGCGTCGACGCACCGTGCCGGAAGGGCGAGCGCGCGCCGGGACTCCCGCGTCCTGGTGTCCCCGCCGTGCCGAACCGACCGCCACACAACGATGTGCGGAGGCGGTGTGGCAGCGCACCGACCAGCCCCGGGCCCAATCCGTTGGCCCCTGTCTCGTACATGGCACGATGCCTGATCGCGGATGAGCACAAGGAGAGCCCATGACGGATCAAGGCACCCCCGTTCCGGTAGATGGCTTCAGGGCCGTCGCCATTGATGCCGACTGGCCGGAATCACGGCAGTTCATGGGGAGCGGCTACAACCGAGTCACCGGCGACATCCATGTGCACCTGTGGTTTGGCTCTGCGTCCCACGACCCCGAGGTTGAGCACGTCATCGTCTTCAGCGCCTCATCCGGCAACGCGAAGGCCAGAGAGGCACTGGAGGACGCTTTGGAGGACTACTGCTATCCCGACGAGGGACTTCCGGCCGGCCTGCCTGCCTCCGAACCCGTCACTGTCACCGCAGACGGGGAACCCGTGACGTTCGAACTCTGGCGGAACAGCAGCACCCCTTACTGGGTCGCCCGGGGCCGTGTCGGGAGTACCGAAGTGGTCCTGTCCGGCTCCGGGACGGAACCCGGCGAGCTGCGCCTGGTCCGCGTGAACGACCTGTCCGCGTACTCGGCCCCGATCGCGTCCCTCCCGGCCCGGGAAGCGATCTCCGTTGCCATGGGAAGCGATCTCCAGGCGACGCCCAGCAGGCAATTGCAGGTCGAGGAGGCGGACACCGCGCTGCGGACCCTGCGCGACATCGCCGCCCGGAACGCCGCTCTTGGGGGACCCGGCCGGGAATTGCACGGCGAGGAGGCGGACACGACGATGCGCGCCCTGCGCCACATCGCCCAGAACGCCGGCCCTGCGGGACAGTTGGGAGCAGAGAGCTGATCAGCTCCCGCCGCCCTGGCCCACTCCTGGAAGGCCGATCAGAGGCATCTGCCAGATCTCGTAGGTGCCTCCGATTCGTTGTGCGGGACCTCGCCGAGCCCTCCTGGGGCCTCGCCGGGAGGGGTGGGCCCCCTCCGGGTCTCGGCCGCTGCTCGGGAAATCCCGTGCGGCCGTGAACTCTTCGCGGGGCAGCGGGGAACAACGGGTGACACGCTCGACCCGACCCGCTGACGGAGGACCCGTGACCGGACCACCGGCGCCCGACCCCGGCGACGAGCACGACGGCCGTGTCGTCGCGCGGTCACTGGAGCATCCGGAGCTGTTCGCCCGGCTGTACGACCGGTACGCACCCGACATCCACCGGTACGCCGCCCGGCGCCTCGGCGGCCACGCGGCGGACGACGTCACGGCCGACACGTTCCTGACCGCGTTCCGGGTGCGTGCCCGCTACGACGTCTCGCGGGCCAGTGCCCGGCCCTGGCTGTACGGCATCGCCGCGCACCTCATCGGCAGACAGCGCCGGAAGGAGGTACGCGGTCTGCGGGCGCTGGCCAGGACCGGCCGGGACCCCGTCGCGGCCGGCTGGGTCGAGGACACCGCGGACCTGGTCGCCGACCGTGCCCCGCTCGCGGACGCGCTCGCCGCGCTGTCCGCCGCCGACCGGCATGTTCTGCTGCTCGTGGCCTGGGCCGACCTCACCTACCAGGAGGTCGCCGAGGCGCTCGGCATACCCGTCGGGACCGTGCGGTCCCGGCTCAACCGGGCCCGCCGCAAGGTACGGGCCGCGCTGGGTGCCGACCCGGCGCTCGTGGGCGGAGTGACGGAGGTGGTCCGGCTGTGAACGTGGACGAGATGAGGGACGTACGCGAGTTCCGGGCCGGGGCGCCGACGCCCGACCGGGCACGGCTCGCCGAGGGGCGGGACCGGCTGAGCGGCGCCGCGGCGCGTGGCCGGGGGCGCCGGCTTCGGGCCGACTGGCGGTTCGCCGCGGTCGGGGCCGCCGCCGCGCTCACCGCGGTGGCCGTGCTGGCCGCCGGCCTCGGAGGGGGCGGCCGCGACGGTGCGCGGCGCACGGTGCCGGCCGCGCCGGGTTCGGCGCGGGAGGTGCTGGAACGGGCCGCGTCCGCGGTGGAGCGGGCCGATCCGCCGCCCGCGCCGCACGCGGGCCAGTGGGTCTACGAGAAGAGGATCTCGGCCGATCCCGGGATCTGGCCCAAGAGTGCCGCCCCGCCCGAGCCGGAGCCGGAGCCCCGGGAGCGCTGGGTGCGGTACGCGGACCCGCGCTTCGAGAACGGCAGGGAGGGCGACGACCGCTCCCTGCGCGAACGGCTCCGTTTCCTCGACGAGCTGCCGGACGACCCGGCCGCCGTGCTGAAGGAGGTCCGCGCCTACTACCCGTCCGGGAAGGGCGGCCTCGAGTCCGAGGGGGAGCAGGACATGGGTGCGCTGCATGTGATGTTCAAGTCCCAGCCCATGCCGCCGCAGGCGCTCGCCAAGCTGTACCGCGCACTGGCCGCGGTCCCCGGCGTCGAGGTCACCGACCACGTGCGGGACCTCGCGGGCCGGGACGCCCTCGCGGTCGGGCACCACGAGAAGGGGCAGGTGGTCCGCCGCGAGATCCTGATCGACCCGAACACGTACCAGTACCTCGGCGACCGGCAGATCGTCGTCAAGGACTACAAGCGTTCGTACCCGGGCGCCGAGGACACGCCCGACCGGCCGTGGAACGCGGGCGACCTCATGTCCCAGAACGCGCTCCTGGCCACGGGCGTCGTCGACCACAAGGGCGACCGCCCCTGACATCCGGTGGGGGCGGCGGCTGTCCGCCCGCACGACGGGATCGCGCGGGTGACCGTCCGGGGAGGGGACGGCCCCGGCCCCGGCCGGGGTCCCCGCGACGGGGCCGCGACCCGGTGCCCGTCCGGCTCGGATCCGCCGCCGGTGCCCGGGCCGTGACACCCCGCCAGGCG
The DNA here is from genome assembly GCF_014651055.1 of Streptomyces fructofermentans. GTDB lineage: Bacteria > Actinomycetota > Actinomycetes > Streptomycetales > Streptomycetaceae > Streptomyces > Streptomyces fructofermentans. Next base: position 166,579 of record NZ_BMWD01000011.1, read on the forward strand.
CGTGTCCACGCCGACGGCCGACAGACTCGGCCCACCTGGGTGATCAGCGGTGGCGGGCCGCATCACCCGCTCCTAGCTTCGGCATATGACCAAACGACAGATGGCATACCTGGCCTGCACCGCGGCAGTCATGGTGTCGGGGCTGGGTGCCGCACCTCCGGCGAACGACCGGACGGTTCACGTAGTACGTCCCGGCAAGACGATCCAGGCGGCCGTGGACGCCGCGAAACCGGGGGACACGATCATCATCGCCCCCGGTACCTACAAGGAGAGCGTCAACATCACCGTGCCGGGCCTGACCCTCCAGGGCGCCGGCGCCCGATCCACCGTCATCGTGCCCGGCGAGGCCTCCGCCGGCACCTGTGCCAAGACCGGCAACGGCATCTGCGTCACCGGCACGGCCGACCGTCCCCTGCAGCGCGTCACCCTGCGCTCGCTGACACTCAGGGGCTTCACCAAGAGCGGCCTGTGGGCGACGAGGACCGACCGCCTGAGGGTCATCGGCGTCACCGCCGAGAAGAACGGCACGTGGGGCCTCGCCCAGGAGCGTTCCGTACGCGGCCTGTTCAGCCACAACACCGCCGTGAACAACGGCGACGCCGGGCTGTTCGTGGCCAACACCGTGGACCGGGAGGAGGGGGCCCAGGACGCCAGGGGCACGGTGCTCCGGCACAACCGCGTGCTCGGCAACCGGATCGGCGTCACCGTGAGGCGGCTGCGGAACGTGACCGTCGACCACAACGAGGCGATCGGGAACTGCGCCGCGATGTTCGTGGTCGGCGACGAGGGCAAGCCGCGCGCCGGAGCGATCGCGGTGCGCCGCAACAACGTCCGCGCCAACAACAAGCTCTGCCCCGCGACACCCCGGCTGCCCTTCCTCCAGGGCTCGGGCATCGTCCTCACCGGCGTCGAGAGGACGACGGTGACGGGCAACAGGGTCGTGGACAACGTCGGCAAGTCCCCGCTGTCGGGCGGCATCGTGCTGTTCAAGAGCTTCGTGGGGGCCGTCAACGAGAACAACGAGATCCGCGACAACGTCGTGCTGCGCAACAGCACGGACCTGGCCAACCGGGACGTCGGGACGGGCAACACGTTCCGCAGCAACCGGTGCGCGGTCTCCGAACCGGCCGGGCTGTGCCCGCCGGCCGTGCCCACAGCCGGTGCGTCCGGCACGACCACCCAGGCGAGGCACTAGATGACAACCGTCGATCCCGCTCCCCCGGCACCCATGCGGCTGAGGGAGATCGTTTTCGGGGCGGCCTGCGCCGCCGCCGTACGAGCCGCCGCCCGCCTCGGTGTGGCGGACGCCCTCGACGAGACGCCCATGTCCGTGGAGGACCTGTCGGCGGCGGTGAAGACCCAGCCGCAGACACTGCGCCGGCTGCTGCGCGCGCTGTCCTGCCAGGGTGTCTTCACCGAACGCCCCGACGGCAACTTCGCGCACACCGAGATGTCCCGGCTCCTGCGCGAGGACGATCCGAACAGCCTGCGGTACATCGCGCTGTGGTGCACCGAGCCGTGGACGTGGAACGTCTGGCCCAAGCTCGACGAGGCCGTGCGCTCCGGCACGAACGTCTTCGAGGACGTGTACGACAGGGAGTTCTTCACCTATCTCAACGAAGAGGCCCCCGAGTCCGCGTACGTGTTCAACCGCGCCATGACGACGTCCAGCGAGCAGTCGGCGCGGGACGTCGCGAACCTCCTGGACCTGACCGGGGTGTCCTCGGTCGCCGACATCGGCGGCGGTCAGGGGCGCGTCGTGGCGAGCCTGCTGGAGAAGCACCCCGGGCTGCACGGCACACTGCTCGACCTGCCGGGCGTGGTGAAGAACGCCGACCTGCGGCTGTGCGACGGCGGCGCGCTCGCGCCGCGGGTGGACATCGTGGCCGGCGACTGCCGCGAGGACATTCCCGTCCAGGCGGACGTGTACATCATCAAGAACATCCTGGAGTGGGACGACGACAGCACCCGCAGGGCGCTGGCGAACGTCCGGCGCGCGGCGCGGCCCGGTGCCCGTGTCGTCGTCATCGAGAACCTCGTGGACGACACCCCGTCGATGAAGTTCACGACGGCCATGGACCTGCTGCTGCTCCTCAACGTGGGGGGCGCCAAGCACACCAGGCAGAGCATGGTGGACCGGCTGACGGACGCGGGGCTGGTCATCGAGGCGATCAACCCTGTCAACGCGTACCTCCACGCCTTCGAGTGCACCATCCCCGGCTGACCGGACGACACCGAGGCCGCCGGTTCCGCGTATGTCGCGGAGCCGGCGGCCTCGTGGTTCTCCGGGTGGCCCCTCAGGACCTGGCGTCCCGCTCCCAGCGGTAGAAGCAGTGCGCCATGGCGTCCTTGGGGCTGCGCCACGTCTCGGGGTCGTACGCGCTGACGTACGCCGACAGCTGCTCGCTGACACCGCGGAACTCGGGGTGCCCGGCCAGCTTCGCGATGGCGGGCGCGGGGTCCTGGTCGGATTCGATGAGGTGCATGTACACCTCGCCGAACTGGAAGAGGCTGCGCCGCCTGACGCCGATCAGGTGCGGGAGCTCACCGCCGTCGGAGGCGGCGAACACGTCGGCGATCGCCGGTGCCGAACCGGGCGCCATGCGGGCCACGATCAGGGCGTGGTGCATCGGGTCTCCTTCCTGGGCCGGCGGTCAGCCGGGCGTGACGGGCGCCTTGCGGCGGTCGCGGGCGACCTGCTCGATCCGGTCCCGGATGAGGGCGAGCTGCGTGCGGGAGTTGCGGTTGATGTTGTCCGTCATCCAGGCGTCGTCGACCGGGGCGTCGGGCTTCATCGCGAAGTCCTGCACCCAGCGCATCCGGGTGCCGCCGGGCAGTTCCACGTACTCCCAGAAGATGTCCATGTGCGCGAAGGGGCCGGTCTCGACGCGGCGGGCCCGGACGGTCCGCGCGACGCGGTCGGGCGTCCGCTCCGACACCCAGCTCCAGACCTTCCCGTTCTCGTCCGGGTGCATGGTCAGGCGGAACGTCGTCGTGTCGCCCTCGCGGCGGAGCACTTCGACGGACGCGTACTCGCTGAAGAGCTCCGGCCAGTTCTCGATGTCGTTGGTGATGTCCCAGACGAGGTCGAGGGGGGCGTCGACGGTGATGCTGTTCTCGGTGTGTCCTGCCACTTCAGGCTCCAGCCTTGAGGGTGCTGTTGACGAGGTCGAGGAACTCGCGGGGCGACTTGCAGCGCTCTGCGTCGGGAGGGAGCGGCCGGCTGTACCGGTTCTCCAGCTCGCCGACGATGCCGAGGAGGCCGAGCGAGTCGAGGCCGAACGAGGCGAAGGGCGTCTCCGGCGCCTGTTCGAGCTCCCGGGGGTCGACCGTGACACCGGCCGACTGCTTCATGAGGGTGGCCAGCTCGTGGAACGTCACTTCGGTGGTGATCATGCGGGTGTTCTCCTTCCCGCCCGGTCCTGTCGGGCGGAGTCGCCGCCGCGGCGCAGTACCAGCGCCGCGTTGGAGCCCATGAGTCCCCGGCTGAGGACCAGGGCCGTGCGCAGCTCGGCGGGGCGAGCGCGGGACATCACCAGATCGAGGTCGTGGCAGATGTCGAACACGTTGGGAGTGGGGGGTACCTGGCCGTGCTCCATCGCGAGTACCGCGGCCGCGATGTCCAGCACGGGCGCTCCGCAGTAGGCGCGGCCCGTACCGGTCTTGGGCGCCGTGACGGGTACCCGGGTGCCGTGCGCGCCCAGGGCGTCGGCGATGGCCAGCGCCTCGGCGCGGTCCGCCTCCGGCACGCCCAGGGCGTCGGCGAACACGACGTCGACCTCCTCGGGCGCGCAGCCCGCCTCGTCGAGGGCGCCGCGGATCGCGCGGGCGAGCCCTTCCCTGGACCGTTCCCAGCCGGAGACGCCGGTGAAGGTGGAGGCGTGGCCGGCGACCGTGGCCCGGACGGTCGCTCCGCGGTCGCGGGCGCGGTCCTCGTCCTCGACGACGAGCATGGCGCCGCCCTCCGCGGGCACGAAGCCGCAGGCCCCCGTGGTGAACGGGCGGTAGGCGCGGTCGGGGTCGTCGACGGTGCTGAGCCCGGGGTATCCGAGCTGGCAGACCATCGAGTACGGGGCGAGGGGTGCCTCCGCGGCGCCGACGACGACCACGCCGGTGCCGCGCCGTACCGCTCCGGCGGCGTGCGCGACGGCGTCCAGGCCGCCCGCCTCGTCGCTGGCGACCACTCCGCACGGCCCCTTGAAGCCGCTACGGATGGAGATCTGGCCGGTGCTGGCGGCGTAGAACCAGGCGATGGACTGGTACGGGCCGACGAACTTCGACCCCTTGCCCCACAGCTTCTGGAGTTCCCGCTGTCCGAACTCGCCGCCGCCCGACCCGGCGGCGGTGACCACGCCGACGGAGAACGGCTCAGCGGGGTCGCCGCTGCCGATCCCTGCGTCGTCGAGGGCGTGCGCCGCCGCCGTCATGGCGAAGTGGCTGAACCGGTCGGTCTGGACGAGGAAGTTCTCCTCGACGACCGTCGAGGCGTCGAACGCCCTCACCTCGCCCGCCACGCGGAGCGGCAGGTGCCCGCATCCCTCGCGGGTGATCCGGTCCAGGACGTTGAGGCCTTCGCTGACGGACTTCCAGTACGCGTCCGTGTTCAGGCCGTTGGGCGCGATCACACCGATTCCGGTGACGGCCACGCGCCGCGGGTGCTGAGTGCTCATCGTGTCCTCCCGCCCGGCCCGGTCAGCAGTACCGCGGACTGGAAGCCGCCGAAGCCGCTGCCGACGGAGAGCACGTTCTTCAGCTTCCGCGGGCGTGCGGTGCGCGGCACGTAGTCGAGGTCGCAGTCGGGGTCGGGGGTCTCGTAGTTCGCCGTCGGCGGCACCACCTGGTGCTTCAGGGCGAGGACGCAGGCGACCAGCTCGATCGCGCCGATCGCGCCGAGGGAGTGCCCCACCATGGACTTGATGGAGCTCATGGGCGTGTCGTGGGCGTGGGCGCCCAGGGAGCGCTTCACCGCGGCGGTCTCGTGCCGGTCGTTCTGCCTGGTGCCCGAGCCGTGCGCGTTGACGTAGTCGATCTCGGTCGGGTCGAGACGGGCCTGGTCGAGCGTGGTGTCGATCGCCCGGGCCATCTCCAGCCCCTCGCCGGTCAGACCGGTCATGTGGTACGCGTTGCCGTAGGTGGCGTAGCCGCTGATCTCGCAGTAGATGTGCGCGCCGCGGGCCCGGGCGTGCTCGTACTCCTCCAGGATCAGCACCGCCGCGCCCTCGCCCATGACGAAGCCGTTGCGGTGGGCGTCGAAGGGCTTGGAGGCGTGCTCGGGGTCGTCGTTGCTGTCCGAGGTCGCCCTGATGGCGTCGAAGCAGGCCATGGTGATCGGTGAGATCGGCGAGTCCGACGCCCCGGCGATGCAGACGTCGGCGCGGCCCTCCTCGATGGTGTGGAAGGCGTAGCCGACCGCGTCGAGTCCGGAGGTGCAGCCGGTGGAGACGGTCTGCACGGGTCCGTGGACGCCGTGGCGCTCCGCGACGACCGAGGCGAGCGTGCTCGGCGAGAACGCCATGTGCAGTTTCGGGCCGGCCGCGCGGTGGTCCACGTCCCACCGCTGCCCGCCCTCGCTGACCAGGACGTAGTCGCGTTCCAGGCGGGTGGTGCCGCCGACGGCGCTGCCCAGGGAGACAGCGGTGCGCCAGGGGTCCGCCCACTCGGTGTCGAGGCCGGAGTCGCGTACCGCCTCGTCGGCGGCCACCACGGCGAACTGGATGTACCGGTCCGCGTGTTCGCCGAGCTCCGGGTCGAGGCCGTGCGCGAGCGGGTCGAAGTCGCACTCGGCGGCGATGCGCGAACGCAGTCCCGCCGGATCGAACAGCGTGATGCCGCGGGTCGCGGTACGGCCTCCGGAGAGGAGGTCCCAGAACGCCGTCGCCCCGATGCCGCCCGGTGCGACCACGCCGACGCCCGTGACGGCCACCCGCCGGGTCACCGTATGACCCCGCTTCGCTCGGCCGGCTTCCCGTGGTCCGGGGGAGCCAGGTCGGGGCCGCCGACTCCGAAGTCGGCGCCGTGCACGGTGCCGTCGGTCGCCTCCGTGTCGACGTGGCCGAGGCTCGGCCGGGGCGCGAGCGGGCCCAGGTGGAAGACCATGCGGGCCTCCACGTCGCCGACGTTGCGGAAGCGGTGCCGCACGTTGATCGGGATCAGGAGGCCCTGATCGGTGCGGAGCCCGTGCGTCTCGCCGTCCAGGTCGACCTCCAGGGCGCCGTTGACGACGTAGACGAACTCCTCCGAGTACGGGTGGTAGTGCTCGCCGATGCGCTCGCCCGGCCGGACGATGGCCAGGCCCATGAAGCCGCTGGTGGAACCCACGGTGGCGGGCGTGAGCATGGCCCGCAGGTCGCCTCCGCGCCTGCGGTTGGGTTCCGTCTCGCTCAGGTCCACGATGTGCGGATGCTGCTTGTTCACGGTGCTACCTCCGGGTGGGACGGTGAGGTCCGAAGGGGGGAGAGGGGAACGGCCGCGGACACCCCGGGGCTGTCCTCAGGAGTCCGCCGAGCGGTCGGTGACGGGCATCATGTCCGCGTGCGACAGGAGCCGGTTGACGTTGCGCTCCGTGTCCAGGGCGCCCTCGACGCCGATCGCGGCGCCGTCGAGCAGGCGCTGCAGCTCCGCGGCCTTCCGGTCGCCCTTGAGGCCGAGGGAGGCGAGGGAGTCGCTGTCGAGCTCGCGGTCGATGTCGATGAGGCGCACCACGATGTCGTCCCGCTGGAAGACGGTGCTGCGGTACACGGGGCCGTCCGGGTCGCCCGCCGCGGCCTCGTCCTGGTGGGCGAGCAGCCGGGCCAGCTCCATCCCGTGGCCGGTCTTGGCCGGGTAGTACAGCGCGTGGCGCCGCAGGTCGGCGGGTTCCGGCCGGTCGGCGACCACATGGTGCACGGCCGGGAGCGCGGCCCGGGTGAAGAAGACGCGCGCCGAGTCGGGGTCGGACAGGTCCCGGTCCTGCTCCAGGTGCGGGTTGATGGCCTCCTCGACCGCTCGCACCTCGGGCTGGCGGGCGACGTGGCGCAGGGCCGCGAGCAGGTCGCCCTCGACCTCCACGGCCCGCACCACGCGGTTGCCGTGCATGAAGAGCGAGGTGCGGCGCAGCCGCGTGTTGTCGTCGACCTGGGCCTGCGGCGACGTGTACCCGGCCAGGATCTCCGCGACCTTCGACTCGGAGCCCGGCTTGACGGTGAAGGTGAGGGCGTGGCGTGCCACGCCGTCGCCCACGCGGGCCGCCACCTGCAGTCCCGTCGCCGCCGACTCCGGAGTGAGCGGCTGGGAGGGGCTCGTCTCCCGCAGGATGCTGTAGCGCATCGAACGGGTGTCGCGGACGCAGCTGTGCATCGGCCTGACGGTCTCGACGTGCTCCTCGCTGTTCACCCAGGCGAGGAAGGGCGGGGCGCTCTCCCACTCGCTGGTGATGAGCCACTGCGAGGGGTTCTCGATCGACTGGCAGAGCTGGTCACTGATGTGACCGGGCACGGACGCGACCTGGTTGCGCATGAGCTCGTACGCGTCGAGGAACTGCTGCTGCGCTCCTTCGTACAGGTCGAGCAGCAGGATCACCCGCAGCCTCGAACCGTCGAACGCCGACTGCGATATGCGTCCTGAGATGGTCATCCGGCACACCTTTCTTCTTCGCGGACCTTCTTCGTCGCGGGCCTTCTTCTTCGCGGACCTGCTCGGTCGCGCCACATCCGTCGCGGCACATTCGTCGCGGAAATCGGGACACCGCCGTGCCCGAAAGGCCGGGGGCGCCGATGAGCCGATTGTTGGCGGGCACCCCGACACGCGCGAGCCCCACGCGGCGGGCGGGTGAACGTCCGTCGTCCGGGCGCCCAAAGTTCGCGTACCGGGTGGTGGAGGGCGTGGAATGTGCAGGCCATCCCTGGCTCACGACGCAGGAGACGCTGGAGGCAGTCAATGAACCGAATCGAAGCGGCCGGCGAGACCGGTCACCGCACGCCCGTCCTCATCGTCGGCGGCTCGCTGGTGGGCCTGTCCACGTCCCTGTTCCTCGGCCGCCTCGGCGTGCCGCACACACTGGTGGAACGCCACTCGGGGACCTCGATCCATCCGCGCGGGCGCGGTAACAACGTGCGCACGATGGAGCTGTTCCGGGTGGCCGGGATCCACCGTCGCATCGAGGAGGCCGCGTCGGTCCTGGCGGACAACCACGGCATCCTGCAGACGCCGACCCTGGTGGGCGACGCCGGCGAGTGGCTGTTCAAGGAGATCGACCCCGGAGGCGGGCTCGCCCGCTTCAGCCCCGGCGGATGGTGCCTGTGCAGCCAGAACGACCTCGAACCGGTGCTGCTGGAGAGCGCGCGCGCCCTGGGCGGGGATCTGCGGTTCTCCACGGAGATGATGTCGTTCGAGCAGGACCCGGACGGGGTGACCGCGCGGGTCAAGAGCCGGGAGACGGGTGAGCACACCACCATCCGGGCGGACTACCTCGTCGCGGCCGACGGTCCGCGCAGCCCGGTCCGCGAGCACCTCGCCATCGGGCAGAGCGGCCCCGGGGACCTGTTCCACAACGTGAGCATCACCTTCACCTCCCGCGGCCTGGCGGAAGTCGTCGGCGACCGGCGCTTCATCGTCTGCTACCTGACCGACCCGGACGCCGACGGGGCACTGCTGCCGGTCGACAACCGGGAGCACTGGGTGTTCCACGCCCCCTGGCACCCCGAACACGGGGAGACACTGGAGGAGTTCACCGACGAGCGGTGCCGGGACCACATCCGGCGGGCCGTCGGGGTACCGGATCTCGATGTGGAGATCACCGGCAGGGCCGCCTGGCACGCGGCCGAGCGGGTCGCCGAACGGTACGCGCGGGGCAGGGTCTTCCTGGCCGGCGACTCGGCCCACGAGATGTCCCCCACCGGGGCGTTCGGCTCCAACACCGGTATCCAGGACGCGCACAACCTCGCCTGGAAGCTGGCCGCCGTACTGGGCGGCTGGGCGGGCCCCGGCCTGCTGGAGTCCTACGACGCCGAGCGCCGGCCCGTCGCGGAGGCGACCAGTGCCCGCGCGTCGTCGCGCTCCGTCGAGCACAGCCACCCCGGGTACACCCCCTCCCCCGAAGCCGTGGGTGCCGTCGGCCTCGGCGGGCCGGGGCGTCCCGCGGGCGCCGGAGGCCCTGCAGGCGCCGGGGCTCCCGGAAGCACGGGCGGAGCCGGCGGCCCGGGCCGTCCCGGCGGACCCGACGGAGCCGGGCGTCCCGACGGAGCCGGGCGTCCCGGCGGGCCGGGCGGGCCGGGCGGCAGGAAGGGCGGGATCCTCAACGTCGCGCTGGCCTACCGGTATCCGCGCGGCGCGGTCCTGGGCGCCGACCCGGCGGTGCCCGTCGTCCCGGACGGCGTGCGGCTGACGGGCGAGCCCGGGAGCAGGGCACCCCACATGTGGCTGCACCGTGCCGGCACCCGGATCTCCACCCTCGACCTGTACGAGAGGTCCCTGGTGCTGCTCAGCTCCGAGGACGGCGCGGGCGGGTGGCACGCCGCGTCGGCCGGGGTCGCGAGGCGGCTGCTGGTGCCCCTGGACTCCTACCGGATCGGCGGCGGCTCCGGCGCGGACCTCACCCCCGCGGACGACGCGGACTGGGCGGAGGTCCACGGGGTCACCGCGGACGGCGCCGTGCTGGTACGTCCCGACGGGTTCGTCGCCTGGCGGTCCGAGGGGGCGGCCGCCGACCCCGGGGCGGCGCTGCAGGAAGCCCTCACGGCGGTGCTGTCCCGCGACTGAGGCGCGGCGGCCGGCTCTCGCGCCCCGGCGAACGACCTGTGCGGTGTGCCGGCTCCAGGGCCGGCACACCGCACGCGGTTCGGACGGGCCGCCTCTCAACTCGGCCGCGGGACGAAGGGGTTGTCGTGGTGGTGGCGCGGCGGGGCCGCGCTCGGATCAGGGGCGGTTGTTGCGGTCCTGACCGGGACGGTCCTGACCGGGACGGTCGTTGCCGGGACGGTCGTTGCCCGGGCGGTCGTTGCCGGGACGGTCCTGACCCGGGCGGTCGTTGCCCGGGCGGTCGTTGCCCGGGCGGTCCTGACCCGGACGCTGCTGGCCCGGGCGGTCGTGACCGGGACGGTCGTGACCCGGACGGTCGTGACCAGGACGGTCGTGACCAGGACGGTGCTGACCCGGACGGTCGTGACCCGGCCGGTCGTGACCCGGCCGGTCGTGACCGGGGCGGTGCTGACCCGGACGGTCGTGACCCGGACGGTCGTGACCGGGACGGTCGTGGCCCGGGCGGACGTGGCGGTGGCCCCAGGACTCGTTGTCGACGAACCGGCCGCGCCGGTCGGTGAGGGTCGCGGTGTCGGAGTCGTCCCACACGTAGTTGCGGCGGTCCTGGAAGACATCGCGGTGGGTGTCGCGGCCGATCCCGGTGTGCACGCGGACCGAGGAGCGGCCGTCGAGGCTGAAGTGGCGGAAGGTGTAGGTGCGGCCGTCGCGGTCCGACAGCTTCCAGCCGCTCAGGTTCACGTCGTGGCGGCCCCGGTTGGTGATCTGGACCCATTCCCCGTTCAGGGAACGGTTGGAGCGGTCGTCACGCCCCGGGGAGTCGTACTGAACGGCGCTGATGACGACACGCGAGCGGTCCCTGTCACGGCCCGGACCGTCGGGGGCGGCGTTGGCCGGCAGTGCCGCGGAACCGAGGGCGGCACCCGCCGCGAGGACGACGGCGACGGAACGGCGGATGGAACGAGAAGACATGACGTCCCCCTTGTACGGGGCTCTTCGCCTGAACCGGCCCTGACCGGGCAGGCGGTGAGCGGTGCGCGATTCCCGGCTGGTGCCGAGGACCCACAGCTTGGTCAACTCACGAGGCCCATGGAAGATGTCCACTTTGGCGTTACTGTATGCGGATATTTCCGTGACGGACGAGTGCACGCACCATCGACCGGAACCCGCCACCGCCCGCGATTGGCGAGCCGGTACAACCATCCGCCACCCATCGCCCCGGAAGCGGTTTCCCGGCCCCTCACGCACCGCGAACCACACCCCTGCACCCGGGCATCCGGCCGGTAATCGGATGTAACAAGCCAAACGCCTCTCTTCTCGAACATGCGTGAGAAGAGAGACAGAAGGTACGTATCCGGGAGGCGCGGACCGGTCAGATCGGCACCGCGACGCCCGTGAACGTCGTCTCCGGCGTCTGAGGGCTCGTGAAGCGGGCGTTGACCAGGTAGAGGCGGTCGCCGAACCGGGCCGCCGTGGTCGGGACGTCGAACCGGGGGTCCGTGATCGTGCCTGTCAGGGTGGCGGTCGTGGCCCTCGCGTCCAGGCGGAACACGGTGACCAGGTTCAGACGGTTCTGCACCACGTACAGGGTGCGGCCGATGCGGTACAGGCCGTCGCCGTTCACGACGTTCTCCGCGCCGACCAGCGTGATCCTGGTGGTGCGGCCCGTCCTGAGGTCCACGTTGTGAAGTTCGCCCGGGGTGCTCTTGACGACGATCAGGGCGTCGCCGCCCGGCGCGCCCACGATGCCGTTCGCGTTGTTCACGTCGGGGAGCTGCACCCAGTCGCCGGTGAGCGGCAGGGTGCGGATCCCCCCGCCGCGGCCGCGGGGCACCCCGTACAGGGCGGCGGCCCGTGAGTCCGTGAACCAGGCCCGGCCGCCGAGCAGGGTCACGTCGTTGATGAAGTGGCCGGCGGCCGGGCTCAGCCGGTGCGTGGTGACGACCTCACCGGTGCGGGAGTCGTGGACGCGGGCCACCCCGGTGTTCCCGGCGACGTACAGCAGGCCGTCGTCGTCCAGCTTCAGGCCCACGGCCACCAGGCCCGTACCGCCGGGGAAGAGCACCGATCCCCTGCCGGTGCGCAGATCGGTGCGGTACAGGGCGCCGTTGGCACGGGAGCCCATGTAGGCGTACGGCCTCCTGCCGATGGCGATGCCCTCGGGGAGGAAGCCGTCGGGCAGCGGGAACCCGGTCGGCCACGGCGCGGACCGTGCGGCTCCGGCGGTGGCGGCGGACGCCGTGCCGGTGCCGGTCGCCGCCAGGGCGGCGAGGGCGGCGCCGCCGAGGAGCGCGCGCCGGGAGGGCTGGGCGGACGAGGAGCGGGGGTCGGTCCTTCTCATGGTTCCGGGCCTCCGTGCGCGGTCGGGGAGGGATCGGGCGTCCATCCTGGCCCAACTCGCCGCGTACGTAACGCCGTTGCCCGGTATCGACAGAGGATCGACAGCTTGCCCGACCGGACCGCCGGGGCGCCGGGCCGCCGTCAGTCACCGGTCACCGGTCACCGGTCGTCAGCCTTCAGTCGTCAGCCGTTCCAGCTCTCGTCGTACGGGTCGCGCGGCGCCTCGACGGGCCTGGCCTCGGTGACCTCGAAGAACGGGATGACGCCGTTGTTCACCGGGTCCCTCGTCCGCTTGGCGGTGTAGGTTCCGGTGACCTCCAGCCAGGCGTCCGGCTGCAGGACCGGGGGCGTCCGGCCGGTCAGGCCTATCTTCACCGGCTGGGCGTCGGCGGCACAGCAGTTGAGGGCCATGCGGACCAGGTACGGGCTGCCGTCGCGGTCCAGGGCCACGAACCCGGCGATCCTGATCCGGCGCCCGTCGAGGGAGTGGCCCTTGTCGTAGGCGGCGCGGCCCGCGTAGTCGACCAGGCTCAGCCGGACCGGGTCACCGGCGGGCAGCGCGGAGAAGCCCCAAGGCTGTTCCTGCAGAGCCGTGCCGGTCCGCATCGCGCTGTACGAGCCGAGAGCGGGCGGGGCCACCAGGATGAGTGCGAGCAGCGGCAGGACGAGCAGCCAGGCGATACGCGGCTCGTGATGGGCGTGCGCGGAATCGTGCGCGTAATCGTGCACGGAATCATGCGCGCCATCGGTCTCGGAGGAGGCCGCGGGGGCGGTCGCGCGATCGGTCGCGGGAGCGGAATCGGTCGCGGGGGCGGGATCGGCGGCGGGAGCGGAATCGGTCGCGGGAGCGGAATCGGCGGCGGGAGCGGAATCGGCGGCGGGCGTCAGGGAACGCGCGCTCCGCCGCTCGTACCAGACGGTCGCGACCGCCGTGGCGATCAGGACGACACCCGCCGCCAGCAGCAGCGGCCTCAACCCCGCCTTGACGTACCGCAGGTAGAGGTCGGTGAGACCGGCGTGCAGGATCGATCCGCCGGTGAGGAAGAGGACGGCCGCCTGGGCCTGACGGTTCACAGGAGCACCGCCCCGACCAGGACCGACACGAGGACGGCGAGCGCGAACGTGGCGGGGGCGAAGCGTACGGCGAACTCGCGGCCGAACGTGGCGGTCTGCATCGCGAAGAGTTTCAGGTCGATCATCGGGCCGACGACCAGGAACGTGAGTCTGGCCGTGAGCGAGAACTGGGTCAGCGACGCCGCCACGAACGCGTCCGCCTCCGAGCAGATGGAGAGCAGCACGGCGAGGACCGCGAGCGCGAGGACGGCGACGACCGGGTTGTCGGCGGCCATGCCCAGCCAGGCCGCCGGGACCACGGCCTTGAGCGTGGCCGCGGCCATCGCGCCGACGACCAGGAAACCGCCCGCGTGCATCACGTCGTGCCGTACCGACCCCCAGAACGCCGCGCCCCTGCCGAGCCCTTCGGCTCCCGGGCGCGACGGCGGACGCAGCCAGTCGGCGCGGCCCACCCGCTGCCACAGCCAGCCCATCACGCAGGCCACGACCAGGCTCGCCACGAATCGGGCCAGTACCATCCGCGGCTCCCCGGGGAACGCGACGGCGGTGGCGGTCAGCACGATCGGGTTGATCGCCGGCGCCGACAGCAGGAAGGCCAGTGCGGCCGCCGGTGTGACCCCCCGGCGCACCAGCGCCCCCGCAACCGGTACGGACGCGCACTCGCAGCCCGGCAGCACGGCCCCCGCCATGCCGGCGACCGGCACCGCGAGGGCGGGCCTGGCGGGCAGCGCGCGGGCGAAGAACGACGGCGGCACGAACACCGCGATGACCGCCGACAGCAGCACACCCAGGACGAGAAAGGGAAGTGCCTGCACCATGACCGCGACGAACACGGTCATCCAGCTCTGCATGACCGGCTCGGCCAGCACGCGGCGGATCGGGTCCTGCACCACCACCGCGCCGAGGAGCAACAGGGTCAGGACGAGGGGCGAGTTGAAGTGCCAGCCCCGCTGGTCGTCCGGCCCACGGCCTTCGGCCCTGGGAGGAGCGGCGTCGGTCGTGGTCACGGGCGGGTACCTCCGGTGGCTCCGGGCGTTCCGGTGAAGAGGGCGGGAGGGGGCGGGGACGGCAGGAGAAGGGGTGGGGAGGGGCGGGAAGGGCTCAGGTGAGGTGACGTGTGAGGTGACGTGGGGTGGGTGAGATGAAGGGCTGAGAAGAGGGGCTGAGAAGAGGGGCTGAGAAGAGGGACGAGGAACCGCGGGTTTCCTCCCGCCCCCTTCAGTACGCCGGTTCGGGCCCAGCTTCTCACCCGTACCGGCGACGGATCGCGCCGGTCGGTTCGATCGGACCCCGTGCAACCGGTGCCACCCGTGGGGCAGTCTGTGCTGTCGTGGGGAGCCTTCCGAATCAGAGCGGGCCTGACGACCGTGCCGCGCACATGGTGGTGTGCGGGGACGACGCCCTCGCGCACCGCCTGGCGGCCGAACTGCGCGGTGTGTACGGGGAGCGGGTGACGCTGGTCGTGCCGTCCGCCGAGCGCACGGTACGGCCGCCGGTCGTCGGCCGGGCCCGCGCCTCGGCCCTGCTCGACCGTGTGTCGGCGGCGGTGACACGCGCCGCGGGCAACGGCGGGAGCAGCCCCCCTGCCGGCGGCGGCAGCGGTGAGGGCACGGGTGTCAGGACATCCGGCGGCCCCTCCGGACGGGTCACCGCCCCGTCCAACCGGGCGGCGGCGCCGTCGAGTCGTACGTCCGCCGACGAACCCCCCGCCGCACGGGTGCTGGAGGCGGCCGCTCTCACGGAGGCCGTGCTCGCCGAGGCCGGTGTCGAACAGGCCGCCGCTCTGGCGCTCGTCCATGACGACGACGAGACCAACATCCGTGCCGCGCTCATGGCCCGCAGGCTCAACCCCCGCCTCCGGCTGGTCGTCCGGCTCTACAACCGCCGCCTCGGCCAGCACATCGAGGCGCTGCTCGACCAGGCCGCCGCGCTGGCACTGGCGGGCGCCGGGGACTCCGGCGGCCCGCTCGAACCCGGTGTGCTGGACGCCTCCACCACCGTGCTCTCCGACGCGGACACCGCCGCGCCCGCGCTGGCGGCGACCGCCGTCGCCGGGACCAGCAAGGTCGTACAGACCGACGGGCTGATGCTGCGGGCCGTCGAACGGCAGCCGCCGGGTCCCGGAGAGGTCGCCGACCCGGGCCTGTGCACGCTCGCGCTGCTCTCGGCCACCACCAACGACCCCGCGGGCGCGGACGGTTCGGAGAGCAGCGGCGAGAACGGCCCCCGGCTGCTGCCCGACGAGCGATCCGTGGCCGCCGCGACCGGACGCGGCACCGTCGTCCTGGAAGCCGTGTCCTACGCCGGCCCGCCGCTGCCCGCGGGGCGCAGCGTGCTGCCCTTCGGCCGGCTGTTCTCCCGGCGGCTGCGGTGGTCGTTCGCGGGCCTAGTAGCCTGTGTCGTCGCGCTCGCCGTCGCCTCCATGGCGACCACGGGCGCCCACCCGCTGCACGCCACCTACCTCACGCTCCTCGACCTCTTCGCCATCAACGACCCGGCCCTCGACGAACCGCTCGGCCGCCAGATCCTCCAACTCCTCTCGGGTCTCGTCGGGTTGCTGCTGCTCCCCGTACTGCTGGCCGCCGTCCTGGAGGCGCTCGGCACGTTCCGCAGCGGGTCCGCGCTGCGCAGACCGCCCCGGGGTCTGTCCGGCCACGTCGTGCTGCTCGGACTCGGAAAGATCGGCACGCGGGTCCTCGCGCGCCTGCGGGAGCTCCAGATCCCCGTGGTGTGCGTGGAGGCGGACCCCGAGGCGCGGGGACTTGCCCTGGCGCGCCGGCTGCGCGTCCCGGTCGTGCTCGGCGACGTGACCCAGGAAGGCGTCCTGGAAGCCGCCAAGGTGCACCGGGCGCACGCCCTGCTCGCCCTCACCAGCGCGGACACCACCAATCTCGAAGCGGCCCTGTACGCCAGGTCGGTGCGGCCCGACCTGCGTGTCGTCCTGCGGCTGTACGACGACGACTTCGCCACAGCCGTCTACCGCACCCTGCGTGCCACCCACCCGCAGGCGCTGACCCGCAGCCGCAGCGTCTCCCATCTCGCGGCCCCCGCCTTCGCCGGAGCGATGATGGGCCGCCAGATCCTGGGCGCGATCCCGGTCGAACGCCGGGTACTGCTCTTCGCGGCCCTGGACGTGGCCGGACACCCGCACCTGGAGGGCCGCACGGTCGCCGAGGCGTTCCGAGCCGGGTCCTGGCGGGTCCTGGCACTGGACACCGCGGCTCCGGAGGTGCGGCGCCGCGGCCGCCCCGCACCCGACCCTTCGACCGCGCCGGTTCCGGGAGGCACGCCGGGGACGCCCCCGGGTCCGGGCCCGGGCGCGGGGCCCGACGGTGCGGTGGGCACGCCGGGCCGGGCGGTGGGGCCGGGTCCCGCTGGGGTCCCGCAGGGCCGTCCCGCGGGACCGGACCGCGGAGCGCCGGGCCCCGACCGTGCGTCGGGCCTGGTCTGGGACCTGCCGCCCACCTACGTCCTCGGCGCGGAGGACCGGGTGGTGATCGCCGCCACCCGGCGCGGGCTCGCGGAACTGCTGGGGCGGCACACCCGGGACCACGCGGAACCCCGCCCGGGCGGGTAGCGGCCGCCCCGACCGGGCGGCCGGCGGCCCGACCGGTCGGCCCCGGGTGGTCAGCCGCGGGCCGCCGACTGTCCCCGTGCCGAGGGAGGTTCGTACGGCTCGGGCCGGCACTCCCGGTCGACCCGCACACGTCTCTCCCGGACCCGCACACGCTTCTCCCGCTCCCGCGTCCGGGACGGGACAACGCCCTCGGCGCCGGGTTCGGCAACGGGCCCCACGAAGGGTTCGGCGCGGGACTGCCGGTCCCGGGCCCCGGACGGGACCCGGCGGCGCTCCACCGTCAGATGCGGATCGGTCGACGAGTTCATGCCCCGATCGTGCACCCGGCCACTGACAATCCGCTCTGACCTGCAACGACGCATATTTCGGCGCTTCGGGCCCGGCGAGTTTTCCACAGGCTGGGGCCCCCGTCGGCGGATCGTCCGCGGATGCGGGCAGTATGGGGCCATGACTGAGAGCAACGGGGCCATCCCGCAGGAGGGGACCACGCCTGGTGGCGGGTCCGGCACGGACGACACGACCATGCCGGGCTGGGAGAAGCGCTTCCGGGCGCCGCGGGTGTCCCTGCCCGACTGGGCCGAGGACGCACCGCACCGATCGCTGTTCGTGTCGAACGCGACGGGGACGTACGAGTTGTACGCCTGGGACCGCGAGACGGGCCACCAGCGGCAGGTCACGGACCGGCCCAACGGGACCACGGACGGCGTGGTGTCGCCCGACGGGGCCTGGATCTGGTGGTTCGACGACAAGGACGGCGACGAGTTCGGGATCTGGCGGCGCCAGCCGTTCGCCGGGGCCGGGAGAGCCACCGCGGCTCCGGACGAGCCGGCGGCCCCGGGGCTCGACGCCTCCTATCCCGCGGGCCTCGCGCTCGGCAGGGACGGGCGCACCGCGATCGTCGGCCGGTCGACCGACGAGGACGGCTCGACGATCCACGTCAGCCGGACCGGCGAGGACCCTGTGGAGATCTACCGCCACCGCGAGTCGGCCGGCGTCGGCGACCTCTCGCACGACGGCTCGCTCATCGCCATCGAGCACACCGAGCACGGCGACGCGATGCACTCCGCGGTGCGGGTGCTGCGGATCGACGGCTCGAAGGTCGCGGAGCTGGACGACACCGAGGGCGGCACTGCCGAACTGGGCCTGGAGGTGCTCGGCTTCGCCCCGGTCGACGGTGACACCCGGCTGCTCGTCGGGCACCAGCGTCGCGGCCACTGGGAGCCGATGGTGTGGGACGTGGCCTCCGGCGAGGAGACGGACCTCGCCCTCGCCGGGCAGTTGGAGGGGGACCTCAGCGCCGAGTGGTACCCGGACGGTTCCGCGCTCCTCGTGGTGAACAGCTACGAGGCCCGCAGCGAGCTGTGGCGGTTCGACCTGTCCACCCGCCGCCTGGAGCGCGTGGACACCCCGAAGGGCACGGTGTCGGGGGCGACCGCCCGCCCGGACGGCAGCGTGGAGTACCTCTGGTCGTCGGCGGCCGAGCCGCCGGTGGTCCGCTCCACCTCCGGCGGAATCGTCCTCGACCCGCCGGGCATGCGGGCACCGGAGTCGGTTCCCGTCGAGGACGTGTGGGTGACCGGCCCGGGCGGCCGCATCCACGCGCTGGTGCAGCGGCCGGCGGGGGCGGACGGCCCGCTCCCCACGGTGTTCGACATCCACGGCGGCCCGACCTGGCACGACAGCGACTCGTTCGCGGCGGGCCCGGCCGCCTGGGTGGACCACGGGTACGCGGTGGTCAGGGTGAACTACCGCGGCTCCACCGGGTACGGGCGCGAGTGGACGGACGCGCTCAAGCACCGGGTCGGCCTGATCGAGCTGGAGGACATCGCGGCGGTGCGGGAGTGGGCGGTCTCCTCGGGTCTCGCCGACCCGGACCGGCTGATCCTCACCGGCGGCTCCTGGGGCGGCTACCTCACGCTTCTCGGCCTCGGCATGCAGCCCGAGGCGTGGGCGCTCGGCATCGCTGCGGTCCCGGTCGCGGACTACGTCACGGCGTACCACGACGAGATGGAGGCCCTCAAGGCGATGGACCGCACGCTGCTGGGCGGCACACCGGAGGAGGTGCCCGAGCGCTTCGAGGCGTCGTCCCCGCTGACGTACGTCGACGCCGTGAAGGCCCCGGTCTACATCTCCGCCGGGGTCAACGACCCGCGCTGCCCGATCCAGCAGGTCGAGAACTACGTGACCAGGCTCGCCGGGCGGGACGCCGTCCACGAGGTGTACCGCTACGACGCGGGGCACGGTTCCCTCGTCGTGGACGAGCGGATCAAGCAGGTCCGGCTGGAGCTGGAGTTCGCGGAGCGGCACCTGGGCCGGTAGCGGGCGGAGAGGGAAGCAGGTCCGGGCGGAGGGCGGGCCGGGGCCGGGGCGGGGACAGGCACCCCCCTCGGCCCGGCCCCCGCGAGGGACCCGTACCTTTGACGTTGTGTACCGGTTCCTGCTGACGCCCCGCTGGTGGGGGATCAACGTCTTCATGCTGTTGGCCATCCCCTTCTGCGTCTTCATGGGGTCGTGGCAGTTGAGCCGGTTCGAGGACCGGGTCCAGGAGCACCAGGAGGCGGGCGAGCAGGCCACGGCGGCGGAGACCGCGCCAGCCCGGCCGCTGGCGGAGCTGCTGCCGGTGGACAAGAAGACGTCGGGGAACCAGGCCACGGCGACGGGCCGGTACGGGACGCAGTTGCTCGTGCCGGACCGGGAGCTGGGCGACGACACCGGGTTCTACGTCCTGACGATGCTGCGGACCGACGACGGCAGGGCCCTGCCCGTGGTGCGCGGCTGGCTCCCGGGCGAGGCGGACGCCGCGAAGGCGCCGGCCGCTCCGACCGGCGAGGTCACCGTGACCGGCGCTCTCCAGGCCTCGGAGACACCCGGCTCGAACGGGGTACGGGCGCAGGGCGGACTCCCCTCGGGCCAGACGGGGGCGATCAGCGCGGCGTCGCTGGTGAACCTGGTGCCGTACGACGTGTACGACGCCTGGATCACGCTCGACAGGGCCGACACGGGGATGACGGCGGTACCCGCGAAGGCCCCGTCGGGCACGGGCCTGGACCTGAAGGCCTTCCAGAACCTCGGGTACACCGGCGAGTGGTTCGTCTTCGCGGGCTTCGTGCTCTTCATGTGGTTCCGGCTGGTGCGGCGCGAGGTGGAGTTCGCACGGGACGCGGAACTGGGGCTGACCGAGGCCCCGTCGACCGGCCCCGCCGAGAACGGCACCGCGGCAACCACCGCCACCGCCACCCCGGACGACAAGGCCGGCAACACCGGCACCTCAAGCGACACCGGCACCGCGAGCTACGCCGACGCCGATGCCGATGCCGACGGTACGAAGGTGTCGCCCTCCCCCACCGCCTGAGGCGGCCGGACCTCCGGCCCGAGCAGGGACCCGGACCCGCGGCCCGAGCAGGGACCCGGCACCCCGGCCCGAGCAGGGACCCGGCACCCCGGCCCGAGCAGGAGCCCGGACCCCCGCCCGAGGTCGATCGACTCAGCTCAGGACCCGGAGCCCCGAGCCGATGTCGACGGCTCAGGACCCGGACCCGCGGTCAGAACCCGAGGTCAGGAGCCGAGGTCAGGAGCCGAGGTCAGGAGCCGACCAGGACCCCGGTCTGGTAGACCGTCCCGGCGCACGCGTCGGGCACGGTGACCGACGCGTTGGCGGCGCCGCCCTCGGCCGTGTAGGACACCACGACCTTGCCGTCGGCCACGCCTTCGGTGCGCATCATCTGCGTACTCACGCCGTTGGTGCCCTCGGAGGACGTTCCGCTGCCGCCGTTGGTGGTGTCCGACGGAGTGGGGTCGGGTGTCGGGTCGCCGCCGCCACCGGTGGTCGGGCAGGAGTCCGACGGCACCCAGGCGAACCTCACCGTGTACGCGATGCCCGGCTGGAGCACCGGCGAGGTGGCGTAGGTCGACGGGTCGGGCAGTCCGGCGGCCGGGTCGCCCGCGGCGTGCAGGACCGTACCGAGCCTGGCCTGGTCCGCGGCGCCCTGGGCGATCGTGGACACCGAGCCCGCGCCGGCGACCGTGCAGGCGGCCGTGGACACGTTGGTGATCGTGAACGAGCCGTACACCGCTCCGGCCGCGTCGGGCGTGCCGACCGCTCCCGCTCCCCCGAGCTGGGCCGAGGTGCAGGCGGCCGCGCCCGCGGCGGAGGCCGAGGGCTGCGCGCCGGTCGTTCCGTCGGTGTCCCCGCCCGTGCCGGGCCGGGTCTTGCCGTCGCCCTTGCCCGTGCCCTTGGACGCACCGGACGAGTCGCCGGAGCCGCCCTGGGTGTCGGAGTGCTTGCCCTCGCTGGAACTGCCCTGCGTGTTGCGGCCGTTGGCCACGATCGACGGATCGGCGTCGGAGCCGGTGGCGTTCGAGACGTGGATGAGGGCCGGGACCGCCGTGCCGACGAAGAGCGCTGCCGCCGCCATGCCGACCACGGCCTGGCGCTTGCGGGCGCGTCGGGCCGGGACCGCGCGGCGCAGGTGCTCCAGCGTGCCGTCGGTCGGCTCGATCTCGTCGACGACGCGGTGCATCAGGCTCCGCAGCGCCTGCTCCTCGGCCCGGGCCGGTTCGGAGGCGGCCGTCTGCGCGCGGAGGGCGCCGACGGCGAAGCCGCCGGTGCCGAACACGTCGCTGTCGCCACCGGTGCCGCGCTCACCCGGGCCCGCGGCCTTCGCCTTCGAGAACCGGTCCGAGCCGTGCGGGTCGTCAGAGCCGTGCGGGTCGTCAGAGCCGTGCGGGTCGTCAGAGCCGTGCGAGCCGGCTCCGTCGGTCCCGTCCGCGCCGCCGGCCGTGTCTGCCGTGTCGGCCGAGGAGGCGACCGGCGGGAACGCCGCCAGGAAGCCGTCCAGATCCGAGAAACCCGACTCTTCCGGGCCCGAGTTGTCCGAGGGGCCGTGATTCACAGTTCCGTTCCCAGCGTGCTGGTCGTGCTCGTTGTCGTCGCTGTCACCGCGACCGTACTCGTCGTGGCGGGGGTGTTCGCCGAACTCGCTCATGCCGGCGCTCCCATGGCGACCCGCAGGGCCGCTATCCCGCGCGAGCCGTAGGCCTTCACCGAGCCGAGCGATATGCCCAGCGTCTCGGCGACCTGCGCCTCGGTCATGTCCGCGAAGTACCGCAGGACCAGGACCTCGCGCTGACGCCGCTGGAGCCCCTTCATCGCCCGGATCAGGGCGTCGCGCTCCAGTTGGTCGTACGCGCCCTCCTCCGCGCTCGCCATGTCGGGCATCGGCTTGGAGAGGAGCTTCAGGCCGAGGATGCGCCGACGCAGCGCCGAACGGGAGAGGTTCACGACGGTCTGCCGCAGATAGGCGAGCGTCTTCTCGGGGTCGCGCACGCGCTTGCGCGCCGAGTGCACCCGGATGAAGGCCTCCTGGACGACGTCCTCGCAGGAGGCGGTGTCGTCGAGGAGGAGCGCCGCGAGGCCCAGGAGCGACCTGTAGTGGGCGCGGTAGGTCTCGGTGAGATGGTCGACGGTCGTGCCGGCCGCCAGTACCTCGTCGGCGCCCTCGCGCTGATTCGGTACGCGGGCCGGCCGGGCCGCGGGCATGGGGGCGATCACCGGCATGCCACCGGACGCACCGGACCCGCGGGGTCGGCGGGGCGGACGCAGGCCGGTGCCGCGCGTCGCCGCTGGGGCTCCGCCCGCACGAGCGGCGCCGAACGCCGGAGAGAATTCGAGTACCTCTGCCACGCCAGTTGGACACGCGTCCCCCCGTGGGGGTTGTACGCGACAGGCATCACTTTTGCGTCAGACTGCACGCCTGGCGGTGCGCTATATGCCCTCATACGTAAAAGCTCTTCCCCTATGCCCCATATGAACGTGGCGTCCGGACGCCCCTGAAGGGCGACCGCAAAGACGCTCCCCGCCCTCCGCGCGGTTGCGGAGGACGGGGAGAAAAATCTTCGAACGCCAGAGGCTTCGATTCAAGTGGTCCGGACCATCGATCCGATCACTGAAGTCACACAGATCCTACAAAGGATCCCCGCGGGGGCCAGAAAATTTCCGGCCCGGGCACCGGGGAGCACCCGCGAACCCTTCCGGGACCGCTCACGCCCCCCGCAGCTCCGCGGCCACCAGCTCCGCGATCTGCGCCGTGTTCAGCGCGGCGCCCTTGCGCAGGTTGTCGCCGCACACGAACAGCTCCAGCGCCGTCGGGTCGTCGAGCGCGCGCCGCACCCGTCCGACCCACGTCGGGTCCGTGCCCACCACGTCGGCCGGCGTCGGGAACTCGCCCGCCGCCGGATTGTCGAAGAGCACCACACCGGGTGCGGTGGCCAGGATCTCGCGCGCCCTGTCCACGGTCACCTCGGCCTGGAAGCGCGCGTGGACGGTCAGGGAGTGCGTGGTGACGACGGGTACCCGGACACAGGTGACGGCGACGGGCAGCCGGGGCAGACCGAGGATCTTGCGGGACTCGTCCCGCACCTTCATCTCCTCGGACGACCAGCCGTCCTCGCGCAGACTCCCGGCCCACGGCACCACGTTGAGCGCCACCGGCTCCGGGAACGGCCCGGTGTTGTCCCCCACCGCCCGCCGTACGTCACCCGGGGTCGTCCCCAGGTCCGTACCCGCGACGAGCGACAGCTGCTGGCGCAGGGTCTCGACCCCGCGGCGCCCCGCCCCGCTCACCGCCTGGTACGAGGAGACCACCAGCTCGCGCAGCCCGAACTCGGCGTTCAGCGCGCCGAGGGCCACGATCATCGACAGGGTCGTGCAGTTGGGGTTGGCGATGATGCCGCGCGGCCGGACACGGGCGGCGTGCGGATTGACCTCGGGCACCACGAGCGGCACCTCGGGGTCCATCCGGAACGCGCCGGAGTTGTCCACCACGACGGCACCCTTGGAGGCCGCCAGCGGCGCCCACCGCTCGGACACCTCGTCGGGTACGTCGAACATGGCGACGTCGACCCCGTCGAAGGCCTCCTCCGTCAGGGCCACCACCTCGACCTCCTCGCCGCGCACGGCCAGCTTGCGGCCGGCCGAGCGCGGGGAGGCGATGAGACGGATCTCGCCCCAGATGTCGGCGTGCTGCGACAGGATCTGGAGCATGACCGTGCCGACGGCACCGGTCGCTCCCACGACCGCGAGGGTAGGCCTCGCGGTCCCGGGTCCCACGGTGCCGGTCATCAGCGCCCGGTGCCCCCGTAGACGACGGCCTCGTCGCTGTCGGAGTCGAGCCCGAAGGCGGTGTGCACGGCGCGCACGGCCTCGTTGACGTCGTCCTGACGGGTCACGACGGAGATGCGGATCTCGGAGGTCGAGATCAGCTCGATGTTGACGCCCGCGTCGGACAGCGCCTGGAAGAAGGAGGCGGTGACTCCGGGGTTGGTCTTCATCCCGGCGCCGACCAGGGAGATCTTGCCGATCTGGTCGTCGTAGCGCAGCGAGTCGAAGCCGATCGCGCCCTTCGTCTTCTCCAGCGCGTCGATGGCCTTGTGGCCCTCGGCCTTGGGGAGGGTGAAGGAGATGTCCGTGAGGCCGGTGGAGGCCGCGGACACGTTCTGCACGATCATGTCGATGTTGATCTCCGCGTCCGCGATGGCGCGGAAGATCACCGCGGCCTCGCCCGGCTTGTCCGGGACGCCGACGACCGTGATCTTCGCTTCGGAGACGTCATGGGCGACTCCGGAGATGATGGCGTGCTCCACGTGCTCGTCCCCTCGCGGATTTACGTTGCTGACCCAGGTGCCCGGCAGTCCGGAGAAGGACGAACGGACGTGGATCGGGATGTCGTAGCGGCGTGCGTACTCGACGCAGCGGTGCAGCAGCACCTTGGAGCCGGAGGCGGCCAGCTCCAGCATGTCCTCGGACGAGATCCACTCGATCTTCCGGGCCTTCTTCACCACACGCGGGTCGGCGGTGAACACACCGTCGACGTCCGTGTAGATCTCGCAGACCTCGGCGTCGAGTGCGGCGGCCAGCGCCACGGCCGTGGTGTCGGACCCGCCGCGCCCCAGCGTGGTGATGTCCTTCTTGTCCTGGCTGACGCCCTGGAACCCGGCGACGATCGCGATGTTGCCCTCGTCGAGCGCGGTCCTGATGCGGCCGGGCGTGACATCGATGATCCGCGCTTTGTTGTGGACCGAGTCGGTGATCACGCCTGCCTGGCTGCCGGTGAAGCTCTGGGCCTCGTGGCCCAGGTTTTTGATCGCCATCGCCAGCAGGGCCATGGAGATCCGCTCTCCGGCGGTCAGCAGCATGTCGAACTCACGCCCGGCAGGGATCGGGGATACCTGCTCGGCGAGATCGATCAGCTCATCCGTCGTGTCACCCATCGCCGACACCACGACAACGACCTGATGGCCGTTCTTCTTGGCGTCGACGATTCGCTTGGCGACACGCTTGATGCCCTCGGCATCGGCTACGGAGGAGCCTCCGTACTTCTGCACGACAAGGCCCACGTGCGCTCCTCGCTCAGTCCGTCTCGTACCGCACGACTGCGGTCGGCTCAGTCTATCGAGCGGCCGAATTCCACCCGGGTGGTATCGCATCGTGAGATGTCCCGCCCACTTGTCGATCACCGGGTGGTCCGGGTTCCGGTTGGTCCGGTACTTCGGCCGCTCCAGCACGGCACCTGCCCGCCCGGCTCCCCCCTCACTCGGAAAGTGCGCCTAGTCACACGGGTCCCGAGCGTCGGCGGCCCCACGGTCCCGGGTTCCGCTTGCGCCGCGCCCGCACCCCGCCCACGACCGGACCGGACCGAACCGAACCGCCGGATCGCACCCCACTCCCGACCGGACCGCCGGATCACCCCGCTCCCGACCGGACCGCCGCGTGCGCGCCGCGCGCCGGCCGGACCGCGCCCCCGCCGCACCGGACGGTCCGCCGACCCGCGCCACGCATGCGTGTGGGGCGCGGCGTGACCGCCGCGCCCCACAGAACACAAGAATCGCGAACCGACCCCGCGGGCCTGCCGGCAAAAACGCCTACTTCACCGTGCGCAGCCCCAGCGGGCCGGCGATCTCCTCCGCCATCACGCGGCCCGCCTCCTCCGCGAGGGCGTCCTCGCTGAGCTCCTGGTCCGTGTCCAGGCCGTCCAGCTCCTGCAGGGGCTGGTTCAGGCGGACATGGGCGACCAGGGACTGCAGGGCCCGCAGGGTCGCCGAGGCCGTGGAACCCCAGTTGGAGAAGTACGAGAACTGCCACCACCACATGGCTTCCGTGGTGCGGCCCGCGCGGTAGTGCGCCATGCCGTGCCGCAGGTCCGTGATGACGTCGGCCAGGTCGTCGGAGATACGGGCCGGGACAGGGGGCTTGCGGGGCTCGTACGGGTCGAAGACCTCGGAGTAGACGTCGACCGGGTCGAGCATCACGGCGAGGCGCTCGCGGAGTTCGTCCACGTCCGGCTCGGGTCCGAGGTCCGGCTCGTAGCGCTCGTCGGGCAGGATGTCCTCGTGCGCGCCCAGACGGCCGCCGGCCAGCAGGAGTTGGGACACTTCGAGGAGCAGGAAGGGAACGGCCGAGTCCGGCTCGTCGCCCTTCGCGACCTCGGTGACGGCTACGAGAAAGCTGCCGATCTGGTCCGCGATCTGGACCGCGAAGTCGTCGGGGTCCTGCCCCCTCGCGTGCAGCGTGGCGTCAGACATCTAGAACCCGACCTTCCTCAAGAACTCCGTCACGGACGCGGAGTGCACATTCGGACATCCGACAGCCGCCTTCGTCCGAAGGCGCCCCGGAACGGTCCCGTCAGACATCGAGGAGTCGCCTCCCCTCGAAGGCCCGGCCCAGGGTGACCTCGTCGGCGTACTCGAGGTCCCCGCCGACCGGCAGCCCGCTGGCGAGGCGGGTGACCCGCAGCCCCATGGGCTTGATCATCCGGGCGAGGTAGGTGGCGGTGGCCTCGCCCTCCAGGTTGGGGTCCGTCGCCAGGATCAGCTCCGTGACCACGCCGTCCGCCAGGCGGGCCAGCAGCTCCCTTATGCGCAGGTCGTCCGGGCCGACGCCCTCGATCGGGCTGATCGCGCCGCCCAGGACGTGGTACTTGCCCCGGAACTCGCGGGTGCGCTCGACCGCGACCACGTCCTTGGGCTCCTCGACCACGCAGATGACCGAGAGGTCGCGGCGCGGGTCGCGGCAGATGTTGCACAGGTCCTCCTGCGCGACGTTGCCGCAGGTGGCGCAGAACCGGACCTTCGCCTTGACCTCCATGAGGCACTGCGCGAGCCGGCGCACGTCCGTCGGCTCGGCCTGCAGGATGTGGAAGGCGATCCGCTGCGCGCTCTTGGGACCGACGCCGGGCAACCGCCCCAGTTCGTCGATGAGGTCCTGGACCACGCCTTCGTACACGGATTGCCTTCCTGTCCCTGCTCGTCGTGCTCGGTACGTACCGTAGTCGCGCTTGCCTTCTTCGTACGTACGGTAGTTGGCGGCCGGCCTTCTTAGAAGGGACCGCCGGGTTGACTTAGAACGGCAGGCCGGGGATGCCGCCGCCGAGCCCCTGGGTCAGCGGGCCGAGTTTCTGCTGCTGGAGCGTCTGCGCGTTCTCGTTGGCCGCCTGGACCGCCGCGACCACGAGGTCGGCGAGGGTCTCGGTGTCCTCCGGGTCGACGGCCTTCGGGTCGATGACCAGGCCGCGCAGCTCGCCGGAGCCCGTGACCGTCGCCCTCACCAGACCGCCTCCGGCCTGGCCCTCGACCTCCGTGCGCGCCAGTTCCTCCTGCGCGTTCGCGAGGTCCTGCTGCATCTTCTGGGCCTGCTGCAGCAACTGCTGCATGTTGGGCTGGCCACCACCGGGAATCACGATCAGCTCCTGGTATCCGTACGGTCGTCGTACCGCTGGGTGTGCTGCTGTCTGTACGCCTGCCGGCGGAGTTTTCCGCCTTGGCACGAGCCTACGTGGTCTACGGGGCCTACGCCCCGGCACTCTTTCGAGTGAGACAACAGGACGGCCTATACCTGATCAAGACCCACGTCCGAGCGGAAAACCCCTGAAACCGGGCCCATCGCCACCCATTGGGAGGTAATAAGGGTGCGGCGCACCAGCACCATGCGCCACACCATCGTCACGCAACGTCATAGGTAGGGAGCGTCGGGTGAGCCAGCCGGACATGCAGCCCGAGGGGTCGGCCCAGGACGGTCGGGACGACGCTGCACGGCCCGACGGCCCGCGTCCCGGCACTCCGTGGTCCGGCCGTTCGTGGTCCGGCCGTCCGGGGCCCGGCGGTCCCGGGCCCGAGGGCCCGTGGTCCGGCGATCTGCTGGGCAGGGCCTTCCCGCTCGGGGACTGGGGGGAGCCGGCCGAGCGGCTCCACGAGCTGTACCGGTGGGTGGAGGAAGGTGCGCTGAGCACGGCGTCCTGGTACCTCGCCGACCGGGTGTGGAAGCGGCGCGGGGCGCGCGCCCTGCGGACCGGGGCCGCCGTGGGCGCGCTCTCCGGGGCCGCGCTGCCGCTGCTGGATCTCGCCGGGGCGGTCCGCGGCGCCACCGCCTTGGGGTACCTGGCGCTGCTGATCGGCACCGCCTGTGTCGCGGGGGACCGTTTCTTCGGGGTGACGTCCGGCTGGATGCGGGACGTGGCCACCGCCCAGGCCGTGCAGCGGCGGCTCCAGGTCCTCCAGTTCGAGTGGGCCTCGGAGTGCGTGCGGGAGGTCCTGGGGCCCACCGAGGGGACCGCGGGTGAGGCGGCGGAGCGCTGCCTCGGGGTGCTGAGGCGGTTCTCCGAGGACGTCACGGAGCTGGTGCGGGCGGAGACGTCGGACTGGATGGTCGAGTTCCGGACCGGGTCCGCCCCGTCGGCCGTCCAGGCCGGGGCGTGCGGCGGGCCGCGCGGCGAGGCGGCCCCTCCGGGACGCCCCCCGCTGCCCCCGGGGACCCGGCCCAACATGCCCAGGCAGCGCCCGCCGGAGCCCCGTTAGCGCAACGAGGGTCCGGGCGCCCGGCCGCACGTGCGGGCCGCGCGGCAAGGGCCCCCCGGTGCGGCCGCGCGGTACGGGCCGGCCGGTCGTGGCCCGTCGCGTGGCCGGGCCCGCTGCGCCTAGGCACCGGACACCGGACACCGGCGCGACCGTGCTCGGCACCCGGTCGGCGGAGGCGGGTGCCGGACCGCCGGACCGCCGGGTGACCGGACGCCCCGGCCGTGGGCTCCGGGGGCCGTCGACACGGCGCTCGGAGTCCACGGCCGGGGCGTCCACGGCCGGTGCGGGCCGTACCGGTGGCGCGCGGTCTCAGCCCTGCTTCGTGTACGTGAGTTCGCCGTCCGTGCCGATGACCCGGCGCATGCGCCCGTCCGGGAGGAGGGTCAGCTCCGAGGCCTTGCCGGGGGTGCACGAACTGGCCGGCTCCCCGACGACGACCTGGGAGGGTCCGACGCGCAACGGCCCGCCGTCGTCCGGGGCCTCGGCCAGTTCCGCCCGGAACACGCAGTGGTACGTGCCGCCGTCCGCCGTGAGCGACAGCACCGCGTCGCCGACCTCGCCCTGCCGGATGGTGAGCCGGCGGGTGTTGTGCCCGGTGTCGTTGTCGATGGACGCGTTCCAGGTGCCCAGGTACGCGGCGGGTACGGCGCCGTCCTGCGGCGGCGCCTCCTGCCGCGTGGTCGGCGGCAGGGTCGTGGGCTCCTCCGTGGCCGGGCCCGGTGTCGTCGGCGCGCCCGTCGTCGGGGACGGGCTCACCTCACCGCCCGCGCGCTCGTCCGCGCCGTCCTTCATCAGCGCGTACACGGACGCGCCCGCGCCCAGCGCGACGACCAGCGCCACCGCGACCAGCACGGCGGTGGACCGGCCGCCCCGGCGCGGCGGTTCGGGCTGCGGGGCTCCCGGACCGTAGGGGGGCGTGGGTCCGTACGGCGGCGTGGGTCCGTACGGGGGCGTCGGGCCGTAGGGAGGCGTCGAGCCCGGGGCGGGCGCGTACCCGCCCGGGGCAGCGGACCACGCGCCGGGCTGCTGGGGCGGGTAGCCGTAGGCGCCGGGCAGCGGGTGCTGCTGCGGGTGGCCGTACGCCGGGTGCGCCGGCGCCGGACCGCGCACCGCGGCGGGTCCCGCCGGCGGGGTGGGCGCGGGGGTGGGCGGCGCGCCCGTGATCATCGTCGGCAGGTGGTCGAGCGAGGCGCCCCCCGGAGTGCCCGGCGGGGGCGGCGTACCGCCGTCGGGCGCGGGGGCGTGCTCGGGCGTCGCCTCGGGGACGGGGTTCGCCGTGGTCGGCGTGGCCACGACGGGCCCCGGCGGATCGACGGGGGCGGTGCCGCCCGGATGGTCCTCGGCCCCACCGCCCTCCGGGGCGGCGGGTACGGCCGGGACGGCGGGCGCAGCCGGCGCGTCCCCCGCAGCCCCTGCGACCCCGGCGGCCGGCGGACCGGCGACGGCCGGGGATCCGGGCAGGGCCGGCGGAACGGGTACGGCCTGCGGACCGGCGGCACTCGCGGGCGCCGCGCCCGGTTCCGCCTCCTCCGGGTCCTCCGTGTCGAGCAGCCGGACGGCGTGCCGTCCGAGCTGGGCCACCAGCATCCCGGGCAGCCAGGGGTCGCGGCTGCGGCCGTCCACGACGGTGTCCTCGGCGCCCGTGCGCTCCAGCACGTCGTCGAGGCCCGGGCGGGCTTCCGGGTCCTTGCGCAGGCACTGCCGCACGAGGTCGTACAGGCCCTCCGGGAGCGCCGACAGGTCGGGCTCCTCCTGGGCGACCCGGAACATCAGGGCGTGCACGCCGCTGTTGGCGGTGCCGAAGGGAAGGGCGCCAGTGGCCGCGTACGCGAGGACCGAGCCCAGGCAGAAGACGTCGCAGGCGGGCGTGATGCGTTCGCCGCGCACCTGCTCGGGGGCCATGAAACCGGGCGAGCCGACGAGCGCGCCGGTGCGGGTGAGACCGCCGTCGGTCACCGTCTCCAGGGCCCGGGCTATGCCGAAGTCGATGACGCGCGGGCCGTCGATGGTGACGAGGATGTTCGACGGCTTGAGGTCGCGGTGGATCAGACCGGCCTCGTGGATGTCCTTGAGCGCGTGGGCGAGACCGGCCGCGAGGATGCGTACGGAACGCTCGGGGAGCGCGCCGTGGTCGTGCCCGACGACCGTCTGGAGCGTGGGTCCGGCCACATAGCCCGTGGCGACCCAGGGGACGGCGGCCTCGGTGTCCGCGTCCAGTACGGGTGCCGTCCAGTGGCCGCCGACGCGTCCGGCCGCCTGCACCTCCTGGCGGAACCGGGCGCGGAACTCGTCCTGTTCGGCGAGTTCCCGGCGCACCAGCTTCACGGCGACGGTCCGTCCCCGGTCGGATCGCGCCAGGTACACCTGCCCCATGCCCCCCGCACCGAGCCGTGCCAGCAGTCGATAAGCGCCGATCCGCTGCGGATCGGCAGGACCGAGCTTCTCCATCGGTTGCCGCCCCTCCCCCGTACGTGTGCGACAGCCCGAGGATAGTGCGGAGGGGCACGGAGCAGGCCGCAGGTGGTGTCTACGGTTCCGTAACAGCAGGTCCGGCGCCCCGCGGCCGGCCCCGGACGCTGCCGGCACCGGCCGCGCGCCGCTCCCCGAGCCGCTCCCCGAGCCCTCCCGCGACCGCCCGCCGCACCGGGCCGGAGCCGCCCGGCGCGGCCTCACCGGCCCGTCTGCGGCTCCTGTTCGCGGCCTGGCTCGGTGAGTGTCTCCATCACGTCGGCCAGCCGCTCCAGCACCCGGACCGTCTCGGCGAACTCCCGGTCGCCGAGGGCCAGCGCGAGCCGGTCCGCGAAGGCCGAGTGCCCCGGGCCGATCCGCTCGACGGCCGCGCGGCCGTCGGGTGTCGGACGCAGCAGTTTCGCGCGGCGGTGGGCGGGGTTGGGCACGTACTCGGCCAGCCCGCGCGTGACGAGCAGGTCGGCGATCCGCTGCACGCTCTGCCGGGTGATGCCCATGGCCCGGGCGATCCCCGAGACGGACAGCGGCTCCCGCAGCACCGCTCCGAGCACCTGCCACCAGGCGGCGGTGAGGCCGGCGGGCGCGGCCAGTTCCTCGGCCACGCCGAGGAACCGGCCGTTCAGCCGGAAGACACCGAGGGCGGTGCGGCTGAACAGTGCCTGGCGTTCCCCGCTCACTGCCCGGCCGCCTCGAGGACCGCGTACGCCTCGGGGTCCGAGTCGTGGAACAGCCGGTACCAGGCGTCGAGGACCTGCCCCTCGTAGACCCCGAGCAGTCCGAAGACCTCCCGGGCGAACGCCACCGGCTCGGTCGGGCCGGCCGTGACCAGCTTTCCGTCGGTCACCGCGTCGGCGTCCACGTACCGCTCGCCGCCGCCGTATCCGGTGGCCGCCAGGTAGAAGGAGACGGCACTCGTGTGGGCCCGGTCGTCGAGCAGCCCCTCGCGGGCGAGGCCGGCCGTGCCGCCGCAGATCGCGGCGACCGGCACGTCCGCCGCGAGGAACTCCCGCGCCTTGCGGGCGAAGGGGGCCAGTTCCGTGCCGGTGTCCCACAGGTCCGCGCCCGGCAGGATCAGCAGCGCGGCGTCCTCGGGGCGTACGTCGTCGAGCGCGATGTCGGGCCTGACCGTCAGCCCGCCGATGGAGGTGACCGGGTCGAGCGAGGGCCCGACCGTGCGGATCTCGTAGCCGGCCCGCGCGAGGTACGCGGTCGTGTGTCCGGTCTCCCAGTCGGCCAGCGTGTTGTAGACGGCCAGGTACACGGGCTTGCGGGTCATGGCTCCTCCTGGGTGCTGCTCCGAAGTGCTTATGTAAGCATGCTGTCATTTCGACAGGATGCTGTCAACTGTTGCCGTGGATCGGAACCGCCGTCCACACGCGACAACCTGTCGCGTTCGCGCCCGCACCGCAGACAGGACGCCGATGTCGTACGCCCGCCCCCGACATCTACGCTCGGCCCCATGACCCCTCAGCCCGACCCTCAGGCCGGCGCCGCCGTGAAGGCGGCCGACCGCGCCCATGTGTTCCACTCCTGGTCCGCGCAGGAACTCATCGACCCGCTCGCCGTCGCCGGTGCCGAGGGGTCCTACTTCTGGGACTACGAAGGCAAGCGGTATCTGGACTTCACCAGCGGGCTCGTCTTCACCAACATCGGCTACCAGCACCCGAAGGTCGTCACGGCGATCCAGGAGCAGGCCGCGACCCTGACCACGTTCGCGCCCGCCTTCGCCGTGGAGGCCCGCTCCGAGGCGGCCCGGCTGATAGCCGAGCGGACCCCGGGCGACCTCGACAAGATCTTCTTCACCAACGGCGGCGCCGAGGCGATCGAGAACGCCACCCGGATGGCCCGGCTGCACACCGGCCGCCCGAAGGTGCTGAGCGCCTACCGCTCGTACCACGGCGCCACCAGCACCGCGATCAACATGACCGGCGACCCGCGCCGCTGGCCCAACGACAGCGGGTCCGCCGGCGTCGTGCGCTTCTGGGCGCCCTTCCTCTACCGCTCCCCGTTCCACGCGTCGACCGAGCAGGAGGAGTGCGAGCGCGCGCTCCAGCACCTCGCCGACACCATCGCCTTCGAGGGCCCGGCGACCATCGCGGCGGTCGTGCTGGAGACGATCCCCGGCACGGCCGGGATCATGGTCCCGCCGCCCGGCTACCTGGAGGGCGTACGGGCGCTGTGCGACCAGTACGGCATCCTCTTCGTCCTCGACGAGGTGATGGCGGGCTTCGGCCGGACGGGCGCCTGGTTCGCCGCCGACCACACGGGTGTCGTGCCCGACCTGATGACCTTCGCGAAGGGCGTCAACTCCGGTTACGTGCCGCTCGGCGGTGTCGCCATCTCCGGCGCCGTCGCGGAGACCTTCGCGCGCCGCCCCTACCCCGGCGGCCTCACCTACTCCGGGCACCCGCTGGCCTGCGCCGCGGCCGTCGCCACCATCAACGTGATGGAGGAGGAGGGGATCGTCGGCCAGGCCGCCCGCATCGGCGAGACCGTCCTCGGCCCGGGCCTGCGCGAACTCGCCGACCGGCACCCGAGCATCGGGGAGGTGCGGGGCACCGGCGTGTTCTGGGCGCTGGAGCTCGTACGGAACAGGGAGACCCGCGAGCCGCTGGTGCCGTACAACGCCTCCGGCGAGGCCAACGCGCCCATGGCGGCCTTCGCCGCCGCGGCGAAGGCCCGCGGCCTGTGGCCCTTCGTCAACATGAACCGCACCCACGTCGTGCCGCCGTGCAACATCACGGAGGCCGAGGCCAAGGAGGGCCTGGCCGCGCTCGACGAGGCACTCTCCGTGGCGGACGAGCACACGGTGTAGTACAGCCGGTCACGGAGGGTGCCGAATCCGGTGCGGCACCCTCCGGAAATGCGGTCAATTCCCGACCGGTTGCCCCGACGTCGAACGCGTAAGGTGACTGGCCCGTAGACATGGGCGAGCACTTACCCGATCGGGGGAGGGAACAGGACGATGGCCGGCACCGGCAGCGGCTATGGCGCCGTCACGCGCAGCACCCTGCGGCAGCAGATCGCGGACGCGCTCCGCGACGAAGTGCTGGCCGGCCGCCTCCTGCCGGGTCAGGAGTTCACGGTCAAGGAGATCGCCGAGCAGTACGGGGTCTCCGCGACCCCGGTCCGCGAGGCCCTCGTCGACCTCTCGGCACAGGGCCTCCTCGACGCGGACCAGCACCGGGGCTTCCGCGTCCACGAGTACTCGCTGAACGACTACAGGGGCATGATCGAGGCCCGCAGCCTGGTCACGGAGAGCATCTTCCACGGCCTGCTGGACGAGACCGCGTCCACCACCCGGGGCGCCCGCGCCGCGCTCGCCACCCGTGCCGACGACCCGCGCACCGGCGCCGCGCTCGCCGCGGTGCGCCGCCGCGGCGAGGAGGCCCAGCGGGCCGCCGCCGCGGGCGACCTCAACATCCTGATCGGCTACGACCTGCGTTTCTGGCGCGAACTCAGCGGGCTCTTCGGCAATCCGTACCTCGCCGACTTCCTGCACCGACTGCGCGTGCAGTCCTGGGTGTGCGCGGTCCAGCACCTGCGTCGGATCGACGATCTGCGCGGTCAGCTCTGGGCCGAGCACACCGGGCTCGTGGACGCCCTGGCGGAGCGGGACGCCCCGGCCGCGCACGCGATCGTCACCGCGTACAACGCGCACTCGCTGGCGTTGATCGAGCGGCTCGCCGCGGGCTGACGGGCCCCGGGGCCTGCGGGCCCTGGCGGGGACCTGGCGCGGTTCGTCGGGTGCGGTCCCGTCGTGGCTCGCCGCGCAGTTCCCGGTGCCCCTTCAGGGGGCTGCCGTGGTTGGCGGGTGCGCGGCTCCGTCGTGGCCGGGCGCGCAGTCCCCCGCGCCCCCCCCGGGGGGTCCGCGGAGTCTGCCGTGAGTGTGGCGCATGCGACCCGCACGGTGGGGACCCAGCGTGCCTCCAGCCATTACGCTGCCCTGACCACCGTGCTACGCGAGGAGCTCTCAGTTGGCCTGTGACCTGTGGCTGGTCCCGCTCGTCGACGTGTTGTGCCACACCCCCGACAACCCCTTCGCCGAGGAACTCGCGCTCTACGACAAGGTTCTGGGCGAGTCCGGACTTCCGCCGGTACCGGTCTACGCCTACATGCCGGGGCTCTCCGGCGACGTGGCGCCGGTCGCGGGCTTCGACTACGACGCGCTGCACTTCCTGCGGCGCGCGTACCTGCTCCAGGTCTGCGGTCTGCCCGTGACTCCCGTCGGCGAACTGGGCGGCGACTACGAGCAGTTGCTGGAGATGTTCGAGACGACGGCCCAGCAGTCGCACCTGGTCTGGCACTACGACCACGCGGGCGCCTACGTCCCCGTCGACTTCCCGCACCCGCTGTCGAGCGACGAACTCCTCGCGGGCGGCGGCCCGCTGGGCTCCTCGCAGACCCTGCTGCGCGAACTGGAACTGGTCGCGCCCGCGATCGGCATAGACCCGGCCAACCCACCCGCGCCTCCCGAGCCGCCCATGGCCCCGACCGAGTTGGAGGAGCCGGCGGCGCCCGCGGCCTTCGACGCGAGCCCGTTCGCCCGCGAACGGCACGTGTGGCTCGGGCTGCACGCGGCGGCGACGCGGAGCCTGGCGCAGGGCTCGATGATCATCTTCAGCTAGGCCGCGTCGACCCGCGGGCCGGCCACCCGCACCGGCCGGCCGCGCGGGCCGACCGCACCGGCCCGGACCGTCGCGGTCCGGGCCGGTGCGGATCGGCGGGTCAGTGGATCAGCGGGTCAGTGGATCTGGGACAGGCCCTTCTCCAGGTCCTCGCCGTTCATGATCGGGAAGATCTCGACCTCGGCGTTGAGCTGGGTGAAGAAGGGCTCCAGGGCCGGAGGCATCTCCGAGCTGTCCCGCATGTCGAAGACCAGGAAACAGGTACGCCGGCCGCCCTCGGGGCCGAAGTACGCGGCCTCGGGCCTGATGTGGTCCATGGTCTCCTTCAGCAGGTCGGCCATCTTCCCGCTGCGGAACACCTCGTTCGCCTTCTCCGTGTCCAGCTTCGCCTTGAGCATGACGCGCATCGCACTCACCTTCTTCACCCTCGGCAGATGTGCGGACGCGGTGCGGTCGCGCCTTCAGACTATGCCCGTTGCGAGAGGTGCGCCCACATCTGTCCCGGTGTGCGGTCCGGGTCCGGGCAGCACACCGCCCCCGGTCGGCGGGAGCCGGCCGGGGGCGGGAGAGCGCGTCGAACCGCCGTACTAGATGAAGGAGTTGATCTCGATCGTCTCGTCGCGGCCCGGACCGACGCCGATCGCGGAGATCGGGGCGCCGGACATCTCCTCCAGGGCCCTGACGTACGCCTGGGCGTTCTTCGGGAGGTCCGCGAAGGTCTTGGCCTTCGTGATGTCCTCCGACCAGCCCGGCAGGGTCTCGTAGATCGGCTTCGCGTGGTGGAAGTCCGTCTGCGAGTACGGGAGCTCCTCGACGCGCCTGCCGTCGATCTCGTACGCGACGCAGACCGGGATCTCCTCCCAGCCCGTGAGGACGTCGAGCTTGGTGAGGAAGAAGTCGGTCAGGCCGTTGACCCGGGTCGCGTAGCGCGCGATGACCGCGTCGAACCAGCCGCAGCGGCGGTCGCGGCCGGTGGTGACACCGCGCTCACCGCCGATGCGCCGCAGCGCGTCGCCGTCGTCGTCGAACAGCTCGGTCGGGAACGGGCCGGCGCCGACTCGGGTCGTGTACGCCTTGAGGATGCCGATCACGCGGCTGATCTTCGTCGGGCCCACGCCCGAACCCGTGCAGGCGCCGCCCGCGGTCGGGTTCGACGAGGTCACGAAGGGATAGGTGCCGTGGTCGATGTCCAGCAGCGTGCCCTGGCCGCCCTCGAAGAGGACCACCTTGTCCGCTTCGAGGGCCTGGTTCAGGACGAGCACGGTGTCGGCGACGTACGGGCGCAGCCGCTCCGCGTAGGTCAGCAGTTCCTCGACGACCTGCTCGACCTCGATGGCCCGGCGGTTGAAGACCTTGGTGAGGAGCTGGTTCTTGCCGTCGAGCGCCGCCTCGACCTTCTGGGTCAGGATGGACTCGTCGTACAGGTCCTGGACACGGATGCCGACACGGTTGATCTTGTCCGCGTAGGTCGGGCCGATGCCCCGACCGGTGGTGCCGATCTTCCGCTTCCCGAGGAAGCGTTCCGTCACCTTGTCCACCGTCACGTTGTACGGGGTGATGATGTGCGCGTTTCCGCTGATGAGAAGCTTGGAGGTGTCGACGCCACGCTCGTTCAGCCCGTTCAGCTCGGAGAACAGGACAGACGGGTCGACGACGACTCCGTTACCGATGACCGGGGTGCACCCCGGCGAGAGGATTCCGGAAGGGAGGAGGTGGAGGGCGTACTTCTGATCGCCTACGACTACCGTGTGGCCGGCGTTGTTGCCGCCTTGGTAGCGCACCACATAATCCACGGATCCACCGAGCAGGTCGGTGGCCTTTCCCTTGCCTTCGTCACCCCACTGAGCACCGAGCAGCACAAGTGCGGGCACGCGCGTACACCCCTTCCGGGCGGGGCATGTCCAAGGTCGGGGACGTACGCGGCTGCTTCTGGTACGGCTGCGTACGCCGGCGACCACCTTTGGCCGCGACCGTCGGACCGGATGCCCCGGAATAGACGAAGCCCCTGGCGCAATAGCGCAAGGGGCTCTTGCACAAAGATGCTACCCGAGGAAGCGAGGCATGACCGAGGTGGCGACTTCCGACCAGCTCCTGGTGGTCATCGACCCGGTCGCCCGTCACGGTGACGGTGAGGCGGTACGGATCGCAAAAGACGTGCTCAGCGCGGGTGCGACGACCAAAGTGTGCCTCCCTGACGGGCCCGAGGAATTCGATCGCGCACTGGCCCGGCGGGGGTCCCGCCGGCTGGTCGTGATCGGCGACGACCTGGCGCTTCTGCGCGCTGTTTCCCTTTTGCACCGACAACGGGAACTGGCCGGATGCGCACTGTCCATGGTGCCGGTGGGCGTCGACGGGGGCCCGCTGGCGCTCGCGCGGGCGCTCGGGGTGCCGACGGGTGCCGTCGCGGCGGCGCGGGCCGTGCTGGACGGCACCGAGCGGCGCCTGGACCTCCTGGTGGACGACAGCGACGGGGTCGTCCTCGGCGCGCTGCGCATCCCGCCGCTCACCGGCGCCGGGACCGATCCGTGGGCCCTCCTGGACCCGGACGGCGACCCCGCGCACGCGGGGGCCGCGCCCGGGCACCACCACCATCACTGGCTGCGCACCTGCCAGTCCCTCGTGCGCACCCTGGCGTCCCGGCCGGTGCGGGCGGCGGCCCCGGTGGCACCGGGGCCCTCGCGGCTGCGGATCGAGGTCGACGGGGTCACCCTGGTCGACCTGGACCAGCCGGTGGAGGCCGTGTGCGTCACGCCGGGCGGTGCGGGCGGCGGCGCCCGGGTGGAGGTGCGCCCCGTCTCCGTCGGGGCGGTGGCGGCTCCCCTGGAGGCGGTCGCACGGACGATCACCGTGTCCGGGGCGGACTTCCGCTACCGCGCGGACGCGCTGGTGGGCGGCCCGGTGCGGACCCGCACGTGGACGGTACGGGAGGCCGCGTGGGGGCTCACCCTGCCGGGGTGACCCCGTACGGGCGGCCCGGGGGAGGGATCGGCCCCGCCCCGGGACAGGGGGCCCGGAGCAGGGCGGACCCGGTGCGGCGCGGGTGCGGCAGGGCGTGACGGCGGCCGGGACGGGGCGGGGCACGCAGGAGGCAAACCCGGACAGGGCAAGGCAGGCGCACGAAAGGCGCACGAAAGGGCGGGGGTACGGCGGGCGGCGCGGGGTGGGGCCGTGCGGTCTAGCCCTTGCCGAAGGTCCGGTCGCGGTGCTCGCGCCACCGCGCCATCAGCTGGACCAGCTCGCCGTCCAGGTACTCGAAGAAGGCGAGCGTCTCCGCGAGCCGCTCCCCCGCGGGGGTTCCGGCGCCCAGGCTGTCGACGCCCTCGCGCAGGGACTGCTCCCAGCGCGTGAGCACGGCGTCACGGCTGGTCACCGCCTCGTACCACTGGTCGCTGTGCACGCGGTACCGCTCGCGGCGGGACCCGGGTTCGCGCTCGCGGGACACCATGTGGACCTGGGCGAGATAGCGCACGGCACCGGAGACGGCGGCCGGGCTGACCCGGAGCTGGTCCCCGAGTTCGGCCGAGGTCATGGCACCCGAGTCGGACGCGAGCAGCGCGGCGAAGACCCGGGCGGCCATGCGCTGCATCCCGGCCTCGACGAGCTGGGCCGCGAAGCCCTCCACGAATTTCGACACGGCCCGGGAGTCCCGTCCCGCCGTGCTCGGCTCCGTCATCGCCCGATCATCTCCCTGCCTCGCCGGCCGCTCCGAGTCTATCCGCCGTTCATGCGTTTCCTTAACTTCACAAATTTCTGAAACAAGCGTACTTTCTGAAGCATGACGCAGGCCATCACCGTCGCCGGACTCCGCAAGTCGTTCGGCACCACGCACGCCCTGGACGGTCTCGACCTGGAGGTCGAACCCGGTGAGGTGCACGGCTTCCTCGGCCCCAACGGCTCCGGTAAGTCCACGACCATCAGAGTCCTGCTGGGCCTGCTGCGCGCCGACGCGGGCGCCGTCCGGATGCTGGGCCGGGACCCGTGGGCCGACGCGGTCGAACTGCACCGGCGGGTCGCCTACGTACCCGGCGACGTGACCCTGTGGCGGAACCTGTCCGGCGGCGAGGTCATCGACCTGTACGGGCGGCTGCGCGGGGGCCTCGACGCGGCACGCCGGGCCGAACTGGTCGAGCGGTTCGAACTGGACCCGACGAAGAAGGGCCGGACCTACTCCAAGGGCAACCGCCAGAAGGTCGCCCTCGTCGCCGCCTTCGCCTCGGACGTCGACCTGCTGATCCTGGACGAGCCGACCTCCGGCCTCGACCCGCTGATGGAGGCGGTCTTCCGGCGGTGCGTCGCGGAGGAGCGCGACCGCGGCCGGACCGTGCTGCTGTCCTCGCACATCCTCAGCGAGGTCGAGGAACTCTGCGACCGGGTCAGCATCATCCGCGGCGGCCGGACCGTCGAGAGCGGTTCCCTCGCCGACCTGCGCCATCTGACCCGCACCAGCGTCACGGCCGAACTCAGCGGTCCGCCCGACGGGTTGGCACTGCTGCCGGGCGTCCACCACCTGGAGGTCCGGGGGAACCGCGTCGGACTCCAGGTGGAGAGCGACCGGTTGAACGCGGTGCTGCGCTCTCTCACCGAGTCGGGCGTACGCACGCTGACCTCGACGCCGCCGACGCTGGAGGAGCTGTTCCTGCGGCACTACCAGGACGGAACGGGCACTCCGGAGGTGGCGCGATGACCGGCGTGGCGGCGGACGCCCGCTTCGCCGTACGGGACGCGGGGCCCCGCCGCCACGCCGGTACGGGAACACTGCTGCGGCTCGCGCTGCGCCGCGACCGGCTGATGATCCCGCTGTGGGTCGGCGTGATCGCCCTGATGGTGCTCTCCATGCCTGGCGCGCTGGACGGCGTCTACCCGACGGCGGCCGAACGCGCCGACGTGGCACGGCAGATGCTCGCCAACAACTCCCTCCGGGCCACCTACGGGCCGGTGTTCGGGGACTCCCTCGGCGGCCTCGTCGCCTGGCGCGCCGGCGTCTTCACGGGCGTCTTCGCCGGAATCATGAGCCTGCTGGTCGTGGTGCGGCACACCCGGGACGAGGAGGAGAGCGGCCGTCAGGAACTGCTCTCCGCGGGCATGGTCGGGCGGCGCGCCCCGCTGAGCGCGGCGCTGCTCGCGGCCCTCGTCGCGAACGCGGCCCTCGCCCTCCTGATCACGGCCGGCCTCGCCGGGCAGGGCGTGGCCGGGGCGGCGGCCCTCGGGCTCGGCACGGCCGGGACGGGGATGGTGTGCGCGACGGCGGCGGCCGTGGCCGCGCAGGTCACGGAGAGCGCGCGGCTCGCCAAGGGGCTGGCGGGCGGGCTGCTGGGCGCGATGTTCGTGCTGCGGGCGGCGGGCGACTCCGCGGTGGACGACGGTTCCTCGGTGCTCACCTGGCTGTCCCCGGTCGGCTGGCTGGAGAACCTGCGGGCCTTCGCGGGGGAGCGGTGGTGGGTGCTCGTCCTGTTCGCCGCGGCCGCCGGCCTCCAGGCCGCGGTGGCGTACGGGCTCGCCGGGCGCCGTGACGTCGGCATGAGCTTCCTGCCGGCCCGGCCGGGACCCGCCACCGGCAGGCTCGGCACCGCGCACGCGCTGGCGTGGCGGCTCCAGCGCGGCAGCCTGCTCGGCTGGGGCCTCGGCTTCCTGGCCGCGGGGGCCGCGTTCGGCGGGATCACCAAGGGCGCGGCGGACCTGGTCGGCGACAACGAGCGGACCCGCGAGATCATCGAGCGGATGGGCGGGCAGTCCGGGATCACCGACGCCTTCCTGGCCACGATGGCCGGCATGCTCGGGATGATCGCCGCGCTGTACGTCGTGCAGTCCGTGCTGCGGCTGCACGCCGAGGAGACCTCCCAGCGGGCCGAGCCCGTCCTCGCGGCCGCGGTCGGCAGGCTCGGCTGGGCCGCCGGCCATCTGCTGATCGCGTTCGGCGGAGCGGCCGTGATCATGCTGCTCGGCGGGCTCGGGCTCGGCGCCGGCTACGGCCGGGACGTCCCGGCCGTCCTCGGCGCCTGTCTGGTCCAGCTGCCGGCGATCTGGACCGTGGGGGGTGTGGCGGTCCTCCTGCACGGGCTGTCCCCGCGGGCGGCGCCGGGGGCGTGGGGCGTGGCGGGCGCCGTGCTGCTCCTCGGCTGGATCGGTCCGGCCCTCGGACTGCCCGCGGCCGTGCTGGACCTCTCCCCCTTCGGCCATCTGCCGAAGCTGCCCGGCGGGGACATGGCGTGGACCCCGCCGCTGGCGCTGACGGCACTCGCCGCGTCGCTGGTCGCGCTGGGACTGACCGCCCTGAACCGCCGCGACCTGGCGACCGGCTGACCCCGGCCTCCGAATCCCCGTGCCGCAGGCCGTGAGCGGCCGGACGCGGACCTGCTTCCGGTGGCCGTGAAAGCCGGCCCGAGGCCCGCGGCCTCGGGCCGTGCGCGGGCCCGAGCGGCCGTGGGGGCGTGCCGGGTCCGGAGTCCGGGGCGCCCAACCACCCGCGGCGCGAGGGTGGTTCACAGTTCGACGAGCAGGCCCTCCATCCCACGGATGACGAAGTTCGGCTTCAGGCGCGGTTCGGCCGCGAGCCGCAGCGTCGGCGCGCGGTCGAGCAACGCGCCCATGGAAGCGGCGAGTTCGAGGCGGGCGAGCGGGGCGCCGATGCAGTAGTGGATGCCCGCGCTGAACGAGATGTGCGGGTTCTCCGCCCGGGACAGGTCGAGTTCGGCGGGCCGGTCGAAGACCGCGGGGTCGTGGTTGGCGGAACCGAAGAGCAGCGCCACCTCGCTGCCCCGCGGGATCACCGTCCCGTCGACCTCGATGTCGTCCAGCACCCACCGCTCGAACATCTGCAACGGGGTGTCGTACCGCATCAGTTCCTCGACGGCGGTGCCCACCAGCCCGCGGTCTGCACGCAGTGCCGCGAGCTGCTCGGGGTGCCGGAACAGCGCCGACCAGCCGTTCACCGTGGCGTTTACCGTCGCCTCGTGCCCCGCGTTCAGCAGGAGCACGCAGGTCGAGATCATCTCCTGCTCGGTGAGCCGGTCCCCCTCGTCGTGCGCGGCGATCAGCCCCGAGACCAGGTCGTCGCCCGGCTTCTCGCGGCGCACCGCGATCAGGTCGTGCAGGAACTCCGTGAACTCCACCGACGCGCGCACCGCCCGCTCCGCCGTGTCCTGCGGCGGATTCAGCTCGTACATCCCGCAGATGTCCGCCGACCAGGGCCGCAGCTGGGACCGTTCGGACTCCGGGATGCCCAGCATCTCCGCGATGACCGCCACCGGGAGCGGCTCGGCCACCACCGTGAGCAGGTCACCGCCGCCCGCCGCGACCAGCTCGCCGACCAGCTCGGACGCCAGCCGGTCCACGTAGGGCCGCAGCCGCTCCACGGTCCGCGGGGTGAACGCCTTCGACACCAGCCGCCGGATGCGCGTGTGGTCCGGCGGCTCCAGGTCGAGCATCCCGTGGTCGTTCAGCACGTGGAAGGGCTCGTGCTCGGCCGGCGGCGCGGTGCGGCCGAAGTCCTCGTGCGTGAAGCGGTGCTGGTAGGTGCGGCCCAGCCGCCGGTCCCTCAGCAGCGCCGACACGTCCGCGTGGTGCGGCACCAGCCACTGGTTCGTGGGCGCGTAGTGGTGCACCCGTCCCTTGGCACGCAGCTCGGCGTACGCGGGATAGGGATCGGCCACGAAGGCCGGGTCCCAGGGGTCGAAGGACTGCGGAGTCTCCAAAGCTGCCATACCCGGACGCTAGCCGCAGACACCCCCGCTGACCAGGGCCGTCCGTCCCGCCCGCCCGTCGCTAGCCCGGAGTGACGAGCCGTGCCTCGTACGCGAACACCGCCGCCTGGGTGCGGTCCCGCAGGCCGAGTTTCACCAGGATGCGGCTGACGTGGGTCTTGATGGTGGACTCGGCGACCACGAGCCGCCCCGCGATCTCGGCGTTGGACAGGCCCTGCGCGATCAGCACCAGCACCTCCGTCTCCCGCTCGGTCAGGTCCCCGTACGCCGCCTGCGCGGTGGCCGACAGACGGGGCGTCTCGGCCAGTTTCGAGAACTCCGTGATCAGCCGTCTGGTCACCGAGGGCGCGAGCAGCGCCTCCCCCGCCGCCACCACCCGCACCCCGTCGGCGAGCTGCCGGGCAGAGGCGTCCTTGAGGAGGAAGCCCGAGGCACCGGCCCGCAGGGCCTGGTACACGTACTCGTCGAGGTCGAACGTGGTCAGTACGAGCACCTTCGCCGTGCCGTCCGCCGCGACGATCTCGCG
Organism: Streptomyces fructofermentans; assembly: GCF_014651055.1. GTDB lineage: Bacteria > Actinomycetota > Actinomycetes > Streptomycetales > Streptomycetaceae > Streptomyces > Streptomyces fructofermentans. The sequence continues at coordinate 210,472 of NZ_BMWD01000011.1, forward strand.
GGTGGCCTCGATACCGTTCATCTCGGGCATCCGGATGTCCATCAGGACGACGTCCGGGCAGAGTTCGCGGACCCGCTCGACGGCCTCCCGGCCGTTGACGGCCTCGCCCACGACCTCGATGTCCGGCATCGCGCCGAGGAGCACCGAGAAGCCCTCGCGGACCATCGCCTGGTCGTCGGCGATCAGAACCCGGATGGTCACGGCCGCTCCTCCGCCGGAGCGGTCGCCGCCGGAACCGGCAGGAAGACCGCGACCTCGAAGCCGCCCTCGTCCGTCGTGCCCGAGGTCATCTCCCCGTCGAGCATCGTCACGCGCTCACGCATGCCCGTGATGCCGTGGCCGGCCCCCACCGAGGGCTTGGCCAGTCCCGTCGCGGGGCCGTTCACGATCCGCAGCCCGAGGCCGCCCAGCACGTACCCGATCTCGACCCTGGCCTCGGCGCCCGGCGCGTGGCGCAGGCTGTTGCTCAGCGCCTCCTGGACGATGCGGTACGCGGACAGCTCGACGCCCTGCGGGAGTTCTCGCACCGCCCCCGTGACCGCCTTGTCCACCCGGAGTCCGGCGTCCCGCACGTTCTCCAGGAGCCGGTCGAGGTCGGCGAGCCTGGGCTGCGGGGCGTCCGGGGCCTCGTAGTCCTCGGCCCGTACGACACCGAGGACGCGGCGCAGCTCGGAGAGCGCGACGACGGCGTTCTCCCGGATGACGGCGAAGGCGTACTCCAGCTCGGGCGGCGGGTTCTCCACGCGGTAGGGCGCGGCCTCCGCCTGGATCGCGACCACCGACATGTGGTGGGCGACCACGTCGTGCAGTTCGCGGGCGATCGTCGTGCGTTCCTCCAGCAGGGTGCGCCTGGAGCGCTCGTGCGCGGTGACGGACTGCTGGGCGGTCACCTTGCGCGCCGCCTCGTGCCGCACGTGCCAGACGGTGACGAGCAGCAGCACCAGGGCGCTGACGAAGAGGAACGGCAGGGTGTTCGTGTAGTAGTGGCCACCGGAGAAGAAGAACTCCGCGAGGACGCCGTACGCGGCGGTCACCGCCCACATCCAGGCGGCCGTGCGGGGTCTGGTGCGCAGGGCGACGACCGTGAGCACCACGAGGTGGGTCGCGAAGCTGCCGGGCAGCCAGGGCCAGTCGCTCCAGGAGTCGCCGAACAGGGCGGTGACCGGGGTCGCCGCCATCGAGACCCAGAAGGCGCCGACCGGCCTGACCAGGGTGAGCAGGATCGTGGCCAGCGAGAGGAGTCCGGTGAGCAGTTGCGGGAGGTCGCTGCCGCCGTTGCCGGCGAGGGAGATGAGCAGGGCCAGCAGCCCGGCCGCCACCACCACCGCGTGGGGTATCCACACCGCCCGTTCCTTGGGGCGGTCGGGCAGCATCCGGGTCACGGTGCCGTCCACCCGCATGCGGGCCAGCGGGCGGTAGGCGAAGGCGTCGTGGAACAGGTCCTGCCGCAAACCGCGCAGGGCGTCCTTCGCCAGCTGGAACTCGGGGCTGCGCGGCCTGGCACCGCCCGCCGGTGTCGTCTGCGTCTGGGTCGTCTCGGTCACGTACAGAACGGTAGGCGTCGGACGGCTCGCGGTCGTCACCTGTGAGAAGGGTCCTCGGGGATCCCCCTCAGGTACTACGGACGGCACGGCCGCGGGGACCGCGCTGCCCCGCGGGGACCTCCGGCCCCACGGGCACCCGTCCGGCGCGGCGGAGCACGGCCCGCACAGCGGCGCGGGAGGACGGGCTGCGGCACCGACGGCACCCGGCCGGGCCGGAGGGCCTTCCTACCAGGCGAGTTGGGTGATCTCCTCGGCGACCACCGCGCACGCGTCCGCCGCCGGGTCGATCAGGGGGAAGTGGCCGACGTCCTCCAGGAGCGTCAGGCCCACCACCTCACCGGCCTTCGCCGCGGCGTCCGCGTACGCCTCGGCGACCGCCATCGGGACGACGGCGTCCCTACGGCCCTGCACGAGCGTCGTGGCGATCCCCGTCGGCAGCAGCAGCGCCGGATCGGCGTACGGTCGGCGCTCCTCGAACCGCGCGTCGCCGCCCAGGAGCTGCCGGGCGGCGCCGGAGCAGACGTCCAGCTTCCCGGCCACCTCGAAGTCGGCGATCGGGGCGAGGGCGACGACGCCCCGCAGCGGCGCGGGCCGGTCCGTGCGCCAGGGGGAGCCGGCGGGCAGCAGATGGCGGGCGGCGGCCCACAGCGCGAGCTGTCCGCCCGCCGAGTGCCCGGTCACGACCGTCCGGCCGGGGTCGGCCTGCGGCAGCGCCGTGCGCACCAGCGCGGGCAGCGCGTCGAGCGCCGCCGCGATGTCGTCGAAGGTGTCGGGCCAGCGGCCGGCCACGGGCCCCTCGCCGCCCTGTGCCGGGATCGTGCCGCCGCGCCGGTACTCCACGTTGGCCACGGCGAAGCCGCGCCTGGCCAGGAAGTCCGCGAACGGGGTGACGTGCCGGCGGTCGTACGGGGCCCGCCAGGCGCCACCGTGCAGGACGACGACGAGCGGGGCCCGTTCCTCGCCGCCGCGCGGCGCGTAGAAGTCGACGACCTGGTCGGGATGGTCGCCGTACGCGGCGGTGGCGTCGGGGTCGACCGGCGGATGCGAGAAGGCCGACTCCTCCTCCGCGGCGTCGCGGGCGTCGTCCGTCATGCTCCAGCCTCTCAGCGGTACGGGGTGCGTGTTCACCCGGGGCGGCCCGCGCCGGGACCGGCGGGCCGGGCGGCTCGCCCAACACGCTCCGGCGGGCGGACCGTTGGCGGGACGCTATCAGGCCGGTGACGTGTGTGATCACGTGGCCGTCACACAGGGTGAGGGTTAAACGGTTCTGCCGTTTCGTTACGCTGGCACCCGCAGCACCGGGTCCACCCCCACGAAGGAGCCCACCATGAGCGCCGAGCCCGGCACCGGCACCGCACCCGCCGCCGAACCCGGCACCCTGCGCCCCGGCGGACGGACCGCCCGCGTGCGTGCGTCCGTACTGCGGGCCGCCGGGGACGTCCTGGCCGAACAGGGCTTCGCCGGCCTCGACCTGGCCGACGTGGCCCGGCGGGCCGAGGTGGGGAAGACGACCGTGTACCGGCGGTGGGGATCGGTCACCGGGCTCGTCGCCGACCTGCTCGCGGACATGGCCGAGCAGTCCCTCCCCCGCACGGAGACCGGGTCGGTCCTCGGCGACCTGCGCGCCAACGCGGACCTGGTCCGGCGCACGCTGGCCGACCCCCGCCAGGGAGCCCTGTTCCGGGCGGTGATCGCCGCCGCGACCTGCGACGCGCGCACCTCCGACGCGCTGCGCCGGTTCTACGAGGTACGGGTGGCCGAGTGGGCACCGTGCGTCGAACAGGCCGTCGCCCGGGGCGAGTTGCCGACGGGCACGGACCCCGCCGAGGTGGTGCGGGCGGTCTCGGCGCCCCTCTACTACACATTGCTCACCACGGGTTCCGCCCCCGGCCCGGACGCCGCCTTCCGGGCCGCGGACGCCGCCGTCGCCGCCGCCCGGGCGGGGGTGTTCCGCCCCGCGGCCGACGTGTGACGGCCACCGTCCGGCACCGGCCGGCGCACGGGACCGGGGTGCCGGAACCGGACCGCCTAGACGGGTGCGCCGGCCGGCTCCCCGGCCAGCACCTCGGCCAGCACGCGCGCGGCGCGCTCCACGTCGCCGAACCCCACGTACAGCGGCGTGAAGCCGAAGCGCAGGACGTCCGGGGCGCGGAAGTCGCCGACCACACCCCGTTCGATCAGGCTGCGCATCACCGCGTCGGCCCCCTGGCAGCGCAGCGCGACCTGGCTGCCCCGGTCCGCGTGGGCGGACGGGGTCACCGACTCCACCGCGCCCTGCGGCACGTAGGCCGCGACGCACTCCAGGAAGAAGTCCGTCAGGGCGAGGGACTTGGCGCGCACCGCACTGACGGACACGTCGTCCCAGACCTCGAGGGCCGCCTCCAGCGCGAGCATCGACAGGATGTCGGGGGTGCCGACCCGGCCGCGCAGCGCACCGGGCGCGGGGCTGAAGTCCGGGGTCATGCCGAAGGGGTCGGCGTGCGAGTTCCAGCCCGGCAGCGGTGAGTCGAAGCGTGCCTGCAGATCCCTGCGGATGTACAGGAAGGCCGGTGAACCCGGGCCGCCGTTCAGGTACTTGTAGGTGCAGCCGACCGCGAGGTCCACCCCGTGCTCGTCGAGGCCGACCGGCAGCGCGCCGGCGCTGTGGCACAGGTCCCACACCACGAGGGCGCCCGCCGCGTGGACCGCCGCCGTCAGCGACGGCAGGTCGTACAGCCGGCCGGTGCGGTAGTCCACGTGGTTGAGCAGCACCACGGCCGTGCGCGGCCCGACCGCGCCGGGCACCTCGTCCGGCGCCACCGGGCGCAGGGTGCAGCCGGTGAGCCGGGCCGCCGACGCGGCGATGTACCCGTCCGTGGGGAAGGTCGTGGCGTCGACGAGGATCTCGTCGCGCCCCTCCCCCGCGAGCCGTACCGCCCCGACGAGGGCCTTGAAGAGGTTGACGCTGGTCGAGTCGCCGACGACCGTCTGCCCGGCCGCGGCACCCACCAGCGGGGCTATCCGGTCGCCGATCCGCTCCGGCGCGGTCCACCAGCCGCTCTCGTCCCAGGACCGGATGCGCAGCGAGCCCCACTGCCGCCGTACGACGTCCTCGACACGTCCGGGCACCGAGCGGGGCAGCGCCCCGAGCGAGTTCCCGTCCAGGTACACGACGTCGTCGAGCACGAACCGCGCCCGGACCGACGCCAGTTCGTCCGCGGCGTCCAGCTCGGCCGCGCGCTTCGCGTACGACTCAGACATGGGACCGCGCCGTCCACAGCTCGGGGAAGACGTTCTTGCGGGCGCGCTTCTCCAGCCACGCCACACCGGCGGAGCCGCCCGTGCCCGTCTTCGAGCCCATCGCCCGCCGCGTCGCCACGAGGTGGTCGTTGCGCCAGCGCCACACCAGCTCGGCGACGTCGGTCAGCGCCTCGCCCAGCCGGGCCGTCTCGGAGCTCTCGTCGCCCGCGTACAGCGCGGTCCACACAGCCTCGACCTCGGGGGACGGCTCGTAGCGCAGGGAGACGTCACGGTTCAGGACCTCGGCCGGCACCGCGTGGCCGCGCCGGGCCAGCAGCCGCAGCACCTCGTCGTACAGGCTCGGCTCCTGGAGCGCCTTCTCCAGCTCGGCGTGCACCCGGGGCGCGCCGCGGTGCGGCACCAGCATCGAGGCGGACTTCTCGCCGAGCAGGAACTCCATCCGCCGGTACATCGCGGACTGGAATCCGGAGCCCTCGCCGAGAGCGCCGCGGTACGAGTTGAACTGGGCCGGGGTGAGCTGGGCCAGCGGCCGCCACGAGGCGTTCAGCGCCTCCAGCTCACGCACCGAGCGCTTCAGGGCCGCCACCGCGACCGGCACGTCGTCGCCGCGCAGCGCACGCGCGGCGGTCTCCCACTCGTGGACGACGACCGTGAACCACAGCTCCATGACCTGGGTGGTGACCAGGAAGACCATCTCGCCGGGGTCGTCGGAACGGGTGTGCTGCAGGTGGGTCAGGACGTCCGCCTGGACGTAGTCCTCGTACGGGGTCGTGCCCTGGAAGTCGAGATGCGGGGTCTCGGGCTCCGAAGCCTCTTGGGGCTGAGCCTGCTGGGACATCGCTGTCTCCTGTTGTGTGCTCCGGGTAGCGGTCCGCCCCTGCCGAATTCCGACACGGGGGCCCCGGTCCCCACCGGCATCCTCCACAATCGTCCCCCGAAACCGCAAGGTCCGCCCGGTGTGACCCCGGGCGGACCTGCGCGAACACGGCCTGAGGCCTAGCCCAGTGTCTGGGCCGCCGCCGGCGAGGAGTCCTTCAGGAACTGCGAGCAGCGCTCGTACTCCGCCTGCTCGCCGATCGCCTGCGCGGCACGGGCCAGGCCGTGCAGGGCGCGCAGGAAGCCGCGGTTCGGCTCGTGCTCCCACGGCACCGGGCCGTGGCCCTTCCAGCCGCCCCGGCGAAGGGCGTCCAGACCGCGGTGGTAGCCGGTGCGGGCGTACGCGTACGACTCGACGACGCTGCCGCGCTCGTACGCCTCGTCGGCGAGCTGCGCCCAGGCGAGTGAGGACGTGGGGTACTTCGCGGCGACATCGGCGGGCGCCGTGCCGTTCGCGAGGAGCTCACGCGGCTCCGGATCGTCGGGCAGGTGGGTCGGGGGCGGTCCCCCGAGCAGGTTCTCGTGAATGGACATGGGTTCCAGTCTGCCTGGCCCGGGGCCCCCGGCGGGCACCGCGGGCCGTCCCGGCCGGGCGCGGTGCCCGCCGGGCCCGCTCACTCCAGACGTGCCCGCGCGCGGTTCGGCTCCAGCGGCGGTGCCGTCACACTGCCGTGCGTGAGGCACTCGGGGCGCAGGCAGTCCGGCGGCGGCTTGCGCACGGTCGTGAAGGCGATCACCGCGCCCACGACCAGGATGCCCGCGCACAGGGGCATCGCGCGCCGGAACGCCTGGTCGAAGGCGTCCGCGGAACGGTAGGCCTCCTCGCCCATCCCGACCAGCAGGGGCAGCGCGGCGACCGCGACGAGACCGGCCGCACGGGCCGCCGCGTTGTTGATGCCGCTGGCCAGACCCGCCCGCCCGGCGTCCACGGAGGCGAGCACCGTCGCGGTGAGGGGTGCCACCAGCGCCACCATGCCGACGCCGAGGACCAGCACGGCGGGCAGGACGTCCGAGACGTACGAGGCGCCCTGGCCCACCCGCAGCATCAGCAGCATTCCGGCGGCCGCCAGCAGCGGGCCCACCGTGAGCGGGATGCGCGGGCCGATGCGCTGGCCCAGCTCGCCCGAACGGGCCGACAGGAACAGCATCAGGACGGTGGTCGGCAGCAGGGCGACCCCCGCTTCGAGGGCCGAGTACCCGGCGACGACCTGGAGCTGGAGCGTGCACAGGAAGAAGAACCCGCCGAAGGCGGCGTACACGCACACGGTGACCGCGTTGACCGCCGAGAACTGGCGGGACGAGAAGATGCCGAGCGGCATCATCGGGTCGGCCCGCCGCCGCTCCACGGCCACGAAGGCCACGCCGGACGCCACGCCCGCCGCCGCCGAGACGCCGACCACGACCGGCGAGCCGACGGGCGCCTCGATGAGCGCGTACGTCACGAGCGCCAGGGACAGCGCGCCGAGGAACGCGCCGAGCACGTCGAAGCCGCGGCCGTGCACCTGGTCGTCCTTCGACTCCGGCACGTGCCGCATGGCGATCGGGGCGCACAGCAGGGCGAGCGGGACGTTCAGGAGGAACACCCAGCGCCAGCCGGGGCCGTCCACGAGCCAGCCGCCCAGGAACGGGCCGATCGCCGCGCCGACCCCGCCGAAACCCGACCACAGGCCGACGGCCCTCGCCCGGTCGTCCGGGTGGAACGACGCCTGGATCAGGGCCAGCGAGCCGGGGGTGAGGAGCGCGCCGCCGACGCCCTGGAGCGCGCGGGCCGCCACCAGGACGCCCGCGCTCGGCGCGAGCCCGCACAGCAGGGAGGCCGCGGCGAACCAGACCACGCCGACGACGAAGACCTTCCGCCGCCCGAAGCGGTCGCCCAGCGCACCGCCGAGGAGGATCAGCCCGGCGAGGGTCAGCATGTACGCGTTGACGGTCCACTGGAGCGCGGCGAGGTCCGCGTCGAGGTCGCGGCCGATCGTCGGCAGGGCGACGGTCACCACCGTCGAGTCCAGCATCGCCATGCTCGACCCGAGCACGGTGGTGAGCAGGATCCACTTCCCGGTGGAACTGGAGATCCTTACGGACGGGGACTCCTGCGCGGGGGCAGCCATGGTCGGAGCATACGGACAACGCGGGGGCCCGGCCCCCCGAAGGAGGCCGGGCCCCGGCCGGTCGGGCCGCCGCGCGGGCGCGGCGGCGCCGCCGGTGGCGCTACTTGAGCCTGGTGCCCGTGGAGCGCAGGGCGGCGCAGGCCTCGGTCACCCGCTGGGCCATTCCGGCCTCGGCGAGCTTGCCCCAGGTGCGGGGGTCGTACTTCGACTTGGTGCCGACCTCGCCGTCGACCTTCAGGACCGCGTCGTAGTTGCGGAACATGTGGTCCACGACCGGCCGGGTGAACGCGTACTGGGTGTCGGTGTCGAGGTTCATCTTCACGACGCCGTTCTCCAGCGCGGTGGCGATCTCCTCGGCGGTGGAGCCGGAGCCGCCGTGGAAGACGAAGTCGAACGGGCTCGCCTTGCCGTACTTGGCGGCCACGCCCTCCTGGAGGTCCTTGAGCAGCTCGGGGCGCAGGACGACGTTGCCCGGCTTGTAGACGCCGTGCACGTTGCCGAAGGACGCGGCGAGCAGGTAGCGGCCCCGGTCGCCCAGGCCGAGGGCCTCGGCGGTGCGCAGGGCGTCGTCGACGGTCGTGTACAGCTCGTCGTTGATCTCGTGGCTGACGCCGTCCTCCTCGCCGCCGGTCGGGGTGATCTCGACCTCGAGGATGATCTTCGCGGCGACGGCCTTGGCGAGCAGCTCCTGGCCGATGGCCAGGTTGTCGGCGAGGGTCTCGGCGGAGCCGTCCCACATGTGGGACTGGAACAGCGGGTTCTCGCCCTTGGCGACACGCTCGGCGGAGATGTCGAGCAGCGGACGCACGTAGCCGTCCAGCTTGTCCTTGGGACAGTGGTCCGTGTGCAGCGCGACCGTGATGTCGTACTTCGCGGCGACGATGTGCGCGAACTCGGCGAGCGCGACGGCGCCGGTCACCATGTCCTTGTTGTGCTGGCCGCCCAGGAACTCCGCGCCACCGGTGGAGATCTGGATGATGCCGTCGCTCTCGGCCTCCGCGAAGCCGCGCAGCGCAGCGTGCAGGGTCTGGGACGAGGTCACGTTGATGGCCGGGTAGGCGAACTTGCCTGCCTTCGCCCGGTCGAGCATCTCGTTGTAGACCTCGGGGGTTGCGATGGGCATCTGTCCGCTCCTTGTATGTGCGGGTCTGTGTACTGCTGCTGCTGCCGCGGTACGACGGGGACTGGTGCTTATGGCCCTGACCTAGGGGGGCGACGTCATCGTCGGCCCCATCCTTCCAGACGTCGCCGGATGCTCCCGACCCCCTGTCCGGCATGCGGGACCGGGCCGTCGGCGGGGTCCCGCGGGCGCTACCTCAGTCGAGCCCCAACTCGCCCTTGGAGTAGGCGAAGAGGTACGGCACGCCGGCACCGGCCTCGATCTTCTCGGCGGCGCCGGTGGCACGGTCGACGATCGTGGCGACGCCCACGACCTCGGCCCCGGCCTCCCGGACGGCCTGGACGGCCTCCAGCGGGGAGCCGCCCGTGGTCGAGGTGTCCTCGACGACGAGGACGCGGCGGCCCTCGATCCCGGGGCCCTCGACACGGCGCTGCAGACCGTGCGCCTTGGCGGCCTTGCGGACGACGAACGCGTCCAGCGTGCGGCCGCTCGCGGCGGCGGCGTGCAGCATGGCCCCGGCGACCGGGTCGGCGCCCATGGTCAGCCCGCCGACGGCGTCGAACTCCAGGTCGGCGGTGAGGTCGAGGAGGACCTGGCCGACCAGCGGCGCGGCCTCGCCGTCCAACGTGATCCGGCGCAGGTCGACGTAGTAGTCGGCCTCGAGACCCGAGGAGAGGGTCACCTTGCCGTGCACCACGGCCTTGTCCTTGATCTGCTGCAGCAGCGCGCCGCGTACGTCCGTCATGCCTGTCAGCTTAGAGGCGCCGCCAGGTCCAGGTCGTGGCGGCTTCCAGCGGCTCGATGGGCGTGACGAGGCGGGGCGCGGTGTTCAGGCCGTTCGGCGGGCCGGTCTGCGGCTCCACGCACACGGCGGCCTCCTGCTCGTCGTAGACGACGACCCACTCCTCGCGGGAGGCCACCTTCAGCTCCAGCCGGCCCGGCCAGGTGAGGGTGACGTCGACGCCGCCGGGCATCCCGAAGCAGTCGTCCCAGGGGCCCGGCAGCGGGTCGACGCGGCGGCCGGTCGGCAGGTGGTCGTCGCCCCGCTCCTCCTGCCAGGCCGCGGTGAAGTCGATGCGGACGTCCTGAGCGCCGTCGCCGCCGAGGGAGCGGTTGAACCAGGGGTGCCAGCCGATCTGCGCCGGGAAGGAGACGTCGTAGGTCTCCACCGACATGGTCAGCGACAGGTTGTCCTCGGTCAGGGTGACCGCCTGGGTGACCCGGCCGGAGTACGGCCAGGGGTCGACGAGGTCGTACGTGATGACGGCCTCGTCCGCGCTCTTGCGGGCCGTGCTCCAGACGCCGTCGCGGGCGGTGCCGTGGATGGCGTGCGGCGGGGCGTTGAGGGGGAGGGCGTGCGGGGTGCCGCCGTTCAGGAAGCGGCCCTCGCGGGTCCGTCCGCACCAGGGGACCATCGGGAAGCAGCCGAACTTGTCGCCCTGCCGCAGCAGTTCGGTTCCGGAGACTCGGAGGCCGGTGACCCGGCCGCCGGCTGCGGGGGACACGGTGGCTTCCGCGTCTCCCGCGGTCAGGGTGATGTCTTCGTTACTCACGCGAAGACCCTACTGTCCACGGCACCCGCCCCGCGCCCCTGCCCGACCCGGGCCCCACGATCCCGTCCGCCCGCGACCCGGCCGGGGGACTCGGGCCCACCCGAACCCCCTGTCTGCGGCCCAGTGGGGGGCGGATCGCGCAGTTCCCCGCGCCCCTGAGGTGACTGAGGCCCACCCCGAGCGCCCTACAGGGGCGCGGGGAACTGCGCGGGCAACCACCGGCCCGCCGCACCCGGCAGCGAAACCGCCCACTCCGGGACGCGGGGAAAGGCGGGCGGCGTCAGCGACGGCGGCGGAGGGCCCGGCCCACCACGATGGCCGAGGCCAGCGCGACGGCGGCGGCAGGCGCGGCCCACCGCAGAGCGGCCCCCGTCCCCGTGGTCACCGGCGCAGGCACGGGCGCGTACCGCCCCCGCGGAGGCGCATGGTCGACCTCCTCCGCACTCCGGCCGATCATCGTCCGCCGCGCGTGCGCGGCCTCCGCCGGAGCGTCCGGGGCGGGCACGACACCCCCGCCGTCCTCCGCATCGACGGCATCGACGGCATCACCGGCATCCGCCTCGAACCCGCCGGCGAAGTCGCCCTCGGCGAAGGGAGCGGGCGCGGACGGCGGCGGCGGCTCACCCGGCTCACCCCCGCCAACCGAGTCGGCCCCGCCCCCGTCGTCGGAGGCACCTCCGCCGGACCCCGTCACACCCTCATCGGCCGCGACCACGGCCGACAGTCCTTCCGCGAAACGGTCGAGCAGCCGCGTGCCCGCGGACGACACCGCGTCCGGCGGCAGTTCCGTGACCCGGCCGTCGGCCGAGGCGCTGCCCGAGACCACGACGGTCGAGCCCTCCTCCGCCGGACGGAGGACCAGCGTCAGTGCCAGCTTCACCGATCCGCTGCCGCGGGCCTCGGTGGCGTCGGCCTCCACGGCGTACGACCCGTCGTCCCGCGCGGACACCCGCAGCGTCCCGCGGTACGTGATGCTGTGCCCCCCGACCCGCACCTTCAGGCGGCCGGAGACGGGCGCCGTCCCCGCGTCCTGCTGGAGCCCGGGCACCGCCCGGGCCACCCGCGCGGGATCGGCCAGAGCCTCACGGAGGGACTCGACGGGAACCGGAACGAACACCTCATGCTCCATGTCGGCCGAGCCTACCCAGACGGCCCGCGACGCGCCCCCGTATGACGGGATTCTCCCGGATCCACCGGCGGAGGGACTCAGTCGGCGTACCTCGGGTGCACGAGCGTCGACACGGGCAGGCCGGTCAGCCGGGTCCGCTCCGCGGCACGCGCCCCCGCCCGCAGGGACGGCACGTGCGGCGCGCCGGGCGGCGTCCACAGCCGGGGCCGGGCGCGGGACGCGAGGACGAAGCCCCAGTCGTGCGCGGCACGCGCCGTGCCCGCCCGCGCGCGGTCGTGCCCGCCGACGGAGTACGGCACGGTCCGCAGCCCGGTCGCCCGGACCGTCGCATCGACCGTCCAGAAGACCCGCGGGCGCGACGCCACGGGCCCGGCGTGCACGACGAGCCGCCCGCCGTCCGCGAGGACCCCGCGCGCGAGGCCGTAGAACTCCTGCGAGTACAGCTTCGTACTCGACGTGGCCCCGGGGTCCGGCAGGTCGGAGACCACCACGTCGTACGTGTCGCGCGGCGCCCGGCGCAGCCAGCCGAACGCGTCCGCGGCGGTCACCCGCACCCGCGGGTCCCGGAACGCGTGGCCGTTCAGCGCCGAGAGCGCCGGATCGGTGCGGGCCAACTGCACGAACTGCGTGTCGAGTTCGACGACGTCGACCCGTCGCACGTCCCGGTGCAGCAGCACCTCGCGCACGGCGAGACCGTCGCCGCCGCCGAGCACGAGCACGCGGGTGTTGCGGCCGTTCATCGCCGGCTGCACGAGGGCCCTGTGGTAGCGGCGCTCGTCCCCGCCGTCGGCCCAGAGCCGTCCGTCGAGGTAGAGGCCGAGCGGGCGGCCGTCGGTGTCACCGGTGAGGACGACCTCCTGGACGTCGGTGTGCAGCGCGACCCGTACGTCCTTGCCGTACACCTCCTGCCGCGCGGCGCGTTCGAAGTCGTCGACGAGGACGGCGGCGGAGCCGAGCACCCCCAGCACGGCGAGGTTGGCGGCGACCAGCAGCCAGCGGGCGCGACGGGTCAGGTCCTGGCGGAACAGGCCGAGGACCAGCGCGCCCCCGGCGATCGCGTTGACCGTGCCGGTGACCAGCGTCGCCGTCAACTGGCCGAGCAGGGGCAGGAGAAGGAAGGGGAAGGCGAGACCGCCGGCCAGCGCGCCCACGTAATCGGCGGCGAACAGGTCGGCCACCGCGCCGCCCGCGTCCTGCCGCCGGATGCGCTGGATCAGCTCCATCAGCAGCGGCACCTCGGCACCGATGAGCAGGCCGATGGCGAGCGAGAAGGCGACCAGGACGTAACTGGAGCCCCCGGTCCACGCCCCGCCCCAGTCGCCGGTCCAGGCGAAGGCCGCGTACAGGGCCATGGCGCTGCACCCGCCGACGAGGGCGAGCAGCGCCTCGACGGCACCGAACCCGGCGGCGGCCCGGCAGCGCAGGCGTTTGGCGAGGAGGGAGCCGATCCCCATCGCGAAGACCATCACGGACAGGACGACGGAGGCCTGGGTGACCGAGTCCCCGATCAAGTACGAGGCGAGGGCGACAAGTTCGAGTTCGTACACGAGTCCGCAGGCGGCGCAGACGAAGACACCCACGAGGACGAGGAACCGGCCGGTGGCCGGCCTGACCGGCAGACCCGCCGGGCCCGGACCGCTCCGGGGCGGCGCGGTGCCGGGTGGGGCCGGGGCGTGCGGTTCGATCACTCAGGGAACGCTACGTCACGGCCCAACCGCTTCCTGTCACCCACACGTGTGGAAACCGCGCACCGGACGCATACGCCTCTCCCGTCCCGGAGCCGGCCGGCCCCGGACACGGCCGATGCGCGGCGGTCAGGCCGGTGCCGCCACCCGTACGCCCACCCGCGTCCGGGTGGCGACCAGTTGGCCGTCCTGCGGATACGCGTGCCAGGTGCGCCAGTGCACCTGGCCGTCGTGCCGCTGCGCGAGCATCGCCGTGAACGCGTGCGGGCTGCCGGGGAACACTCCGGCGAGGCCGTGCGGATGGTCGGCGACCAGTGCGAGCAGTTCCTGCGCCCGCCCGGCGAACGAACCGCGCGACAGCGTCTCGACGCGCGCCGCGAACTCGTACTCCCAGTCGCCGACACGCTCGGCGACACCGAGCGGCAGCGGGCTGCTGCTGCCGGCGATGCAGGCGACCGTCTCCGAGCAACTGCCCCTCTCCTCCTCCAGAAGCACCTGGTGGGACGCGCCGAGCAGTCGCAACTGCAGCTTCGCGCCGGAGAGTTCGAGGTCGAGCGTCGCGAGCGCGGACAGCGGCTCGCGCCCCAGGGCCCAGGCCAGATCGGCCGCGCGTGTGTCGGTGTAGGCGGTGTTGAGGGTCGTGAGCATGGGTCGGCTCCGCTGCACGCAAAAGAGTGGGGTCGGTCCGCCGCACCCCGGTCGGCGCCGGGCGATTTCGGCCCGGTCGGCCAGGTCAGAAGGAAGGTCCGGGGTCTGCGTCGGCGAATACGAGGGAATCATGAACAGCGCGTCCGCCACAGCGTTTTTACCCAACTTCGTAGGGTTTCCATCCCCCCGAGGGCCCTACAGCTCAACTGTTCACGTAGGAAGTGCGCTCATCCCGCACGTGCGCGCCCTCGCGCCCCTCGGCACGCTCGGCGCCCACCGGGCCGCCGGGCCCGCACGATCCCCCGGAAAACCCCGGCACACGGGCGCGGCTCCCGGGCCACTGGCAC
>NZ_BMWD01000011.1:224799-244810 GCF_014651055.1 Streptomyces fructofermentans
GCGTCCGCCGGGAGATGCCTCCCGGCGGACGCCCGTGGTGCCGGACGGTTCCGAACGCGGTGTCCGGAGCTCAGCTGCCCCGTGTCAGCTGCCTCCGCCGCATCCGCCCCCACCGCCCCCGCAGGACGACCCGCCTCCGCAGGACGAGCCGCCACCGCACGATGAACTCCCCGACGAACAGGACGAGCCGCCGCCCCCGCTCGCGCCGCCCGCCCACCAGCTGCTCCCGGACCGGCGCGAGCGCCTCCGGCTCCCGCTCGTCGCGGAGGCCACGACGCCGACCACGACCAGTACGACGAACACCGCCAGGATGATGCCAACGATCATGGCTCCACCCTCCTTCCGTTCCCCCGAAGCGGCCCCCCGTGGGCTCTGCTTCCTGCCTGTTTCCTGCCCGCGCCTCGCGCGTGACAGGGGGATGCCCCGGCGCCCGCCCGGCCAAAGCAGAGTTGAGCAACTCCAGAGGTTGCGCGCAGGATGGCGCCCATGACCTCCAGCGCGCGCCCCCTCCTGAACCGCCGCCTCGCCGAGTTCGGCACGACGATCTTCGCCGAGATGTCGGCCCTGGCGGCGAGCACCGGCTCCATCAACCTCGGCCAGGGCTTCCCCGACACGGACGGCCCCGAGGAGATCAGGGAGGCGGCCGTGCGCGCGCTGCGCGACGGCCGCGGCAACCAGTACCCGCCGGGGCCCGGGGTGCCCGAACTGCGCATGGCGGTCGCCGCCCACCAGGAGCGCCGGTACGGCCTCTCGTTCGACCCGGACACCGAGGTGCTGGTCACCGCGGGCGCGACGGAGGCCATCGCCGCCACCCTGCTGGCCCTGGTCGAGCCGGGCGACGAGGTGGTCGCCCTGGAGCCCTACTACGACTCGTACGCGGCCTGTGTCGCGATGGCGGGCGGCACGCGCGTCCCCGTGACGCTCCGGCCGCACGAGGAGACCCGCGACGGGGTCACGCGCCGGCGGTTCCGTCTCGACCTGGACGAGCTGCGCGACGCGGTGACGGACCGCACCCGGCTGCTGCTGATCAACACCCCGCACAACCCGACGGGCACGGTCCTGACCCGCGCGGAACTGACCGAGATCGCCGCGCTGGCCGTCGAGCGCGACCTGCTCGTGGTCACCGACGAGGTGTACGAGCACCTGGTCTTCGACGGCGCCGAGCACGTACCGCTCGCGACCCTGCCGGGCATGCGCGGGCGCACGGTCACCATCGGCTCCGCGGGCAAGTCGTACTCCTTCACCGGCTGGAAGGTCGGCTGGGTGACGGCGGCGCCCGCGCTCGTGTCGGCGGTCCGGGCGGCGAAGCAGTTCCTGACGTACGTGGCGTCCGGGCCCTTCCAGTACGCGGTCGCCGAGGCGCTGACGCTGCCGGACACGTACTTCGAGGAGTTCGGCGCGGACATGCTGGCCAAGCGGAACCTGCTGGTCGCGGGCCTCGCGAAGGCGGGCTTCGGGGTCTTCGAGCCGGCCGGGACGTACTTCGTCACCACGGACATCCGGCCGCTGGGCGAGAGCGACGGCTTCGCGTTCTGCCGGGCGCTGCCGGAGCGCGCCGGTGTCGTGGCGATCCCGAACGCCGTCTTCTACGACCACCGGGAGGCCGGCGCGCCCTTCGTGCGGTTCGCGTTCTGCAAGCGCGCGTCCGTGCTGGAGGAGGCCGTCGAGCGGCTCGGGACACTCGCCGGATAGCGGTCCCGCGCCGCGCGGTCGGCGGGAGCGGTGGGAATCGCACGCCACAGCGGGACAATGCTCGCAAACGGGACAGATTCCCAGCAGTCTTCGAGTGTGACCCAAGCAAGCACCCTCACCCCCGCCGCCGCGACCGAGACGGAGCCCGCCACCGGAGGCCGCGCCCGGCCCCGGCCGCCCCTGGCCGCGACCCTGGGTACCGCGCTCGGGCTGTTCGCCGCCGCCCGGCTGCTGGGCATCGGCGCGGTGGCCGTGGCGGCCTGGAGCACGGGCGGGCACCCGGTCGCCCTGCTCGGACGGTCCTGGGACTCCGTCTGGTACCTGCGGATCGCGTTCGACGGCTACGGGCGCAGCTTCCACTTCCATCCCACCGTCGTCCACAGCGACCTCGCCTTCTTCCCGCTGTACCCGGGACTGATCCGGGCCGTCACCGGCCTGACCCCGCTGAGCGGGGCGGGCGCGGGCCTGGTGATCTCGTGGACCGCCGCCGCGGCCGCCGCCTGCGGCATCTACGCGATCGGGGCCCGGCTGCACGACCGGGCCGTCGCCACCGCCCTCGTGCTGCTCTGGGGCCTGCTCCCGCACTCCGTCGTGCTGTCGATGGCGTACACGGAGCCGGTCCTGACGGCGTTCGCCGCCTGGTCGCTGTACGCCGTCCTCAACGGCCGCTGGCTGTGGGCGGGCTCCCTCGCGGCCTGCGCGGGGCTGGCCCGTCCGAACGGCTTCGCGGTGGCGGCGGCGGTGCTCGCGGCCGCCGCCCACGAGGTCTGGCGGCGGCGCGGACGGGAAGTTCCCCACAGGCTGTGGACGGGCGCCGCGCTCGCGCCCCTCGGCTGGAGCGCGTACGTGCTGTGGGTGGGGCGGCGCAAGGGCGACCTGCTCGGCGGCTACTTCGAGGTGCAGCGGCTGTGGGGCTCGCGCTTCGACTTCGGGCTGGGCGCCCTGCGCTTCGTCAAGCACCTGCTGCTCCGGGGCGACCTGCTCGTCTTCCCCGTGGCGATGGTGATCGTGGCGGTGTGCCTGCTGCTGTTCGGGCTGCTGCTCGCGGACCGCGCGCCGCTGCCGCTACTGGTCTACGCGGGCGTCCTGCTGCTCGTCGCGGCCGGCGGCTCGGGCTTCTTCCAGTCCAAGCCGCGCTTCCTGCTGCCGGCGTTCCCGCTGCTGCTGCCGGCCGCCCTCGCGCTGGTGCGCACGGCGAGAGCCCGGCCCTGGCACGCGACCCTGCTGGTCGGTGCCCTGGCCGGGCTCTCGTTCGCGTACGGGGCGTACCTCGTCGTCATCGCCCACAAGCCCCTTTAGCCGGGCGGGGCGGCCCCGAGGACGCGGGGGCTACTCGCCGTCGTCGGGCTTGTCGGCCTCGTTGATCTCCTGCTCCAGGCCGAGCTGCTCCACGAGCCACTTGTCGAACTCGATCGCGGCGCGCACCCAGCTGACCGTCGAGGAGACGAAGTGCTCCAGGCTGACGCCGGTGCCGATCAGCATCTGCGCCTCGCCGATCAGGCGGACCGTGCCGTCGTCGTGCGTGTGGCTGTAGACCTTCGGCCACAGCGTGCGGCGGTTCCAGTCGTCGATGGACTCCAGGATCTGGGGCTTGTCCTCGATCTGGTGCGGCCGGTCGTAGAACGTCCGCACCGAGAAGACCTGCTGGTCACCCTCGCCGCGGAACATGAAGTACGTACGGAACTGCTCCCACGGCGCCGCGAGGTCACCCTCGTCGTCGACGACATACTTCAGCTCCATCTGCTCCAGGAGCTGCTTCACAAGGTCCTGATCCGGGACGACGGGGCCCGCCGGTCCGCCGGGCTGCGGCTCGGGCTGGCCCCCGAAGTTCGGAATCGAGGACGGGTCGATGCTCACCGTGATTTTCCCTTCGTACGGATTCCGCCATCCTCCCCCATCCGGGGCGGGGGCTCGCAACCCCCGCCTCCGTCGGTGACGCAATTCCGCTCAGAGCGTCTTGCCCGTGGCCGGTCCCCACACCGGTCCGGTCTCCACTCCAGTCTGCGACTCCGGCTGCGGTTCCGCCTCTGCTCCCGCGGCCGGGCCGACGATCAGCCCGTCCCCGAAGGCGTCCACCCGGACCGTGTCGCCGTCCTTGACCTCGCCCGAGAGGATCTCCTTGGCGAGGCGGTCGCCGATGGCCGTCTGGACCAGCCGGCGCAGGGGCCGGGCGCCGTAGGCGGGATCGTTGCCCTCGACCGCGAGCCAGGACAGGGCCTCCTCGCTGACCTCCAGGGTGAGCCGTCGCTCGGCGAGCCGCTTCGCGAGCCGGCCGATCTGGAGACCGGCGATGCGCTGGAGCTCCGGCGTGCCGAGTGCCGAGAAGACCACCAGGTCGTCGAGCCGGTTGAGGAACTCCGGCTTGAACGAGGCCCTCACCACCTCCAGCACCTGCTCGCGCTTCTCCTGCTCGCTCGTCGTCGGCTCCACCAGGAACTGGCTGCCCAGGTTCGAGGTGAGGACCAGGATGGTGTTGCGGAAGTCGACCGTGCGTCCCTGACCGTCCGTCAGGCGCCCGTCGTCCAGCACCTGGAGCAGGATGTCGAAGACCTCCGGGTGAGCCTTCTCCACCTCGTCGAGCAGTACGACGCTGTACGGGCGGCGACGGACCGCCTCGGTCAACTGGCCGCCCTCCTCGTAGCCCACGTACCCGGGGGGCGCGCCGACGAGCCGCGAGACCGTGTGCTTCTCGCCGTACTCCGACATGTCGATGCGGACCATGGCCCGCTCGTCGTCGAAGAGGAAGTCCGCGAGCGCCTTGGCCAGTTCGGTCTTGCCGACACCGGTCGGGCCGAGGAAGAGGAAGGAGCCGGTGGGACGGTCCGGGTCGGCGATGCCGGCCCGCGTGCGGCGCACGGCGTCCGACACCGCGCGCACGGCCTCGCCCTGGCCGATCAGGCGGCGGCCCAGCTCGTCCTCCATGCGCAGCAGCTTCTGCGTCTCGCCCTCCAGGAGGCGGCCCGCCGGGATGCCGGTCCAGGCGCCGACTACGTCCGCGATGTCGTCCGGGCCGACCTCCTCCTTGACCATCGTGTCCTTGGCGGCGATCACCTCGGCCTCCGAGGCGGCCTCCAGGTCCCGCTCCAGGGTGGGGATCTCCCCGTACAGCAGCTTGGACGCGGTGTCGAAGTCCCCGTCGCGCTGGGCCCGTTCGGCCTGGCCGCGCAGCTCGTCGAGCCTCTCCTTCAGCTCGCCCACCCGGTTGAGGGACTGCTTCTCCTTCTCCCAGCGCGCGGTCAGGCCGCGCAGCTCCTCCTCCTTGTCGGCGAGGTCGCGGCGCAGTTTCTCCAGACGCTGCTTCGAGGCGGGGTCGGTCTCCTTGTCGAGCGCCAGCTCCTCCATGCGGAGCCGGTCCACGGAGCGCTGGAGCTCGTCGATCTCCACCGGCGAGGAGTCGATCTCCATCCGCAGCCGCGAGGCCGCCTCGTCGACCAGGTCGATGGCCTTGTCGGGCAGGAAGCGCGAGGTGATGTACCGGTCGGACAGCGTGGCCGCCGCGACCAGCGCGCTGTCGGCGATCTGCACCTTGTGGTGGGCCTCGTAGCGGCCCTTGAGCCCGCGCAGGATGGCGATGGTGTCCTCGACGGTCGGCTCGGCCACCAGCACCTGCTGGAAGCGCCGCTCCAGCGCCGGGTCCTTCTCGATCCGCTCGCGGTACTCGTCGAGGGTGGTGGCGCCGACCATGCGCAGCTCGCCGCGCGCGAGCATCGGCTTCAGCATGTTCCCGGCGTCCATGGCGGAGTCGCCGCCCGCGCCCGCGCCGACGACGGTGTGCAGCTCGTCGATGAAGGTGATGATCTGCCCGTCGGACGCCTTGATCTCGGCGAGCACGGTCTTGAGCCGCTCCTCGAACTCGCCCCGGTACTTGGCACCGGCGACCATCGCGCCCAGGTCCAGCGAGACCAGCCGCTTGTTCTTCAGCGACTCGGGCACGTCCCCCTTCACGATCCGCTGCGCGAGCCCCTCGACGACGGCGGTCTTGCCGACGCCGGGCTCACCGATGAGGACGGGGTTGTTCTTGGTGCGGCGGGACAGCACCTGCACGACGCGGCGGATCTCCTGGTCCCGGCCGATGACGGGATCGAGCTTGCCCTCCCGCGCGGCCGCGGTGAAGTCCGTACCGAACTTTTCGAGCGCCTTGTACTGGCCCTCGGGATCCGGGGTGGTCACCCGGCGCCCTCCCCTGCTCTTCTCGAACGCTTCCAGCAGCTTTCCGGCACTGGCTCCCTGAGCGGAGAGTACGTCCCCGGCCCGGCCGCCCTTCTCCGCGATCCCGATGAGCAGGTGCTCCGTCGAGAGGTAGTCGTCCCCCAGCTCCCTGGCCCGGTCCGCGGCGTCGGCGACGACCGCGAGCAGCTCGCGGTCCGGCTGGGGCGGGGCGACGGTGGAGCCGGCCACGCTGGGCAGCGCGCCGAGCACCCGCTCGGCGCCGGCCCGCACGGCGGCCTGGTCGGCGTCGACCGCGGCCAGCAGGTCGGTGATGTTCTCGTTCTCCTGCCCCTCCAGCAGGGCCAGGAGCAGGTGCGCGGCGGTCAGGTCCGGGTGCCCTCCGGACACCGCCCGGCCGGTGGCGGCGTTGATCGCGTCCCGGCTCCTGTTGGTCAGCTCGGCGTCCACGTTCGCGTTCTCCTCCTCGTACTCCTGCTCCTGCATCGGGTGACTCGACCAGCGTACACAAAGTTGAGTCGATTCCACTCAAGGAGAGCGCGGGGAGGCTCAACGGCTAAGTTCCGGTGCATGGCCTCGCAACCCCTCGACCCGCGCGCTCCCGACGACCTGTACCTCGCCTTCTGGCGGGAACGGCACCTGTGCACCCTCACGACCCTGCGTCCCGACGGCACCCCGCACGTCGTGCCCGTCGGGGTCACATACGACCCCGAGGCCGGTCTTGCTCGGATCATCACGAACAGGACCAGTGCCAAGGTGCGCCACGTGCTCGCCGCCGGCCCCGAGGGGATGCCGGTCGCGGTCTGCCAGGTGGACGGGGGGCGGTGGGCGACGCTGGAGGGCCGCGCACGCGTGTCCACGGACCCCGCGCGGATCGCGGAGGCGGTGCGGCGCTACGCCGAGCGCTACCGGACCCCGGCACCCAATCCGGCCAGGGTCGTCGTCGAGATCGAGCTGACGAGGGCGATGGGGCGCGGCTGACGACCGCCGGCGGCCTCCGGGCCCACGACCCGCCGCGCGCCTTCCGCGCACGGCTGGTTTCAGCCCTTGTCATGATCGGCGGATACGCCGAAATATCCCCGGAAACTGCAGCGGCGTCACCGTGTTCAGGTCACGGTGACGCCGCTGCGGGGGGAAGCGCCTGAGCGATTTGGAACGACGGGGGAATCGCGTCAGGCACTGCGGGGGGTGGCTGAGATGGTTCGTACGTCCGGGGCTTCCGGCTCGACCAGCCGGTGATCGCGCTGGTCGAGGTTCACAAAGATCATTCCGTACCGGATGGCGCACCGTACCGGCTGCGGCGCGCCCCGGGGCCGTCGCAGGCACCGGTACGCACGCACGTCGTCGTCCTCGTCCCGGGTGACCACGACCGGCTCGCCGAAGACGGTCACCATCAACGAGTCACCGCTGTGGGGGATCGCGGTGGCCAGGTCGATGAAATGCCAGCCCGAGCGGTAGGCGGTGGCCATTTCCCGCCGGAAGGACCGGTCGTCGGGGGGCGTGGTCATGCGTCCGCGTCCGCGGGGCCGCTCGTCCAGCCGCTGTCGGGCGGCGTCTCCGCCACCACCCTGGTCCAGCCGCTGTCGGCCCCGATGATGGTCCAGCCGCTGTCGGGCGGCGTCTCCGCCAGCAGGTTGGTCCAGCCGCTGTCCGCCTTGATGCTGGTCCAACCGCTGTCGGGCGGAAGGGACACCAGGGCGTGCGCGGCGTCGAGACCCGAGCCCCCCAGAGCGCCGAAGGCCACAGCGACAGAGAAGACTGCGGCAAGCACTGAACCAAGCAATCTCGCTCGCATAGTCGGCTTCGTCCTCACTTGATGGAATCTTCTCCCCCGTCGTCACAAGACGATGGCTCATTCAGGCACGTCAATGCCACAGGAGCGATGCATCATGTTCCTGCACGTTCAGGACCCTGGGGGGTGGAGATTTGCCCAAAAACAACTCACAACCGACACATCCCCATGCTGTCACCACGTTGTGTGACGAAGGAGCACGCCTGTACGCCGGCGCCCTGCACGCGGGACGCATCACACGGGTCGAGGTCGAGGCGGCTCCCTGCCTTCTGGAGTTCGCGCTGCTCCACCCCGATCCCGACGACGAGAAATGGCTGCGACCGGTCCCTCCGTCCGTCGCCCTGGCACAGCGTCTGCACCCCCTGGAACGCGAGATCCAGGAGCGGCGGCGCCAGGCGATCGAGCTGACGGACTCCTTCGACCCTTTCATCGCGATCAGTACACAGAACCAGGCGAGCATCCACGCGATCACCGTTCTGGAGGGATTCGACCGGATCAACGCGGCACTCAATTCGGCCACCGCCGAGTGCCACACGGAAATGCTGACGGTGCAGCCCGGCGGCGGGCGCCCCGCAGACGCTCTCATGCAGGCCCTGGAGCGCGACAGGCCCCTGACCGACCGAGGGGTCAGCATCCGGACGCTGTACCAGCACACGGCCAGGCACAGCCAGGGGACGCTGGCCTACGTGGAGCGCATCTCCGGCGGCAAGATCCAGGTCCGCACGCTCGAGGAGCTCATCGAGCGGCTGATCATCTTCGACCGGACCGTCGCCTTCATCCCCGCGAGCGACGACCGCCGGGTCGCGCTCGAACTGCGCCACCCCGGACTCGTCCTGTACCTCACCAAGGTCTTCGACCAGCTCTGGCAGCGCGCGGTGCCCCTGACCGAGGACGTGCCCAACGACGTCGACCCCAACGGCATCACCCCCGTGCAGCGGTCCATAGCCAAACTCCTCATCGAGGGCCACGTCGACGAGGCGATAGCCCGCCGGCTCGGCATGAACGTCCGCACCTGCAGGGCCCACATCGCGCGGCTGGCGACCGCCCTGGGCAGCGGCAGCCGGGCACAACTCGGCTTCCTGATCGCCGAGTCGGGCCTCCTGCGCCACGACTCGCCCCAGTGAGGCCCCGGCACGCACCGACGGCGGCCGGGACCGCGGGACCGCAACGGAGCCGCACGGGTCCCGGGAAGGGGCCGACAGACGTGCCCGTACGGGGGGTTCGGGCGGGACGGCGTCCGGCGCGGCCCGCTCAGCGCCCGGTCGGGGACTCGGGACCGGGCACGGTGAGGGGCTGGAGCTCCGGGGACCGGGGCGGCCCGTCGAGCCCCGCCTGCGCTATCCGCACCCCCAACTGCGTCCGGCTGGCGGCGCCGAGGGTCTCCGAGAGCCGCGCGATGTGCGCCCGGCAGGTACGGACGCTGATGCCCAGCCGCTCCGCGACCACCGCGTCCTGGTGCCCCTCGGCGAGCAGGGCCGCGATGGAGCGCTCGCGATGGGTGATGCCCTCGATGCCCGTGTCCGGGAGCGGCGCGGTGAGCGGGATCGCCAGCCGCCACAGCCGCTCGAAGACCGTCACCAGGTAGTCCACCAGGGCGGGGTGGCGCAGTTCCAGCGCGATCGTGCGGTCGGGGCTGGCGGGGATGAACGCGACCGTCCGGTCGAAGACGATGAGCCGCTCGGTGACCTCGTCCAGGGTGCGCGCCTCGGCCGCGTCGCCCATCAGCTCCATGTACGTGAGCAGGCCCTGCCCGTGCCGCGCCACGTGCGTGTAGAGATCCCGCATCCGGACCCCGCGGCCGCGCAGCGCGAGCGCCCGGTGCAGCCCCTCGGAGAGTTCGTCCTCGCGCCGGATGCCGCCGGGCTGCACGGCGAGCACCTCCGACGCGCACGCCTCGGTCGCCTCGTCCATCGCCGCGCGGATACGGGGCAGTCCGTCCAGCACCCGGATCGCCACCCCTTCGGCGGGGGCCCGTTCACCGCCGCCCAGGGCCGCGTACCACTCGAAGGCGGCCACCGCCGCGCCCATCCGCGACTGCGTGGCGACGACCCGCTCGTGCATCTCCCGCAGCAGCCGCGTCATGACCTCCTGCGGCGAGGTCGGCACCAGCCAGCGCATGTCGTCGGGGTCGGGGTGCAGCAGCGCCAGTTCGACCAGGCAGGGCACCGGGTCGGCGTCCTCGCGGGGCACCCGGCCCCGCCGGACCGCCCGGGAGTACACCCGGTCCCCGGCATCGCACAGGCGGTCAGCACCGTGCGGATGTGCTTCCGTCGCGTGCCCGGCCATCTCCCCAACCCCCGGTTCCAGCCTCTTCGCAGCGCAACTATGCGCGGCTGCCTCCGGCTCCGCAACACGGCTGCCCCGCGTCGACGCACCCTCTTGCCCTGCCCCGTCCGCCTTTGTCCACACCTCCGCGCGGCTCGTTGCAACAAGCTGACGGTGGCAGCGGCGGCCGCTCCGCGACAAGGGCACCGGCGCCCGCGCGGCCCTCCGCGCGACCCCGGGCGACCACCGCGTCACGCGCCGGGCCGGATGTCGCTCCCGATGCCGGGTCGGGTGCCGGGCCGGAGCGGGGAGGCGGGGCCGTACGGGACGACCGGCAGACCGCACGGGACGTTCCCGGGCGGCCGGAGGGGGCCTGGACCGAGTCCCGTCCCGACCCGCCGCGCCTGCGCCCCGGTCCGGTGACGGCCTCCCGGCATGACGGACACCTCCCGGGCAGGATGCGTCGCATTCGCGAACGCCGCAGCCGGCGGCACCCCGGACGGCGAGCCGCCCCCGCGGCCACGCCTCGACCTCCGCATCCGCCTCCGGCCGCCGTCGCCTCCGCCAGGAGCTCCGGCTCCCGGAAGGGGGTCGTTCCGCCCCACGGACGGGCCGATCGGGGCGGTTCGCGCCCGGCCGGCGGGGCGGGCGACGGGGCCGCCGGCACGCAGGCGGCCGGCGGGCGGGCGTACGGGGCAGGGGATCTCCAGCGGGTCCCGCCCCCGAACCGGGCCGCCGCGGATCACGTACGCGAATGGTGAAGAGCCGGCGCAGGGGACGCCGGGCACCTTCCGCGGGAAGCCCCGCGGGGGCGGTCGGGCGAGGAGCGGGCGACCGGCCCGCCCGGCAAGGCTCCCGGCCGCCCAGGAGGGCACGGACGCCCACCGACGCGGGGCGCACCGCCCACCCCGCCGGAGGCGGCCCGCACGCGCGAACGCGCCGCCCGGGGCCCACAGGCCCGGGCGGCGCGTTCGCGGAAGCGTGGAAGCGCGGAAGCGCTACTTGATGCCGAGCGAGTCGCAGGCGGCCTTGTACTTGGCCGTGCAGATCTGCTCGACCGTGTAGATGCCGTCCCTGAGGACCGTCGTGTCGATGGTCTCCCGCGTCAGCGAGGCCACCTGGACGAGGTTGGACGGGATGTTCTTGTGGGTGGGGCTGTCGATCTTGTCCGGGGTGAGCGCGTCGAACTCGATGCCGTAGCCGCGCACACGGGCCACGGCCATCTCGGCGGCGGTCTCGGCCTCCTGCGGGTACGGCTTGTAGACGCTCATGAACTGGTCGCCCGCGACGATCCGCTGCACACCGTCCAGCTCGGCGTCCTGGCCGGTGACCGGCGGCAGGTCGGCGACGCCGGCGGCCTTCAGCGCGGAGATGATGCCGCCCGCCATGCCGTCGTTGGCGGAGTACACGCCGGCGATGTTGTCGACGCCGATGGAGGAGATGGCCGCCATCATGTTGGCCCGGGCGTTCGCGGGCTTCCAGTCCTTGGTGTCGTACGACTTGGCGATGGTCACCTTGCCGCTCAGCTCACCGAGGGCGCCCGCCTTGAACTGGGCCGCGTTCGGGTCCGTCACGGCGCCGTTCATCATGACGATCTTCTGGGTCTTGCCGCCGTTCAGCTCGTCGATGAGCGCGCGGCCCTGCACCTGGCCGACCGCCTCGTTGTCGAACGAGATGTACGCGTCGATCGGGCCCTCGGCCAGCCGGTCGTAGGCGATGACCGGGATGCCGGCCTCCTTGGCCTTCTTCACGCCCGGGGCGATCGCGTGGGAGTCCACCGCGTCCAGCAGCAGCACGTCGACCTTGTCCGCGATCATCTGGTCGAGCTGGTCGTCCTGCTTGTCGGCGTCCTGCTCCGCGTTGGCGTAGACGACCTCGCCCTTGCCGTCGGTCAGCAGGTCGACCCGCTTCTTGATGATCGGGTAGTCGAACTTCTCGTAGCGGGAGTTCGACTTCTCCGGCAGCAGGAGGCCCACCGTGATGTCGTCGCCCACGGACGGGCTCTCTTCCCCGCCGCCGTCACCGCTCCCGTCGAGCACGCCGCACGCGGCGAGCGTGAAGGTCAAGGTGGAAGCGGTGATGGCTATGGAAATACGACGTGTACGGCTGTTCACTTCGGGTGCCTTCCGGACGAGGGCGCAAGAGCGGGGCCCAGGTGACGAAAAGCCAACGCGGGGCGCCCCGGGCCGTCAAGGAGTAACTGCTAACGAGATCGCAACAGAAAGCTGTGGAGAGACCGGGGTGAACTCGGGTGGATCCGTTGCGCGAGGGTCCACAGCGCGATCGTACAACGGTGCCATCGGGGAACAGGAGGCGGGTGAAAGGGATGTGACGGACACGCAAAGCGCACCCAAACGGGACAGAAGGAAAGCTCCGGTCAATCCGCCACCCGCCGACCGGAGGCGTGCCGGGACCCGGATCGGGACGCGGATCGGGACACGGGTCGAAGCCGGCGCCGGAAACGGTCCGGAGCCGAGGGCTGGACGCGGTCCCGGGCCGAGGGCCGGAAACCGTCCGCGGGCCGAAGGCCGGAGCGGGGCGTTCCGCGGGCGCTGCCGGGGGCCGGGGCGCCCGGGGCCGGGGATCGGGCGCGAGGCCGCCACGGAGGCGTTCCGGGCGTTCCGCGGGCACTGTCCGGGCGGGGGCGGGCCGCGAGGGGAGCCGGGCGGAGCCGCCGCGGACCCGTGCGGGCCGACCCGCCCGGGGCCCGATCTGGTGCGCTGGAGTACCACTGCCCTCCCCCCTCGGGCGGCCGCGACCGTCCGCCATCCGTCACGGCGAGGCCCTGATGCGAAGCATCGCCCTGATCGTGTCCGTCTCCCTGGACGGCTCCTTCGACGGACCGGACCGCGAGATCGACCGGCACCAGGTCGACGACGAGCCGCACCGGCACCTGGACGGGCGCGTCACGGCTCCGGGCGGGTTCCTGACCGGCCGCGTGACGCACGAGCCGAGGGCTGCCCACCGGCCCGCCGCGGACCGGGACCCCGGCTGTTCGGAGCACGTGCGGGAGTTCGCGCCCGCCTGGCGGGACGTGCCGAAGACCGTGTACTCGCGCACCCTGGAGCGCGCCGACCGGAGCACCACGGTCGTACGGGAGGTCGTGCCCGAGGAGGTCATGGCGCTCAAGCGGCAGCCCGGCGGGGCCCCGGTGGTCGGCGGGGCGGAGCCGGCGGCGGAGTTCCGCCGGCACGACCTCATCGACGAGTACCCGATCGCGACGGGGCGGTCATGCCGCACTGCGCGCGCGGGACGACGGCGGCCTGAACCGGGCCGCCCGGGGTCGCGCACCAGCCGTCCCGCGCGCCCGGCCTCCCGCGCCCGCGCGCACCCAGGCCTCCGCGCGTCCGGCGTCGCGGGCGCGCGCCCGGCCCTCCGGCGTCAGCCGGCCTCCGGCAGGAACTGCCGGGCCACCTGCGCGAACAGGCCTCGCAGTTCGGGCGGTACGCCCATGCGGCAGGCGGCCTCCTCGGGGCTCAGCGGAGCGGCGCCTGCCTCCGCGGCGGGGCGACCCGCGCCCGCGAGCGGGAGATCGTCCTCGGTGAGCCGGCCCGAGCGGATCAGCATCTCCCGCAGGGGCACGCCGAGCACGGCCGCGATGCGCCGCATCGTCTCCAGGTCCGGCATGGACTGCCGCTGCAGCAGGCGGCTCACGGCGGCCCGGTGCACACCGGCGTCGTCCGCGAGTTTCGAACGGCCGCCGCCGCGCGGGCTGTCGATCTCGTAGCCGCGGGCGCGCAGCAGGTCTTCGATCCAGCCCGCGAACTCCTGAAGCCCCTGAGCCCGGAATGCCTGGTCCGAACGGGCCCCGGCCCGTGCGCTGGTGCCCATGTGTCCGCTCTCCCGTCGTCGCGCCACGAGCGTACCGATCATGCGCACGCCGGAAGGTGCGCACATCCGCGCGTACCTGTGGAGATCCGGCAACGGCCGCTCCCCGCAAGGCTCTTCGGCCACGACCCGTGACACCTCGGCCGTATCGGCCGCCGCGGGACCATAGTTGGTTGCGTCGGCGCCGGCGCCATGCAACCCTGTTCGCTCGCTCACGACGTTCGAACATACGTTCGCACAGGGAAGGAGCCGCACCATGACGGCCACCGAGGCCGAACAGGTCGCGCTGGAACTGGAGCGCCTGCGCCGCTCGGTCGACGTCGGCTTCGCCACCACGCGCGGCGACCTCGCCCTCCTCCTCCAGCGCGCCGACCAGACCGACAAGACGCTGGACGAGCACGAGACCCGTATCGAGGCCCTGGAGCGGACCCGCTGGCCCCTGCCCTCGCTCGCCGCGGCCACCTCGTGCACGGCACTGGCCCTGACGGTCTGGCAGACCCTGGGCCGCTGAGCCCGTGCCGGAGCCGCGCTCCCGGAACACGCGGAGGGGCCCGGAAGGTTCGGTCGAACCTTCCGGGCCCCTCCGCGCGCTCCTCGCGCTGTCAGTCCGAGGACTGCTGACGCTTGGGACGCCACACCACCAGGGCGCTCGTCTGCTGGACCTCCTGGTACGGGACCAGGTCGCGCCGGTACGAGGCGTGGACGGCGGCCTCGCGCTGCTGCATCGCCGCCGCCGCGCCGTCGAGGGCCGACTGCAGCTCGGCGGCCCGGGACTGGAGCGCCGCGACCTGGTTCTCCAGCTCGATGATGCGCTTGATGCCGGCCAGGTTGATGCCCTCGTCCTGCGACAACTGCTGCACGGTACGCAGCAGTTCGATGTCACGGGCCGAGTAGCGGCGGCCCCGCCCGGCCGTACGGTCCGGGGAGACCAGGCCGAGACGGTCGTACTGGCGCAGCGTCTGCGGGTGCAGACCCGAGAGCTGGGCGGCCACCGAAATGACGTAGACCGGTGTCTCTTCCGTCAGCTCATAGGGGTTACGACGGCGTCCGGTTGCGTCCATGGCGTCCTCAAGCTCCCTTCGCGGCCTGGAACAGCTCCGCCCGCGGGTCCTCGTCCGCGGTCGCCTCGCGATACGCCTCCAGGGCGTCGCGAGCCTTGCCCGTCAGATCCGCGGGCACGACGACCTCGACGGTGACCAGCAGGTCCCCGCGGGTGCCGTCCTTGCGGACGGCGCCCTTGCCGCGGGCGCGCATCGTACGCCCGTTGGGCGTGCCCGGGGGCAGCTTCAGGGTGACCGGGGGCCCGCCGAGCGTGGGCACCCTGACCTCCCCGCCGAGCGCCGCCTCCACGAAGGTGACGGGCACCGAGACGGTGAGGTTGTCGCCCTTGCGGCCGAAGACCGGGTGCGTGTCCACGTGCACGGTGACGTACAGGTCGCCGGCGGACCCGCCCCGCTCGCCCGGGGCTCCCTTGCCGCGCAGCCGGATGCGCTGGTTGTCGCTGACGCCCGCGGGGATGCGGACCTGCATGGTCCGCGAGGACTTGGCGCGCCCCGACCCCTTGCAGACCTCGCAGGCGTGCTCCGCGATCAGACCGCGGCCCTTGCAGTCGGGGCAGGGGTCCGTCAGCGAGAAGCCGCCGCCGGAGCCCCGTGCCACCTGGCCGGTGCCGACGCAGGTCGGGCACACGCGCGGTGTGCCGTTCTTGTCGCCGGTGCCCGAACACGCCTTGCACGGGGCCTGGGAGGTCATCCGCAGCGGGACCGTGGCCCCGTCGACGGCCTCCGTGAAGCTCAGCGTGACCTCGGTGTCGATGTCCTGGCCGCGCCGCGGCTGCGTACGCGCGCCCGTGCCGCCCGCGCCACCGCGGTTGAACAGGCCCCCGAAGACATCACCGATGCCGCCCCCGCCGCCGAAGCCGCCTCCCGCCGTTCCGCCCTGGGGCGCGCCTCCGAAGAGGTCGCCCAGGTCGAAGTTGAAGGAGCCGCCTCCGGCGCCGGGTCCTGGCCTGAAGCCGCCGTTGCCGAAGAGGGCGCGTGCCTCGTCGTACTCCTTGCGCTTCTTGGTGTCCCCGAGGATGTCGTTGGCCTCGGAGATCTCCTTGAAGCGCTCCTCGGCCTTGGCGTTGCCCTTGTTGGCGTCCGGGTGGAACTCGCGGGCGAGCTTCCGGTACGCCTTCTTGATCTCGGCCTCGGTGGCGTCCTTGGGGACGCCGAGGACCTTGTAGTAGTCCTTCTCGATGAAGTCCTTGGTGCTCATCCCCGACGTCCCTCCTCTCTCCTCAGTGCAACGTCAGCCCTCGTCCGGGCCACCGCTCTCCTTGTCGTCGGCCGCCTCCGCGGACTCCGGGGAGTCCGCCTTGACGGTCTGCGCGCCCGGCTGCGGCTCGGCCACCGCCACCCGCGCGGGGCGGATGGTGCGCTCGCCGATCCGATACCCCGGCTGCAGAATCGCCACGCACGTCGTCTCCGTGACGTCCGGCGCGTACGAGTGCATCAGGGCCTCGTGGATCGTCGGGTCGAACGGCTCGCCGTCCTTGCCGAACTGCTGCAGGCCCATCTTGGCCGCGACGGTCTCCAGCGACTCGGCCACCGACTTGAAGCCGCCGACCAGTTCACCGTGCTCCCGCGCGCGGCCGATGTCGTCGAGCACGGGCAGGAGCTCGGTCAGGAGGTTCGCCACGGCGATCTCCTTGACCGCGATCCGGTCGCGCTCGACCCGGCGGCGGTAGTTCTGGTACTCGGCCTGGAGCCGCTGGAGGTCCATCGTGCGCTCACCGAGCGCCGTGCGGACCTGGTCCAGCTGGGCCGTCAGACCGGTGATCTGTGCTGCCGCGTCCCCGGCCGGGGCCGCCCCCTCCTCCGTGGAGGGGGCGGTCTTCGGCTCGGCGTCATCGGAGGTGGCGCCGGAGGGGACGTCGGGCTGCTGCGACTGCTCGTCGAAGCCCGGGGTCTCCTCCGTCACGCGGCACCGTCCTTGCGGTCCTCGTCGACGATCTCGGCGTCGACGACGTCGTCGTCAGCGGCCCTGGCACCGGCGTCGGCACCGGGGGCCTCGGCACCGCCCGCGGCACCCTGCGCGGCCTGGGCGTCGGCGTACATCGCCTGGCCGAGCTTCTGCGAGACGGCTGCGACCTTCTCGGTGGCCGTGCGGATCTCGGCGACGTCCTCGCCCTTGAGCTTTTCCTTGAGCTCGTCGATCGAGGCCTCGACCTCGGTCCTGATGTCGCCCGGGACCTTGTCCTCGTTGTCCTTGAGGAACTTCTCCGTCTGGTAGACGAGCTGCTCGCCCTGGTTGCGGGTCTCGGCGGCCTCGCGGCGGGCGTGGTCCTCGTCCGCGTACTTCTCGGCCTCCTGGCGCATCCGGTCGACCTCGTCGCGCGGCAGCGAGGAGCCGCCGGTGACGGTCATCTTCTGCTCCTTGCCCGTGCCGAGGTCCTTCGCGGTCACGTGCATGATGCCGTTGGCGTCGATGTCGAAGGCGACCTCGATCTGCGGGACACCGCGCGGGGCCGGCGGCAGCCCGGTCAGCTCGAACATCCCGAGCTTCTTGTTGTACGCCGCGATCTCGCGCTCGCCCTGGTAGACCTGGATCTGCACGGAGGGCTGGTTGTCCTCGGCGGTGGTGAAGATCTCGGACCGCTTGGTCGGGATCGTCGTGTTCCGCTCGATGAGCTTCGTCATGATGCCGCCCTTGGTCTCGATACCAAGCGACAGCGGGGTCACGTCGAGGAGCAGGACGTCCTTGACCTCACCCTTGAGGACACCGGCCTGGAGGGCCGCGCCGATGGCGACGACCTCGTCCGGGTTCACGCCCTTGTTGGCCTCGTTGCCGCCGGTCAGCTCCTTGACGAGCTCGGCGACGGCGGGCATGCGGGTGGAGCCGCCGACGAGGACGACGTGGTCGATCTCGGACAGCTGGATGCCGGCGTCCTTGATGACGTTGTGGAACGGCGTCTTGCACCGCTCCAGCAGGTCGGCCGTCAGCTGCTGGAACTGGGCGCGCGTGAGCTTCTCGTCCAGGTGCAGCGGGCCCTCGGCGGAGGCCGTGATGTAGGGCAGGTTGATCGAGGTCTCGGTGGACGAGGACAGCTCGATCTTGGCCTTCTCGGCGGCCTCGCGCAGACGCTGGAGCGCCATCTTGTCCTTGGCGAGGTCCACGCCGTGGCCGGAGCGGAACTGCTGGACCAGGTAGTCCATGACCCGCTGGTCCCAGTCGTCGCCGCCGAGGTGGTTGTCACCGTTGGTGGCCTTCACCTCGACGACGCCGTCGCCGATCTCCAGGAGGGACACGTCGAAGGTGCCGCCACCGAGGTCGAAGACGAGGATCGTCTGGTCGTCCTTGTCGAGGCCGTACGCCAGGGCGGCCGCGGTCGGCTCGTTGACGATGCGCAGGACGTTCAGACCCGCGATCTCACCGGCCTCCTTCGTCGCCTGACGCTCGGAGTCGTTGAAGTACGCCGGGACGGTGATGACCGCGTCGGCCACCTTCTCGCCCAGGTACGCCTCCGCGTCGCGCTTCA
Source organism: Streptomyces fructofermentans (assembly GCF_014651055.1). Lineage (GTDB taxonomy): Bacteria > Actinomycetota > Actinomycetes > Streptomycetales > Streptomycetaceae > Streptomyces > Streptomyces fructofermentans. The sequence continues at coordinate 243,066 of NZ_BMWD01000011.1, forward strand.
GCTTCTGCAGGATGAAGGCGCTCATCTGCTGCGGGTTGAAGCTCTTGCCGTCGAGCTCGATCTTCCAGTCCGTGCCCATGTGACGCTTCACGGAACGGATGGTCCGGTCCACGTTCGTGACCGCCTGGCGCTTGGCGACCTCGCCGACGAGCACCTCACCGTTCTTCGCGAAGGCGACGACGGACGGCGTGGTCCTGGCGCCCTCGGCGTTGGTGATGACGGTGGGCTCACCGCCCTCCAGAACGCTGACGACGGAGTTAGTCGTGCCCAGGTCGATGCCGACCGCACGTGCCATTTCGATTCCTCCAGCAATGACTTGAGTGGAACGGACTCAAGTGTGCATGACGTCCGCCTCCCGGTCAACAGAGCTGAGTCGAGTGGGCTCAACTCTTATCTCTTCCTTACGCGCAGGAAGGCCCCGACCTGCACGGACGGCAGGCCCCGGGGCCCCTCGGCGGCGATGTGGCGGTGACCACTCCCTCCCCGGGCAGCGCGGGAGGCGCCCGCCGGCCCGCCCGCCACAGGCCCCGGCGGCGGGGCGGGGCGGCAGGGCGGGGCGGGGCAGGGCGACCGCCGGGCCGCTGGGCCGCTGGGCCGCCGGGCCGCTGGGCCGCTGGGCCGCTGGGCCGCGCACGGGAACGCCAGGCGCCGCGGACCGGACACGCCGGGGCCGGGGCCGGGGCGCCCGTTCGGGCCGACACCCCCGACTCCATCGGGTGCCCCGGGGCGACACCAGGCACTCAGGCAACCCTCAGCGACGCAGATCACCGCACCTCTGGCTACAGTGCGGCCGGAAGACTGGGTAGTCTCAGACGACTACGTAAGTTACCGCTTAGTAATCACATGAGTCCCACCTCGCAGGCCCGAGGAGCCCCGAAATGCAACTCGCCGCGATCATCGTGTCGCTGGTCCTGACCGTGGTCGGCGTCGCGCTGCTCGCACGCGCCATCGGCCAGTTCGTCCGGTACTTCAAGCTCGGTCAGCCGGTCCCCGCCGGCACGCGCACTGACAACCCGTACCAGCGCAGCGTGACGCTGGTGCGGGAGTTCCTCGGGCACACGCGCATGAACCGGTGGGGCATCGTGGGCTTCGCCCACTGGTTCGTCGCCGTCGGCTTCCTGACGCTGCCGCCGACCCTTGCCCAGGCCTTCGGCCAGCTCTTCCAGGCCGACTGGACGCTGCCCGTCATCGGCGGCTTCCTGCCGTTCGAGCTGTACATCGAGTTCATCGGTGTCATGACGATCCTCGGCATCCTCGTCCTGATGGCGGTCAGGCTGCTCAGCCTCCCGTCCCGGGCCGGCCGCAAGTCCCGCTTCACGGGCTCCAAGGCAGGGCAGGCGTACTTCGTCGAGTACGTCATCCTCACCATCGGGCTCGCGATCTACGTCCTGCGGGGCCTCGAGGGCGCGATCCACCACGTCGAGCACTACGAGGCCGCGTACTTCGCCTCGTACCCGCTGGTCCTGGCCTTCAAGGGCCTGTCGCTCGGCGTGCTGCAGAACCTCGTGTACTTCACGGCGATGATCAAGATCGGGACGTCCTTCGTCTGGATGATCGTGGTGTCGCTGAACACCAACATGGGTGTGGCCTGGCACCGGTTCCTGGGCTTCCCGAACATCTGGTTCAAGCGCGAGGCGGACGGCGCCACCGCGCTGGGCGCCTTGCAGCCGATGGTGTCGGGCGGTCGGGCCATCGACTTCACCGACCCGGGGGACGACGACGTGTTCGGCGTCTCGCAGGTCGAG
>NZ_BMWD01000012.1:0-93752 GCF_014651055.1 Streptomyces fructofermentans
GGAGCCCGCATGCAGATGATCGTCGTGATGAAGTTGACCGCGCCCAGGATCGTGCCGAAACCCGAGAACGCCAGACCCATGATCCACATGTCCGCGCCGATACCCGGCGAACGCACCGCGTCCGACAACGGGCTGTACGCGAACCAACCGAAGTCCGCCGCACCCTGCGGCGTGAGGAAACCACCCACCGCGATCAGCGACCCGAACAGGTACAGCCAGTACGCGAACATGTTCAGCCGCGGGAACGCCACATCCGGCGCACCGATCTGCAACGGCATGATCCAGTTGGTGAAACCGGCGAACAGCGGCGTCGCGAACATCAGCAGCATGATCGTGCCGTGCATCGTGAACGCCTGGTTGAACTGCTCGTTCGACATGAACTGCGTGCCGGGACGGGCCAGTTCGGCGCGCATGAAGAGCGCCATGACGCCGCCGATGCAGAAGAACGCGAACGACGTGACCAGGTAGAGCGTGCCGATGGTCTTGTGGTCCGTGGTGGTGAGCCACTTGACCACGACGTTGCCGGGCTGCTTGCGCCGCACCGGCAACTCGTTCTCGTACGAGTCTTCAGCCGCGGCGGCACCCTGAGGTTCGTTGAGGATGCTCACAGGTTGTTCGTCTCCCGGTTCTTCTCGTGGTCCGTCTGCTCGATGCCGGCCGGGACGTAACCGGTCTGACCCTTCTCGGCGAGCTCCTTGAGGTGGGCCTCGTAGCGCTCGGGAGAGACGACCTTCACGTTGAAGAGCATCCGGGAGTGGTCGACGCCGCAGAGCTCGGCGCACTTGCCCAGGAAGGTGCCCTCCTTGTTGGGGGTCACCTGGAAGGCGTTGGTGTGGCCCGGAATGACGTCCTGCTTCATGAGGAACGGCACCACCCAGAAGGAGTGGATGACGTCACGCGAAGTGAGGACGAAGCGGACCGTCTTGCCCTTGGGGAGCCAGAGGGTCGGACCGGGGTTGCCCGTCTGGGGGTTCGTCGTGCCGGGCGTGCCGACGTCGTAGACACCGCCGGCGTTGGCCGGGAACTCGGCCTTGAACCGGTCCGGGATGGCCGCCAGGTTGGGGTCCGTCTTGGCGTTCCCGGACGAACCGGGGACGTCCTCGACGTAGTTGAAGCCCCAGCTCCACTGGAAGCCGACGACGTTGACCGTCACATCGGGCTTCTCGTCGAGGCTGAGGATCTTCGACTCGTCACGAGCCGTGAAGTAGAAGAGCACCGAGACGATGATGAGCGGGACCACGGTGTACAACGCCTCGATCGGCATGTTGTACCGGGTCTGCGGAGGCACCTCGACCTTGGTGCGGCTGCGCCTGTGGTACATGGTGCTCCACAGGATCAGGCCCCATACCAGCACGCCGGTGGCGAGCGCGGCCGCCCAGGACCCCTGCCACAGGGAGAGGATCCGCGGAGCCTCTTCCGTGGTCGGAGTGGGCATACCAAGGCGGGGGAAGTCTTCCCAGTTGTACGAGCAACCGGTGGCTGTCGCCAGGACCAGGCCCGCAGTCAATGCCTGCAGCAGCTTCCGCCGCATCGGGCGCCGCGGCGAGCGGTCGGAGCCGTTGGGACTCACGTAGCGCCTTCCCGAGAGTCTCGCCCGCGCTGTTGGCTGCGGCCTTCTCGCTGGTCGGTCGCCGCCCTGCGTCGGGCAGGGGTTTGGATGTTTATGCGGACCAAACCCTACTGGACGCTTTTTGGGGTCGCGCGGGGAGGGTCCCCAACGCGCCGCCGGACACCCCGAAGGGGTGGAATGGGCGACTCCGGCCCACTTCTGACGGGCCCTAGGGCGCCCGGTCCGCACCGGGGGCGGGGAGCCGGGCGCCCCGGCCCGCCGGCCGGCACCCGGCGGGCGGCCGACCGCCCGTGGGGTCCCGCCCCGACGGAGCGTTAGCGTGGCGGGGTGTCCTACTTCGACGCCGCATCCTCCGCCCCCCTCCATCCCGTGGCCCGCCAGGCCCTGCAGGCCTCCCTGGACGAGGGCTGGGCCGATCCCGCCCGCCTCTACCGCGAGGGGCGCAGGGCCCGGCTGCTGCTGGACGCCGCGCGCGAGGCGGCCGCCGAGGCCGTGGGCTGCCGCCCCGACGAACTGGTCTTCACCTCGTCGGGCACCCGGGCCGTGCACGCGGCGACGGCGGGCGCCCTGGCAGGGCGCCGTCGCGTCGGACGCCACCTGATCGTGTCGGCGGTCGAACATTCTTCGGTACTCCATTCGGCGCAGGCGCACCTCGCCGACGGCGGAACCGTGTCCGAAGTGCCCGTTCTGCGCTCGGGCGCGGTCTCTCCCGCCGCCTACGCCGAGGCCCTGCGCCCCGACACCGCTCTCGCCTGCCTCCAGTCCGCCAACCACGAGGTGGGCACCGAGCAGCCGGTGGCCGCCGTGGCCGACGCGTGCCGCGCGGCGGGAGTGCCCCTCCTGGTGGACGCGGCCCAGTCGCTGCCCTGGGGGCCGGTGCAGGCCGGCTGGTCACTGCTGACGGGCAGCGCCCACAAATGGGGCGGGCCGGCCGGGGTGGGGCTGCTCGCCGTGCGGAAGGGAGTGCGGTACGCGCCCCAAGGCCCCACCGACGAACGGGAGTCGGGCCGTGCTCCCGGTTTCGAGAACATCCCCGGGATCGTGGCGGCCGCGGCGGCCCTGCGTGCCGTACGGGCGCAGGCCGCGGCCGAGTCTGCCCGGCTGCGGGAGCTGACGGACCTGATCCGGGCCAGGGTGCCCGAACTGGTCCCGGACGTGCAGGTGGTGGGCGACCCGGTGCACCGGCTCCCCCATCTCCTCACCTTCTCCTGTCTCCATGTCGACGGGGAGACACTGCTGCACGAGCTGGACCGTGCCGACTTCTCGGTGTCGTCCGGCTCGTCCTGCACCAGCAGCACGCTGACGCCCAGCCATGTCCTGAAGGCGATGGGCGTGCTGAGCGAGGGCAACGTCCGGGTGTCCCTGCCCCTGGGCACTCCCGCCGAGGAGGTGGACCGCTTCCTGGAGGTCCTGCCCCGTACGGTGGCGGCGGTCCGGGAGAAGCTGGGCTCGGCGGGGCCCGCCTCCCCGGTGTCCGTCCTGGGCGACGACCTGGTCGTCGACACCCTCGGCAGGCGCTGCCCGATCCCGGTGATCGAACTCGCCAAGGTGATCGACGACGTGCCGGTCGGCGGCACGGTCCGCGTCCTGTCGGACGACGAGGCGGCCCGCCTGGACATCCCGGCGTGGTGCGAGATGCGGGGCCAGGAGTACGTGGGAGAGGAGCCGGCGGACCGGGGAACGGCCTACGTGGTCCGCCGGCTCGCTCCGTAGCGCCGGACTACGGCAGGTGGCGCCGGACCTCGACGGCCGCGTCGTCCCCGTACGCCTTGGTGAACCGGTCCAGGAAGTGCGAGCGGCTCAGCTGGTACTCCTGCGTGCCCTTGGTCTCGATGACGAGGGTCGCGAGCATGCAGCCGACCTGCGCGGCGCGCTCGTGCCCGACGCCCCAGGCCAGACCGGACAGGAAGCCGGCCCGGAAGGCGTCACCGACACCCGTCGGGTCCACCTTCGCCTCCTCCTCGGGCACGCCGACCTCGATCGGGTCCACGCCGACGCCCTCGATGCGCACCCCGCGCGATCCGAGGGTCGTCACGCGGTGGCCGACCTTCGAGAGGATCTCGGCGTCGCTCCAGCCGGTCTTGGACTCGATGAGCCCCTTCTCGTACTCGTTGGAGAAGAGGTAGGTCGCCCCGTCGAGGAGCGTGCCGATCTCCTCGCCGTTCATCCGCGCGATCTGCTGCGAGAAGTCGGCGGCGAACGGGATCGAGCGGCTGCGGCACTCCTCGGTGTGGCGCAGCATCGCCTCCGGGTCGTCCGCGCCGATCAGGACGAGGTCGAGGCCGCCCACACGGTCGGCGACCGCCTTGAGCTCGATGAGGCGGGCCTCGCTCATCGCGCCGGTGTAGAAGGAGCCGATCTGGTTGTGGTCGGCGTCCGTGGTGCAGACGAAGCGCGCGGTGTGCAGGACGTCGGAGATCCGCACGGACGCGGTGTCGACGCCGTGCCGCTCCAGCCAGGCGCGGTACTCGTCGAAGTCGGAGCCGGCGGCTCCGACCAGGACGGGCGAGGAGCCGAGCTGGCCCATGCCGAAGGCGATGTTCGCGCCCACGCCGCCCCGGCGCACGTCCAGATTGTCGACCAGGAAGGAGAGGGAGACCGTGTGCAGCTGGTCCGCGACCAGCTGGTCGGCGAAGCGGCCGGGGAAGGTCATGAGGTGGTCGGTGGCGATGGAGCCGGAGACTGCGATACGCACGGCTAGGACACACTCCTGCGAGGAGGGGGATTGACAGTTCACGCTACCGGGTCCCGGCGGGCGGCGAGTGTTGACTCCACCCGACTTCGAGCAGGCAAAACTACCCGATAGTAGGGCTTTTTTCGTGAGCCTTCCGGTGCTTACGGTTCCGGTATGACGAACCTCAAGATCCATGGCGGCGCCCCGCGCGACCTCGACGGCGATCTCGCGGCACTCAGGGGCGACTGCGCCCGCATGGCCCCGCACTGGACGGCCCCCGCCCGGATCACCCCGCTCCCCGTCTCCCCGTCCCTCATCCACGGAGTGACCGTGCCGCCGAAGTCAGCCCGGCTGCTCGACGCCATGTCCGACTACGGCGACTGACGCGCGCGGGACCGCGACCGCGCGGGTTCCGCACGCGAACGGCGCCCGGCAGGGAACCGTGCGCTCCCCCGCCGCGTCCCATGGCTGTCCCCCGTAGAGGGGATGCGGGATACGACCCCGCCGCGCCCCGACCCCGGTCGTGGCGCGGGCCCCGCGGGACCGCGGGCGGCAGAAGGAGCGATGCGGTGGACACCGAGCGACCCGGCAACGACGCGGCCGAGGCCGCCGACGAGGACAGGCCGCGCCGACGGCGCTCGCCGCTGGCCGTCGTCTCGGTCGCGGCCGCGGTGCTGCTCGCCGGAGGCGGCGGCGCCTACTACGCCACGACCGCCGGCGGCGGCGGTGACGGCGGGAACGGCTCCGCCGCGCCCGGCGGCGACGGCACGCCCGAACCCCTCGTCCTGGACGGCGGCACCGGGGGCGGCACGGGTGGCACGAACGGCATCGCGCCCGGCGAGCCCGATCCGAACGGCGTGTTCTACCGGGCCGACGGCAAGCTCCCCGCCGGACCGTCCTCGGCGGCCGTACGGCACGCGAGGGGCGAGGTCACGGCGGCCGAGGTGAAGCGGCTGGCGAAGGCCCTGGGCGTGGAGGGCACGCCGAAGAAGGAGGGCGGCGCCTGGAAGGTCGGTGCCACCAAGGACGGCTTCGGGCCCGGCCTGCGGGTGTCCGGGGAGGCGCCCGGCTCCTGGACGTTCAACCGCTTCGCGCCCCGCACCGACGACTGCCGGAGCACCACGGTCTGCGAGGACAGGCCCACCGGGAAGTCCGGGGCCGACCCGGTCGGCGAGGCGCGGGCGAAGAAGGCCGCGGCCACCGTCCTGAGGGCGGTGGGCCAGGACGACGCGAAGCTCGACGCGAGCGCGCTCATCGGCTCGGTGCGCGTGGTGGACGCGCAGCCGCGGTTCGGCGGCCTGCCGACGTACGGCTGGGCGACCGGCGTCCAGATCGCCCCCGACGGCCAGGTCGTCGGCGGCAGCGGCCAGTTGAAGGCACCGGTGAAGGGGGACACGTACCCCGTCGTCGGCGCCCGCGAGGCGCTCGACCTGCTGAACCGGTCCGGCGGCGGTGGCGCACGCGGCGGGATCGGGGGCTGCGCGAGCCCCGTGCCGCTGGAGGACGGGGAGCAGTCGCCCTGCGGGGCGTCCGGGACGGCGACCGCCGCACCCCGGCCCGCGTCGGTACCCGTCGAGGGAGCCGTGTTCGGGCTGGCCGCGCACCAGGTGGACGGGCGGCAGGCGCTGGTGCCGTCGTGGCTCTTCGAGGTACGGCCCGCCGGGGCCACCGAGAACTCGGTCGTCGCGCATCCCGCCGTCGACCCGAAGTACCTGGCCGAGGCACCCGGGGGCGGCACGTCCGCGACACCCCGGCCGAGCGGGCGGGACGGGAACAAGGAGCACGACGTCCGGGTCGAGGGCTACAGCGCCGACGGCAGGGAGCTGACCGTGCGCTTCACCGGCGGGGTGTGCAGCGACTACTCCGCCTCGGCCGACGAGGGCGGCGGAACGGTGGAGGTCCGGGTGATCGCGAAGCCCTGGGAGGGCGAGGTCTGCATCCTGATGGCCAAGGTCTTCCACGAGACGATCCGGCTCGACGAACCGCTCGGCGACCGGAAGGTGGCCGGCACGGACGGCCACGCGGTGCCGGACGAGAAGGACCTGCCGGAGCCCGCCACCCCGTCCGCGCGCTGACGGGAGGACCGCCCGGCCGCGAACGCGGCACGGGCGGCGGCCGGGACCCGCGGGGGTCCACGCGGCCCACGCGGCCCAGGTGGCTCACGGCACGCGAAAGGCGGCGCCCCGTTGGAGGGGGCGCCGCCTTTCGTGCGAGCGGGTCGTCCGTGCGCGCGGCGGCCGTGGGCCTGCCGCCGCGCGGACCGGGCCGCCTAGCTGAAGGAGTCGCCGCAGGCGCAGGAGCCCGTCGCGTTCGGGTTGTCGATCGTGAAGCCCTGCTTCTCGATGGTGTCGACGAAGTCGATGGAGGCGCCGCCCAGGTACGGAGCGCTCATGCGGTCCGTGACGACCTTCACACCGCCGAAGTCCTTGACGACGTCACCGTCGAGCGAGCGCTCGTCGAAGAAGAGCTGGTACCGCAGGCCCGAGCAGCCGCCGGGCTGGACGGCGACGCGCAGCGCCAGGTCGTCGCGGCCCTCCTGCTCCAGCAGGCCCTTGACCTTGGCCGCGGCGGCGTCCGACAGGAGGATGCCGTCGCTCACGGTGGTGGTCTCGTCCGATACGGACATCTGCTTCTCTCCCGGGTTGTACGGAGACTGCTTGCCGACGGTTGCAACCGGCGGGGCCGCGGATTCATTCCGGGCCGAGCGTGTGTCTTTGGCTTCTCTCCCTTCATGCTCGCACACACGCCGGAAAGCGGAAAACGTCCTGTGGACAACCCCCGGCGGGCACCTCGTGGGCCCGGGGCGGGGTGCCGGCCGGGGCCGCGGGATTCACGTCACATGGACACTATGGCCATCGTCAAAGTGACGTGAAGCGGTTATGATAGATAGCGTCATTTCGACGAAAAGACTTGTTCCGCTTGGTCGTTCCAGTCGATCCAAGCGAGCCGCAGAAACAGAAAGGGTGCGTGTCGTGACCACCGCCCAGACCCAGGAACTCGACGTACAGCCGACGCCCCTCGCCCTGCTGCTCCTCGGCCGCGAGGCCGACCCGCGGAGCGAACGCGGCGTCGAGTGCCCCGGTGACCTGCCCTCGCCGTCCGACCCGGACCTGGTGGAGCGCGCCCGCGCGGCCAAGGAGAAGCTCGGGGACAAGGTCTTCGTCCTCGGCCACCACTACCAGCGCGACGAGGTCATCCAGTTCGCGGACGTCACGGGCGACTCCTTCAAGCTGGCCCGCGACGCAGCCGCGCGCCCCGAGGCCGAGTACATCGTCTTCTGCGGTGTGCACTTCATGGCCGAGTCGGCGGACATCCTGACCTCCGACGACCAGAAGGTGGTCCTGCCGGACCTGGCCGCCGGATGCTCGATGGCCGACATGGCCACCGCCGAGCAGGTCGCCGAGTGCTGGGACGTGCTGACCGAGGCCGGGGTGGCCGACCAGGTCGTGCCGGTGTCCTACATGAACTCGTCCGCCGACATCAAGGCGTTCACGGGCAAGCACGGCGGCACGATCTGCACGTCCTCCAACGCCCGGAAGGCGCTGGAGTGGGCGTTCGAGCAGGGCGAGAAGGTCCTGTTCCTCCCCGACCAGCACCTCGGCCGCAACACCGCGGTCCGCGACATGGGGATGACGCTGGAGGACTGCGTCCTCTACAACCCCCACAAGCCGAACGGCGGGCTCACCCCCGAGCAGCTGCGCGACGCGAAGATGATCCTGTGGCGGGGCCACTGCTCGGTCCACGGCCGCTTCAGCCTGGACTCGGTGAACGACGTGCGCGAGCGCATCCCGGGCGTCAACGTCCTCGTCCACCCCGAGTGCCGGCACGAGGTCGTCGCGGCGGCGGACCAGGTGGGTTCCACGGAGTACATCATCAAGGCCCTGGAGGCGGCCCCGGCCGGTTCGAAGTGGGCCATCGGCACGGAGCTGAACCTCGTCCGCAGGCTGGCGAACCGTTTCGCCCCCGAGGGCAAGGAGATCGTCTTCCTCGACAAGACGGTCTGCTTCTGCTCGACCATGAACCGCATCGACCTCCCGCACCTCGTCTGGACCCTGGAGTCCCTGGCCGAGGGCAAGCTGGTGAACCGCATCGAGGTGGACCGGGAGACCGAGCAGTTCGCGAAGCTGGCGCTGGAGCGGATGCTCGCCCTTCCGTAGTCCCGCAGCCCGCCCGCGGCCCCTTGCGCAAGGGGCCGCGGCCGCCGGTCACGCGTCTCTCCGCGTACGTGAATGGGGCGCCCCTCCTGGTGAGGGGCGCCCCATTCACGTACGGGACCTCGGGCGGCCGGGCAGCCGCGACGTGCGGCCCGCCTGGCCGTTCGGGACGCGGCCGCCCGGTGCCCCGGGCGGCCGCGTCCCCGTCGGTCAGACCTTCGCCGGTTCCGGGTCCCCGGAGTCGGCGTCCGCGCCGGAGGCCTGGTCCGGCACCCCGGCCTTCTTCTCCCGCTTCGCCGCCTTCTTCTTCGCCCGGCGCTCCTTGCGGAGCTCGACCATCGCGTAGAGCGTCGGCACCAGGAGCAGGGTCAGCAGCGTCGACGTGATCAGACCGCCGATCACCACCACTGCCAGCGGCTGGGCGATGAAGCCGCCCTCGCCGGTGATGCCCAGCGCCATCGGCAGCAGCGCGAAGATCGTGGCCAGCGCCGTCATCAGGATCGGGCGCAGACGGTGCCTGCCGCCCTCCACCACGGCTTCGACGATGCCGTAGCCCTGTGCGCGGTACTGGTTGATCAGGTCGATCAGCACGATCGCGTTGGTGACGACGATGCCGATGAGCATCAGCATGCCGATCATCGACGGCACGCCCATCGGCGTTCCCGTCAGCACCAGCAGCCCGATCGCGCCCGTCGCCGCGAACGGGATCGAGACGAGCAGGATCAGCGGCTGGATCAGGGACCGGAAGGTCGCGACCAGCAGCATGAAGACGATCGCGATCGCCGCCAGCATCGCGAGGCCCAGGGAGGCGAACGCGTCGTCCTGGTCCTCGGACACACCGCCGATGGCGGCCGTGGCACCGGCCGGCAGCTTCAGCGTGTCGAGCTTCGCGGTGAGGGCGGCGCTGACCGCCCCCGTGTTGTCGCCCGTCGGCTTGGCCGAGATGGTCGCGGCGCGCTGCCCGTCGATGCGGGTCATCGACACGGGGCCGTCGACCAGCTTCACCGTCGCGATGTCACCGAGCTTCACGGGCCCGAGCTTCAGGCTCCGCAGCTGGGACAGGGTCTCGGCCGGCTTCGCCGACTTGATGACCACGTTGCGCTCGGTGTCGTCCAGGATCGCCTTGCCGCTGGTGGTGCCGCGCACCGCCTGGGCCACGGCCGCGCCGAGGGTGGCGTCGTCGAATCCGGCGGCGGCCGCCTTGTCGTTGGCCTTCACCGAGATCCGCGGCACGGACTGCGCCAGGTTGCTCGTGACGTCCGTGACGTCGTCGAGTCCGGCGACCGCGTCCCGGACCTCCTCCGAGGCCTTGCGGAGCACGTCGGCGTCGGCGGCCTTCACCACGACGCTCAGGTCCTGGCTGCCGAAGCCGTCACCGGCCGCGACCGTGGTCGTACCGACTCCGGAGAGCTTGCCGAGCCCCTCCTCGATGCCGTCCTGGACGTCGTCGAACGACGCCGAGTCCGCGACAGTGACCGTGTAGGACGCCTGGTTGGTGTCCGTACCGCCGCCGAACGCGGCCAGGAAGCCGGAGGAGCCGACGGTGACCTGGTAGTCCTCGACGCCCTTGACGCCGTCGAGCATCTTCTCGATCCTCTTCGCCGAAGCGTCGGTCGCCGCCAGGCTGGTGCCGGGCTTCAACTCCTGCTTGACGGTGAGGATCTCCTGCTCGCCCTGGTCGAAGAAGTTCGTCTTCAGCAGGGGCGCCATGCCGAACGTGCCGAGCAGCACGGCCACCGCGATGAGCACACTGGTGAGCCTGCGACGGGTCGCGAAGCGCAGCACCGGCACGTAGAAGCGCTGGAGGCGGCTGCGCTCCTCCTTCTCCTCGGCCCTGCGGCGGGCCTCCTCCGGGTCGGCGCCGCGTACGTCCTTGGGGGCACGCAGGAACCAGTACGAGAGCACCGGGACGACCGTCAGCGAGACGAGCAGCGAGGCCAGCAGGGCCGCCGTGACCGTCAGCGAGAACGAGCCGAACAGCTCGCCGACCATGCCGCCGGTCAGACCGATCGGCAGGAAGACGGCGACCGTGGTGAGCGTCGAGGAGGTCACGGCGCCCGCGACCTCGCGTACGGCCTTGAGGATCGCCTCCTGGCGCTCCTCGCCGTAGCCGAGGTGCCGCTTGATGTTCTCCAGCACCACGATCGAGTCGTCGACGACCCGGCCGATGGCGATGGTCAGGGCGCCCAGGGTCAGGATGTTGAGCGACTCGTCCCGGACCCACAGCACGATCAGCGCGAGGACGACCGAGAGCGGAATGGAGACCGCGGTGACCAGCGTCGAGCGGACCGACGCCAGGAAGACCAGGATCACCAGGACCGCGAAGAGCAGACCCAGGGCGCCCTCGGTGGTGAGTCCGTTGATGGACTTGGAGACCGCCGGGCCCTGGTCGCTGACGACCGTCAGCTCGGCGCCCGAACCCAGGTCCTCGCGCAGGCCGGGAAGCTTGTCCTGGACCGCTTCCGAGACCGCGACGGCGCTGCCGTCGTGGTCCATCGTGACGGCGACGGCGAGGCTGGGGCTGCCGTTCGTGCGGGTGATGGACTGCGTCGCGGCGAGCGTCTCCTCGACGGTGGCCACGTCACCGAGGCGCACCGGCTTGCCGCCGCCGGGCCCGCCGGTGACCATCAGGTCCTCGATCTGCTCCAGCGAGGTGAAGCCGCCGCCGACCTGGACGGTGCGGTTGCTGCCGCCCTCGTCGAAGGAGCCGGCCGGGACGGTCGCGCCGCCGGCCCGGAGGGCCTGGCCGAGCGCGGCGGTGGTCAGGCGCGCCTTGGCGAGCTTCTTGTCGTCGGGCGTGACCGAGACCTCGACGTCCTGCACGCCGTCGATCGTGACCTGGCCGACGCCGTCGATGTCCTTCAGCGCGGGGACGACCGACCGGTCGAGCTGGTCCGCGAGGGCCTGCTGGTCCTTGTCGGAGGTCACGGCGAGGACCACGGTCGGGATGTCGTCGGTGGAACCCGCGACGACCTGCGGGTCCACGTCGTCGGGAAGCTGCGCGCGGGCGCGGTTCACGGCCTGCTGGACGTCGGCGACGATCCGGTCGGTGCCGTTGCCGTAGTCGAACGAGGCCATGATCAGGGCGTTGCCCTCGCTGGCCGTGGAGGTGACGCCCGTGATCCCGTCGACCGCTTCGAGCGCGTCCTCGACGGGTTCGACGACCTGCTTCTCGACCACGTCCGGGGACGCGCCCTGGTACGGCGCGAGGACCGACACCATGGGCAGTTCGATGGTCGGCAGCAGCTGCTGCTTGAGCTGCGGGATCGCGATCGCCCCGAAGGCGACGGCGATGATCGACATCAGCCCTATCAGGGCCCGTTGCGCGAGGCTGAATCTGGACAGCCAGGACATGGGTGTCGGGTCTCTCTTCTGTGGTTCGACGCTGTGGAGCGAAGGGGCGGGACGAAGCGGAATGACGGAATGGGGCCTGAGCGGCGGAACGGGCTCATGTGAGCGTTCGTGTATCACTCTGAGCCATGGGAACGGCCCCGACCGTCGCCCCCAGGTCCCGTTTCCTTATGCGGGGCATACCGCGACCGCAGTACGTACGGGTGGAGCTCACTCCACCCTCGGTCGTACCAGTCCGGACTCGTAGGCGATCACGACGAGCTGGGCCCGGTCGCGGGCCCCGAGTTTGGCCATGGCCCGGTTGACGTGGGTCTTCACGGTCAGCGGGCTGACCTCCAGGCGTTCGGCGATCTCGTCGTTCGAGTGCCCGCCGGCGACCTGGACGAGGACTTCGCGCTCACGCACGGTCAGCGCCTCCAGCCGCTCGGCGCGGGAGGGGTCCCGGTCCTCGTCGGCGCCGTCGCCCTGCGCGAGGAACCTGGCGATCAGGCCCTTGGTCGCCGCCGGTGACAGCAGAGCCTCGCCGCCCGCGGCGACCCGGATGGCGTTGAGGAGCTCGTCCGGCTCGGAGCCCTTGCCGAGGAAGCCCGAGGCACCGGCCCGCAGCGACTGCACGACGTACTCGTCGACCTCGAAGGTCGTCAGCATCACGACGCGCACGTGCGCGAGGCCCGGGTCGGCGCTGATGAGCCGGGTCGCGGCGAGACCGTCCGTACCGGGCATGCGGATGTCCATCAGGACGACGTCGGCGCGCTCCTCGCGGGCGAGGCGGACCGCCTCCGCGCCGTCCGCGGCCTCGCCGACGACCTCCATGTCGGGCTCGGAGTCGACCAGCACGCGGAACGCGCTGCGCAGCAGTGCCTGGTCGTCTGCGAGCAGGACGCGGATGGTCATGCGGGGTCCCCCGTGGATGCCTTGGGCACGGCCGCCGCGCTGCTGGGCTCGGCGGCCGTGGCCACCGCGCGACCGGAGCCGGTTGCGGCCATGGAGGCCGTGCTTCCGGTGCGGCTCTTGAGAGGCAGGATCGCATGGACCCGGAAGCCGCCTCCGTATCGGGGTCCCGCGGTGCAGGTGCCGCCGAGCGCGGAGACCCGCTCGCGCATGCCGAGGAGCCCGTGCCCGCCGTTCTCCTCCGGGCGGGCAGGGGCGTCGTCGCCCGGCCCGTCGTCCAGGACGCTGATCTCCACGTCGGTGCCCACGCGCACGACGCTGACCTCGGCCCTCGCCCCGGACCCCGCGTGCTTGCGCACGTTGGTGAGCGCCTCCTGGATGATCCGGTACGCGGCCAGGTCGACGGCGGCGGGCAGGCTGGTGCCCTGGTCGCTGCGGGCCACCTCGACGGGGAGCCCGGCGCTGCGGAAGGTGCCGGCCAGTTCGTCGAGGCGGTGCAGGCCGGGAGCCGGTTCGGTGGGGGCCTCGGGGTCGCCCGACTGCCTGAGCAGGCCGACCGTGGCACGCAGTTCGCCCAGTGCGGAGCGGCTGGCCTCGCGGACGTGCGCGAGGGCCTCCTTGGCCTGGTCCGGGCGCTTGTCCATGACGTGCGCGGCGACCCCGGCCTGCACGTTGACCAGGGCGATGTGGTGCGCGACGACGTCGTGCAGGTCGCGTGCGATGCGCAGGCGCTCCTCGGCGACGCGGCGCCTGGCCTCCTCCTCGCGGGTGCGCTCGGCGCGCTCGGCGCGCTCCCTGATGGCGTCGACGAAGGCGCGCCGGCTGCGGACCGCGTCACCCGCGGCGGCGGCCATGCCCGTCCAGGCGAAGATGCCGAGGTTCTCCTGCGCGTACCAGGGCTGGGGGCCGGCGAGCATCGCGATGCCGGTGAGGAGCGTCATGGTGAGCAGGCCGACGCGCCAGGTGGTGGGCCGGTCGGTGGTCGAGGCCACGGTGTACAGGGCCACGACGGCGGACATCGCGACGGGGGCCCTCGGGTCGCCGGTGACGGACTCGGCGACGGACAGCGCGCCCGTCACGGCGAGGACGCCCATGGGGTTGCGGCGGCGCAGGACGAGGGCCGCCGCGGCCAGCACCATCAGGACGAGGCCGCCGGCGTCCGGCGTGCGGGTTCCCCAGGTGGTGTCGCTGTGGCCGTGGGGCTCGGCGAAGGAGGCGGCGACCATGCACGCGAGGACGGCCGCCGCGAGGGCTCCGTCCACCACGAGCGGGTGGGCCCGCAGGTGGTCCCGTACGCGATCCAGTGTGCTCACGGTTGTTCACCGTACGGGGCCCGGGCGGGAGGTGGAACCGGCGGACGGCCGGCCCTCCCGTCGCGCGCCCGGCGCGGATCTTCCGAAGGGGGCGTCCGAGGGGGCCGGGGCGCCGGTGGGCGCCCGCCGGACGTGGCCCCGGCGGAGGGCCGGAGGGGTCCGGGGGCGCCGGGACTCAGCCGGGGATGAGCCCGTCGTCCTCGAGCATCTCCCGGACCTCTTCCAGGGTCGCGTCGGGCGACGGCAGGATCAGTCCGGAGGGTTCGAGCGAGTCGTCCGGGAGCGGGACGCCGAGGCTGCGCACCGCGTCGAGGAGCGCTCCCAGCGTGCGCCGGAAGCCCTCCTCGTCGCCGGACCGCATCTCCGTGAGGAGTTCGTCGTCCAGCTTGTTCAGTCCGGCGAGGTGGCCGTCGTCCAGCCTCACCTGTCCCTCCCCCATGATCCGTACGATCATGACGCCCTCCTAGGCGTGGGACTACTGCTTGTCGAAGCGCGGAGTGTCCTGCGGCTGCGTGGTCCGGGGCTCGTCCTTGGAGCCCTCGATCGCCTGCTGGGAGGAACCGCCGGCCAGTTCGGCCTTCATCCTCTGGAGCTCCAGCTCGACGTCCGTACCGCCGGACAGCCGGTCCAGCTCGCTCTGGATGTCGTCCTTCGCCAGTCCCGAGTGGTCGTCGAGCGCACCCGAGGCGAGCAGTTCGTCGATGGCACCGGCACGGGCCTGGAGCTGCGCGGTCTTGTCCTCGGCCCGCTGGATGGCCATGCCGACGTCGCCCATCTCCTCGGAGATGCCGGAGAAGGCCTCGCCGATCCGGGTCTGCGCCTGGGCGGCCGTGTACGTGGCCTTGATCGTCTCCTTCTTCGTGCGGAAGGCGTCGACCTTGGCCTGGAGGCGCTGGGCGGCGAGGGTCAGCTTCTCCTCCTCGCCCTGGAGGGTCTGGTGCTGCGTCTCCAGGTCGGTGACCTGCTGCTGGAGGGCGGCCCGGCGGGACAACGCCTCCCGGGCCAGGTCCTCACGGCCGAGCGCGAGCGCCTTGCGGCCCTGGTCCTCCAGCTTGGAGGACTGGCCCTGGAGCTGGTTCAGCTGCAGTTCCAGGCGCTTGCGGGAGGTCGCCACGTCGGCGACACCCCGGCGGACCTTCTGCAGCAGTTCGAGCTGCTTCTGGTACGAGTAGTCGAGGGTTTCGCGCGGGTCCTCGGCCCGGTCAAGGGCCTTGTTCGCCTTCGCGCGGAAGATCATTCCCATACGCTTCATGACACCGCTCATGGGCTTCGCGCGCCCCCTTCTGACGGACTCCAGCTCCAGGTACTGCAACAGAACCCACAGTACGGGCCCTGCATCCATTACCGCACTGTTCGGGGACGGATGCGCTCATCCCCAAGGACGACTGCGAACGGCCCCGCTCCGGCGTAGGGAGTAGATGACTCCCGGGGTTCGTCCCGGGGTCGACCGGGGAACCACGGGCCGGATCCCTCTTTTCGGCTCCTCCGTGCCCCTACAGACGAGCGGTGTTGCCGGATCGTTCCCACCTCGGCAGCCGTCCATGCCTCCGCACCCATTACCCTTGGGTTTTGTGTTCCGTAGCCGTGCCAAGGAAGAGAAGGCCCGCGCCGACAAGGCGCCGGTGACCGACTCCACTCAGACCCGCCACCCGCAGGCCCCCAAGGGTCGGCCCACGCCCAAGCGGAGTGAGGCCCAGTCCCAGCGCCGCAGCGTGGCCAATACGCCGACGACGCGCAAGGAGGCCGCCAAGCGGCAGCGCGACGAACGCCGTGGCCAGATGGAGAGGCAGCGCCAGGCCCTGGCCAGTGGTGACGAGCGCTATCTGCCCGCCAGGGACAAGGGCCCGGTGCGGCGGCTCGCGCGCGACTTCGTCGACTCGCGGTTCTGCATCGCCGAGTTCTTCCTGCCGCTGGCCGTGATCATCCTCGTCCTGAGCATGGTCCGGATTCCCAGGCTCCAGAACATCGCGCTGCTGCTGTGGCTCTTCGTGATCGTGCTGATCGTGGTCGACTCGATCGGCATCGCGATCCGCCTGCGGAAGCAGATCGGCATCCGTTACCCCGACGAGCCCAGGCGCGGCGCGGTCGCGTACGCCCTGATGCGCAGCCTCCAGTTGCGTCGCCTCCGGCTGCCGAAGCCGCAGGTGAAGCGCGGAGAGCGGCCCTGAGCGCGGCGTCCTTCTCGGGGGGTGCGGCGGATGCCTGGCTGAGCAAGCTGGGCGCGCTGCGCGATGTCGTACGCCAGGAGCTCGTCGCCCGGCAGCTCGACGAGCAGATAGCCGGGCGCTTCCCGGTGGGACAGCGCCTGCGGGTGCTCGACGTAGGCATGGGCCAGGGGACGCAGGCGCTGCGGCTGGCCCGGGCCGGACACCAGGTGACCGGGGTCGAGCAGGACTCCACGATGCTCGCCGTGGCGCGGGAGGCCCTGGCCGCCGAGCCCGAGGGCATCCGCGGCCGGATGCGGCTCGTCGAGGGCGACGGGCGTGACACCGGCGTGCACTTCCTGCCGGGGAGCTTCGACCTCGTGCTCTGTCATGGCGTGCTCATGTACGTCGAGGAGCCCGACGCCCTGGTGGCGGGGCTGGCCCGCATGCTGGCACCCGGCGGGCTGCTGTCGCTGCTGGTACGGAACGCCGACGCGCTGGCCATGCGGCCGGGGCTGGGCGGCGACTGGGCCGGCGCGCTGGCCTCCTTCGACTGCACCGCGTACACGAACAGGCTGGGGCTGGACGTCCGGGCCGACCGGCTCGACGCGCTCACCGGCACGCTCGCCGGGATCGGGGCGCCGCTGCACGCCTGGTACGGGGTGCGGGTCTTCACGGACACCGCCCCGGACGACGCCGAGGTGCCGGACGACGTGGAGGTCCTGCTGGCCGCCGAGGAGCGGGCCGGGCGGACCGACCCCTACCGCGGGGTGGCGGCGCTGCTGCACCTGTGCGGCGTCCGCGGCTGACCCGGCCGCCCGGCGCCTGACGGGCCGCCCCCGGGTCCGGCGCCCGCGCGGGTCGTGGCCGGGTCCGGCGTCCGCGCGGGTCGTGGCCGGGGGGGACGGGTGCCGAGGACGGCGCGAGGGGCCGCGCCGGTCGACCGGCGCGGCCCCTCGCGTACGGACCGGGAGGGCTTACGAGACCTCGGCGTGCAGGCTCATCGGGCCGTAGATCTCGGTGGCGTCCTCGAAGAGCCGGACCTGGTCGGCTCCCCCCTCGGCCAGCTCCTTCCAGTGCTCGCCGAGCCAGGACTCCGCGTCGCCCTGGGTCGTGAACTCCTCGGGCTGGACCGAGGGCTGGACCTCCGTCCCGTCGGCCTTCTCGAACCGCCACGTCCATGCCGTCATGTCAGCCTCCCAAAAACTACCGAGCAAGATCGGGCCTCTGGCCGAAGCCTAGGCGTTCCGCCGACCGTCCGGTGTTCAACGGTGCAGGTCGAGAAGCACGGTGGCCCGGGCACGCGTCGCGCCCGGCGCTCCCGCCGGCTCCGGACCGCGCCCTCGGGGCACCCCGCGGGGACCGGCCGGCGGAGCCGGAGCGGCCGCCTCCGGGGCCGCGGACGGCACGCGTCGCGCACTTTTGCGGTACGCCGTCGCGCAGTACGTCCTCCGGCACGGGAAAATCGTTTCCGTGGAAGTCACTCTGCTCGGTACCGGTACTCCCGCGGGGCTGCCCCGTCCCGACTGCCCCTGCGCGGCCTGTGCCGTGGCGCTGGGCCCCGACGCGCGGGCGGCCACCGCCCTGCTGGTGGACGGCTCGCTGCTCCTCGACCTCACGCCCGGGGCCGCCTTCGCCGCGGCCCGTGCCGGGCACTCCCTGGGCGGGGTGCGCCAGGTCCTGCTCTCGCACCCGCACGACGGGCCCGCCGTCGAGGTGCCTGCCGGGCTCCCGCAGCCCGGCAGGGTGCCGGACGGGCGGGAACTGGCCCTGCTGACGGGCCATCGGGTGCGGGCCGTGCCGATGGACGCGCCGGGCACCGGATACGCCGTCACGGGACCCGACGGGCAGCGGCTGCTGTACCTGCCGCCGGGCGCGGCGCCCGCGGGACTCGAAGAGGCCTCTGAGCGCTACGACATGGTGGTCGCCGACATCGTGGGACGCCCGGACGCGGTGGCCCGGCTGCGGGCCGCCGGGGCCGTCGGTCCCACGACCGACCTGATCGCGGCGCACCTCGACCACGACGTGCCGCCGGGCCGGGAGCTGCGGCGCAGGCTGGCCGCCTGGGGCGCGCGGGCGGTCCCCGACGGCACGACGCTGACCGTCGGGGTGTACGAGGACGTGCCCGACGTACCGCGCAGGACGCTGGTGCTCGGCGGGGCGCGCTCGGGGAAGTCGGTGGAGGCGGAGCGGCGCCTGGAGGGCTTCCCGGACGTGCTGTACGTGGCGACCGGCGGGACGCGCGGCGGCGACGGCGAGTGGGCCGCCCGGGTGCACACCCACCGGGAGCGGCGTCCCGGCTCCTGGCGCACGGACGAGACCTGCGACCTCGTTCCCCTGCTGAAGGAGGACGGCCCGCCGCTGCTCGTGGACTGCCTGTCCCTGTGGCTGACGGACGCGATGGACGCCGTGGACGCGTGGGACGACGACGAGTGGGCGGGCGGCGGCGAACGCGCGCTGCGCAGCCGCGTCCGGGAGCTGGCCGCCGCCGTCCGCGAGTCCCGCCGCACGGTGGTCGCCGTCTCGAACGAGGTCGGCTCCGGCATCGTGCCCGCCACTCCGTCCGGCCGCCGGTACCGCGACGAACTGGGCCGCCTCAACGCGGCGTTCGCGGCCGAGTGCGAGCAGGTACTGCTGGTGGTGGCGGGGCAGGCGCTCACCCTCAAGGGCTGACGTCCGGCACCCTCGGTCGCAGCCGTCGGCCGACGGCTGCGACCGAGGGTGCCGGACCCTCCCCGCCGCCCGCACGGCGGGGAGGGTCCGGCACGTCCGGGGGGTCCGCCGCGGCCGGAGGCCGGGAGCGGCGGTACCGGGCCGGCGGCGGGGTCCCGGGCCGGGGGCTCAGGGGGTCCGCGGCCGGAGGGCCGGGGTCTCGGCGTCCCGGTCGTCGGGGACCGGGATCGGGGGCCGGGGTCGAGGGCTGGTTCAAGCGGCCGGCAGAAAGTCGGGATCAGTGGGTCGGGGTCAGAGAGTCGGGGTCAGCGGGTCGGGGTCAGGGAGTCGGGGTCAGGGAGTCGGGGTCAGCGGGTCGGGGTGCGGGCGTTCCTGCGGGCGATGATCCGGTAGGCGTTCGAGAAGCGCGTGCGGCGCAGGACCGGGGCCAGGGCGTGGTCCAGGACGATCGCCGAGGCGAGCAGCGGGGTGGTGGCCCGGGTGAGGGCCGTGCGGAGGGTGCGCTGCAGGTCGCTCGGCGGGGCGGGGCGCCAAGGTTCGTCGCCGCCCGGCAGCCGGTTGCCGATCGCGAGCGCGAGCGCGCCGGTCAGGTCGTAGGGGACGTGCGGTTCGCGGCGGTCGGTGGAGACGACCGTGCAGCCCAGCTCGTCGAGTTCGCCGAGCAGGTTGCGCAGAGGCATCAGGTGCAGGTGCTGCGGCTGGCAGTACGACACCCACCACTTGCCGAGCAGCGCGCCGAACGCGCAGTCCGGGTCCGGGACTTCGACGAGCAGATGGCCGCCGGGGCGCAGCACGGTGAGGGCGGCGCGCAGTTCCTCGCGCGGGTCGGGACTGTGCTCCAGGTGGTGGAACATGCTGACCACGTCGTAGCGGGCGCGCAGCCGCCCCGCCAGTTCGGGCAGCCTGCCGCGGTGCGCCTCCTCGACCCGGCCCGCGGCCCGCGCCCCGTCCACGCGCGAGGTGGCGTCCAGCCCGTCGAAGGACGTGTACGTGTGCACCTCCTTGGCCGCCGCCGGGAAGTGGCCGTGGCCGGTGCCGACGTCCAGCCAGCTCTCGGGTTCGGGGAACGGGAGCATGGAGCGGGCCGCCGCCTCGTGGCGCCGGCGGCCGGCCCTGGCCCGCAGGATCCGCTCCGCGAAGGTCTCGTTCTCCGCCCGCGCGTCCTGGCCCTCGTGGAAGTCCCGGTAGTAGAAGGCCAGTCCCTCCGCGGTGAGCCGGGGGTTCTGGAACGCGTGGGCGCAGTCCTCGCACTCGTCGACGACGAAGGTGCCGGGCTTGTGCTGGAGCAGGTCCGGGGTGCGCAGCCGGGTGCGCAGCCGCCGGGAGCCGCACCAGGGGCAGTCGGGTCTGCGCGGTTCGTGGAAGCGGTCGGTGCCCCGGGCGAGTTCGCTGAGGTACGCGGCGCGGCGCCGGGCGACGGCCTGGGTGGTGGGGGGTGTGGGGGGCATGGTCTGTCTGCTCCTGCCGGTCCGAACGCGCTACGACCCTTTACAGCCTGATATGAACGGTTACCACCCCATACAAACCGGTATGACAATCCACTGCACACCGGGGCGCGGCTGGAGCGGCTCGCGGCACCGGGCGGAACGGTCCGGGAAAGGGCTTTCCGGGCGGGGTCCGACCGTCAGGACCCGGGCCGGATCACTGCCGGTACTGTTCGGCGAATGAGCTCGCTTAATCTCGACGACTTCACCGATCTGATCGAGCGCCCCGACGGCGGAGTACGCCGTGACGCGGAGGCGCGCCGCGAGCGGCGGTCCGTGCCGCCCGGCTCCCTGGGCCGCCTCGACGAACTCGGTGAGTGGCTGGCCGCCGCGCAGTCGGCCGTGCCGGTGCGGGCGATCGAGCGTCCGCGCGTGGTGCTGTTCGCGGGCGACCACGGGGTGGCCGGGCTGGGAGTGTCGGCCCGGCCCGCGCGGAGCGCGGACAGGCTGGTGCGGTCCGTGCTCGACGGGGCGAGCCCCGTCTCCGTGCTCGCCCGTCGGCTCGGCCTGCCGGTGCGGGTCGTGGACATGGCGCTCGACTGCGAGCCGGACACCCTGCCCGCCGAGGTCGTACGGCACCGGGTGCGGCGCGGCTCGGGGCGCATCGACGTGGAGGACGCGCTGTCCCTCGACGAGGCGGAGGCCGCGTTCCGCGCGGGCGTCGCCGTGGCGGACGAGGAGGCGGACTCCGGCACGGACCTCGTCGTGCTCGGGGACCTGAGTGTGGGCGGCACGACGGCCGCCGCCGTACTGATCGCGGCGCTGTGCGGGACCGACGCGTCCGTCGTCACCGGCCGGGGCGGCCTCCCCATCGACGACCTCGCGTGGATGCGCAAGTGCGCCGCCGTGCGGGACGCGCTGCGGCGGGCCCGGCCCGTGCTCGGCGACCAGTTGCAGTTGCTCGCGGCCGTCGGCGGGGCGGACCTCGCCGCGATCACCGGCTTCCTGCTCCAGAGCGCGGTGCGCAAGACGCCGGTCATCCTCGACGGCGTCGTCTCGGCGGCCTGTGCCCTGGTGGGGCAGCGGATCGCCTTCCGCGCGCCGGACTGGTGGGTCGCCGGGCAGAGCAGCGGCGAGCCGGCCCAGGCCAAGGCGTTCGACCGGATGGCCCTGGAACCGCTGCTCGACCACGGCGTGACGGTCGGCGAGGGCACGGGCGCGCTGCTCGCGCTGCCGCTGGTCCAGGCGGCGGCGGCCCTCGCGGCGGAACTGCCGGAGGCCCCCGGGCCGGAGGCGGCCACCGCGGGGACGCCCGACCCCGAGGCGGCCACCGCCACCGCGGGGGCAGCCGACCCGGGGACGTCCGACCCGGAGGCGGTCGAGTCCGAGGCGGTCGCCGCCACCGGCACCGCGGGGGTGGTCGAGTCCGAGGCGGGCGAACCCGACGCGGGCACAGCGGGGACGGACGGCGCCGGGACGGCCGGCTCCGAGGCGGTCGGGCCGGGCTCGGCCGAGGCGGCGGCCGGCCCCGCAGCGGCCGGGACGGGGGCAGCCGCTCCGGAGGCGGCGGACCGGGAGGCAAGCGGGCGGTGAGCGGGCGGGTCGGAGACCGGCGGCCCGGCGGCAAGGCGCGGCGGACGAAGCCGCCGCCGGTGGTACGGCACGGGCGGTACGGCATCGGGTCGGGCGGTCGCGAGTGGCGCGGCGGCGGGCGCGGCGGCAGGCGGTACGGACGCCGAAGCGGGCACGGCCCGGCAGGGCGGGGGCCCGCCCCGGACACGGGCCCGACCAGGGCAGGGACCCGGGCACGACCCGTCAGGGACCGGACCATCAGGACCCGCCAGGATCGGACGGCGCGGCGCCCCCCCGAGGAGCCCGGCGAGCCCCTCCGGGGCACGTCGCCACCCGCCGGGGCACGTCGCCACCCGACGGGGCAGGACCCGCCGCCAGGAGCGGGGTCGCTGCCGCCGCCTCCCCCTGACCGTCAGGGCAGGCCCCCCGCCCCGACTCCCGCCCCGGCCGGCCCCGCACCCTCGCGCCACTCGCCACTCGCCACTCGCCACTCGCCAGGAGCCAGGCACCCAACCCTCCATCCGCCCCGCGACTCCCCGTACCGGCCCGCCCCCGCCGGAACGCACCGCCGCCCAGCCGCGCCCCATATGATCCCTTTTCATGGGATCTGCCCAAGTCAGCGCCGAGTCGGAGTCGAAGCGGGACGGCGCCGGTGGCCGCGACCGCCCGTCCACCCCGGCCTCGCGGCGGGCCGCCGCGTTCGCCGTCTGGTACCTCCGCGTGGTCACGTTCATCAACTTCCTGAGTGCCGTGTGGGTCTCGCTGGGGCAGGACCTGCGGCGGCACAACACGGACGACTACTTCACGCCGTACCTGCTGACCGCGGGCTTCGCGTCCGGGGCGTTCACGATGTTCCTGGCGATCACCATGCGGCGGCGCAAGCGGGCCGCCTGGATCCTCAACCTCGTGCTCGGCGGACTGTTCCTGGTCCTGTTCGCCTTCGCCATGGCCTTCGCCGACATCAGGCGGTACCCGCAGAACTGGATCTCGCTCGGTCTGACGGCCGCGTTCGTTGCGGCCCTGGTCGTCGGCCACCGCGAGTTCTACGCGAAGGGCGACCGCTCGAACCCGAAGCTGGCCGCGGTCGTCGCGGTGGGCGGCCTGCTGGTCTGCTCGCTGCTGGCCGCGCTCCTGGTGACCGTCACGAACGAGGCCCACGACGGCGGTTCGACCTTCACCGACCGCTGGCGCTACGGCACCCTCCGCCTGATCTCGGTCGCCGCCGACGACTCCAATTTCCCCGGCATCACGTCTCCCAACTGGGTGAACGTCACCATCAACGTGCTCAGCACCCTGCTGGTGCTCGGCGTGTTCTACGCGGCCTTCCGCTCCCGCCGCGCCGTCGACCCGCTGACGGAGGACGACGAGGCGCGGCTGCGGGTCCTGCTCGACCGGAACGGCGAACGCGACTCCCTCGGCTACTTCGCGCTGCGCCGCGAGAAGAGCCTGGTGTGGTCCCCGACCGGCAAGGCCGCCGTCGCCTACCGCGTCGTCGGCGGGGTCTCCCTGGCCTCCGGCGACCCCCTGGGCGACCCCGAGGCCTGGCCCGGCGCCATCGAGCCATGGCTGGCAGAGGCCCGTGTGCACGGCTGGATCCCGGCGGTGATGGGCGCGAGCGAGGAGGCCGGGACGGTCTACGCGCGCCACGGCCTGGACGCCCTGGAACTCGGGGACGAGGCGATCGTCGAGACCGCCGAGTTCACCCTCGAGGGGCGTGCGATGCGGACCGTGCGCCAGGCCTTCAACCGGGTGCGGCGCGCGGGGTACGAGGTGCGGATCCGGCGGCACGAGGACATCCCGGCCGACGAGATGGCGTACCTCGTCGGGCGGGCGGACGACTGGCGGGACGGCGCGACCGAACGGGGCTTCAGCATGGCGCTCGGACGGCTCGGCGATCCGGCCGACGGGCAGTGCGTCATGCTCGAATGCACCGACGGGGAAGGCGCGTTGAGAGCCGTTCTGTCCTTCGTCCCGTGGGGGCCGCACGGGCTCTCGCTCGACCTCATGCGGCGGGACAGGGACGCCGAGAACGGGCTCATGGAGTTCATGGTCATCGAACTCCTCCAGCGGGCCCCGTCGATCGGGGTCACCCAGGTCTCGCTCAACTTCGCGATGTTCCGTTCGGTCTTCGAGCGCGGCTCGCGCCTCGGGGCGGGCCCGGTGCTGCGGCTGTGGCGCTCCGTCCTGAGCTTCTTCTCCCGCTGGTGGCAGATCGAGTCGCTGTACCGCGCCAACGCCAAGTACCGGCCCA
Organism: Streptomyces fructofermentans; assembly: GCF_014651055.1. Lineage (GTDB taxonomy): Bacteria > Actinomycetota > Actinomycetes > Streptomycetales > Streptomycetaceae > Streptomyces > Streptomyces fructofermentans. The sequence continues at coordinate 24,018 of NZ_BMWD01000012.1, forward strand.
TCTGGGAGCCGCGGTTCCTGCTCTTCGAGAAGAGCGGCGACCTGCCGCGCCTCGGACTCGCGGCGGCCCGCGCCGAGGGCTTCCTGGAGGCGCCGGGCCTGCCGAAGTGGCTGCACCGCGGCCGGCTCGGACCGCGCCGCTGAGAACCCCCGCCCGGGTGCACCCACCCGTGCGCAAGGCCCCCGTACGGGCTCAGCGGCCCCCGGGCAGGGACCGGGCGGGCTCCGGGTCGGGCTTGCCGCCGATCAGGTCCTGCATCCTGCGGCGGGGCCCGTCCCAGCGCCGGTCGTGGTGGTAGGCGCGCAGCGTGGCCCGGGCGCGGGCACGCGGGCGCCGGCGGTAGAAGCGCCTGGCCCAGGCGGAGGCGGGCCGGGCGAGGCGGATCGCGCCGACGAGGGCGACCAGCGGGACGACCACGCCGAACAGCGCCATCCGCGCCTTGCCCTTGCTCAGCGCGACCAGCGCGAAGGCGAAGTTCACCGCGATGCTCACGATGACGCCCCCGCGGTCCTGCAGTTCGTCGTCGGAGAGGTCGTTGACGCCGAACGGCAGGAATCCGCTGAGCATCAGGCCCACCAGGGCCGCCGTGAGGACCACGACCTCGACGCTCTTGCGGCCCTCCTCGCTCCAGTAGACGTCGTCCAGGTGCAGGATCAGCGCGAACTCGTCCAGCACCAGCCCCGCGCCGATGCCGAAGACCACCGCGAACACGGCCGAGCCGAACCCGTGCCGCCCGCTGGCGACCGCGCCGAATCCGCCGAGCACGGTCAGGACGACCCCGGGCACGACGTGGTGGATGTGCACACCGCCGGCCTCGACGTTGCCGAACGGGCCCTTGCCCGCGCGGATCATCCGGACGACCACCCGGGTGATCACGAAGGTCAGCACGAAGGAGGTGAGCGCCAGCAGCAGCGGCACCTTGCCCGGCTCGACGATGTTCCGTGTCCACCAATCACCCATGCCGCGAACTTAAGCCGCGACCGCCGACGGCGCCCTCCAGGCAGCCGGGTAGCCTGCGCCGATGCCCAGAACCCCGCTCCCCGACGGCCTCCGCTTCGCCTTCGGCACCCTGACCGTGCTGCCCGTCGGCGTGACCCGCTGGGACCGCGACGCGGCCCGGGCCGGAATGCTCTGCGCACCCGTCGCCGGTCTGGTCGTGGGTCTGCTCGCCGCCGCCACCGGTCTGCTCCTGCTGGTGCTGGGCGCGGGACCGCTGCTCGCCGCCGCGGCCACCGCCGCGGTGCCCGCCGTCCTCACCCGCGGCCTGCACCTCGACGGCCTCGCCGACACGGCCGACGGACTGGGCAGCGGCAGGCCCGCCGAGGAGGCGCTGGCCGTCATGAAGCGGTCGGACATCGGCCCGTTCGGGGTCGTCACCCTGCTCTTCGTCCTGCTCGCCCAAGTGGCGGCACTCGCCGAGGCCTACGGGGCCTCCTGGACCCGGGGCGCCCTCGCCGCCGTCGTCTCCGCGACCGCCGCACGGCTCGCGCTCACCCTCGCCGCGCGCACGGGGGTCCCGCCGGCCCGCCCCGAGGGCCTGGGCGCGGCGGTCGCGGGGACGGTTCCCGTACGGGCCGCACTGCTCACGGCGGCCGCCGTCACGGGCGCGGCCGCGGCCGCCGGCACCCTGCTGGGCACGTACGGCCCGCTCTCGGCCGCGCTGGCCGTGCTCGCCGCCTGCGGTGCGGCGCACCTTCTGCTCGCGCACTGCCTCCGGCGCCTCGGAGGCGTCACCGGCGACGTGTTCGGCGCGCTGGCCGAGACCGCCGCGACCGCCGCGCTGGTCGTCCTGGTCCTCGGTTGAGCGACCCGGCGCGCGCCGGGTCGCTCAACCGAGGACCCGCCCGCGGCCCGGGCGTCCGCGGGCCCGCGGAGGCGCCGGGGAGCGCCGGACGGCGGGCCTCCGGGCCACCACGCGCGGCGGATCGACCGCCGGAATGAGCGAATGGCGGCACCGCGCGTAGGCTCGTGCCCGGAGCCCCATCCCCCGGCCGACCAACCCCGTCTCGGCCACAGCAACTCAATGGAAGCGAGATTTCACCACCGTGACTGCTCTCACTCTCAGCACCGCCGCGGCGCCCGGTCTGCGGGCCGACGCGATCGTCGTCGGTGTCGCCAAGGACACTGCCTCCACGTCCGGGGGCCTGGTCGTCGCGCCGGGCGCGGAGGCCGTGGACAAGGCGTACGACGGCAGGCTCGCCGGCGTTCTGAAGACCCTCGGCGCCTCGGGCGGCGAGGGCGAGGTGACGAAGCTGCCGGCTCCGGCCGGCTTCAAGGCTCCTCTCGTGCTGGCGGTCGGTCTCGGTGCCCTGCCCGCGGAGGGCGGTTCCTTCTCCGCGGAGACCCTGCGCCGCGCGGCCGGTGCCGCCGCCCGCTCCCTGTCCGGCGTCAAGAAGGCCGCGTTCGCGCTGCCGATCGCCGACGCGGCCGACGCGGGCGCCCTCGGCGAGGGCGCGCTGCTCGGCGCGTACGCCTTCGAGGCCTACAAGGAGAACGGCAAGGACGCCAAGAACGGCAAGGCGCCCGTCGCGGAGATCGCGCTGCTCGGCACCAAGCCCCGCGACAAGGCGTACAAGGCGGCCGTCGAGCGCGCCACCGCCGTGTCGGAGGAGCTGAACCGCGCCCGCGACCTCGTCAACACGCCGCCGAACGACCTGAACCCGGAGTCCTTCGCGGCCGTCGCGCAGGCCGCGGCCAAGGAGCACGGCATCAAGGTGCAGGTGCTCGACGAGAAGGCGCTGGCCAAGGGCGGCTACGGCGGCATCCTCGGCGTCGGCGCGGGTTCCGCGTCCGCGCCCCGCCTGGTGAAGCTGTCGTACACCTCGTCCAAGGCGAAGAAGCACCTGGCGTTCGTCGGCAAGGGCATCACGTACGACTCGGGCGGCATCTCGCTCAAGCCCGCCGGGCACAACGAGACGATGAAGTGCGACATGGCCGGCGCCGCCGCGGTCTTCGCCGCCGTGGTCACCGCCGCGCGCCTCGGCCTGGAGGTCGACGTCACCGGCTGGCTCGCGCTCGCCGAGAACATGCCGTCGGGCTCCGCCACCCGCCCCGGTGACGTGCTGCGCATGTACAGCGGCAAGACCGTCGAGGTCCTCAACACCGACGCCGAGGGCCGGCTCGTCCTCGCCGACGCGCTCGCCAAGGCCTCCGAGGAGCAGCCCGACGCGATCGTCGACGTGGCGACGCTGACGGGCGCCATGATGCTGGCGCTCGGCAACCGCACCTTCGGTGTCATGTCCAACGACGACGCGTTCCGCGCCTCGCTCCACGAGGCGGCCGGCGAGGTCGGCGAGGACTCGTGGCCGATGCCGCTGCCCGACCACCTCAGGAAGGGCATGGACTCCCCCACCGCCGACATCGCCAACATGGGCGAGCGCTACGGCGGCGGACTGGTAGCCGGCCTCTTCCTGAAGGAGTTCGTCGGCGAGGGCATCACCTGGGCGCACCTCGACATCGCGGGCCCGGCCTTCAACGAGCAGGGCCCCTTCGGCTACACCCCCAAGGGCGGTACGGGATCCGCCGTGCGCACCCTGGTCCGGCTGGCCGAGGTGACGGCCGCGGGCGACCTGGGCTGACCCGCGCGGTACGGCCCCGGGCGACTCCCGGGGCCGTACCGGCGGCCCGTCCTGTGATCGATCAGACGCCCCTCACCCCGGCCCGGCGTCCCGCCTGCCGCCGACAAGTGCGAAGATGGGTCCTCGGCAGGACAGGGCCCCACCACAGGGCCGAAGCAAGACAAGAGCGGCCGGACACCAGCCGACCGACCGGTCAACCACCCGCAAGGGACATGGGTGCCCGGCGTACGGCGCACATGCATGGAGGACGTGACGTGGCGAACGACGCCAGCACCGTTTTCGACCTAGTGATCCTCGGCGGTGGCAGCGGCGGGTACGCCGCGGCGCTGCGCGGGGCGCAGCTGGGCCTGGACGTCGCCCTGATCGAGAAGAACAAGCTCGGCGGCACCTGCCTGCACAACGGCTGCATTCCCACGAAGGCCCTGCTGCACGCCGGCGAGATCGCCGACCAGGCACGCGAGGCCGGGCAGTTCGGCGTCCTGACGACCTTCCAGGGCATCGACATCAACGCCGTCCACAAGTACAAGGACGACGTCATCAGCGGCCTGTACAAGGGCCTCCAGGGTCTGGTGGCCTCCCGCAAGGTGACGTACATCGAGGGCGAGGGCCGTCTGTCGTCCCCGACCTCCGTGGACGTCGGCGGGCAGCGTGTCCAGGGCCGTCACGTGCTCCTCGCGACGGGCTCCGTGCCGAAGTCGCTGCCGGGTCTGGACATCGACGGCGACCGCATCATCTCCTCGGACCACGCGCTGACGCTGGACCGCGTCCCGAAGTCCGCCATCATCCTGGGCGGCGGCGTCATCGGCGTCGAGTTCGCCTCCGCGTGGAAGTCCTTCGGGACGGACGTCACGGTGATCGAGGGCCTCAAGCACCTCGTGCCCGTCGAGGACGAGAACAGCTCCAAGCTTCTTGAGCGCGCCTTCCGCAAGCGCGGCATCAAGTTCAACCTCGGCACGTTCTTCGAGAAGGCCGAGTACACGCAGGACGGCGTCCGCGTGAGCCTGGCCGACGGCAAGACCTTCGAGGCCGAGGTCCTCCTGGTCGCCATCGGCCGCGGCCCGGTCTCCGCGGGTCTCGGCTACGAGGAGCAGGGCGTCGCGACGGACCGCGGCTACGTCCTCGTCGACGAGTACATGCGCACGAACGTGCCGACGGTGTCCGCCGTCGGCGACCTGGTTCCGACGCTCCAGCTCGCGCACGTCGGCTTCGCCGAGGGCATCCTGGTTGCGGAGCGTCTCGCCGGACTCAAGACCGTTCCGATCGACTACGACGGCGTGCCGCGGGTGACGTACTGCCACCCCGAGGTCGCCTCCGTCGGCATCACCGAGGCCAAGGCCAAGGAGATCTACGGTGCGGACAAGGTCGTCGCTCTGAAGTACAACCTCGCGGGCAACGGCAAGAGCAAGATCCTCAAGACCGCGGGCGAGATCAAGCTCGTCCAGGTCAAGGACGGTGCCGTGGTCGGCGTCCACATGGTCGGCGACCGCATGGGCGAGCAGGTCGGCGAGGCCCAGTTGATCTACAACTGGGAGGCGCTGCCCGCCGAGGTCGCGCAGCTCATCCACGCGCACCCGACGCAGAACGAGGCGCTCGGCGAGGCCCACCTGGCCCTGGCCGGCAAGCCGCTCCACTCGCACGACTGACAGCCCTCGGGCGCGACGACACAGACTTCCGCAATTCGTAAGGAGCAACCGAAACCATGGCGGTTTCCGTAACCCTTCCGGCGCTCGGCGAGAGCGTCACCGAGGGCACTGTCACTCGCTGGCTGAAGGCCGAGGGCGAGCGTGTCGAGGCCGACGAGCCGCTGCTCGAGGTCTCCACGGACAAGGTCGACACCGAGATCCCCTCCCCGGCCGCGGGCGTGCTCGCCTCCATCAAGGTCGCCGAGGACGAGACCGTCGAGGTCGGCGCCGAGCTGGCCGTCATCGACGACGGCTCCGGGGCGCCCGCCGCGGCGGCCCCCGCCGCCGAGCCCGAGCCCGAGCCCGCCGCGGCTCCCGAGCCCGCTCCGCAGGCCGCTCCGGCCGCCGAGGCCGCCGCACCCGCGCCGGCTCCGGCCGCCGAGGCGTCCTCCGGCGGCTCCGCCGAGGGCACCGACGTCGTACTGCCCGCACTGGGCGAGTCGGTCACCGAGGGCACCGTGACCCGCTGGCTCAAGGAGGTCGGCGACAGCGTCGAGGCCGACGAGCCGCTGCTCGAGGTCTCCACGGACAAGGTCGACACCGAGATCCCGGCTCCCACCTCGGGCGTGCTGCTGGAGATCGTGGTCCCCGAGGACGGGACCGCCGAGGTCGGCGCGAAGCTCGCCGTCATCGGTGCGCCCGGCGCGGCTCCGGCCGCGGCCCCCGAGGCCCCGCAGGCGCCCCCGGCGCCCGCTCCGGCTCCGGCTCCGGCTCCGGCTCCGGCTCAGCCCGCTCCGCAGGCCGCGGCCCCGGCCGCTCCGGCCGCCCCAGCCCCGCAGGCGCCCCCGGCGCCCGCTCCGGCTCCGGCGCCCGCTCCGGCCCCCGTCGCCCCGGCCCCGGCTCCCGCCGCGACCTCCGGTGACGACGGCGCCTACGTGACCCCGCTGGTGCGCAAGCTGGCCGCCGAGAACGGCGTCGAGCTGTCCGCCGTCAAGGGCACCGGCGTCGGCGGCCGCATCCGCAAGCAGGACGTCCTCGCCGCCGCCGAGGCCGCGAAGGCGGCCGCCGCCGCGCCGGCCCCGGCCGCAGCGCCGAGCACCGCGAAGAAGGCTCCGACCCTGGAGGCCTCCCCGCTGCGCGGCCAGACCGTGAAGATGCCCCGCATCCGCAAGGTCATCGGCGACAACATGGTGAAGGCCCTGCACGAGCAGGCCCAGCTGTCCTCGGTGGTCGAGGTCGACATCACCCGCCTGATGAGGCTCCGCGCGCGGGCGAAGGACTCCTTCGCGGCCCGCGAGGGCGTCAAGCTCTCCCCGATGCCGTTCTTCGTGAAGGCGGCGGCCCAGGCGCTGAAGGCCCACCCGGTCGTCAACGCCCGGATCAACGTCGAAGAGGGCACGATCAGCTACTTCGACACCGAGAACGTCGGTATCGCGGTGGACTCCGAGAAGGGCCTGATGACCCCGGTCATCAAGGGTGCGGGCGGCCTGAACATCGCCGGCATCGCCAAGGCCACCGCCGATCTGGCGGGCAAGGTGCGGGCCAACAAGATCACTCCGGACGAGCTGTCCGGCGCGACCTTCACCATCAGCAACACCGGCTCGCGCGGCGCGCTCTTCGACACGATCATCGTGCCGCCGAACCAGGTCGCGATCCTCGGCATCGGCGCCACGGTCAAGCGTCCGGCCGTCATCGAGACGGAGGAGGGCAGCGTCATCGGCATCCGCGACATGACGTACCTGACGCTCTCCTACGACCACCGTCTGGTGGACGGCGCCGACGCCGCCCGCTACCTGACGGCGGTCAAGGCGATCCTGGAGGCCGGCGAGTTCGAGGTCGAGCTCGGCCTGTAAGCCACGCCTGCCGCGCCCCCCGTCCCCTCCGAGGGACGGGGGGCGCGGTCGTGTCCGGACCCGCCGCGGGCGACCGCCGGGCTCCCCCGGAGCGCCGGCCGGCACCCGCGGCACCACCGGCCGCGCGACGACGCGCCGTCCCCGGTACGGGACTTGACGGCGCGTGGTGCTCCGCCGACGTGTAAGTCTCGTCTCACCTGCGCGAAAGCGCCCCCGTCCACCTCTCCTCACGCAGGGCCCGGCCGTATTGTCTAGACGTCAACGCCCTGGGGCCGGAGCGGCCCCGGCCTAAGGAGCCCTCATGACCGCGCCCGTCGTCCACTCGCTCCGCGAGCAGATCCGCGAGCACATCGTGGAGGGGATCGTGAGCGGCCGCTGGAAGCCGGGCGAGCGGATCGTGGAGCGGCGGATCGCCACCGAGCTGGAGGTCAGCCAGACGCCGGTGCGGGAGGCGCTGCGGGAACTGGAGTCCCTGCGCCTGATCGAGTCCGCCCCCAACAAGGGCGTGCGGGTACGGAACCTCACCGCGGCCGACCTGGAGGAGAGCTATCCCGTCAGGGCCGGTCTGGAGGCCATCGCGGCCGAGCTGGCGGCCGAGCGGCTGGCCGCCGACTGCTCGGCCCTGGAGCCGCACGTGACGGCCCTGTACGAGGCCGACCGCAAGGCCGACGGCACCGGCCAGGTGCGGCACACGGTCGCCTTCCACCGCGAGCTGGTGCGCGCCGCGGGGAACTCGGTGCTGCTGCACACGTGGGAGGGCCTGGGCATCGAGGTCTTCACGGCCCTGTCGATCCGCTGGCTGGGCACGGTCCAGCAGTCGTACGCGGAGGAGCACGAGGCGCTCGTGGAGGCGTTCCGCAGGCGCGACCCGCTGATCGCGGAGCTCGTGAAGGCGCATGTGCTGGGGTGCGCGCCGCGTACCGGAAGCGAACCCTCCTAGCCCGCGAACAGCGGAGCGGCACCCCGCTCAAACGTCCTCCCACCTGCGAAAACCAGGCACCGGGTGCCTGTCGCCGAGGCACCGCGTGCCGACTTTCGCCGGATCGAGAGGTTTTACCCTGGGAACCTTTGATCGATCATCGATCAGGGAGTTACAGTCACCGTCGGGCTCCACCCGAGCCCGCCGCCCTGTCCTGCCGAAGACCAAGGGCACCCCCAACCCCTTACCGATGAGGGAACCCCCCTCCGCATCCGGAAGGCGGCGCAATGACCGACCCCACCGCAATCCAGCCGAGCGAGCTCGACCAGCTCCCGGACCGCGACCCCGAGGAGACCGCCGAATGGCAGGCCTCCCTGGACGCCGTCACCCAGGCGGCCGGGCCGCACCGTGCCGCGTACCTGATGCGCCGCACCCTGGAGCGGGCCGAGGCGGGCGGGCTCGCGCTGCCCAAGCTGCTTGAGACCGACTACGTCAACACCATCCCGACCGCCGCCGAGCCCGCCGTGGACGGCGACGAGGCGATGGAGCGCAGGATCACCGCGTGGAACCGCTGGAACGCGGCCGCGATGGTGACCCGCGGCGCGAAGCACGGCGTCGGCGGCCACATCGCCACCTTCGCCTCCGCGGCCTGGCTCTACGAGACGGGCTTCAACCACTTCTTCAAGGGCAAGGAGGGTGACGGGTCCGGCGACCAGCTCTACATCCAGGGCCACGCCTCCCCCGGCATCTACGCCCGCGCCTTCCTCGACGGCCGCCTCGGCGAGACGCACCTCGACAACTTCCGCCAGGAGTCGGGCGGCAACGGCCTCCCGTCGTACCCGCACCCGCGCCGGCTGCCCTGGCTCTGGGAGTTCCCGACCGTCTCCATGGGCCTCGGCCCGCTGTCGGCGATCTACCAGGCCCGCTTCAACCGCTACCTCACCAACCGCAGCATCAAGGACGTCTCGGCGTCCCACGTGTGGGCGTTCCTCGGTGACGGCGAGATGGACGAGCCGGAGTCGACCGCGGCACTCGCGCTCGCCTCCCGCGAGGGCCTCGACAACCTGACCTTCGTCATCAACTGCAACCTGCAGCGCCTCGACGGCCCGGTGCGCGCGAACTTCAAGATCGTGCAGGAGCTGGAGGCCCAGTTCCGCGGCGCCGGCTGGAACGTCGTGAAGTCGCTGTGGGGCAACGCCTGGGACGAGCTGTTCCGGCTCGACACCACGGGCGCCCTCGTGCGCCGCCTGCGCCAGGTGCCCGACGCGCAGGTGCAGACGTACCAGACCCGCGACGCCGCCTACATCCGCCAGGACTTCTTCGGTGCCGACCCGGCGCTCGTCGAGATGGCGAAGCTGCTCAGCGACGACAAGATCATCGAGTGCTTCCAGCTCTCGCGCGGCGGCCACGAGGCCCGCAAGGTGTACGCGGCGTACAAGGCGGCCCTGTCGCACAAGGGCGCGCCGACGGTGATCCTCGCGCAGACCGTCAAGGGCCACACCCTCGGCGCGGGCTTCGCGTCGAAGAACGCCAACCACCAGATGAAGAAGCTGTCCACGGACGAGTTCAAGCAGATGCGCGACCTGCTCGAACTGCCCATCCCCGACAGCCGGTTCGTCGACGGTGTGGTGCCCTACGGCCACCCCGGCGCCGACTCCCCCGAGGTGCGCTACCTCCAGGAGCGCCGCGCGGCCCTCGGCGGTCCGGCCCCGGCCCGCCGCACGCACGCCGTGGCTCCGCTGCCCGCCCCCGCCGACAAGGCGTTCGCGGCGTTCGACAAGGGCTCCGGCTCGCAGAACGTGGCGACGACCATGGCCTTCGTACGGCTGGTCAAGGACCTGGTCCGCGACAAGCAGTCCGGCAGGCGCTGGGTGCCGATCGTCCCCGACGAGGCGCGCACCTTCGGCATGGAGAGCCTCTTCCCGTCCCTCGGCATCTACTCGCCGAAGGGCCAGACGTACGAGCCGGTCGACCGCGACCAGCTCATGTACTACAAGGAGGCCAAGGACGGCCAGATCCTCAACGAGGGGATCACCGAGGCCGGTTCCATGGCGGACTTCATCGCCGCGTCGACCGCGTACAGCACGCACGGCGAGCCGATGATCCCGTTCTACATCTTCTACTCGATGTTCGGCTGGCAGCGCACGGCCGACCAGATGTGGCAGCTCGGCGACCAGCTCGGCCGCGGCTTCCTCGTCGGCGCCACGGCCGGCCGTACGACGCTGACGGGCGAGGGGCTCCAGCACGCGGACGGGCACTCGCCGGTCATCGCTGCGACGAACCCGGCCGCCCTGTCGTACGACCCGGCGTTCGCCTACGAGGTCGCGGCGATCGTGAAGGAGGGCCTGCGCCGGATGTACGGCGAGGCGGCCCCGGGCGAGGACCAGGACGTCTTCTACTACCTCACCGTCTACAACGAGCCGATGCCGCAGCCGGCGAAGCCCTCGGGCCCCGGTACCGACGAGGGCATCGTCAAGGGCCTGTACCGCTTCAACACGGCGGAGTCGGCGGGCCTGAACGTGGCCGCGGCGAACGCTCCGCGCATCCAGCTGCTCGGCTCGGGCACGGCGATCCACTGGACGCTGGAGGCGCAGAAGCTGCTGGCCGAGGAGTGGGGCGTGGCCGCCGACGTGTGGTCCGCGACCTCCTGGACCGAGCTGCGCCGGGACGCGCTGGAGGCCGACGCGGCGCTGCTGCGCGGCGAGGAGCGGGTGCCGTTCGTGCGCCGGGCGCTGCAGGGTGCCGAGGGTCCCGTGCTCGCGGTGTCGGACTACATGCGCCAGGTTCCCGACCAGATCGCGCAGTGGGTCGAGCAGGACTACTCGTCGCTGGGCGCGGACGGCTTCGGCCTCTCCGACACCCGGGCGGCCGCCCGCCGGCACTTCGGTGTCGACGCGCAGTCGATCGTCGTGGCGGCGTTGGCGCAGCTCGCGCGGCGTGGTGAGGTGAAGGCCTCCGCGGTCAAGGAAGCGCGGGAGCGGTACGGGCTGTAGGTCCGTCGCGTTCCGGGGTCCGACGGTGTGTGCCGTCGGGCCCCTTCGCGTTTCCCGGCGCGGCGGGTTCCTGTGTGCGGGTGCGTCGGGGGTCGGGGCCGGCTCGTCCGCGTCCGCGGGTCCGTCGCGGCCGGTCGCGCCGTTCCCCGCGCCGCCCGGAAGGGCGCTGCCCTCCCGGCAAGGTCGTGACGGCAGCCCGCACCTCCCGCACCCCCGCCGTTCCCCGCGCCGCCCAGAGGGTGCCGGCCTCGCGGCGGGGTCGGGGCGGCATCATGTGTTCATGCGTGCTGCACGGCTGATCAGGATGGTGCTGCTGCTCCAGTCCCGGCCCTCGATGACCGCGGCCGAGCTGGCCCGCGAGCTGGAGGTGTCCGAGCGGACCATCACCCGCGACGCCCAGGCCCTCTCCGAGGCGGGCGTTCCGGTGTACGCCGACCGGGGCCGGACCGGCGGGTACCGGCTGATCGGCGGCTACCGGACCCGGCTCACCGGACTCGCGCGCGGTGAGGCCGAGGCACTGTTCCTGTCCGGCGTACCGGGCGCCCTGCGCGAGATGGGGCTGGAGGACGCCGCCTCCGCCGCCCGCCTCAAGGTGTCGGCCGCGCTGCTGCCCTCCCTGCGCGACGCCTCGCACACCGCGGCGCAGCGCTTCCACCTCGACGCGCCCGGCTGGTTCACCGAGCCGAAGACCCCCGAACTGCTGCCGGCGGTCGCCGAGGCCGTGTGGGACGACCGCCGGATCACCGCGCGCTACCGGCGCCAGGACACCGGCGTCGAGCGCGAGCTGGAGCCGTACGGGCTCGTGCTGAAGGCAGGCGTCTGGTACCTGTGCGCCCGCGTACCGGACGCCGGATCGTTCCGCGTCTACCGCATCGACCGCTTCACCGCCGCCGAGCCCGGCGCCGACCGCTTCGGCCGCGACGCCTCGTTCGACCTGCCGGCGTTCTGGGCGGAACGCGCGGCGCAGTTCGCGCGCTCGATCCTGCGGTCCACCGTCGTGGTGCGGCTGACCGGGGCCGGCGCACGCGCGCTGCGGCACGCCGTCGACCCGCTCGCCGCGCAGGAGGCGCTGGCCGAGGCCGGCCCGCCGGACGGGGCGGGCCGGGTGACCGTGAGCCTGCCGGTCGAGTCGGACGACGTCGCGTACACCCAGCTCATGGCGCTCGGCCCCGAGGTCGAGGTGATCGAGCCCGCCGACCTCCGGCGGCGCTTCGCGGACGCCGCGGCCCGGACGGCCGCCTACTACGGGCAGGACGAGCCCGGCACGCCGGACGGGGGGCCGACCGCTACCGGTAGCCCGTGACGTCCGCGGGCCCGTCCTGATCCACCTCGGTCATGTAGCGCCACGCGTCCGGCGCCGACCCGTCGACGTCCGTGACGCCGTACTCCCGGGCGAGCCCACCGCTGGACAGCGAGCGCCCGTTCCAGCGCGCGAGCCCGGGGTCGGCGGCGAGCGCCACCAGGGTCCGCCCGACGTACGTGGGCGTCTCGGAGATGGCGAAGTGCGGCGCCTGGGCGCAGGCCTCACGCCAGTTCTCCTCGGTCACGTGGAACGCCGTGTCGAGCATCGCCTCCGAGCGCAGCCAGCCGGGGGTGAGGCAGACCGCCGTGCAGCCGTGCTCGGCGAGTTCCTCGCCGAGGCCGTACGCCATGCGGATCGGGGTCGTCTTGGCGAGGTCGTAGAAGAACGGCCTGCGGTAGCGGCGGTTGTACTCCTCCGTGCCGTCGGTGACCTCGACGAGGAGCCCGCCCGGGTTGCGGACGAGGAGCGGGAGCGCGAAGTGGCTGGTGACGATGTGCGACTCGATGCCGAGGCGCATGATGCGCAGCCCCTTGTCGAGGTCCATCTCCCACATGGCGGGCTGACCGCCCGCCGACCAGTCGAGGTGGACGTCCCCGCCCCAGAGGTCGTTGACGAGGATGTCGAGCCGCCCCTGCTCCCGGTCGACGCGGTCGACGAGCGCCCGTACCTGCTCGGGCTCCAGGTGGTCGGTCGGCACGGCGATCCCCCGGCCGGCGGCACCGGCGGCCTCGTCGACCAGTTCGGCCGTCTCCTCGATCGTCTCCGTGGCCCGGCCGACCTCGCTGACACGGTCGCGGGTCGTACGTCCCGTCACGTACACCGTGGCGCCCGCGCGCCCCAGCTCCACCGCCATGGCGCGGCCGGCACCCCGGGTGGCGCCCGCGACCAGGGCGATCCTCCCCTTGAGCGGCTGCGCGGTGGCCCGTACTGATTCCTCTGCTGTCTCCATGCACCGAGCATCGCGCCGAATACCGACATCTGCTGTCGGACTTTCCGCGGGGCATGTGCGTGCATAACGATCTGTCCGTCCCCGGGTGCGCGGGCCGGGCGCAGGCCCGATGCTTGTCCCGTGATGGACGAGACGGAGTTCTGGGAGCTGGTGGACGCGGCCCGTGTGGCCGCCGGGGGCGACGCCGAGGAGCAGGCCGACCTGCTCGTCGAACGGCTCCTCCTGCTGGACCCGGACATGGTGCTGGACTTCGCCCGTCACTTCGAGGCCCGGTACAACCGCGCGTACACCTGGGACCTGTGGGGCGCCGCCTGGATCCTGCTCGACGGGGCCAGCGACGACGCCTTCGACTACTTCCGCTGCTGGCTGATCGGCCAGGGGCGCGACGTGTACGAGGGCGGTGTGCACGAGCCCGACCGGCTGGCCGAGCTGCTCCGGGACTTCGACGACGAGGTCGACGGGGACGGCGAGGAGCTGGGCTACGCGGCGGACGAGGCCTACGAGCAGCTCACCGGAACGGTCGCCCCCGACCTGGGTATTCCGGCCGCCCCGCGGGAGCCGCTGGGCACCCCGCTCGACCTGGAGAACCAGGTCCTGCTGGCCGAGCGCCTCCCCCAGCTCTGGGAGCGCTTCGCCGACTAGCGCCTCCCCCAGCTCTGGGAGCGCTTCGCGGACTAGCGCCTGCCCTGGAGGTGCGCGGCGCGCTGCCTGATCTCGGGCAGCCGGGCCGTGAGCGCCGCTCCCGGGCACTCGGTCGAGTAGCCGTCGGAGTGGCCGGAGACGGCCGTGAAGGTGGCCCGGGTGCCCGCGCGGTACCTGCTCAGGCTGTTGGTGGAGACGAGGTTGACGCGGGCGCGGGGGTCCGTGTCGGTGAGGCCCAGTTTCCACGCGGCGACGGCCGCGACGGCGTCGGTCATCGCCTTGGGCACCGGCACTCCCTCGGTGAAGGTGCCGATCGCGGCGATGCCCGCGGTGCCGACGTTGAACCCCTGCGTGTGGGCGCCGACGACGGCCCGGTCGACGCCGCCCGCCCGGCCCTCGTAGACGGTTCCGCAGCGGTCGACGAGGAAGTTGTAGCCGATGTCGTCCCAGTGCCTCGCGCCCGCCTGCCCGGTGTAGAGGGACTGGATGATCCGGGGCGTGTCGGCGCAGTCGTAGCCGTTCGGCGAGTCGGTGTGGTGGACGAACACGGCGGACACGCGTCCGGCGTACCGGACGGGCGGGCGGCGGAAGGCGGCGTCGCCGAGCCAGCGCTCCCTGGGCACGATCTCGGGGCGGGCGGCCGTGTGCCCGACGGCCGCCCTGGCCGCGACGGGCCGTCCGGCGTCACCCGGTGTCCGGTCGATCCCGACGGCGCACAGGACCAGCGCCGTGACCGCCGCGAGCCCCGGCAGACAGGCGAGGACGACGCGTACGGGGCGGGGCGGGAAGGTGCGACGGGTGACGCGCGAGCGGCTCCCCCGGGGGGCCTGTGCGGTCTGTGTGGCCTGCGGGGCTTGCGGGGCTGACGCGGCCTGGGGGGCCGGGGCGGCCTGGGGCCCGCCCGCGCCCCCTGTCCGGGCGGCGCCTTCCCGCACGCCCCGATGCCGGCCCCGCGACCGCCCCCGGGCCCGGCGCAGCGCGCCCCGGACACGTGCTGCGAGCGGGGTTCGATGGGCACACATGTGATCCACTCTCGGGGACACTCCGGCGGTCCGCGACGTGTGCTGTGCCACCCGGTGGAACCAACGTCCCGGTCCGGGACGTTTCTACAGGTCCATGCACGTGTGCCCGATGTCCGGTCCCGCACGGGCTCCGCCTGATCACCGGGCGGGCCCGGCACGTACTGAGGGGCCCAAGGGAAAGGGAGCTCCGTGGACCTGCTCGACATCCTGCTGCTGCTGGTCATCCTCGGCTACGCGGCGTCCGGCTACCGGCGCGGCCTGGTGGCCGGCTGCGTCTCCCTCGCCGGCTTCGTGGGCGGGGCCGTCGTAGGAGTGTGGGCGCTGCCCCTGGTGATGGACCTGGTGGCGGCGGGGTCGCCCGCCGCCACGGTCACTGCGGTCCTGACGGTGCTGCTGCCCGCCGCGCTGGGGCACGAACTGGCGGGGCGGCTGGCCCTGCGGCTGCGGCAGGGGCTGGACCGCGGATCGGGCTCGCTGCGGATGGTCGACGGGGCGGGCGGGGCCGCGGCGAACACGGTCTCGGTGCTGCTGGTGGCCTGGGTCGCGGCGAGTGTCCTCGGCGCGTCGGCCTCGCCCGTGGTCACCTCGTCGATCCGCAACTCGGCGCTGCTCGGCGCGGTGCAGGACGTCATGCCGGCGACCACGCCCGCGTGGTTCTCCCGGGCCACGTCGGCGCTCACGGAGGCGGGTTTCCCGCAGGTCTTCAACCCGTTCGAGAACGAGCCGGCGGCCTCGGTCGCCAAGCCGTCCGGGGACAGCGTCACCTCTGCCGCGACCCGGGCCGCGCAGCGCTCGACCGTGAAGGTGGAGGGCGCCGTGGGCACCCAGGGACGCGAGGGCAGCGGCTTCGTGTACGCCTCCGAGCACGTGATGACCAACGCCCATGTCGTGGCGGGCATCGACGACCCGACCGTGCGGGTGGGCGGCACGGGCCGGGCGTACGAGGCGAAGGTCGTCCTGTTCGACCCGGAGAAGGACGTGGCCGTGCTGGACGTGCCCGGTCTGAAGGCCCCGGTGCTGAAGTTCGACGACAGCGCGACCCGCGGCGACGCGGCCGTGGTCGCGGGCTACCCGCAGGACGGCGGCCTGGACCTCCAGGCGGCCACCGTCGCCAGCACGATCAAGGCCAGGGGGCAGAACATCTACGGCACCGGCCCGGTCACCCGCGAGATCCACTCGGTCCGCTCCACGGTCCGGCCCGGCAACTCGGGCGGCCCCCTGCTGACCACCGACGGCAAGGTGTACGGAGTGGTCTTCGCCCGCTCCACCAGCGACGACGAGACGGGTTACGTCCTGACCGTCGACGAGGTCGCCGGGGACGCCCGGCGCGCGGCGCGGGCCTCGACCCCGGTGGACACGGGCGACCTCATCAACTCCTGAGGCCGGGCCGGGCGCGACCGCGCCATCCGTCTCAGAGACCGCGGCCCATCAGGACGTCGTCCACGTACCGCCCGTCGAGGTGGAATTCGCCGGGCTGTATCCCCTCGACCGCGAAGCCCTCCGACGCGTAGAGCGCGCGGGCCGGTTCGTTGTGGCCGAGGACGCGCAGCGTGATCCGGCGTGCGCCCTGGCGGCGGGCCTCCTCGACGGCGGCGCGGACCAGTGCCCGGCCCACGCCGTGCCGGCGCGCCCCGGCGGCGACGGCGAGCCCCTGTATCTGCCGTACGTGGGCGTTGGAGGCGAGCGGGGTGGGGAAGCCGATCCGTATGTAGCCGACGAGGCGCCCCCCGCTCTCCGCGACCAGGTGGTCGCGCGGGCCGAAACGCTCGTTGAAGAAGGGCTCGTACGGCGGCTCGTCGCGGGGACGGACTGCGTGCAGGGGGGACCACGCGGCACGGTCGAGGAGGCCCAGCGCCTCTTCGTCGCCGGACCGGGCGGTGCGTATGAGCGGCTCGGGCATGGAGGCCACCCTACGGCCGGGGCGCCCGGGGCCGACGGGGCCCCGGTGCCGCCCACCCCGTGCGGAAGCCCCGCCCGTGCCTCGGACGCCTGTGCCGCGTACGGGTGGCGCGCCGCGTGCGGGCTCCGTGTCGCGGGAGCGGTGGCGCAGGATGGGGGCATGGATGCTTCGCGAATCGCCGTGGCCGGCGCGTCCGGCCTGATCGGCTCGGCGCTGGTGCGCTCACTGACCTCGGACGGGCACGAGGTGGTGCGACTGGTGCGGCGCGCGCCCCGGGCGAAGGACGAGGTCGAGTGGGACCCGGCACGGCAGCACGTCGACGCGGCGGGCCTGGTCGGCTGCGACGCGGTGGTGAACCTCGCGGGGGCCGGGATCGGCGACCGCAGGTGGACGGACGCCCACAAGCGCGCGATCCGGGACAGCCGGGTGCTGGGCACGGCCGCGCTCGCGGAGGCCGCCGCCTCGCTGGACCGGCCGCCGCGGGTCTTCCTGAACGGGAGCGCGATCGGCTTCTACGGGGACACCGGCGCGCGGGCGGTGGACGAGGACGCCCCTCCGGGGGACGGCTTCCTGCCCTCGGTGTGCGTGGAGTGGGAGGAGGCCACGGCGGCGGCCGAGGAGGCGGGCATCCGCACGGTGCTCGCGCGCACCGGCCTGGTCGTGGCCGCGCGGGGCGGTGCCTGGGGGCGGCTCTTCCCGCTCTTCCGGGCAGGGCTCGGCGGGCAGTTGGGGGACGGCAGGCAGTTCTGGAGCCACATCGCGCTGCACGACCACGTGGCGGCGCTGCGGCACCTGCTCGACTCCGAGTCGCTGTCGGGGCCCTTCAACCTGACGGCTCCGGAACCGCGCACCAACCGGGAGGTCACCGCCGCGATGGGGCGCGTGCTGCACCGGCCCACCGTGTTCGCGGTGCCCGCGCCGGTCCTGAAGGCGGCGCTCGGCGAGCTGGCCCAGGAGGTGCTGGGCAGTCAACGGGTGGTGCCCACAAGGCTGTTGGACTCGGGCTTCACGTTCGCCTTCCCGGGCATCGACGAGGCGATCCGGGCAGCACTCGCGTAGGCGCCGCTCCCCCTCCCGCTCCCCTCCCGCTCTCCGGACTCCCACCCCCTCCCGCTCTCCCCCGCTCCCCGGTCGGCCCGCGCGGGCGCCGCCCCGCCTCCCCGGGGGTGGCGCCCCGAGCCGTGCCCGGCGGCGCCGCAGGCGGGCGGCGCGCGGACCGGTGCACGGACCGGCCTTGCGGGCAGGGGCAGTTGACACGGGCACAGTCCCCGACCGGCGGCGGGAGCGCATGCGACCGGCGTGCGACCGTGCCCTGCCCATGCGCGACTTCCGCGGACCCTCCCCGGGCCTACCCTCATCCCGAACTCGGGTATTCCGGAAGCCCGTTGGGGGCATGACGCCCCCAGCAGCCGCGCGACCTCGAGGAGGGGCACGTGCTTGAGCCCGCGTATCAGGCGGACGTCGTCATCGTGGGGGCCGGGGTCTCGGGACTCTCGGCTGCCCAACGGCTGAACAGCGCAGGAGTGTCGACCGTGGTCCTGGAGGCCGCCCCGTGCGTGGGGGGCCGTGCGACGACCGAGAAGGTCGACGGCTTCCGCCTCGACCACGTCGGCCGGTTCCTCTCCACGTCGTATCCCGAACTGCGGATGACCCCGGGCCTGGACGGCCTGGTGCTGCGCACCTTCGCCCCGGGTGTCCTCGTCCACGCCGACGGCCGGATGCACCGTGCGGGCGAGCCCGCGAGCGCGGGGGGCGCAAGGGGCGCACTCGACGCGGCGCGCGCCCTCGTGAGCCCCCCTCGGCGCGCCCGGCAGGCACCGCAGGCGGCGGCGCCCGCCGTGTCCCGGGCGTTCCCGCCGCTGGGCGGCGCACTCGACCAGGCGCGCCTCGCCGCGGCCCTCGGACGGACGGCGGCCGTTCCCGTGGAGCGGCTGCTCGCGCGGCCCGAGCGGCCGGCGGGGCAGGCGCTGGCGGCACGCGGGATGCCTGCACGCACGGTCGAGGGCTTCCTCCGCCCCCTGCTGGCGGCGCTGCTCTGCGACCCGGACCTGACGACGTCCAGCCGGGTCGCGGACCTCGCCCTGCGCGCCTTCGCCTCCGGCCGCCTGTGCGTCCCGGAGGGCGGCGCCGACGCCCTGCCCGAACTGCTCGCCGGGGCGCTGCCGGCCGGCGCGGTCCGTACCGGGGTGCGCGTGACGTCCGTGTCCACGACGTCCGTGACGACGGCCGAGCACGGGGAGTTCCGGTGCCGTTCCGTCCTGGTGGCGACCGGTGCGAGTGCCGCGGCCGAACTCCTGCCCGGGCTCCGGGTGCCGCGCTTCCACCCCGTGACGGTCTTCCACCACACCTCCGACGAGGCCCCCCTGCGGGAGGCCGCGCTGCTGCTGGACGCGGACCGCCGCGGTCCGGTGGCCCACACCGCGGTCGTCAGCCGGGTCGACCCGACCCGCGCTCCCGCGGGCCGGGCGCTGATCTCGTCCACGGTCCTCGGGCCGCCGCCCGCCGACGCGGACCGGACCGTCCGCGCCCATCTGGCGGCGCTCTACGGCACCTCCACGCACCGCTGGGAGCTGCTGGCGGCGCACCACACGCCGCAGGCCGTCCCGGCGATGCCTCCGCCGCACGACGTGCGCCGCCCGGTACGGCTGCTGGCCGGCCTGTACGTCTGCGGCGACCACCGGGACACCGGCACGGTCCAGGGCGCCCTGCACTCGGGACACCGGGCGGCGGCGGCCCTGCTGCGCGACCTGGGGGCCGGGTCGGTGTCCGCGGCCACTCCGTTACGGGCCCCGACGGCCGCGTAGCCGCCCCGGCCGCCCCGTGGACCAGGGGTGGAGGTCCCGTCGCGGGGCAGGACCTCCGCCCCTTCCCGAAAGCCGGCCGCACCACCCGGCCGGACGCACGGCGCCGCGCCGCCCGCGGCAGGGGCAGCCACGGCACCCTCGGTGCGAGGGCGGGCCCCGGTGTGCCGGACCCGCACCCGCGCGTCCGGCACGGGCACCGACCGCGAGCGCGGGCCGCGGTCACCCGCCGTCCGCCGCCGCTTCGCCGGCCGACCACCGGCCACCGGCCACCGAGCACCGACCACCGGCCACCGGGGTCGCGGTGCCCGCCCTCCCCGGCCGCCCTCAGCCGAGCGCCGCCACCTTGTCCCGGTACCCGCGCACCGGCGCCGCGTCCCGGTAGGGCTCAAGCCGCCGCTCGAAGTCGCGTACGTACTCCACGGCCCGGACCGAGCGCATCTCCGCCGCCTGGGTCGCCGCTTCGGCGCCGAGCTGGCAGGCCTGGTCCAGTTCGCCGAGACCGAGCCGCGCGGAGGCCAGCACGACGCGGCAGAACAGCCGGCTGCGGGCGTACCCGGGGGCGCGGAGCTGGAGGGAGCGCTCGGCGTGCTGCGCGGCGGCGCGGAACTGCTGGAGGTCGCGGTGGCAGTGCCCGAACTCGTCGGCGAGCTGCGCGTCGTCGAAGAACCTCGCCCAGTACGGCACCTCGTCGCCCGGCCGTGCCGTCTCCAGGGCGCGTTCGGCCCGCACCAGGGAGGCCGTGGCGGCCCGTACCTCGCCCAGCACGCCGTGGCCCCGCGCCTCGACCGCGTACAGCAGCGCCTGGACGACCGGCGGCGCGGAGGAGCCCACGCCCTGCTGGGCGACCCGGGCCAGTTGCACCGCCTCCCGGCCGTGCCCCAGGTAGACCGCCTGCCGGCTCATGGTCACGAGGACGTACGAGCCGTAGGCCCGGTCGCCCGCCGCCTGCGACAGCCGCAGCGCCTGGACGAAGTAGCGCTGGGCCAGCCCGTGCGCGGCGATGTCGTACGAGGTCCAGCCGGCCAGCCGGGTCAGGTCGGCCGCCGCCGCGAACAGCCGGCGCCCGGCCTGCTCGCCGTACGTGCCGCGGAGCATGGGCTCCAGCTCGTGCTCCAGGTAGCGCACCAGGGCCTGCCGTGCGTGGCCCCCTCCGTAGGCGTTGTCGAGGGCCCGGAACAGCTCGCCGACCGAGCGCAGCGCCGCGATGTCGCCCGCGCTGACCCGCTGGCCGGTGCCGCGCTCGGCCTGCGTCCGCTGCCGGGGCACGGCCGGTCTGCCCTGGACGGGCACCCGTACGGGCCCGGGCTCGGCGCGGGCCACCCGGTCGTCGGCGCGCCCGATGAGCCAGTCCCGGCTGGGCACCACCAGGCCGGCCGGGGTGAACGCGATCTTGCGCAGCTCGGCGTGGCTGCCCGAGTCCTTGCGCCACAGCCCGCCGACGATGTCGACGGCCTCCTCGGGCGTGGCGGCGAACTCCAGGCCCGCGTAGACGGGCGCGCAGGCGTCGAGGCCGAGGTCCTGGGCGGTGAGCCGGCGGCCGAGGCGCCGCGTGAAGACCTCGGCGATCAGCGCGGGCGTGGTGCCCCGGGGCTGCTGGCCGCGCAGCCACCGGGTCACCGATGTCTTGTCGTATCTGAGATCGAGTCCGTGTTCGAGGCCGAGCTGGTCCACTCGACGCGCGAGCCCCGCGTTGGAGAACCCCGCTTCTGCGATGAGTGCGGCGAGTTGACGGTTGGGGGTGCGCTGCGCGGGTCGTTCCGTCATCTGCGGTGCGGACTCCTGCCTTCCGGGCTGGGGGCCTGTCCGGGCAGGCCGTGGCGAGGTCGGCCGCCGTACGGGAGCAGCCCTTGAAGCCTCGTGAACGGCGCGAATGTAGCGGTCCGTAAGCACCTGATCACACACTTCCGGGGGTATTCATCCGATCGTGTGAGGATTACCTCCAGGGCTGACGGTCACCGGCCGGACGTACAGTGGCGTGGGGCCGTTACGAGCCTTACGAGCTTCTAGGGAGGCGCTTGCCGTGAGTGATCTGCGGTTCGTCCGCATGGGTTTCGGTGCGGACGCCGTCGAGTACCAGGCGGCCTGGGACGAGCAGCGCCGCGTGCACGCGGCCCGCTTCCAGGACGAGGTGCCCGACACCTGTCTGCTCCTGGAGCATCCGCCGGTCTACACGGCGGGCCGGCGCACGGCCGACAACGAACGGCCCCTGGACGGCACCCCGGTCGTCGACGTGGACCGGGGCGGCAAGATCACCTGGCACGGTCCGGGTCAGCTCGTCGGCTACCCGATCCAGAAGCTCCCGCGCCCCGTGGACGTCGTCGCCCACCTCCGCCGCCTGGAGGAGGCAATGATCCGGGTCTGCGCCGAGTTCGGGGTGGCGACCAGCCGGGTGGAGGGCCGGGCCGGGGTCTGGGTCCTCGGCGACCCGGTGGAGCGGCGGACCGCCCTCGGCGGGCTGTCCCTGGACTTCGACCCGCGCCTCACGGACGACGAGTTCGACCCGCGGCTCGACGGACCCGAGTACGCGCCCTCCAACGCCGGCCAGCGCCGCGAGGACCGCAAGATCTGCGCGATGGGCGTCCGGGTCGCCAAGGGCGTCACGATGCACGGCTTCGCGCTCAACGTGAATCCCGACACATCCAGCTTCGACAAGATCATCCCCTGCGGCATCCGCGACGCCGGCGTCACCTCGCTCGCCCACGAGCTGGGCCGCGACCTCACGATCGCGGAGGTGCTGCCCGTGGCCGAACGGCATCTGCGTGACGTCCTGCAGGACGCCGACCTGAAGCCGCGGGAGGTGGCGGGGACCCCGGCGTAGCCGCCGCGGGGCACGTCCCCGTCCGGGCCGCGCCACCCGCCCCGTACCGCTCGGGCCGTCGGCCCGACCGTCCCACCGAAGCAGACCGCCCCGCGCCGGAGATCCCGGAGCCCGGCACCCCCGGGAATGGACCCCTCGTCCCGAAGGTTGCCCACCGCGGGGGCCGAGAACCGCACGGGCGTACCCTGGTGTACGCCGAAGAATCGAAGCTACAGGGAGCCGATGTGTCCGCAGTCGCACCCGACGGACGCAAGATGCTGCGCCTGGAGGTCCGGAACGCCCAGACCCCCATCGAGCGCAAGCCCGAGTGGATCAAGACCCGGGCGAAAATGGGCCCCGAGTACACGAAGATGCAGAACCTCGTGAAGAGCGAGGGCCTGCACACCGTCTGCCAGGAAGCCGGCTGTCCCAACATCTACGAGTGCTGGGAGGACCGCGAGGCCACGTTCCTCATCGGTGGCGACCAGTGCACGAGGCGTTGCGACTTCTGCCAGATCGACACGGGCAAGCCCGAGGCCCTCGACCGGGACGAGCCGCGCCGCGTGGGCGAGTCCGTGGTCACGATGGACCTCAACTACGCCACCATCACCGGCGTCGCGCGCGACGACCTGGCGGACGGCGGTGCCTGGCTCTACGCGGAGACGGTCCGCCAGATCCACGCGCAGACGGCGCAGCGCGAGGCGGGCCGCACCAAGGTCGAGCTCCTCGCCCCGGACTTCAACGCCGAGCCGGCCCAGCTCGCCGAGGTCTTCTCCTCGCGCCCGGAGGTCTTCGCGCACAACGTCGAGACCGTCCCCCGGATCTTCAAGCGGATCCGCCCCGGCTTCCGCTACGAGCGCTCGCTGAAGGTCATCACCGAGGCCCGGGACTACGGTCTGGTCACGAAGTCGAACCTCATCCTCGGCATGGGCGAGACCCGCGAGGAGGTCAGTGAGGCGCTGCGCCAGCTGCACGACGCGGGCTGCGAACTGGTCACGATCACGCAGTACCTGCGCCCCTCCGTGCGCCACCACCCGGTGGAGCGCTGGGTGAAGCCGCACGAGTTCGTCGAGCTGAAGGACGAGGCCGACCAGATCGGCTTCTCCGGTGTCATGTCCGGTCCGCTGGTCCGCTCCTCGTACCGCGCCGGCCGCCTCTACCAGATGGCCGTCGAGAAGCGCGGCGCGTACGTCGCCTCGCAGGCCGTCTGAACCCATCGGCGGCAGGGCCACCCGTGCACGGGACCCGGTCCGCCGGTGGCACGCGGTGCCACGGCAATCGTGTGAATCCGCGCACAAGCGACTACCCGCAGGTACTGGCCGATAACACGCGGCCCCGGCAGTCCCCCCAGTTCGGGGCGGCGCCGGGGCCGCGTTCCGGTTCTCCGCCCCCGCACCGAGGTTTCATTCGCGTTTGACCGGTCGGTCACGCCCTGGTAACACCATTCAGTGACCCTGGTCCTACGCCACGTCGCACCCCGTCCAGCGCCAACGTCCCGAGGGGGAACCTCCACCATGCAGGCCGCGCCCGTACGCGCCACCGCGATTCCGTCGTTCACCGATGCACTCCGTGCCGTCGAGTCGCTGCTCATGAGCAGCGGCCAGCGCACCGCCCGCCGCAACGCCTGGACGTCCGTCCTGGAGGACCGCCGCCGCGCCAAGGACAGGGTCGAGGCGCAGCAGGTCCTGGAGCAGTCCCTCGTCGCCCGGCGCTGAAACGGCCACCCGCGCCGGGACCTCCGGCCAAGATCGACCGGGCACCGCCGTCGTCGGCACTTCCCACGCCACGTAGACTTCACGACATGGCGAGGAAGGAACCCGCAGCGGACGCTGCGAACCCCGGGCGACTCAAGCAGATCGCTCTGACTTACAAGATGACCCGCAAGGCCGACTCGATGATCGGTCTTGTGCTCGCGGCTGTCGGAATCGTCACCCTTGGTGTCTTCCTCGCGATCGGCTTCTGGATCGGCCACCCTGTCTATCTCGGCATTCTCGGCCTCCTGCTCGCCTTCCTCGCGTCGGCGATCGTCTTCGGGCGACGGGCCGAGCGTGCCGCCTTCGGGCAGATGGAGGGCCAGCCGGGCGCTGCCGCGGCGGTGCTCGACAACATCGGGCGCGGCTGGACGACCACTCCGGCCGTGGCGATGAACCGCAGCCAGGACGTGGTCCACCGGGCCGTCGGCAAGGCCGGCATCGTCCTGGTGGCCGAGGGCAACCCGAACCGGGTGAAGAGCCTGCTGGCCGCCGAGAAGAAGAAGATGGCCCGCATCGTGGCGGACGTGCCGGTGCACGACGTCATGGTCGGCACGGGCGAGGGCCAGGTGGAGCTGAAGAAGCTCCGCACGACGATGCTCAAGCTCCCGCGGGTGCTGTCCGGCCCGCAGGTCACGGCGACCAACGACCGACTGCGCGCGCTGGGCGACCTGATGTCGAACATGCCGCTCCCCAAGGGCCCGATGCCGAAGGGCATGCGGATGCCCCGCGGCGGCAAGATGCGCTAGCCCGCGACGGGACGAGAACTGCTACGGGTGCCCCGGAACCACGGTTCCGGGGCACCCGTACGTGCGGGGGGCCGTACACGGCGAAGGGGCGGGAACCGGTCGGTTCCCGCCCCTTCGCCGTACCTGTCGTCACCTGTCATCACCTGTCGGCCTCCGTCGTCCTCGGCGCGGCGGTACCCGCCGTCCCCGACGCGTCGGCGTCGCGCCGCGCCTGTCGGCCTCCGTACCGGCCGCCCCGGCCGTACCGCCGTGCCGGGCGGCCCGACTCCACCGGAGTCAGGACCGTGAGTCAGGACCCGGCGGTGTACGGGTCCGTCAGAGCCTGACCTCGACCGTGCGGGCCAGCCGGTCGTGCAGGCCCCGTCCGTCGCGGTCCCAGATCAGGGCGGGCAGGCCGAGGCACAGCAGGGCCGTACGCAGCAGGACGCGCAGCGGGTTGACCGTGCCGCTGTCCAGGGCGACGACCCTCAGCCCGAACAACCGCTTGCCCGGAGTGAAGCCGAGCGTACCCACGGTCAGCACGCCCATCGCGAAGAAGACGAGCAGCGCCCAGTTCCCGGTCGCCTGCCCGTAGCCGTCGGTGATCAGGCCGTATGCGATCAAGAGGCACAGGCCCCAGTCGACGGCCAGGGCGCCGAGCCGGCGGCCGGGACGTGCGATCGACCCCGGGCCCGACTCGGGCAGACCCAGCTGCTCGCCCCGGTATCCGAAGTCGGCACCGGCTTCCTCGGCGGCCGCGCGGGGGCCGGAGAGCCACGATCCGATTGCATCCCTGTTGTCCACCCACACACGGTACTGCGCCCGTTTTGGCATGCGGACAGGTGGGGTACAACGGACCCCGTCCGGTTAACTTGGGCGAAACAAATGGGTCACGCGAGAGAAATCACCCGTCCCTATGGTCGGGGTCAGCGTGTGCCACCGCACTGGCCGCACGAACGAACTACCACCCCGGTCGGACATGGTCGGGAGTAGGAGGAGCTGGATGTTCCAGAACGCCGACGAGGCCAAGAAGTACATCGCGGACGAGGACGTCAAGTTCGTCGACGTCCGCTTCTGCGACCTGCCGGGCGTGATGCAGCACTTCACGATCCCGGCCGAGGCCTTCGACCCGGCGGAGGAGCTCGCGTTCGACGGCTCCTCCATCCGCGGCTTCCAGGCCATCCACGAGTCCGACATGGCGCTCCGCGCCGACCTGTCCACCGCGCGCGTCGACCCCTTCCGCCGCGACAAGACGGTCAACATCAACTTCTTCATCCACGACCCGATCACGGGCGAGCAGTACTCCCGCGACCCGCGCAACGTGGCCAAGAAGGCCGAGGCCTACCTCGCGTCGACCGGTATCGCCGACACCGCGTACTTCGGTCCCGAGGCCGAGTTCTACGTTTTCGACAGCGTGCGCTTCAAGACCGCCGAGAACGAGTCCTTCTACCACATCGACTCCGAGGCGGGCGCCTGGAACACCGGTGCCGTCGAGGACAACCGCGGTTACAAGGTCCGCTACAAGGGCGGCTACTTCCCGACCCCGCCGGTCGACCACTTCGCCGACCTCCGTGCCGAGATCTCCCTGGAGCTGGCCAAGTCCGGCCTCCAGGTCGAGCGCCAGCACCACGAGGTGGGCACCGCCGGCCAGGCCGAGATCAACTACAAGTTCAACACGCTGCTCGCCGCGGCCGACGACCTCCAGCTCTTCAAGTACATCGTGAAGAACGTCGCCTGGCGCAACGGCAAGACCGCGACCTTCATGCCGAAGCCGATCTTCGGCGACAACGGCTCGGGCATGCACGTCCACCAGTCGCTGTGGAGCGGCGGCTCCCCGCTGTTCTACGACGAGGCCGGATACGCGGGCCTGTCGGACATGGCCCGCTACTACATCGGCGGCATCCTCAAGCACGCCCCGTCGCTGCTCGCGTTCACCAACCCGACGGTGAACTCGTACCACCGCCTGGTGCCCGGCTTCGAGGCCCCGGTCAACCTGGTGTACTCGCAGCGCAACCGCTCCGCGGCCATGCGTATCCCGATCACGGGCTCGAACCCGAAGGCCAAGCGCGTCGAGTTCCGCGCGCCCGACTCCTCCGGCAACCCGTACCTGGCGTTCTCCGCCCTGCTGATGGCCGGCCTGGACGGCGTCAAGAACAAGATCGAGCCGGCCGAGCCGATCGACAAGGACCTCTACGAGCTGGCTCCCGAGGAGCACGCCGGTGTCGCGCAGGTCCCGACCTCGCTCCCGGCCGTCCTCGACCGCCTGGAGGCCGACCACGAGTTCCTGCTCGCGGGCGACGTCTTCACGTCCGACCTGATCGAGACGTGGATCGACTACAAGCGCACGAACGAGATCGCGCCGCTCCAGCTGCGTCCGCACCCGCACGAGTTCGAGCTCTACTACGACGTGTGACATCACCGTCGGACATCACCGTCCGACATCGACCCGGACCGGAGCGGGTTTCCGCCCGCCCGGGCCGCGTGTGGGCCGTCGGCCGTGCTCCTCCCCCTCGGGAGGGCACGGCCGACGGCCTTTTCCGCGTCCGGGCGCCGGTCCGCGGTGGCGTGCGCGGGACCGGAGCCGGGGAGGACGCCGGGCCGGGGGTGTCACCAACCGCCGTCGGTTCCGCCGTGGGCCCTCGTGAGCGCGAAGATGATCAGGAGGTCGAGTGTCATCACGGGGATGGCCCACAGCGGGTAGTACGGGACGAACATGAACTGGGTGATCAGGCTGACCCCCGCCGCCACCGCGCCGACCCCTCGACCCCAGCTCCGGTTCGTCACCACGCCCATGCCGGCGACGACGAGTGCCAGTCCCACCGCGATGTGGATCCAGCCCCAGGCAGTCAGATCGAACCGGTAGGCGTACTGGGACGCGGCGAACAGGTTGTCCCGTGCGATACCGGATGCGCCCATGAGGATGCTGAGCGGACCGCTGAGCATCATCACGGACCCGGCGAACACGGACGCGCCGCTGAGTCTCTCGCCGCCGCCCGGCTCCCCGCTCCCTCTGCGTGTCTCGTTCGGCATCGTCGCCATGGCCGCCACCTTCCTGTACAGCGAGGTGAACGACGCACGACGCCCGTGCGACGCCGACCACGCTCCACTGCCAGGATCACCGCGATCCCATGGCACCGCGACTGCAAGCCGCGCCGGGGTACCGCGGACCCCCGCCGCACGGTCGGCGCCCCCGTCCGGCAACGATCCTGCTGGCGACGGTCCCGGTCGGCGACGCCCCTGGTCGGCGACGGTCCCGGTCGGCGGCGACCCCTCCGAACGGCGGTCCCGGTCGGAGCGCCGGTCCCGGCCCCGCTCCGGCCGGACCGGGGCACCGCGCACACCGAGGGGCGGCGGGGCGGTGCGTCGAACCGTCGACGCGATCCGCGCCGGAGCGCGCAGAATGGGCGCACCGGACCGGCGGGACAGGGGATGCGGACGTGAGCGGGAGCCAGCGGTACATCGGAGCGGCCGAGCGGCGGACACGGCTCGGCGTCGGGCAGCGGCTGGCCGGACCCTCGCGGGCGCGCACCCCCGAGGAGGTCGCGGACTCCCTGGTGGCGCTGCACGGCTCGGACCCCGCGAGCGTCTTCCTCGCCGTGGGGGCACGGCTCTCGGACGCCTCGGAGACCGTGGCGCGGCTGGAACGCGCCCTCTACGAGGACCGGTCGCTGGTGCGGATGCACGGTATGCGGCACACCGTGTTCGTGTTCCCGACCGCGCTCGTCCCGGTCGTGCACGCGTCCACCGGGGTCGCCGTCGCCGCGCGCGAACGGGCCTCGCTGATCAAGGACATGGCCGGGGCAGGGGCTCCCGACGCCCGTTGGCTCGCCGAGGTGGAGGCGTCGGCGCTCGCCGCGCTGGCCCTGCGCGGCGAGGCGACCGCGGCCGAACTGGCCCGCGACGAGCCCAGGTTGAAGGAGCAGTTCGTGTACGCGGCGGGGAAGAGCTACGAGGGGACGCACACCGTCTCCTCACGGCTGCTGCGGGTGCTCGGGGCCGAGGGGCGGGTGGTGCGCGGCCGTCCTCTGGGGTCGTGGACGTCGACGCAGTTCCGGTGGGCGCCGGCGCCCCCCGCCGCCGAGCGGCCGGTCGCCGAGGCGCAGGCGGAGCTGACGGGCGGGTGGCTGGCCGCCTGCGGTCCGGCCACGGAGGCCGACCTGAAGTGGTGGACCGGGTGGAAGGTGAGCGACGTACGGGCCGCGCTGAAAGCGGTGGGAGCCGTGCCCGTGTCGGTGGACGAGGGGACGGCGTACGTCCTCCCCGGCGCGGCGGAGCCCGTCGGGCCGGCCGCGCCCTGGGCGGCGCTGCTGCCCGCCCTCGATCCGACGGCCATGGGGTGGCGGCAGCGGGACTGGTACTGCCCCGAGGAGCTGCGGCCGGCGCTCTTCGACCGCAGCGGGAACATCGGTCCGACCGTGTGGTGGGACGGCCGGATCGTCGGCGGGTGGGCCCAGCGTCCGGACGGTGACATCGCCTGGCGCCTGCTGGACACCGCGGGTGCGGGCCGCGAGGCACGTGAGGCGATCGGGGCGGAGGCGTCCCGGCTGCGCGACTGGGTGGGCGCGACCAGGGTCACGCCCCGCTTCCGTACGCCGCTGGAAAGGGAGTTGGCGGCCCCATGACGTGATGGTCCGTCAGATCCCGTCCGCAGTCGGCCCGTACGGGCCGGACGGCCGTGGCCGCCCGCCCACCGGGGCGGGCGGCACCCGGCCGCCTGGTTCAGCGGGAGTACCTCATCAGGGCCCGGACCATGTGGCACGTGGTGTCCGACGGCGGGTGGATCCCGACGAGCCGGGCCGTGCTGCGGATCTTCTCGTTGCGCGCCTGGTTGGGCACGTGGACGCCGGAGTCGAGGAGCGCGATGGCGAGCCGCATCGCCTTGAGGCGGCGGTTGTGCGTGATGTACCACTCGCGGGGACGCCCCGCGGGCAGCGGGCTCTTCTCGACCGGCTGGTACGGCAGGTCGAGCTGGACGGCCCTCTTGGAGGTGGACTGGGTGGGCAGCGGACTGAGTGCGGCAGCGGGCACAGGCATCCTCCTGTCGCGGTCGGGAAACCGTCCGGCGGCTCCGGCGGCACCCTCGAACACTGCTTCTATTCTACCGTCGCCCACTGACAATCGCCCCTGGCCAGGGGGCCTTTGAGTCCCTCCGTGACGGGTGTGCGGCACGATGTCTCGCGTACCGTGGCGGCATGGAGATCTGGATCAATCCGGCCTGTTCGAAGTGCCGCAGCGCCATCGACCTGCTCGACGGGGCGGGTGCCGAGTACACCGTCCGCCGCTACCTGGAGGACGTGCCCGGCGAGGCCGAGATCCGGGAGGTGCTGGAGCGGCTCGGCCTGGAGCCCTGGGACATCACCCGCACCCAGGAGCCCGAGGCCGCCGAGTTGGGTCTCGCGGACTGGGCCAGGAGCGCGGCCTCGCGCGACCGGTGGATCGCGGCGCTGGCCGGCCACCCGCGACTCATCCAGCGCCCCATCATCACCGCGCAGGACGGGACCGCCGTCGTCGCGCGCACCGAGGAGGCCGTACGGGACGCCCTGGGGAGGTAGGGACGCGACGCCGCCCCGACCGCCCGGCCGCACGCGCGGTCGCAGTTGCGGTCGCACCCGGGGCCGCAGTCGCAGGCGCGTCGCTTCGCATCGCATCGCATCGCACGAGAACCGTGACGGCGGGGGCCGAACTCCCTTTCCCAGCAGTGTGATTCACGTTACTCGGGTGACTCGTGCGAACAACTGAGCAACTCCGTTCGGTATCTCGTACATACCGGTGTACGGCCGCTGACAGGGGCGGCCGGGGACAGGAGCCGGTACATGTCACGCAGGAGAACTCTCGGCACGAAGAAGAAGATCGCGCTGCTGGTGAGCGCGGCGGCCGTGGCCGGCGGCGGGGCCTTCGCCCTGGCAGCCACTTCGAACGCGGCGCCCGCCACGGCGAAGTCCTCCGTGGTCTGCGACGGGCTCGCCACCGCGCTGGGCAACAACGAGACGTTCATCGAGGGACAGCGGACCAACCCGGACGCCCAGTCGCAGGCCCGGATCGCCAACCGCGAGGCCGTGATCGCGCAGATCAAGGTGCAGCAGGAGGCCTCCGGCTGCCAGGTCGGCGAGTCGAACGCGAACGTCGGAGCGGGTGCCGGCGCGGGCGCGGGCGCGGGAGCCGGCGCGGGCGCGGGTTCGCAGGCCTCCCAGGCGCCGCCCGCCCAGCAGCCCTCCCAGAGCGCGTCCGCCCCCGCCGCGGGTGCGGGCGGTGGTGGCGCCGCCACCGGTCAGCAGGTCTGCAACGGCTCCACGGTGACCCTCTCGGGCGAGGCGGGCGCCCCGGCCGCGTCCAGCAACCAGTTCCCCGCCGGCACGAAGCTGAAGGTCACCAACCTGGACAACAACAAGTCCACCACGGTCGAGGTCACCTCGGTCTCCGGAAGCTGCGCGCTCCTGAACAACGCGGCGTTCGAGCAGGTCCGCGAGCCCGGCAAGTTCCTGATCCGCAGGGCCCTCATCGAGAAGGTGGGCTGACCGCGCGCACTCCCCCGGGTGCCGAAGGACCGGCGGGCCGACCGGACAGGA
Organism: Streptomyces fructofermentans; assembly: GCF_014651055.1. Taxonomy (GTDB): domain Bacteria; phylum Actinomycetota; class Actinomycetes; order Streptomycetales; family Streptomycetaceae; genus Streptomyces; species Streptomyces fructofermentans. The sequence continues at coordinate 55,445 of NZ_BMWD01000012.1, forward strand.
AGCCGGTCGGCCCGTCCACCGGGACCACCGCCGGCACGGCGGGCCGCCGGGGCGGGGAACGCCGTCTCGGCCGTGCGGAAGGGGACGCCGGCCGAGGAGGAACAGACGGCGTACCCGGCCCCGGCCGCCGAGGACCCGCCCACTCCCTCCGGCCGGCAGGCCCCGAAACCCATCGCATACGAGGGTCCGGAGCCGGTGCGACGGCCGGGCGGAATCCGGCGTCCGGGACGCGGGCGCGGGGCGCGCGAACGCTCACGGCGAGTGAGTCGCGACACAGGGGTACCAGGTAACACGGGGTTCACATTCGGGCAATGATCGGGAAATCGCCTGTTGGCAGGCTGCCGGGCATCCGCGGCGCCCCAGTGCCGCAGCGCCGCAGCACCCGCATTGCGCGTAGAGACCCACCCCGAAGGATGTGTCCCGTGACCTTCAAGGCTGAGTACATCTGGATCGACGGCACCGAGCCGACGGCCAAGCTCCGTTCGAAGACGAAGATCCTGACCGACGACGCCAAGGGTTCGGAGCTGCCGATCTGGGGCTTCGACGGGTCCTCCACGAACCAGGCCGAGGGCCACGCCTCCGACCGCGTGCTCAAGCCGGTCGCCGTCTACCCGGACCCGATCCGCGGGGGCGACGACGTCCTCGTCATGTGCGAGGTCCTCAACATCGACATGACGCCGCACGAGTCCAACACGCGTGCCGCGCTCAGCGAGGTGGCCGGGAAGTTCGCCGCCCAGGAGTCGATCTTCGGCATCGAGCAGGAGTACACCTTCTTCAAGGGCGCCCGCCCGCTGGGCTTCCCCGAGGGGGGCTTCCCCGCCGCGCAGGGCGGCTACTACTGCGGTGTCGGCTCGGACGAGATCTTCGGCCGTGACGTCGTCGAGGCGCACCTCGAGAACTGCCTCAAGGCGGGACTCGGCATCTCCGGCATCAACGCCGAGGTCATGCCCGGCCAGTGGGAGTTCCAGGTCGGCCCGCTCTCGCCGCTGGAGGTCTCCGACCAGCTGTGGGTGGCCCGTTGGCTGCTCTACCGCACCGCCGAGGACTTCGGCGTCTCCGCGACGCTGGACCCGAAGCCGGTGAAGGGCGACTGGAACGGCGCCGGCGCGCACACCAACTTCTCCACGAAGGCGATGCGCGAGGGCTACGACGCGATCATCACCGCGTGCGAGTCGCTCGGCGAGGGCTCCAAGCCGATGGACCACGTCAAGAACTACGGCGCCGGCATCGACGACCGCCTGACCGGTCTGCACGAGACCGCCCCGTGGAACGAGTACTCGTACGGCGTCTCCAACCGCGGCGCCTCGGTGCGCATCCCGTGGCAGGTCGAGAAGGACGGCAAGGGCTACATCGAGGACCGCCGCCCCAACGCCAACGTCGACCCGTACGTCGTGACGCGGCTGATCGTCGACACCTGCTGCTCCGCCCTGGAGAAGGCCGGCCAGGTCTGATCCACCGCTTCTCCCCGAGGGGGCGTCCACCGTCACGGTGGACGCCCCCTCGCGCGTGCCGGGCCCGGCGGTCACCCGGCGACGGCCCCGGCCGGACCGCCCGGTCCCGCGGCGGACCGTACGGCGGCGTCTTCGAGCCATGTCCGCGTCCGACCAGTGAGAGGACCCTCCTGTCCCGGTCCGGTGTCTGCTTCAATGGAGGCATGGCAGGCTTCCGGAAGTACACCGCGACGGGTCGTCATGACCTCGAGCCCTTCTGGCCCTCCCGTCAGCACCACGACTTCGACCGGGTGTGTTGTCGCGCGATGAACGCGCGGGCCCTTTAAAGCCGTACACCCCCGGCCTTCGGCCAGCGCGCACGACGTACGTCCCTCGACCGCTCCGCGACCAAGAACTCGCGGCCGTCGACACAACCGACGACCTCTCGCGCGAAAGAGCTGACCTCACATGGCGAACACCCGTTCTTTCTCCTCCGTCGCCGCCTCTCCCGGCCCCGCGCCCGCCGCGGCACCGGCACGCCACCGACTGCGTGCCGTCGACCGGGACGAGGAGTGGCCCCTGCCGCAGGCCTCCGGGGCAGGGCTCCTGGGCCAGGACGTCACGGCCCTGCTGCCGCCGGGGACCACCTGGCTGCCCGCTCCCCCGAACGCCCTTCCCACCCTGCCCGGCAGGCCGCCGATGATCGGGTACCTGATCCTGGTCCCGGCCGACCAGCAGACCCGGTTGGCGTCCGCGGTGCCCGACGCCGCCCCGGAACGGCCCGACCCGGCCGACGAACCGCTCGTGCGCGTCGACTCCGTGCGGCGCACCGCCGAGATCGGCGGGCGGCCGCTGGACCTCACCTACCTGGAGTTCGAGCTGCTCGCGCACCTCGTCGCGCATCCCCACCAGGTGCACACCCGCGACCAGTTGGTCACCACGGTCTGGGGCTACGGGCACGTGGGCGACGGCCGCACCGTGGACGTCCACATCGCCCGGCTGCGCCGCAAGCTCGGCGCGGAGCACCGGGACGCGATCCTGACGGTCCGCCGCGTGGGCTACAAGTACGCGCCCCCGACGGCGGGTTGACCCGAGCGCACGGGCCCGGGACCGCGTCCGCCCGCACGCCCCCGGCTCTCCGGTTCGCCTGTCGGCAGATTTCGGTTCCGCCGCGGCCCTTCGCGGGGCAGAGTCGTCGGCATGAGACTCCTGATACTGGGCGGTACGGAATTCGTGGGACGGGCCGTCGCGGAGGCCGCGCTCGCGCGGGACTGGGACGTGACCGTCTTCCACCGCGGACGGCACGCGCCCCCGGCCGGGGTGCGGTCCCTGCACGGCGACCGCACCGCGCCGGACGGCCTGGCCGCGCTCTCCGGGACCGAGCGGGAGTGGGACCTCGTCGTCGACACCTGGTCCGCGGCGCCCCGGGCCGTGCGGGAGACGGCCCGGCTGCTCCGTGACCGGGCCCGGCGGTACGCGTACGTGTCGAGCTGCTCGGTGTACGCGTGGCCGGCTCCGGCCGGCTACGACGAGGACGCCCCGCTCGTGGCGGACGCCTCCCCCGACGCGGAACAGACCGACTACGCGCGCGACAAGCGCGGTGGCGAGCTGGCGGTGCTCGGCTCGTTCGGCGAGGAGCGGTCGCTCCTCGTGCGGGCCGGGCTCATCCTCGGCCCGTACGAGAACATCGGGCGGCTGCCCTGGTGGCTCGGCCGGACGGCGCGCGGCGGCCGGGTGCTCGCGCCGGGACCGCGCGCGCTGCCGCTCCAGTACATCGACGTGCGCGACCTCGCCGAGTGGATCCTCGGGGCGGCCGCGTCGGGTGCGGGCGGGGCGTACAACCTGATCAGCCCGTCCGGGCACGCGACGACCGGGACCCTGCTGGAGGCGTGCGCGGCGGTGACGGGCGGCACGGCCGAGCTGTGCTGGACCGGCCCGGAGTTGATCCTGGAGGCGGGCATCGAGCCCTGGGTCCAGCTCCCCGTGTGGGTGCCGCCGGACTCCGAGTCGCACGCCGCGATGCACACGGCGGACGTGTCCCGGGCCGTGCGGGAGGGACTGCGGTGCCGCCCGGTCGCCGAGACGGTGGCCGACACCTGGAACTGGCTGCGGGACATCGGCGGCACCGCGCCCCAGCGGCCCGACCGCCCGGTGGTCGGGCTCGACCCGGCCCTGGAGGCGAAGGTCCTGGACGCCCGGGGGTGATGCCGCACCATCCCGGCCGGGGGTGATGCCAGCACCACCCCCGGCCGGGTGGTCAGGCCCAGTGACCGGGGCGGCGGGCCCGGCGACACTGGGCGCATGGAGACGGGGAACGGGCGGTCCGGCGGCGCCGGGGGACGGGGCGGGGGCATGGGGCGCACCGCCGCTCTGACCGGGGTACGGGCCCTTGTGCTCGCTGTCGCCGTACCGGCCGGGGCGATCACCCTGTTCGTGCTGAGCGTGGTGTCGATCGTCCTGGTGCCCCTGGGCATCGGGCTGTTCACCACCCCGTGGGTGCTGGCGGGGGTGCGCACCTTCGCGGACCTTCGGCGGCTGGCGGCGGCCCGCTGGTGCGGGGTGCGGATACCGGCCGTGTACCGGCGGGTGCCCGCGGACGCCAACCCCTGGGAGCGGTGCTTCCGCGTGCTCGGCGATCCGGGGACCTGGCGGGACCTGCGGTGGCTGCCGGTGGACATGACCGCGGGGTTCGTCACCGCGCTGCTGCCCGCCGCGCTGCTCGTCTACCCCTTCGAGGGTTTCGCCCTCGGCGCCGGCCTGTGGCGGGTCTTCACCGACGGCACGTACGTCGGCTGGTGGTACGGCTTCGTGCCGGTCGGCGGGCAGCTCAGTGCCCTGGCGGCGGCCGCGCTGGGCGCCGTCCTGCTGTGGGCCGGCGTCCGCACCGCCCCGTTCCTGCTGCGCGCGCACTTCCTGCTGACCCGGGCGGTGCTGGCGCCCGGACGGGGTGAACTCGCGGAGCGCGTACGGGTGCTGACCGAGACCCGGCGCGACGCCGTGGACACCTCGGCGGCCGAACTGCGCCGGATCGAGCGGGACCTGCACGACGGCGCGCAGGCCAGGCTCGTCTCGATGGGCCTGGACCTGGGCACGGTCGAGGCACTTCTGGAGAAGGACCCGGAGCAGGCCAGGGAGTTGCTCGCGCGGGCGCGCAGGTCGTCCGCCGAGGCGCTCACCGAACTGCGCGACCTGGTGCGGGGCATTCATCCTCCGGTGCTCGCCGAGCGCGGACTGGGCGACGCGGTACGGGCGTTGGCGCTGCGGCTGCCGATCCGTACGCAGGTCGACGTGGACCTGGCCGCCCGGCCGACGGCGCCCGTGGAGTCCGCCGCGTACTTCGCCGTCAGCGAGGTGCTCACCAACGCAGTCAAGCACTCGGGCGCCGACCGGATCTGGGTCGATCTGCGGCACTCCCCCGACCGGGGCGGTGTGCTGCGGATCGCGGTCACCGACAACGGCAGGGGCGGGGCCGTGATCGGCGCGGGCTCGGGACTGTCCGGGGTCGAGCGGCGGCTGGGTACATTCGACGGCGTCCTCGCCGTCGGCAGCCCCGCGGACGGCCCCACCATGGTGACCATGGAGATCCCTTGCGAGTTGTCCTAGCGGAAGACCTGTTCCTGCTGCGCGACGGGCTGGTCAGGATGCTGGAGGCGTACGGCTTCGAGATCGCGGCGGCCGTCGGCAGCGGCCCCGAGCTGACCAGGGCCCTCGCAGGACCGGCGCCGGACGTCGCCGTGGTCGACGTCCGGCTGCCGCCCTCCTTCACGGACGAGGGACTCCAGTGCGCCCTGGCGGCCCGCCGGGCCAGGCCAGGGCTGCCGGTGCTCGTGCTCTCGCAGCACGTGGAGCGGCTCTACGCGCGCGAACTGCTCGCGGACGGGACGGGTGGCGTGGGCTACCTGCTCAAGGACCGGGTGTTCGACGCCGATCAGTTCATCGACGCCGTGCGCCGGGTCGCGGGGGGCGGTACGGCGATGGACCCGCAGGTCATCCAGCAGTTGCTGGCCCGGCAGCGGGGCGGCGGCCGGCCGATGTCCCGGCTGACTCCGCGCGAGCTGGAGGTTTTGGAACTCATGGCTCAGGGCAGGTCGAATGCGGCGATCGCGGGTCAACTGGTGGTCACGGAACGGGCGATCGCCAAGCACACGTCCAACATCTTCGCGAAGCTGGGCCTGGAGGTCTCGGACGACGACAACCGTCGCGTTCTCGCCGTTCTCGCCTATTTGGATCAGGACCGCTGAAAGGGCCCGAAACAAGGGCCGATTAATGAGTGACGGCACGGGAGCGGAGATCGCCCCGTAGTTCGAATTCATTGAATGAAATTCAGTAACGGCACTTCAACTGCCGTTGTTTCAGGGCCTTCTGGCCCCCTTGCGCCAGGATTGCGCCACGGGACTCCCATCATTTCCTGAAGACGCTGAACGCCTCAGGAACCTCCTCCGTATTGAACGGAGCCGCTTCACCTCCTGTCGGGCGCCTCGATGCCCCCGCAAGGAAGCCAGAGGAGTTCCATGGGACGCACGAACCGTAAACGCCGCTCCACGCTCGCCAACCGGGCGATTGCCGCATCGGCGGCACTCGCACTGGGCGGCGGCGGTCTGATCGCGGCCAATTTCTACGCTTCTGCAGGCGAGGGCAAGAACTCGGCACAGAACGCGCAGACGACGGCCGCCCAGGTGGCCACCATCGACTGCCCCGACGCGAGCACCAGGATCACGGATGTTCCGGAGCGGGCACGCCAGAACGTCGACACGGACCTGGCCACGCTGGACCGCCAGATCACCGAGGCGTACGCACGACTCGCCTCCTCCCGCAACGCCGCGGCCCAGGACCCCGGCTTCGTACAGAACGCGATCCTGAATCCGCTCAAGGACAAGCGTGCTGCCACGCTCGACCGGATCCGGATCAGCATCAAGCGCGTCGGCGGTACGCCCCCCGAGCTGGCCTCGCTGGCTCCGTGCACGGGCAAGCCCGTCGACCAGCCCCAGACCACCGACGGCGAGGCAGGTGCCGGTCAGGACCAGGGCCAGGGCGGCGCGAGCCAGGACCCGGGCCAGGAGCAGGGCGGGGACCAGGGAGCCGAGCAGGGCGGCGAGCAGGGCGGCGACCAGGGTCAGGGACAGGCCAACGGACAGGGCGGAAACGGCCCGGTCGCGGCGGACTTCCAGGACATCACCACCGTCCAGCCCAGCAACAAGCGGGGCGTGGGCGCGAACGGCCTCGCCGCGAACGGCCGGTCGGGCTCGCGGGGCACCTTCACCACGAGCTGCGGCACCAACGGGAACGACAACCACAACACGGACAACGTGATCGTCGCCCCCGGTGTCACCAACGGTGCCCACCACCTGCACGACTACGTCGGCAACCAGAACAACGACGCCTTCGCGAGCGACGCGGAGCTGGCGGCCGCGCAGACCACCTGCCGCAACCAGGGCGACAAGTCCTCGTACTTCTGGCCGGTGCTGCGCCTCCAGGACGGTTCGCAGGACTTCGACCAGAACAACGACGGCGGCGGCAAGGAGGGCAACGTCGGCAAGATCCTCCAGCCGCGTCAGGCCCAGCTCAAGTTCGTCGGCAACAAGCGCGGCAAGGTCGTCGGAATGCCGGCCGCCCTGCGCATCATCACCGGTGACGCCAAGGCCTTCGTGAACGGCCTCGGCAACGCCAACGTGAACTGGAGCTGCACCGGCTTCGAGAACCGCCAGCTCACGGACAAGTACCCGATCTGCCCCGACGGCAGCGACGTGGTGCGCACGACCAACTTCCAGAGCTGCTGGGACGGCCAGAACGCCGACAGCGCCAACCACCGCACGCACGTGGCCTTCGTCCAGGCGAACGGCACCTGCGCCAACGGCTTCAAGGCGATCCCCCAGCTCCAGGTCCGCCTGGTCTACGACGTACCCGCGCCGGTGATCGAGAACGGTCAGGTCACGAACCCGTACGCGGTCGACTCCTTCCCGGAGAACCTGCACAAGCCGATCACCGACCACAACGACTTCATCAACTTCTTCTCCCAGAACCTGATGAACAAGATGGTCAACTGCATCAACGGCGGCAGGAAGTGCCAGTGATCCGCTGAGGACCCACTGAGAAGGCCGGCGGTGAGCGATCACCGCCGGCCTTCGGCGTTTCCTCCCCCGCGCGCCTCAGCCGTCGTGGCCCGAGTGCGTGGCCCCGTGGTCCGAGCCGCCGTGGTCCGTGCCCTCCTCGACGGTCCCGCCGAGCCGGCCGCGCAGCGCCGTGACCACCTTCGTCTCGCCGACGGCGACCCACTTGGCGCCGACCAGGTAGTGGCCGCCGTAGTCCTTGGCCCCGTTGAGCCACTCGCGCTGGCCCCGGTCGGTGGCGAAGGTGGCGAGGATGAACTTGCCGTCGGCGTTCTTGCAGATGGCCTGCCGGATCTCGTCCGCGTCCGTCTGGATGTCCGGCTTGCACTTCACCTCGGCGGCCAGGTGCTCCAGGCTGCCGGTCGCCGTCGCGGGCACCTTGTCGTCGGTGCCGCCGTCCGAACCGCAGCCCGACAGCGCCAGCACCGCAGCCCCTGCGACGAGCGCGAACCCGTGTCGCGTCATCCTCATCCGTTCCTCCGCTCCCGTCCGGCGACCTGGACCCGCCGGCTCCGTACGCGCCGTTGAGCACGGACCGCACCCGGCCCGCGCCCCGCCCGCCGTGGCGGGGGCACGCGGACGGACGGTCCGCCGCGGCGCGCGTGCCGGGCACGGCCGGTGCCGTCTCCCCCGGGACCGCACCCGAGGGTGCCGGTCCCGGCCCACGCCGCGAAGAGCCCCCGGGAGGGGCCCCGCCCTCGATACGGCTCCCGCGCGCCGCGCGCTCAATCGGCCGCCGCACGGCTGTGCGGGCCGACCGCGCCCCAGTGTCCCCGAAAGGGCCGCGAAACACCCACGGCCCACCGCGGGTACCGGGGCGCACCCGGAGACCTCGGGGCGTTCCGGGCGGCCGGGCGCCGCCGTCGGCGGGCGGGGGCGGGCGACCGGGCCGGTGTCGTTCCCGTACCCACCTGTGCGAGGCTGGGCGGATGATCGCAGCAGACTGGGAAGAGCGCGTGACGGCGGCTTGGGCCACGATCGACGACTACGCCGAGGACCAGGCGGCCGACTTCCGGGCGCTGATCGACACGCTGGTCGCCGACCTGCCGGCCGACAGCCCCGTCGGACCCTTCGAGCAGGCGTGCGCCTGGGACTCCACGGGGCACTCGGACCGGGCCGTGCCGCTGTACCGGGAGGCACTCGCGCGCGGGCTCGACGGCTACCGCGGACGGCGGGCGAAGATCCAGCTCTCCAGCTCGCTGCGGAACATCGGCCGGCCGGAGGAGGGCGTCAACCTCCTCTCCCCCGAACTCGTCGCCCCCTCCGACGAGTTGGACGACGCGGTGCGCGCGACGCTCGCTCTGTGCCTGGCGGACCTCGGGCGGGAGCGCGAGGGCCTGTCGCTGGTGCTCGGCGCGCTCGCCCCCCATCTGCCCCGCTACCAGCGCTCCATGGCGAACTACGCCCGCCTGCTCGTGGAGCCCGGGGAGTAACTCGGCCCCCTCCGAGGGCAGTCCAGGTGACCAACCACCGATTCGCTCGTTCTGCTGAACGTGCAGTCACAGGATGTCGCCCCGCGCCCCAACCCGGCCTCCGGACCGGTCGTCGATGTCGAGCAGGCCGAGGCCGCGCTCACCGAGCACTACCCGCGCCTGGTCCGGCTCGCCTATCTGGTGCTGCCGCCCAGCCTCGGCCGCAACCGCCGCGTACTCACCGCGCACGCGCTCACCCAGCGCGCGCTGCCCCGGGGCCGGTCCTCCGGCGACGGTTCGGCCCTGCCGGCCCAGAAGGGCGCCGAGGGCAGGAACGGCGATCCGGGATACACCCATGTGCGCCTGAGGGTGCTGCGCGGGGCCCTGGAGGCGGGCAGGCCCGTCACGTTCAGGGCCTGGCCGAAGCGGGCGCAACTGCCCCCGCTGCTCCCGCACGTATGGGGGCTGCGGCTGCTCCCCCGGGCCGGCGGCGCCGACGAACTCGCGCTGGACCAGCGGCTGTCGGCCCTCTCCCCGGCGGCCCGCGCGGCCTATGTGCTGCGCGGTCTGGAGCGGCTGTCCGACGCGGACACGCGCGCGGTACTGACCGCGGCGGGCGAGTCCGACCCGGGCCGGGCCCTCTCCGAGGCCGGCGGCGTGGAGGCCCGGTACGGCCTGCTGACGTCCCCCGAGTTCGACCCGTGCTCCCTGCAGGCCCGCCCCACCGACCTGCTGCGCCGGCGCCAGCACATCAGGGCGGCCCTCGCCGCCGGTGCCGCCGTCGCCGTGTGCGGGGCGCTGCTCGCCCTTCCCGGCGACGGCTGGGGTCCCGAGGGCGCGGCCGCCCCGCCGTACGCGCAGAACCCGGCTGCCCAGGCGGCACTGGACCCCGACCGCCTGACGCTGGTCCCGGCGGGCGCCTGGAAGTCGTCCCCGCGCGCGGACTTCTCGGTGTGGCCCGCACGCGGCGGACTCACCGCCGACAAGGCGCTGCTGCGCCGCGCTCTCGCCGTGTGGGCGCGGCCGGGCGGGACCGTCCAGGTGTCGGCGACCCCGGGCACGCCGTCGGGCGCCCCGCCCGGGCCGCCCCAACTGCTCTTCGCGGGCGAGGTCGACAGGAGCCGGGTCGTCGTGCTCCACGACGGACTGCGCATCGCGCGCTACGCCGAGCCGGTGGACGGCACGCAGGGCGCGGCCCTTGACTTCGCGCGCGTCGACGGCGGGACGGACGCCGACGCGAACGCGCTCGTGCTCAGCCGGAGCGACGGCAACATCCGCTACCTGACGGCTCCCTGGGTGCGTTCCGCGGCCGTGCGCGACCTGCTGAAGACCCCCGCGGCCGGTACCTCGGGGGCACCCGGCGCTGCGGCGGGTGCGGCGGGCACGCCCGGTGCGGCGGGCACTGCGGGGACTGCGGGTACTGCGGGCACCGCGGGGACTGCGGGTACTGCGGGCACCGCGGGGACGGCAGGTGCGGCAGGTGCGGCGGGCTCGGCGGGCACGCCCGGTGCGGCGCGGCTGGAGCTGTCCGCGGACGGGGTGACCGAGCCGTTCGCCGGCCCGATCCAGCCGTCCGGCGAGTGCCGCTCGTGGAACGTGCTGGAGCTCACCGGCCCGTCGGCCACCCGGACGGTGACCGACCTCGGCGAGCTGACTCCCGCCCGGCTCACCGCGGGCCGCCCGGAACGGCCCGGGGACGCCGCGTCGGCCACCTGGTCACCACTGGCCTGCTCCCTCGCGGCCGCCCGCGGCCAGGGGGTGCGCTCGGTCAACGCCTGGGCGTACGCCCGGCAGCCGCTGCCCGACGGGGGCGGCCGGGCCCAGTGGCTGTGCACCCGCGCGGACACCTGGCGCGGCGAGGGCGCCCAGGTCCTCGCCCAGTTCCACGCCCCGGGTCAGCGGTTCGGGGCGGTCACGGCGAAGGCCGACGACGTGCCCGCCTGCGGTGCCGCCGAACCCGACGTGCTCGCGGGTGTGCTGTGGAGGTCCGCGGCGGGCCACTGGTACATGCTCGCGGCGGGCAGCGGCGACACCGCGACGGTCCGCGCCACCGGCGGTGTCAGGGGGGCCGCGCGGGGCCGTCTGCTGACGGTACGGGCCGAACAGGGCGCGCAGGTGGACCTGAAGGGCACGCTGAAGGACGGCAGGCCCGTAGACGGGCTGGGCTGACCCGGGGGAACACCCGTACCGGACCGGCCCTTTTGCGGCTGGATTCGATCGGTAAGGTGTTCGTATGACAACCGGGGTACGCCGCAGGATGGGTGTCGAGGAGCGGCGGCAGCAGTTGATCGGCGTCGCCCTCGACCTCTTCAGCCGACGCTCGCCCGACGACGTCTCGATCGACGAGATAGCCGCGGCCGCGGGCATCTCGCGGCCACTGGTCTACCACTACTTCCCGGGGAAGCAGAGCCTGTACGAGGCGGCGCTCACGCGTGCCTCGGACGATCTGGCGGAACGTTTCGTCGAACCGCAGGACGGCCCTCTCGGGGCCCGGCTGCTGCGGGTGATGCGGCGGTTCTTCGACTTCGTGGACGAGCACGGGCCCGGTTTCTCGGCGCTGATGCGCGGCGGCCCGGCGGTGGGTTCCACGAAGACGAACGCCCTCGTCGACGGCGTACGGCAGGCCGCGTACCTGGAGATCCTGGCGCATCTTCGGGTCGAGGAGCCGCCCGCCCGGCTCGAACTGGTCGTGCGCTCCTGGATCTCCCTGGCCGAGTCGACCGCGCTGATCTGGCTGGACGGCCGCCGGATTCCCCGCGGCGAACTGGAGGCGCAGCTCGTCCACGACTTCGCCGCGCTCGCCGCGGTGAGCGCGGCCCACGACGCCGAGATGGCCGGACTGCTGCGCCGCGTGTTCGCCGAGGAACCGGCCGAGAGCCCTTTCACGGACCTCGTCGGACGGCTGGTCTCCCTGGCGTCCTGAGGCGCCCCGTCCACGCTGCGTGAGCCGTGAGGCGCGGCGGGCGCGGGACGCGGGCGGGCGCGGGTGGCGCCGCACTCCGCCGCGGGACCGCTCAGTCCACGAACTTCTGGTACGAGGCGTCCAGGTCGCGTACCTCGGCGGAGGCGTGGAGGGTCAGTCCGGCGACCGGCTTCAGATGGGCCCGGAGCAGTCCGAGCGTCCGCTCGGTCAGCGCGGCCTTGGTCTCCGGGGTCCGGCCCGGCAGCAGGGCGAGGGTGACGTGCACCAGCGCGTGCCCCGACTCCTCGGCTCCCACGACGATGTCGTCCGTCGGCCGGAAGCGGGTCTTGCAGGCGTCGATGCCCGCCGCGGCGGTCTCCACGACCATCGTGTGCAGCGCCAGCGCGAAGCCCCGCCGGTCGAAGGCGCCGGCGAGCGGCTCGGAGTAGTCGACTGTGATCTGCGGCATGATCGCTCCCGTTCCAGGTCGTCCGCCTCACCCTAGTCGCCGGGCGCGGAGGGCCGCGCCGCCGTCCGGTGCGTGGTCGGGCAGGACGGCGCCGTTCACGGCGATGGGGCAGGCCCGGAAACCGGACCTGCCCCACCCGTTCAGTGCCTCACCGTGTCAGTGCCCCAACGGTCGGGGACTCACCGGCCGGTGCGGGTGAAGACCGCGACGCTGCGGCCCGGCACGGAGAACGTGCCCGACTCCTTCGCGTAGGAGCTGGACTTGACGACCCGGTCGGCCCCCAGGGCCTGTACGGGGTGCAGCGCGTACGCCGTCCCGCCGAGCGCCTCGACCCGCTGGGCCTGCCGCTCGGGGGTCGCGTTGAACACGACGACCAGGTCGCCGAGCCGCATCGTGATCACACCGGGCGTCTCGGCCTCGCCGGACAGCGGGAAGGACAGCTTCGACTGCACCTGGCCGGTGTTGCCGAGCCCGAAGTCGCTCTCGCCGCCGCGGATGCGCAGCAGGTCCCGGTACGCGGCCGAAGTGCCCTCGATCTGCGGGCAGTCCGCCCCGACCGAGGTCAGCAGGGGCTTGGCAAAAGGCCACTTGGACCGGTTGTCGGTCGCCATGGGCAGACCGCGCCCGAAGCCGTTGCCGTCCCGGCACTCCCAGTGGATGGCGTTGAACCAGTCGCCGCTGTCGTACGAGTTGCGGTCGAGCGACTTGGAGCGCAGCAGGTCCGTACCCGCCTGGGACAGGGCCGGGCCCTGCGAGAGGGTGGCCGTGGCCATCGCGAGGACCTGCATCCGCGCGCGGTCGGCCGCCGACGTGTCCTTGGGCAGCTTGAACGCGAGCGCGTCGAACAGCGCCTCGTTGTCGTGGGCGTCCACGTAGGCGAGGGCGTCGCCCGGCGCGTCCGCGTATCCGGCCGGGGACCCGTTGTAGTCGACCTCGGAGCCCTCGACCTCCTTGCCGCTGCTGTCGGTGAACGTGTACCCGGCGAGGTTGCCCGAGAGCCCGACCTTGATCAGGTCCTGGTAGTGCAGGAGCCGGGCCTTCTGCTGTGCCTCGGTGCCGTTGCTCCCGGAGGAGTTCGGGTCGGTGAAGAGGCCGGACGCGAAGCCCTGCACACCGGGGTCCTCGTCGAAGGGGCCGCCGCCGCGCACGGCGTCACGGGCCCGGTCGGAGAAGGTGGCGATGCCGGTGCCGGCCATGTTCTTCTGCGTGGCCTGCACGAAGCGGGCGTCGTCCGCGATCTCGCCGAAGTTCCAGCCCTCGCCGTACAGGACGATCTTCTTCCCGTCGACGCCGTCCTTGGCCGGCGTGAGGGCGTCCAGCGCCTTGCGGACGGCCAGGATGTTGGCCTTCGGGTGGTGGCCCATCAGGTCGAAGCGGAATCCGTCGACCTTGTACTCCCTGGCCCACGTGACGATCGAGTCCACCACCAGCTTGCCCATCATGGCGTTCTCGGGGGCCGTGTTGGCGCAGCAGGTGGAGGTGGCGACGCTGCCGTCGGCGAGCAGGCGCTGGTAGTAGCCCGGCACGACCTTGTCGAGCACGGAGGTGCCGGCCTGGCCGCTCGCGGTGGTGTGGTTGTAGACCACGTCCATGACGACCCGCAGGCCGTCCTGGTTCAGCGACTCGACCATCTTCCGGAACTGGACCGTGCGGGCCGTCCCCTCGGGGTCGGTGGCGTACGAGCCCTCCGGGACCGTGTAGTGGTACGGGTCGTAGCCCCAGTTGTAGGCGTCCTTCGCGGCGGCCGCGGCCACGCACTCCTGCTGCTTCTCGGAGTCTGCCGCGTAGGAGGGGAGATCGCAGTCGGGGCTCGTCCGGTCCGACTCCTTCTCGGGGATGGTGGCGATGTCGAACGCGGGCAGCAGGTGCACGTACGAGGTGCCGGACTGCGCGAGCTTCCTGAGGTGCCGGGAGCCGGCGCTGTCCTTGTCGGCGAAGGCGAGGTAGGTGCCGCGGTTCTTCGCCGTGCGGTCCTCGACGGAGAAGTCCCGGATGTGCAGCTCCTGGATCTGCGCGTCCTTGAGGGGCACCGCCTTCGGCTTCTTGAGGGCCGACCAGCCCTTCGGGGCGAGCGAGCCGTCCCGCAGGTCGACGACGAGGCTGCGCTCGGAGTCGGTGGTGAGGGCGACCGAGTAGGGGTCGGTGACCTTGTTGGTGACGATCTCGCGGACGCTCGGCGCCCACACCTTCACGGCGTAGCGGTAGGGCTTGTTCTTCCAGGACGCGGGCCCGGTGACGGACCAGACGCCGGTGGCGCCGTCGCGCCGCATGGGCACGGCCCCGCCGCCGATCTCCAGCTTCACGTCCTGCGCGGTCGGCGCCCACACGGAGAGCGTCGGGCGCCCCTTGGCGAACGTCGGCCCGAGGTCGGACCTCGTCGCGTCGTACAGGTCGTCGAGCACGCCGGCGACCTGGACGCCCGTCGCCGCGAGCACGGCGCCGTTGGCGGCCCGCTGGGAGGCGACGACCTGGCCGCGCAGCGCCTCGCGCACCCGGTCGCGGTCACGCGGGTCCACGGTCCAGGCGGTGTACGCCTTGAGATGCGGGAACGCGGCCTTCTGGGCATCGGTCAGGGTGCTCCTGCCGAGGCGCAGCCACCGCTCGTCGTCGCTGGTGAGCGTGCCCTTGTCGGCCTTGATGGAGCCCTTGCGCGAGTACAGCAACTGGGTCGAGGCGGCTGCCTCGTTGCCGTTCCAGGCGACGGTGTTCCGGTCGATCCAGACCGCCTTGGAGGTGGTCAGGTCGAGGGCCGCCGCGCTGCCCGCGGGCTGCGGCAGGAGGTAGTCCTCCTGGCCGTTCAGGAGCCACACCTCGTGGCCGTCGGCCTTGAGGTCGAGCGACTGGTCGCTCGGCAGGTCCTTCTCGTCGCCCTTGTGGAGGATGTAGCTGAGGCTGGTGGCTCCTTCGGCGAGGGCCACCTCGTAGACCGCGCCGTAGGCGTCCGTGCGCACCGGCTCCAGCGGCTTCGACCAGTCGGTCGGGTTCGCGGCGCCGGCCCAGGTGTGCAGACCCCAGCCGTCGTAGTTCCCGTCGGCGCGGTGGTAGTGCAGGACCGCCTTGGAGGTGTCCGGGGCGGGCTGGTCGGGCCGCTCGGTGCGTACGGCCTCCTTGCCCTGCTCCAGCCAGATCTCGCCGGTCTTCGTGACGTCGATCGTGCGGTCCGCGGAGACGTCCTTGTTGCCGTCCTTGTCGATGACGAGGAAGCCCACGTTCGAGGCGCCCGGCTTCAGCTTCACGTAGGCGAAGGCCCCGTAGGCGTCCCGCCCGACGAAGTCGTGGCCCTCGGGCCAGGTGGTGCCCTCGCCCTCGGCGATGTCGCCCCAGGCGTACAGCCGCCAGTCGGTGTAGTCGCCGTCCTCGCGCTTGTAGTGGACGACCGCGTACTCGCGGGAGGAGGCGGTCGGCGGTTCCTCGGTGGGCGGGGTGCCGGTCGTGCCGGCCGCCAGGGCGCTCGCCGTGCGTCCGGTCGAGTCGATCACCACGGCCTTGTAGCGCAGCGCGGTGCCGGGCCTGACGTCCTCGCCCACGACCTGGGTGACGCGGTAGGGGGCGTGGTCGGCGGAACCGAGCGTCCGCCAGGAGCCGTTGCCGACCTGGGCGGCGAAGACGACCCGGTTGCGGGCGCCGCCGTCGACGTCGGCCGAGATCTCGACCGTTCCGGTGGCGCCGGCCGCGGGGGCCTTCAGCGTGAGCGAGGGAGCGGTCGCGGGCGCCGCGGGACGGCCCGTGGCCTCGAAGACCACGGAGGAGCCCGCCGGGACGGTGACGGTGACCTTCCTGTCCGCGTCGCTCCTCAGGGAGGCGGACGTGCCGTACAGCGCGCGGAACGTCATGCCGGCGGAGCCGGTGGCGAAGCTCGCCGTCCGGTCCCCGTCCGCGTTGTTGACGGCGACGACGTACTCGGCGCCGGTCTTCGCGTCCGTGCGGGAGAAGGCGTAGACACCGGCGCCGTCGGCCGCGTACCGCTCCGTCTGCACGCCGTCCGCGAGGGCGGGGTGGTCCTTGCGGAGCTTGGCCAGCGCGGCGATCTGCCGGTAGAGCGGGGCGCTCCTGTCGTAGGCGTCGTCGGCGTGGGTGCGGTCCGTGCCGAGTTCGTCGTCGTCGAGGTAGTCGGCCGTCCGGGAGGCGAACATGGTCTGGCGGGCGTCCTTGTCGCCGCCCGCGCCGGTGAAGCCCTGCTCGTCGCCGTAGTAGACGACCGGGTTGCCGCGGCCGAGGAACATCAGCTCGTTGGCGAGCCGGTCCTTCCTCACCAGTTCGGCGTCGGACGCCTTCGGGTTGTCCTGCTTGAGGAAGTACCCGATGCGGCCCATGTCGTGGTTGCCGAGGAACGTGACCTGCTCGTACGCGTTGGCCTTGTCCGTCGTGTACTTGTAGTCGTCCGCGAAGACGGACGCGAGGCGCTGCGCGCTGCCGCCCTGGGAGGCGTAGGCGCGGGCGGCGTCCTGGAACGGGAAGTCCAGCGTCGAGTCGAGGCGGCCCTGCGTGACGTACGGGGACGTGATCGACGTGTCCGCGGAGTACACCTCGCCGAACATGAAGAAGTCGTCACGCCCCTGCTTGGCGGCGTACGCGTCGAGGGCGGTGGCCCACTGCGTCCAGAACCGCGTGTCGACGTGCTTCACCGTGTCGATCCGGAAGCCGTCGATGTCGAAGTCCCTGACCCACCGCTGGTAGATCTTCTCCATGCCGCTGACGACCTCGGGACGCTCGGTCCACAGGTCGTCGAGGCCGGAGAAGTCGCCGTAGGTGGAGTTCTCCCCGGCGAAGGTCGAGTCGCCCCGGTTGTGGTACATCGAGGTGTCGTTGAGCCAGGACGGGACCTTGACGTCCTTCTTCGCGGCGGGCACGAAGGGCGTGCGCGGGAAGGTGCCGGCGCCGACGGAGGGGAAGTCCGCGGACGCGTCGGCGTCGTTGAAGGGCTCGCCGTCCTTCGTCAGGTACGGGAAGGCGCCCTTGGAGAGGTACCCGTAGGTCTTCTCCTTGTAGTCGACGACGTCGGCCGTGTGGTTGGTGATGACGTCGAAGAAGACCTTCATGCCCTTGTCGTGCGCCTTGTCGATGAGCTTCTCGAGGTCGGCGTTGGTGCCGAAGTGCGGGTCGACCCGGGTGAAGTCGGTGATCCAGTAGCCGTGGTAGGCGGCCGACGCGTCCTTGCCGGTGCCCTGCACGGGCTGGTTCTTGAAGATCGGCGCCATCCAGATGGCGGTGGTGCCGAGGCCCTTGATGTAGTCGAGCTTCTGCGTCAGGCCCTTGAGGTCGCCGCCCTGGTAGAAGCCCTTGTCGGTGGGGTCGTACCCGGTTTCGAGGCGGGAGCCGGTGAGGCCGCCCCTGTCGTTCGACGCGTCGCCGTTGGCGAAGCGGTCCGGCAGGACGAAGTAGAACTGCTCGCGCGTCAGGTCGTTGCGGGCCGGGGTCCTGGCGAGGGCGGCGTCCGACGGGGGTGCGGGCGGGGCTGCGGCCCGCGCCGCGAGGGGCTGGACGAGCGCTGCTGCGAGAGCGGCCACGGCGACCGCCGCGACTCGTCTGCGCTGCGCGGTACGGCGCACCAGGGGCGCCGGCCATCTCGGTATCACAGGCGTGAACTCCTTGCGATTACGGCTCGATCGGGTCCGACCCCACGCCGCGGCACGGCCACGGTGCCGGGCGCCGGCGTGACCGTATCGCTTGCGAAAGGTTTACAGCAAGAGTCTTGAAACCGTCGGTAAGGAATTTCAGCGTCGATCCGGACTCGGCGCCTCAACCGGCCCCGCACGTATACGGACAAGGGGGTCCGGTCGGGGCGCCGGCGGCGTCCCGACCCGCGGCCGTCCGGCCAACCGGCCCCGTGTCGCGTGTGGTTGACCGCACAGTCGTCCCGCGCGGACACCTCGCACGGTCCGCCCCGCGCAGACGCCCCGCACGGCCGCCCCGCACGGCCCACCCGTGGCGGTGGCACGCCGAAGGGGCCCGGCCGCGGTGCGCACCGCGGCCGGGCCCCCGCCGAGTCAGCAGCCGGTCCTGGCCGAGTGGATCGCCAGCGCCGTGTTGGCGCCGAGGGTGGCCGTGAACTGTCCGGAGCCGTTGACCGTGACGGTCGTGTTGTTCTGCACGTTGCAGTACGTCCCCGCCGCCATGGACGTCTGGTAGGTGCGGGACAGCGACGACGACTCGTGGTTGATGGCCACGAAGCCCTTGCTGCCGCGGCCGAAGGCGATGGCGTCGTTGCCGTTGTCCCACCAGTTGGTGACCGACTGTCCGCGCGTGTTGTTGCGGAAGGCGACCATCGACTGGATCTCCGGCCAGGCGTGCTGGCACTTCCAGCCGTTCTGCCAGCAGGCGTTGACGGTGCCGCCGTTCGGCGGTCCCGCGTCCGTCGAGGAGAACTCGTACCCGGAGTTGATGTCGGGCGCCCCGTACGGGTAGGCGAGCATGAAGACGTTCGCCAGGGTGTAGTTGGCGTTGTCCTTGTAGCTGAGCGTTGAGCCGTTGCGCTCGGTGTCGTGGTTGTCGACGAAGACGCCCGAGACACCGCTGCTCATGTACCCCCAGCCCTCACCGTAGTTCTTGAGGTAGGCGAGGTTCTCGTTGTTGAAGACCCGCTTGAGGTCGTAGGCGTACCTGAACTCCTGGACGTCCCCCGTACCGGTGTACTCGGTGGGCTGGACCGCTTCGCCGGAGCCGAAGATGGCCTCCTGCTTCCAGTACGCGGACGGGTTGCTCAGCCGGGACTTGATGTTGGCGAGGTCGGCGGCCGGCATGTGCTTGGCGGCGTCGATCCGGAAGCCGTCGACACCCAGTGAGAGCAGGTCGTTCATGTACCCGGCGATGGCCCCGCGGACGTAGTCCTCGCCGGTGTCCAGGTCGGCCAGGCCGACGAGTTCGCAGTTCTGGACGTTGGCCCGGTTGCCGTAGTCGCTGATGCTGGACGTGCAGTTGTCGAAGTCGAACGACGAGTACAGGCCCGGGTAGGCGTACTTGGTGTACGACGAGCCGCCGGTGCCGGTCCCGCTGCCCGCGGACATGTGGTTGATCACCGTGTCCGCGACCACCTTCACACCGGCCGCGTGGCAGGTGTTCACCATGTTCCGGAAGGCGGTCCGGTCGCCGAGGCGTCCGGCTATCCGGTAGCTGACGGGCTGGTAGGAGGTCCACCACTGCGAGCCCTGTATGTGCTCGGCGGGTGGTGAGACCTGGACGTATCCGTATCCGGCCGGGCCCAGGCGGTCGGTGCATTCCTTGCCGACCGAGGCGAAGTTCCACTCGAACAGGACCGCGGTGACGTCCTTGGTGCCGGGTGGTGACGCCTGTGCGGTGCCGGTGGGGGCGATCACCGCGGCCGCGGTGCCCGCCACAAGGGCGAGGGCGGCGGCGAGAGTTCTCTTGGCCATGTGTCCTCCTGCACGGCGATGTGCGGGTGGGTGGGGGAAGTTGCTGTCGGTACGGGTGGGTGGGGAGCGTAACGGGAGGTGCGTGAGCCGGAAGTTCTGTCATGAACAAATCCGGATGTGAGCGGGACCGTACCGCTTGCAAGGAAGTTTCAGCAAGATGTCGAAAGCACTTCCAACGCAAGAAGCCCGGCCCACCCCCGTGAGGGTGGGCCGGGCTTCGGGGAACGCGTCAGACGGACCAGACCGTCGTGTCGGCGGGCAGCTCCAACTCGCCGTCGGTCACGGCGACCTCGCCGCTGGCGATGAGCACCCGGCCGCGCGCCGGGACACGGACCTTCGCGCCGGTCGTGTTGGTGACGCAGGTGAACTCGCCCCGCTGGAAGGCGAGTACGCCCTCGGGCGCGCTCAGCCAGCTCACGGAGTCGCCCGCGCCGAGCTCGGGCCTGGACCGCCGGGCGGCCAGCGCGGCCCGGTAGAGCTCCAGGGTGGAGCCCTCCACGCCGGACTGCGCCTCGACGCTCAGCTCGCTCCAGCCGGCCGGCTGGGGAAGCCAGCTGCCGCCGTCGCCGAACCCGTACGAGGAGCCGTCCCGCGTCCACGGGATCGGCACCCGGCATCCGTCGCGGAAGCCGTCCTGGCCCGCGCCCCGGAAGTACGCCGGGTCCTGGCGCACCTCGTCCGGCAGGTCGACGACGTCCGGCAGGCCCAGCTCCTCGCCCTGGTACAGGTAGGCGGACCCGGGCAGCGCGAGCATCAGGAGCGTCGCGGCGCGCGCCCGGCGCAGCCCCAGCCCACGGTCGCCCGCGGTGCGGATCTGGGTGCCGAGCCCGGGCGGGTTGCCGAACCGGGTCGCGTGCCGGGTCACGTCGTGGTTGGAGAGCACCCAGGTGGCGGGAGCGCCCACCGGACGCATCGCGTCGAGGGTGCGGTCCACGCACGAGCGCAGCTCCTCGGCGTCCCAGGCGGCGCTGAGGTACTGGAAGTTGAACGCCTGGTGCAGTTCGTCGGGGCGCACGTAGTTCGCGGTGCGCTCGACCGTCGGCGTCCACGCCTCGGCGACGAAGATGCGCTCGCCCGCGTACTCGTCGAGCACCACCCGCCAGGAGCGGTAGATCTCGTGCACGCCGTCCTGGTCGAAGAACGGCATGACGTCGTTGCCGAGCAGCTTCAGCTGGTCGTGGTCGCCCAGGTCCGGCAGGCCCGGGGCCTTGACCAGTCCGTGGGCCACGTCGATGCGGAAGCCGTCGACGCCCATGTCGAGCCAGAACCGCAGGACCGAGCGGAACTCGTCGCCGACGGCCGGGTGGTCCCAGTTGAAGTCGGGCTGCTCGGGCGCGAACAGGTGGAGGTACCAGTCCCCCGGGGTGCCGTCCGGCTCGGTCACCCGTGTCCAGGCGGGGCCGCCGAAGATGGACTCCCAGTCGTTGGGCGGCAGTTCGCCGTCGGCCCCCTTGCCGGGGCGGAAGTGGTAGCGCTCCCGCAGCGGGGAGCCCGGGCCCTCGGCGAGGGCGCGCTTGAACCACTCGTGCTGGTCGGAGGAGTGGTTGGGCACGAGGTCCACGATGACGCGCAGGGACAGCCCGTGGGCGTCGCGGATCAGGGCGTCGGCGTCGAGCAGGTTGCCGAACATCGGGTCCACGGCACGGTAGTCCGCCACGTCGTAGCCGGCGTCGGCCTGCGGCGAGGCGTAGAAGGGGCTGAGCCACACGGCGTCCACACCGAGGTCGCGCAGGTACGGCAGTCGGGAACGTACGCCCTCCAGGTCGCCCATGCCGTCGCCGTTGCTGTCGGCGAAGCTGCGCGGATAGACCTGGTAGATCACCGCGTCGCGCCACCAGTCGCGGTGGGTGGCGACGGTGGCGAGGGCGGAGGTCGGGGCCGGGTCGGCGGAGTGCTGGCTCATGGCGTCCTTGAGGCGATGGGGGTCCCCCCGCTCGAGCACAGCCGAGAGTGGGGGAGGAATTCGGGTCATGGGGTCGGGTACGGCCGAGCGGGCGGGAGGAGGATGACGAGGCGGCCGCGGTGCCGGCGGGGTCGGATGGACACCGCGGCCGCCACCCGCGCGCCACTGGGGCGCGCGGGAGCTCGGCCTCGCGGGCGTCAGCCCTTGGTTCCGCCCGCGGTCAGTCCGGTCACCAGGTTCTTCTGCACGAGGTAGAAGAACGCGGAGACCGGGATGGCCACCAGCACCGCGGTGGCGGCCATGAGGTTGCGCTGCGCGTCGTGCTCGCTCACGAAGCTCTGCAGGCCGACGGCGAAGGTGTACTTCGTGTCGGACAGCATGAACGTCGAGGCGAAGGCGACCTCGCCGAACGCGGTGATGAAGCTGTAGAACGCGGCGACGGCCAGACCCGGCTTGGCGAGCGGCAGGATCAGCCGCGCGAACGTGCCGAAGGGCGACAGTCCGTCGACGCGGCCCGCCTCGTCGATCTCGAAGGGGATGGTGTCGAAGTACCCCTTGAGCAGCCACGCGCAGTACGGCACGGCGGTCGAGCAGTAGACCAGGACCAGGCCGAAGTAGTTGTCGATGAGCTGGAGTTCCGAAAGGATCTCGTACATCGGGACCATCAGCACCGCGACCGGGAACATCTGCGTGACCAGCAGCACCCACATGAACTTCTTGTAGCCGGGGAAGCGCATGCGGGACACCGCGTAGCCGGTGGTGGCCGCGACCAGCACGCCTATGACGGTCGTGCCGATCGACACGACGAGCGTGCTCACCAGCCAGTCGAAGAACGGCGTGTGCTGGAGGACGAACGCGTAGTTGTCGAACGTCATCTTGCCGAGGATGTCCCCGGGGTGCAGGTAGTCGTCCTTGTCCGGGCCGAGCGACAGGTAGACGAGCCACGCGATCGGGAACAGCGCGATCAGGCTCGCGACGATCAGGAGGCCGTGCGAGGTGAGCGAGCCGGCGAGGCTGCGCTCTCCGCGCCGGACCGCCCGGCGCGGAGGCACGGGGGCCTCGGGGGCCCGGTCGTCCGCCGGTGCGGAGCTCTGGACTGTGGTGGTGCTCATGGGGGCTCCTGCCTCAGATCGCGAGCTGCTGCTCATTGCGGGCCAGCCAGCGGCGGTAGACGGAGGTGAAGACGATCAGGATGGAGAGCAGCAGGACGCCGTACGCGGCGGACTGCGCGTAGTCGCGCGGCTGCTGTCCGAAGCCCAGGTAGTAGGCCCAGGTGACGAGGATCTGCGCGTCCGGCGCGGTGTCGCCGAAGAGCAGGAAGATGATGGCGAACTGGTTGAACGTCCAGATGATGCCCAGCAGGACGACGGTGGAGCTGACCGACCTGAGGCCCGGGAGCGTGACGTACCGGAAGCGCTGCCAGGCGTTGGCGCCGTCCATCTCCGCGGCCTCGTACAGCGCGCCGTCGATGGACTGGAGCCCGCCGAGCAGCGAGACCATCATGAACGGCACGCCGCACCAGGTGTTGACCATGATGGCGGCGGTGCGCTGCCAGAAGGTGTCCTCCAGCCACAGCGGCGACGGCAGGTGCACCGCGTCGAGCATGGAGTTGATGACACCGCCGTCGGCGAGCATGAAGCGCCAGCCGAACACGGTCACGAAGGTCGGCACGGCCCAGGGCAGCACCAGTATCAGGCGGTAGAAGGTGCGGCCGCGCAGCTTCTGGTTGAGCAGCATCGCGAGGCCGAGACCGATGACGTAGTGGAGCAGGACGCACAGCGCCGTCCACACGATCGTCCAGATGAAGTGCGACCAGAAGCGGTCGTACGCCGTCGGGCCCCAGAGGATGTCGGCGTAGTTGTCCAGGCCGATGAACTCGTAGGTGGCCTCGATGTGGTTGGCGCCGATCGTACGGGCCGAGTTGAGGCTGGTGGCATCCGTGAACGTCAGGTAGATGCCCCGCACCAGCGGGTAGAGCACCAGTACGCCGAGTACGACCACCACGGGGGCGATCATCGCGTACGCGTACCAGAACTTCTGGTACGAGTGCTTCAGGCGCTGGAGCGGACCGGGGCGGGGGCCTCGGTCACCGCGCCGTTTGCCGGTCGCACGGTCGATGACGACTGTCATGGTTCGACACCTTCTGGAAGATCAGGGGAGTTGGACGCGGGGCCCGTGCGCCCCCGCCGGGGCGCACAGGCCGATGGCCGCCGGTTCCGTCTCCCGTTCTCACGGGCCCCCGGGCCCTCGACCTGGGTCGTGGGCTCGGGGGAGGTTCCGGCGGCCGCGCGGATCACTTACTGAAGTCCGGAACCAGCTTGGCGATCGCGGTCTCCGCGGTGCTCAGTCCCTTGTCCAGCGACACCTTGCCGCCGGCGATCTTGGGCAGCTCGGTGTCGAGCGGGCCCCACAGCGAGCCGTACTCCGGCAGCGCCGGGCGCGGCTGGGCGGCGGGCAGGACGCCCTGGTAGCCGGCGATGCCCGGGTCGGCCTTGACCTCGGCGGTGTAGGCGTCGTCACGCGTGGGCAGCGTGGAGTTCTTCAGGGCGATCTGCGACTGCGACTTCGCAGAGGTCATGAACTTCACGAACTTCAGCGAGGCCTCCTGGTGGGCCTTGTCCGAGCCCGCGTACACGGAGAGGTTGTGGCCGCCGGTCGGGGCGCCCGCCTTGCCGCTGGAGCCGGCCGGGACGGTCGCGATGCCGAGGTTCGACTTGTCCGAGAACGCCGAGCCCTTGTAGAAGTTCGTGATCTCCCACGGGCCCTGGATGATCGAGGCGACCTTGCCGTTGACGAAGGCGTCCTGGATGTGGGCGTACGCGTCGGCGGTGGTGTCCGCCTTGTGCAGGCCCTTGCCGGAGAACAGGCCCTTCCAGGTGCCGAAGGCCTTCTTGGCCTCGGGCGAGTTCACCGTGATCTTCTTGGCGTCGGCGTCGACGGTGTTCGTGCCCTCGCCGTACAGGAAGGACTGCGCGTAGTAGGCCTGGGTCGAGCCCCAGTAGCCGTCCACGCCCGTCTTCTTCTTGATCGTCGCGGCGGCGGTCTTCAGGTCGCCCCAGGTCTTGGGGGCCTCCTCGATGCCGGCCTTCTCGAACAGCGCCTTGTTGTAGACGAGCGCGAGGGTGTCGGTGACGAACGGCACACCGTACGTCTTGCCGTCGAACTTGGCCTGCTCGATCAGGTTGGGCTGGAACTTGTCCTGCTCCGCGAGGGCCTCGGTGCCGTCGAGGGGCAGGAAGAAGCCCTTCTTGGCGAACGCGGGGGTCCAGCCGACCTCGGAGCGCAGGATGTCCGGCGCGCCCTTCGAACCGGCGGCGGTGTCGAACTTGTTCTGCGCCTGGTCGAACGGCACGTTGACGTACTTGACCTTGATGTTCGGGTTGGCCTTCTCGAATTCCTTCGCGAGGGCCTTGTACGTCGGTGCCTCGTTGGTGGCGTTGGACGTGTCCCACCACGTGAGGGTGACCGGGCCGTCGGCCTTGCCACTGTCGCTGTCGCTGTCTCCGCCGCAGGCCGTCGCCGCGAGGGCGAGGGACGCCACAAGTGCGGTGGCCGCTATGCCACGCCGCATGAGTTCTCCTTGAGGGTGAAAGCCCGTGTGCTTGAGGAAACGGCCCCGTCCGCCGTCCCTGCCGACTTGCCGACTGCGCCGTTGCCGCCGCCGGGCGACGTGAACGTAACAGCCATGTAAGCGTTGCGAAAGACCTTGCAGCAAAAAAGTGCAAGGCCCGCAGAGAGTTACTCCGCCGTGACCACTTCTCGACCGTCCCGAAGCCTTCCGGAAGCCCGTTTCACCGGGGAAGGGGCCGCTGTGCAAGACTCTGCAAGCTCTTGCCATACGTGTCCGTCACGGGGATCATCGGCCCGTCTGCGCCTTGCAGGAACCACCCCCTTCCCGCACGGCGCACGCGGCGGACGCCCCACCGATGCCGACGAGAATCACGAGGGAACGCGATGACGCAGCAGCCCGGACCGGGCCGTTCAAGTGCCCGCACACGGCGTTCGTTTGGTGGGCAAGGTGATTCGCGGCCGGTACAGTCCAATCCCGTGACCACACGGCTTGCCGACATCGCAGCGCAGGCGGGGGTGAGCGAAGCGACTGTCAGCCGTGTCCTCAACGGGAAGCCGGGCGTCGCCGCCACCACCCGCCAGTCCGTTCTGGCCGCGCTCGACGTGCTGGGCTACGAGCGGCCGGTCCGTCTGCGGCAGCGCAGCGAGGGGCTCGTCGGACTGATAACCCCGGAGCTGGAGAACCCGATATTCCCGGCGCTCGCCCAGGTCATCGGCCAGGCGCTGACGCGGCAGGGGTACACGCCCGTCCTCGCGACCCAGACTCCGGGCGGTTCCACGGAGGACGAGCTGACCGAGATGCTGGTGGACCGCGGGGTCGCCGGCATCATCTTCGTCTCCGGACTGCACGCGGACACCTCGGCCGACATGCAGCGCTACGAGCAGCTTCGCGGACAGGGCGTGCCCTTCGTCCTCGTGGACGGCTTCTCGCCGAAGGTCCAGGCCCCCTTCATCTCGCCGGACGACCGGGCGGCGATGGCCCTCGCGGTCACCCACCTCGTCTCGCTCGGCCACACCAGGATCGGCCTGGCCCTCGGGCCCAAGCGGTTCGTCCCGGTGCAGCGGAAGATCGAGGGGTTCGTCCGCACCGTGCAGGACCTCCTGGGGCTCGCCGCGGACGACATCGAGCAGCGCCTGGTCCAGCACTCCCTGTACACGCTGGAGGGTGGCCAGGCGGCCACGAACGCGCTCATCGACCGCGAGTGCACGGCCATCGTCTGCGCGAGCGACATGATGGCCCTCGGCGCCATACGCGCCGCCCGCCAGCGCGGGCTGGAGGTGCCCGACGACATCTCGGTCGTGGGCTTCGACGACTCCCCCCTGATCGCCTTCACCGACCCGCCGCTGACCACGGTCCGCAAGCCGGTGCCCGCCATGGGCCAGGCCGCGGTGCGCACGCTGCTGGAGGAGATCGGCGGGACGCCCGCGCCGCACAGTGAATTCGTGTTCATGCCGGAGCTGGTGGTGCGGGGTTCGACCGCTTCGGCTCCCGGGGACCGGAATCGTCCGTAGGCAGGACTGTTCGACCTCCTCCGGGAGGACAAGGTGCGGCCCGGACCCGACCGGGGGATGATCGGTGGCGGAAGCCTTATCTGGCACACTCTGTCCCTATGGGTGAGACCACCGTGACGACATTGGAAGGCCAGGAGCAGGCCACTCCAGAACCCGTCTCGGACGAGGCGAGGGGCAGCGCGGGGCCACGTCTCCTGCGCCGCTTGCGAACGCCGCGCCGCCCCCGGCTCTGGTTCGAGGTCCTGCTGATCGCGGTGAGCTACTGGACGTACTCACTGATCCGCAACGCCGTTCCGGAGCAGAAGGCCCAGGCCCTGCGCAACGCCGACTGGATCTGGATGGTCGAGCACCGCCTCGGCATGGCCGTGGAGGAGACGGTCAACCACGCCGTGGACTCGGTGACATGGCTGATCGTCGGCATGAACTACTACTACGCGACGCTGCACTTCGTGGTGACGCTCGGTGTCCTCGTCTGGCTCTACCGCAGCCACCCGGGGCGTTACGCGGCGACCCGCCTGGTCCTCTTCGCCACCACGGGCGTCGCCCTGGTCGGCTACTACCTGTATCCGCTCGCCCCGCCCCGCCTGATGACCGGCAACGACTTCATCGACACCGTCGTGGTCCACCAGACGTGGGGGTCCATGGCCTCGGGCGACCTGAAGAGCATGTCGAACCAGTACGCGGCGATGCCGTCCATGCACATCGGGTGGTCGCTGTGGTGCGGGCTCACGGTCTTCGCGCTGGCCACGGTGCCTTGGGCGCGGGTCCTCGGTCTGCTGTACCCGGTGGTGACCCTGGTCGTCATCGTCGCCACGGCCAACCACTTCTGGCTGGACGCGGTCGGCGGCATGCTCTGCCTCGCGTTCGGCTTCGGGTTGGCACGGGTCCTGTACGGGGCGATGCCGTACGCGCTGCCGAGACTGGTCCCCGAGCGGCAGCGCGGCGAACGGCTGATTCCGGCCAAAGACTGAACCCGGGCCCGCGCCCCGGAGGGCCTCAGGACTGCCGTGACGCGGCGGCGGCCTCCCGCAGCGCGGCGAGGAAGCCGTCCAGGGCCGGCTGCGGCGGTGCCGTCCCGCGGACCGCGGCGAACACGGTCCGTACGGGCTCCGGCCGCCGGATCTCGCGTACGACCACTCCGGGGTGACGGCTGCCGAGTCCCAGCCGGGGGATGGCCGCCACGCCGAGCCCCGCGGCGACGAACCCCTGCGCGGTCACGTAGTCCTCGCTCTCGACGGCGAAACGGGGCCGGAACCCGGCGGCCTCGCACGCGTCGAGCTGCGCGTCGAGGCACGGTCCCGGCCGCTCACTGCCCACCCAGGGCTCGTCCGCGAGATCGGCGAGCCCGAGGTCCGGACGACCGGCGAGCGAATGCCCCCGCGGCAGCACCGCGAGATACGGGTCGTCGAGCAGCCGCACCAGCCGCACGCCGTCGCGCGCCCCCTCGGGCGCCCGCACCACCAGCGCGATGTCGGCGCGGCCCTCCCGTACGTCCGGCAGCGGGTCCTCGGGGTCGATCAGCTTCAGCTCGACCTGCACACCGGGGTGCTCGGCCCGCAGCCGGGCCACCGCCGGCGCGACCAGGCCCGCGCCCGCCGTCGCGAAGTAGCGCACCGCGAGCCGTCCGGTGCGTCCCGCGATCAGGTCGCCGAGCGCGGTCTCGGCCTCCGCCACCTGGCGTCCGACGGCCTCCGCGCACCCGGTGAGCAGCAGTCCCGCCGGGGTCGGCCGCACGCCCCGGCCGACGCGCTCCAGCAGGGGAGTGCGCGCCTCCTTCTCCAGCGCCGCGATCTGCTGGCTCACCGCCGACGGCGTGTAGCCGAGCAGCGCCGCCGCCGCCGTGACGGACCCGCTGTTCACCACGGCCCGCAGCATCTGCATCCGTCGCACATCAAGCATGCAGTACAGCTTAACGGTGCATCCACAATCCTTCACTTGTCCTGACGGGTCCCGGTGCACGACCGTGTTCGCATGCCGCTCACCTCGTCGCTCCGCATGGCCGCTCTCGCCCTCCTGTGGGGCTCCGGCTTCCTGTGGATCAAGCTGGCCCTGAACCACGGGCTGTCCCCGGCCCAGATCACGATCACCCGCTGCGTACTCGGCACGGCCGTCCTCCTGCTGCTGGCCCGCTCGGCCGGCCAGCGCCTCCCGCGCGACCGCGCCACCTGGGGCCGCCTCGCGGTCGCGGCGCTCTTCTGCAACGCCGTCCCGTTCGCGCTGTTCGGCGTCGGCGAGCAGACGGTCGACTCGGGGGTCGCGGGCGTGCTGAACGCGACCACCCCGCTGTGGTCGCTGCTGATCGGACTGCTGCTGGGCACCGACCGCGGGCTCGGCGGGCGGCGGCTGACCGGTCTGCTGCTGGGCTTCGCCGGGACGCTCCTGATCTTCGCCCCCTGGCACCGCTCGGGCATGCTGAGCTGGGGCGCCCTCGCGCTGCTGGGCGCCGCGGCGAGCTACGCGGTCGCCTTCGCGTACATGGCCCGCCGGCTCACCGGCCGGGGCGCGCCGCTGGCCGTGTCGGCGGCGCAGCTCATGGCCGCCACCGCCTGGACTGCTCTCGCCCTGCCCGTGGCGGGCCCGGTACGCGCGGACGCCACGGCCCTGCTCGCGGTCGCCGCCCTCGGCGTCCTCGGCACGGGGGTCACCTTCTACCTCAACTACCGCCTGATCGCGGACGAGGGCCCCACCAGCGCGGCGACGGTCGGCTATCTGCTCCCCGTGGTCTCGGTGGTCCTGGGCGCGCTGGTCCTCGACGAGCAGGTCGGGGCCCGGGTGTGGGCGGGCATGGCGGTGGTCCTGGCGGGCGTCGCCCTCACCCGGCCCCGCCCCCACCGGACCGCGCCCCCGCGGACGGGCTTGGAGCCGGGGGCGGGCGCGGGCCCTGGGGCGCTCCCTGAGCCGGGCGGGCTCCCGAAGCCGGGCGCGGCACCGGGCGGGGTCGCCGCAGGGCCGGGCATCCGGAACGGGCGGACCGCGCGCCGCGCCTGACCGACCTGCCGGGCCGGGCCGCCCTGACCGACCTGACCGACCTGACGGGCCGGGCCTGCCGGGCGGGCCGGGCCCGCCGACCTGCCGGGCCGGGTCCACCCGGCCGACCAGGCGGAGTGCCCGCCGGGCCGGGCGGTCGCGCAGACCGGTGCGAGCCCGTCCCGGTGCCGACCGGTGCGGGCCCGTCCCGGTGCCGACCGGTGCGAGCCCGTCCCGGTGCCGAGCGGGCGAGCCCGTCCCGGTGCCTACCGGTGCGAGCCCCTCCCGGTGCCTACCGGTGCGAGCCCGTCGCGGTGCCTACCGGTGCGAGCCCCTCCCGGTGCCGAGCGGGCGGGCCCGCTCGGCACGTTCCGGCCGGAGCCCCTACCGCTCGGCCGCTCCGTAGAACACCTCGTCCACCACCGCGCGGGCCCGGCGCGTGATCCGCCGGTAGTCGTCGAGCATGTCGCCCACGTGCCCCGGCCCGTACCCCAGGTACCGCCCCACCGCGGCGAGTTCACGCCCGTCGGAGGGGAACGTGTCCCCCGCCCGCCCGCGCACCAGCATCACGGCGTTGCGCACCCTGCCGGCCAGGACCCAGGCCTCGTCCAGGATCTCGGCGTCCTCCCCGGAGATCAGCCCGGCCGCCCTGGCGGCCGCGAGCGCCTCCCGGGTGCGCGTGGTCCGCAGTCCCGGCTCCGCCCAGCCGTGCTGGAGCTGGAAGAGCTGGACCGTCCACTCCACGTCGGAGAGCCCTCCCCGGCCCAGCTTCGCGTGCAGCGTCGGGTCGGCGCCGCGCGGCATCCGCTCCGACTCCATCCGCGCCTTCAGCCGGCGGATCTCCCGGACCGCGTCGTCGCCGAGGCCCTCCGCCGGGTAGCGCAGCGGATCGACGAGTTCGATGAAGCGGCGGCCCAACTCCGGGTCCCCCGCAACGGGTTCGGCCCTCAGCAGGGCCTGCGACTCCCACACCAGCGACCAGCGCCGGTAGTAGGCCTCGTACGACTTCAACGTCCGTACCATCGGCCCGGACTTCCCCTCGGGCCGCAGGTCGGCGTCGATCGGCAGGGGCGGGTCGGCACTGGAGATCTGGAGCAGCCGCCGCATCTCGGAGACGACGGCGTTGGCCGCCCGCGCGGCCTCCTGCTCGTCCGCGCCCTCCCACGGCTCGTGCACGAACAGCACGTCCGCGTCGGACCCGTAGCCCATCTCGTGCCCGCCGAAGCGCCCCATGCCGATGACGGCGAACCGGGTCGGCAGCCGGTCGCCCCAGCCGTCGCGGACGACCGCGCGCAGCGTGCCCGCGAGCGTCGCCGCCGTGAGGTCGGAGATGGCGCCGCCGACCAGGTCGACCAGCGCGCCCTGGTCCGCGTTGGCCGGGGTCTCGTCGGTCCCGTAGGAGCTGACGATGTCGATCGCGGCCGTACGGAACAACTCGCGGCGGCGCACACCGCGCGCCGCGGTGACGGCTGCCTCTCCCCCGTCGGCCCGTCCGACCGCCGAGAGGATCTCCTGCTCCAGATGGGCGCGGGCGCGCGTCTCCAGCCCGCCCCCGTCGCCGTCCCCGAGCAGAGCCACCGCCTCGGGCGCCCGCATCAGCAGGTCTGGCGCGAGCCGCCCCGCGGACAGCACACGGGCCAGGTTCTCGGCGGCGGCCCCCTCGTCCCGCAGCAGCCGCAGGTACCAGGGCGTCTTGCCGAGCGCGTCCGACACCTTGCGGAAGTTCAGCAGTCCCGCGTCCGGATTCGCCGAGTCCGCGAACCAGCCCAGCAGAACGGGCAGCAGGGTGCGCTGGATGGCCGCCTTCCTGGACACCCCGGAGGCGAGCGCCTCCAGGTGCCGCAGGGCGGCGGCGGGGTCGGCGTAGCCGAGCGCGACCAGCCGTTCCCGGGCCGCGTTCGGGCTCAGCCGGCTCTCGCCGGGGGCGAGTTGGGCGACCGCGTCGAGCAGCGGCCGGTAGAAGAGCTTCTCGTGCAGCCGCCGCACGACCGCCGCGTGCCGCTTCCACTCCCGGTTGAGCGCGGCCAGGGGTTCCGTCCGCAGCCCCAACGACCGCCCCAGGCGCCGCAGATCGGCCTCGTCCTCGGGCACGAGATGGGTGCGGCGCAACCGGAAGAGCTGTATGCGGTGCTCCATGGACCGCAGGAACCGGTACGCCTCGTCGAGCTGCACGGCGTCCACCCGCCCCACGTAGCCGCCCGCGGCCAGCGCCTTCAGGGCGTCCAGGGTGGTTCCGCTGCGCAGGCTCGTGTCGGCCCTGCCGTGCACCAACTGCAGGAGCTGTACGGCGAATTCGACGTCCCGGAGTCCGCCGGGGCCGAGCTTCAGTTCGCGCTCGATCTCGGCGGCCGGGATGTTCTCGACGACCCGGCGCCGCATCTTCTGCACGTCGGCGACGAAGTTGTCCCGCTCGGCGACCTGCCAGACGAGCGGCGAGAGCGTGGACACGTACGTCTCGCCCAGTTCCAGGTCACCTGCGACCGGCCGCGCCTTCAGCAGTGCCTGGAACTCCCAGGTCTTGGCCCAGCGCTGGTAGTAGGCGAGGTGGCTGCTCATGGTGCGCACCAGCGGGCCGTTGCGGCCCTCGGGGCGGAGGTTGGCGTCGACCGGCCAGATGGAGCCCTCGACGGTGGTCTCGGAGCAGATCCGCATCAGGTGGGAGGCCAGCCGGGTGGCCGCCTGGAGGGCCTTCGCCTCGTCGGCCCCCGCCCCTTCGGCGGCCTCGCCCACGAAGATGACGTCGACGTCGGAGACGTAGTTGAGTTCGTGGCCGCCGCACTTGCCCATCGCGATGACGGCGAGCCGGCACAGCGCGGCGTCCTCGGGCGCGGCCGCCCGGGCGATGGCGAGAGCGGCCCGCAGTGTCGCGGTCGCGAGGTCCGCCAGCTCGGCCGCGGTCTGCGCGAGGTCCGTCGTCCCGCACACGTCCCGCGCGGCGATGGACAGCAGGCACCGGCGGTACGCGACGCGCAGGGCCACCGGGTCGGCGGCCTCGGCGAGCCCGCGCTCGAACTCCGCCACGCCGGGGTGCAGGTCCTGCGGCTCGTACGTGACGAGGACCTGCCAGTCGAGCGGATGCCGTGCGAGGTGGTCGCCGAGCGCGGCGGACGCGCCCAGCACCCCGAGCAGCCGGTCCCGCAGCGGCTTGGCCGCGATCAGGGTGTCGAGCAGTTCCCGCTGTTCCGTGTGTCCGTCCTGCGCCTCGACGAGCCGGACCAGCCCGAGCAGCGCCAGGTCGGGGTCGGCGGTGGCCCCGAGGGCGTCGAGCAGCACCGGATCGGTCCTGACGGTCGCGAGCTCCTCGCCGTCCAGGAGCCGTTCGGCGGCCGACGGGTCGGTGAAACCGTGCCGCAGGAGCCGCGTGAAGGTACTGCTTCTGCGCCCCGGCGCCGTCATCCCGGCCTCCTGTGCTCCCAAGGGATCAAGGTCGTACGGGCTTGAGCCTAGCCGCAGACTCCGGGGTGGGCGCCGGAGCGGACCGCCGACCGACGGGTTGCGCCGACGGACCGCCCCGCAAGGTGCGGAACGCCTGATTCCAGCATGGTCCGGGCAAAGCCCTCGTCGTCTCGGTGGCGCCGGGGAACGTTTTCGGCTTCGGTAAGGGTGAGCCGTTCGGCCGGACGCGCCGGCGCCCGGGCCGAACAGGGCGAGGCACAGGGCAGACCGCACTTACGTCGAAGGAGTCGTTCCATGGACATGGCCCTCGAAGTGATCATGCTTCCGGTCACCGACATCGACCGGGCCAAGGCCTTCTACCAGGACAAGGTCGGCTTCCACGTGGACCTCGACACCGAGGTGATGCCGGGCGCCCGGGTCGTCCAGCTGACGCCTCCCGGGTCCGGCTGCTCGATCGCCCTCGCGAACGGGGTGCCGATTCCGACGGGCACCCCGCAGCCCGGCACGTACCACGGGATGCAGCTGGTCGTCCCGGACGCCAAGGCCGCGTACGAGGAGCTGACCGCGCGGGGGCTGGAGGTCAGCGAGCCGGTTCAGTACGCGCCGCAGGACGGCGGTACTTTCATGCACTTCACCGATCCGGACGGCAACGGCTGGGCGATCCAGGAGTACCGCCAGCGGGTCGCCAAGCCGCTGCACGTGCTGATGGGCGAGCAGGCGGAACAGACCCGGTGACCGCCGGGCCGCCGACGCGTGCCGGCCTCGCCGAGCACCGCGCGCCGGCGGCCCGGCGCCGGGGTGGCCGCTCGGCCTAGAAGTGGCCACCCCGCCAACTCCCCTTGTTCCACGCCTGGTTGGAGTGGCAGGAGTCACTTCATGATGCGCTGGTGGATCACTCGCCTGCTCGGCGTGGCGCGGGATTCCCCTGAGAGGATGATCTCGTTTCAACACCCTCGCGGACGGCCAGGGGCGTCCCGCGGGACACCCTTCGGGCCTGGGCGCGCATGCTCCGGCGGGGTGGCGTGCGACGGCTCGGACGCTCGGCACGGGCCCGCCGCACGATCGGCGCGCCTCCCCCTCGGCACCCCGGCCGCACTCGGCTCTACGGGTGAGCGCTCAGGCGTGGTGCGGGCCCCCGCGCGGCCCCCCTTGCCAATATTCCGGTGCCGGTCGTACTCGTATGCCGTAACGGGGAGATGCGCGTGAAGCCGAGGATCTGCCTCAACATGATCGTCAAGGACGAGGCCCACGTCATCGCGCGATGCCTCGAATCGGTACGCCCGTTGATCGACACCTGGGTGATCGTCGACACGGGTTCGACCGACGGCACGCAGGACATCATCCGCGAGGTGTACTCCGACATTCCGGGAGAGCTGCACGAGCGGCCCTGGAAGGGCTTCGGTGAGAGTCGCACCGAAGCCGTCGAACTGGCCCGGGATTCCGCGCTCTACCTCCTCTTCATCGACGCCGACGACGAGATGGAGATCGACGCGAAGTTCCGGATGAGGAAGCTCACCCACGACGCCTACATGGTGGCGCTGCACGACGGTCCGTTGATCCACTGGCGTCCGGCGCTGGTGTCCACCCGGCTCCCCTGGCGCTATGTCGGCGTGCTGCACGAGTACCTCGAATGCGGCACGGCCCACCGGCGGGAGAAGATCAAGGGGTTCAACATCCGCACCCTGGGCGGAGGCGCGCGCCTCAAGGAGCACGGGAAGCGCGAGAAGTACCTGCGGGACGCCGCGGTTCTCGTCGAGGGGCTGGAGAAGGAGCCGGGCAACGCCCGGTACGTGTTCTATCTCGCCCAGAGCTGGCGCGACGCCGAAGAGCCGGAGAAGTCGATCGAGTCGTACGACCTCAGGGGGGAAATGGGCGGGTGGGGCGAGGAAGTCTACTGCTCCCACCTGTACGCCGCCCGTCTGGCCGAGCAGCTCGGCCATGACGTGGGCGTCGTGATGGACCGGTACATCAAGGCGTACGAGAGCCGGCCCACCCGGGCCGAGGCACCGGGGGAACTGGCCCGACTCTGCCGGATCTCCGGTAAATGGCAGATGGCGTACGCGTTCGCGGAGACGGCAGTCGGAATCCGCAGGCCGGACGACATCCTCTTCGTCGAACAGGGCTGGTACACCTGGCGCGCGCTCGACGAGCTCTCCATCGCCGCCTATTGGACCGGCCGGTACGACCAGTCCCGGGAACTCTGCGAGAAGCTGCTGCGCAACAAGTCCCTCCCGGAAGGGGAACGGGGACGGGTGGAGAAGAACCTCCACCACGCGCGCACGAAGTCGGGCGTCTCCGTCTGAGACGCGTGCCGGGCGGGGCGCCGCGTACCCGCGCCGGTCGCGCGGCGGCGAGGACGGCCGCGGGCCCCCGGTCGTCGACCGGGGCCCGCGCCGCGTCACCGGGCGTGCGGCCGAACCGCCCTACAGCACCGGCAGGTTCTTCCGCAGCTCGAACGCCGTGACCTCGCTGCGGTACTCCTCCCACTCCGACTTCTTGTTGCGCAGGAAGAAGTCGAAGACGTGCTCGCCGAGCGTCTCCGCGGCGAGTTCGCTGCGCTGCATGAGGGAGAGCGCCTCGCCGAGGTTCTGCGGCAGCGGCTCGATGCCCATCGCGCGGCGCTCGGCGTCGGACAGGGCCCAGACGTCGTCGTCGGCGCCGGGCGGGAGTTCGTAGCCCTCCTCGATGCCCTTGAGGCCGGCGGCGAGCAGGAGCGCGTACGCCAGGTACGGGTTGGTGCCCGAGTCGAGGGAGCGGACCTCCACGCGCGCGGAGCCCGTCTTGCCCGGCTTGTACATGGGCACGCGGACCAGCGCGGAGCGGTTGTTGTGGCCCCAGCAGATGTACGAGGGGGCCTCGCCGCCGGCTCCGGCGGTGCGCTCGGAACCGCCCCAGATGCGCTTGTAGGAGTTGACCCACTGGTTGGTGACGGCCGCGATCTCGGCGGCGTGCTTCAGCAGACCCGCGATGAAGGAGCGGCCGACCTTGGAGAGCTGGTACTCCGAGCCCGACTCGTAGAAGGCGTTCCGGTCGCCCTCGAAGAGCGACAGGTGCGTGTGCATGCCCGAGCCGGGGTGCTCGGAGAACGGCTTCGGCATGAAGGTGGCCTGGACGCCCTGCTCCAGCGCCACCTGCTTCATGACCAGGCGGAACGTCATGATGTTGTCCGCCGTGGAGAGCGCGTCCGCGTACCGCAGGTCGATCTCCTGCTGGCCCGGGGCGCCCTCGTGGTGGGAGAACTCGACGGAGATGCCCATCGACTCCAGCATGGTGATCGCCTGGCGGCGGAAGTCCATGCCGACGTTCTGCGGGGTGTGGTCGAAGTAGCCGGAGTTGTCGGCCGGCGTCGGGCGCGTGCCGTCGACCGGCTTGTCCTTCAGCAGGAAGAACTCGATCTCCGGGTGGGTGTAGAACGTGAAGCCCAGGTCGGAGGCCTTGGCCAGGGCCCGCTTCAGCACATAGCGCGGGTCCGCGAAGGACGGCGAGCCGTCCGGCATGAGGATGTCGCAGAACATGCGTGCGGTGCCGGGGGCCTCGGCGCGCCACGGCAGGACCTGGAAGGTCGACGGGTCCGGCTTGGCGATCATGTCGGACTCGTAGACCCGGGCGAAGCCCTCGATGGCCGAGCCGTCGAAGCCGATGCCCTCGTCAAATGCCTGTTCCAGCTCCGCCGGGGCCACGGCCACGGACTTGAGGAAGCCCAGCACGTCCGTGAACCACAGGCGTACGAACCGGATGTCGCGCTCCTCCAACGTACGGAGCACGAACTCCTGCTGCTTGTCCATCTTCCGCTTCCACCCAATCCTTGCTGGTCAGGCCGCCTGCTCCCGTCCCGTGGGAGGCGGTCGGGCACCTGAGCATCCCACCACAACAGCATTTCGTGCGCGTTGCGGGCCTCGATCGTCGAGCCGACCTCCGCGCGAACGCGTCATGCACGGCGGATGTACTGCTCCGGAGCCCATCTTGCCTGCTGGAGGGCCCACATGTAATGGCCGACCACCGCCTCCTCTCCTCACCGGCCTTAACTTGCATCTCAGATGCAACTTTAACTATCGTGCGGAGCAGTCGAGCCCGAGGAGCACCGATGCTGTCCGAGCAGTCCGCCGCCACCGTCCGCGCCACCCTTCCCGCCGTCGGCGGGGCCCTGGGCGAGATCAGCGAACGCTTCTACGAGGGGCTGTTCGCGGCCCACCCGGAGCTGCTGCGCGACCTCTTCAACCGCGGCAACCAGGCCTCCGGCACCCAGCGCCAGGCTCTCGCGGGCGCCATCGCGGGGTTCGCCGCGCACCTCCTGGAGCACCCCGACCGGCGCCCCGACGAGATGCTCGGCCGGATCGCCCACAAGCACGCCTCGCTGGGCATCGCCCCCGAGCAGTACGCGGTCGTCCACGAGCACCTGTTCGCCGCCATCGCCGAGGTCCTCGGGGAAGCGGTCACACCCGAGGTCGCGGCGGCCTGGGACGAGGTCTACTGGCTGATGGCGAACGCGCTCGTCGCCCTGGAGAAGCGGCTGTACGAGGAGGCCGGCGCCGCGGGGTGGCACCCGTGGGAGGTCGTGGAACGCGTGGCGGAGACGCCGGACGTCACCACGTTCCTGCTGCGTCCGGCCGAGGGCACGCCCGCCCCCGACCACCGCCCCGGCCAGTACGTCTCCGTACGCGTGGAACTGCCGGACGGAGCACGCCAGATACGCCAGTACAGCCTGGTCGCCGCACCCGGTTCGGCCCTGCGCAGGATCGGCGTGAAGCGCCTGCACGGCGGGCCCTCGCCCGAGGGCGAGGTCTCCCACCACCTCCACACGCGCGTGGAGGTCGGCGACACGCTCGAACTGTCGGCCCCGTACGGCGATCTCGTGCTCGACGACTCGACGGGGGCACCCCTCCTCCTCGCGTCGGCCGGCATCGGCGTCACCCCGATGATCTCCATGCTGGGGCACCTCGCGGCGACCGGTCACCGCGCCCCGGTGACCGTCGTGCACGCCGACCGCTCCCCCGCCGGGCACGCCCTGCGCGCCGAGCACGAGGAGTACACGGCGAAGCTCCCGGACGCGGCGGCCCACTTCTGGTACGAGCGGCCCGAGCCGGGGCACCCGGCCGACCGCACCGGCCTGGTGGACCTCTCGGGCGTGGCCGTCGCGTCGGGCACGCGCGCCTACCTGTGCGGTCCGCTGCCCTTCATGCGCGCGGTGCGCGCCCAGTTGATCGGCAAGGGCGTGGCGCCCGCCGACATCCACTACGAGGTGTTCGGGCCCGACCTCTGGTTCGCGCAGG
>NZ_BMWD01000012.1:93815-217015 GCF_014651055.1 Streptomyces fructofermentans
CGGGGGTTTCACGCCGACCCGCCGGGCCCGGGGATGCCTGGGCGCCGACGGAGTGGGCGCAGGGTGACCGGGGTTCTACGGGTGCCGGGAGATCCCCAGCAGCAGCGGCCCGGTCGGCGCCGCGACCATGTCCTGCACCGTCAGGGGGTCGAGGCTGGCGTAGAACGCCTCCTGCGCCCTGCGCAGCGCGCCGCGCAGCCGGCAGTCCGAGCGCAGCGGACAGGGCGTCGCCCCCTCGCACTCGACGACGTCGCCCTCGCCCTCGAAGCTCCGCACCACTGCGCCGACGGACGCCGTCCGGCCCTTCTCCGTGAGCGCGAGGCCGCCGCCCCGGCCGCGGCGCGCGTCGACCAGTCCCTGGTGCTGCAGTTCGGCGACCACCTTCGCGGCATGCGTGTACGGCACCTCCATGCCGGCCGCCACCTCCCGGGTCGTGGGCGTCGCCCCGTCCTCGACGGCGAGCCGCATCAGGACGCGCAGGGCGAGGTCGGTGGATCGGAGCAGGCGCATACAGGCAGGGTAGATAATGCGCATCCCGGGTTCAACTTATCGTCACGGGGGCGGTCCCTTCGGCCATTCCTCCGACCTCCCTGCGGATATCCCCTTCTTCCCCACTACGATCAGCAGACTCCACTGTCCCTTTCCCCTGAAGGACCACCCCATGGGTTCCGCCAAGAAGACAGACAGCACGTCGCGCAAGGCGCGCATAGAGGAGATGCGGCGCGCCGAGCGGTCCCGCGAGCGCCGCAACCGGACCCTCACGATCGCCGCCAGCGTGATCGTCGTGGCGGGTCTCGTGGCCGGTGGCGCCTATCTCATCGACTCCCAGTCCGGCAAGGACGGCGCGTCGAGCGACGGGAAGCAGGCTTCGGGGAAGTTCGTCACCGGCAAGGACGGCGTGCGGAAGTGGGACGGGAAGCTGACCCAGAACCACGTCACCAAGACCGTGGACTACCCGATGGAGCCCCCTGTCGGCGGTGACCACAACGCGGTCTGGATGAACTGCAACGGCGACGTCTACGACAAGGCCGTCAAGAACGTGAACGCGGTGCACTCGCTGGAGCACGGCGCGGTCTGGGTGACGTACAGCAGCAAGGCGTCCGAGGCGGACGTGAAGGCGCTGTCGGAGAAGGTCAAGAAGACGCCGTACACCCTGATGAGCCCGGTCGAGGACCAGAAGGACCCCATCATGCTGTCGGCCTGGGGCCACCAGCGCACGGTGAAGAGCGCGAGCGACCCGGACGTCGGTACCTTCTTCGAGACGTACGTCCAGGGCAAGCAGACGCCCGAGCCGGGTGCCGCCTGCACCAACGGTCTCGCGCAGTGAGGTTCACGCGGTGAGGAAGTCGAAGAACGCGGGGTGGATCGCCGGGGCCGCAGCCGCCGTGCTGGTGACGGCCGGGACGATCACGTACGCGGTCGCCGACGGCGGGGACTCCGGTACGAGGCCCCCGGCGGCGGACTCGGCGGACGCGGGCTTCGCGCGGGACATGGCGGTGCACCACCAGCAGGCCGTCGAGATGTCGTACATCGTGCGCGACCTCACGAAGGACGAGGAGGTGCGCCGCCTCGCGTACGACATCGCGCAGACGCAGGCCAACCAGCGCGGCATGCTGATCGGCTGGCTCGACCTGTGGGAGCTGCCCAAGGTGTCGTCCGCGCCCCCCATGGAGTGGATGGGGATGGGCGGCATGGGGAGCGGCGACGACGGCGCGCTGATGCCGGGCATGGCGACGAACACCGAGATGGACGCGCTGCGCGGGCTGAAGGGCAGGGCCGCCGAGGTCCGCTACCTCCAGCTGATGTACTCCCACCACAAGGGCGGCGTGCACATGGCCGAGGGCTGCGTGGAGCGGTGCAGGGTCGGAGTGGAACGACGGCTGGCGCGGGGCATGGTCCAGGCCCAGGAGTCGGAGATGAAGCTGATCTCCGACCTGCTGAGGAAGCGCGGCGCGAAGCCGCTGATCTGACCGCCGGGCCCCGGCCGACTCCGCTGGTCGCCGGCCCCGGCGGGCCGTCAGTCCCCCGGCGGGGGTGAGCCGCCGCCGGCCGGGGACGGCCACCGGGGCGTGTCCAGCACCGCGTCCGCCACGTCGCGCGGACGGTCGAGCATGACGAAGTGGCCGGACGGGGCCGACACCCGCAGGGCACCGCCCAGCCGTTCGGCCAGGGCCCGCTGCCGGCTCAGCCAACGCCGTCCGCCGCCGGTGTCCGCGGCCAGCACGGTGACCGGGGCGTCGAGCGGGAAGCGGTCCCGCAGGGCGGCCAGTTCGGCGGCCTCGTCACCGTAGCGGGCGTTCTCCGCGAGAACGGCCCGCAGGGACCGGCTGGTGGAGTACGCCCGGCGCACCTGCCCGGACGGGGCCGGGTCTCCGCGCCCGCCGTACCGTCCGGCCCGCACCGCCGTACGCCGCACAAGGGGCCCCAGGGCGCGCGGGACGCCCGCGGCGGACAGGAGCGTGCCGCACGCGCGCGTGGCCGCGTCCCGCAGCACGGGCGCGGCGCAGGCGCGGGGCGCCTCCTCGACGCTGGAGTCGACCAGCACGAGCCCGGCGGTCCGCTCCGGGAACAGCCGCGCGAAGGCCTCGCAGTGGAACCCGGCCAGGGAGTGCCCCACCACCGTGACCGGGCCCACCGCCCCGGCGGAGTCGAGCACGCGCGCGATGCGCCGTGCCTCACCCATGAGCGTGGGCCACGCGCGCGCGGGCCCGCTCAGGCCGAGCCCCGGCCGGTCGAAGCGGACGACCGTGCGGCGCCGGGCGAGCAGCGGGACCACCCGGTCCCAGTCGAACCAGCACATGCCGAGCCCCGCGGTGAGCAGGCAGACGGGACCCGAGCCGTCGACACGGAGGTGGTGGGGGACTCCGTCGATCCCGGTGAACGTCATCGGAGGGCGCCCTGCGATGCGTGGCGCGCCCCGCCGGTACCCCGCGGGCCGGCGAGGGGAGTGCGCCCGCCCGGGCGGGTCCGCGCGGGAGGGCGTACGTGGGCCGGGGCGTGCGCGGTCAGCCGGACCGCGACGGCACCGACCTGGAGCCGCTGGGCGACGCCGTGGCCCCAGCCGTCGTGGCCCGTCTCCAGTGCGCCGACGGCTGCCGGCGTCCATACGGTGGCGGCGAGTGCGAGCGCCACGAGCACGGTGCACGCGCGCGTGGCGGGCGCGCCGGGCGCGGTCCCGCGGGCGGCGCGGGTGAGGGCCGCCGTCGCGACGAGGGCACCGCACAGGGCGAGCGCGCGGGTGAGGCCGTGCGCGGCGGGGACGAGTCCGGCGTGCTCGCGCGCGGCGCACACGGCGTCGGCGGTCGGCGCGCAGTCCAGGGGCGGGCACGCGTCCAGGGCGCTCGCCGCGCCGAACAGGACGAGCCCGGCGGGACCGGCGCGCATCCGCCGTCCCCGGCCGCTCGCGGAACGGGGCGCCGACAGCCCGCCGGCGCGCACGAGCACCCCGGCGGCCAGGTCCGTGCCGCGGAGGAGCGCGCCGTACGGCTGGTCGCCGGCGGCCAGTTCACTGACGCACGCGCGGGTCGGCGTGAGCCCCGTCGGCAGGACGGCT
The DNA here is from genome assembly GCF_014651055.1 of Streptomyces fructofermentans. Classification (GTDB taxonomy): domain Bacteria; phylum Actinomycetota; class Actinomycetes; order Streptomycetales; family Streptomycetaceae; genus Streptomyces; species Streptomyces fructofermentans. Next base: position 97,369 of record NZ_BMWD01000012.1, read on the forward strand.
TCGAGCACCCACGCGCAGTGGGCGAGCCCTCCGGGGGCGATCAGGACGGCGGCGGCCGTGGGTGGCGTCGTCATAGAAGTCCATGATCGGCGCCCGGCCCCCGGTCCGCACGCCGCGTCCGGGCATCCGCCGGGCCACGCGGCGGCGGTCGGCCGCACCCCAGACCCCGCACACCCCGCCCCGCACCCCGGTGCCGGACCGCGGCGGGCACCGACAGCTCCCGACCGCTCCCGACAGCTCCCGACCGCTCGGAAATGCGGGTGACTCGCTGGAGGCCGGAGGGCCGGGTGCACGGCACCGGACGGAGGCGATCGAGGGCGGGGGACACGGCGGACGGGACCTGCCGCCGACGCGGAGCCGCCGCGGGTCGGCGTGGGGCGCCCCACACCCGCCCGCCACCCCATCGCGTCGCTCTGACGATTACACTGGCCGGGTGCCTCAACTACGCCTCGCCCTGAATCAGATCGACTCGACCGTCGGCGATCTCGCCGGGAACGCCGAGGCGATCCTCCGCTGGACCCGGCACTCCGCCGAGCAGGGAGCGCACCTGGTGGCGTTCCCCGAGATGGTGCTGACCGGGTACCCCGTCGAGGACCTGGCCCTGCGGTCGTCCTTCGTGGAGGCCTCGCGCGCGGCCCTGCGGGGACTCGCCGCGCGGCTCGCCGAGGAGGGCTTCGGAGGGATCCCGGTGGTCGTCGGCTACCTCGACCGGGCCGGGACGGCCCAGCCGAAGTACGGCCAGCCGGCCGGTGCCCCGCGCAACGCCGCCGCGGTGCTGTACGGCGGCGAGCCGGTGCTCACGTTCTCCAAGCACCACCTGCCGAACTACGGCGTCTTCGACGAGTTCCGCTACTTCGTGCCCGGCGACACCCTCCCCGTGGTCCGGGTGCACGGGGTCGACGTCGCGCTCGCCATCTGCGAGGACCTCTGGCAGGACGGCGGCCGCGTCCCCGCGGCCCGTTCCGCCGGGGCCGGCCTGCTGGTCTCGATCAACGCCTCGCCGTACGAGCGGGACAAGGACGACACCCGGCTGGACCTGGTGCGCAAGCGCGCGCAGGAGGCGGGCTGCACGACCGCGTACCTCGCGATGATCGGCGGCCAGGACGAACTGGTCTTCGACGGCGACTCGATCGTCGTGGACCGGGACGGCGAAGTCGTCGCGCGGGCACCCCAGTTCGCCGAGGGCTGCGTCGTCCTCGACCTGGAGCTGCCGGCCGCCGGCGAGTCCGCCCACGGGCGCGTCGTGGACGACGGCCTGCGCGTCGACCACGTCGTCCTGTCCGAGGAGCCGCTGCCCGCGTACGAGCCGGAGCTCGCCGGCGGGTACGCCGAACGCCTCGACGACGACGAGGAGGTGTACTCCGCACTGGTGGTGGGACTGCGCGCGTACGCGGCGAAGAACGGTTTCCGCTCGGTGCTGATCGGGCTCTCGGGCGGTATCGACTCCGCGCTCGTCGCGGCGCTCGCCTGCGACGCGCTGGGACCGGAGAACGTGTACGGCGTGTCGATGCCGTCGAAGTACTCCTCGGACCACTCCCGGGGCGACGCGGCCGAGCTGGCCCGGCGGACCGGGCTCAACTTCCGGACCGTACCCATCGAGCCGATGTTCGACGCGTACATGGAGTCGCTGGGCCTGACCGGCCTGGCCGAGGAGAACCTCCAGTCGCGGTTGCGCGGCACGACGCTGATGGCCCTGTCCAACCAGGAGGGGCACATCGTGCTGGCGCCGGGCAACAAGTCCGAGCTGGCCGTCGGGTACTCGACGCTGTACGGCGACTCCGTGGGCGCGTACGGGCCCATCAAGGACGTCTACAAGACGTCGGTCTTCCGGCTGGCCGAGTGGCGCAACCGGGCGGCGGCCGAGCGCGGCCAGACCCCGCCGATCCCCGAGAACTCGATCAGCAAGCCGCCGAGCGCCGAACTGCGGCCCGACCAGGTCGACACCGACTCGCTGCCCGACTACCCGGTCCTGGACGCGATCCTGGAGCTGTACGTCGACCGCGACACCGGCGCCGACGCGATCGTGGCGGCGGGCTTCGACCACGAGCTGGTCACGAAGACCCTGCGGATGGTCGACACGGCGGAGTACAAGCGGCGGCAGTACCCGCCGGGCACCAAGATCTCGGCCAAGGGCTTCGGCAAGGACCGGCGCCTGCCGATCACGAACCTCTGGCGCGAGAACGTCTGACGCCGTACGGGCCGTCCCACGGGCCCGCGCGGAAAGGGGGCGCCCGGTACCGACCGGGCGCCCCCTTCGCCGTCCGCCACTGCGCGGCCCTTCCGCCCGTGCCTGCGCACGGGCGGAAAGGGCCGGTGGCGGGTCAGTGCCGCGCGGCGGTCTCCGCCGGCCGCGGCACATGGGCGGCCACGAGGCGCCCGCCTCCGACGGAGCCGCCCCGCCGGTCCACGCCGTACGCGACGGCGGCGACCCCGATGCCCAGCACGGCGAGCGCGGCGCCCGCGAGCGCCGGCGAGGTCACGCCGAAGCCCGCCGCGAGGGTGAGGCCGCCGATCCAGGCACCGCCCGCGTTGGCCAGGTTGAAGGCGGCCTGGTTGGCCGAGGAGGCGAGCGAGGGGGCCGAGGAGGCCTTCTCCATGACCATCAGCAGCAGCGGCGAGCTGGTCACGAACGAGGCCGTGCCGAGCAGCAGCACGGCGAGGGGCGCGCTCCACGCGGTGCTCATCAGGAGCGGGAACAGCAGGAGGACCGCGGCGAGCGAGGCGAGTCCGCCGAACAGCGTGCCCCGCATCGAGCGGTCGGCCAGCCGGCCGCCGAGCAGGTTGCCCAGGGTGGCCCCCACACCGAAGAGCGCCAGCAGCAGCGTGACGCTGGAGTCGGCGTATCCGGCGGAGTCGGTCAGCATCGGCGTGATGTAGCTGTACGCCGAGAAGAGGGCGCCGAAGCCCGCGACCGTCGTGCCGAGCGCCAGCCAGACGGGGAGCGACTTCAGGGCCGCGAGTTCGCCGCGCAGTCCGACGACGGGTGCCTGCGCGTCGTCGCGGGGCAGCAGCGCCACCAGGGACGCGATGGCGGCGAGGCCGATCACGCTGACGGCGAGGAACGTCGACCGCCAGCCGAAGTGCTGGCCCATGAGCGTGGCCGCGGGCACGCCCGCGATGTTCGCGATGGTCAGGCCGAGGAACATCAGCGATACCGCGCGGGCCTTGCGCTCGGGTGCCACCATGCCGGTGGCGACGACGGCGCCGACGCCGAAGAAGGCGCCGTGCGGCAGGCCGCTGAGGAAGCGGGCGGCGAGGAGCAGGTGCTGGTCGGGGGCGAACGCGGAGAGCGCGTTGCCCACGACGAAGAGGGCCATCAGGCCGACCAGGACCTTGCGGCGGGCCATGCGGGCGGTCACGGCGGCCAGCAGCGGGGCTCCGATGACCACCCCCAGCGCGTACGCCGAGACCAGGTGGCCCGCGCTGGGGATGGATATGTGCAGGTCGTCCGCGACGTCGGGCAGCAGGCCCATCATCACGAACTCCGTGGTGCCGATGCCGAAGGCGCCCACGGCGAGGGCGAGCAGGGCCAGGGGCATGAGGGGCCTTTCAAAGAAGTGGCGGAGTCCCGTACAGCTTAAGTTCAGTTACGGAACAAAGCCTCTCAGGCCCAGTATTCCCGGGAGTTACGAGGTGGTTGCCGCGAGCTTCACGGTGGCGGCGATCGGAAGGTGGTCGCTGCCGGTCTCGGGCAGGGTCCAGGAGGTGACCGGCTCGACCCCCTTCACCATGATCTGGTCGATCCGCGCCATGGGGAACGACGCGGGCCAGCTGAATCCGTAGCCGCTGCCGGCCGCGCCCTGCGTGGAGCGCATCTGCGAGGTGACGGCGTTGAGCGCGCGGTCGTTCATCGTGCCGTTCAGGTCGCCGAGCAGCACGACCTGCGACAACCGCTCGTCGGCGATGGCCTCGCCGAGCGCGTCGGCGCTCTTGTCGCGCTGGCGGGCGGTGAACCCGGCCTCCATCTTCACGCGCACGGAGGGGAGGTGGGCCACGTACACCGCGAGCCGCCCGTCCGGCGCCGTGACCGTCGCCCGCATCGCGCGCGTCCAGCCGAGCTTGATGTCGACGGGGGCGGTGGCGCTGAGCGGGTACTTGCTCCACAGGCCGACCGTGCCCTGCACGGAGTGGTACTTGTACGTCGCCGCGAGGGCCTTCTCGTACACGGGGACCGCCGAGGTCGTCAGCTCCTCCAGGGCCACGACGTCGGCGCCCGAGGCGGCCACCTCGCGCGCGGTGCCGGAGGGGTCCGGGTTGTCGGCGTTCACGTTGTGGGTGGCGACGGTGAGGTTCCCGCCGCCGCCGGTCTTGTCGCCGAGCAGCCCGCCGAAGAGGTTCAGCCAGACCGCGAACGGCAGCACCACGGCGATCAGGGCGGTCGCGGACCTGCGCACCAGCGCGAGGACGAGCAGCAGCGGGACGAACACGCCCAGCCACGGCAGGAACGTCTCCGTCAGGCTGCCGAGGTTGCCGATGCGGTTGGGCACCTGCGCGTGCAGCAGCATCACCAGTGCCAGGCAGACCGCGAGCGCCGCCACGACGATGCCGCGGCGCCAGACGCCGGGGTCGTTGCGCAGGGTCGAGAGCAGGCGCCGGAGCCGGGGTCCTCTGCGGCCGGGCCCCTGGCCGCCGCTGCCCGTCTCGGTCATGTACGCCTGCGCCATACCGTCGCCTCACCAACTGCCGTGCACATCATTCCCGCGTCTAAGACCCTAGGGGATGATCGCGTTCGTTCCCGCCGTCCCGCGGCGGCCGTCCGGGCACGAGGACGAAGAAGTTGCGGTCGGGAGTTCCGGCCCGCGCCCGATGCGGGTGGTCTGTGACGGAACGCGCACATTTCCGAACGGGCTGTACGGGGGGGTGTCGGGGCGGTGGGGCCCCGGGGGCGGGTGAGGCGCACCACAGCCCGGCCGGCGGCGCGGCGGGCCGCCGGCGCGGGCGCGTCCGGTGGGCTCGGGCGGCGCGGTTCGGGGCGTCGTCCGCCGTCGGGGCCGGGGATCGCGGTCGGCCCGCACCCCGGACGGGCGCGGGCGCCATGCCGCCCCTTCGGCGCCCGTTGGCGGCCAGGAGCCGCTGGGTCGGATGGTTGTGCGTGTCGCGCCGGCGGGACGCGGTCTGCGTCCACCGGCCGGTGGACGTGGCGCGGGACGGTGGGTGACCCCGGCGCGTCGGGCTCGACGGCCAAGTGCGGCCGCTCGCCGGTGGAGGAGGCGGCCGGCGGCCTCCGAGCCGCTGCGCGGTTGCGACCCGGCGCCTCGGGCTCGACGGCCAAGTGCGGCCGTGGGCCGGAGGCCCGGAGGTGCCGGAGGGCCGGAGGTGCCGGAGGGCCGGAGGTGCCGGGGGCCGGAGGTACCGGGGGCCGGAGGTACCGGGGGCCGGAGGTACCGGGGAGCCGGAGGTACCGGGGAGCCGGAGGTACCGGGGAGCCGGAGGTACCGGGGAGCCGGAGGTACCGGGGAGCCGGAGGTGCCGGGGGCCGGAGGTGCCGGGAGGCGGTCGTGGGGCCGGCGGGCTCCCGGCCGGTCAGCTGGCGGTGGGGGCCGGGTCCGGTCCGCTCGGGGACCGCGGGGTCCGGGGGGCCAGAGGTCCGGGGTGCCGGATGTACCGGGAAGCGGTCGTGGGGCCGGCGGGCTCCCGGCCGGTCAGCCGGCGGTGGGAGCCGGGTCCGGTCCGCTCGGGGACCGCGGGGCCCGGGGGCCCGGGGGCCCGGAGGTACCGGGAGGCGGTCGTGCGGCGGGCTGGCTCCCGGCCGGTCAGCCGGCGGTGGGGGCCGGGTCCGGTCCGCTCGGGGACTGCGGGGCCAGCCCCTGCAGGACCGTGTCGACGATCCGTTCGGCCAGGCCCTCCTCCAGGCCGGCGTCCTGGCGCAGGACGGCCCGGACGAGCATCGGGCCCGTGAACAGGTCGTTGACGAGGTCGATGTCGACGTCCGGACGGATCTCGCCGTTCTCCTGCCCCCGCCGCAGCACCTCGAAGGACATCCGGCGGCGCGGCTCGATGACGGCCGCGTGGTACGCCGCCCACAGCTTGGGGCTGCTCTTCATCTGCGCGTACACGTTGTGGATGATCGCCGACGAGCGGTTGGCCAGGCCGCGCTCGCGGATCGATTCGAGCAGCACGACCAGGTCGGCGCGCATGGAGGTGCCGGGCAGTTCCGGGTCGGGCGGCTCGGAGGTGCGCAGGACGTCGCAGAACAGCTCCTCCCGGCCGCTCCAGCGCCGGTAGATGGTCGCCTTGCCCACGCCGGCGATGCGGGCGACCCGCTCGATGGAGATGTCCGCCAGCGGAACGCCGTCCTCCAGCAGCTTCATGACGCCCTCGACGATCGAGCGCTCCACCGCCTCGCTGCGTGGCCGCCCCCTGCCGGGTCCGCCCCGTCCGGCCGCTTCCCGCTCCGCGCCGTCCACCTCGTCGCTCCGCTCTTCGGTCGCCGCTCCCCCGGCACCGCCCACGCGGTGCCGAGGCCTGCTGTCCCGCCGATTGTCCCCGGCTCCCGGGGAGCGCCCGCGCCCGGTGTACCGCGAACCCGGGGCGGCGGAGCACCGCGTGCTCCGCGGCCCCGGGGCGGGCCGGTACCGGGCGGGCGGATCAGGCGTCCGCCGCACTCACGAGTTCGGACTGCTTGTCCGCCGCGGCCGGACCGCGCCCCGGCAGGAACAGGTACACGACGAGCGCTCCGACGACGGCGACCGCGGCGCCGCACACGGCCGTGACGTGCATCGCGTGCAGGAAGGCGTCGTTGGCCGGACCGATGAGGGCGTCCCCCTTCGGGCCGAGCTTCGCCGCGAAGCCGAGCGTCGCCTCGATGGACTCGCCCGCGGTGTGCCGCGCGGCGGGCGGCAGGTGGTCCTCGATGCCCGAGCGGTACGCGGCGGACAGGACGGAACCGAGCACGGCGATGCCCAGGGCGCCGCCGACCTGGCGGAACGTGTTGCTCAGCGCGGAGGCGGAACCCGCCTTCTCACGGGGCAGCGCCTGCATGATCACGACACTGGTGGGCGTCATGATGTGCGCCATCCCCGCGCCCATCAGGAAGAAGATGACCTCCAGGACCCAGATCGGCGTGTCCGCCTCAAGCGTGGCGAACGCGGCCAGCGTCGCGGCGAGGGTGAGCATGCCGGCGGTGGTGGTGGCCTTGTTGCCGAAGCGGTCCACGACCAGTCGGGCCCGCGGCGCGAACACCAGCTGGGCGAGGGCCAGCGGCAGCATCAGCAGACCCGTCTGCAGGGCCGAGTAGCCGCGCACGCTCTGGGTGTAGAAGACGGCGAAGAACGTGACGCCCATCAGCGCGAAGAAGACGAGCGCGATGGCGCCGATGGCCGCCGAGAAGACCTTGTTCCGGAAGTACGCCACGTCCATGGACGGATGGTCGCTGCGCTTCTCGTGGACGACGAAGGCGGCGAGGACAGCGAGCCCGGCGCCGACGCTCACGAGCACCACGGGGTCGGTGAAGTCGGCGAGCTGGCCGCCCTTGATGATGCCGTACACGAGCAGCACGAGCCCGACCACGGACAGCACGACGCCCACGGGGTCGATCCGGCCCGGGTTCGGGTCGCGGGAGTCGGGGACGAGCCAGACCATCAGGGCGAGCGCGAGGAGCACGATCGGGACGTTGATCAGGAAGACCGAGCCCCACCAGAAGTGTTCGAGCAGGACGCCTCCGGTGATGGGGCCGATGGCGATGGCGAGGCCCACGCCGCCCGCCCAGATGCCGATGGCCTTCGGCTGCTCGTCGCGCTCGAAGACGTTCATGAGGACCGCGAGGGTGGCCGGCATCACGAAGGCGGCGCCGAGTCCCATCACCGCGCGGAAGGCGATGAGCTGGACCGGTGAGCCCGAGAAGGCCGCGAGGGCCGAGCCGAGGCCGAACACGAGGAGTCCGCCGAGCAGGACCTTCTTGCGGCCGAGCCGGTCGCCGAGGATGCCGGCGGAGAAGAGGAGGCCCGCGAAGACGAGGGTGTAGGAGTTGATGGCCCATTCGAGTTCGCTCTGGGTCGCCCCCAGGCCGGTCGGGGCGGGGGTGGCGATGGTCTTGATCGCGACGTTCAGGATCGAGTTGTCGAGAACGACGATCAGCAGGCTGAGCATCAGGACGCCGAGGATCGCCCAGCGGCGCCGGTGCACGGCTTCCGGTACGCGGCGGGCGGGGACTGCTGACTCGGCGGGATCGGCAGGATCGACTGGAGCGGTCATGGGATGAGCCTAAGAGTAATTCGATACGAGACCGTCTCGTATTGAAAAGCCTTTACCGAGAACTTACGCCGGTTTGGGGTGCCGCGCACCGCTCCGGGGCCGCCCGGGGGAGGCGCGGCGTGGCCCCTCTAGCCGTTCCACGGCGCGAGGTGCCACCATGGAGGTGATCCGGGGACGCCGTGAGGGCGCCTCGAGATGACAGAAGGAGCCGTTGCAATGACGCAGCTTTCGGCTGCCCGGAAGCCGAACGACAGCAGCAGCAATGCGCTGTACGGGGGCAAGGGCACACGCCGCATCACCGTCCGCGACATCACTCTCGCCAAGGAGCGCGGCGAGAAATGGCCGATGCTCACCGCGTACGACGCCATGACCGCCTCCGTGTTCGACGAGGCCGGCATCCCGGTCATGCTGGTCGGCGACTCGGCGGGCAACTGCCACCTGGGCTACGAGACGACCGTGCCCGTCACGCTCGACGAGATGACGATGCTCTCGGCCGCCGTCGTACGGGGCACCTCGCGCGCCCTGATCGTCGGGGACCTGCCCTTCGGGTCCTACCAGGAGGGGCCGGTGCAGGCGCTGCGCTCGGCCACCCGCCTGGTGAAGGAGGCCGGCGTCGGGGCCGTGAAGCTGGAGGGCGGCGAGCGCTCGCACCGCCAGATCGAGCTCCTGGTCGAGTCCGGCATCCCCGTCATGGCCCACATCGGCCTGACGCCCCAGTCGGTCAACTCCATGGGCTACCGCGTCCAGGGGCGCGGCGAGGAGGCCGCGCAGCAGCTGCTGCGCGACGCCAAGGCCGTCCAGGACGCGGGAGCCTTCGCCGTCGTGCTGGAGCTGGTGCCGGCCGAGCTGGCCGCCGAGGTCACACGGGTCCTGCACATCCCGACCGTCGGTATCGGCGCCGGGGCGGAGACCGACGCGCAGGTCCTCGTGTGGACCGACATGCTCGGCCTCACCGGCGGGAAGATGCCGCGCTTCGTGAAGCAGTACGCGAACCTGCGCGAGGTCATGGGCGGCGCGGCGAAGGCGTTCGCCGAAGACGTCGTCGGCGGAACGTTCCCGCAGGAGGAGCACTCCGTCCACTAGTCCACTGCGGTACCAGAGGCAGCCCGCCGAACTTCCCCCGTCGGCGGGCTGCCGTTTTTCCCGCGCCGCCCGGGGATTCCGTCGGCCGGGGATTCCCCCGGCCGGGGCATCCGGGCTCCGCCCGGGGTCTGGCCGTTCGCCGACCTTCCAACCGACTGTCGGCGACATATCGGTTGCTGTCGGCAGGCTGTAGGCGGTTTGTCGGTGGCGGCTGGCACCTTGGTCCCCATGACGCGAATCGACGACAACCCCACCGACGGCGTGCGCAACGCCGTCACCGTGCGGGGGCTGGTCAAGCACTACGGCGAGACCAAGGCACTGGACGGCGTGGACCTGGACGTGCGCGAGGGCACGGTCCGGGGCGTGCTCGGTCCCAACGGTGCCGGCAAGACCACCCTCGTACGCATCCTCTCCACCCTCCTGACCCCCGACTCGGGCCGCGCGACGGTCGCCGGCTACGACGTGGTGCGCCAGCCCCGCAGCCTGCGCCGGGTCATCGGGCTCACCGGCCAGTACGCCTCCGTGGACGAGAAGCTCTCCGGCCGCGAGAACCTCTACATGATCGGCCGGCTCCTCGACCTCTCGCGCAAGGACGCCCGCGCCCGCGCCGACGGGCTCCTGGAGCGCTTCTCGCTCACCGACGCGGCCAAGCGCCCGGCGAGCACGTACTCCGGCGGTATGCGCCGCCGGCTGGACCTCGCCGCTTCCATGATCGGCAGCCCGTCGGTCCTCTACCTCGACGAGCCCACGACCGGCCTGGACCCGCGCACCCGCAACGAGGTGTGGTCCGAGGTCCGCCGCATGGTCGGCGACGGCGTCACCGTGCTCCTCACCACCCAGTACATGGAGGAGGCCGAACAGCTCGCGAGCGAGCTCACGGTCATCGACCGCGGCAAGGTCATCGCCAACGGCGGCATCGACGAGCTGAAGGCGAAGGTGGGCGGCCGCGCGCTGCGTATCCGCCCCGCCGACCCGCTGGAGCTGCGCCCCACCGCCACGGCACTCGACGACTTCGGCCTCACGGGTCCGGGCAGCGCGGTCGTCGACACCGCGACCGGCACCGTCCTCGTCCCGATCCTCAGCGACGAGCAGCTCACCGCGGTCGTCGGCGCCCTGTCGGCGCGCGGCATCACGCTGGCCGACCTGAGCACCGAACTGCCCAGCCTGGACGAGGTGTTCCTGTCCCTCACCGGCCACCGCGCCACCGCGCCCGACGACCAGCAGACCACCCAGGCCGACCGCGCCTACGAGGAGGCCGCCGTATGAGCGCCACCGTCATCGACGTCCCCGCGCAGACCAGGGCGACCGACGACCCCCGGGTCGGCCTGAGCGCCCACATCCGGCACGTCAGAGCCCTGATACGGCGCAATGTGCTGTGGATCCGCCAGGACCCCGAGTCGATGTTCGACGTGATCCTGATGCCGATCGTGTTCACGCTGCTCTTCGTCTTCGTGTTCGGCGGTGCCATCGCCGGCAAGGGCAACCAGGACGTGTACGTCAACTACGTCGTCCCCGGCCTCATGGCGATGATGGGCATGAACATCGCCATGGGCGTGGGCACCGGCTTCAACCAGGACTTCCAGACCGGCGTGATGGACCGCTTCCGGTCCCTGCCGATCTCCCGCGCCTCGGTCCTGATCGCCAAGATCTCGGTCGAGATCGGCCGCCTGCTGGTCGCCACCGCGATCCTGCTCGCCGTCGGCTTCATGCTCGGCCTGTCCGTGTCGAACGTGCCGGGCCTGTTCGCCGCCATCGGGCTGTCCATGGTCTTCGGCTCCTCCGTCATGTGGATCTTCCTGACCATGGGCGTGGTGATGAAGAACGCCCAGGCCATCCAGGGAATGGGGTTCCTCGTGCTGATGCCCCTGCAGTTCGGCTCGTCGATCTTCTCGCCGCCGTCCACCATGCCGGGCTGGCTCCAGGCGTTCACCGACTACAACCCGCTGTCGTCCCTCGCGGACGCGGCCCGCGGGCTGATGAACGGCGGGCAGCCGGTCGCCCACGACGTCATGGTCACGCTGCTCTGGTCGGTCGTCATCACCGCGGTGATGGCCCCGGTCGCGATCCACAAGTACCGCACCAAGAACTGACGTCCACCGGGCGTCCGCCCCCGGGCGGGCGCCGTCGCGGCGGTCCGCGTCGTCAGACCAGGGCGGCGGCCTCCTCCACGGAGAGGCCGCCGCCCTCCGCGTACGCCGCCTCGTAGGCGTCGTCGCCCAGGGCGGCCCGTACCGCCGTCTCGGCCGCCGCCCGCATCTCGCTCTCGGTGGGCCCGCGGTGGTGGCCCGGGGGCAGCAGGTGGTCGGCGGCGCCGACGCAGCGGGCGGCGTCCCGCGCGCGGCCGCCCTCGGCGCCGCACAGCGCCATTGCCGCGGTGAGCAGATGCGTGGAGGCCATGTGCGGGCCGACCATCCGGGCCACCGGGTCCTGGGCGTGGGTCAGGGCGGCGCGCACCTTGACCAGTGCCTCGTCGTGCAGGCCCTCCAGGGTGTCGATCCAGCCCTCCACACCGAGGACGAAGCCCTCGAAGACCACGAAGTGCACGGCGCCGAAGTCGTCCCGCAGCAGCACCGTCTGCTCGCGGGCCTCGGCGAACCGGCCGCTGCGGCCGAGCCAGATCGCGAGGAAGAGCCGGGCGGCGGGCATCGCCTCGTTGAGCACGCCGTGGCCCTCCTCCAGGACGTCGCGCAGCATCCGCTCGCCCCGTACGGTCTCGCCCGCGTCGATGAGGGCGTTGCCGAGGCGCGAGCCGAGCACGGCCAACTGGGAGCGCGCGCCGAGGCGTTCTACATGCGTGATGGCCGCCTGGTAGTCGTCGGCCGCGAGCGCGTACGCACCCTGCCGCTCATGGGCCTCGCCGCGGGCGGACAGCGCCTCGGCGGCCCCCCAGGCGTCCCCGATCCGGACGAAGATCTCCAGTGACTCCTCGGCGTCGCGGGTCGCGTCGCCCGCCCAGTCGGAGCGGTTGGCCAGGATGTTGGCGCGCATCTGGAGGGCGACGGCGAGTTCCCAGGTGTAGCCGAGGTCGCGGCAGCTCTCGACGCCGGCGTCGACCACGTGGCGCAGCCGGTCCAGGTCGCCGGTGAGCAGTACGGCGAAGAACCAGAGGTAGCCGGGGTTGCGGCAGACCTGCGGGAAGCCCGGTTCGTAGGTCCGCGTGACGACCCGCAGCCGGGCCTCGGCCTCCGGGGTCTGCCAGAACTCCAGGTCCAGGTCCATGCAGGCGAGATGGAGGAGGTGCAGGCCCCGCCGCGCCTCGGCGAGGACCTCGGGGCGCATCGGCGGCGGGGCCGCGGTGCAGGACTCGTACAGGGGGGTCGCGCGTTCGCCGGGCGGCGCGAACGGGTCGGGGCCGAGGGCGGCGACCTCGCGGGTCCAGCTGCGGGTGATCAGCCGCAGGTCGCGGATCTGCCAGTACCAGGCGAGGGACAGGACCAGGCAGAGCGCCTCCTGCTCGTCCCCGGCGGCCACCGCGTGCTGCAGCGCGGCCCGGGTGTTCTCGCTCTCCAGCTGGAGCCGCTCGACGGCCTCGCGCTGCCCGGGGCCGCGCAGCAGCGGGTCGGTGGTGCGGGCGAGTTCGCGGTAGTACGTGAGGTGGGCGCGCTCCGCGGCGGTGCGGTCCCCGGCCTCGTCGAGCCGCTCCCCGGCGTACTCGGCGACGGTCTCCAGGAGTCGGTAGCGCATGGCGCCCTCGTCCGCGGCGGCGGGCGAAGGGGCCGCCACGACCAGGGACTTGTCGACCAGCGAGCCGAGTGCCTCCAGCGCGGCCGGCCCGCAGACCGCCTCGGCCGCGGCCAGGTCGCAGCCGCCGGCGAAGACGGACAGCCGCCGCAGGACGTCCCGCTCGTCCGCGTCGAGGAGGTCCCAGGACCAGTCGACGACCGCGCGCAGGGTCTGCTGGCGCGGCAGGACGGTCCGGCTGCCCGAGGTGAGCAGCCTGAACCGGTCGTCGAGCCGGTCGGCGATCTGCCGCAGGGTGAGCATCCGCAGCCGGGCTGCGGCGAGTTCGATGGCGAGGGGCAGTCCGTCCAGCCGCCGGCAGATCTCGGCTGCCGCCTCCGGGTCGTCGTCCACCCGGAAACCGGGGCGGGCGGACGCTCCCCGGTCGGCGAGCAGCCGCAGCGCGTACGGCTGCGGCAGGGGTTCCACCGGCCGCAGCAACTCGCCCGGCACACCGAGGGGTTCGCGGCTCGTGGCGAGGACGGTCAGTCCCGGGCAGCGTTCCAGGAGCTGCTCGACGAGCCGGGCCGCGGCGTCCACGACGTGCTCGCAGTTGTCGAGGATGAGCAGCATGCGGCGCTTGGCGCAGTGCTCGGTGAGCCGGACCAGCGGGTCGTCGTTCCGGTCGGTGACCACCCGCATCTCCTCGGCCCCGGCGCCGCGCAGCACGGTCTCGCGGGCCCCGACCGCGGTGAGCACGGCCTCGGGCACCGCCTCCGGGTCGTCGACGGGTGCCAGTTCGGCCAGCCACACGCCGTCGGGCACCGGGACGCCCTCCCCCGCCTCCTGGGAGAGCCGTGTCTTGCCGGCGCCGCCGGGTCCCAGCAACGTGACGAGCCGGGCGCCCGCGAGGTCGCCGCGGATGGTCTCCAGATCGGTGGTGCGCCCGACGAACGAGGTGAGCCGGGCACGCAGGTTGCCGCGGGCCGCGCCGCGCTCCCGCGGATCGGGCCGGGTGGTCCGGTCCGTGTCCGGCCCCCCGACGGCCCCCGCCGCCGGGACCGGGGTCGTACCGGCCGGCGCGGGGCCGGTGGCGCCCCGCAGCAACTCGCCGTGCAGTTCCCGCAGATGCGGCCCGGGGTCGGTGCCGAGCCGGTCCGCCATGAGCTTGCGTACGGACTCGTAGCCGGCGAGTGCCTCGGCCGTGCGGCCCGTGTCGCGCAGGGCGCGCAGGCGCAGCAGTTGGAGGGACTCGTCGAGCGGGTGGGTGTCGCACAGGGCGGTCAGCTCGGGAAGGGCGCGGTCCGCCCGGCCGAGGGCGAGCGACGCGGTGAGGCGGGCCCGGCGGGCGTCGAGCCTGCGGGCCTCCCAGCGGGCCGACTCGGCGGCGCCGTCGGGGAGGTCCGCCAGCGCGGGACCGCGCCACAGGGCGAGGGCGTCGTCCAGGACGGCCGCCGCCTTGTGCGGGTCGGCGTCGGCCAGGGCCCGGGTGCCCTCGTCCACGAGCCGCTCGAAGCGGAGCAGGTCGATGTCGTCGGCCGACGCGCGCAGCCGGTAGCCGCCCTCGGCGGAACCGATCGCGTCGGCGCCCAGGGCCCGGCGCAGACGGCCCACCAGCGCCTGGAGCGCGCCCGTGGCGTCGGCCGGCCGGTCGGCGCCCCACACCTCGTCCACCAGCACGGCCGCGGGCACGGTCCGGCCCGGTCTCAGGGCGAGCACGGTCAGCAGGGCGCGCAACCGTGCCCCGCCGACGGGGAGGGGCGTGCCGTCGGGACGGAGAGCCTGGGTGGTGCCGAGGATGCGGTAGCGCACGAGGTCCATTGTCTCCGGTGGCTTCGGGGCGGGGCGCGGGGTTCCGGCGGCGTGGCGCCCGGGACGTCCTACGGGACGGGAAGACCGGTCCACCCTGCCGGAACTCACAGCGGATCGCGAGACGTTTTCGGCATACGCCCGGTACGGTCGGGCACGCCCATCAGGACGAACCGCCGCGCCGACGCAGGGAGCCCGACCCCATGACCACCGCCACCACCCGGCACAGCGACCGGCGGATCAGCCCCGTCTTCATCGGGATCGTGGCCGTGATGGCGGTCACCGGATGGGCCACCTGGACCGGCTTCGCCGAGCAGCCGGGGGTGGCCGTCTTCCTGTTCGTGACGGCCGCCTGGATCGTGTCCCTGTGCCTGCACGAGTACGCGCACGCGCGCACCGCCCTGCACAGCGGCGACATCTCGATCGGCGCGAAGGGCTATCTGACCCTGAACCCGCTGAAGTACACGCACGCGCTGCTGAGCATCGTGCTGCCCGTGATCTTCGTCATCATGGGCGGCATCGGCCTGCCGGGCGGCGCCGTCTTCATCGAGCGGAACCGCATCAGGGGGCGGTGGCGGCACAGCCTGATCTCCGCGGCGGGCCCGCTGACGAACGTGCTGTTCGCCGTGGTCTGCACGGCCCCGTTCTGGCTGGACGCGCTGGACGGTGTGCCGGCCGAGTTCCAGTTCGCGCTGGCGTTCCTGGCGCTGCTCCAGGTGACGGCCGCGCTGCTGAACTTCCTGCCGGTCCCCGGCCTGGACGGCTACGGCGTGATCGAGCCCTGGCTGTCGTACCAGGTCCGCCGGCAGGTGGAGCCGCTGGCGCCGTTCGGGCTGCTCCTGGTGTTCGCGGTGCTGTGGATCCCCGCGGTGAACGGCGTGTTCTTCGACGCGGTCGACGCGCTCCTGCGCGGCCTCGGCATCGACGAGCTGCGCACGTACTGCGGACAGAACCTCTACCGTTTCTGGACGCAGACCGACCAGTTCTGCGTGGTCGGCCGCTGACGCGCGCGGCCGCGATGCGCGGCCGGTCCTGACGCGCGCTCGCGGCGGGGGCGTGCGGCCGTCGGGTGGCGTGCGGCCGGTGGCGTGCGCGGCCGGCCGGTGCGCGCGGGCCCGGACGGGTGGCCCCGGGCTCAGCCGGTGACGGAGGTGCCGCGCCGGATGCGGTCCCTGCGCAGGTAGTACCAGGTCATGTTGGACGACAGTCCGGCGAGCAGCACCCAGACGATCCCCAGCCAGCTCCCCTGGGCGAAGGAGACGACGGCCGCGGCGACGGCGAGCACGCAGACGACGAGGGCGTAGAGGGAGAGTCGGGGCATGGGTCGGGCTCCTGTCGGGGGGACACTGCTTCGCTCCAGTGTCCCCCACGCCCGCTGCGGGTCGCGCCGGTGGCCCCGGCCCCGACGGGCGGGCCGTGGGCCCGGGCCGCGCGGCGCACGGGTGAGCCGCCTGCCCGGCGTCCGGGCCCGTCCCGGGTCCGCCCCGTCGCGAGGCCGCCACGGACCGGCCGCCGGAGCCGCCCTCGCCGCCCTCCGTTCGCCCCGCCCCGCCCCGCCCCGGGACCGCTTGTCCGGGGCGGGCGGCGGGAGGCGTGCGACGGGTGTGCCGCCCTACACGTCGGTCAGGCGCAGGCCCGCGTGGGCCTTGTACCGCCGGTTGACCGAGATGAGGTTCGCGACCAGCGACTCGACCTGGTGGGCGTTGCGCAGCCGCCCGGCGAAGATGCCGCGCATCCCGGGGATGCGCCCGGCCAGCGCCTGCACGATCTCGACGTCCGCCCTCTCCTCGCCGAGGACCATCACGTCGGTGTCGATCTCGGCGATCCCCGGGTCCTGGAGCAGCACCGCGGAGAGGTGGTGGAAGGCGGCCGTCACCCGGGACTCGGGCAGCAGGGCGGCGGCCTGCTCGGCCGCGCTGCCCTCCTCGGGCTTCAGCGCGTACGCGCCCTTCTTGTCGAAGCCCAGCGGGTTGACGCAGTCGACGACGAGCTTGCCGGCCAGCTCCGCGCGCAGTGACTCCAGCGTCCGGCCGTGGCCGTCCCACGGCACGGCGACGATGACGATGTCGCTGCGGCGCGCGGTCTCGGCGTTGTCCGCGCCCTCGACGCCGTGGCCGAGTTCGTCGGCCGCGGCCGCGGCCCGCTCGGCGGCCCGCGAGCCGATGATCACCTTCTGGCCGGCCAGGGCCAGCCGGTAGGCGAGGCCCTTGCCCTGCGGACCGGTGCCGCCGAGGACACCGACGACGAGCCCGGAGACGTCGGGAAGGTCCCAGGGGTCCTTCGCGGGGGCCTTCTGTGCGCTGTCAGTAGAGGTCATGGGCCGACCTTACGTGCGCGGCCCGCGTCCGCGGCGCTCAGGTGGGAGCCGTCACGGGACCTGCCGGCGGGCCGGTGCCCCGCGTGCTCCGAAGCCGCCCCAGCCGTACGGGAGTCCGGCTGCCGCGCCTCGCCGCCGGCAGGGCCGCGGACTCCGGCGCGGGCGCGGCGGAACGGGCCGCGGGAGCGGCGGGGTGCGCGGGGCTGCTCCGAAGTGGGCGCCGTGGCGGCGGAGTTGGCCGGCGCGCGGCCACGAGACCGGGCGGCCCCCCGCCGCGGGGGCCGCGCGACCGTCGGGGCGTCGTCGGCGCGGCCCCGCGCACCCGGTCCGCGCACCCTGTCCGTACGGCCGGGCCGGACACTCCGCCCGGACCGGGCGAATCCATCGCGAACCCCGCACGGCGGGCGGCCCGTTGCGGCAGGATGCGTGGTCATGGATGCCGTACGGGTCGCCCTGCTGCGCGAAGTGCTCGCCGGAACCGAGTGGCTGGGCGCCACCCGGCGGTTCGCGGGGGCGCTGCGCTCCTCGGTGCTGCCGCACGGGGGCGGGCTGCTGCTGGTGGGGACGGCGGAGTCCGAACCGTGGCACCTGGCCGCGCATCTGGTGGACGAGGCGGCCTGGTCGGGGACGCCGGAACTGGCGCCGACGCTCGTGCGGCACGCGGCACGGCCCGGTGACCCGGCCCATCTGGCGGTGGGGCTCGGCCGGATCGAGGCGGCCAGGCGGGGCGAGACCCTGCTGGTCGTCGCGCCCGGGGCGCCGGGTGCGCCACTCCTGGAGCGGGTCCACGACGCCCGCCGGGCCGGAGCGACCGTGCTCGCGCTGGACTCCGGCGACCACGACCTGCACGCGATGGCGCACGAGGCGCTGGCGGTGCCGCCCGGCCAGGACCTCGACCTGGACACCGTGCAGCACCTGGTGAGCGCGGCCGCCGGGGAGAACGCGCTGCCCGCGCCGCGGGGACGCAGTCGGGTGCGGGACCGGCTGTCACGGCTCGCCGACCGCCTGACGTCACCGCCGCCCGCCCGCTGGTGAGGTGACGGCCCCGCCCCGGAAAAGCGTTTGCCCCGGCCGGGGGCGGGACGGACGATGGCCCGTCGTGACACACCCTTCTCCCGACACCGCCGGTCCAGCCGACCCCGCCGACCCCGGGGCCGACGCCACCGCTCCCGCCCCGGCGCCGGTCCCCGATCCCGGTCCGGCCCCCTCGCGGCTGCGGTCGCTGCTGCCCGACCTGGCCCCCTGGCGGACCTCCGCCGACTTCAGACGGCTGTGGGTGGCCGGGCTCGTCACCAACTTCGGCAGCTTCCTGACGTTCGTGGCGCTGCCCGTGCAGATGAAGGAACTGACCGGGTCGGTGGTCGCCGTCGGCGCGATCGGCGCCGTGGAACTCCTGCCGCTGATCGTCTTCGGCCTGTACGGCGGGGCCCTCGCGGACGCCCTGGACAAGCGCCGGCTGATCCTGTGGTCGGAGGCGGGGCAGGGGCTCCTCTGCGGCGCGCTGCTGGTCAACGCGCTGCTGCCGGAGCCCCTGGTGTGGCCGCTGTACGCGGTGGCCGCGCTCTCCTCCGCGCTCGTCGCGGTGCAGCGGCCGGCCCTGGACGCGCTCACCCCGCGCATCGTGCGGCACGAGCACCTGCCCGCCGCCGCCGCGCTCAACTCGCTGCGCTGGACGGTCGGCGGTGTCGCGGGTCCCGCAGCCGCCGGCCTCGTCGTCGCGTACGCGGGCCTCGGCTGGGCCTACGCCGCGGACCTCGCCACCTTCGTGGTGTCGGTGCTGCTCGCCCTCGGTCTCGCCGCCTCGCCCGCCGCCCACGAGGCCGCGAAGCCGTCGCTGCGCTCCATCGCGGAGGGGGCGCGGTACGCCTGGAGCCGCAAGGAGCTGCTGGGCACCTACGCCATCGACCTGGCCGCCATGTTCCTCGCCTTCCCGCTGGCGGTGCTGCCCTTCCTGGCGGACGAGCTGGACGCCGAGTGGTCGCTGGGCCTGATGTACGCGGCGCTGCCCGCCGGGGCACTGCTGGTGAGCCTGACGAGCGGCTGGACCTCGCGGGTCCACCGGCACGGGCGGGCGGTGGTGCTGGCGGCGGCGTGCTGGGGCCTGTCGATGGTGGCCGCGGGGGCCGTGCACAGCGTGTGGCCGGTGCTGCTCCTCCTGACCCTCGCCGGCTGTTTCGACATGGTCAGCGGGATCTTCCGTGCGGCGATGTGGAACCAGACGATCCCGGACGAGTTGCGGGGCCGTTTGGCCGGGATCGAGCTGCTCTCGTACTCCGTCGGGCCGCAGCTGGGCCAGGTCCGGGCCGGCGGGATGGCCGCGTGGACGAGCGTACGGACGTCGGTGTGGGCCGGCGGCGTGCTGTGCGTGGCGGCGGTCGGGGCGCTCGCGCTGTGCCTTCCCCGGCTGATGGCGTACGACGTACGGACGAACGAGCACGCCGTGCGGCTGAAGCAGGCGCGGGAGGCCGCGGGCGCCGGCACGTGACCCCCACCGTCCGGGTGCGCGCCCCGGGGCCTCCCCCGGCCCCGACCGGCCGACCCGGATTCGGCGCCCCGGGCCGTTCCCGGACCGGCCGCCCCCACCTCACCCGGCACCCCGCACCCCGCACCCCGCAGGGGAGTCCCGCACGCTGCGGCCGGCCCCGGGCCGGAGGTGCCCGGCGGGGCCGGGTCGGACCGGGGCGCGGGAACGGCCCGGGACCAGGGTGGCGCCGGACCCCTCGCCCCGTGAGGGGCGGCCGGTGTCAGTCGTCGTCCTTGCCGCGGGCCGCGGAGTCGTGCCAGCGGGGGTCGTTCTCCCATTCGAGGTTGCGCTCGCGGGCGGTGTCCATCGCGTTCTGGGCCTCGACGCGGGACGGGTACGGTCCGAAACGGTCCTTGCCCGGGCAGTCGGGGCCCTCCTCGACCTTCTTGTGCTCCAGGCAGTAGTACCACTCGCCCGGCTTCCCGACCGTCCGCTTCTTGAACAGGGCCATGACTCGGGCTCCTTTCGCCGCTGACATCGTCCCCCACCACGCGCTGGTTAGACTCGCTGGCATGTCTGGCCAGTCGCTGCTCGTACCAGGGGAGCTCTCTCCCACCCTTCCCGTGCCGGGAAACATCAGGCGTCCCGAGTACGTGGGCAAGCCCGCCCCCGCCTCGTACACCGGCCCCGAGGTCCAGTCCCCGGAGACGGTCGAGGCGATGCGCGTCGCGGGCCGTATCGCCGCGCGGGCGATGGCGGAGGCGGCGAAGCTGATCGCACCCGGCGTCACCACGGACGAACTGGACCAGGTCGCCCACGAGTACATGTGCGACCACGGCGCCTATCCGTCCACGCTCGGCTACCGCGGCTTCCCGAAGTCGCTGTGCACCTCCGTGAACGAGGTCATCTGCCACGGCATCCCGGACTCCACTGTCCTGCGTGACGGCGACATCATCAACCTCGACGTGACGGCGTACATCGGGGGCGTGCACGGCGACAACAACGCCACGTACCTCGTCGGGGACGTGGACGAGGAGTCGCGGCTGCTCGTCGAGCGGACCCGCGAGTCCCTGGACCGCGCGATCAAGGCCGTCCGGCCGGGCCGGCAGATCAACATCATCGGACGGGTCATCGAGTCGTACGCGAAGCGGTTCGGGTACGGGGTCGTGCGGGACTTCACCGGGCACGGCATCAACTCGTCGTTCCACTCCGGCCTGATCGTCCCGCACTACGACAGCCCGCACGCGACGACCGTCATCCAGCCGGGGATGACCTTCACCATCGAGCCGATGCTGACGCTGGGCACGCACGACTACGACATGTGGGACGACGGCTGGACGGTCGTCACCAAGGACCGGAAGCGGACCGCGCAGTTCGAGCACACGCTCGTCGTCACGGACAGCGGCGCGGAGATCCTCACGCTGCCGTAGTCCGCACGGCCGCCCGCGCCCCGGGCTGCCCCCGTCCGTCCCGAGCCGCCCACTTCCACCGGAGTGGGCGGCTTCGCCATGTGGGTCCCCGGGGCATTCGGGGTACGGTTTTACCGACAGGGCGTCGGGAAGCTGTTGACTTAGGTAAGCCTAACCATAGAAGATGAGCCCGGCCCTCATCCACCCTTCGGCCCCGGAGGTCCCCATGAACTCGTCGAGCACACCGTTCTCGACGCTCATCCGCACCGCCTCCCACGAGCAGCACGTGGAGGCGGAGACCTCGACGTTCATGAGCGACCTGCTCGGCGGCAGGCTCGGTGTCGACGCGTACGCCCGCTACACCGAGCAGCTCTGGTTCGTGTACCGCGCGCTGGAGGCCCGCGCGGACGAGCTGGCCGCGGACCCCGTGGCGGGGCCGTTCATCAGGCCCGAGCTGATGCGGCTCGCGTCCCTGGAGCGCGACCTCGCCCATCTGCGGGGCGAAGGCTGGCGTGACGGTCTCGAGCCCCTGCCCGCGACGGAGGAGTACGCGGCGCGGGTCGCCGAGTGCGCGCTCACCTGGCGCGGCGGATATGTGGCCCACCACTACACCCGCTACCTCGGAGACCTCTCGGGCGGCCAGATCATCCGCGGCAGGGCGGAGCAGACCTGGGGCTTCGCCCGCAAGGGCGACGGGGTGCGGTTCTACGTGTTCGAGGGCATCGGCAACCCCGCGGCGTTCAAGCGGGAGTACCGCGAACTGCTCGACGCAGTCGCGGCGGACGACCTGGAGAAGCAGCGGATGGTCGCCGAGTGCAAGCGTGCGTTCGCCCTGAACACCGGCGTCTTCCAGGCCCTCGGCGAGGAGTTCCGGCTGAGCGCGTGAGCGGGGCCCCGCGACGGGGCATCGGCACGGACGCCCGTGCCCCGGCGCCGCGGCGTCCGGGCACGGGCGTCCGCCGCGTTCAGCGTTCGAGGACGACCCGGCCGCCCACTTCCACCCAGCCCTCGGGCTGCGGGGCCGTGAGGATCTGGGAGCCCGTGCCCTGGACGATGTTCAGGGCACGGCCGAGCCGGTCCGTCAGGAGCAGTGCCGCGGCGCCCGTCGCCTCGTCCTCGTCGATGCCGTCGCCGCGTCCGGGGAAGGCGCGGGCGCGGACACGGCCCGCCGCCTCGTCCTCCCAGGCCCACGCGTAGATCCACTCCCCCGGCGGCGGCACCTCCAGCGCGTCGACCTCGGCGGCCGTGCCGTACTGGCGCAGGGTGCGCGGCGGGGCCCACTCGGGGCGGGCCTCGATCCAGCTGAACTCGCCGTCCAGGCGGGTCCCCACCACTCCCGCGGGCGTGACGAGTTCGGGTACGTCGAGGAGCCAGGCCGTACCGACGCACGGGTGCCCGGCGAAGGGCAGCCGCAGGGTGGGCGTGTAGATGTCGATGACCCCGCGCTCGGGGTCGTCGACGAAGACGGTCTCGCTGAAGCCGAGTTTGGCCGCGAGGGCCTGCCGCTCGTCGGGCTCCGGCACCACGGAACCGTTCCGTACGACACCGAGTTCGTTGCCGTACCCTCCGCGGGGCCCGCAGAAGACCCGCAGCACGTCGTAATCAGTCACTCCGGCATTCAAACACCACTCCACCTGCACGCGCGCACCCGGCCGCCGGCCCCGGTGGGGGCGGCGGCCGGGTGCGTCCCGTTCGGGTCAGGCCCGGGCGGATTCGGTGCCCCGGCGGCGGCGCACCGCGAGCACGACGCCCGCGCCCGCCGCGACGGTGACGGCGGCCGCGGCGCCGAGGGCGCCCGCGGGAACGTCCGAGCCGGTGGCGGCGAGACCGCCGGTCACGCCGCCCGTGGTGGAGCCGGTGGCGCCGGCGCCGCCGGTCGTCCCCGCTCCTCCGGTGCCGCCCGTACCGCCCGAGGTGCCGGTGGACGAGCCCGGGCCGGTGCCCGGGAGGTCGGCGTCCTCGGACAGTGCGACGGACAGGTCGACGGGGTCGAGGGCGGCGCCCGCCTGGTAGAAGCCGCCGAAGGCCTCCGCGCCCGCCTTGGTGAGGGTGGCGGTGACGTCGTCGAGGGTGATGACGTCGTTCTTGGCCTTCAGGTCGGCCGACCCGGGCTTCAGTTCGGCGAGGGTCACGTCGTCCGACTTGTCGCCGAGGCTGTCCACGTCGGCCGTGAGCGTGCCCGAGCCGCCGTCGATCTCGGCCCTGAGGTCGCTGAGGGTCAGGTCGAGGCCGTAGGTGCCGTTCTCCTTGTGGCCCTTGAAGTTGACCGAGCCCTTGAAGGCCGCCTTCAGGGTGTCGGCCTCCGTGTCGTAGGTGCCGGTGGCGTCCACGAAGGTGAGGATCCCGTTGCCCGCGGCCCGGGTCGCCCCGTCGGAGACGGTGATCCTCCCCTTGGCTGCACCGTCCACCACGTAGGTGCGGAAGGACTGCTTCACGCCCCAGCCGAGGGTGCCGTCGGTGACCTCCCCGCGTGCGGGGGCGCCGGTCGGCGACGCGCTCGTGGAGGCGGAGTGCGACGGGTTGGCGGAGGTGCCGGCCGAGGGGCTCGCGGAGGCGCTGGGGGACGTGGACGTCGACGGGGAGGCCGACGGGCTCGTGGAGTTCGTGGCGGACGGGCTCGGCGACTGCGTCTTCTTCTCCACCACCGTGAGCGGGTCCCCGGCCGCGTTCGCGTAGCCGGCGCTGCCGAAGACGTCCGCCGCCTGGGTCGTGAGCCTGGTCGGCATGTCGGTCATCGTGCGGGTGACGGTGACCTCGGCGAGCGGCACGTCGTCGGAGGTGGTGCCGTTGCGGGTGACGTCGGCCGTGACCCTCGCGGCCTTGCTGTCGAACTTGACGTCGGACAGGGTGAGTTCGAAGCCGTGCAGCGTGGAGGAGATCTTCAGGCTGCCGGCGAAGCCGAGCGCCACGGTGTGGCCCTCGGAGTCGTAGGTGCCCGTGCCGTCGGCGAAGGTGAACGCCCCGTTGTCCTTGGCCTGCGTGGCGCCGCCCGTGGGCGTGAAGGCGCCGGCCGCCATGCCGGTCACGTACGCGCGGTAGGACTGCTTGATGCCCCAGGTCAGTTCGTAGCCCTTGAGCGGTACCTCGGCGGCGGACGCCGGCATCGCGGCGAGCGCGGTGGCGCCCAGGGTGACGGCCGTCGCGCAGGCGGCGGCGAGGGCTGTGGGGCGGCGGCGGTTGGCGGCCATGGTGGTGGGTCTCCTTGGTTCGGTGCGGGAGTCCGCCGGGGCGGACGGGGGAAGAGGACTCAGTCCTCCTGGGGGGCGTCGGCGGCCGGTGCGGCGCGACGCCTGCGGATGATCACGAGGGCTGCCGCGGCCGCGACGAGGGAGCCGGCCACGAGGCCGACGGGCAGGACGGGGAAGTCCGCTCCGCCCGCGGCGGCCCGGGCCCCGGGTTCGGGTGTCCGCTCGGCCGGCGCGGCCTTCGGCGTGGCGGACTCCGTGCTGCCGAGGTCGGGCAGCGCGGGCAGTTCGGCGCCGCCGGCCAGGGCGACGGCGAGGGAGACGGGGTCCATCTGCGTGCCCGCCCTGTACATCCCGCCGAACGCCTCGGCGCCCTCGGCGGTCAGTTCCGCGGGTGCCTCGGTGACCGAGGCGAGGCCCTCCCGCGCCGTGAGCCCCTTCGCGGTGAAGGTGACGAGCGGGACCCTACGGTCCGTGTCGCCCGCGCTGGTGACGTCGGCGTAGAGCGTGCCCCGGCCGCGGTCCGTGACCTCGGCTCGGACCGCGCCGAGCTTCAGGTCGAGCCCCTGTTCGCCGGTGAAGCGGACGGCTCCGGCGAAGGTCGCTTCAAGGGTCCGCCGCTTCGCGTCGTACGTGCCCGACCCCTCGGGGAAGCGGAAGAGCGCGCCGCCGTCCTGGGCGCCCCCGCTGAGCTTCCAGTCGCCCCGGGCGATCTCCCCGGTGACGTACTCGCGGAAGGTGCGGCGTACGCCCCAGTCGACGGCACCGTCCTTGATCCGCCCCGGATCCCCCTTCTCCTTCCCGGACTTCGTCGGGGAGGGCGACGCGGTGCGCGAGGGTTCGGCGGCGGCCGCCGGCCGGACGTCCGCGGACAGGCTCACCGGGTCGAGGGCGGTGCCCGCGGTGTAGTACCCGGCGAACGACCTCGCGCCCTGGGCGGTCAGCGTGGCGGGCAGGTTCTCGATCCGGACGGCGTCGCCGCCGCCCCTCATGTCGACGCCGCCCAGTGAGAGGGAGGCGAAGGGCACCTGCGAGGACGTCGTGACCGCCCCGGTGCCCTTCGCCCTGCTCGTGATGTCGACGTACAGGGTGCCGCCGCCCCCGGAGAGGCGGACGGTGGGTCGGCTGATCGTCAGGTCGAGCTGGTGGACGCCGTTCTCCTGTTTGTGCCCGAGGAAGTGGACACCCCCGGAGAAGCCCGCGGAGAAGGCGCCCGAGGCGCCGTCGTACGAACCGGTCGCCGAGTGGAAGCGGAACTGGCTGCCGCCGACGGTGGCGGCTCCTCCCGTGAGGGAGAAGCCGCCCTTCGCCACCGGTCCTGTCACGTAGCTCTGGAACGAGGACTTGATGCCCCAGTCCAGTCGGCCGCCCTGCACGGTGCGGCTCTGCGCGTGGGCGGCGCCGGCGGGGAGCAGGGCTCCGAGCACGGCCGCGCACAACGCGGCGACCACGAGCCGCAGTCGGGCGGGGGCCGGACGCGAACCGTGGAACGAGTCGCCGCGTGGGCGCAGCCTCGGTGGCAGGGCGCGCGGTCGCGAGGGCATGGGGGTCCTCCGGGGACGGGCGGATTCCGGCCGGACCCGATGCGATCCTGGCAAGAAAGGTAAGGCTAACCTAAGCTATGCGAGCCGGTGCGGGAAGCGCCGGTTGAGACAGAAGGGGCCGGGACGCGCCAAAGGCCCCCCGGTGCAGGGAAGTCGGGGTCGCGTCCGCGGCCCGGGCGCCCAGCCGGGCACGACCGGCGGACCGGGGCGTGCCCCGCGAACCGAAAGGAACGACGCGACAGTGCGACGCATGCGTACACGAGTGGCGGGTGCACTGCTGTCGGTGCTCGCGCTCACGGCGACGGGCTGCGGCTCCGGGGGCGGACCCGGCGGGGGCGGACCCGACGGCGGGTCGGACACCGCGGCACGCCCCGCCGCGGCGGCCGACCGCGTGGAGCCCCTGGCGGACCCGCCCGAGCCGCAACTCCCGGTCACCGTGCGCTCGTCCGACGGCCGCGAGGTGACGGTCAGGGACGCGCGGCGCGTCGTCCCGCTCTCCGGCAGCCTCAGCGAGATCGTCTTCACGCTCGGCCTCGGCGACCGGGTCGTGGCCCGTGACATCACCGCCACCTTCGCCCAGGCCGGGAAGCTGCCGGTGGTCACCCGCAACCACGACGTGTCCGCGGAGAGCGTGCTGTCCCTGAAGCCGGACCTCGTGCTCGCGGAGGCCACCACGGGGCCCGAGGAGGCCATGGACCAGATCCGCGACGCGGGCGTCCCGGTCCTCGTGGTCGCCCCGGCGCGGGGCCTCGGCGACGTGGGCCCGCGCATCGGCGCCGTCGCCCGCGCGCTCGGCGTGCCGGCAGCGGGCAAGGAGCTGACCGAGCGCTCCGAGCAGCGGATCGCCGCCGTGCGCAAGGGCATTCCGCGCCGCGGCGACCGGCCGCGTGTCGCCTTCCTCTACCTGCGCGGCTCCGCCTCGGTCCATCTGATCGGCGGCCGGGGCTCGGGAGCCACCTCGCTGCTCGAAGCGGCGGGCGCCGTGGACGCGGGCGCCGAGTCCGGTCTGCGGAAGGACTTCACCGCGATCACCACGGAGGCCCTCTCCGGCGCGGCCCCCGACGCGATCCTCGTGATGTCCAAGGGACTGGAGTCCGTCGGCGGCGTGGACGGACTCGTCGAGATCCCCGGCGTCGCCCAGACGCCCGCGGGCATGAACCGCCGGGTCGTCGCGATCGAGGACGGCGTCCTCCTCAACTACGGCCCCCGCACGGACCGGGTCCTCACCTCGATCGTCGACCAGTTGTACGGGGACACGCCGTGACCGTGACCGGCAAGGACCCCGCGCCCGGGCCCCCGCCGCCGGCCGGCGGCGCGCGGACCGGCCCCGGCGGCGCACCCGCACGAGCGACGGACGCCGCGGAGCCGGGCGGACACGGCAGGCCCGCCCGTCCGGACGAACCGGACGGGCCGAACGGGCCGAACGGGCACGGCGAGTGGTCCTCGGCACGGTCGCGCCGCGGTGTCCCCTGGCTGCTCGCCGCCGGCCTGACCCTCCTCCTCGCCCTGCTCACGCTGATGTCGGCGGGGCTCGGCGCGTACGAGATCCCGCCGGGCGACATCCTCTCCTCCGTAGCGCACCGCGCGGGGCTCGGCGGGGGTGAACTCGCCCGGGTGCCGGAGTCCGTGCTGTGGAACGTGCGCTTCCCGAGGATCGTGCTCGCACTGCTCGTGGGCGCCTCACTGGGCTGCGCGGGCGCCCTGATGCAGGGCGTGTTCGGCAACCCGCTCGCCGAACCGGGCGTCATCGGCGTCTCGTCGGGCGCGGCGGTCGGCGCGGTCGCGGCGATCTCGCTGGGGCTGAGCTTCCTGGGCACCTGGACGCTCCCGGCGTTCGCCTTCGCGGCGGGCCTCGGCACGGCCCTGCTGGTGTACACGATGTCCCGCTCGGGCGGACGTACGGAGATCGTGACGCTGATCCTCACCGGTATCGCGGTGAACGCCTTCGCGGGTGCGCTGATCGGCCTGTTCATCTTCCTCGCGGACACCGCGGCGGTGAACCGGATCGCCTTCTGGCAGCTCGGCTCGCTCTCCCAGGCCACGTGGCCGAAGGTGCTGGCGGTGCTGCCCTGCGCGGCCGTCGGCCTGGCCGTCGCTCCCCTCCACGCGCGGAGACTGGACCTGCTGGCACTCGGCGAGCGGCCCGCCCGGCACTTGGGCGTGGACGTCGAACGGCTGCGTGTCGTCCTGGTGCTGGTGGTCGCGCTGCTGACGGCCGCGGCCGTCAGCGTCTCCGGTGTCATCGGCTTCGTGGGACTCGTCGTTCCGCACCTGCTGCGGATGGCCGCGGGCCCGGGCCACCGGTTCCTCATCCCCGGCAGTGCCCTGGGCGGCGCGGTGGTGCTCCTCGCGGGCGACCTCGCGGCCCGGACCGTGGCGGAGCCCGCCGAGCTGCCGCTCGGCGTGCTGACCGCGCTCTTCGGCAGCCCCTTCTTCTTCTGGCTGCTGCGCAGGACCCGTCGCAGGCAAGGAGGCTGGGCGTGAGGCTGTTCGGACTGCCAGGCGCGCGCACGGCGCCGCCGGAGCCCGTGCGTCCCGGTGACGTGCTCGCCGAGGCGGAGGCACTGCACGTCAGGCTGGGCACGCGCGAGGTGCTGGCCGGCGTGGACGTGGCGGCCCGTGCGGGCGAGGTGCTGGCACTGGTCGGGCCCAACGGCGCCGGCAAGTCGACCCTGTTGGGCGCGCTCGCCGCCGACCTCCCGGCCGCCTCGGGGACCGTACGCGTCCACGGGCGACCCGCGCACGCCTGGTCCGCGCGCGAACTGGCGCTGCGCAGGGCCGTCCTCCCCCAGTCCGCCACG
Organism: Streptomyces fructofermentans; assembly: GCF_014651055.1. Taxonomy (GTDB): domain Bacteria; phylum Actinomycetota; class Actinomycetes; order Streptomycetales; family Streptomycetaceae; genus Streptomyces; species Streptomyces fructofermentans. The sequence goes on from NZ_BMWD01000012.1 coordinate 125,834, forward strand.
CTCTCCTTCCCGTTCGCGGTCGAGGAGGTCGTACGGATGGGCCGGGCGCCCTGGGCCGGGACGGCCCTGGAGGACGAGGACGATCCCGCGGTGGCCGCGGCCATGGCGGCGACCGGGACCGCGGACTTCGCGGCCCGGCCGTTCTCGGCGCTCAGCGGCGGCGAGCGGGCGCGGGTCGCGCTCGCACGGGTGCTCGCCCAGCGCGCCCGGCTGCTGCTGCTCGACGAGCCGACCGCCGCGCTGGACCTGCGCCACCAGGAACTGGTGCTGCGGGTCTGCCGGGAGCGCGCGCGGGCGGGCGACGCGGTGGTCGTGGTGCTGCACGACCTGGGGCTCGCGGCCGCGTACGCGCACCGCGTCGTGATCCTGCGCGCCGGGCGGGCGGTGGCCGACGGGCCGCCGGCCGGGGTCTTCACGGACCGTCTGCTGTCGGACGTCTACCAGCAGCCCGTCGAGGTGTTCCCGCACCCGCGCACCGGGGATGTCCTGGTGAGTCCGGTGCGGGATTCTTGACCCGGGTTTGACCGTTGCGTGGGGCGCAGTTTGAGCCACCGTGATCAGGCCGTGCTCATACGCCGTCAGTGAGAGCGGGATCACTGGAAAGGCAGGTCGCGTGCGGGTGGCAGGCAGGTAAGGCTCGGATAACTTAGGCAAGCCTCACCACGGACTGTGCATCTCCTGTGCGCTCTCCGGGCCATCCCCCTGTGAACCATTCTGGAGCCTGTATGCCAGCCGTCCGACTCTCCGTCGTCACCGTCGCCGCGACCGCGGTCGCGCTGGCCGCCGTCACGGGCTGCACCGAGAAGAGCGACGCCAAGGGCGGCGACCGCGTCATCGAGGTGACGGCCACGGACACCGCGTGCAAGGTGTCCCGCAAGGAGTTCCCGGCCGGGCACGTCGAGATCGACGTGGCGAACAAGGGCTCCAAGGTGACCGAGGTCTACCTGCTCTTCCCGGACGACCGCATCGTCACCGAGCGGGAGAACATCGGCCCGGGCACCAGCCAGAGGGTGACCGCCGAGGTGAAGGCGGGCGACTACCGGATCGCCTGCAAGCCCGGCATGAAGGGCAAGGGCATCCGCCAGGACGTCCGGGCCACCGGCTCCGGCAAGGTCGCCGAGCGCGACCCGCGCCTGGACGCGGCGGTCGCCGCCTACCGGGAGTACGCGCAGGAGCAGGCCGACGAGACGCTGCCGAAGGTCGAGGTGTTCACCGACGCCGTCAAGGCCGGCGACATCGCGGCCGCGAAGAAGGCGTACGCCGTCTCGCGCATCGGCTGGGAGCGGACCGAGCCCGTCGCGGAGTCCTTCGGCGACATCGACCCGAAGGTCGACGTCCGCGAGGACGGCCTGGAGGAGGGCCAGGACCTGGAGAAGGACTGGACCGGCTGGCACCGGCTGGAGCGCTCGCTGTGGAAGGACGGGAAGCTCACCGACCGGGACTCCGAACTCGCCGACCTGCTGGTGAAGGACCTGAAGGACTGGCAGAAGCGGGTCGGCAAGGCCGAGATCACCCCGACCGCCATGGCCAACGGCGCCAAGGAGCTCCTCGACGAGGTCGCCACCGGCAAGGTCACGGGCGAGGAGGAGCGCTACTCGCACACCGACCTGGTGGACTTCAAGGCCAACGTCGAGGGCGCGCAGAAGTCGTACGAGCTGCTCAAGCCGGTCGCCTCGGAGAACGACGCGGAGCTGGCCGAGGAGCTGGACAAGCGGTTCGCGGCGCTGAACGAGCTGCTGGACACCTACCGCGAGGACACCACGTCGTACGAGTTCACCTCGTACGACAAGCTCGGCAAGGACGACGTCAAGGGCCTGCTGGACGCGGTGAACGCGCTGGGTGAGCCGCTGTCGAAGCTCGCCGCCGCCGTCGTGGCCAAGTAGGGGGCGGGTCCGGCATGACTCACCCTCCGCAGGACACCCCGCGCACCGGGCCCGCCGGCGCTCCGTCCCGGCGGGCGCTGATCGGCTGGGGCGGTGCCGGGCTCGCGCTCGGCGCCGCCGCGGCCGGCGGCGCGGTCGCGGTGACGCGTGCCGGCGACGACGTCGAGCCGACCGCCGCCGCGTCGGGTGCGGCGGTCGCCTTCCACGGCACGCACCAGTCGGGCATCGCCACACCGGTGCAGGACCGGCTGCACTTCGCGGCCTTCGACGTGACGACGCAGGACCGGGCGGCCTTCGTCCAACTGCTGAAGGACTGGACGGAGGCCGCCCGGCGGATGACCCGGGGGCAGGCCGTCGGCGAGGGCGCGTACGGCGGGCTCGCCGAGGCGCCGCCGGACGACACCGGTGAGGCGCTCGGCCTCAGGCCGTCCCGGCTGACCCTCACCATCGGCTTCGGGCCCTCGCTGTTCGAGCGGTTCGACCTGGCCGACCGGCGCCCCGGGGCGCTCGTGGACCTGCCGAAGTTCGCGGGCGACAACCTGGACCGGAGCCGCAGCGGCGGCGACCTGTGCGTGCAGGCCTGCGCGGACGACCCGCAGGTCGCGGTGCACGCGATACGCAACCTCTCCCGGATCGGCTTCGGCAGGGTCGTCGTCCGCTGGTCCCAACTGGGCTTCGGCAAGACGTCGTCGACGACTCCGGAGGCCCAGACCCCGCGCAACCTGATGGGCTTCAAGGACGGCACCCGCAACATCGCGGGGACCGAGACCGACCGGCTCAAGAGGTTCGTGTGGGTCGACGAGAAGGACGTCGACGAGAACTCGGCCTGGATGACGGGTGGTTCGTACCTCGTGGCCCGGCGCATCCGCATGAACATCGAGACCTGGGACCGCACCTCGCTGCAGGAGCAGGAGGACATCTTCGGCCGCGACAAGGGCGAAGGGGCGCCCGTCGGCAGGGCGAAGGAGCGCGACAAGCCGTTCCTGAAGGCCATGAAGCCCGACGCGCACGTCCGGCTCGCGCACCCCGACTCCAACGGCGGCGCGACGCTCCTGCGCCGCGGCTACTCCTTCACGGACGGCACGGACGGGCTGGGCCGGCTGGACGCCGGCCTGTTCTTCCTCGCCTACCAGCGCGACGTGCGCGAGGGCTTCGTCCGGGTGCAGCGCAACCTGGCCACCGACCAGCTCAACGAGTACATCCAGCACGTGGGTTCAGCGGTCTTCGCGATCCCGCCCGGCGTCCGGGACAAGGACGACTGGTGGGGCCGGGCGCTGTTCTCCGAGGAGGCCTGACCCGTGTTCGCGAACTATCTGATCGGTCTGCGCGAAGGGCTGGAGGCGAGCCTGGTCGTCTGCATCCTCATCGCCTACCTGGTGAAGACCGACCGCCGGGACGCCCTGAAGCCCGTCTGGATCGGCATCGCCGTCGCCGTCGCCCTCGCGCTCGGCTTCGGCTTCGCGCTCGAATTCGGCTCCCAGGAGCTGACGTTCAAGGCGCAGGAGGCACTCGGCGGCTCCCTGTCGATCCTCGCGGTGGGCCTGGTGACGTGGATGGTCTTCTGGATGCGGCGAACGGCCCGGCACCTGAGGGCCGAGCTGCACGGAAAGCTCGACGCGGCACTGCGGATGGGCACGGGCGCGCTCGTCGCCACGGCGTTCCTCGCGGTCGGCCGCGAGGGCCTGGAGACCGCCCTGTTCGTGTGGACGTCCGTGCGCGCCTCGGGCGACGGCACCCAGGCACCGCTGATCGGCGTGCTGCTCGGTCTGCTCACGGCCGTCGTGCTCGGCCACCTCTTCTACCGGGGCGCGGTCCGCATCAACCTCTCCACGTTCTTCACCTGGACCGGCGCGATGCTGGTCGTCGTGGCCGCGGGCGTCCTCGCGTACGGCTTCCACGACCTCCAGGAGGCCGACTTCCTGCCGGGCCTGACGGACAAGGCGTTCGACGTCAGCGCGGCGATCCCGCCGGACAGCTGGTACGGCACCCTGCTCAAGGGCGTCCTCAACTTCCAGCCCGACCCGACCGTGCTCCAGGTGACCGTGTGGTCGCTGTACCTGGTGCCGACGCTCGCCCTCTTCCTCGCTCCCTCGCGGTCCGCGGGGCCCGGGGTGAAGGCCGCCGCGCCGCTCCGCGAGGATGCCTGAGCCGGGCGGTCCCGGTCCCGCGCCCCGAGCGCGGCTGTCCACCGTCCGGGTCCGGGTGCGCGGACCCGTCACCCGGGCGGTCCCGGTCCCGATAGGGTTCCCCTCCGGGAAGGGGAAGGTGAAGGCACCTGATGAGCTGGGATCGCGGCCCTCGTAGGCCTCGCAGACTTGGCCGGAGCGCGTCGGCGGCGGCGCTGGTGACCGTGCTGTCGGTGACGGCGGGCGGCTGCGTGGTGGTGCACGGGGAGCGCGAAGTCCTCCCCGGTGCCACGAGGACCGAGGCCGCGCGGGCGCTGAAGGACTTCTCGACCGCCTACAACGAGGCCAACGCGGCCAACGACCCGACCCTGGACGCCGACCGGGTCACCGGTGCCCTCGGGGACATCGACGGCGCGAAGCTGAAGGCCGGCGGCAGCAACCAGCCGGGCGGCAACCCGGGCTATCTGCCGCTGAAGCTGACGGGCACCGAGTTCACCATCCCGGAGAAGGCGGGCTGGCCGCGCTGGTTCGTCACCGAGTCGAAGGCCAACAAGGGCCGCGACGAGGACCGTTGGCTGCTGGTCTTCACCCGGGGCGGACCCGACGAGGTGTGGGAGGTCTCGTACCTGACGATCCTTCCCGGCGCCGACATACCGGAGTTCGCGAAGGACGCGGACGGCTGGGCGCAGGCCGTCGCCCCCGACGCGGCGGACCTGGCCGTGGCTCCCCGCGCGCTGCCCAAGGCGTACGCGGCGTACCTCAGGGACGGCGGCGACACCTTCGCCCCGGGCACGCACACCACCAAGTGGCGCTCGGACCGCACGAAGAACGCCAGCCGGCCCGGCCTCGCCCAGCAGTACATCGACGAGCCGCTGACCTCGGGCGACTACGCCCCGGTGGCCCTGCGCACCGCGGACGGCGGTGCCCTCGTCTTCTTCACCACCCGCCACTACCAGCGGCAGACCTCGGCGCGGGGCGTCCCGATCGACGTGACCAACACGGATGTGAAGGCACTGATGACGGGCGAGCCGAAGCAGTCGCTGACCCTGGAGTCGGTCTCCAACCAGGCCGTGCTGGACCCGGCGAAGGGCGCGGCGGACCGTCAGGTGCGGTTCCTCGGCCGCATCCAGGGCCTCACGGGGGCGAAGGGCGAGTAGCCCGGCCGCCCTCCGGGGCCGGCCGGCGCGGCGGGTCCGTCAGCCCCGGAGGGGCCACGCGGCGACGTGCTCCCGGCCCTGGCCCGCGTACCGGGCGCACTCGTCGGTGAGCACCTCCAGCAGGGTCAGCGGGTCGGGCAGCGGATGCTCGGGGCCGCGCTCCCACTCCACCGCCAGGTCGCCTGGCAGCCGTGCGGGCGGCACCAGTACGTACGAGCCGCGGCAGTGCCAGCGCAGTCCGGGGTGCTCGTCCATCGTCTCGGGGTGGCAGTCCAGCTCGCACGGCCACCACTCGTCCTCGTCCTCGGGCGTACCGCGCGTGGCCGTGAAGAACAGCATCCGGTCGCCGCCGGACCGGGCGACGGGTCCCACGTCGACACCGTCGGCGAGCAGGCGCCCGAGGGCCTCCACGCCGGCCTCCAGCGGGACGTCCAGGACGTCGTGGACCATGCCGGTCGCGGTGATGAAGTTGGCCTGCGGCTGGTGCCGGGCCCAGCGCTCGATCTGCGCCCGGTCGGTGGTGGACTGGGTCTGCCAGGCGAACGAGACGGGGTGGCGGGCGGGCGTGGGACAGCCCACGCGGTCGCAGGAGCACCGGTACGCGGAGGGGTGGGCGGCGGGCGCGAGCGGCAGCCCCGCGCCGGCGGCGGCGAGCAGCTGCTCCTCACGGCCCGGAACGTCGGGGGCGTCCGTGCGGGGACGCCGGCCGCGCAGCCACTGGGAGATCCTGCCCTGCGCGCCCGAGGCGCGGCCCTTCTCTGCGCTCATCGAACCCCTCGCCTCGAATGGTCTGCGGACGCCTTGCTCCATCGTCCCACCATCCTGCGCCCCGGGTGGCCGGAGCCGACATCCGGGGTGGTCGGGACCAATCGCACCAAGGCCGCCATCGGGGCCGCGAGCGCCTTTCGCGCACATATGCCCGACTCCGGTGTCGGCAGGCTCACACGGCGCCGGAGGTCCGCGGCCGTGCCTCCCCCGTCGGCCGGCCCGCCCGCGGGCGACTCAGCGCGGGGCGATGCCGTACAGGGCGTAGTCGACGAGGGTGTCCACGTACGCGTACGAGATCGGGGCCGTGCGCTGGAGCCAGCGCTGGGCGAGCGGGGAGACGAAGAGCTCCAGCGCGATGCGGGGCTCGACGTCCGGCCGTACGGCACCGGCCCGCTGGGCGGAGCGCAACCGGTCGACGTAGAGCTGCAGCGAGGGTTCGAGCAGCTTGGCGACGAACTCCTTGCCGATCTGCTCGTTGACGAGGCCCTCGGCGGCGAGGGCGCGCGAGGGCACCTCGAACCTGGGGTCGAGGAGTTCGTCGACCGTGGCCCGCAGGACGAGTTTGAGGTCGGCCGCGAGGTCGCCGGTGTCGGGGAGGGCGTGGGGGTCCCGGCCGGGCTGCGCGGTGCGGTCGGCGGCCTGGTCGCCCAGGTCGAGGAAGGCCTCCAGGAGCACGTCGCCCTTCGACCCCCACCAGCGGTAGATGGTCTGCTTGCCGACTCCGGCACGGGCGGCGATGCCCTCGATGGTGGTCCTGGCGTAGCCGACCTCGCCGACGAGGGCGAGGGCGGCGTCGTAGATGGCGCGGCGGGACTTCTCGCTGCGCCGGGCGGTGTCGGGGGCGGGCTTGCGCGGGGGTCCGGCGGGCGTCTGGGCCATGCGCCGAATCTATCAGGTTGACAAGACGGTGCGTCTCGCCGCATCGTGGAGACGCTTCGGCGAGACGATACGTATCGTCATCTATCGGGGAGGAGACTGCCATGACCCGTGGCGGAGACATGCTGGGCGTCGGCGGCACCCGCGGCACGCTGAGCCGCGCGGCCCTGCGCGGCGGCGGCGGGGGCCGGGCGTTCGGCGGCGGCGAGGACCCGGCCGCCCGCAAGCGGGAACTGCTGCGCAGGCTCCGGGAGGAGCGCGCCCGCCGGGAGGCACGCGCGGACCCGGCGGACCCGGCGGACCCGGGTGACCCGGGTGACCCGGCGGACCCGGCTGACCGCGCGGACCCGGGTGACCGCGCGGACTCCGCCGGCCCTGCGCGGGCGGGGGCCCGGACGAACCGGGAACGGGGGCCCGCCGACGGGAGGCGTACGACCCGACAGGCGCCCGCGCCCGGCGGGGCCGACGGGGAGGCACCCGGCACGGCGTCGTGAGCCGGGCGGGCGCACGGGGTGGGCGGCGGGCGCGCGAGCCCGGCGGGCGCACGGGGGGTGCCGCGGCGCGGGCGCGAGAGCCCGGCGGGCGCACGGGGTGGGCGGCGGCGCGGGCGCGAGAGCCCGGCGGGGGACAGGGAGGGCGACCGGTACGAAGCCGTGGGCCCGGCAGGGCCACCCGGAAGGCGGCCGGCACGACGCCATGAGCCCGGCGAGCCGCCGGGGGGCCTGCGCGGCGTCATGAGCCGGGCGGGCCGGGCGCGAGAACAACCCGTTCGGCTCCCGACGCGAGGGCTCCCCGCACCGCACCATGGGCACCAACTGCCCCTGCGGTCCACGTGAGGAGCCCTCCTTGCACCCTCCCCGCCGCGCCACACCCCGGCGCTATCTGATGTGCCCGCCCGTGCACTTCGACGTCACGTACTCCATCAACCCGTGGATGGACCCCGCCAAGCCGGTCGACGTACCCCTGGCCGTGGCCCAGTGGGAGGACCTGCGCGACCGCTATCTGTCCCTCGGGCACACCGTCGACGTGCTCGCCCCGCGCCCCGGGCTGCCCGACATGGTCTTCGCGGCGAACGGCGCCACCGTCGTCGACGGCCGGGTGCTCGGCGCGCGCTTCGCGTTCCCGCAGCGGGAGGGCGAGGCCGCGGCGCACCTGGCGTGGTTCAGGTCCCGGGGCTTCGCCGAGGTCCGCGAGCCCGTGCACGTCAACGAGGGCGAGGGCGACTTCGCCGTCACCGCCTCGTACGTACTGGCGGGACGGGGGTTCCGGGCCAGTCCGCTGTCGCACGGCGAGGCGCAGGAGTTCTTCGGCCTGCCGGTGGTCGGACTCGACCTGGTCGACCCGCGCCACTACCACCTGGACACGGCACTCGCCGTACTGGACGACGCGGCGGACGAGATCATGTACTACCCGCCCGCCTTCTCGCCCGGCAGCCGCGAGGTGCTGCGCCGGCTCTTCCCGGACGCCCTGACGGCGTCCGGGGACGACGCGGCGGCATTCGGCCTGAACGCCGTCTCGGACGGGCTGCACGTGCTGCTCCCGCAGTCCGCCACCGGCCTCTACGACCCGCTCAGGGCCCGCGGGTTCGAGCCCGTCGGCATCGACCTGAGCGAACTCCTCAAGGGCGGCGGCAGCGTGAAGTGCTGCACCCAGGAGCTACGCCCCTGAGGTCCCGGTGTCCTCCTCGGGCGGCCACGCGTCGCCCCAGTCCACGTCCCGGGCCGCCCGGTAGAGCGCGCCGTGCCGCTTCGTGACGGTCGTGCGGCGCAGGGCCTCCTCGGCCTCGCACAGGTCGAGGAGCACCTGCCCCTTGCGGATCTGCGGCCTCCGCACGACCCGCGAGGGAGCCGGTTCCACCGGGAACCGGGTGGCGGCGACATAGCTGAACTTCTCGTCCTCGTAGGCCAGTGAGCCGCCCTTGACCTGCCGGTGCAGCGAGGAGCGGCTCACCCGCGCCGAGAAGTGGCACCAGTCCTCGCCGGGCACGATGGGGCAGCCGGCGCTGTGCGGGCAGGGGGCCGCGACGTGGAACCCGGCGTCGACCAGCCGCCCGCGGGCCTCGATCACGCGGGCGTAGCCGTCCGGGGTGCCTGGTTCGACGACCACGACGGCGCCCGTGCCCGCGGCGCTCGCGGCGGCGTCGACGACCGCCGCGCGGCTCTCCTCGGTGAGCTCGCCCAGGACGTACGACACCGTGACGAGATCGGTGCTCTCGATGGAGAGCGCCGCTCCGATCCGGGCGCGCCGCCATTCGGCGGGCTTCAGCAGCGGGTTGCGCGAGGCCAGTTCACGGCCGAGGGCGAGCGCGGGCTCGGCCCAGTCCAGCACGGTCACCGGCCGCTCCTCGGGCCAGGTGGCGCTGACGGCCCAGGTCGCCGCGCCCGTGCCGCCCCCCACGTCGACATGGGTGCCCGGAGTCCACCCGGGCGCGGCCCGCGTGAAGGCGTCGAGCGCGGCGCGTACCGCCTCGAACGTCGCGGGCATCCGGTACGCGGCGTAGGCCGCCACGTCCGCGCGGTCGCGCAGGATCGGCGCGTCGGTCGGGGTGGCGCCCCGGTAGTTCGCGATCAGCCGGTCGACGGCCTGCGCGGCCGCCTTGGGCGGCAGCCCGTCGAGCAGCCCGTCCAGGGCCGCGCGCAGGGTCTCGGCTGGGGAATCGGGGGCACTCACGGGGCGATTCTACGGTGCCGGTGGCGGCACCCGGCGCCCGTCGGGGCCCCGCACCGCGCGGGCCAGCCGGGTGGCCGCCGCCGCCCGCGGACCGCTGTCGGCGGGCCCGCGCCGGGGGTGCACGGTGTTGGCCAGCAGCACCAGGAACGTGTCCGTCGACGGGTCGAGCACCAGCGACGTACCCGTGAAGCCCGTGTGCCCGGCGGCGCCGTGGCCGGCCAGCTCGCCCATGAACCACTGCTGGTCCACGGCGAACCCCAGACCGGGCGGGGAGAGCAGGAGCTCCACGTAGTCGGGGCCCAGGATGCGGGCCGTGCCGTACGAGCCGCCCGCCAGCAGGGTGCGGCACAGGACCGCGAGGTCGCCCGCCGTCGAGAACAGCCCCGCGTGCCCGGCGACACCGCCGAGCGCCCAGGCGTTCTCGTCGTGGACCACGCCCCGCAGCATCCCCCGGTCCGCCTTGGCCCAGGGGCGCCGCTGGTCCTCGGTGGCGGCCGCGCCCGGGCACGGCCCGAACCCGGTGGCCGTCATGCCGAGCGGCCGTGTGACGCCGTCCCGGACGAGGACGTCCAGCGGACGCCGGGTGAGCCGCTCCAGGAGGTGCTGCAGGAGCAGCATGTTGAGGTCCGAGTAGAGGTACGCGCCGCCCGGCTCCGCGAGCGGCTCCTCGGCCCGCAGCAGCGCGAGCCGGGCCGCGTCGTCCGGGCAGTCGTACAGCGGGAGCTCGGGACGCAGCCCCGAGGTGTGGGTCAGCAGGTGCCGCACGGTGAGGCCGTGCTCGGCGGCGGCCGTGAAGTCCGGCAGGTACGCGCCCACGCGCGCGTCGATGCCCAGCGTGCCGCGCTCCAGCTGCTGCACCGCGGCCACGCCGGTGAACAGCTTGGTGAGCGACGCCAGGTCGAAGGGCGTGCGCGTGGTCGCCCGCACGCGGTCGTGGAGCGGCAGCTCGATCCCGGTGTCCGTCTCCCGGTCGTACGCGGAGTACCGCACCGCCCATCCCGCCGCCTCCTCGACGGCGGTCACGGGCCCCCGCCCCGCGACCAGCACGGCGCCGGCGGCCCACGGCCGGTCCCCCTCGGTGAGCTCGCGGAACTCCGCCACCAGGCCAGCCAGTTCGTCCGGGTCGAGCCCGGCCCGTTCCGGAGTGCCGGGCCGCAGTCTCGGGGTGCTCAGCTGTCCGCTCCCTTCGCGTCCGCCTGGCTGCGCCAGGGACGGCACAGTGCCACGAAGCAGCCCACCGCCACCAGTGCGCACACCAGCTGGACCGCGGCCATCGGGACAGCGGTGCGCTCCCCCGCGACGCCCACGAGGGGCGAGGCGATCGCACCGATCAGGAAGGAGCAGGTGCCGAGCAGCGCGGACGCGGAGCCGGCGGCGTGCCGGGTGCGCATGAGCGCCAGGGCGTTGGTGTTGGGCATGCACAGGCTCATCGCCGACATCAGGACGAACAGCCCCGCGGCGACGGGGAACAGGCCCACCTCACCGAAGACTCCGGCGGACATGGCGAGCAGCGCGGCCGACGCGGCGGTCACGACGGCCAGACCCGCCGCGAGGACCCTGTCCAGACTCACCCGGCCGACGAGGATCTTGCCGTTGACCTGCCCGACGATCACCAGTCCGACGGAGTTGACGCCGAAAAGGACGCCGTACGTCTGCGGGGAGGCGCCGTAGATCTCCTGGATCACGAACGGCGAGGCGGCGATGTACGCGAACAGGGCGGCGAAGGCGAACCCGCCCGTGAGCATGTACCCGGTGAAGACACGGTCCGCGAGCAGGCCGCGCATGGCGCGCAGCGCCTCGCCGACGCCGCCGCCGTGCCGGCGCGCGGGCGGGAGCGTCTCCGGCAGCAGCCGCCAGACGGACGCGGTCAGGACGACCCCGACGACCGTCAGGACGTGGAAGACGCCCCGCCAGTCGGTGACGCGCAGCACCTGTCCGCCGATCAGCGGCGCGATGATCGGCGCCACCCCGGAGATCAGCATGAGCGTGGAGAAGAACCGCGCCATGTCCACGCCGTCGTACAGGTCGCGCACGACGGCCCGCGCGATCACTATGCCGGCCGCGCCCGCGAGCCCCTGGAGCAGCCGGAAGGCGACGAGCAGTTCGACGGTGGGCGCCAACGCGCAGACGGCGGTGGCGGCCACGTAGACGAGCAGCCCTGCGATCAGGGGCCGCCGGCGCCCCCACCGGTCGCTCATCGGCCCGACGACCAGTTGCCCGAGCGCCATGCCCGCGAGGCAGGCGGTGAGCGTCAGCTGCACGGTGGCCGCGGACGCGTGCAGCGCGTCGGTGACGTCCGGGAGCGCCGGGAGGTACATGTCCATCGACAGCGGCGGCACGGCGGTGAGGCCGCCGAGGACGAGGGTGACCAGCAGGCCCACGGAGCGCATGGCCCGCCGGGGCGGCAGAGTCGGTGCCGCGGACGCGGAGCCGGCGCCTGCGGTGCCGATGTCCGCGGTGCCGATGTCCGCGGGGGCCGGCGCGCCCGTTATGTGCCCCTGCGCACCGTCCTGGTCCCGCGCGGTACGGCCACGCTCGGGCATCCGCCCCTCCCCGTCCGACCTGTCAGTGGATTCCGCGACCTATGCTCTCAGCTCGGACATGGTGGTCGGGACCGGCGCAGCCGTCGAGGTCGTCGGGGTCACGGAGCAAGGGGTCGGGATGGCTGAGGAACGCGTGCGGTGGGGTGTGCTGGCGACCGGCGGGATCGCGGCGGCGTTCACGGCGGACCTGGTGGACCTGCCGGACGCCGAGGTGGTGGCGGTGGCGTCGCGCACCGAGGCGTCCGCCGGGGCGTTCGCGGAGCGGTTCGGGATACCCCGGGCGTACGGCGACTGGGAGACCCTCGCCGCCGACGAGGACGTGGACGTCGTGTACGTGGCCACTCCGCACGCGGCGCACCGGGCGGCGGCCGGGCTCTGCCTGGAGGCCGGGCGCAACGTGCTGTGCGAGAAGGCGTTCACGCTGAACACGCGCGAGGCCCGGGAGCTGGTGGACCTCGCGGCGCGGCACGGGAGCTTCCTGATGGAGGCCATGTGGATGTACTGCAACCCGCTGGTCCGGCGCCTCAAGGGACTCGTGGACGACGGGGCGATCGGTGAGGTCCGCACGGTGCAGGCGGACTTCGGGCTCGCGGGGCCCTTCCCTCCCACCCACCGGCTGCGCGATCCGGCCCAGGGCGGCGGCGCCCTGCTCGATCTGGGCGTCTACCCGGTGTCGTTCGCGCACCTGCTGCTCGGGGAGCCCTCGGACGTGATGGCAAGAGCGGTGCTCTCCGAGGAGAGCGTCGATCTCCAGACGGGAATGCTGCTCTCCTGGGAGAGCGGCGCTCTCGCCTCGCTGCACTGCTCTCTCGTCGGCGGTACGTCGGTCTCCGCCTCGGTCACCGGCTCGCTGGGCCGTATCGACATCCCGGGCGGCTTCTTCCACCCCGACCGGTTCGTGCTGCACCGCGACGGCCGCGACCCGGAGGAGTTCACCGCCGATCCGGCGGACGGGCCGCGAACGAGCCTGAAGCACGAGGCCCTCGAAGTGATGCGCTGCCTGCGGGCCGGCGAGCGCGAGTCCCCGCTCGTCCCGCTCGACGGCACGCTCGCCGTCATGCGGACGCTGGACACGGTGCGCGACCGCATCGGCGTCCACTACCCCAACGAACAACGCTGACCCCTCCAGGGCCGTGGGTGCGGGGCAGCGCCCCCGCACCCACGGCCCCCCCCCCCCCCCACGGCCCTGGAACCCCGCACCCACCCCCCAGGGGCGCGGGGAACTGCGCGATCAACCCCGCGCGACCCGCACAAAACAACCCGGGCCCACCCCCACCCACCAAAGGGGCGCGGGGAACTGCGCAACCAGCCCCACGCGACCCGCACAGAACAAGCCGGGGCCCACCCCACACCCCCGAAGAACTACACGGGCTTGAGCCCAGGCTCCCCCACCTCACACACGAACGACGCGGCGACCGAAACCCCACCCCCCGGCACGGTCACAGCCGGCACCGTCTTGAAGTCGACCCGCGCCGCCTCCCGCCCGAGCGCGACGGTCGCATACCCGCGCAGCCCGTTGTAGTGCTTCATGTGCGGGTTCGCAGCGAGGTACCCGGCCCAGTTGCCCGGCCTGGCCGACCCGTCCCTGCCACTGGTGACGGACGTGGTGACGACCTCGGTGCCCACCGTCCGCGAGCCCGGGTCCGCGAAGTCCCGCTTGAGGTCGAACGCGTACGACACATGGACGTCGCCGGTGAGCACCATCAGGTTCTCCACGCCGGCCGCCTCGGCCCCCGCGAGGAGCCGCTCCCGGGAGGCGGGGTAGCCGTCCCAGGAGTCCATGCTCAGAGTCGTGTTGCCGGGGGTGGCGTGGTTGCGGCGGGCGAAGGTGACCTGCTGCGGAACGACGTTCCAGAGCGCGTCCGACCGCTTCCAACCGTCCGTCAGCCAGCGCTCCTGGGCAAACCCGGGCAGCGTCTGCGACGGGGCCTCGGACTCGGGCGTCGGGGTCTTCCAGCCGTCGCCGTTGGCCTGGTCGGACCGGTACTGCCGGGTGTCGAGGATGTCGAACTGCGCGAGCCGCCCCCAGGTCAGGCGCCGGTAGAGCTGCATGTCGGGCCCCTCGGGGCGCTGCGGGCGCCGCAGCGGCAGGTTCTCCCAGTAGGCGCGGTACGCGGCGGCCCGGCGCAGCAGGAACTCCTCCGGCGGTACGCCGTTCTCGGGGACGTCGCCCGCGTAGTTGTTCTCGGTCTCGTGGTCGTCCCACGTGACGACGAACGGGTGGGCCGCGTGCGCGGCGCGCAGTTCGGGGTCGGACTTGTAGAGGGCGTACCGCAGTCGGTAGTCCTCCAGTGTCACCGTCTCGCGGTTGAAGACGTCGGGCAGCACGCGGTCGGTGTAGTTGCGGGCGCCGCCGACCGCGCTGACCGCGTACTCGTAGAGGTAGTCGCCGAGGTGGAACACGACGTCGACGTCGTCCTCGGCGAGGTGTCCGTACGCGGTGAAGTAGCCGTCGTGGTAGGCCTGGCAGGAGACCGCGGCCAGCTTCAGGCCGCCGACCCGCGCACGGGACGAGGGCGCGGTGCGGGTGCGGCCGGTCTCGCTGACCCAACTCCCGGCGCGGAAGCGGTAGTAGAAGACGCGGTCGGGGTCGAGGTGGCCGACCTCGACGTGCACGGAGTGGTGGAACTCGGGGTGCGCCACGGTGGCGCCGCGTCTGACCACGTGCCGGAACCGCTCGTCGCGGGCCAGTTCCCAGCGCACCGTGACGCGCTCCGGCGGCAGTCCGGAGTCGGCCTGGTACGGGGTGGGCGCGAGCCGCGTCCACAGCAGCACGGACGTGGGCCGCGGATCACCGGAGGCGACACCGAGGGTGAAGGGGTCCTCGGTGATGCGGGCGGCGTCGAGTTCGGCGGCGGCCGCCACTCCCGCGGTCGGCAGGTTGGTGGCGAAGGCGAGCGCGGCGGCCGCACCGGTGACCGTGAGGAAGCGGCGGCGCCCGAGGTGACGGGCGGCGGCGCGGAGTTCGGGGGCGTGCGGCGACGGTTGCTGCGGGCCTGCGGGTGTCATCTGGCTCTCCCCTGACGGATGTTGTACAAGGCATTGGAGTGGCCAGGGTCGACGCGAGACTGTCACGTACACAACAGTCAGATGTCGGACAGATGAGTTCCGCATGGCGGACCGCCGCGGCGGTCGGACGGCCTCGCGTACGCTGCGGAGCCATGGACGCCCTTGGGACGAGGATCGCGGTCGTGACAGGTGCGGGCTCGGGCATCGGCCGTGCCGTCGCCGTCGAACTCCTGCGCAGTGGCTGGTCGGTGGTGCTCGCGGGCCGCCGCGCGGAGCGCCTGGAGGAGACTGCGGCCCGGGCCCGGGAGGCGCGCGCCGAGGGGCCGGACGGCCCGGGCGGCGGGACCTTGTGCGTGCCCACCGACGTGGCGCGGCCCGAGGACGTGGCGGGGCTCTTCGCGGCGGTACGGGCGCAATTCGGGCGCCTCGACCTGCTGTTCAACAACGCGGGGACCTTCGGACCGGGCGGCGTGCCGTTCGAGGACCTGCCGTACGAGGCATGGCGTCACGTGGTCGGCACCAACCTCGACGGGGCGTTCCTGTGCGCGCAGGCCGCGTACCGGCAGATGAAGGAGCAGGACCCGCAGGGCGGAAGGATCATCAACAACGGCTCGATCTCGGCGCACACGCCGCGTCCCGCCTCGGCGGCGTACACGGCGACGAAGCACGCTCTGACAGGGCTCACCAAGTCCCTGTCCCTGGACGGGCGTCCGTACCGCATCGCGTGCGGCCAGATCGACATCGGCAACGCGGCCACCGACATGACCGAACGCATGGCGACGGGCGCGCTCCAGGCGAACGGGGAGATGGCGCCCGAGCCCGTGATGGACGTCGAGGACGTGGCCCGGACGGTCCGGCACATGGCGGAACTGCCGCTGGAGGCGAACGTGCAGTTCGCGACGGTCCTCGCTACCGCGATGCCGTACGTGGGCCGCGGCTGAGGAGCACGACGGGGGTCCGCCGCGCCGCGAGGGTCAGGCCGCGCGGCGGGGGTCCGGCGGCACCACCTCGGCGAGAAGTCGCCGGTCCACCCCTGACCGCCTCACGCGCGGCGGGGCGGGCGGCGGCCGGCGGCCCGATCTGCACGAACGGAAGTTCCCCCTCCGGTACATTCCGGCCGGTTGCAGCCCTATGCTCGGCCTCCTCCACCGGAACTTCACACTTGGAGTACGGCCCTTCGGTGCCACATCCAAGGGGGGAGGCGGCAGCCGTTCCGGGCGGACGGGCGGGGGGCCCGCGGGAGACCGCGGGAGACGGCCCGTCGCCACGGGACGGCTGCCCGCAAACGGCCGCGCACCGCGCGGCACGGCTTCCCGGCAGGGTATGTCCGGCGTCGACGCTGACCGGCAGCGCCTCGGCCGGCCGGCCGGCCACGACGAAGATCCCCGACAGGGGCCAAGCGCGCCGCGGCGGGGGTGGTTCACCGGCCCGAGGCCAAGCGCGGCTCCGCGGCGCGGAAGCGGGCGCGGCTCAGCGACCCGCAGACCGGTGCGGCTCAGCAACCCGGAAGCGGGCGCGGCACGGCGACCCGGAAGCGGTCGCAGCTCGGCGGCCCTGAGACGGGCGTGGTTCAGCAAGCCAGAAGCGTGCGCGGCTCAGCGGCCCGCAGACCGGCGCGGCTCAGCGACCCGCAGACCGGCGGGTTCGGCGGCCCGGAGACCGGCGCGGTCGGGCGGCCCGAAGCCGGGCGCGGCCCGGCAACCCGGAAGCGGGCGCGGCGCAACGGCCCGCAGACCGGTGCGGTTCGGCGGCCCGGAGGCGAAGGGGCCCGGGGCGGGCCGGCCGTCGCGCGCGGGACGGCGGT
The DNA here is from genome assembly GCF_014651055.1 of Streptomyces fructofermentans. Taxonomy (GTDB): domain Bacteria; phylum Actinomycetota; class Actinomycetes; order Streptomycetales; family Streptomycetaceae; genus Streptomyces; species Streptomyces fructofermentans. Next base: position 142,670 of record NZ_BMWD01000012.1, read on the forward strand.
CCGGCACCGGAGGCGCTACGCCTGACCCGTCTCGAAGCGCGCGATCCGGCCGTCGTCGTCGACGGTGAAGCTCCACCGCGTCTTCATCTCGCCCCAGGTGTCGTTGCTGTAGCGCGCGACGAGGGAGTGGCCGCCGTCCGACTCCCTGTCGACCTCCATGTGGCCTCGGGAGTCGAAGATCTCCCGTGCCGTCCACTCGTCGAGGTCGCGGTCGGACCCGTCGTCGGCCATGGTCGCGCCGGGGGCGAGGACGGCCCGGAAGGCCTCGCGGTCGTGCGCGTTCACGGCGCTGACGAACGCGCGGACGGCCGGGTCGCTGAGCTTGGTCACCTGAATCGTCATGTCCGCCAGACTCACACCGCCCCCGTGGGCCCGCCACCCGAACGGCCGCGCGGACCGCGGTCGCGGCTCCCGTTCGGTGCGACGGTGGGCACAGGGCGTACGACGCGCCCGGGACCGTACGAGCGGAAATGCCCGAGGAGTGACGACGACCGTGACCTCTTGCACCCGGCGCGATGTTGGACTGCTGCTCCTGCGGCTCGGCACGGGAGGCGTGCTGGCCGCGCACGGCGCGCAGAAGCTGTTCGGCTGGTTCGGCGGCCCCGGGCTCACGGGCACGGGCCAGTTCATGGAGTCGGTGGGGTACGCGCCCGGGAAGGCGAGCGCCGCCGCGTCGGGCCTGGCGGAGGCGGGCGGCGGCGCACTGCTCGCGCTGGGGCTCGCGACCCCGGCGGCCGGAGCCGCCGCGGCCGGTGCGATGGCGGGCGCGTCGGCGGTGCACGCCCCGAACGGGTTCTTCAACCAGGACGGCGGCTACGAGCACGCGGCCCAGCTGGGTCTCACGGCGGCGGGCCTGGCCGTGACGGGCCCCGGCCGGATCTCCCTCGACCACTTCCTCGGCCACACCGTCGACCGGGGCTGGATGGTCCCGGTCGCCCTCGCGGGCACGGCCGCGGCGACGCTGGCGGTCATCGGCATGCGCAACGCCCGCCTGCGCCGTGAACAGGAGGGGGAGCAGGGCGAGTTGTTCAGCTGAGAGGCGGACCACCGAGGCCCGGCACGGTCGTCGGGCGGTCCCCTCACGGTCGTCGGGGCCGGCCCGGCGGTACACGCGCCATCCGCTTCGGCGCCGCCCCTCCCCGTGGCAGGCTGGCCGGCATGAGCGACGATCTCTGGGAGTCCATCGACCGCCTCCAGGACTGGCTGGTACGCGCCCAGCCGGCCCGCCCGCCCCAGGAGGCCCTGCTCCTGCGGATGCTGAAGCTCTCGGAGGAGGTCGGCGAGGTCGCCGAGGCGGTCATCGGCGCCACCGGCCAGAATCCCCGCAAGGGCAACTCTCACACCTGGGACGACGTACGGTCCGAGCTGTGCGACGTGATCATCACGGCGGCGGTCGCCCTGCGGACCCTGACCCCCGAGGCCCGGGAGGTGTTCACCGCGCACCTCGCCCGGGTGACGGACCGCTCCCTGGACCCCGGCGGCCTCTCCTAGCACCTGCCCGGCGGGTCCCGGGCGAGGGGCGTGCCGCTTCCCGCGCCGGGGCTCCGCGCCCGGACTAGGCCGGGGTGCGCACGAAGGCGAGCGTCGACGTGACCGTGGCCAGGCCGCGGATCATGCCCAACTGGTTCCAGCCCATGCCGAATCGCGCCCGGTCCACGGTGAACTCCGCGGTGAGGACGACCTCGTCGGTGCCCGCCCCGGCGATGCTCGCGGTGACGGACTGCGGGCTGCTCTCCCCCCGAACCGTCAGCCGGCCGGTGACGGCGGCCGTGCCGTCCTGCCCGACGACGGCCTCGTCGACGGCGAGGACGAGGGTGGGGTGCCGCTCCGCGTCGAAGAAGTCGGCGCCGCGCAGATGCTGGTCGCGCTTGGCGTTCCCGGTGTCCAGCGACGCGGCCTCCAGCGTGACGGAGCCGCGGGCGGTGCCGTCGGGCAGCACCTCGCCCTCACCCGCGACAGCGCCGAAGGTGCCCTTCACGGTGACCAGGCCCCACATCGTCCGATGCGCGAAGGCGACGGTCGAACGGGCGGGATCGAGCTGCCACGGGCCGGTCTCTACGGCGGCGGTCATGGGGGTTCTCCTGACAGTGGGCTTGCGGCGGGGCGACGGGCACGCGGGCACCCCGAGGAGGCGTCCGAGGACTCGTCCCCGCGGCACCCTGCCAGTCGTCCAAATTTGGATGACCACACGCTAGCCCGTTATCCAAAAATGGACAACAGGTAGACTCGGGCCCCATGAGCGACTCTCCCGGACCCGCCGACCAGCCCGATCGCGGTCCGTCGGACGACGAGGGACTGCTCCCCGCCGAACTGCGCGCCTGGATGCGCCTGCTGGCCGCCGCCGGAGCGATCGAGCAGCAGCTGCGCTCCCGGGTGAAGGACGCCATGGGGGTCTCGCACGACGAGTTCCTGGTGCTGTGCCTGCTGGCCGACCAGCCCGGCTCCAGCCTCCGCATGACCCGGATCGCGGAACTCCTCGGCCGCCCCAAGACCCGTCTGACCTACCAGGTGGCCTGCCTCCAGCACGCCGGGCTCGTCAGCAGGAACTCGGCGTGCGGCGACCGGCGCGGCATCGAGGTGGCGCTCACGGACAAGGCGCGCCGGCTGCTCGGCGAGTCCTCGCGCCCGCTGGCCGACGCGGTGTCCCTGGCGATCTCGCGGACGGCCTGCGACCAGCGGTACACGCAGCTCCACGACCTGCTGCCGGCCGCCCACGGCACCGCGCAGACGCCTCCGCCGCACTCCGCCGGATAGCGGTCGCCCCAGCCGTTGGCGACGGTCCGCCCGGACTGCGGGGCGAAGGCCGGCCGCCGGTCCTCGACGCGGCCGGTACCGGTGCCGGCGATCGCCACCGAGCCGGTCGACCCCGTACCCATGCGCCGGGCGTGGCCGTCACACGGCAGGCGCCCGGCTGGGGCGCGGGGCCCGAACCGCCCAGGCCGAGGGACCTGAGCACCCCGGGCAGCCGTGCCGTACCCGCCCCGGTCGGCGGACCCGCGCACGCGCCGCCTCCGGACTCTTGCATGTTCTATGCCATAGACCATAGATTGCCGACACCATGGATTACTGGCAGGTAGCTTCGCGGCGGGCCTCCCGGGCCCGCTCCCGGGGCGGGTACGGGACGGCGGTGACCGGCGCATGAGCCCTCGCAGGAGCGACAGCCGCCGACGGATGGTGCTCAGCACGGCCGAACTGCTGCGCGAGTACGGCGCGGGTGCCACGAGCATCGACCGGGTCCTCGCGCACAGTGGCGCCCCTCGCGGGTCCGTCTACCACCACTTCCCCGGCGGGCGTGCTCAGTTGATCGACGAGGCCGTGGCGCTGGCCGGCGACTTCATCGCCGGTCTGATCGAGGCCGCCGCGGAGGCGGACGACCCGCCCGCGGCCGTCGACTCGTTCTTCGCGCTGTGGCGCGGCCGGCTGGTCGACAGCGGCTTCCGGTGCGGCTGCCCGATCGTGGCCGTCGTCGTGGAGACGAACGATGAGGCACCGCAGGCGGTCCGCACGGCGGGCGCGGTCTTCGCCCGCTGGCGCGCCGCGCTGGCCGCGTTGTTCGTGGCGCACGGCCTGCCCGACGCGCGGGGTCAGCGCCTCGCCTCCTTCGTCATCGCGGCGGTCGAGGGTGCCGTGATCATGTGCCGGGCGGAACAGAGCATCGATCCGCTGGAGGCGACCGCGGAGGAGATCCGCGACGTCGTGTCGCGGGCGCTGCGCGGGGGCACCGGGCCGGACGCCGGACCGGATGCGGGACCTGGCGTCGGGCCGAGTACCGGATCCGGCGTCGGACCGGACGTCGGATCCGGCGTCGGACCGGACGCCGGGCCTGGTTCGGGCCCTGCCGTGACCGGCTCCCCCTGACGCCGGCCGGGCCGCACCCTGCCGCCGTCGCACGCGCCCGGCCAGGACCCCGAGCCGAACGACCCGTTCCCGCTCGGACCCGTTCCGCTTCGACCCGTAGGACCGCCTTCCCTTCCGACCAGACCCGCCCCGACCCGCCCCGACCGAAGGAGCCCACCGTGCCGATACTCGACCGCGAGGACGACGTCTTCGTCCTGGACCTCGGAGCCGGCGAGAACCGATTCCACCCCGACTGGATCGCCGCCGTGCACGCCGCTCTGGACGAGGTGGAGAAGGCCGACGGGCCTCGGGCCCTGGTGACCGCCGCCACCGGCAAGTTCTGGTCCAACGGCCTCGACCTCGACTGGCTGTTCGCCCACGCCGACCGGCACGAGGAGTACGTCGTGTCGGTGCACGGGCTCCTGGCCCGGACGCTCTCCCTGCCCGTCGTCACCGTGGCCGCCCTCCAGGGGCACACGTTCGCGGCCGGGGCGATGCTCTCGCTCGCCCACGACTTCCGTGTGATGCGCGCCGACCGCGGCTACTGGTGCCTGCCGGAGGCCGACATCAACATCCCCTTCACTCCCGGCATGTCCGCGCTGATCCAGTCCCGGCTTACCGCGCGGACCGCGCACGAGGCCATGCTGACGGCCCGCCGGTACGGCGGCACCGACGCGCTCGCCGCCGGGCTCGTCGACCGGGTGGCGGACGAGGACTCCGTACGGCGCACCGCCGTGGAGACGGCACGGGCCCAGGCCGCCAAGGCCGGCCCCACCCTCGGCACCATCAAGGCCCGCATGTACGCGTCCGTACTGGAGACCCTGCGCGACACGGCCGCCCCGCTCGGCTAGCCGACGCGCCGGGCTGCCGCCCCGCTGAGCCGGTCGACTCGCTCGGCCGGCCGACCCCGCACCACGAGCCAGTACACGCACGCACCAGCACAAGGATCAGCGAGGAGCCCCCATGTCCACAGTGGACGTCACCGCCCTGTCCGGCCTCGACCTCATGAAGTGGGTGCAGACCGAACGTCCGGCGGACCTCCCTTCCATCGGCAGGCTGCTCGGCATGCGCTTCGACGAGGTCGAGCACGGCCGGATCGTCGTCTCACTGGACACCCGTCCCGACTTCGCGAACCCTCTCGGCACCGTCCACGGCGGCATCGCGGCGACCCTGCTCGACTCGGCGATGGGCTGCGCGGTGCACACGACCCTGCCCGCCGGCGTCGGCTGCACCACCCTGGAGCTGAAGGTGAACTACATCCGCGCCGCGCGCACCGACGGACGGACCCTCACCGCAGAGGGCACGGTCGTGCACGCGGGCCGCCGCACGGCGACCGCGGAGGGCAAGGTCCTCGACGAGCAGGGCCGGCTGATCGCCCACGCGACCACGACCTGCCTGATCCTGCGCCCGACGGACTGACCGGGGGCCCGCGGAGCCCCGCGGGCCGACCGGGGGCCGCACAGGCCACCGCGCCGCCGAGCACGGCCGCCACAGCCACAGCCGCAGCGGGCAGCCGCGCCCCGGCAGGACGGCCCCGGAATCAGGAACCGGTGTCGGGATCGGTGTCGGTCGCAGCCAGTACCGCGACCCCGGTCCGGGCCGGATCGAGCACGGCGAACGCCACGTCCGCCGTGTCGTGGTGGAACCAGTCCGTGAACGCCATGAATCGCAGCCACCGGTGGTCGGCGGCACGCCGCACGGCCTCCAGCGGCGGCGTCCCGGCGGGCAGCCCCAGCAACGCGTGGAAGCTGTTCCAGGCGTACAGCCTGGCGTACGCGCCGCCCTGCCCCTGCCCGTTCACTCCGCCGTTGAAGGACGCCGAGAACAGCTCGCCGAGCACGTCGTCGGGCGTCGTCGCGCAGGCGACGGCACCGCCCCGGCGCGTGCCCTCGCCCGCCAGGCAGTCCAGGTCCAGTTCCCTGATGAAGGACATCCCGAAGTCGTCCGGGCCGAGCGGTCCCGCCGAAGTGAAGAACCGCGCTTCGGGCTCGCGGGCCCATCCGCCCGCGGTGAAGGGCTCGGCGGCCGACCGTGCGCGCCCGTCGTCGGGCGTCCGGGCGGCCGTGCGACCGGCCGCCGCACCGCCGTCGGTGGGCGGGACCTCCGGGAAGCGCGACCGGAGCTGTTCCGTGGTCCTGACGGGCCCGAGTCCCCGCACACGGACCGCGAACCGGTGCTCGACGTCCAGCCGCGTCCGGGGCAGCCGGGCCAGCGGGTGCCCCAACTCGCGCAGCCTCTCCGCGTACGCGTCCAGGAGAGGCCGGCCGCGCCCCGCGCCGATCAGGGCGAGCTCGCCCAGCACGCAGGCCCGAACCTCCACCACGGGGTCGTCGGCGGTATCCGGGAACTCCCCGAACAAGGGCTCCAGGTCGCGCAGTTGCTGGGACACGGCCAGCTTCGCCGCCACCGAGCGCCGCAGCAGGACGTTCTCCTCGCGGTACGAGGACCCGGCCGGCAGCAGTCGGCCCACGATGTCCACGGCAGACCGCGCGCAGTCCCGGGAGCGCGTCTCCGCGAGGGTCTCGGCGATCCGTCGTACGGCCCGCGCCGCGGAAGCCCCGTCGGACCCCGTCGCCGCCCGTCCCGCCGGCCTCTGCGGTCCGTCACCGTGGCCGGTCGTCTGACGGCACAGCCGCTCCACCGCCGCGTACAGATCCTGCGGCCGGGTCTCGGCCAGCTCCTTCAGCTCCGCCGGGTCGGTCCGCTCCCCGGGATGCCACCGGGGGGCACCGTCGCCGGGCGTCACGTCGTTGTCGTTCACGCGCGAAGTCTACGAGCAGGGGTTCGAGTAACTTTGCTGATGCGTAGGCGCGTTGAGCGAACGTTGTGACGGGGGTTGCGTGGTGGCGGGGTATCGGCCGACGGACTGGCATGTGCTGGATCTGGAGAAGGATCCGACGCCGGGGGATCCGGTGCGGGTGAAGTCGCTCGCCAGGAGTCTGCACGCGTTTGCCGATGACGTGCAGGACGCGTTGCGGTTGGTGAAGGGGATGGCGGAGGAGGATGCCGTCCTGGCGATGGCGGGCCGGACGGCCGAGGTGTTCCGGGACGAGTTCTCGGGTGTGCCGAAGAATCTGCGGAAGTTGAAGCGGTCGTACGACCTGGCGGGGGACGCGCTGGCGGCGTACTGGCCGCAGTTGGAGCGGGCGCAGGCCCTGGCGGACAAGGCCCTGGCCGATGGGCGGGTGGCGCGGGCCGATCTGTCCTCCGCCACGTCCCGTCTCTCGTCGGCCGATTCGTGGGTCGCTCGCGCGGGCGAGGAGGCCGACAAGTACAAGGAGGACAGGGGCGCGGGCAAGGATGTGCCGAAGCCGGACGAGGCGAAGGTGCGTGCGGCGACGCGGGACGCGCAGAGTGCCAGGGCCGCGCACGCGTCGGCGCGGTCGGACGTGGCGTCGGCGCAGGGCGCGTTGGACGCGGCGAAGAAGATGGCCGCGGATGCCCGTCGGATGCGGGAGGACGCGGCGGGTGAGGCGAAGCGGAAGCTGGACGAGGCGTCGGACGCGGGGATACGCAATCGCAGGTGGTACGAGGAGGTCGGGGACTGGTTCGTCGACAACTGGGACACCATCGTCGCCGTCTGCAAGGTCGTGGTGGCGGTTCTGGGTGTGATCGCCCTGATCATCGGTGGGCCGATCCTGGGGGCGATCGTGCTGATCGCGGCGCTGATCGTGCTGGCGGACACCCTGAGCAAGTACGCGAAGGGGCAGGCGTCCCTGTGGGACGTGGCGTTCGCGGCGTTGGACTGCATACCCGGCATGAAGGGCCTGACCACCCTCGGCGGCCTCGCCAAGGGGCTGAAGTCGCTGGGCAAGCTGGGCCTCAAGGGCATGGCCAAGGGGCTGAAGAACGGGCTGCGCCGCGGCGCGGACGACGCGGTGGGCGCGAGCAAGCCCGCCAAGGGCCGCTGCAAGAACGGCGACCCCGTCGACATGGTCTCCGGCGAGATGCTGATGGAGGAGACGGACGTCGAACTCCCCGGCCTCCTCCCCCTCGTGCTGCGGCGTACCCATCTCTCGACCTACGAGTGGGGCACGTGCTTCGGCCCGTCCTGGGCGTCCACGCTCGACGAACGCCTCGAACTGGACGCGGCGGGCGCGGTCTTCGCCGCCGAGGACGGCATGATCCTCCTGTATCCGGTCCCGGCACCCGGCGCCTCGGTCATGCCGCTGGAGGGCCCGCGCTGGCCGCTGGACTGGGACGGCGCACCCGGCGCACCCATCCGCGTCACGGACCCCGCGACCGGCCGCACCCGGCACTTCGCCCCTGCCGCCGAACTCGCGGGGAACCACGAGGCGTTCGTCCTGCCGCTGGCCGCGGTGACCGACCGCGACGGACGGCGCGTCGACTTCGACCGGGACGCGGACGGCACCCCCACCGCCGTGCGCGACTCCGCCGGCCGCCTTCTGCACGTCGACACCGAGGACGGCCGGGTCGTCCGGCTGCGGCTGCGCAACGAGTCGGACGGGCCCGACGGCACCACGCTGCTGCGCTACGGGTACGACGCGGACGGGCATCTCACCGAGGTCACCGACTCGAGCGGCCTTCCACTCGGGTTCACCTACGACGAGCGGGCACGCGTCACGTCCTGGACCGACCGCAACGGCTCCTGGTACCGCTTCACGTACGACGACCAGGACCGCTGCATACGGGGTGAGGGCGCCGACGGGTTCCTCTCCTGCACCATCGCCTACGACGCGGAGGCCCGGGAGACGCGCTACACCGACTCGCTGGGCCACACCACCACGTACCGGCACAACGAGCTCCGCCAACTCGTCGCCCAGACGGACCCGCTCGGCAACACGACGTACGCCGAGTGGGACCGTCACAACCGGCTGCTCTCCCGCACGGATCCGCTCGGCCGCACGTCCCGCTTCACCTACGACGAGCACGGCAACCCGACCTCGGTGTCGCGGCCCGACGGCACGGTCACCACGGGCGAGTACGACGCCGCCGGCCGGCCCTCGTCCGTCACCCTGCCGACGGGTGGCCGGCACGAGTACGTGTACGACGAGCATGGGCACCCGACGGCGACGACGGCCCCCGACGGCGCGGTCACCGGGTTCTCGTACGACGCCTCCGGCGGGCTCCTGTCGGTGACCAACGCCCTGGGGGCGGTCCACCGCGCCGAGCCCGGCGCCCTGGGCCTGCCCGACGCCACCACCGCGCCGCTCGGCGGCACCACCCGCGTCACCCGCGACCCCTTCGGGCGGGTGACCGAGAGCGTCGACGCCACCGGTGCGACGACGCGCACCGCCTGGACGGTGGAGGGCCGCCCCGCCGAGCGGGTCATGGCCGACGGGAGCAGCGAGCACTGGTCCTACGACGGCGAGGGCAACACGGTCCGCCACACGGGCCCGGACGGCCGAACCGTCACCCACACCTTCACCCACTTCGACCGGCCCCTCGCCCGCACGGACCACGACGGTTCCACCGTGCGGTTCGTCCACGACACCGAACTGCGGCTCACCTCCGTGACGAGCGCGTCGGGCGCGGTGTGGTCGTACACGTACGACCCGGCGGGACGCCTCGTGGGCGAGACGGACTTCAACGGCCGTACGCTCTCCTACTCCTACGACGCGGCGGGCGCCCTGACCAGGCGCGTGAACGGTGCGGGCGAGGTCACCACCTACGCGCGGGACGCCTGCGGCCGAGTCGTCGAGCGCCGCTCGGGCGACACGGTCACGGCCTTCGCCTACGACGCCGCCGGCCGGCTGGTCGCAGCGGTCACCCCCGACACGGTCCTCGACCTCACCCGTGACGCGGTGGGCCGGGTCGTCGGCGAGGAGTGCAACGGGCGCGCGCTGCGCTCCACGTACGACGCCCTCGGGCGCCGGGTGGAGCGACGAACGCCGTCGGGCGCCGTCAGCCGGTGGGAATGGGACGCGAACAACCGGCCGGCGCAGGTCCGGCTCGCGGGCGGCGCGCTGGCCTTCGCGTACGGGGCCGCGGGTCACGAGACGGAGCGGCGGCTCGGCGGGACGGCCGTGCTGGCCCAGGAGTGGGACGCGGGCCACCGGCTGACCGGGCAGACGGTGACCGGGCAGGCCGCGCAGGGTCCGGGGCCCTCGGGCGAGCCGCTGCTGCACCGCTCGTACACGTACGGGCGGGACGGCGGTCTCACCGCGGTCGAGGACGGGGCCCACGGCACCCGGCGCTTCACCCATGACCGGCTCGGCAGGGTGGAGTCGGTCTCCGCGACGGGGTGGTCGGAGCGCTACACCTATGACGCGGCGGGGAACGTCAGCCGGGCCGAGACCCCCGAGGGTCCCCAGGGCGAGCGGGTCCACGACGGCACACTCGTGCGCCGGGCCGGTCACATCACCTACGTCCACGACGCGCAGGGTCGCCAGGTCAGGCAGTCGCGCAAACTGCTGTCGGGCGGTGCGCGGGAGTGGACGTACACGTGGGACGCCGAGGACCGGCTGACCGGGGTCACCACCCCGGACGGGCGCCGCTGGGCGTACGTCTACGACGGACTGGGCCGAAGGGTCGCCAAGCGGCTGCTGTCGGACGACGGCCGTACCGTCGAGGAGACCGTCTTCACCTGGGACGGCTCGCGCCTGGCGGAGCAGAGCGGCTCGGCGGGCAGCACGACCAGGAGCTGGGAGTGGGCTCCCGGCACCCACCGCGCGCTGCTGCAGATCGACCGGGACGAGGTCGACCGGCGCTTCTACGCGATCGTGACCGACCTGGTCGGCACCCCGACCGAACTGGTCGACGAGGAGGGCCGGATCGCCTGGCGTGCCCGCACCACCCTGTGGGGCACCTCCGTCGGCGGGCAGTCCGGTCCGGTCGACTGCCCGCTGCGCTTCCCGGGGCAGTACCACGACGACGAGACGGGCCTGCGGTACAACTTCCGGCGCTACTACGACCCCGGGAACGCCCGCTACATCAGCCCCGACCCGCTGGGCCTGGCTCCCGCGCCGAACCATCACGCGTACGTCGGCAACCCGCTCCGCTTCACCGACCCCCTGGGGCTGGTCAGTTGCGAGAGCAGCAACCACGGGATCAGCAGCCGCCGCGAGACCCACATCGAGGGCCAGCACGGTCCCGGCGCCCAGGACCGGGTGCGGGAGGCGGCCGACCCCACGGGGCCGGAGCCCTCGCTGCCCGGCGAGTTCTACGACGACTTCCTGTGGGACGGCGACAACTTCGTCCTGGGCCGGCGGCTCATGGAGGGCGTCGACGGCACACCGGCCATCCCCAACCCGAGGGCCCTGGCGGGCCAGGACACCCACCTGCACCGCTTCGACTACGGCGAGCCGGTCGGCATCAACGGCAGCGGCCGGGAGACGAGCGTGGTCGAGGTCGTCATCCGCGACGGCAACATCCACACGGCGTACCCGATCTGAGGGCGGGGGGGCGACCGGCTCTCCCCGGATTCTCCCCGGCACCCCGGCGGATCAAGGAATCGGATGAACACCCGCAGGCCAAAGGCCTGAAGGGCAGACGAGTCGGGCTGTACGCCGGGTTCTGTCGCCCGGTCGCCTCGCGGCGGCCGGGGAGACGGCCATCCATCTAGGGCCGACGTTGCCGCCGGCCTCGTGCGGTCTACCCGCGGACTCGGGCGGGCAGCCCTCGAACGTCCGCGCAGAGCCGCCGCCCCTCGCGAGGAGGCGGCTCCTCTTGACCTTGCTCCGGGTGGGGTTTACCTAGCCGCCTGAGTCGCCTCAGGCGCTGGTGGTCTCTTACACCACCGTTTCACCCTTACCGGGGGCCGGAGCCCCAGGCGGTCTGCTTTCTGTGGCACTGTCCCGCGGGTCACCCCGGGTGGCCGTTAGCCACCACCCTGCCCTGTGGAGCCCGGACGTTCCTCGGGAAGGTCCGCAAGGACCTCCACGCGGCCGTCCGCCCGGCTCGTCTGCCGTGCCGACCATGCTACCGGGCGTACGCGCCGGGTCCGACCGGAGGCGCCCGGGGCCGCGGTGGCGAGGAAGGAGCCCAGCAGGATCAGGGCGAAGGCGGCCACGACGCCCGCGGTCAGTTCCTCGTCGAGGAGCAGCACGCCCGCGGTCACCGCCACGGCGGGGTTGACGTAGGTGAAGACGACGGCCCGGGTGGGTCCGGCCTCGCGGATCAGTTCGAGGAAGACGACGAACGCGAGGGCCGTGCAGACGACTCCCAGGCCCGCGAGGGAGGCGAGCACCTCGGCGGAGGGGAGCCCGTCGGGGCGGCCCATGACCGCGGCGGGGGCGTACACGACCGCCGCGAACAGCAGGCACGGGGCGATGAGCTGGAGCGTGGGGACCTGCTTGAGCCAGCGGGCCATGATGAGCGGGGCGGTCGCGTAGCCGATCACCGTCACCAGCATCTCGGTCAGGGAGCGCGCGTCGCCGCCGGTCAGGTGCGGCACCGTCAGCACGGCGACCCCGCCGAGGCCCAGGGCGAGGCCCGCCGTGCGGCGGGCGCCGAGCCGTTCCGTGTCGCCGAAGAAGCGGGCCAGCAGGACGCCCACGATGGGCACGCCCGCGATCAGCAGGCCCGCGGTCGAGCTGGACAGGTGGCGCTCGGCGTCGGTCAGGGTCCACCAGGGGCCGACGATCTCGATGCACGCGAAGGCGAGCATGGGGCGCCAGTGGGCGCGTACGACCCCTGTCAGGTTCCCCTGGCGGACGGCGAAGGGCAGCAGCAGGGCCGCGCCGACGGCGCAGCGCGCGAACACCACCGCGGACGCCGACAGCCCGCCGTCGACGGCCACTTTGATCATCAGATAGGGGATGCCCCAGAGGACTCCCATGAGGGAGAAGAGGAACCAGCCGCGTGCAGTCATGCGGGCAGTCTCGGCCGGGTCAGCGGCGTACGTCTTGAACGCTGTTGCGGTACGCCGCCGGGGTCACCCCCAGCACCCGCCGGAACCAGCGGGTCAGGTGCGCCTGGTCGGCGAAGCCCACGAGGGCCGCGGCCTCCGCCGGGCGGCGGCCCGCGTCCAGCAGGGAACGGGCGCGGTGGACGCGGTACTGGGCGAGCCAGGCGTACGGCGGCACGCCCGTGCTCGTGCGGAACGCGCGCAGGAGCTGGTAGCGGGACAGGCCGAGGCCGGCCGCGAGGTCGGCGAGGGAGGGCGGGGCGAGGAGTTCGTCGGCGAGGCGCTCGCGCACGGCCGAGGCGACCCGGTCCGCCCCCGGGATCGTGTCGCACACCGGGCGCGCCGAGGAGTGGCGGCGGGCCAGGGCGGTCAGCAGCCACGGGATGCGGGACTCGGCCTCCAGCGGGTCGGGGCACTCGCTCAGCTCGGTGTGCGTGCTGCGCAGGGCCGCGGCCAGTTCGGGGTCGTCGAGGAGTGCCTCGCGGAAGTGCGGGACGCCCCAGGTGCCCTCGGCGAGCAGGGACTCCCCGGCGTACAGGGCGCGGTAGGCGTAGCCGTCGGAGGCGGCCGGGCCGCCGGTGTGCATCTCCCCCGGGCCGAGGACGACGATCGAGCCGGGGCCCGCGTGGACGCGGCCGCCCCGGTAGTCGATGATCTCGGAACCGCCGACGCAGACGCCCACCGTGAACTCCTCGTGGGCGTGCGGCGCGTAGCGGTGGCGGTCGAAACGGGCCGTCAGGAGGTCGATCGGCCGGCCGCCCGGGCCGAGCGCCGCCCTGGTCCAGACCGCCTGCTCGCGCTCGTCCGTCGTCCGCACGGCGGCCCACCCCCTCCGGTGTGCGGCGCCCCCGGCCGTACACCCCACTGGGCTGCAACGCGCGCGTGCCCGCTTCCATGCCCGGGCCGGGGCTGCCGCGCTTGACCCTGCCGCGACGTCAACGTTTCTACTGGGGTCATGCGGATCGGAGAGCTCGCCGCGGCCGTCGGCGTCACGACGCGGACCGTGCGGCACTACCACCAGCTCGGGCTGCTGCCCGAGGCGGAGCGGCGCCCCAACGGCTACCGCGAGTACGGGCTGCGGCACGCCGTCGCGCTGGCCCGGATCAGGCGGCTGACCGAACTGGGGCTCGGACTGACCGAGGTGCGGGACGTCCTCGCGGACGACGCGGGACGCGACCTCGCCGAGGTGCTGGAGGAACTGGACGAGGACCTGGCACGGCAGGAGGCGGCGGTACGGGAGCGCCGGCTGCGGCTGCGGGCCCTGCTGGACGGGGGCGCGCTGCCCGCGGAGGGCCCCGTCTCGCCCGAGCTGGCCGCCGTCTTCGGGAGGCTGACCCGGCACCCCGAGCCGCCGATGGCCGCCAGGGACCGCGAGATGATCGCCCTGCTGGAGACGGCCGCCGCTCCGGAGGACCGCGAGCGCCTGGTGTCGGCGCTGCGTGCCGCGGCCGACGCGCCGGGGGCGCTGGAGCGCGCCCACGAGGCGTACGCCCTGCTCGACGCGCTCGCCGGGGCCGAACCGGACGACCCGCGCGTCGAGGAGACGGCCCGCGCGCTCGCCGACTGCCTGCCGGACGAGGCACTGGAGGGACTGGGCCTGGGCCGACTCGGCGCGGACGGATCCGATCCGCTCGACGGCGGCGGGTTCCTGCGGGCCCTCCTCGACGACTTCGCTCCCGCGCAGGGCGCGGCGGTCCTGCGTACGATCCGGCTGCTGACGGAGCGTGCGCGGTGAACGTGACGCGTACCGCGGGCCGGCTGGTCGCCCACGAGCTGCGGCTGCTGGGAGGCATCGTCCGCTGGGCGGCGGGGCGCCCGCACGGGGTCGGCGCGGGGCGGGCCTTCGGGTACGCGCGGGGCCAGGGCGCGATGATGTTCGGGTTCGGCTTCGTGTGCGTCCTGGAGAGCGCCTGCATGGCCGTGCTCCTGCGCGACCATCCGGCCGTGCACCGGGTGGTCCTGGTGCTGGACGTCTACACGCTGCTCCTGGTCGTCGGCCTGCACGCGGCCTCGGTGACCCGTCCGCACGTCCTGGAGGACGCGGCCCTGCGGGTCCGGCGGGCGGCCCACGTCGACGTGCGCGTGCCGCTGGCCGCCGTCGCGTCGGTCCGCCGCGAGCTGGTCACCACGCACGAACGGCACGCCGGCTGGCTGGACCTGGCGGTCGGCGCGCAGACCACGGTCACGCTCGAACTGAACGAGCCGGTACGGCACTTCACGTTCCTGGGCCGCGCGAGGGACGTCCGCCGGATCCGGTTCCACGCGGACGAACCCGACGCCCTCGTACGGGGCCTGCGCGAGCGTCTGGCGCTCACGCGGGAGCGAACAGCACCTTCGCCGTCCCCGGTCCGCCCCGGTCGGCCCGGGTGAGCCGCACCCGCAGCCGCTCCCCCAGCGGCAGCGGTCCGCCGCCCTCGATGCGGGCGACCACCGCCGGCGACTCCAACTGGACGGTCCCGACGGTGGGTTCGCGGTCCCGCACGTCCACGACGGTGGCGTCGAAGAGCTCGCCGACCCGGCGCTCCAGCAGCGCCGCCTCGACGAGGTCGACGCAGCCTCGCTCGACGGCCCCGGCCCGCCGGGTGCCCTCGGCCATCCGCCGGGGCAGCTCGTCGAGGGCGGCGAGCGCCCACTCGGGCGGCGCCGTGCCGGCGGACGCGGCCAGGCACAGCTCTGCGGCGTAGCGGTCGACGAGGCGGCGCAGCGGGGCCGTGCAGTGGGTGTAGGGGGCGGCGACGGCGGCGTGCGTGGTGATCGCGGGCAGGACCCCGTCCCGGAAGACGGTGTAGCCCGCGCCGCGCAGCAGGGTCGTGCACTCCTGGAGGAAGGCCGCGTGACGCGGCTGCTCCGGGTCGAGGGAACGGATGAGCAGCGCGTACGAGACGTGGTGCGGCCAGTCGATGCGCAGCGCCTTCGCGGTGTGCCGCAGCCTGCCGACCGCGCCGTCCGGGGCCGCCGGGAGGGTGCGCAGCACGCCGGTGCCGAGGGCCAGCATCAGCTCGGCGGCGGCCATGCCGGTCAGCAGGGAGATCTGGGCGTTCCAGCCGTCGGCGGGCAGCGGGGCCCGGTAGCTGAGCGCGTAGGAGCCCGGCCCGCCGCCGGCCGCCCCGTTCTCGACGATCTCCTGCTCGGGCACGCCGAGGGAGATGCCGCCCCGCTCCACCTCGCGCTGTTCGCGCAGGAGCCCGATCTCCCGCAGGAGGGCGAGCGGCTCCTCGGCGGTGCCGTCGTCGATCCGGCGCTGCGCGCCCTCGTAGTCGAGGCGGGCGCGGCTGCGCACCAGGGCGCGGCGGACGTCGGTGGCGGTGGGGCGGCCCTCCGCGTCCAGGTCGATCGTCCACAGCACGGCGGGCCCGACCTGGTCGGGGAGCAGGCTCGCGGCGCCCTCGCCCAGCACCGGGGGGTGCAGCGGGATCCTGCCGTCCGGGAAGTAGAGCGTGGTGACCCGGCGGTGCGCCTCGGCGTCCAGGGCGGAACCGGGGGCGACGAAGGCGGCCACGTCGGCGATGGCGTACCGCACCCGGAAGCCGCCCGGGCGGCGCGAGAGGTGCATCGCCTGGTCGAGGTCGGCGGAGCCGGGCGGGTCGATGGTGAACAGGGGGACGCCGGTCGCGTCGTAGGCCGGGAGCCGGGGTGCGCGGGCGGCCCGTTCCGCCTCGGCGAGCACCTCGGGCGGGAAGGCCTCGGGCGCGCCCAGCTCGGTGCGCAGGGCGCGGAGCGCGTCCCGCAGGGGGGCCGCGGCGGCTCCGGTCACCCGGATCTGACGGCGGGGCATAGGGCGAGCGTAGGCCGGGGAGGGGCGGGCGGCACCCCGTAGGCTGGCGCGTGCCGGGGGTGCACCGGCCGTACCGCGCCGCCGCGCGCGGACCGGCCCGCGCCGCCGCGCCCCGACCGACCGCACCACCCGTACCGACCGCCCCGAGGAGAACCGCCGTGCTCGTCCTGCTGCCGCCGTCCGAAGGAAAGGCTCCCTCCGGGCGGGGCGCGCCGCTGAAGCCGGAGACCCTGTCCCTGCCGGGGCTCTCCGAGGCGCGCCGGGCCGTGCTCGACGAGCTGACCGAGCTGTGCGCGGCCGACGAGGAGAAGGCGCGCGAGGTGCTCGGGCTGAGCGAGGGCCTGCGCGGCGAGATCGCCAAGAACACGGAGCTGCGGACCGCGGGCACCCGGCCGGCCGGCGAGGTCTACACCGGGGTGCTGTACGACGCCCTCGACCTGGCCTCGCTCGACACGGCGGCAAGGCGCCGGGCGGCGCGCTCGCTGCTCGTCTTCTCGGGGCTGTGGGGCGCGGTCCGGGTGACCGACCGCATCCCCCCGTACCGCTGCTCGATGGGTGTACGGCTGCCGGGCCTCGGCGCGCTGGGCGCGCACTGGCGGGCGCCGATGGCCGCCGCGATGCCCGAGGCGGTCGGCAGCGGGCTCGTCCTCGACCTGCGGTCCTCGGCGTACACGGCCGCGTGGAAGCCGAAGGGCGAGGTCGCGGAGCGCACGGCGAGCGTACGGGTGCTGCACGCGCCGACGCGGAAGGTGGTCAGCCACTTCAACAAGGCGACCAAGGGCCGCATCGTGCGCGGCCTCCTGGAGTCCGGGGCCGCTCCCTCGGGTCCCGCGGAGCTGGTGGAGGCGCTGCGCGACCTCGGGTACGAGGTGGAGGCGACGGCTCCGTCCGCTGCGGGCAGGCCGTGGTCGCTGGACGTCCTGGTGGACGAGATCCACTGAGCCGGCCGGGCGGGCGGAGCACCACCCGCACCCCTTGATTGCATCCTGCGCAACGACCTTTGCGCAGGGTGCGTGGCGCGGGCAGGATGAGGCCATGGCTTCGTCGGTGCCCTCCTCGCCCCTGCCCGCTCCCCCGCCGGCCTCGTCCGTGCTCGGCGCCGCGCCCGTCGTCCCCGTGGTCGTCGTCGACGACCTCGCGGACGCCGTCCCGCTGGCGCGGGCGCTCGTCGCGGGCGGGCTGCCCGCGATCGAGGTGACGCTTCGGACACCGGTCGCGCTCGACGCGATCCGGGCCGTCGCGGACGCCGTGCCGGACGCCGTGGTCGGCGCCGGCACGGTGATCTCGCCGGCGCAGGTGGCGGACTCCGTCGGCGCCGGGGCCCGGTTCCTGGTGAGCCCCGGCTGGACGGACGGCCTGCTCGACGCCATGAAGGCGTCCGGGGTGCCGTTCCTGCCGGGGGTCTCGACGACGTCCGAGGTCGTCGCGCTGCTCGAACGGGGCGTGCGCGAGATGAAGTTCTTCCCCGCGCAGGCGGCGGGCGGCACCGCCTATCTGAAGTCGCTGGCCGGTCCGCTCCCGCAGGCCCGCTTCTGCCCGACCGGCGGGATCGGCCCCGCCGTCGCGCCGGAGTACCTCGCCCTGCCGAACGTCCTGTGCGTGGGCGGCAGTTGGATGCTCCCGCCGGACGCGGTCGCGGCCCGGGACTGGGCGCGGGTGGAGTCGCTGGCCCGGGAGGCAGCGAGCCTGCACCGCCCCGCCCACTGACCACGGCCGCACCGGCCGCCCCGCCTCGGAGCTCCCGGCTCCGGGGCCTGCCGCTTGGAGCCCCGCCGGCTGCGAGAGCCCTCGCCCCGGCCGCCTCGGGACCGGCGCAGGCTCGCCGCCGACCGGGCGCGGCCCCGGCGGGCCCGCTGTCCCGTGCCGGCGCGGGCGTCCGCGGCACCGGACGCGCCGCCGTAGGGGAGCGTTCGCGGGCGACCGGGGCGACCGGGGCGCCGGAACGGCGTGGAACCCGTCGGCCGGGTCCGCGGCTCAGCGCAGCGCCGACGTGTCGTTCAGGAGCCGTACGCTCGCGTTGCCGTCCGCGTAGTACGCCACCGCCGACAGCGAGGCGGCCGACAGCTCCATGCGGAACAGCGCTTCGGGCGGGGCGCCCAGGGCCAGGCGTACGAGGGTCTTCACGGGTGTGACGTGGGAGACCACGAGCAGGGTGCGGCCCGCATGCGCCGCGAGCAGCCGGTCGCGGGCCTCGGTCACGCGCCGGGCCACCGCCGCGAAGCTCTCGCCGCCCCCGGTCGGTTCGGCGTCCTGCGAGGCGAGCCAGGCGTCCATGTCCCGCGGGTGGCGTTCCCGCACCTCCGCGAACGTCAGCCCCTCCCACGCGCCGAAGTCCGTCTCGCGCAGCCCCTCGTCGACCCGTACCGGGAGACCCAGCCGGGCGGCGGCGACCTGCGCGGTCTCGCGGCAGCGGGCGAGCGGCGAGGTGACGATGTCCTGCACGGTCCCGCGCCCGGCCAGCGCCTGCGCGACCCGCTCCGCCTGGAACCGTCCCGCCTCCGAGAGCCCCGGATCGCTGCCGCCGCTCCCCGAGAAGCGCTTCTGGGGGGTCAGCGGCGTCTCCCCGTGCCGCAGCAGGACGAAGGTCGTGGGAGCGCCCAGATCGGGGGGCGGCCCGGCGGAGGCCACGTTCCGCGCCGCCCGCACGTCCGTGCCGTCCCGGGCACCGGAGCGGCCTGGGTCCTCGGCACCGGCACTGGGGCCGGCAGCGGCAGCAGCGGGGGGCGACCACTGCTCGCCCCGCGCGCCCGCGTCCATCGCCTCGTTCGCGAGCCGGTCGGCGTGCTTGTTCCGCTCGCGCGGGATCCACTCGTACGTGACCTGCCCCGCCGGAAGGACGGAACGGGCCTCGGCGGCCAGCGGGCGCATGGCGGGATGCCTGATCTGCCAGCGGCCCGACATCTGCTCGACGACGAGCCTGGAGTCCATGCGGACCCGTACGGTGACCTCCGGGTCCAGTTCACGGGCCGCGCGCAGGCCCGCCACCAGGCCCCGGTACTCGGCGACGTTGTTCGTCGCCGTGCCGATGTACTCGGCCCGTTCGGCCAGCGTCTCCCCCGTCGCCGCGTCCACCACGACGGCCCCGTAGCCCGCCGGGCCCGGGTTCCCCCGGGAGCCCCCGTCGGCCTCGACGACCACCTCGCGCACCCCCCGGGCCCCCGCCCCGTGCCCTGTTCCCTCGTCCCTACAGGCCGGACTCGGAGGTGCGGACCAGGATGCGGCGGCAGTTCTCGCAGCGCAGCACGGCGTCCGGCGCGGCCTTCTTCACCTCGTTGACCTCGGTGATGTTGAGCTCCAGGCGGCAGCCCTCGCAGCGCCGCTGGTAGAGCCGGGCCGCGCCCACGCCGCCCTGCTGCTCGCGGAGCTTGTCGTACAGCTTGAGCAGGTCGGCGGGCACGGACGCGGAGACGACCTCGCGCTCCTTCGTCAGCGTGGCGGTCTCGCCGTCGAACTCCTCGAAGGCGGCGTCCCGGCGGGACGTCGCGTCGTCGATCCGCGACTGGACGGAGGAGACCCGCCCGGTGAGCTCGGCGACCCGCTCCTGCGCGGACTCGCGGCGCTCCATGATCTCCAGGACCACGTCCTCCAGGTCCCCCTGGCGCTTGGCGAGCGAGGTGATCTCGCGCTGGAGGTTCTCCAGGTCCTTCGGGGACGTGACGGAACCGGAGTCGAGGCGCTGCTGGTCGCGGTTGGCCCGCTGGCGCACCTGGTCGACGTCCTGCTCGGCCTTCGTCTGCTCGCGGGAGCAGTCGCTCTCCTCGGTCTGCGCGGCGACGAGCAGGTCGCGCACCTGCGTGAGGTCCTTGGTCAGCGACTCGATCTCGGCGTGCTCGGGCAGCGACCTCCGCTTGTGCGCGAGCTGCTGCAGGCGGGCGTCGAGCGTCTGGACGTCGAGAAGTCGGATCTGGTCGGCGGGCGCGGCGTTCAGTTGGGGGCTCCAGGTGAAGGGGAGTGGGTTGTCCACGGGTCGGTCACCGTCTTCGAGACGTGGACCCGCAGGTCCCAGCCGTGACGGTCGGAAATCTCGTCGAGCTGGGCGGCTGCCAGCTCGCACCAGGGCCACTCGGTGGCCCAGTGCGCCGCGTCGAGCAGCGCGAGAGGACTGGGGCCCCGGTCCGCCATGAACTCCGACGCCGGGTGGTGGCGCAGGTCGGCGGTGAGGAAGGCGTCCACGCCCGCGGCGCGGACGTCGGCGAAGAGGCTGTCGCCCGAGCCGCCGCTCACCGCGACGGTCCGTACGAGCGCCTCGGGGTCGCCCGCGACGCGGATGCCCTGCGCCGTGGCGGGCAGCCGCTCAGCGGCGCGGGCCGCGAACTCGCGGACGGTGAGGGGGTGGTCCAGCTCGCAGACACGGCCCAGCCCGCGGCGGCCCTCGGGGTCGCCCGGGTCGGGCACGAGGGGGCGGACGACACGGAGGTCCAGCGCGCCCGCGAGGGCGTCGCTCACCCCCGGGTCGGCACGGTCGGCGTTCGTGTGGGCGACGTGCAGGGCGATGCCGTTCCTGATGAGGCCGTGCACGACGCGGCCCTTGAAGGTGGAGGCCGCCACCGTCGTCGTACCGCGCAGGTAGAGCGGGTGGTGGGTGACGAGCAGGTCGGCGCCCAGGTTCACCGCCTCGTCCACGATCTCCCGGACCGGGTCGACGGCGAACAGGACGCGGGAGACCTCCTGGTCGGGGTCTCCGCAGACCGTCCCGACCGCATCCCAGTCCTCCGCGCTCGCGGGAGGCCAGAGGGCGTCGAGCGCGGCGATGACTTCAGACAGACGGGGCACGAACAAAAGGCTACCTGTCTTGTGCCGGTCCCCCACCGGCCGCGGCCCCCCGTCCCGCCCCGACCGTCCCGCTCCCGCCGCGGCGCCCCCGTCCCAAGGGCTTTTCCGGTCCCGCTCCGGGGGCGTACGCGGTCCCGTTCCAGCGGCTCTCCCGGTCCCGCTCCAGGAGCGTTCCCGGTCGTCCCGGTCGTCGCGGGGGACGCGGGGGACGCGGGGGACGCCCACCGCGACGATCCCGGAGGAACGTCCGCGACACCGGGAGGGGGCAGGTCGGGGCGGACACGGCCCGCCGTGCGGGAGCCGCCCGGAAGGGTCTTCGCCGCACTTCGGCGCGGGCTCTCTCAGCACACCGGCCCCCGTTCCCTCAGGCGAATCGAAAGCCGGCCACTCTTATGTGTGAAGCGGCAGCCTGCCGGTCCCACGTCTGTGCGTGCGAAAACTAGTTTCGTCGCCGGAGGTGACCGAACGATGGCGGCCAGTGTGATCGAGTCCGCGGCGGCGCACGGGAACGAGTGGGCCGCGCGGGCGGGATGCGTGATCACGGCGGACGGGTCCTACGCGGCCCGCCTGGCCCGCAGCGGCGATTCCTGGTTCCCGGAGCGCTGGACGCTGGACGGCCCCGAACCGTACGCCGTGCCGCTGCCGGGCAACCAGCCGGAGGAGCCCGGCACGGAGGTGCTGCCGATGGCGGACGGGCGGGTGCTCATCCACCGGCTCACCGACGGGCGGCACTCCTTCTCGCTGCTGTACCCGACGGGGACGGGGACGGGCGAGGTGCAGCTGGGCGCGATCGAGTGCCCGGACCGGGGGACGGAGCTGCGGCTGCTGCCGCCCGCCCCGGGCGGCTCCCGCGCCTACGCGCTCGCCGTCGGACCGGGTTCGGCGGCCGTGTGGCTGGTGGCCGGCGGCGCCTTCGGACCCGAGCACCTCGCGGAGGTGCCGGGCCGCTGCTCGGGCGGCCTGTGGCTCGGCGGCGGGGACCGGCTGCTCGCGCTGGACCGGGAGTTCGGGGGCCGCACCAAGACGGTGGTGGTGGACCTGGAGCGCGGTGGCGAGGTGTCGCCGCTGCTCCAGATCTCCGAGGAGAGCAACGACCGGCTGGTGCTCGCGGACGCCGACAGCGGGCTGATCCTGATCCGCTCGGACGCGCCGTCGCCGGGCCGGGAGCGGCTCGGCTGGGGCGTGCTGGGGAGCACACTGCCGGTGCGCTTCCCGGAGTGCCTGCACCTGGCGGACTGCGCAGTCACTCCGTTCGCCACCCAGCCGGGGCAGGTGCTGACACCGGAGAGCTGCGCGGTGGCGCTGCGGCTCGACGGCGCGGCGGGCACCTGGTTCGGCGTCTGGCGTCCGGCCGGGCGGTACGTGCACCACCTCACGGCGCCCGAGGGCTGGCTGGCGGGTTCGGGGTGGTGGACGAGGGACGGGGTGCTCCACCTGCCGTACGCGACGGGGGCCGTGCCGTGCGGCGTGACGCGGGTGGAGGCACCGACCGGGGACGCGGGGCCGGGGGGCCCGTGGGGTCCGGACCGTACGGGTGCGGTGCCGGGGGAGGCGCCGGGCGGACCGTCGGTCACGGGCCCCCCGGAACGGACGGCGGCCCGACCCGTGCCACTGCAGCACGCGCCTCTCGTGGGGCGGACGGTCGCGAACGCGTTCGCGGGCCGGCGACTGGCCCAGGGGCCGGGGCCGCTCCGTACGGCTGCTGCTGCTGCGGCGGCGGCGGCGGGCGCGGACGCGGGAAGCCCGTGGAGCGGCACCGACCCGGTGGGAGCGGGCGTGGGAGGCTCCGCCGCGCCGGGTGCGGGCCCGGAGGCGGAGGCGGGGGCCGTCGGTCCCTGGAGCACCCGTTCGTGGAGCGCCGGTCCGGAAGCCGCGCGTTCCGGAGCCGTGCCTCCGGAGAGCACGGCTCCGCCCGACGTCGAGGCCACGGGTCCCGGGGGCGGGGGCGGCACGGGTCCGGCGGAGACGGGACCGGACGACTCGGAGGGCACGGGCTGGGTCCGCGTGGCGCAGGCGGGCCCGGCACGGAGTGCGGCCACCGCCCCGGCAGGCGGGGACGGCGGCGGCTGGACCCGGGTCGACACCACCGCCCGGCCCGCCACCGCGGACGGCACATGGACCCCGGCCGCCGGCACCGGCCGACCCCCGGCGACCGACAACGGCACCGGCACCGGCACACACAGCGACCCCGCGTACGCGCCGCCGCCCGCACCCGCGGACGAGCGGGGCTCCGGCCGGACGGGCGGCGGGGGCGAAGGGCACGGCGAGGGTGAAGGGCACGGCGAGGGCGGCGGCGGCTGGACCCGGGTCGACACCACCGCCCGGCCCGCCACCGCGGACGGCACATGGACCCCGGCCGCCGGCACCGGCCGACCCCTGACGACCGACAACGGCACGGACACCGGCCCCGTGACCGGTGGCCCCGCGGGCGTCGGTCACGGAACCGGGCGGGACAGCGGGCCGGCGGGCCTCGGGGCGGGCGTGGTGCTGCCGCCGCCCGCCGGAGCGGTGCCGGGGCCCGCGGCCGTCACGATCGGCGTGGCCGGGGGGACGGACCCGGCCGCCACGGAGATCCCCGGCTGGACCCGGGTCGACACGACGGTCCGGCCGGGGGCGGAGTACCCCCGCCGGACGGCTCCGCCGGAGGCGGCCCCGGCCGCCGCGTTCACGTCGGACGGGGGCGGGGACGGGGGCCCCGACGCGGCCACCGTCGACGCGGACACGGGGACCGACCGCGGACCTGGCACAGATCGGGGCGAGGGCGCGGGCGCCGATGCGGGCGGGGGCGCGAGCACGGGCGCGGGCACTGACGGCTTCGTACTTCCAGGGAGCGGGTTTCCGGGAGGTCCCGACCCGCTTCCGGGGCACCTCGACCCCGCAGGACCCCTGCCCCTGCCCCGCGAGCAGGTCGACGCCGTGTGGTCCCCGGTGTTCGGACCGGGCGGTTCCCTCGGGTCCGGACCGGCCGGCGACCCGGGCCGGGAGGCGCCCCACACCCCCCTGGCGAACGCCGAGCCAGTCCTGCTGCCCCGCCTCGCGCCGCTGGTTCCCGAGGCGCCGGGGGACGGCCACGAAACGGTCGGGACGCCTCCGTCCCCCGCCCCCCTCAAAGTGACCACCGAGTAGCCCCAACCACCCCTCGGAGCGCGTGCGGACGCCCGTTAGACTCGCCCGCGCTGTACCGAAGGATCTTGTTGACGGGGTGAATCACACATGAGCGACACGAACACCATGGAGACGACGGCCGACGACCTGCGGGGGATGGTGGCGGGAGCCGCCGACGACGGCCACGGCCGTCACCGGGGGCCCGTTTCCGCCCAGGAGGACGAGGCGATGCCTCGCGGCCGCCACCGCAGGCCGTCCGAGCAGTCGGACGCGAGGGCCTGACCGGCCCGACCGTCCGTTCCATGAGGAACGGCCCCGCACGACGAACCCGTCGTGCGGGGCCGTTCCGCGTGCGCGGGCCGTCCGGCCCTCGGTCAGCCGTGGCCCAGGCCCAGCACCTCCGCCGCCGCGAAGGTCTCCCCCGCCGGACGGTCCGCGTAGTGCGGTGTCAGGAGGGCGTCGAGTTCGTCGTACGTGAAAGCGGTCTGCTTGGTGTCGAACTTGGCCGCTACCCGGGGGCGTTCGACCACCGCGACCATTCCGCCGTGCACGACGAGGAGCTGCCCGTTGACGTGCGCGGCGGCCGGCGAGGCCAAGTAGCCGACGAGCGGAGCGACATGCTCGGGCGCGAGGGGGTCGAGCCGGCCCTGCGAACCGTCGGCATCCGGCTCACCGAGCCCCGCGAAGACGTCGGCGGTCATCCGGGTCCTTGCGCGCGGGCAGATCACGTTGGCGGTGACGCCGTACTTCACGAGAGCCAGGGCCGTCGACGTCGTCAGCCCGACGATGCCGCCCTTCGCCGCGGCGTAGTTGGGCTGTCCGGCGGAACCCGCGAGGAACGCCTCCGAGGAGGTGTTCACGATCCGCCCGTACACCGGGGCCCCGGCCGCCTTGGAGCGCGCCCGCCAGTGCGCCGCCGCGAAGCGCGTCGTGTTGAAGTGGCCCCTGAGATGGACGCGGATCACGGAGTCCCACTCGTCCTCGGACATCGAGAAGACCATCCGGTCGCGCAGGATGCCCGCGTTGTTGACGAGGATGTCGAGCCGGCCGAACTCGGCGACCGCCGACTCGACCAGCTCTCCCGCCTGTTGGTGGTCGGCCACGTCCCCGGTGTGCGCGAGCGCCCGGCCGCCGGCCGCGCGGATCTCCGCGGCGACCTCCTCCGCGGGCGCGGCGGACGCGGCACCGGAGCCGTCCCGGCCCGGCTGCCCGAAGTCGTTGACGACGACGGCGGCGCCGAGCCGGGCGAGCTCCAGCGCCTCGGCCCGGCCCAGTCCGCGGCCCGCGCCCGTGACGATCGCGGACAGGCCTTCGAGTGGCAGTGACATCAAGGCCCCTTCGGCCGACGGTGGTGGGGAGCGCGGCGGTCAGATCTCGATGCAGGTGCGCAGCGCCACGCCCGTGCGCATCTGGTCGAGCGCCTCGTTGACGTCGCCCAGCGGCACCCGGTGGGTGATCAGGCCCTCCAGGTCGATGCGTCCGGCCCGCCACAGGGCGACGGTCCGCTCGTAGGACCGCAGGACGTCGCCGCCGCCGTACATGGACGGCAGGATGCGCTTCTCGTCGAAGAACAGCTCGAACATGTTGAGTTGGAGGTGGTCGTCCATCGCGCCCGCTCCGACGACGACGAGTGTGCCGCCGCGCCGGGTGTTCTCGTACGCGGTGCGGGCGGTGGCGGACCGGCCGACGACCTCGAAGACGTAGTCGAAGCCCTCCCCCGCGGTCACCGCCTGCTTGGCGTCGGGGAGTTCGCCGGGTGCGACGGCACGGGTGGCGCCGAACCTCAGCGCGGCCTCCCGGCGCGAGGCCACGGGGTCGACGGCGACGATCTCCGCGGCGCCCTTGAGCCGGGCGCCCTGGATGGCGGAGATGCCGACGCCGCCGCAGCCTATGACGGCGACCGACGAACCGGCCTCCACGTCGGCGGTGTTGAGGGCGGCGCCGAGTCCGGTGGTGACGCCACAGCCGATGAGGGCGGCTATGTCGAAGGGCACGTCGTCCGGGATCGGTACGGCGCAGCCCGCGTCGACGACGACCTCCTCGGCGAAGGTCCCGGTGCCGGCGAAGCCGAAGACGTCCCCGCCCGGCCGCTTGAAGTTGGGCGTGCCCGCGTTCATGAACCCGGCGAGGCAGAGTTCGGTCTGGCCGCGCCGGCACGCGGGACACGCCCCGCAGGCGGGCAGCCAGCAGACGACGACCCGGTCGCCCGGGCGGACGTTCGTGACGCCCTCGCCGACCTCCAGGACCTCGCCCGCCCCCTCGTGCCCGGGGACGAACGGCGCGGGCTGCGGCAGGACCCCGGACATGGCGGAGAGGTCCGAGTGGCACAGGCCGGTGGCCCGTACCCGGATCCTCACCCGGCCGGGCCCGAAGCCCGTCGTCTCGACGTCGTCGAGGATCTCCAGCTTGTCCTGGCCTGTCTCGTGCAGTACGGCTGCGCGCATGGTGCGGCTCCCCTCGGAGACGTCGGAAACGTACGTACGGCACCCGGTGCGGCGCTGCGGCCGCGCTCAGGTGTGTTCGACCACGGTGTCGGCGAGGACCGGCGCGTCGTCCCGGTCGGCCGCGCCCACGGTGACCCGGACCTGCCCGTCCCCGCGCCACATCCGGATGCGCAGGGTCTCGCCCGGGTACACGACCCCGGCGAAGCGTGTGGTGTAGGAGCGGACCCTGCCGACGTCGCCGTCGAGGAGGGAGTCGACGACGGCCTTCAGCGTGATCCCGTAGGTGCACAGCC
Source organism: Streptomyces fructofermentans (assembly GCF_014651055.1). Lineage (GTDB taxonomy): Bacteria > Actinomycetota > Actinomycetes > Streptomycetales > Streptomycetaceae > Streptomyces > Streptomyces fructofermentans. The sequence continues at coordinate 169,706 of NZ_BMWD01000012.1, forward strand.
CGTGCAGGATGGGGCGGTCGAACCCGGCGAGCTTGGCGAACTCGGGGTCCGCGTGCAGCGGATTCCAGTCGCCGGAGAGCCGGTACAGGAGCGCCTGGTCCTCGCGGACCGCGCGTTCGACCGTACGGTCGGGTTCGCCGGTCGGCGGCGCGGGGCGGGCCGAGGGGCCGCGGTCACCGCCGAAGCCGCCTTCGCCGCGTACGAAGATCTGGGCGTCGTTGGTCCACAACGGGCCCTCTGCGTCGCCGACTTCGGTGCGCACGACGAGGACGGCGGCCTTCACCTTGTCGTACACGGCGGCGATCCGGGTGGCGGCGACCGCCTCGCCCTCGACGGGGATCGGGCGGTGCAGCCCGATGGTCTGGCCGCCGTGCAGGACGCTCGCGAGGTCGACGTCGATCCCGGGCAGGGAGAGTCCGCCGATGACACCCGGGGAGCCCGCTCCCGCGACGGTCGCGAAGCTGGGCAGGACGTGCAGCCGGGACTCCAGCGTGTAGCGGAGCTCGTCCGGGTCGGTCGCCGCGCCGCGCAGGTCGGGGTTGGCTCCGGCGCCGAGGCCGAGGTGGTAGAGCTGGACGTCCTTGTGCCCCCAGGTGATCCGGGCGGGCCGGGGCTCGGCCGCGAGGGCCCGGGAAACGTCGATGGGCATGTGGCTCCTGACTGCCGGCGGGGAAGACCTCGGTGCGGCCGTCCGCACCGTCGGCCGCACCGAGGTCGACACTGGGCCGCGGAACCCGCCTGTCCTAGAACGCGTTCCAGTACGGCGAACCCCTGTATAGCCCAGGCCCCGGCACATGTGAAGACTCCTGACGGCATGTCAGATCGGTGTGCCGTGACATTTGTCCTGCCCGGGTCCGTACATCTGCTTCTGCCGCGCGGGCACTCCCCGTCCGTAGCGTCGCCCCCATGACGAGGACAGCGAGGACGGCCGGGACGGAGAGCGCCGTGTCCTTCACGGGGGCGGTCAGGGCGTTCGGCCCGGTGCGCGCCGTGGACGGCGTCGACCTGGAGATCGCACGCGGCGAGACCGTCGCGCTGCTGGGCCGCAACGGCGCGGGGAAGTCGACCGCGATCTCGCTCCTGCTGGGTCTGGACGAACCGGACGAGGGGGGCGTACGGGTCTTCGGCCGCGTCCCGGCGCAGGCCGTGCGGGCGGGGCTGGTGGGCGCGATGCTCCAGGACGCGCGTGCCGTGCCGAGGGTGACGGTCGGCGAGCTGGTCGCGTTCGTGGCGGGCACGTACCCGGCGCCGATGCCCGTCGCGGGGGCGCTGGAGGCCGCGGGGGTCACAAAGTTCGCCGGGCGGCGCCTCGACCGGCTCTCCGGGGGCCAGGCCCAGCGGGTGCGGTTCGCCGTCGCCCTGGTGGGGGACCCCTCGCTCATCGTGCTGGACGAGCCCACCGCGGCACTGGACGTGGAGGCCCGGTACGCGTTCTGGGACGCGATGCGGGCGTACGCGCGGCGCGGCCGCACCGTCCTGTTCTCCACCCACCACCTGGAGGAGGCGGACGCCAACGCCGACCGGATCGTCGTCGTCGACCGCGGCCGGGTGGTCGCCGACGGCAGCGGCGCGCGGCTCCGGCGTGCGGCGGGCGGCGGCCTCGTCGCCCTCGACCTCGCCTGCTCGGACGCCAACGGGCAGGCCGGGCAGGCCGGGCAGGCCGATTCGGCCGGGCTGGCCGGGCTGCCCGGGGTGGTCTCCGTGGAGGTGCGCGGCGGCCGGGCGCGGCTGCGCACCGAGGACCCGGACGCCACGGTCGTCGCGCTCGCCGGGCTCGGGCTGGTCCGGGGCCTGGAGGTCGCCCCGGCCTCCCTCGACGACGCGTTCCTCGCCCTGACGTCGGCCGACGGCCCCACCCGCGGGTCCGCCCGTACGTCCCTGGAGGCGGTGTGATGCTCGGCCTGCTGCGGCTCGAGGTGCGCCGGACGCTGCGCGACACCGGCTTCGTCGTCGGCGGCGTCGTGATGCCGGTGGTGATGTACCTGCTGTTCACCAACATCGGGGGCGGCGCCGACGACGGCTGGCGGACCGCCTCCATGGTCGGCATGGCAGCGTACGGCGCGATGGGCTCGGCGCTGAACACCGGCGGCGCGGTCGCCGAGGACCGGACGACCGGCTGGCTGCGGCAGTTGCGGATCACACCGCTGAGTCCGCGCCGGGTGGTGGCCGGCCGGGCGCTGACCGGAGCGGTGACCGTACTGCCCGCGATCGTCGCGGTGCTGGCGGCGGGCGGGCTGGTCAACGGGGTGCGCCTCGACCTCCGGCAGTGGGCGGCGATCGCGGTGCTGCTGTGGCTCGGCTCGATCCCCTTCACCCTGCTCGGCCTCGGCAACGGCTACCGGCTGACCGCGCAGACCACGGGAGTGGTCAACCTGGTGTGCAACCTGGTGCTCGCGGTGGCCGGCGGGCTGTGGTTCCCGCCCGAGCTGTTCCCCCCGTGGCTGCGGTCCGTCTCCCCGTACACGCCCACGAACCGGTTCGCGCAGCTCGGCACGTCGGTCGCCGACGGGCACGCGCCCACCGCCGGGGCGGTGCTGGTACTGGTCTGCTGGCTCTCGCTGTTCGGCTCGTACGCTGTGGTCTCGTACCGCAGGGCCGCACGGACCGTCTGAACGGGAGCGGGGACATGTCCTGGTTGCGATCGGCCGGTTGCCGGAAGTCCGCCCGGCAGGGCACGCGGGCACCGTGCGAGGACGGCCCCGCCGCCCCGTGGGACCGGGCGGCGCGTGCCGAGGGGGAGCCGCCGGAGCGACTGGGGCCCCCGGCCAACGGGTTCGCACTGCTTCCCTGGCTGCTGATGGGGATGGGCGCCTTCTCCAACCTGTTCCAGGGCAGGACGCCGAACCCGTGGATCGGCGGCATCGGACTGCTCGTCTTCAACTCCCTCTACATCCATGTGGTGTTCCGCGCCTTCACGAAGCGGGCGCGCGAGGCGCGCTCGACCCGGGGCGCGCTGGTCGCCATGGGGGTGGTGACGTGCGGCCTGGCCGTCGCCTACGGCGGGAGCTGGCTCCTCTTCTTCCCGCTGCTCGGCCTGGCGGCGGGCGCGATCGTACGGGGGCGGTGGCTCGGCAGGACGGCGGTCGGGCTGACCGTGCTCGCGGCCGTCGTGGCCGGGTATCGGGACGGCTGGGGCGCGGTGGACGTCGCGTACGGCACGTTCCTGTCCACGATGGTCACCGCCGCGATCCTGTCCCTGTCCGAAGCGGTTCGGGAACTCCGCTCGGCCCGTGAGGAGTTGGCCCGCAGGGCGGTCGAGGAGGAGCGGCTGCGCTTCTCGCGGGACCTGCACGACCTGCTCGGCCACACCCTCTCCGTCGTCGTGGTGAAGTCGGAGGCGGCCCGGCGCCTCGCCCCTCACGACCTGGACGCGGCGCTGGCCCAGGTCGCGGACATCGAGTCCGTCGGACGGCAGGCGCTCACCGAGATCCGGGAGGCGGTGACGGGGTACCGCGAGGGCAGTCTCGCCACGGAGCTGGACCGGGCGCGCTCGGCGCTCCTGGCCGCGGGCATCGACCCCGTCGTCCGGCAGTCGGGCCCGCCGCTGTCCGCCCGCACCGAGGCCCTGCTGGGCTGGGTCGTGCGCGAGGCCGTCACCAACGCCGTGCGCCACAGCGGTGCGGCGCGCTGCGAGATCACCGTGGAGGGCCTTCCGGAGCGGGTCCGGGCCCGCGTCTCGGACGACGGTGACGGCCGGCCCGCAGGGACCCCGCCCGCGCTGCCCGGGATCGGCGGCACCGGGCTGAAGGGGCTCACGGAACGGCTCTCGGCCGCGGGGGGCTCCCTGGAGGCGGGAGCGGGTCCGCGCGGCGGCTTCACGGTGACGGCCGAACTCCCCGCGGAGGAGTTGCCGGGTCCGGGCCCGACAACTCCGGAGCCCTGCGCGAACGCCTCCGGCGTGGCGCTCACTCCAGCCCCGGGCACGGCTCCGGCTCCGGCTCCGGCTCCGGCTCCGGCTCCGGGCACGGAACCGCGGCGCGTCCGGCCTCCCGCGGGCGAGCCGGCAAACGGTGCGACCGCTCCGGCCGGGGCGCCGAACAGCCCGCGAAGAGGGCGCCTTGACCCGTGAGCGGGACGATGGGCCTCGCCGGGCCGGGCGGCCGTTCCCGGCGGGCCGCCGGGACTGATCGCGGCCGGCGGGCCGCCCAGCGGTCGGGGCGGCGGCGCCCTTGCCGGGCCGGACGGCCTTCTCCGGTGGGCCGCCCGGGGTGGATCGGGACGGGTGGCCGAACGGCGACCCGGACGGTCGGCCCTCGCCGGGCCCGGCGACCGCTCCCCGCCCGCAGGCGGGGCGCATCGGACCCGCGGTCCGACAGCGACCCGGACGGTGGGCCCTCGCCGGGCCCGGCGACCGCTCCCGGCCCGCGGGCGGGGCGGGCCGGGCGTCCTGCGGGGGTCGCCACGGCGGGGAGTGGCGCCCTGGGCGGGAGTGCGCCCCCGCGTGCGGGCCGCCGGATGCGGGCTCCGTGCGCCGGGCCGCACCCGGGGGCCGAGGGGGCCGACGCGGCCTACCCTTGGCCCGTGAACGAGATGCCGCGCGACCACCGGCCCGCGAAGTCCGTCCGAGTCCTCCTCGCCGAGGACCAGGGGATGATGCGCGGCGCGCTCGCGCTCCTGCTGGGCATGGAGGCGGACATCGAGGTGGTGGCGCAGGTCGGCGCGGGGGACGAGATCGTGCCGGCGGCCCACCTGTCGCGCCCCGACGTCGCGCTGCTGGACATCGAACTGCCCGGTATCAGCGGGCTCGACGCCGCCGCCCTGCTGCGGGACGAGGTGCCGGACTGCCGCGTGCTGATCCTCACGACGTTCGGGCGGCCCGGCTACCTGCGGCGGGCCATGGAGGCGGGCGCGGCGGGCTTCCTCGTCAAGGACGGGCCGGTGGAGGAGCTGGCCCGGGCGGTCCGCCGAGTGCTGACCGGGGAGACCGTGATCGATCCGGCGCTCGCCGCGGCCGCGCTGAGCGCGGGCCCCAACCCGCTCACGGCCCGGGAGTGCGACGTGCTGAAGGCCTCCGTGGACGGCGCGACCGTCGCGGACATCGCGGGCCGACTGCACCTCTCCGAGTCGACCGTCCGCAACTACCTGTCCTCCGCGATCGGCAAGACGGGCACCCGCAACCGCATGGAGGCGGTGCGCGAGGCCCGGCAGCAGGGTTGGCTCTGACGTCTCAGGCCCGCGCCGGGGCCCCTCTCGGCAGCCAGACCAGCATCAGCAGGGTGCCGCCGAGCAGCACGCCCGCGCCGGTGCGGAAGACGAGGGCGTAGCCCTCGGTCAGGGCCTCGGGCGACATGCCGCCGCCGGTCCGCGCCGCCGCGATCGTCGACATCACGGAAAGGCCGAGCGAACCGCCCATCGTGCGCGAGGTGTTGACCAGTCCGGAGACGAGTCCCGCGTCGTCCGCGTCCGCTCCCGACGTGGCGAGGGCGGCGAGCGGGGTCGCGGACAGGCCCGCGCCCAGCATCATCAGGATTCCCGGGAACATGATCGCGGTGAGGTACGAGCCGTCGGCGGTCATCGTGGACTGCCACACGAACCCCGCGGCGGCCGTCAGGGCCCCGGTCACGGCCACGTTGCGCGCCCCGAACCGGGGCATCAGGCGCGGCGCGGCCTTCGAGCCGAGCACCACCGCGAGCGAACTCGGCACGAGCGCGAGCCCGGCGTCCAGCGGGGAGTAGCCGAGCACGTTCTGCGCGTACAGCGTCATGAAGTACCACATGCAGAACATCGCCGAACCGCACAGGAACATGGCCGCGTTGGCCGACGACACCGCTCTCAGCCGGAACAGCTTCAGCGGCATCAGCGGTTCCCTCGTCCGGGCCTCCACGAGCAGGAAGAGCCCGATCAGGGCGGCCCCGGCGGCGAGCGGGACCAGGGTCGCGGCCGTCGCCCAGCCCTCGGCCTCGGTCTGCACGATCCCGTACGCGAGGGTCCCGAGTCCGGCCGTCGCGAGCAGCGCGCCGGGCAGGTCCGGCCGGCGCCCCCGCACGGCCCGGCCCTCCACGAGCCACCACATCGCGCCGGCCAGCACCAGCGCGCCGAAGGGCACGTTGATCAGCAGGACCCACCGCCACGACAGCCCGTCGACCAGGAGCCCGCCGACGAGGCCGCCCGCTGCGCCGCCGCCCCCGCCGACGGCGGTCCAGGTGGCGATGGCCCGCGCGCGTGCCGCCCCCTCCGGGACGGCGGACGTGAGGATCGTCAGCGTGGAGGGCGCGAGGACGGCCGCCCCCAGGCCCTGCGCCGCCCGGGCGAGGAGCAGGTGCCATCCCTCCTGGGCGAGTCCGCCGCCGAGGGAGGCGGCGGTGAACAGCGCGAGGCCTGCCAGGAACATCCGCTTGCGCCCGTACAGGTCGCCGGCCCGCCCGCCGAGCAGCATGAAGCCGGCGAAGGCGATCGTGTACGCGTTGACGACCCATTGGAGCCCCGCGGGACCCAGCCCCAGGTCGGCCCGCACCGACGGCAGCGCGACGTTGACGACGGACACGTCGAGGACGACGAGGAACTGTCCCGCGCAGGCCAGCGCGACCACCGCCCACGTGGGTGGTGCGGTGCGGCGGGACGCGGGTGTCTCCTGGGCGGTGCGCAGCGTGGGCATGGGTGTCATGCTCGCAGGGCCCCCGCACCCCGTACATCGGAATTTCGTCGCATCGCCGTCGGTCGCTGGTCCCGGGCCGCCGGAACGGGCCCCGGCACCGGCCCCCGTCCGACACACCTCCGCCACCCGACGCGGGCACCCGGTCCGACACCCGCACCGGCGCCGGCGCCGGCGTCGGGTCAGTTCAGGCCGGCCGTCGCAGGAGGGTCACCACCGCCGCGCCGCCGAGCCCGATGTTGTGCGCGAGGCCCACGCGCGCGCCGGGCACCTGCCGCGCCTCCGCCTCGCCCCGCAACTGCCACACCAGCTCGGCCACCTGCGCGATGCCGGTCGCGCCCAGCGGGTGGCCCTTCGAGATGAGCCCTCCCGAGGGGTTCACCACCCATCGCCCGCCGTACGTCGTCGCGCCCGACTCGACGAGCTTGCCCGACTCCCCGGGCGCGCACATGCCGAGCGCCTCGTAGGTCAGCAGTTCGTTGACGGAGAAGCAGTCGTGCAGTTCCACGACGTCGACGTCCTCGATGCCGAGCCCGGCCCTGTCGTGGACCTGGCGGGCGGCGGCCCGTGACATCGGCTGTCCGACGGCGTCCACGCAGGAGCCGGACGCGAAGGACTCCTCGGTGTCCGTGGTCATCGCCTGCGCGACGATCTCGACGGCCCGGCCGCCCAGCGCGTGCCGCTCCACGAACCGTTCCGAGACGACGACCGCGGCGGCCGCGCCGTCCGAGGTGGGCGAGCACTGGAGCTTCGTCAGCGGGGCGTGCACGGTCCGCGAGGCGAGGACCTCGTCGACCGAGTGGACGTCCTGGAACTGCGCGTACGGGTTGTTCGCCGAGTGCCGGTGGTTCTTGGCGCCCACCGCCGCCAGTTGCGCCTCGGTCGTGCCGTACTTCTCCATGTGCTCGCGCGCCGCGTTCCCGAAGATCTGGGCGGTGGGCGGCGTCCTCGCGAAGCCGTGCCGGGCCGCCATCACCCCGTAGTGCCGGGCCACGGGCGATCCGGCGAAGTCCCCGCCGCCGGTGCCCCCGCCGAGCGCCCCGCGCGTCATCTTCTCGAAGCCCAGCGCCAGGACGCAGTCGCTCGCACCGCCCTCGACGAACTGCCGGGCGAGCATCAACGCGGTGGCGCCGGTCGCGCAGTTGTTGTTCACGTTGTAGACGGGCACGCCGCTCAGGCCGAGTTCGTACGCGGCCCGCTGCCCTGCCGTGGATGCCTGGAAGCAGTGGCCCACGGGCACCTGCTCCACGGCCTCGTAGGAGAGCCCGGCGTCCGCGAGGGCGGCGGTGCCCGCCTCCCGGACCATGTCCCAGTACTGCCAGTCCCGGGTCTCCGGCTTCTCGAACCTGGTCATGCCCACTCCGACGACGTACGCCTTCATGACTCTCCCCAGTCCCTCGCCCGTCCTTGCCGTGCCTGTGGTGCCTGTGGTGCCTTCCGGGCCCGCCGCACGCCCCCGGGGCGACCGGCCCCTGACGCCCCTGCCGGTCAGCGCGGGTGCGCCGTCCGCGGGCCTTCCCAGTCCCTCGGCAGACCGAGGATGCGTTCCGCGACCACGTTCAGCTGGACCTGCGTCGTGCCGCCGGCGATGGTCAGGCAGCGGGAGAGCAGGAAGCCGTGGACGGCCTCCTCCCCGGCCCCCTCGCACACCGCGCCCGCCGGGCCCAGGAGTTCGAGCGCCATTTCGGCGACGCGCTGCTGGTGCACGGTCTGGACGAGCTTGCGCACGGAGGCCCCGGCGCCCGGGTCCGTGCCCGAGACCCGCCCGAGGGTCGTACGCAGCCCGATGCAGCCCAGGGCGTGCGCCTCGGCGAGCAGGTCTCCCAGCCGCGTGCGCTCCGCGTCGTCGAGACCGCCCGCCCCCGCCCGCCCGATCAGTGCCTCGAGTCCGGTCCCGAAGGTCAACTGGTCCGCCATGTGCACGCGTTCGTTGCCCAGGGTGTGCCGCGCGACCCGCCAGCCGCCGCCGACCTCCCCGACCACGGAGTCCGCGGGCAGGAGGACGTCGTCGAACGTGACCTCGTTGAACAGCGACTCACCCGTGATCTCCTTCAGCGGCCGGATCCCGATGCCCTCCGCCTTCTTCATGTCGACGACGAAGTAGGTCAGTCCCCGGTGCCGGGGCGCGTCCGGGTCCGTACGGGCCAGCAGGATGCCGCGGTCCGCCCACTGGGCCGCGCTCGTCCACACCTTCCGCCCGTTGACGCGCCACCGCCCGTCCCCGGTCCGTTCCGCACGCGTCCGCAGCGACGCCAGGTCGGAGCCCGCGTCGGGTTCCGAGAAGAGCTGGCACCAGGACACGTCACCGCACAGCGTCGGCAGCAGGTGGCGCTCCTGCTGCTCACGGGTCCCGTACGCGATGAGCGACGGTACGACCCAGGCGCCGATGCCCAGTTCGCCGACGCGGACCCCGGCGGCGGCCAACTCCTCCTGCACGGCAAGCTGCTGGACGGGTCCCGCGCCGAGCCCGTAGGGCGGGGGCAGATGCGGGGCGGCGTAGCCGAGCGGCGCCAACTGCCTTCGTACGGAGCCGGGTTCACGGTCCCGCACTTGCGCGATCACGGACCGGGCCGCCGTCCGGTGGCGCGCGGCCTCCGTCTCGGGCAGCTCGGTGCGCAGCTCCCGCCTCGCCCCGGACTCGGCCGCGCCCGTCGCCCGGAGGTGGTGTCCGCCGCCGAGCAACTGCCGCGCCACCAGGGCCCGTCTGAGGTACAGGTGCGCGTCGTGCTCCCAGGTGAAGCCGATGCCGCCCAGCACCTGGACGCAGTCCTTGGCGCACGAGAACGCCACGTCGAGGGCCGTGCCGGCGGCCAGCGCCGTCACGAGTTCCCTGACACGGGGAGGCTGCCCGGTCGCACGGGCCGCGTCCCATGCCAGCGCCCGGGCCCGTTCGACCCGCACCAGCATGTCGGCGCACAGGTGCTTGATGCCCTGGAAGCGGCCGATCGGCTGCCCGAACTGCTCGCGGACCTTGGCGTGGGCGACGGCCGTCTCCAGCGCCCGCGCGGCGGTGCCGCAGGCGTCGGCGGCGAACACGGTGCCGGCCAGGTCCCGTACGAGGGCGGAGTCGACACCGAGGACACGGCCGGGCGGGACGCGTACCGCGTCGGCCACGACCTCGGCCGTCGCCCGGGTCGGGTCGGCGCTCGTGTGCGCCCGCACGGACAGGTGCGCGGCGTCCACGGCGACCCACAGCGTCCGGACACCCGGCGCCCCGGCCGGCGCCCCCGTCGAGGCGGCCAGCACGAGGAGGTCGGCGTCGGCACCGGACAGCACCGGCGGCGCCGTCCCTTCGAGCAGGTGGCCGTCGCCGTCCGGCACGGCGGTGAGCGTGCCTGGACCGAGAGCGACGGCGGCGATCCGCTCCCCCCGGGCCACGGCCCGCAGCAGGCCCTCCACCCCGTCCGCATCCGGCTCGGACACGGCCGATCCGGGTCCGGTCCCGGGCACGGCCGCCCCCGGCGCCGCACCCGCATCCGCATCCGCATCCGCACCCGGCACGACCCGGGCTTCGGCACGCGTCGCGGCGCCCGGCACGGCCGTGAGCACCGCGGACGCCGCCCCTGCCCCCGCCGGGACGGTCGCGGACGCCGCCTCCGCCAGGACCAGCGAGGCGAGCGCGTTCGCCGCGTACGGTCCCGGGAGTGCCGCCCGGGCCGCCTCCTCCAGGACGACGGCGAGATCGAGGGGCGTGCCGCCCCCGCCTCCGTACGCCTCCGGCAGGTGCGGGCCCACGAATCCCTGCGCGGCGAGCGCGTCCCAGTACGCGGGCCTGCCTCCCCCGACGCCGGGCGCGTCGAGGAGTCGTCGCGCCTCCTCGGGCGGCACCGTGCGGGCGATCCAGCCCCGTACGGCCTCGGCCAGGTCCCGCTGTTCCCGCGTGATCCCGATCCCCATGGCGCGACAGACTAGAACACGTTCCAATCTGACGGAAGGTCAGACATCGGGAAATCGACGGCCGGGCGGCATCCGGTGCGGGGCCGCCCCGCCCGACCGAGCCGCGCGGAGTCGGGGCGCGGGCCGCCGCGGACCGGGGCGCGGGCGCTCCGCGGCCGCCGCCCGAGCCGCGGACCCGCCGCACCCGGCCGCGTCAGGGCCGGTCCGGGACCAGTGAACCGCCGGCTCCCTCGGGAGGGGCCCCGAGGCCCAGCTTCGCCCTGCACGACAGGACCGCGTCCCGGGCCCACGCCCGGACGGCCGCCTCGTCGCCGGCCAGACCGGACAGGTGCCGGGCGGTCCGCCGGGCCTCCCGGGCCCAGTCGGCGACGGGGTCCTCGGCCAGGACCGCCGCGAACCTCGCCCGGGCCAGGACCGTCCGACCGGTCAGCCCGGCGGCCACGCCGGCGTTGAAGCTCTCCCAGAGGTACCCCGGCACGTCCTTGCGCTCCAGCAGGCACCGGGCGACGGCGCCCAGGTCCGGGAAACGGTCCCTGAGTGCCTCGACCCGCTCCTCGGCGCCGCGGGCGAGTTCCGCGGCGACCGGGGCGAACTGCTTCTCGTCGCGGAACTCCTGTGATCCGCTCACACGCTCCATGAAGTCGAACGCCAGGTGGTCGAAGTCCTGCCACAGCCACATCGCCCCGACGTTCAGCCCACTGCCCCGGCTCCATGTCGGCGAGGGGAACTCGACGACGCCGAGCCACCAGCCGTGATCGTCGATCCAGATCCGGGAGCGGCCGCGTTGCCGCAGGCCGAGGGGACGGAGCCGCTCCCGGGCCGCCGCCGCGACCAGCCGGGAGGCGGGAGAGGTGGATGCCATGCCGCGATTCTCACCCGGCGCGCGTCACGGGCCCGCACGAGGGTCGGCGGGACGGGACAGTAATGGGCCGGTCAAGAATTCATTAGGGGCCCAAAGCAACGGAATAGTTGCCCGGGCACACGGGGTTCACTCTGCACTCACCTTTTCCCGTGCCTCTGGAGGCCCCACGCAATGACCCGGACAACGGCGGACCCGCGCACGCGCAGGCCGAGCGGCAGCGGAATCGTCCCGGTACTGGCGTTCGCCGGAATCGTTGTCGCGGTCATGCAGACCCTGCTGGTGCCGGTCATCAAGGACCTGCCGGAGCTGCTGCACACCTCGCCGAGCAACGCCACCTGGGTGCTGACCTCGACCCTCCTCGCGGGCGCCGTGGCCACGCCGATCATGGGGCGCCTCGGCGACCTCTTCGGCAAGCGGCGGATGCTGGTCACGAGCCTGGCCGTGATGGTCGTGGGCTCCCTGGTGGCCGGCTTCACGAGCGACCTGCTGGTGATGATCGTCGGCCGTGCGCTGCAGGGCTTCGCTATGGGCGCCATCCCGCTCGGCATCGGCCTGATGCGCGACGAGCTGCCCCGCGAGAGGCTCGGGTCGGCGATGGCGCTGATGAGCTCCTCGATCGGCGTCGGCGGCGGTCTCGCGCTGCCGCTCGCCGCGCTGGTGGCGGAGCACGCCGACTGGCACGCGCTGTTCTTCGGCTCCGCCGGTCTCGGCGCCCTGTCGATCCTCCTCACGCTGCTCCTCGTACCGGAGTCCCGCGTGCGCGCCGAGGGCACCTTCGACGTCGCGGGCGCCCTCGGGCTGTCGGCCGGACTCGTCCTCTTCCTACTGCCGATCACCAAGGGCAGCGACTGGGGCTGGACGTCGGCCACCACGCTCGGGCTGTTCGGGGCCTCCGCCGCGGTCCTGCTCCTGTGGGGCGTGATGGAACTGCGGCTGAAGGCCCCGCTGGTGGACCTGCGCACCACGGCCCGCCCCGCGGTGCTCTTCACCAACCTCGCCTCGATCATGGTCGGCGTCGCCTTCTACGCGGTCTCGCTCGTCCTGCCCCAGCTCCTCCAGCTCCCCACCTCCACCGGGTACGGCCTCGGCCGGTCGATGCTCGTCGCCGGCCTGTGCGTGGCACCGCTCGGCCTGACGATGATGTTCACGGCGCCGGTGTACGCCCGTATCTCCGCCAAGTACGGCCCCAAGGTCACGCTGATGACCGGCATGCTGATCATCGCCGTCGGGTACGGCGCCGGGCTCGGCCTGATGAGCGCCGCCTGGCAGACCGTCGTCATCGCGGTGGTGCTGGGCGCGGGCATCGGCCTCGCCTACTCCTCGCTCCCCGCGCTGATCGTGGGGGCGGTCCCGGCGTCGGAGACCGGCGCGGCCAACGGCCTCAACACCCTCATGCGCTCGATCGGCACCTCCGTGTCGAGCGCCGTCATCGGCATGGTCCTGGCGAACACGGCGAACCACACGGGCGGGGTGGCCGTGCCCACGATGCACGGCTTCCGGCTGTCCTTCCTGATCGCCACCGGCGCGGTGCTGCTCGGCCTGGTGTTCGCGGCGTTCCTGCCCCGGGGGCGCACGGCCGCCGACACGGAGAAGCCGCAGCCGCGGGCCTCCGGCGAGGACGTGCCGCCGGTGGTGGAGCGGGCCGCGTTCCGGGGCCGGGTGACGGACGCCGGCGGAAGCCCGGTCGCCCGTGCCACGGTCACGCTCATCGACCGGCGCGGACGGAGGGCCGGCTCGGCGCTCTCCGCGGAGGACGGCGGCTACCTGATCGCCGTGCCCGAGGAGGGCTCGTACGTCCTCGCCGTCACGGCGGGCGGACACGAGCCGCTCGCCTCGTCGGCGAGCCACCCCGGCGGCGCCCTCCCGGTCGAACGGGACCTCGCGCTCCCGAGCACCGTGCCGGCCTGACGCCCCGGGGCGCGCGGTCCGGTGACCGCCGGGCGGCGCGGCGGCCACCGGCACCACTGCGACCGGCCCCGCCCCGGCCGCCTCGGACACCACGCCACCCCGTGGACCCAGGCCGACCGGGACCGCTGGGGCGGCCGGGCGACGGCAAGGGAGCCGACGGGCGCCCGCCCACCGAAACCAGCGGACGGCCCCGCGCCCCCGGCCGCCTCGGACACCGGAGCCGCGGGGCGGCGGGCGACCCCGTGGCCGGGGCGGCGGGGGGCATGGGGCACGATGGCGGCCACAGACGCGTACGTACGACCTGGAGGAACCCCATGGCAGCGGCACCCGAGCCGGAGATCCTCGCCGCCTTCGAGGCCGCCAAGGGGTTCATGCCCTCGGACGAGGGGCTCGCGCTGCACGCGGCCGCCGTCGAGGCGGGGCGGCTGGGGCTGCCGCTGCTGGAGGTCGGCACGTACTGCGGGCGCTCCACGATCCTGCTCGCGGACGCCGCGCGCGCGGCCGGCGTCACGGCGGTGACGGTCGACCACCACCGCGGCAGCGAGGAGCAGCAGCCCGGCTGGGAGTACCACGACCCGGCGACGGTCGACCCGGAACTCGGCCTCATGGACACGCTCCCCACGTTCCGCCGCACCCTCCACCGCGCGGGCCTGGAGGACCACGTCGTCGCGATGGTGGGCCGCTCGCCGCAGATCGCCGCGTTCTGGACCTCCCCCCTCGGCCTCCTGTTCATCGACGGCGGGCACACCGACGAGCACGCGAGCGGCGACTACGAGGGCTGGGCGCCGCATGTCGCCGAGGGCGGACTGCTGCTCATCCACGACGTGTTCCCCGACCCGGTGGACGAGTTCACCGGCCAGGCGCCGTACCGGGTGTACCTCCGCGCGCTGGCCTCGGGCGCGTTCACCGAGGTGTCGGCGACGGACTCGCTGCGCGTGCTGCGGCGCACCGGCAAGGGGATCTGAGCTTCCCGGCACGGAAGCGGCCCGGGCCGGGCGCCCCGCCGGGTTCGGCCGCGCGCGGTGCCACGGGCGCCGACGCCCGCACCGGACGCCGGGGCCCCGCACGTGCGTTGCCCGACCGGGCCCCGGGGCACTGCATGCCGCGGGGCCGCCCCGTATGGTGGCTGACGTGTCGTACGTAGGCCCAGACTTCGATCCCCCGCGCCCGCCCCGCCGACCGCTGCGCAGCCCGCTGACCGTGGCCGTCGCCGCGCTCGTGCCAGGAGCTCTGGTGGGGTGGCTGGTGTGGCAGACGGTGGGCGACCCGGGCGGGGACGGGACCGCGGGGCAGGCGTCGCCCTCCGCCGGCCGTTCCGCGTCCCAGGGCCCCGGCGGCACCGAGGGCACCGCGGGCGGCGGCGACGGCAAGCAGGACGACAGCCTCGGCGACGGCAGAACGGCCGGCGGCCAGGAGCGGTCCCCGTCGCCCTCCGCCTCCGCGCCCGCCGCGTCCGGCCCCCTCAAGGGCAAGGTCGTCGTGATCGACCCCGGGCACAACCCCGGCAACTTCAAGCACACGACCGAGATCAACCGCAAGGTGGACATCGGGACGAACTCCAAGGAGTGCGACACCACCGGCACGTCGACCAACGCCGGTTACACGGAAGCCGCGTTCACCCTCGACGTCGCCCGCCGGATGCGCGCGGTCCTCGAGGAGCAGGGCGCCACCGTGCGGTTCACCCAGGACGGCGACCGCCCCTGGGGCCCGTGCGTGGACGAGCGCGCCAGGATCGGCAACAAGGCGTCGGCCGACGCGGTCGTGTCGATCCACGCGGACGGCTCGGCCACGGGCAACCGCGGATTCCACGTGATCCTGCCCGGCTCCGTGCACTCGGGCGCCGCCGACACCCGGCCGATCGTGGGCCCGTCGCGCGACCTGGGCGAGCGCATCGCCGGCAACTTCCTGCGCGCGACCGGCAGCGCGCCCTCCAACTACATCGGCGGAGGTACCGGACTCGACGTCCGGAAGGACCTCGGCGGTCTCAATCTGTCAACGGTTCCGAAGGTGTTCATCGAGTGCGGCAACATGCGGGACGCCAAGGACGCCACACTGCTGACCAGCGGCGCCTGGCGCCAGAAGGCCGCGCAGGGGATCTCTGAGGGAATCGTGAGTTTCCTGCGCGGGTAGTGATCAGCGGGTTCATAAGGGCGGACACCCCCGTGGGACGGACGATAGTGTCGCCCCTACGATGAGGGGCCACCCCCGCGCTGCGCACCACGGCCCGACGGCACGCGTGGTACAGCGACGCCTCCACCGACGACGAGACGACTGACGAAGGACCTGAAGTGAATATCCGCTCCCTCACTCGAGGCGACGGCGTGGTGATCGGAGCAGCGGTATTGCTGTTCATCGCGTCGTTCCTCGACATCTATTCGATCGACGGGGCCCCCGACAGCGCCGACATCCCGAACGCCTGGGGAAGCGGCCCGCTCCTGATGAGCGTCACGCTGGCCGGCATCATCGGCGCCGCGCTGATCGTCGTCGCCCACGGGCTGCCGCAGCCGCCCAAGGTCGCCGGTCTCGAACTCCTCCCGTTCGGCGTCGCCTTCACGGTGTTCGCCGCGTGGAGCGCGCTCGGGAACGTCTTCGACCCGGCGGGCGGCTTCGACAACGACGGCGGTGCCGCGTCCATCGACGCGGGCACGGGCGTCATCCTGAGCCTGATCGGGGCGCTGGTCCTCGCGGGCGCGGCTGTCGCCACCCCGCTGGTCCCGGCCCTGAAGGCGCCGCTCCTGGGCGCTCCCCGGCCGCAGAACCCGCAGCCGTACGGCGGCCAGCCGCAGGGCGGTTACGGCTACCCGGGTGCCCAGCAGCCGGGCCAGCCGTTCGGCGGCCAGACGCAGCAGGGCGGGCAGCCGTTCGGTGCCCCCGGCCAGCCGCAGCAGGCACCGGCCCCGCAGCCGCAGCAGCCCGCCGGGGACTTCTCCCCGTTCTGGTTCGCCGTGCCGGTGGCCCGCCCGCTGTTCGGCGAGGACGGCTCGCCGTCGCCGATCGCCGAACTGGCCCCGGGTACCTGGTACCTGGCCGTGGAGCAGCGCGGTCCGAGCCTGGTGGCGCAGACGCAGGACGGCCGCCGCGGCGTGCTCCAGGACACCTCGGGCATCCAGCGCGGCTGAGCCCCGCAAGGCCCCGACGGCCCCTCGCCCTTCCGGGCGGGGGGCCGTTCCCGTACAGTCCCCCTGATATCTGACGACCCGTCAGGAGGCTGGCATGCGGCTCGGACTCGCCCTCGGCTACTGGGGCCGCGGCCCCTCGGCGGACCATGTGCCCCTGGCCCAGGAGGCCGAGCGGCTGGGCTACGACTCCGTGTGGACCGCGGAGTCCTGGGGGTCCGACGCCTTCACCCCGCTCACCTGGATCGCCGCGCGGACCTCAACGATCAAGCTGGGTACGGCGATCGCCCAGATGGCCGCCCGCTCCCCCACCACGACCGCGATGCACGCGCTCACTCTCGACCACCTCTCCGGCGGGCGGATGATGCTCGGGCTCGGGCTGTCGGGTCCGCAGGTCGTCGAGGGCTGGTACGGGCGCCCGTTCCCGGGGTCGCCGCTCACCGCGACCCGGGAGTACGTGGACGTCGTGCGCCAGGTGCTGCGCCGCGAGGCCCCGGTGGAGCTGGACGGCCGCTTCCATCCGCTTCCGTACCGGGGCGCGGACGGCACGGGTCTGGGCAGGCCGCTCAAGCCGATCACGCACCCGCTGCGGGCCGAACTGCCCGTCCTGCTCGGCGCGGAGGGCCCGAGGAACATCGCGCAGACGGCCCGGATCGCGGACGGCTGGCTGCCGCTGTACTGGTCGCCGTTCCGCACCGACGTGTACGAGGCCTCCCTCGACGCGGCCCCCGACGGATTCCTCGTCGCGCCGATGGCCCGGGCGCGGGTCTGCGACGACGTCGCGGAGGGGCTGCTGCCGGTGAAGGCGATGCTCGGCTTCTACATCGGCGGGATGGGGCACGCCGCCCGCAACTTCCACGCCGACCTGATGGCCCGGATGGGCTTCGAGGAGGAGGCCCGCCGCATCCAGGAGCTGTTCCTGGCGGGCCGGCGCGAGGAGGCCGTGCTGGCCGTGCCGGACGCCTTCGCGGACGAGATCTCCCTGGTCGGCCCCCGTGGACGCATCGCGGAGCGGCTGGAGTTGTGGCGCAAGGGCCCGGTGACGGACCTGCTGGTACTGGCCCCCGACCCGCTCACCCTGCGGACCCTGGCCGAGCTGAACTGAGCCCGGCGCGCGGGGCGGTCGGCGGGACACGGCGACCGCCCGCGCACGCCCCCGCCCAACCCGCAGGTTTCATCGGGGATTCAAGGGCAACACGCTGAGCATGTCCCCTCGATATCGCAACGGTGCCAATCAGGCCGGCACAGTCATCGCGGTCGTCGCCGACATCATGGCGCTCATTCTGGGTCTCTGGATCCTGATGTACCTGCTGGACGCCAACCAGGCGAACGACTTCGTGCAGTTCATCCATGACGCGGCACGCTGGCTCGCGGGCTGGTCACACGACCTGTTCACCTTCGACGAGGAGTGGGCCCGCGTCGTCGCGGGCTACGGTCTCGCGGCCGTGGTCTACCTCTTCGTGGGCCACGCGATCGCGAACCGCGCGCATCGCCACTGACCCTCGCCGGGACGGGCCCGCCGGCCGGCCGTGTCCGGCCGGCCGTGTCCTCCACGACGGCATCCGGCGCCGCCACCCGCAGGACGGGTGACGGCGTCCGGTGCGTGCTCGCGCGACGCCGGTGCGTCCCGTGCCGGAGGCTGCCCGACGGCAACCGCGGCCGGGCGGGCGGCCGCCGGGTGACCGGGCGGCTCTCAGGCGCAGCAGTCGGGGTCCAGGCCGTTCGGCAGCCGGTCGCCGCCGAACACCGCGCAGGTCGCCTCGTCGCCCCCGAGGGCGGCGACGGCGAGCAGCAGGGAGCCCGCGGTCCAGGACGTCAGCTCCTCGGGCCAGACAGCCCGGGCGTCGAAGACGTATCCCGTCCAGTAGAGCCCGGTCTGCGGATCCCGCAGGTGCTGGATCGACTGGAGGATCTCCAGGGCCCGGTCGGACTCGCCCACGGCCCAGAGCGCCAGGGCGAGTTCGGCGGACTCGCCGCCCGTCACCCACGGGTTCGGGACGACGCAGCGGACACCGAGGTCCGGGACCACGAAGCGGTCCCAGTCCCGCTCGATGCGGGCCTTCGCCTCGGCGCCGGTCAGGGCGCCGCCGAGCACCGGGTAGTACCAGTCCATCGAGTAGCGGCCCTTGTCGAGGAACCGCTCCGGGTGCCGGCGTATCGCGTGGCGCAGCGCGCCCACGGCCAGCTCCCAGTCGGGCTGCGGCTCCTCGCGCTGCTCGGCGATGGCCAGCGCGCAGCGCAGGGCGTGGTGGACGGACGAACTCCCGGTCAGCAGCGCGTCCTCGACGGCGGTGCCGTCGTCCTCGCGCTTCCAGCCGATCTGTCCGCCGGGCCGCTGGAGTTCCAGCACGAACTCCATCGCCGCGAACACGGTCGGCCACATCCGGTCGAGGAACGTGTCGTCGCCGGTCGCCAGGTAGTGGTGCCAGACGCCGACGGCGATGTAGGCGCAGAAGTTGGTCTCCCGGCCCCGGTCCGTGACGTCGGCGGCGTCCCCGTCGGCGTAGGCCGCGAACCAGGAGCCGTCCGGGTTCTGGTGACGGGCCAGCCACTCGTAGGCGCGCGCGGCGGCCTCGTGCTCGCCCGCCGCGTCGAGGGCCATGGCGGCCTCGGTGTGGTCCCACGGGTCGAGGTGGTGTCCGCGGAACCACGGGATGGCCCCGTCGGGGCGCTGCACGGCCAGGATGCCCCGCACGGTCTGGGCGGCCTGGTCCGCGGTGAGCACCCCGGTCAGCACGAGGTGCTCGGTACGCGGTGTCGTCACGGAGCGTCCACCGCTGCCGTGTCGGTCAGGCCGGCGGGCAGGTGCGGCTTGGTCGCGTAGGCCACGAAGCTCTTGCCGATCAGCGGGTTCAGCGCCTGCTCGGCGATCCGGGTCGCGAGGGGCTTCTTCATGATGTCCCACACCAGCATCCGGTGGTACGCGCGCACCGGCAGCGCCTTGTCGTTGTCGACGCCGAACGCGCACTTGAGCCACCAGTAGGGGCTGTGCAGGGCGTGGGCGTGGTGCGTGCCGTACGGCCGCAGTCCCGCCTCGCGGATCCTGCCGAGCAGTTCGTCCGCGCGGTAGATGCGGATGTGGCCGCCCTCGACCTCGTGGTATGCGTCGGACAGGGCCCAGCAGACCTTCTCAGGGCCGTAGCGCGGAACCGTGATCGCGATCCGCCCGCCGGGCTTGAGCACGCGCACCATCTCCGCGAGCACGCCCTTGTCGTCGGGGATGTGCTCCATGACCTCGGAGATGATCACAACGTCGAACGACTCGTCGGGGAACGGCAGGTGGAGCGCGTCGCCCTCCATCGCGGTGGCCGTGGCGCCCTCCGGGGCCTCACCGGCCTCCTTCATCGCGGCGAACCACTTGGCGACCTCGCGGATCTCCTCGCCGTTCTGGTCCAGCGCGACGACCCGGGCGCCGCGCCGGTAGCACTCGAACGCGTGCCGGCCGGCACCGCATCCGAGATCCAGCACACGGTCCCCCGGAGCGAGCGGGAACCGGGAGAAGTCGACGGTCAGCACGTGGCCCTGCTTTCACGGTGTGGGGTGTCAACGGAGGTGTCGGGCGCGACGGCGCCCCGGTCCGGTGCGGCCGCGGGGCGGTCCGGGGAGCCGCCCCTGGCGGCGGCGATCGCCTCGCGGTAGCGGGCCACGGTGCCCTCGGCGGCCCTGGCCCAGGTGAACCGGTCGAGCACGCGGGCGCGTCCGGCCGCGCCGAGGCGCGCGCGCAGCGCGGGGTCGGACAGCAGTCGGCCGAGGGCCGCGGCGAGCGCTCCCGCGTCCCCCGGAGGCACGGACAGGCAGGTCTCGCCGTCCGGGCCGGTCACCTCGGGGATGGCTCCGCCGGTCGTCGCGACGAGGGGCGTGGCGGTGGCCATCGCCTCGGCCGCGGGCAGCGAGAAGCCCTCGTACAGGGAGGGGACGCAGGCGACCTCGGCGGACCTGACGAGGTCGACGAGTTCCGCGTCGGAGATGCCCTTCACGAACTCGACGGCGTCCTCCAGGCCGTACCGCTCGATGAGCTGGGCGACCGGGCCGTCCTCCGCGCGCCTGCCGACGACGACGAGGTGCGCGGCGGGGTGCTCGGTGCGCAGCTTGGCGAGCGCCTCGACGAGGAAGACGAGTCCCTTGAGGGGTACGTCCGCGCTGGACGTGGTGACGATCCGGCCCGGGACGCGCGGCACGGACGGGTCCGGGGAGAACAGGTCCGCGTCGGCGCCGATGTGGACCACGTGGACGCGGTCGTCGCGCACCCCGAGGTGGTCGACGATCTCCTGCCGGGACGTGCCGGAGACGGTGAGCACGGACGGCAGGCGGCGGGCGACGCGCTTCTGCATGCGGGTGAACGCGTACCAGCGGCGGACGGACGCGCGGCGGCGCCTGCCCTGCGCGGCGTCCAGCTCCAACTGCCGGTCCACCGTGATGGGGTGGTGGATCGTGGTGACCAGCGGGGCCCCCACGTCGCCCAACAGCCCGTAGCCGAGCGTCTGGTTGTCGTGCACGACGTCGAAGTCCCCGCGCCGGGCGCGCAGATGCCGACGGGCGCGCAGGGAGAACGTCAGCGGCTCGGGGAAGCCGCCGGTCCACATCGTGGCGACCTCGACGGCGTCGATCCAGTCCCGGAACTCGTCGCGCGCAGGGGTGCGGAAGGGGTCCGGCTGGCGGTACAGGTCGAGGCTGGGCAGCTCGGTGAGGGACAGCCCTTCGAGGTCCTCGCCCTCGTCGAGCACCGGGTAGGGCTGGGAGCCGATGACCTCGACGTGGTGGCCGAGCCTGACCAGCTCGCGGGAGAGGTGCCGTACGTAGACACCCTGGCCGCCGCAGAACGGGTTCCCCTTGTACGTGAGGAGCGCGATGCGCAGCGGTCGGCTCCCGTCGGCGGCCGAGCCCGCGCGGAGGCCTGCCTCCATGGCCTCATGGGTCACTCTCGGCCCCCTTCTTCCAGCATGTTCCCGCGAGATTACTTCGGGACGGTAATCTAGAACAAGTTTCAGACTTGATCGTTCAGGGAGCACAGAATCTACCGGCAGGTAGTCGCCCTGTGAGCCGTGGATCAGGTGATTAACGCCACGGCCGGGCCCTACTCCGCTGTCGCTCCACCCGGCCCCACCGCCCTCTGTTGTACGTACGTCACGGAACGGGATCCATGCCTGCGGAAGCCAAGACTGCGGCGAAGACCGCACAGCCGGCGACAAGGGCCGCGCAGCCGGTCACTCCCCCGCTCACCGAGCGCCAGGAGGCCCGGCGGCGGCGCATCCTGCACGCGAGCGCGCAGCTCGCGAGCCGGGGCGGTTTCGACGCGGTCCAGATGCGCGAGGTCGCGGAGTCGTCCCAGGTGGCCCTGGGCACGCTCTACCGCTACTTCCCGTCCAAGGTGCACCTGCTCGTCGCGACGATGCAGGACCAGCTCGCGCACATGCACGGCACCCTCCGCAAGAAGCCGCCGGCGGGCGAGACCGCCGCGGAACGGGTGGCGGAGACCCTGATGCGGGCCTTCCGCGCCCTTCAGCGGGAGCCGCACCTGGCCGACGCCATGGTGCGCGCCCTCACGTTCGCCGACCGCAGCGTCAGCCCCGAGGTGGACCAGGTCTCCCGCCAGACGACGGTGATCATCCTCGACGCCATGGGCCTGGACGATCCGACCCCGGCGCAGCTCTCGGCGGTCCGTGTCATCGAGCACACCTGGCATTCGGCCCTCATCACCTGGCTCTCCGGCCGGGCCTCGATCGCCCAGGTCAAGATCGACATCGAAACGGTGTGCAGACTGATCGACCTGACGGAGGTCAGGGAGAGCCGGTAGCCGCGGGGGTGGAGCAGTCGAGCCGCAGCCCGGAGAACGTCAGCCCGCCCGGCGTCGACCCGGCGTCGGCGCGCGCGAACACGTACAGGCTCCAGTTCCCCCTGGTGAGGAACCAGGTCACGTCGCCGTCCTCGGGCTTGCGGAACACCTTCTCCCAGCCCTGCGCCCGCAGTTCGGCGACGACCTTCGCGACGGCCGCCGGGTCCGGTGCGCCCTCCGGCAGCGCGGCCGCGATCATCCGGCACGCGGCGGAGGTCCGGCCCCGGCTGTCGAGACGGTCGAACCCGCCCGCCGCGGCGGCCACCCGCACGTCGCGCCGCACGGTGTCCCGGCTCAGCGCCCGGTCCTTCGCCGGTGCGGCGGAGGCCGTCCCGCCGCCGGGCCGGGGCGACGTGGAGCCGGCGCCGCCCTCCCGTCCCCGCCGCACCCGGCCAGTACGACCGCCCCGACCAGGATCCCCGCCACCCGCACCAGCGCGCGCATCGCCACCCCCGTGTCCCAACCGCGGGCCCCTCGACCGGTGTTGTGGAGCGGAGTCTCCCACAGGCCCCGGCCGTCGCACGCTGCCCGCAAGCACCCTCAGTCGTCGGGCGGGAACACCGCCTCCCCGCTTCCCAGCAGGGTGACCGCGATGGCCTCGACCGGGCATCCCTCCGCCGCCGCCAGCACCTTCTCGTTGGCGTCGGCCTCCGGCTCCGTCGGGTGGGACTGCATGGCGGAGTCGAGGCGGAAGGCCGACGGCGCGAGATGGGTGCACTGGGCCGATCCGATGCAGAGCGAGCGGTCGACCTCGACGTGCCAGCGGTCGCCCACGGTCAGGCCTCCCAGCCGGCGGGCAGGTGGATCATCTTGTGCTCCAGGTACTCGCCGAACCCCTCGGGGCCGAACTCGCGGCCCAGGCCGGAGTCCTTGTAGCCGCCGAAGGGGCCGAGCATGTCCAGGCTGAAGGTGTTGACGGAGTACGTCCCGGTGCGGACCCGGCGGGCGATGTCGACTCCGTGGGCCACGTCGGCGGTCCACACGCTGCCGCTCAGGCCGTAGTCGGAGTCGTTGGCGATCCCGACCGCCTCGGCCTCGTCGCCGTACGGGAGCAGGCAGATGACCGGCCCGAAGATCTCCTCGCGCGCGATCCGCATGGAGTTGTCGACGTCCCCGAAGAGGGTCGGCTCGACGTACCAGCCGCGGTCCAGTCCGGCGGGCCGGCCGCCGCCCGTGAGGATCTTGGCGCCCTCCTCCTGGCCGATGCGGATGTAGTCGAGGCTGCGCTGCTGCTGCCGCCGCGCCACGAGCGGCCCCACCTGGGTCGCCGGGTCCAGCGGGTCGCCCACCACCAGCGCCCCTGCCGCCTCGGCGAAGGCGTCCGCGAACTCGTCGTAGCGCGAGCGCGGCACGAGGATGCGGGTCTGGGCGACGCACGCCTGGCCGTTGTTCATCCAGGCCGCCGAGACGATGCCCGGCACCGCGGTCGCGAGGTCCGCGTCCGGCAGCACCACGGCCGCGGACTTGCCGCCCAGCTCCAGCGTGACGCGGGTCAGGTTGCGCGAGGCGACCTCCATGACCCGCCGACCCGCCGCGACCGAACCGGTGAAGGAGACCTTGTCGACGCCGGGGTGCCCGACGAGGTACTCGCTCACCTCGCGGTCCGCGGGCAGGATCGACAGGACCCCCTCCGGCAGCCCGGCCTCGCGTGCGATCTCGCCGAGTATGTAGGCGTCGAGCGGCGACTCGGGCGACGGCTTCAGCACGACCGTGCAGCCGGTGAGCAGCGCGGGGGCGAGCTTGGCCGCCGCCACGAACTGGGGCACGTTCCACGGCACTACGGCGGCGACGACCCCGACGGGCTCCCGGCGCACGAGGATGCGGCCGAGCACCCCGTCGCGCGCCTCCTCGTACGTGAAGTCCCGCGCGACCGTGATCGCGGCGTCCCACACCATCATCGCGCCGAGGGCCTGCGCGAGGACGCTCCAGGAGTACGGGGAGCCGTTCTCGGAGGAGATCACCCGGGCGATCTCCTCGTGGCGCACGGCGATCGCGTCCTTGATCCGGGTGACGACCGCGACGCGCTCGTCGAGCGTCATCCGCGGCCAGGGCCCCTCGTCGAACGCGGTGCGCGCCGCGGCGACGGCCCGGTCGACGTCCGCGCGCGAGGCGTGCGGCACCCGCCCGATGACCTCCTCCGTGTGCGGGGAGACCACCTCGATGACGTCCTGTCCGAGAGGAGCGGCCAACTCCCCGCCGATGAAAAGCTGTCCGTGTTCCACGAGCTCGGTCATGACCGACTGCCTCTCCGGAGCCATTTCCTGACGGTGCATCAGACAATGGAACAGATACCAGTTCCCCTGGGAGGAGTCCACGGAGCGAGCCGGATGAGTGCCGCGGGCTCCCATTGGAACCCGTTCTAGTTATAGTGACCCGAAGGCGGCGACAGGGGAGCCCATGGCACAGGTGAGCGATCACGGCGGGGGCGTACGGTCCATCGAGGTCCCCATCCCGGACAATCCACTCGGGTTCACGCTGGTGTACGTCCTGGACACGGACCGCGGGCCCGTCCTGATCGACACGGGCTGGGACGACCCCTCCTCCTGGGACGCGCTCGCCGAGGGACTGGCTGCCTGCGGGACGTCGGCCGGCGACATCCACGGGGTGGTGATCACGCACCACCACCCCGACCACCACGGCCTGTCGGCCAAGGTCCGCGAGGCGTCGGGCGCGTGGGTCGCGATGCACGCCGCCGACATCTCGGTGGTACGGCGGACCCGCGCGACCGGGCCCGAGCGGTGGTACGCGTACATGGCGGACAAGCTGGTCGCCTCCGGCGCCCCCGAGGAGCACGTGGCCCCCCTGCGCGCGGCCCGCGACCGCCGCCGCGGCCCCGCCGGCACGGGAACGGACTCCCGCCGCCGGCTGCCCGGACTGTCCCCCGCGCTCCCCGACCGCGAGATCGTCCCCGGCGAACTCCTCGACCTGGCCGGCCGGCGGCTGCGCGCGATCTGGACGCCGGGTCACACGCCGGGACACGTCTGCCTGCACCTGGAGGAGCGCCATCCGGCGCGACTGCCGGGCCATGGGCGGCTGTTCTCGGGGGACCACCTGCTGCCGAGGATCACCCCGCACGTCGGCCTGTACGAGGACCCCGACGACGCCGGCGAGGTCGCGGACCCCCTGGGCGACTACCTCGACTCGCTGGAGCGGATCGGCCGGCTCGGACCCGCCGAGGTGCTCCCCGCCCATCTGCACGCCTTCACCGACGCCCCTTCCCGCGTACGGGAGTTGCTGGACCACCACGAGTCCCGGCTGACCGGTCTGCTCACCCTGCTCGGCACCCCGCTCACCGCGTGGCAGCTCGCCGAGCGCATGGAGTGGAACCGGCCCTGGCAGCAGATCCCGTACGGCTCGCGGAACATCGCGGTGTCCGAGGCCGAGGCCCATCTGCGGCGGCTGGTGAAACTGGGCCGCGCGGAGGCCGTGCCGGGCAGCGATCCGGTGACGTACGCGGCGGTGTGACGCACGGCGGCCGCCCGGGCGGGGGCGCGGCCCGGCGGCCGGGTGCGCCGCCCACGGCACGCCGGGCCGGGGCGCCGCGCGTGCCGGGGCCGCCTCTCGCCGGACGCGGGCACCGCACGCGCCGCCCGCCCCTCAGCGGCTCGGCGCGCCGCTGACCGCGTAGGCGACGCCCCGCTCGTACGACATGCCGAGCCCCTCCTCGTACGCCGTCGCGTAGGCCTCCTCGCCGATCTTCCGCCGCACCCGGCGCTCGCGGTCCAGGCGGGCCGCCATGAGGTCGGGCGACTGCATCTGCGCCCTGCCGACCAGTTCCCAGACGCGCTGGCCGATGGCGAGCAGCCGGGCGGCCCGGCGTCCGTCGCCGACCGCGACCACCGCCGAGGCCAGGACGTCGAGGGTGAAGGCGACGCCCAGGGTGTTGTGCAGCAGCGAGTGCCCCACCAGGGCCGCCCGCGCGTTGGGCACCGCCGCGAGGAGGTCGCCGTCGGCCAGGTCGGCCTCGGCGACGAAGCAGTCGGCGAAGGCGCCCGCCCAGCACTCGCCGCGCCGCGCGCTCTCGTCCCGCACCTCGTCGGCGACCTCGCGGGCGCGTGTGTGGTCGCCGCTCAACTGGTGGGCCAGGCTCAGCGCGAGGCGCACCTGGAGCTGCGCGGCCCCCAGCCAGTCGTCCCGAACGGGCAGCGGCTCGACGGCGTCCAGCACGGCCACGGCCTCCGCCAGCCGCCCGGTGAGCAGCAGATGGCTCCCGGTCAGGTAGGCGGCCGCGACGACCGCCACGGGCTCGCCCTGCTCCCGGGCCGCGGTCGCGCACACGGCGGCCCAGCGCGCCGCGCCGTCCAGGTCCCCCTGGAGCAGCGCGACGGCGCCCCGGGCCCAGAGGGCGCGCACGCAGTCGGGGCCGGGCTGCGGATCGGCGGTGAGCACCTGGTCGAGGCAGTGCTGCGCGTCGCGCAGATGGCCGCAGTGGCGCCACAGGAATCCGATGTCGGCCGCCGCGCACAGGGACACGGCCGTGTCGCGCTCGGACAGCGCGCAGTCCATGGCGGCGCGGAGGTTGGCGTGGTCGGCGAGCGTGCGCTCGCACCAGAGCACCTGGCTGCCGGTGTTCCACTCCGCGCAGCCCCGCGCGGCGAGACGCCGGTAGTGGTCGAGGTGGCGCAGCCGCAGGGCCCGCTCCTCGCCCAGCGCACGCAACCAGTCGCCACCGAACTCCCGCACGCTGTCCAGGAGTTGGTACCGGTCCTCCTGCGTGCGGTGGCGCAGCACGATCGACTGCTCGACGAGCCGTTCCAGCAGCCCCGCGATCAGTGCGGCGGGCAGCGGGCCGCCCGAGCAGACCTCCTCGGCGGCCGTCGCGTCGAAGCCGCCGGCGAACACCGAGAGCCTGGCCCACAGCAACCGCTCCAGGGGCGCGCACAGTTCATGGCTCCAGCCGATCGCCGTACGCAGCGTCCGGTGCCGCAGTTCTCCCCGGCCGGGTTCCGCGGCGAGCAGGTCGAGCGGGGACGGCAGGCTCTCCCGCAGCCGCTCGTCGAGGCGCTCCAGGGTGAGGTCGCCCAGCCGGGCGGCGGCGAGTTCGATGGCGAGGGGCATCCCGTCGAGGCGGCGGCACACGGCGGCGACCGCGTCCGCGGTGCTGGCGTCCAGGGCGAAGCCGGGCGCCGCCTCGCCGGCGCGCTGGGCGAACAGGTCCAGGGCGTCCCCGTGCGGGTCCCCGCCCGTGCCGTCCGGCCCGCCCGGCGGCGCGAGGCAGTCGGTCCGCACGGGCAACGGGTCCACCTCGGCCCGGAGTTCGGAGCCGAGTCCCAGGCTCTCGCGGCTGGTGGCCAGCACGCGCACCCCGGGCGCAGCGGCGAGCACGGCCCGTACGAGGCCGGCGCAGTCGGGCAGGACGTGCTCGCAGGAGTCGAGGACGAGCAGCAGCCGCTTGTCGCGCAGCCAGGCGCAGAGCACCTCAGCCACCGGGCGGGTCGACCGGTCGTGCAGGCGCAGCGCCTCCACGACCGCGAAGCCCACGAGTCCCCGGGCGCGCAGCGGCGACAGCTCCACCAGCCAGACGCCGTCCGGGTAGTGGTGCGCCGCGAGCCGGGCGGCGCGCAGGGCCAGCCGGGTCTTGCCGACACCGCCGGGTCCGACGAGCGTCACCGGGCGGCCGTGCCCGTCGTCCGGGTCGAGGACCGCGTCGAGCCAGGCCAGTTCGTGCCCCCTGCCGACGAAGCTCCGTGTCTCCGGCGGCAGGTTCCCCGCCCGTCCCCCGGTCGTCCTGTCCTCTGGCACGGCAAAGCCCTCCCCGCACGGCGTCCACGCGAACCCAGTGTGACCCGCCCGCCGGGGCACCCGGCACCGCTCCCCCGACCTGGACACCAACTCGCTCCAACCCCGCCCTTTCCTGGCAGATTGCGCCGGGATGCGGTCAAGCCGCCGTCGGCACGCCCCGGAGGCGGACGCCCCGGCCGAGCGACCGCCCGCGCACCGGCGGCACGGGGCGCGCGCGGGCGGGAGGCCGGCACGGGCCGCGGTTCGCCCCGGCCGCAACCGCACGTGCCGCGCGGGCAGGAGGGCGCCCGGGCCGCCGCGGAGGCACTCCCGGCCGCCGCCCCGGGCCCCCGCGGCCCATGCCACCGGCCCCCGCGGCCCATGCCACCGGCCCCCGCGACCGGGCCTCGGGCCCTTTTCTACGGGCCGGTACAGTGAGCGGGTCGTCATCAAACCCGTACGGGGGGAAGCCGGTGCAAATCCGGCGCTGACCCGCAGCCGTGAGTCGCCCGCACCTGGCGGGCGGCGAGCCGGAATGCCCCGGGCGGGACGTGACCGGCTCGCGTCACCGGACCATCCGGTGACCGGCACCGTCGAGGCATACGGAGCCGAGCCGCCCGGGGCTCCGGGCTGCCCGGCTCCCCACAGGGAGAGGCACCCGCCGATCATGTTTGTCCGCCGCAGCGCAGCGGTCCTGGCCGCCACAGCCGTGATCGGCACGGCCTTCGCGCCGGCCGCTCTCGCCGACGAGTCGCCGAGCGCGGCCCCCTCCCAGGCAGTCCCCTCCGGCCTCTACGGCACCACCGACCCCACGTACGACGGCGTGTGGCGGCAGTCCTTGGCGCTGCTCGCCCAGGACACGGTGGACGTGCGGCCCGCGGCGAAGGCCGTCGACTGGCTCGTCGGCCAGCAGTGCGCGAGCGGGGCCTTCGCGGCGTACCGCCCCGACCCGGCCGCCGAGTGCGGCGCCAAGACGCAGGTCGACACGAACAGCACGGCCGCCGCGCTGCAGGCCCTCGAAGCCCTGGACGCGAAGGACTCCGTGACCGGGGCCGCCGTGAAGTGGCTGAAGTCCGTGCAGAACGAGGACGGCGGCTGGGGCTACCTCCCGGGCACGCCCAGCGACACCAACTCGACCGCCGTGGTGATCGGCGCCCTCGAAGCCGCCGACGTCGACCCGCAGGACGTGCCGTCGAAGGACGACCGGACCCCGTACGACGCGCTGCGCGGCCTCTCCGTCCCCTGCGCCGAGGACGGCGGCGGCGCCTTCGCCTACCAGCCCGACAAGAAGGGCAGGCTCGCGGCCAACGCCGACGCCACGGCGGCCGGCGTGCTCGGCGCACTCGGCGAGGGCATGGCCGCGGAGCCCGAGGAGGGGGCGGACGGGGACACCTCGAAGGGCTCCCGGTGCGTGGCGGGCGACTCCCTCTCGATCAAGGACGCGGCCGCCAACGGAGCCGGGTACCTCGCGGACGCGGTGGCGAAGGACGGCCACCTGAAGTCCGCCCTGGCCGGCGCGAAGGACCAGCCCGACTACGGCAACACCGCCGACGCGGTCGTCGCGCTCGCCACGTCCGGCCGGACGGTCGAGGCCGGGAAGTCGCTGGCCTGGCTGGAGAAGAACTCCGCCGACTGGGCGGCGCAGAGCGGCCCGGCCGCGTACGCGCAGCTCATCTTCGCGGCGCACGCCGCCGGCACCGACCCGCGCGCCTTCGGCGGCGCCGACCTGGTGAAGCAGCTCGGCGCGACCGGCCCCGCGGCGTCGGAGGCCGGCACGGACGCGAAGTCCGGGAGCACGGACGGCAACGCCGACAACACCGACAACACCGACAAGAGTGACAAGGACGACACCGACGGCGGCGTCAGCGCCTGGTGGATCGTCGGCGTCGGCCTCGTCGGCGGCATCGGCATCGGCTTCCTCATCAGCGGCCGCAAGAAGAAGCAGCAGTGATCCGCCGCCGCCTGGCTCTGCCGGTCCTGGTCCTCCTGATCGCCGTCCTCGGCGGCGCGGGGCAGGCCCAGGCGGTCGGCTACCGCTACTGGTCCTTCTGGGACCGGGAGTCCGGCGGCACCTGGGCGTACGCGACGCAGGGACCGTCGACCGCGCGGCCCTCCGACGGCGACGTGCAGGGCTTCCGCTTCTCCGTGAGCGAGGACTCGAAGGACTCCGCGAAGCCCCGCGGCGAGGCCGGCTTCGCGGAGATCTGCGCGCGGACCCCGGCCCGCGAGGGCGCCAAGCGGATCGCGCTCGTCCTCGACTTCGGCACCGCGGCCGACGCGCCCGACGGCTCCGCGCCCCCCGCGCCGCGCACGGCGTGCGCCCGGGTCGGCGAGGACGCGACGACGGCGGACGCCCTCGCCGCCGTCGCGGGGCCCCTGCGCTACAACACGAACGCCCTGCTGTGCGCCATCGCGGGCTATCCCCGCACGGGGTGCGGCGAGGCGGTGGCGGACGGCGACCGGAAGACCGGCGCGGCCCCCTCCGGCGAGGACCGGGAGGGGGCGGCGGAGTCCGCCTCCGGTGACGGCGGCGGGTCCGGGGGGCCGTCCGCCGGTCTCGTCGTGGGCGCCGCCGCGGTGGCCGTGCTGGGCGCGGCGGCCCTGTGGCAGTCCCGCCGACGCCGCGGCTGACGGGAGCACGGGCGATGAGCGAGGGACGGGACGCCGTGACGACCGGCGCCGGGCGGCACGGCGCACGTCCGTCCGCGCGGGGCCGCGGGCACGGGCCGGCCCCGGCCCGGCCGGCTCCCGCCGGAGCCTTCTCCGGAAGGGTCCGGCGGCTGCGCGCGCCGCGGGCCACCCGGGCCAACGCCCTGCACCCCGGCGCCTGGTGGATCTGGGCCCTGGGTCTGGGCACAGCGGCCTCCCGCACCACGAACCCCCTGCTGCTGGCCCTCCTCGTGGCCGTGTCCGGCTATGTGGTCGCCGCGCGCCGGACGGAGGCCCCGTGGGCCCGCTCGTACGGCGCCTTCGTCAAGCTCGCCCTGGTCGTACTGGGCATCCGGCTGGGCTTCGCCGTGGTCCTCGGCTCACCCGTCCCCGGCACTCACGTGCTCGTCACCCTGCCCGAACTGCCCCTGCCCGACTGGGCCCAGGGCATCCGCGTCGGAGGCCGCGTCACGGCGGAGGGCCTCGTCTTCGCCGTGTACGACGGGCTGAAGCTCGCCGCGCTGCTGATCTGCGTGGGCGCGGCGAACGCCCTCGCGAACCCCGCCCGACTCCTCAAGTCCCTGCCCGGCGCCCTGTACGAGGCCGGAGTCGCCGTGGTGGTCGCCCTCACCTTCGCCCCGAACCTGATCGCGGACGTCCAGCGGCTGCGGGCGGCCCGGCGGCTGCGCGGCCGCCCCGACAGCGGGCTGCGCGGGCTGCTCCAGGTCGGACTCCCGGTCCTGGAGGGCGCGTTGGAGCGCTCGGTCGCCCTCGCGGCGGCGATGGACGCCCGGGGCTACGGCCGCACCGCCGCGGTCGCGCCCGCCGTCCGGCGCACCACCGCCGTCCTCACCCTGGGCGGCCTGGTCGGCGTCTGCGCGGGGACGTACGGGGTGCTCACCGCGGAGGGCGGTGTCCACGGACTGCCCGTCCTGCTCGCCGGCCTCGCAGCGGCGCTCGCGGGCCTGTGGCTCGGCGGCCGCCGCTCGGTGCGCACGCGCTACCGGCCCGACGCATGGGGCGTGCGCGCGTGGCTGGTCGCCGGAGCAGGCGCGGCGGTGGCGGCCCTGGTGATCCTGTACTCGTCGTACGACCCGGCGGCGCTGCACCCCGGTGTCGTACCGCTGACCGCGCCGGTCCTGCCGCTGTGGCCGGCCGGGGCCGCGCTGCTCGGCCTGCTCCCGGCGTTCGTCGCCCCGGACCCCGCCGCGGACCGCACGCGGGGCCCGGCGCCGGTCGCGGACCGCGCCCCCGCACCGTCCCCCGCACCCGCACCGATCCCGGCCGCAGTTCCGGACCGGAAGACCGAGGAGACCCCATGATCCGCTTCGAGGACGTCTCGGTGACGTACGACGGGGCGCCGGGGCCGGCCGTACGCGGCGTCGACCTCACCGTGCCCGAGGGCGAACTGGTGCTGCTCGTCGGCCCGTCCGGTGTCGGCAAGTCGACGGTCCTGGGCGCGGTGAGCGGACTCGTGCCCCACTTCACCGGCGGCACGCTGCGCGGACGCGTCACCGTGGCGGGCCGTGACACGCGCACGCACAAGCCGCGCGAACTGGCCGACGTGGTCGGCACCGTGGGCCAGGACCCGCTGTCGCACTTCGTGACGGACACCGTCGAGGACGAACTCGCCTACGGCATGGAGTCGTTGGGCCTGGCTCCCGATGTGATGCGGCGCCGCGTGGAGGAGACGCTCGACCTGCTCGGCCTCGCGGACCTGCGCGACCGCGCGATCTCCACGCTCTCCGGCGGGCAGCAGCAGCGCGTCGCGATCGGCTCGGTCCTCACCCCGCATCCGAGGGTCCTGGTCCTCGACGAACCGACGTCGGCCCTCGACCCGGCGGCAGCGGAGGAGGTCCTCGCCGTCCTCCAGCGCCTCGTGCACGACCTCGGCACGACCGTCCTCATGGCCGAGCACCGGCTGGAACGCGTCATCCAGTACGCCGACCAGGTGGCGCTGCTCCCGTCGCCGGGCGCCCCGCCCGTCCTGGGGACGCCGTCCGAGGTGATGGCCGTGTCCCCGGTGTACCCGCCGGTCGTGGACCTGGGCAGATTCGCCGGCTGGTCACCGCTGCCGCTGACGGTGCGGGACGCCCGGCGGCGGGCCGGAGCGCTGCGGGAACGTCTGGCGCGGGCCGCCCCGCCCGATCCCTCGTACGCCTCCTCCCACGACCTGCCGTCGGCGGCAGCGCGCGCGGCCGCCGACGGCAGCGGCGGCACCGGAGCGGACAGCGGCACGGCGGACACCCCGGGCACCGGCGCCCGGGGCACGCACGGTGCCGGGACCGGCACCGCGGCCCCGGGCACGGCGGACGGCACGGGAACGGCCGGCACCTCGGCGATCGGCACCCCGTCGATCGATGCCCCCTCCCCCGGCGCCCCGGCGCCCGTCCGCCGCCCGTGGTCCTTCCGCAGGCGCGTGCGCGGCGTCCCCGGCGCCGCCCCGGCGCTCACGGCGGTCGGAGGCGCGGTCGTCGAGGGCCTGGCGGTCCGCAGGGGCCGGACCGAGGTGCTCCACGACGTCACTCTCACCGTCGCGCCCGGCGAGACGGTCGCGCTGATGGGCCGCAACGGCGCGGGCAAGTCCACCCTGCTCGCCGCGCTCGTCGGGATGGTCGCCCCGGCGGCGGGCTCGGTCCGCGTCGGCGGCGTCGAACCGCACCTCACGGACCCCCGGGAGCTGGTCCGCCACGTCGGACTCGTACCGCAGGAGCCCAGGGACCTGCTGTACGCGGACACCGTGGCCGCCGAGTGCGTGGCCGCCGACGGCGACGCCGGCGCCGGGCCGGGCACCTGCCGGGCCCTGGTGTCGGGGCTGCTCCCGGACATCGCGGACGACACGCACCCCCGGGACCTCTCCGAGGGGCAGCGGCTCGCCCTGGCGCTCGCCGTCGTGCTGACGGCCCGCCCTCCGCTGCTCCTGCTCGACGAACCGACCCGCGGTCTGGACTACGCGGCGAAGTCCCGGCTGGTCACCGTCCTGCGGCGGCTCGCGTCCCGCGGGCACGCCATCGTGCTCGCGACCCACGACGTCGAACTGGCCGCGGAGCTCTCCCACCGGGTCGTCATCCTCGCCGACGGCGAACCCGTGGCCGACGGCCCGACGGCGGAGGTCGTCGTGGCGTCCCCGTCCTTCGCACCCCAGATCACCAAGGTCCTCGCCCCGCAGCAGTGGCTGACCGTGCCGCAGGTCCGCGCCGCGCTGGAGCCCGCGCGGCTGCCCCGCCACGATAAGGAGCCGCGACCGTGAAGACGCCGGGTTCCAGCCCCCGGGCCCGCCCCGTCCGCCTCGGGCCACGCTCCGTGGCCGCCCTGTGCCTGGTCGGCGCGATCGGCCTGGCCTCGCTCACATGGCCCTTCTTCAGCGGGCCCACCTCTCAGGTCGCCGCCCACGCGAAGGACGCGCCCTGGCTCTTCGCGGGGCTGCTCGTACTGCTGGTGGGGGTCGTCGCGGCGACGATCTCCGAGTCCGGCCTCGGCCCGAAGGCCGTGGCCATGCTCGGGGTGCTCGCCGCGACCGGGGCCGCGCTGCGGCCGATCGGGGCCGGCACGGCGGGCATCGAGCCGATGTTCTTCCTGATGGTGCTGAGCGGGAGGGTGCTCGGTCCGGGCTTCGGATTCGTGCTCGGGGCGGTGACCATGTTCGCCTCGGCACTGCTCACCGGAGGTGTCGGACCGTGGATGCCGTTCCAGATGCTCTCCATGGGCTGGTTCACGATGGGCGCGGGACTGCTCCCGGGTCCCGACCGGCTGCGCGGCCGCGCCGAACTCGCGCTGCTCGCGGCGTACGGGTTCCTCGCCGCCTTCGCGTACGGCACGATCATGAACCTGGCCGGGTGGCCCTTCATGGACGCCCTGTCGTCGAACGTCGCCTTCGACCCGCAGGACGCCGTGCACACGAACCTGGCGCGGTTCGTCGCCTACTGCCTCGCCACCTCCCTCGGCTGGGACCTGGGCCGGGCCGCGGTGACGGTCCTGCTGACGCTCACCCTGGGCGCGACCGTCCTGAAGGCGCTGCGCCGGGCCACCAGGAGGGCCGCCTTCGAGGCCCCGGTCACATTCGAGGACCCCGCGGGTGCGGCGCCGGTCACACCGTCCGGGCGCACCCCGTAGAGGCACGGACCACCGTCCGTCACCCCGGCCGTGAGGCGGCCCACAGGACCTTGGTCCTCCACTACACGCGGCAGTAGACGCATCCGCCTGTCATGAACGCGTCCACACCCCCTCCGACCTGCACATTGAGAGCCGCGTCACACAGGGACCTTCTGCCGTGCATACGACCACAACTAGCAAAAGGGGTCATTGCGGACACCCTTCGAGCCTGTTTCTCTGGAGGAGTCGCAAGGCGCCGACAGCCCCTCAGGGCCTAGGCGCCATCGCATGCCGGAGCTTCACGACACGGCGTACGAGCGGCCCCCCTGTCCCCGAAGAAAAGGTTCTCCGTGCCCATCTCCACCCGCATCCGCCGCATCGCCTCCCCCAAGAGGGTCCTCACCGGTGCCGCCGTGGCAGCCGCCACCGCCGGCATGGCGCTCGCGGCGGCCCCCGCCCAGGCCGCGACTCCGGCGGCCACGTCCGCCTCGGCCAAGGCGATCGCGCAGAAGATGATCCCGAACGACACGCAGTACGCGGCGTTCAGCAAGATCGTCGAGCACGAGAGCGGCTGGAACGTCAACGCGCAGAACTCGTCCTCCGGCGCGTACGGCCTGGTCCAGGCGCTGCCCGCCTCGAAGATGGCCTCGGCGGGCTCGGACTGGAAGACCAACCCGGCCACCCAGATCAAGTGGGGCCTGGACTACATGAACGACCGCTACGGCAGCCCCGTCGGCGCCTGGAACTTCTGGCAGGCCAACGGCTGGTACTGACCCGGCCGGACGGCGACGCGAGGCATCGCGCCCCGCATCCAGCGTTCCGCACCGCGAAGGCGGCGGCCCCCGATCCCCGGGGCCGCCGCCTTCGTCGTACGCCCGACCGGGCACCGCCGCCCGCCCCGGCGCCTCGCCGATGGCCGCGCGGGCGGTCCCCGCGCGGCCACGGGCTCTCCCTGGGACGGCGAGTGGCGGCGCACCGCGCGGAGCCTGCACGCCGTCGCCCACCGGACCGTGCGCCCGCGGCGGACGCGCGGGACGCGTCCCGCTACAGCCGCTGGATGATCGTCCCGGTCGCCAGCGCCCCGCCCGCGCACATCGTGATCAGCGCGAACTCCTTGTCCCGCCGCTCCAGTTCGTGCAGCGCGGTGGCGATGAGCCGGGCACCCGTGGCACCGACCGGGTGACCGAGGGCGATGGCACCGCCGTTGACGTTGACCTTCTCCAGATCCTGCTCGAAGACCTGGGCCCAGCTCAGCACCACGGAGGCGAACGCCTCGTTGATCTCGACGAGGTCGATGTCCTTGAGGGTCATGCCCGCCTTGCCGAGCACCGCCCGCGTCGCGTCGACGGGCCCGTCGAGGTGGAAGTGCGGGTCGGATCCGACGAGCGCCTGGGCGACGATCCGGGCGCGCGGCCTGAGCTTCAGCGCGCGGGCCATCCTCTTCGAGGCCCACATGACGGCGGCCGCGCCGTCGGAGATCTGCGACGAGTTGCCGGCCGTGTGGACGGCCGTGGGCATGACCGGCTTCAGCCTCGCGAGAGCCTCCATCGAGGTGTCCCGCAGCCCCTCGTCCCGGTCGACGAGCCGCCACATCCCCTGCCCGGCCCGCTGCTCGTCCTCGTTGGTGGGCACCTGCACCGCGAACGTCTCGCGCTTGAAGCGCTCCTCCGACCAGGCCGCCTGCGCCCGCTCCTGCGAGATGAGCCCGAGGGAGTCGACGTTCTCCCTGGTCAGCCCTCGGCGGCGGGCGATCCGCTCGGCGGCCTCGAACTGGTTGGGCAGGTCCACGTTCCACTCGTCGGGAAAGGGCTTCCCCGGTCCGTGCTTGGACCCGGACCCCAGCGGCACCCTCGACATGGACTCGACGCCGCAGGAGATGCCCACGTCGATCACTCCCGCCGCGACCATGTTGGCCACCATGTGCGACGCCTGCTGCGAGGACCCGCACTGGCAGTCGACCGTGGTCGCCGCCGTCTCGTACGGAAGCCCCATCGTGAGCCAGGCGGTGCGGGTCGGATTCATGGACTGCTCGCCGGCGTGCGTCACCGCGCCGCCGACGATCTGCTCGACGCAGTCCGCGTGGATCCCGGTGCGCCCGAGCAGTTCCCGGTAGGTCTCGCCCAGCAGGTAGGCGGGGTGCAGATTGGCGAGCGCGCCGCCGCGCCTGCCGATGGGGGTGCGTACGGCTTCGACGATCACGGGTTCCGCGGCCATGGGGAGTTCCTCTCCTCGGGTCACCCGCGCGGCGCGGGCGTCCCGGCCCACCCGCCACGCTGAACTAGTACGCGTTCTAGTTCTGTCTGCAGTCTGCTGACCCGGCGCCCGACCCCGCAAGGGTCGTGCAGACGCCGAAGTCGTGATCTGCACCAATCCCGCACGGAATTGGGGTCGCCCTGCCCCTTGCCACTTGTAGAACCCGTTATTACCTTCACGGCAATTCCCGGTTCCTGATGGACCGTCAGGACAGTTTCGCCCCGCCGCACGGACCGTCGCGCCGGCGGACCTCCAGCAGTACCGGAACGGAACCCGACCGTCGCACGACCTGGAGTTGCCGATGCCCTGTCCAGCGCTGCCCGACGGGTTCGATTTCACCGATCCCGACCTGCTGCACCACCGCGTCCCCCTCCCGGAGTTCGCCGAACTGCGCCGGGCCGAGCCGGTCCGCTGGATCCCGCAGCCGGCCGGCCTCGCCGGCTTCGGGGACGAGGGCTACTGGGCCGTCACCCGGCACGCCGACGTCAAGTACGTATCCACGCACCCCGAGTTGTTCTCCTCCTCGCTCAACACCGCGATCATCCGGTTCAACGAGCACATCGAGCGCGACGCGATCGACGCCCAGCGGCTGATCCTGCTCAACATGGACCCGCCGGAGCACACCCGCGTCCGCCAGATCGTCCAGCGCGGCTTCACACCGCGCGCCATCCGCGCCCTGGAGGAGACCCTGCGCACCCGCGCGGGCCGGATCGTGGAGGCCGCCCTCGCGCACGCGGGCCCCGGCGGCTCCTTCGACTTCGTCACGCAGGTCGCCTGCGAACTGCCGCTCCAGGCGATAGCCGAGCTGATCGGCATCCCGCAGGACGACCGCGCCAAGATCTTCGACTGGTCCAACAGGATGATCGCGTACGACGACCCGGAGTACGCGATCACCGAGGAGGTCGGCCAGGAGTCCGCCACCGAGCTGATCGCCTACGCGATGAACATGTCCGCCGACCGCAAGCAGTGCCCGGCCAAGGACATCGTCAGCACCCTGGTGGCCGCCGAGGACGAGGGCAACCTCGCCTCCGACGAGTTCGGCTTCTTCGTCCTGATGCTGGCCGTCGCCGGCAACGAGACGACCCGCAACGCCATCACCCACGGCATGCACGCCTTCCTCACCCACCCCGACCAGTGGGACCTCTACAAGCGGGAGCGCCCGGCGACCGCCGCCGAGGAGATCGTCCGCTGGGCCACGCCCGTCGTCTCCTTCCAGCGCACCGCCACCCAGGACACCGAACTGGGCGGCAAGCGGATCGGCAAGGGCGACCGCGTCGGCATCTTCTACTCCTCCGCGAACAACGACCCGGAGGTCTTCGACTCCCCCGAGGCCTTCGACATCACCCGCGACCCGAACCCGCACCTGGGCTTCGGCGGCGGCGGCCCGCACTTCTGCCTGGGCAAGTCCCTGGCCACGCTGGAGATCGACCTCATCTTCCAGGCGGTCGCGGACGCGATGCCCGGGCTCCGGCTGACCGGCGCCCCGCGCCGGCTGCGCTCGGCCTGGCTCAACGGTGTCAAGGAGCTGCAGGTCAGCGCCGGTTGACCCGATGCGCGGGAGGCAGGGGGCGTTCCCCCGCGCTCCGCCCCTGCCTCTCGCGCCGCTTCCGCGTGCCCGCCGCGGCCCGTCCCGGAGCCGCCGCGGTCCGCCCCTCCGGACCCCGCCGGCCGCCCCCGCGCGGGCCGCCGGGCCGTGTGGTTCGCGGGCCGCCGAACGGTTAGGGTCCGGACCGACACATGACCGGAGTCGGCGGGGGGACCAGGGGATGCTGGCGGAGGCGATGACGGCGGCGGCCGCGGCCGGGGGCATGGCGGTGGTGCAGAGCGCGGGCACGGACCTGTGGACCACCTTCCGCGAGCGGTGCGCCGCTCTGCTGGGCCGCGGCGATCCCGGCCGCGAGAGCGACGCCCTCGACCGGCTGGACCGGACCGCCGCCGTGCTGGACGCGGCGGGCGAGGACGGGTCCGAGCGGGTCCGCGACCTCCAAGTGGGACTCTGGCAGGGCCGGTTCGAAGCGATGCTGGAGGACATGGACCGAGCCGAACGCATCCGCTTCGTCACCGAACTGCGCTCCCTCAGCGGCGAGTTCACGGCCGAGGGAGCCGGTCGGGGCACGGTGTCCGGGAACACGTTCAGCGGCCCGACCGCACTCCAGATCGGCGACCACAACCACCAGGACGTCCACTTCGGACCTGCCGGATGACCGCCGCGGAGCCGCCGGAACGGGCCGTCGGCCCGGCGGACGCGCACCGCGAACCGGCGGACCCTCGAACCGCGCCGACGGCCCCACCGACCGGACCGGTGCACGCGGGGCCCGAGCCGGTCCGCCCCGGGCGCGGACCGGCGGACACGGGCACCGGACAGGCCCGTACGGGTGCGGAAGCGGCGCGCGCACGCCCGGCACCGGACGGCGGCGGTCCAGCACCGGCGGGAACATCGCCCGACCCGGTCGGCGCACCGGGCGAACTCCCGCCGGTCGCAAGCGCGTTGACGGGCGCCACCTTCAACGGCCCGACGGCCCTGCAGGTCGGCTCGGGCAACACCATGAACGTCACCCGGCAGGTCTTCCACCCCACCCCGCTCGACGCGGCGGCCGACGAACTGGCCGCCGCGGTGACGCGGCAGTGGGAGAAGGAGGCCGGTCTGCGGCGCCTGCTCGACCCCGCGCCGCTGCCGGTGCGCTGGCAGGTCAGCGACCGCAAGGTGGCGGGCCGTGTCGGCGCGGGCACCGCCGAGGGGACCCGCGCCCGCTTCCCCCCGCTGCCCGGCCTGGCGGCGGTCACCCGCGACGACCTGCGCCGTGGCGGCGGGCCGGCCGAACTGCACGCCGTCTACGGCGGGCTGGCCTCGGGACGGCTGCTCCTCGTCGGCCCGCCCGGCGCGGGCAAGACGGCCGCCGCCGTCCTGCTGCTGCTCGACGCCCTCCGGTACCGCGCGAACGCCGCCCCCGGCAGCCGGTCCCGCATACCCGTCCCGGTGCTGCTGTCCCCGCACGGCTGGGAGCCCGGCACGAGGAGCCCCGCCGCCTGGGCCGCGGCCGGGCTCGCCCGGGAGTACACGCTCTTCCGCGGCAGGGACGGCCGGGCCCGCGCCCTCGAACTGCTCGAATCGGGCCGCGTCGCGCTGTTCGTCGACGGTCTGGACGAGGTCGCGGGCAAGCTGCGCGCCACCCTGGTGAGCGCGCTGGAGAGCGCCGACTTCCGGGTCGTGCTGGTCTCCCGCGCCAAGGAGGCCGTCCTGACGGCCAAGCGCGCCCGGCTCGGCGGCGGCGTGGCGCTGGCGGTCCAGCCGGTACGCGCCGAGGACGCGGCCGCGTACCTGCTCGCCCCGCTGCCGAAGTCGCCCCCGCCCGCCTGGCTGGACCTCACCCGCGCCCTGGTCGAGGAACCCGGGGGCCCGGTGGCCCGGGCGCTGTCCGGCCCGCTGGCGATCGGCCTGCTGCGTGACGTCTACGGCGACGACGACCCGGTGGACGAACTGCTCGACGCCGGGCGCTTCCCCACGCCGGGCGCCGTCGAGGACCACCTCCTCGACCACGCCGTGGCCGCCGCGTACACCCCGAGGCCCGGACGGCCGCGGCCCCGCCACTCGCCGGAGACGGCCGAGCGCGCGCTGCGGCACATCGCCGCGCGGCTCACCGGACAGGGCACCCGGGACCTGAGCTGGTGGCACATCCCCGACTGGGCGGACGCCCGTCCCCGGGCGCTCGCGCTCGGGACCGTCGTCGCCCTCGTCTACGCGGCGGTCGGCGTCGCGGTGCTGTGGCGGTCGACCGACCCGCTGTGGACCGTTCCGTACGCGCTCGCGTCGGGTGCCGCCGGTGCCGTCGGCGCGGCCCTGATCAGTTCCCGCCGCGGCCCCGCGCAGCCGCTGCCGAGCGCGGGCTGGCGGGACGTCTTCAGTCGGCCGGCCGTGCTCGTCGGAGTCC
Source organism: Streptomyces fructofermentans (assembly GCF_014651055.1). Taxonomy (GTDB): domain Bacteria; phylum Actinomycetota; class Actinomycetes; order Streptomycetales; family Streptomycetaceae; genus Streptomyces; species Streptomyces fructofermentans. The sequence goes on from NZ_BMWD01000012.1 coordinate 210,558, forward strand.
GGCACTGGCTGTGGACCGGCGTGGCGCTCTGGTTCCTGGCCTCGACGGTGATCGAGGACTTGCCGCTGTGGCTCTGCTACCTGTCCACGGTCCCGGTCGGGTTCAGCGCGACCCTGGTGTGCGGGCGCGGGTACGAACTCGTGACGGGCACCATCGTCGGGGCCGGGTCCGGGTCGTGGTTCGACGGGGTCAGGGAGAGGTACGGCACCGTCCCGGTGGCGGACACCCGGTCGATCGAGCCGAGGGACGTCTGGCTGCACCACGTGCGGCTGAGGATGCTCCTCGGCCTCCTCGTCGGGGCGTCGGCCGCGCTGCTCGTCGGCCCCGTCGCCCTGTGGCGGTACGGCTTCCCGGACGGCCTCGGCACCCCTCTGCTGGCGGGCCTCTGGACGGCCCTGCTGGCGGGCCCGATGGGGAACCTGGGTGTCGCCACCGCCCTGGCCTCGGTGCAGCTCGCCGCGCGCGAGGGCACCCCCGTACGGCTGATGGCCTTCCTGGAGGACGCCAGGCGGCGCAACCTGCTGCGCACCGCGGGCCCCGTGTACCAGTTCCGCCATGCCCGGCTCCAGGAGCGGCTGGCCCGTCCCCGGGAGACCGACGGGAGTCCTCCGGACGCGTGAACGGGCCTTCCTGTGAACGTTTCGGGGCCGGCGCACGTCTTCACGGGTGGCACCGCCCCTTCCCGCCCTCGAAGACGCCGATCGGAATCGCCGAGCCGTGGTCCCAGCCGCACTTTCCCTCGACCGGCCCGAGGGGGCCGACACCTCCGCCGGGCGGGGCCTCCTCCCGGCGCGGGTCCGTCACCGTGTCTCCCCCGTCGCCCTCGTCGCGACACTGCCGACGGTCCCGCTGTACGTGGTGTGGTGGGTGTTCCTGGCCACCGGCGGCGGTGATCTGGCCGCGCAGGAGGCCTGGGCCGACTTCGCCTCACGGCACGGCGGTTCGGCGTACGGCCTGTTCTGGTACGGCGGAATGCACACCGCCAACTACAGCCTGATCTCGCCGTATCTGATGGCCGCCTTCGGTGTGCGCGCGGTCACCGTCACGGCCGGGCTGCTGGCCGCCTGGCTGGCAGCGGTGCTGATCGCGCGCACGGGGGTCCGGCGCCCGGCGGGCCCGGCCCTGCTCGCGTCGCTCGCGCTGTGGTGCAACGTCGCGTCGGGCCGGACCACGTTCGCGCTGGGCGTGGCGCTGGGGCTCGCGGCCTGCGTGCTGCTGACCGGTGAGCGCCGGCTGCCGCTCGCGGCGGCGTACGCGGCGCTCGCGGCCATGGCCAGCCCGGTGGCGGGACTGTTCCTGGTCGTCGCGGGCGCCGGGCACGCCGCCGCGCGGGACCGGGCACGGGCCCTGGTGCTCGCGGCGCCGCCGTGCGCGGTGGTCGGCGCCACCACCCTGCTGTTCCCGTTCAGCGGTGAGCAGTTGATGCCCGCGGACCGGATCTGGCCGCCCGTGGTCGTCGGCGTCGTCGTGTGGGGCCTCGCGCCGCGCGGCTGGCGGGTGCTGCGGTGGGGCGCCCTGGTGTACGCGGCCGGCACGGTCCTCGCCTACCTGGTGCCCTCGCCGGTCGGCACCAACGTGGAGCGGCTCGCGGAGCTGTTCGCCCCCGCCGCGCTGCTGGCCGCGCTGTCGGCGGTGCCCGGACCCCGGCACCGGCGGATCGCCCTGGCCCTGACGCTGGTGCTCTCCGTGTGCTGGGTGGGCAGGAAGACGGCCGACGACCTGGTGGTGTCGACGGCCGTGCCGGCGTGGGCCGCCCACACGGGCGGTGTCGTACGCGCCCTGGACCGGCTCGGCGCGGACCGTGCCCGGGTCGAGGTGGTGCCGGCCCGCAACCACCGGGAGGCCACCGCGCTGGCGCCCCATGTGAACCTCGCGCGCGGCTGGAACCGGCAGCTCGACATGGAGCGCGGCCGGCTTTTCTACGACGGGACGTTCTCGGAGACGACGTACCGGGCCTGGCTGGACCGGTGGTCGGTCGGGTTCGTCGTGCTGCCGTCGGGGAAGCCGGACGGGTTCGCCGAGGAGGAGGCGCGGCTGGTGCGCCGCGGCCCCGCCTGGCTGGAGCCGGTGTGGCGGGACGCGAACTGGCGGGTCTACCGGGTGCGCGGGGCGGTGCCGCTGGTGTCGGCGCCGGCCGCCGTGGTGCGCGCGGACGCCGCCGAGGTCGTCGTCCACGTGCCGCGGGCGGGCTCGGTGACCGTGCGGGTCGCCTTCTCGCCCTGGCTGTACGCCGAGGGCGGCTGCCTGCGGCGGTCCGGCGGGTTCACCCGTCTCACCGTGGCCGAGCCGGGCGAGTACCGGATCAGCTCGGGGTACGGTCCTTCGCCGGGACCGGCTCCGCGCTGCTGACGTCGGCCGCGGTTCGCGCGAGGGGCCGCGGGCGCGGGCCCTGGAGCAGGTGGGTGAGCGCGAAGCCGGCGCCGACGACCGCCGCGCCGCCCACCGCGTCCAGCACCCAGTGGTTGGCGGTCGCGACGATGGCGGAGACCGTGAACAGCGGGTGCAGCAGGCCGAGCGCCTTCATCCACCACCTGGGGGCGAGGACGGCGATGACGAGTCCGCACCACAGCGACCAGCCGAAGTGCAGCGAGGGCATCGCCGCGTACTGGTTGGTGAGCGCGGTGAGCGTCCCGTAGTCCGGCTGGGAGAAGTCCTGCACGCCGTGCACGGTGTCGACGAAGCCGAGGTCCGGCATGAGCCGCGGCGGGGCGAGCGGGTAGAGCCAGAAGCCGACGAGCGCGAACAGGGTCGCGAAGCCGAGGGCCGAGCGGGCCCAGCGGTAGTCGGCGGGGCGGCGGGCGTACAGGACGCCGAGGACGCTCAGCGGCACCACGAAGTGGAACGACGTGTAGTAGAAGTCGAAGAAGTCCGCGAGCCACCGCACCCGCACCACCGCGTGGTTGGCCCAGTGCTCGATGTCGATCCGCAGGAAGCTCTCGATCGCGTGGATCTGCTCGCCGTGCGCCTCGGCGGTGGCCCGGCCGCCCGAGTTGGTGCCGCCGGTCGCCGCGAGCCTCACCTGCTGGTAGGCGGAGTACCCGACCCGGATCAGCAGCAGTTCGAGCAGCAGGTTCGGGCGGGTGAGGACGCGGCGAAGGAAGGGCAGCAGCGGTACGCGGCTCCAGCGGGCGGGCACCGGCTCCGCGTACCGGGTCGGGACCGGCGACCGGTAGAACTCCGAGGTCCGGGAGAGGAACGGGACGGCGGTCGCGGCGGCCAGCGCGGCGAGCAGCACCACGTTGTCGCGCAGCGGGTACAGCACGGCCATGTTCGGCAGCATCATCTTCGCCGGGAGGGTCATCACCAGGACGACGGCGACGGGCCACACGTAACGGTCGCCGGCCTTCCTGCCGACCCGGCCGACCACCGCGGGCAGCACCCACAGGAGCTGGTGCTGCCAGGTGGTGGGGGAGACGACGACGGCGACGCAGCCGGTGATCGCGACGGCGAGCAGCAACTGCCCGTCGCGGGCGAGGCGCACGGCGCGGCGCAGCCCGAGGACGGCGACGGCGGCGCCCAGCGTCAGGAACAGGGCGACCTCCGGCGGGCCTTCGAGGCCGAGCCGCAGCAGGGCGCCGTGCAGCGACTGGTTGGACAGGCCGTCGGCGGCCCCTCCGAGGCCGACTCCGGCCAGGTGGTGCACCCAGTACGTGTACGAGTCGTGCGGCATCGCCGCCCACGCGAGGGCGGTGCAGGCGGCGAAGGCGGCTCCGGTGGAGACGGCGGCCCGCCGGCGGCCGGTGAACCACAGGAGCGCCGCGAAGAGGAGCACGGTCGGCTGGAGGGCCGCCGCCACGCCGATGAGCAGGCCGCTCGTCCGCTCGCCGCGCACGGCGAAGCAGCCGAGGAGCACCAGGAGCACGGGAATGATGCTGGTCTGCCCGAGGTACAGGGTGTTGCGCACCGGCAGGGACAGCATCAGCAGACTGATCGCGACCGGGGCCGCGAGCAGGGCCGTACGGCGGCTCACGGGCTGCGGCAGTGCACGCGCGGCGACGAGTCCGAGGGCGACCACCAGCAGCAGGGTGCCGAAGGTCCAGCCCCAGCCGAGTGCCTGTTCCGCGGCCCGGGTGAGCGGTTTGAGGACGAGTCCCCCGAAAGGGGTACCCGTGAAGCGCGTCGAGTCGTAGAGCGACCCGTTCACGTGCAGCACGCCGTCCGGGCCGACCCAGGTCTCCAGGTCCGTGAGGCGCTCGGCTCTCGGGGTGCTCAGCACGACGGCCATCTGCCGTACCGCCAGGACGGCGGCGATCAGCCACAGGATCGCGCGGGCAACTCCCAGTCCCGCACCCGCCGTTCCGGGCGCCCGCGCCCCGAATGCCTCACCTGGTCGCCCACCGTGCTCCACATTCGCCACGCGCCGCCGGCCCTCCCGCCCCGTTGGTCACCGATGTCCCAAGGGTCTTGTGCGTCCGTTTCCTCTTGAACCCTAGGAGGCTCGCGCCGCCCCCGCTGGAAGACGCGGGCAACCCGCGCTTCACCTGACATCCCCCGGCATTTCGTCCGGAAGGAGGGTGCGGAAGGCCGGATCCGTCCCCCGCGCTGTCACCCAGTACCGCCACAAGGCGGTTTCAACCGCCCGTCCGGTGGCGAACGGCTATATTCGGAGACGGAATTCCTTAGAGGATCTAACTAGACAGGCGAAAGGTATTGCGCATGACCGAGCCGCAGCTCTGGCAGGACGTGGACGACTACTTCACCGGCCTGCTCGCCCCGCCCGACGCCGTCCTGTCCGCGGCCCTGCGCGACAGCGACGCCGCGGGCCTGCCGCGCATCAACGTGGCCCCCAACCAGGGAAAACTGCTGCACCTCCTCGCCCAGCTCCAGGGCGCGACCCGCATCCTGGAGATCGGCACACTCGGCGGCTACAGCACCATCTGGCTGGCCCGCGCGCTGCCGCAGGACGGCCGGCTGATCACGCTGGAGTACAGCGAGCGGCACGCCGAGGTGGCCCGCGGCAACCTCGCCCGCGCGGGCCTGGACAAGATCACCGAGGTCCGGGTCGGGCCCGCCCTGCGCTCCCTGGAGGAGCTGGCCGCCGAGCACCCCGACCCCTTCGACCTGGTCTTCATCGACGCGGACAAGGTGAACAACCCGCACTACGTGGAGTGGTCCCTGAAGCTCACCCGTCCCGGCGGCCTGATCGTCCTCGACAACGTGGTGCGCGGCGGCGCCGTCGCCGACGCGGCCGACGACGCCCCGGACGTGCGGGGCACCCGGGCGGCCCTCGAACTGTTCGCCTCGCACCCGAGGATCACCGCCACCGCGGTGCAGACGGTGGGTTCGAAGGGGTACGACGGCTTCGCGCTGGCCCGCGTGCTCCCGTGATCGCGCGCCGGGGCTCCCGCGCCCCGCGCGCCGGGGCTGAGACCAGCACACCGGGGCTGACGTGACCCGGGCGCCGGGGCTGACGCGCCCCGGCGCCCGGGGAGCGCTCACACCTCGTGGTAGAAGCCCACGTTCACGCTGCGCGGGCCCGTGCGGTCCAGGACGACCAGCTCGCCGGAACCGCCCGGGGGCAGCTTCGCCGTGCCGCCGTACGGCACCGACCGCGGGGGCGCGCCGCCGTTGAGGACCAGCCGGACCTCGGACGAGGGGTCGTCGTGCGTGCCCCGCAGCCAGGTCACCTGCCAGGCGCCGTCGGGGCCGCACAGGAACTCCAGGTGGACCCGGGAGACGAACAGCCAGTCGTCGGGGGTGGCGAGGCGGCACACACCCCGGTCCCGCCCCACCCGCAGCACGGCCCCCGGCTCGCTGGGCGCGTCGGCCATCTGCATGCCGGCCGTCGCTCCGGCATCCGCCCCGGACACCGTGGCCATGGTGAGTTCGAGCACGTGCGCTCCTTCGTCCCGCTGTTCCGATGATCCCGCGCCGGGGCAGTGGTACCCGCCCCCGCGACGTGCCGCCGCCGAATGATAATTCGCCCGCAGGTGCACCGTCCGGCACAGTCGGCACACCGTCCGGCAGAATGGACGTATGACCGAGCGCAAGCCACCCGGCGTCAGCTTCGAGTCCTGGGTCGACCGGCAGATCCGCACGGCCGAGGCCCGGGGAGAGTTCGCCCAGCTCGCGGGAGCGGGCAAACCGCTGCCCGAAGGCGTCGACACCTCGTACGACGAACTGTGGTGGATCAAGCGGAAGATGGCCCGCGAGGGCTTCGCCGTGCTGCCGCCGACGCTGGCCCTGCGCAAGGAGGCGGAGGACGCGCTCGCGGAGGCCGCCGCGGCGCCCTCGGAGCGCGTGGTGCGCAGGATCGTGACGGAGATCAACGCGAAGATCCGCGAAATGATGTTCAAGCCGCCGCCCGGACCACCGCTCGGTCTGAAGCCGTACGACGTCGAGGAGATCGTCCGCGACTGGCGCGAGCGCCGCGCGGACTGAGGACCGCGGGGCGCGGGCCCGGTGCCCCGTGCGTCCGCCGCGGACGGCGGTGGGCCCCGGCACGGCTTTGAAGCCGT
>NZ_BMWD01000013.1:0-78956 GCF_014651055.1 Streptomyces fructofermentans
CCGGTGCTCGTCAGCCCCGGCGCCGCCGCGCCTGGTGCTCGAGCGCGGCCGCGTCGCGCGGACCGCCCCGCACAGTGAGTTCGGCGGCGATGCGGTCCTGGACTTCCGCCGGCTTGTGCAGCGCGTACTTGAACTTCGCCCGTACGTCGTTCACTTCGAGCCGCAGGCCGCGGATGCCGGACAGCAGACGGCCGTACGGAGCCTCTCCCGCGGCCGCGCGGGCGGAGCCCCCCTCCGGCTGGAAGTGCCCCAACTGCCGGTTGAGCAGCTCCGCCTTGTCCGCGGGATCGTCCACCACGTGGGCCGTGCAGTGGAGTTGGACCGCGGCGTAGAGGCTCGTCGGGGTCCCGTGCTCGGGCGGGGCGCCCGGTGGTGCCTGCCAGGGGCCGGGCACGTACACGTAGTCGTCGACCACGCTCAGCGTCACGCCGGGACTGGCGAGGAGCGCGGGCCAGAGCGGGTTGGGGCGGGCGAGGTGCATGAGGACCTCGCCGCGGGACGGGTCGTACGCGAAGTGCGTCGGCTGGACGTGGGGCGGTTCGCCGGGCAGGCCGTTCACGGCGAGCTGGCCGAAGTCGTGGACGGCCAGCCATCGCTGCCACTCGCCGTCGTCGTGCGCCGCGTCCCAGGGGTGGATGAGCATCACAGGCCGGCCAGGTAGTCCGGCAGCCCGATCGCGGGGTCCAGGTCGTCCGCGGGCAGCGGGGTGCCGTACCCCTTCCGGAGCGGGACCACTCCGGTCCAGTGCGGCAGGCCGATGTCCTCGGGCTCGTCGCTCGGGCCGCCGGTGCGCACCTTCGCGGACACCTCGGCCAGGTCCAGGCGGAGTACGGCGGTGGCGGCCAGTTCCTTGTCGTTCGCGGGCCGCGAGTCGTACGAACGGCCGGGCACCACGTGGTCGACCAGCGCGTCCAGCGCCTCCCGCCGCTCGTCGGGGTCCGTCACCTGGTGCGCGACGCCGTGCACCACCACGGACCGGTAGTTGATCGAGTGGTGGAAGGCGGAGCGGGCCAGTACCAGCCCGTCGACGTGGGTGACGGTGAGGCACACCGGCAGCCCCGGATCGGTCCGGCCCGCCATGCGCAGCGGGCGCGAGCCGGTCGAGCCGTGCACGTAGAGCCGCTCCCCGACCCGCCCGTAGAGCGTGGGGAGGACGACCGGGGCCCCGTCACGGACGAAGCCCAGATGGCATACGTACCCCTCGTCGAGTATCGCGTGCACCGTCTCGCGGTCGTACGCGGCGCGTTCCCGGGAGCGGGTGGGGACGGTGCGGTCCGTCGGGGTGTAGTCGGTGGGATGGGCGGCCGTCTCCGTCATGGTGGTCTCCGTGGTCCGTCGGTCCGTGCTCGTCAGCGCTCTGCTCGCGGGTGTGCGACCGTCTCTCCCGCGGGCGTCCGGTGCGTGCGGCCGCCTTGCGGGGGAGATTGCACTAGTGCATACTCGGCTTTGTGCTAGGAGAGTATCCGATCGAAGGAAGAGGCGCAGCCGAGATTGCGGCCAGCGTCGAACGCTCGGTGGGTTCGGGCGGCCTTGAGCCGGGCGAACTGCTGCCCCCGATGCGGGAGTTGGCGGTGCGGCTCGGGGTGAACCCCAACACCGTGGCCGCCGCCTACCGCACCCTTCGTGAGCGCGGGGTCATCGAGACCGACGGCCGGCGCGGCAGCCGCGTCCGTGCCAAGCCGGTCACGACCGCGCGGGAGCTGTCCCGTCTCGACGTGCCGCCCGGCGTGCGGAACCTCTCCGACGGGAATCCGGACCCGGCCCTGCTGCCCCCGCTCGCCGACGTGCTCGCGGCGGCCGCCGCCCGCGCGGACCGGGCCCCGGTCCTCTACGGGGAGGCCGCCGAGGAACCCGAACTGGTGCGTCTGGCCCGCGCCGACCTGGCGGCGGACGGCGTTCCGGACGGCCCGGTCGTCGTCACGTCCGGCGCGCTCGACGCCATCGAACGCGTACTCACCGCACACCTCAGGCCCGGCGACGCCGTGGCCGTCGAGGACCCGGGCTGGCGCAGTGTGCTCGACCTGGTGCCGGCGCTCGGGTTCCGGGCGGTTCCGGTCGGCGTGGACGACGACGGGCCGCTGCCCGAGGACGTACGGGCCGCTCTGGAGGCCGGAGCGCGTGCCCTGATCGTCACCGACCGCGCGCAGAACCCGACCGGCGCGGCCGTCGGCGCCGCGCGTGCGCGTGCGTTGCGCGCCGTGCTGGAGGAGTACCCGGGGACCCTGCTCGTCGAGGACGACCACGGGTACCGCATCGTGGACCTGCCCCTGCATCCGCTGGCCGGCGCCACCGCGCACTGGGCGCTGGCGCGCTCGGTGGCCAAGGCGTACGGACCCGACCTCCGGCTCGCGGTGCTGACCGGCGACTCCGTCACCATGGACCGGGTCCGCGGCCGCCAGCGGCTGGGCCCGGGGTGGGTGAGCCGGCTCCTCCAGCAGGCCGTCGCGGGCCTGTGGGCGGATGGCGCGGTGGACGCGCGGACCGTGTCGGCCGGCTACGGGCGGCGGCGCGAGGCCCTGATCGACGCGCTCGCGCGGCACGGGATCGAGGCGCAGGGGCGCAGCGGGATGAACGTCTGGGTGCCCGTACCCGACGAGACCGGGGCCGTCGCGCGACTGCTGCACGCGGGCTGGGCCGTGGCGCCGGGGGCCCGCTTCCGGACCAACGCGCCTCCCGGGCTGAGGATCACCGTCTCGACGCTCGGTCCGGAGGAGATCCCTGCGGTCGCGGACGCGGTCGCCGCCGCGGTCGGGCCCGCTCCCGCGCGCCGGTACGTCTGAGCGGCGGGGTCCGCCACGGGGCGGACGCGGGGCCTTCGGCCGGACCGGGTGAGGGGCGGCGGACGGACGGGTGGCCGGATCGTGTGAGGGGTGGCCGGTGGGTTGGCCGACGGGGTGGCCGCCCCGTCGTCAGGCCTTGGCCGGTCTCGGCCCGGACTGGGTGAGCGCGGCGCCCGCCAGGACGACGAGCGCGCCCACGGGGGTGGACCAGGCCAGCGATTCGCCGAGGATCGCGACCCCGGCGGCGGTGGCGATGACCGGGATGAAGTACGTGACCATCTGGGCCGTCGTCGGGCCGACCTCGGAGACCAGGCCGTACTGGACGAGGACGGCGAGTCCGGTCCCCAGGGCTCCCAGGGCGACGACCGCGAGCAGCGGGACGAGCGCGAACCTGGTCGGGAACGAGGTGAACAGGGGGGTGACCACGGCCAGTTGCGCCGTCGCCAGGAGCAGTTGGGCGCCCGTCAGCGAGAGGTTGGAGTGGCTGGACCCCGCCAGGGTGCGGCGGACGTAGATCCAGCCGATCGGGTAACTGAGCGACGCCAGCAGGGCCATCGTGGTGCCGGCGGTGTCCAGGCCGTGGAAGCCCTGCCAGGCGCCCAGCACCGTCAGTACGCCTAGGAAGCCGATGCCGAGGCCGGCCACCCGGCGGCGCGTGGGCCGGTCCTCGGAGAGCGCGACCATGGAGAGGGCCATGCCCCAGAGCGGCGAGGTCGCGTTGCAGATGCCCGCAAGGGTGGACGGGATCGTCAGCTCGGAGTACGCGAAGAGCGAGAACGGCAGCGCGTTGAGCAGCAGCGCCGCGACCGTGAGGTGGCCCCAGGTGCGCGCGCCCCGAGGCAGCCGCTCCCGCTTCCAGGCCATCGCGGCGGCGAGCACCAGCGTGCCGAACACCAGCCGTCCGAGGGTCACCTGGAACGGGGCGTAGCCCTCGGTGCCCACCTTGATCAGGAGGAAGCTGAACCCCCACACCAGGGACAGCGCGCCGAACCGCAGACGCCAGTCGAGGGCCGGGCGCGGCCGGGGCGCGGCGGTCCCCGGGCCGGCGCCGACCGGGGTCGAGGTCGCGCCGGGCGGGGCGGCGGCTGAAGCGGGGCGGGGCTCGGTCGTGGCGCTCATGGGCACCACGATGACGGAGTGGATCTCGTAGCACAAGCGAGATTTCTCGCTCCGTATCTCGTAGCATTGCTTACATGTTGAACCTGGAGCGTCTCCGCACCCTCGACGCCCTCGCCCGGCACGGCTCGGTCAGCGGCGCCGCCGAGGGGCTGCACGTGACCACCTCGGCCGTGTCGCAGCAGATGTCCAAGCTGGAGCGGGAGGTGGGGCAGCAGCTCCTCGCCCGGAACGGCCGCGGTGTGCGGCTCACCGACGCCGGACGCCTGCTCGCCGACCACGCCGCCCGCATCCTGTCCCAGGTCGAGCTGGCCCAGTCCGACCTGGAGGCCCAGCGCGGCCAGGTGGTCGGCGAACTCCGGCTCTCAGCCTTCCCGACCGCGGCCCGCGGCCTGTTCCCCGCCGCGCTCGCCGGACTGCGCGCCGGGCATCCGGGCCTGCGGGTGCGCTCGCGCGAACTGGAGCCCGAGGACGGGGTGGCGGGCGTGATCCGCGGGGACCTCGACGTGGCGGTGGTGCTCGACTGGTACAACAAGCCGCTCCCGGTGCCCGAAGGGCTGGTCAAGGCCTCGCTGCTCGACGATCCCGCGGACGTGGCGATGCCGGCGGGGCATCCGCTGGCCGACCGGGACACCGTGGACATGGAGGAGTTCGCCGACGACGAGTGGATCACCTGGGGCGAGGGCGAGTTCTGCCACGAGTGGCTGATGTTCACGCTGCGCGCCAAGGGCATCGAGCCGGTGATCGCCCATCGCGCGGAGGAGCACCACACGCAACTGGCCCTCGTCGCCGCAGGCCTCGGGGTCTGTGTCGCGCCCCGGCTCGGCCGTGACCCGATGCCGTCCGGAGTGCGGGCCGTGCCGGTGCGGCATCGCGTCAGCCGGCATGTGTACGCGGTGTGGCGGGCCGACGCCGACCGCCGCCCCTCGATCCGGGCGGCGGTGGAGGCGCTGCGGCGTGCGGGAGGCGCCGGGACCGGTTCCGGCCCGCGGCGCGGATCAGAGGGAGGCGAGCTTGCGGAAGTCCCATGACGCCGTCGCATCCGGCGTCAGCCGCATCCACGCGTGCCGTCCGTCGTGCGGCATCTCGTCCAGACCGAAGTTCTTGGCGGCGAACAACCGCTCCACGGGCTCGAGTTCGGGACACGGCCCGTCCGTGCGCGGAACGTCGCCGACGAACTCCACGGAGCCGGACAGCTCGACCCCCCGCAGTTCCCCGTACTCCTCGCCCGCGTCGACCACCACGGCGATCCGCGGATCGCGGCGCAGGTCGGCCCACCGCTTGCTGCGCGTGATCGAGTACAGCCACAGCGACGTGCCGTCCCAGACGAACCAGAGCGTGCTGACGTGCGGGGCCCCGTCGGCCGACACGGTCGCCACCCGGCACGTGCGCTGCTGGGTGAGGAACTCGTCCAGTTCCTCCGGCGTCATCATGATCCTTCGGCCCCGGCGCTGAGTGACGGCCATGCGTTCCCTCTTCTCTGACGTGGAGTCAGGAAATCATGGGCCGTCTTCCCTCCTCGCGCAATGGTGGCTACGCTCGCCCGCCACCGCCGACCGGGCGCTCACCACAGGGGGAGCCATGCCGTCGTACGAACAGCTCAGTGAACTCCTCGACCCCGCGACCACGGTCCTGCTGACCGTCGAGTGCCAGCAGGGGGTGGTCGGCCCCGACAGCGCGCTGCCCGAACTGGCCGGGGAGGCACGTGCGTCGGGCGTGCTCACACGGATCGCGCGGCTCGTGGCCGCGGCCCACGGGACGGGTGTGCAGGTCGTGCACGCCGTGGCCGAGCGCCGGCCCGACGGCCGGGGCGCGAACCGCAACGCCCGGCTCTTCAGGGCGGCCGAACGGCTGCCGGTCCAGCAGTTGTCGGGCACCGCCGCGGTCCGGGTCGCGGCACCGGTCGAGGTGGCCGACGAGGACCTGGTCGTACGCCGCCTGCACGGCCTGTCGCCCCTGAGCGGCACCGACCTGGACGCACTGCTGCGCAACCTCGGCTGCCGCACGCTGATCGTGACCGGCGTCTCGGCCAACGTGGCCGTGCCCAACACCGTGTTCGACGCCGTGAACCGCGGGTACACCGTCGTCGTCCCCGAGGACGCCATCGCCGGGGTGCCCTCCGACTACACCCCCGCGATGGTCCGCAACACACTCGCCCTGGTGGCCACGATCGCGACCACGGACGACGTGCTCACCTGCTTCAAGAGGCCCCGGAGGGTCAGCCGAGCGTGATCGAGTCGCCGTTGACGGTGATCTTCGCCTCGGGCAGCCCGCTGGTCGCAGGACCCGTCTTGACACTGCCGTCCTCGACGCGGAACTGGCTGTTGTGGCACGGACAGTTGATCAGGCCGTCGGAGATGTCCTTCACCGCGCAGCCCTGGTGCGGGCACTTGGACGAGTAGGCCTTGAACTCGCCCGCCGTCGGCTGCACGACCACCAGCCCCAGGTCGGCGAAGACCTTGCCGCCGCCCTGGGGGATGTCACCGGTCTTCGCGACGGCGTCGCCGGCCGCCCCGGCCCCGGCGCCCCCGGCCTCCCCGCCGGGCGCCACGTCGGACGAGCCCGAGTCGTCGCCCGAGTCCGAGCACGCGGTCAGCGTGGCGGCGACACCGACGGCGCCGACCGCCGCGATGACGGTGCGGCGGGCCGGTCCCGGAGCGGGCTGAAGCGTTTCGCTGGACATGGTGGCGGTCCCTTCCACGGATGTGCGGATGTGCGCGGATTCGGTCGGTCCACCAGGTGGTACGAGCACCCCGCCCGGGTCGTTCAGCCGGGGAGGGACTTCTTGAGGAAGTCGAGCTCCAGCCGGAGGAGCGTGTCGGCCACGCCCTCACCCGCCACCGTATGCGTCGAGCCTGTGAGCGGCAGAACCGTGTGCGGGCGACCCGCCGCAAGCAGCGCGGCCGAGAACCGGAGCATGTGCGCGGGGACCACGTTGTCGTCGGCCATCCCGTGGACGAGCATCAGCGGACGGGTCAGCAGATGCGCGTGCGCGACCAGGGAGCACCGCTCGTAGTTCTCCGGGCAGACGTCCGGATGCCCCAGGAACCGTTCCTTCCAGTGCGTGTCGTACAGCCGCATGTCGGTGGGCGCCCCGCCGGCGACCGCCGCGTGGAACACGTCGGGCCGGTGCAGTACGGCGCCCGCCGCGAGGAAGCCGCCGAAGGACCAGCCGCGGATCGCCACCCGGTCCGTGTCCAGTTCCGGACGGAGTTCCGCGACCGCTCGCAGGGCGTCCACATGGTCCTCGACGACCGGTGTCAGCTGGTCGCCGTGGACGGCCGTCTCCCACGCCCGGTCGCGCCCGGGGGTTCCGCGCCCGTCGACGGTCAGCACCGCGAAGCCCTCGTCGGCGAACCACTGGTTGACCGCGTGGTGCCAGGCGGCCGCCCGGACCACCCGCTGGGTTCCGGGCCCGGAGTACGAGTGCACGAGCACGGGCAGGCGGGTGTCCGGCGCGGGCCGGTGCCCGCCCGGCAGGTACAGCGCGGCCCGCAGCTCCCGTTCGCCGAGCGTCAGGAAACGGGGGCGTGGTTCGGTCACCGGCCGCTCGGCCAGCACCCCGATCCGCCCGGCGGGACGCCCGCCGCGCAGCACCGTCACCGTCCGCCGGTCGAGCGTGGCGCTGTCCAGGACGACCGTGTCGCCCCCGACGGCCGCGCCGTGCACGCCGGGTTCGCCGGTCAGCCGTGTGAAGCCGGCCTCCGGTTCGTACGACCACACATGCGCCTCGGTCGGCTCCTCGGAGGCCGTGAAGTGGAGCCGGTCGCCGACCACGCCGAGGAGTTCGTGGACGTACATGCCCTTCGGAGTGCGCACCCCGGTCCCGGTGAGCAGCAGCCCGCGGGTCCCGTCCCTGGTGGTGAGGACGAGGCCGCCGCTCGCGGTGGCGGCCGGCGTCCCGGGTACGAACTCCAGCCAGGCGTCGTCCGCGAGGCGGTGGAGCGGTGCGGTGGCCCCGGTCGTCCGGTCGATCCGGAGCAGGAGCGCGGAACGCTGGTCCCTGGTCTGCACGAGGACCCGCGGCCCGTCCCCGTCCCAGGCCGCTTCCACGACGTACTCGAAGGCGCCGGCGGCCCGGTCGTCCCCGGGAGCGGGGTCGGCCGCCGCGGGGAGGTCGACGCCGACGCGGGTTCCGTCGAGCCGCAGCAGGTGGAGGGACAGCTCCGCGTTGGCGGTGCCGGCCGCGGGGTACGCGACCGCGCGGGGCGCCTTCCCCGGACGGGCCGGTTCGCCGACGAACCACCGCCGCACCGGGGAGTCGTCGACCCGCACCACCAGCAGCGCGTCCCCCTCGGGCGACCACCAGAAGGACCGAGTTCGGCCCAGCGACTCCGACGAGACGTGGTCGCACAGCCCGTACGTCACCTCCGGGCCCTCCGGCTCCGCCAGGGCACGGTCCCCGGTGCCGTCGGTCCGCACCACGCGCAGCGCGCCCTCCCCGACGTAGGCGACGAGCGAACCGTCCGGAGCGGGGCGCGGGGCGACGGCCGGGCGGGCCGTCGGAATCCGGCGCGGCACGCCCCCGTCGGTGCGCACGGTCCAGAGGGCGCCCGCGAGCGTGAACACCACCAGGCGGACGTCCGCGTCCGCGGCGTACGAGACGATCCCGCCGCCCGTCTCGCGGGCCCGTTCGCGGCGGACCGCCTCGGCTGCGGGGAGCGCGCCGGTCGCGCCGAGCGCGCGCGGGTCCGCGAGCAGCCTCTCCGAGCCGTTCTCGAACAGCCACAGCAGGCCAGTGCCGGAACGGCCGTCCGCGGTGCGCAGAAAGACGACGCGCCCGCCGTCGGGCGACACGGTGAAGTCGCGGGGAGTGCCCGAGGAGAAACGGTGCGTGCGGGCGAACTGGAGCGGCAGGTCCTCGGTGGTCACGGTCGATCCCTTCGGGTGCGGGTGAACGGGGAACACCCCAGTAACCTGGGGCGATGCTCAAGGAAGTCAGCGCGACCCGCTACATCACGCCGCTGCGTGAGGGCGGCTCGCTGCCGGGGCTCGTCGAGGCCGACGATCTCGGCACGTACGTCATGAAGTTCACGGGGGCGGGGCAGGGCCGCAAGACGCTCGTCGCCGAGGTCGTCTGCGGCGAACTCGCCCGCCGGCTGGGCCTGCGGGTGCCGGGCCTGGTCGCGATCGGCCTCGACCCGGTCCTCGGACTCGGTGAACCGGACCAGGAGGTGCAGGAGTTGCTCAAGTCGAGCGGCGGGCCGAACCTCGGGATGGACTTCCTCTCCCGGGCGATCGGCTTCGACGCCCTCGCGCACCGGGTGGGTGCCCGTGAGGCGGGGCGGATCGTCTGGTTCGACGCGCTGGTCAACAACGTGGACCGGTCGTGGCGGAACCCGAACATGCTGGTCCGCGACGGCGAGGTCTGGCTCATCGACCACGGCGCCACCATGATCTGGCACCACAACTGGCCCGGCGCGCGCGCCTCGGCCGCCAAACCGTACAACGCGACCGACCACGCGCTCGCCCCTTTCGGCCCGGACATCGCCTCCGCCGCCGCCGAACTGGCGCCGAGGGTCACCGAGGACCTGCTCGCCGAGGTGACGGCCGCGGTCCCCGACGCCTGGCTGCGCGACGAACCGGGCTTCGGGTCGCCCGACGAACTGCGGCGCGCGTACGAGCGGCCCCTGCTCGAACGGGCCAGCACCATCCACGAACGCATCCAGGAGGGGACGAGGTGACGGTGAGCCGGAGCACCCGGGACGTCTACGAGTACGCACTGCTGCGCGTCGTGCCGCGCGTCGAGCGCGGCGAGTGCATCAACGCGGGCGTGCTCGTGTACTGCCGGGCCAAGTCCTTCGTGGCGGCCCTCACCCATCTCGACGAGGCCAGGCTGACGGCCCTCGACCCGCGGGCGGACGTGGCCGGGGTGCGGGCCGCGCTGCGGGCCGTCGAGGGGGTCTGCGCCGGGGGCGACGCGGCGGGCCAGGCCGCCGGCGACGACGCCGGGCGGCGCTTCCGCTGGCTGATCGCGCCCCGGTCCACCGTGGTCCAACCGGGTCCCGTGCACACCGGTCTCACCGAGGATCCGGCGGCCGAGGCGGGGCGGTTGCTCGATCTGCTGGTCAGGTAATGGATCACATGCGCGCGGGATGCCGTTGACACTGGGTGCCAAGGCTTCTAGCGTCACGTCTGCTGAAGGTACTAAGCGGTCGCTCACCTGATGGGCGTACCGTGGGTGCCGCACCCCAAGGGCGAGGAGAACCAGCAATGTCCACCACTGAGCAGCGCGTCGCCGTAGTCACCGGTGCCGCGCGCGGCATCGGCGCCGCGACCGCCGTACGACTGGCCGCCGAGGGCCGTGCCGTCGCGGTGATCGACCTCGACGAGGCCGCGTGCAAGGACACCGTGGAGAAGATCACCGCCGCGGGCGGCCGGGCGATCGCGGTGGGTGCCGACGTCTCGGACGAGGCGCAGGTCGAGGCCGCCGTGGCGCGGATCGCCGAGGAGCTCGGGGCTCCGACGATCCTGGTGAACAACGCGGGCGTGCTCCGCGACAACCTGCTGTTCAAGATGGCCGTGTCCGACTGGGACACGGTCATGAACGTGCACCTGCGGGGCTCCTTCCTCATGACGCGGGCCGTCCAGAAGCACATGGTGGCCGCCAAGTTCGGCCGCGTCGTCAACCTCTCCTCGTCCTCGGCGCTGGGCAACCGCGGCCAGGTCAACTACTCCGCGGCCAAGGCCGGTCTGCAGGGCTTCACCAAGACGCTGGCCTTCGAGCTCGGCAAGTTCGGCGTCACCGCCAACGCCGTCGCGCCGGGCTTCATCGTCACCGACATGACCGCCGCGACCGCCGAGCGGGTCGGCATGGGCTTCGAGGAGTTCCAGGCCGCGGCCGCCACCCAGATCCCGGTCCAGCGCGTCGGCAACCCCGACGACATCGCCAACGCGATCGCCTTCTTCACGGACGACGCCGCCGGATTCGTCTCCGGCCAGGTGCTGTACGTGGCCGGCGGACCGCTCAACTAGCGCTGGGGGACAGGGACATGACTGCTGTGGAACTCTCGGGCAAGGTCGCCCTCGTCACCGGTGCCAGTCGCGGCATCGGCTACGGCGTCGCCGAGGCGCTGATCGCCCGCGGCGACCGGGTGTGCATCACCGGGCGCAACGAGGACGCGCTCAAGGAGGCCGTCGAGCGGCTCGGCGCGGACCGCGTCATCGGCGTCGCGGGCAAGGCCCACGACGAGGCCCACCAGGCCGTCGCCGTGGAGCGCACCATGGAGGCGTTCGGCCGGGTCGACTTCCTGGTCAACAACGCCGGTACGAACCCGGTGTTCGGCCCGATGGCGGAGCTGGACCTCAATGTCGCCCGCAAGGTCTTCGAGACCAACGTCGTCTCGGCGCTCGGCTTCGCCCAGCAGACCTGGAAGGCCTGGCAGGGTGAGAACGGCGGCGCGATCGTGAACATCGCCTCCGTCGCCGGCGTCTCGGCCTCCCCGTTCATCGGGGCCTACGGCATGAGCAAGGCCGCCATGATCAATCTGACCCTCCAGCTCGCGCACGAGTTCGCGCCGCGGGTCCGGGTCAACGCGATCGCGCCGGCCGTGGTGAAGACCAAGTTCGCCCAGGCGCTGTACGAGGGGCGCGAGGCGGAGGCCGCCGCGGCCTACCCGCTCGGGCGGCTCGGCGTGCCGTCGGACATCGGGGGTGCCGCCGCGTTCCTCACCTCCGACCAGTCGGACTGGGTCACCGGGCAGACGCTCGTGGTCGACGGAGGCATCTTCCTCAACGCCGGCGTGGCCTGAAAAGGGCGGTTGGCGCAAAGAATTCGATGACGTTGCGGTTTCGTTCTCGTACCGGTCAGTGACGGAGAAAATTCGTACAGTGGCCGGATATGTTCACCACAGTTTCCACACAAGAGCCGCAGAGTCGAAAGAAATCGCACAGTTGATGTTTGAGCACGCCAAGTGCCCCGCCTTCGGATCAGGTTGACCGGGCGGGGCACTGCGATATGGTCTGCCGACCTTGGCAAGGCAGATCGAGGAGCGTGCGCGTGTTCAACCGGAACCGGTCTCTGCGTCACTTGTCGGCGATCGCGTCCATATCCCTGGTGACGGGATGTGGTGTGTTCTCCTCGGACACGTCCGAGGAGGAGGGGCCGATCGTCGTGGGGACGACCAGCGCGCCCAGCACGCTGGACCCCGCCGCCTCGTGGGACGGCTCCTGGGAGCTGTTCCGCAACATCTACCAGACTCTGCTGAGCTACCCCTCCGGGGCTTCGGCACCCCAGCCGGACGCGGCCGAGAGCTGCCGTTTCACGGACGGCTCCAACCGCACGTACAGCTGCAAGCTGCGCGAAGGCCTGTCCTTCTCGGACGGGCACAAGCTCGACGCCAAGGCCGTGAAGCACTCCATCGACCGCATCGTGAAGATCGCCGTCCGCGGTGGTCCGGCGGGGCTGCTGGGCAGCCTCGACCGGGTCGAGACGAAGGGCGACCGCGAGGTCGTCTTTCGGCTGAACAAGCCGGACGCCACCTTCCCGTTCGTCCTCGCGACGCCCGCCATGTCGATCGTCGACCCGGAGGAGTACCCGGCCGACGCCCTGCGCGAGGACGGCAAGGTCACCGGCTCCGGACCGTACGGCCTGGAGGGCTACAAGGAGGGCCAGGAGGCCGAACTGGTCCGCAACGGCAACTACAAGGGCTTCGCCGAGCGCAGGAACGGCGCCGTCACGATCCGGTACTACCAGGACTCCGGCGAGATGGTGGGCGCGCTGCGCGACCACCGCATCGACGTGATCCTGCGCGGACTCGCCGCCGCCGACGTCGTCGCCCTCCAGTCCAAGCGGTCCGAGGACGAACTCCAACTGGTCGAGGGCGCGGGCACGGAGATCAGCTACCTGGTCTTCAACCCGAAGGACCCGTGGGCGAAGAAGTCCGCGGTCCGCAAGGCGATCGCGCAGATCATCGACCGCGGTGCCATCGCCCACAACATCTACAAGGACACCGTCGAGCCGCTGTACTCGATGGTCCCGAGCGGCCTCGCCGGACACACGACGGGCTTCTTCGACGACTACGGGAACCCCAGCGTCCCCAAGGCGCGGCAGATCCTCCTCGAAGCGGGCATCGCGGAGAAGGTCCCGCTGACCCTCTGGTACACCACGGACCGCTACGGCTCGCAGACCAAGCCGGAGTTCGAGGAACTGAGGCGCCAGCTCAACGAGTCAGGACTGTTCAGCGTCACCATCAAGGGACGCCCGTGGAAGACGTACGAGGCCGGCTACCGCGAGGGCGAGTACCCGGTGTTCGGCCGCGGCTGGTTCCCCGACTTCCCCGACGCCGAGAACTTCATCGCGCCGTTCGTGGGCGAGCAGAACGCGCTGGGCACGCCGTACAAGTCGCCCGAGATCACCGATGTCCTGCTGCCGGAGTCGCGTCGCGAGAGCGACCGCGGGGCGGTCGCGGCGCAGTTCGAGAGGGCGCAGGACATCCTCGTCGAGGACGCCCGCCTGCTGCCGCTGTGGCAGGGCAAGCAGTACGTCGCGGCCAGCGAGGAGATCTCCGGCCTGGAGCGTGCCCTCGACCCGTCGACGATCATGATGATGTGGGAGCTGGGCCGCAAGACGAGCTGGTAGTACGGACGGTCCCGGTCGCCGATCCAGGCCTCCGGGACCGATTGTCAGTGGGCGGCGGTAGGTTCGGGGAACCGGAAACGACCGCACATCTAAGGAAGTTCACGTGACCGACACCGCCATGCTGCCCGAGTCCTGGCGCGGCGTCCTGGGCGAGGAGCTCCAGAAGCCCTACTTCAAGGAGCTCACCGAGTTCGTGGAGGAGGAGCGCGAGAAGGGTCCCGTCTACCCGCCGCGCGAGGAGGTCTTCGCCGCGCTCGACGCGACACCGTACGAGAGCGTGAAGGTGCTCGTCCTCGGTCAGGACCCGTACCACGGCGAGGGCCAGGGACACGGGCTGTGCTTCTCGGTCAGGCCCGGCGTGAAGACACCGCCCTCCCTGCGCAACATCTACAAGGAGATGCAGGCGGAGCTCGGCCACCCGGTGCCGGACAACGGCTATCTGATGCCGTGGGCCCAGCAGGGCGTCCTGCTGCTCAACGCGGTCCTGACGGTCCGCGCCGGCGAGGCGAACTCGCACAAGGGCAAGGGCTGGGAGAAGTTCACGGACGCCGTGATCCGCGCCGTGGCCGACCGTCCCGACCCGGTGGTCTTCGTGCTCTGGGGCAACTACGCGCAGAAGAAGCTCCCGCTCATCGACGAGGAGCGGCACATCGTCGTGAAGGGCGCGCACCCCTCGCCGCTGTCCGCGAAGAAGTTCTTCGGCTCCAGCCCCTTCACGCAGATCGACGAGGCGGTGGCCAAGCAGGGTCACGAGCCGATCGACTGGCGCATTCCGAACCTCGGCTGAGCCGTCGCCGGAGGAAGTTCGTGAGGGCCGTCCCGTGGGGGACGGCCCTCTGCGCGTTCCGGCCGCCGGGGGCCCGTGGCGTGTGTGCGGCCAGGCGCGTGCCGATTCGGGGCGGGGACGCCGTGGGCTCCGGGGGCTGCCGGGGTACTGCGGGCCGCGGGTTCGCGGGGCCGGTTCGTTGTGGGGATCGGGCAGGGCTGCCCCGGCTCGAGGGCGGGCGGACCGCCGGGCTTCGGGACGGGCGGGTCGCCGGGTTCCGTGAAGGGCCGGGTCGCCGGGCTTCGGGAGGGGGGCTGCCCGGGGCCGTTCGCCGCGGTCCGTCACCGGGCTGGCCCAGCGCTGTGCGGGGCCGCCTGAGCGCGATTGTCAGTGGCTGCCGTTAGCGTCGACGGCGGTGGCATCGGTCGGCGCGGGCGCGGCGGCCGCGGACGAGCGCGGAGGACGGCCCGGTGGCGGAGCAACAGGAACAGACGGCTGCGGACTCGATGATGACCCGGATCGGACAGGCCGCCATGCTCCTGCACGGGGGCGACCGCGAGGAGGCCAGGGGCCGCTTCCTCGGCCTGTGGTCTGAGATCGGCGAGGAGGGCGACCCGCTGCACCGCTGCACGCTCGCGCACTACATGGCGGACGCTCAGGACGACCCCGCGGACGAGCTCTCCTGGGATCTGCGCGCACTGTCGGCGGCCGACGAACTCACGGACGCACGGCTCGCGGAGCACCACGCCTCGCTCGCGGTCCGCGCCTTCTACCCCTCCCTCCATCTGAACCTCGCCGCCGACTACGTGAAGCTGGGCCGTTCCGAGGCGGCCCGCAGCCACCTGGGCCGCGCCCGCGAGACAGTGGGCGCACTCGGCGACGACGCCTACGGCGACGGGGTCCGCGCGGGGATCGGCAGGCTGGAGCTGCGGCTCGACGAGGAGGGCCCGTCGGGCGGCGGCACCCCCGAACCGCCGGACCAGGGGAGAGGGCCCGGCGGGGAGACCCTGGGACCGCCGCGCAGCCGACCCTGAAGACAGGCCGGGGCGGAGCGGTACCGGACACCGGAGGTCGAGGACCGGACGTCAGAGGCCGGAGGCCAAAGGCCGGAGTTCAGAGGTCGGAGCCTGCGGGGCAACGGTCGGGCGTTGGTCCTCGGTACTCGGTACTCGGTACTCGGTACTCGGTCCTCGGACGTCGGATGTCGGACGTCGGCCCTCGGACGTCGAAGGCCGCGGGTCCGACGATGCGGCGGGACGCCGGCGCGCGGCGGGCCGGGGCATCCGGTCCGCCGCGCGAATCCGGTCAACCTCCGTACACGTCCTTGCAGATGGCCGCCTGCGGGCTGTCCGCCGGCCAGCCGCCGTACGACCTGCCCAGGGCGCACACGTCCGTGCCGGGCCCCGGCACGGGTGGCCGAGGGGCGGCGTGGCGCTCGGGTTCCCGCGAGTCGGGGCGCTCCGGCGGGTCGGCCGCGGGCCGGCGCGCGGGAGCGGCCGGAGCCGCGGGGGAGGCCGCCGGGGCGGCCTGCCGGGCGGGCGCCGACGCCGGGGCCGAGGAGCGCCGCGGCGGGCCCACATGTTCCAGGGCCTCCTGGACCGGGGCCTGCACGACATGGGTCCGGGTGCTGCCGTCCGGCCGGGGCTCGGAGGCGGTGGAGGGCGCCGGGGGCGGCCCGGGCGAGGGTGCCCGCTGCACGGTCATGCAGCCGGAGACGGCCGAGACGGCCACGGTGACCAGGAGCGTTGCGGTGGTGGTGGTTCGATGCACCCGCGCAACTCTGCTGCGTCCGGCCCGATCCGGGGAGCTGACGAGCGAATGATGCCCCGCACGGGTGAACGCCCCGCCGCGGTCCTCAGTCGCCGGTCGCCCCGTCGATCCGCTCACGGACCAGGTCCGCGTGACCGTTGTGGCGCGCGTACTCCTCGATCATGTGGGTGTAGATCCACCGCAGGTTGAAGGACGTGCCGGACGACCGGCTCGCGCCCTCGGACAGGTCGTCCAGACCGAACCGCACAGCGTTGCGACGGGCGACCGCGATCTCCTGCTGCCAGGTCGCGTACGCCTCGTCCCAGGTGTCCTTGTCCGTGACGTGGAACTCGCCGTCCGGGTCCTCGGCCGTGCAGTAGATCGACCCGGGGTCGTCGTTCACGAGTACCTGGCGGAACCAGCCGCGCTCCACCTCGGCCATGTGCCGGACGAGACCCAGCAGCGAGAACTCGGACGGCGGCACGGAGGCCGTTCTGAGCTGGGCGTCGTCCAGGCCCGCGCACTTCCACGCGAGGGTGTCGCGGTGGTAGTCGAGCCAGCCCTCCAGCATGGCGCGTTCGCCGGCGTCGGGCGCGGGTTCGCTGCGTTCCGTCTTCATGCCCGCATCATCGCAGCCCGCCGCCGCTGCCGGTCATCCCGCGCGGCCGTCCCGCAGCATGCCGTCCAGTACCTCCCGCAACCCGGTCCGCACGTCGTCGACACTGGGCACGTCCGCGTGGTACGAGCCCGCCGCGCAGGAGAACATCAGGCCGTCGGCCCAGGCGACCAGGGACAGGGCGTGCCGCTCGGGCTCGGTTGAGCCCAACGCGGTCAGCAGCCCGGTGAGCAGGTCCCGGAACTGCCGTCCCGCGGCGTCGAAGAACACCCGCAGCTCCGGTCGCCGGGTCGCCTCCAGTGCCAACTCGTAGCGGGCCAGCAGCAGTTCGCGGTGGCCGGTGAGCGAGCGGTGCACCGCCTGCGCCATCCCCTCCACCAGGGAGTCGACTCCGGCGCGCGGGTCGGGCAGTTCCTCCACCCCGAGCACGCGCGCCTCGCGCTCCGCAAGGCGCCGTACCGCGGCCTCCAGCAGGGCGAGTCTGGTGCGCGCGACGTTCGACGTGGACCCCGGCGGAAGCCCCGCGGCCGAGTCGACGGCGCGATGGGTGAGACCCCGCATGCCGCGTTCGGCCAGGAGGCCGAGGGCGGCGTCGGCGATGAGTTCGGCACGGCTGGCGCCGGCGCTGCGTACGGCCATGGAACCCAACCTACCGCCGCGACTACGGCTGTAGTACGGTCGAGGTGCTCGGTAACTACAGATGTAGTGAACGCTGGAGGGGTCATGGCACAGGCACCACGCGCGATCGTCGTGGGCGGGGGCATCGGAGGCCTGACGGCCGCCGTGGCGCTGCACCGGTCGGGCTGGCGGGTCACCGTCCTGGAGCGGGCCCGCTCGCTCGAACCCGTCGGAGCCGGCATCTCGCTGGCGCCCAACTCCCTGCGCGCCCTCGACGTCATCGGGCTCGGCGACGAGATCCGCGACCTCGCCGCCTGGCAGGGCGACGGGGGATTGCGCACTCCGGGTGGACGGTGGCTCTCGCGGGGCAGCGCGGCAGCCGTCGCGGCCCGGTTCGGCGGACCGCTCGTCCTGCTGCACCGCGCCACGCTGGTCGGCAGCCTCGTCGCGTGCCTCCCGGCCGGCTGTGTGCGTACGGGCGCTCCCACCACGCTCGTCGACCAGGGCGACCCCGGGGTGCCCGGCCGGCCCGCCCGCGTCGCCACACCCGGCGGCGAACTGGAGGCGGAGCTGGTCGTCGGCGCCGACGGCCTCCGCTCCGCCGTGCGCCCGGTCCTGTTCCCGGCGCACCCCGGGCCCGTCTACTCCGGGTTCACGACGTGGCGGATCGTGGTCCCGGTGCCGGGAGTGCCCTTCGCCGCGCACGAGACGTGGGGCCGCGGCCGTATCTGGGGCACGCACCCGATGAAGGACGGCCGGGTCTACGCGTACGCCGCCGCCCGGGTCCCGGCCGGGGGACGGGCGGCCGACGACGAGTTGGCCGAGCTGGTCAGGCTGTTCGGCGACTGGCACGAGCCGGTGCCCGACGTCCTCGCCGCCGCCCGGCCCGAGGACGTCCTGCGGCACGACGTGCACCACATCGCCGAGCCGCTGCCCGCCTTCCACGCGGGCCGCGTCGCCCTGGTCGGGGACGCCGCGCACGCCATGCCGCCGACGCTCGGGCAGGGCGGCAACCAGGCCATCGAGGACGCGATCGTGCTCGCCCACCACGTCGATCCGGTCCGCCTCGCCGACGCGGACCCGCGCGTCCGGCGCGGGGGTCCGGCCGTCGCCGACGCGGACTCGTACCCCCCGCACCGACCTGGGCACCTCGGCCCGCCCGCCACCGGCGGGGACCCGCTCTCCCGGCACACGGGCCCGCCTGCCACCGGCGCCGATCCGGACACCCGGCACGGGGGCCGGGCCTCCGCCGACCCGGACCCGTACCCGCGCCACGCAGGCGGTGTCTCCGCAGACCCGGACCCGCACCACGCAGGCCCGTCCCACCGCCACGCGGGTCAGGCCTCCGCCGGCCCGGACCCGTTCGGTCCGGGCGTCGGGGCGTACGTCCCGTCCGGTGGGCCGCACGCGATGGGGGACGCCCTGGCCGCCTACAGCGCGGGCCGCCGACCGCGGACGACCGCCATCGCCCGCAAGGCGGTCTCGGCGGCCCGGCTCAACATGGTCCGCGGCCGGCTGGGGACAGCACTGCGCGACGCCGTGGTCGCCGCCGTCTCCACGGCGGCGCCGGCCGTTCTCCTGCGGAGTTTCGATGGGATCGCCGACTGGCGGCCTCCGAGGTCGCCGTATGCTTCCGACGGGACACGGGCGGACACGCCCTGAGGGCTGTCCCGTGGTCCCTGGCGGATCGGCGCCCTGTGCCGGACGCGGTGCGTCGCGGGGCGTAGGGCCGCTCACGCAAGGGCGTACCCGGGGATGTCCGGACGGTCGGGCGGCACGGCGAGGTGCCGTGGCGGTCCTCCCGAGCCCGCCAGGAGCCACGGGAGAGCCCTCGGAGCCGCGGACGCGGCCCGCCCCGTGGACACCCACTCGCCCTCGGACCCCCCAAAGAGGAGACCCCTGTGAAGGTCGGCTGCATCGGACTCGGCGACATCGCGCTGAAGGCCTACCTCCCGGTGCTCGCGACCCGGCCGGGAGTCGAACTGCATCTGCACACCAGGACGCCCGCCACCCTCACCCGGGTCGCCGACGGACTCCACATCCCGGCGGCACAGCGCCACACCGACCTGTCAGGCCTGCTCGACCAGGGCCTCGACGCGGCCTTCGTGCACGCGCCCACGCACGCCCACCCCGAGATCGTGGCCCGGCTCCTCGAAGCGGGCGTGGCCACCTATGTCGACAAGCCGATCGCGTACGAACTGGCCGAATCGGAGCGGCTCGTCCGGCTGGCGGAGGAGCGCGACACCAGCCTGGCCGTCGGTTTCAACCGCCGCCACGCACCCGCGTACGCGCAGTGCGCCGACCATCCGCGCGAGCTGATCCTGATGCAGAAGAACCGCGTGGGCCTGCCGGAGCAGCCGCGCGCGATGATCCTCGACGACTTCATCCACGTCGTGGACACCCTGCGGTTCCTGGTGCCGGGAACGGTGGACGACGTCACGGTACGGGCCCGCGTCGAGGGCGGGCTGCTGCACCACGTGGTGCTCCAGCTCGCCGGCGACGGGTTCACCGCCCTCGGGGTGATGAACCGGCTGAGCGGATCGAACGAGGAGATCCTGGAGGTCTCGGGCCAGGACACGAAGCGGCAGGTCGTGAACCTCGCCGAGATCGTCGACCACAAGGGGCAGCCGACCACCCGGCGGCGCGGCGACTGGGTGCCGGTCGCCCGGCAGCGCGGTATCGAGCAGGTCGTGCTCGCCTTCCTCGACGCCGTACGCGCGGGCAAGGTGCTCAGTGCCCGGGACGCGCTGGCCACCCATGAGCTGTGCGAGCGTGTGGTGCGAGCGGTGACGGAACGGCCCGCCTGAGCAGCAGCCGGCGCCGGCCCTCGAAGAGCGCCAGAGCGGCCAGCACCAGCAGGGCCGCGTACACCGGCCAGGCGCCGAACCGCAGGTAGAGCGTGGTCCCGCCGGCCAGCGGGACGTCGTACACCGCGGACGCGCTCGCGTCCGTGCCGAGCCGCTCACCGACCCGTTCACCGTTCGGACCGTGGACGGCGGAGACACCGGTCAGGGTCGCGTGGACCATCGGGCGGCCCGACTCGGCCGCCCGCAGCGCCGCCAGCGACGCGTGCTGCGCGGGCGCCCAGCTGCTCTGGAACGACGAGGTCGCCGACTGGGCCAGCAGCACCTGCGCACCGTCCCGCGCGAGCTGCCGGCCGATGTCCGGGAACGCCGACTCGAAGCAGACCATCGGTCCCACCCGCAGCCCGTCCCCGACCGTCATCACGACCTGCTCGGTGCCCCGCATACGGTCCTCGCCCGCCGCCTTGCCGACGGAGGTGGCCCAGCCGAGGAGGGAGCGGGCCGGCACGTACTCGCCGAACGGGACCAGCCGCATCTTGTCGTAGCGGTCGCCGGTCGGGCCGTCGCGGCCGACGAGGACCGAGCTCTTGTAGATGCCCGGGCGGTCGGCGCGGCGCGCGTCCACGTTGACCAGGACGTCGGCGTCCACCTCGCGGGCGAGCGCGGCCAGCCGGTCCGCGAGGTCGGGCCGCTCTGTGAGGTCGAAGCCGACGCTGCTCTCCCCCCACACGACGAGGTCGACGTCCTGTCCGGCCAGCTCCCGGGTGAGTGCCTCCTCGCGGGTGAAGCGCTCCTCCGCGCCGCCCGCGGCGTCGACCATCCCGGGCTGCACGACGGCGATCCGTGCCGCCCCGGCCTCCTGCGGACGGGGCGACCAGGCCCAGACGGAGGTGACGGCCGCGCCCACTGCGACGAGTCCCGCGACCGCGGGAACCCTGGCCCGGGGTACGGAGACCAGGAGGGCGACCGCGACGTTCACGGACACCAGCAGGAAGCTGAGCAGCCACACACCGCCCACCGAGGCGATCCGCAGCGCGGGCTCCACGTCCCACTGGCTCGAACCGAGCAGGCCCCAGGGGCCGCCCAGCCCTTCCCAGGAGCGGACGAGCTCGACCATCAGCCACGCGGAGGGCAGGACCAGCAGGGCCGCGAAGGCCCGGCCCGGCGAGGGCGTCGCGGCGAGGAACCGGCGTACCAGCCGGCCCCAGGGGGCCCACAGCGCGCCCAGCAGTGCCGCTATGACGAGAGTGAAGACGTGCAGGCTCGGCAGCAGCCAGTGGTGCACGGCCAGCATGAAGCCGAAACCGCCCAGCCAGCCGTCGTAGGCCGCGCGCCGCCCCGTCGGCGCCGAGCGGGCGAGCAGGATCCACGGGACCAGGGCGAAGGGCGCGAACCACCACAGCGAGGGGGCGGGGAAGGTCAGCATCGGCAGCGCTCCGGCGAGCACGGCCGCTCCGCCGCGCCACCAGCGCGTCCCGAGCCGCGTGCGCCACTCGGCGGCGGACAGAGTCATGCTTCGCCTCCCTCGGCCCTCGGGCCACAGTGCGTGACCCCAGTGTGCGCCCACCTGACGATCACCGTAAGGGTGCCCAGGCTGACGCAGACATGCCCCGAAGGCGTACGGGACTCACCGAGCGGCAGGCTCCTTGCCGGTCGGAGCGGTGCGGCGCCACTTCTCCCGGACGACCACCTCGCGCAGCCGCCATCCGTCGTCCGTGCGCAACAGGGCGAAGTCGTAGCGGCCGCCGCACACGAAGTCGGGCTCGGTGGAGCCCTCGTCCTGTCCCGCGAACCGCATCGGATTGATGTAGTCGGCCTGCACCCTGGCGGTGTCGCCGGTGTCCTGCTCCAGCAGCCCGAACCGCACGCGCCGGTTGACGATCAGATGCTGCCGCATCGGGAACAGCCGCATCGTCCGCGCGAGCCAGTCGGCGATCTGCCCGGCGTCGCCCTCTATGCCGCCGGCCGACCGGTAGTCCGCCCGGCCGCCGGGTGCGAACAGTCCCCGGTAGGCCTCCCAGTCCCCGTCGTCGACCGCCACCGCGTACTCGGTGACCATCCCGTCGACCGCGAGCCGGTCCATCACCGTTGCCAGTTCCACGCGCTGCGTCATCGGCCAAGTGTTGGTCACGGGGCCCGCTTCGCCAAGGGGCGTGCAGGGATATTCACCCGGCGTGCGCCCGGGCGACGGACGCGGGTGTTCCGGCTCCGCCCGGCTCTTCGCCGCCGAGGGCCCTGCCGCCGCCCGGAGTCGGGCCGGAGGGGTGCGGGAGTGCGGGGGGTGCGGCGGTTCCGGGACACCGGCCCGGACGGCCTGGGATCATGGATGGCTCATACAGGCATCACGGAGGAGAGTGCGCATGTCTCGACCCGTCACGGTGGTAACGGGCGGCAGCAGGGGGATCGGTGCGGCGACCTGTCTGCGACTGGCGGAGGACGGCCACGACCTGGCCCTCGGGTACACGCGCGACGACGAGGCCGCGGAGCGCACCGCGGCGGCGGTACGGGCGGCCGGGGCCCGGTGCGTCACCGTCCGGGTCGACACCTCCGAGGAGGACGACGTGGAGCGGCTCTTCGACACCGCGACCGAGAGCCTCGGGCCCGTGACGGGCCTCGTGAACAACGCCGGGGTGACCGGTCAGCTCGGCCGGCTCGCGGACACGGACACAGCGGTGCTGCGCCGCGTCCTGGAGGTCAACCTCCTGGGCACGCTGCTGTGTTCGCGCCGGGCCGCGCGCGACATGGCCGCCCGGGGCGCCGGTTCGGTCGTCAACGTCTCGTCGGCGGCCGCCACGCTCGGCAGTCCGGGGGAGTACGTCCACTACGCGGCCACCAAGGCCGCGATCGACGCCCTGACCGTGGGTCTGTCGAAGGAGCTCGGTCCGGACGGCGTGCGGGTGAACGGGGTCGCTCCCGGCCTGGTCGACACCGACATGCACGCGGCCATGGGTGATCCGGGCCGTCCCGCCCGGATGGCTCCGGCGATCCCGCTCGGACGGCCGGGCGAACCCGCGGAGATCGCGGCGGCCGTCGCGTGGTTGCTGTCGCCCGAGGCGTCGTACGTGACGGGGGCGGTGCTGAGGGTGGCGGGGGGCCGCTGACGAAGGGCGCCCGCCCGGAGGGGTGGTCGGGCGCCGCCCGGCGAGTGGCGTGCGGTTTGTGCCTTGTGCCTTGTGTCGCAGGTCGGGGGTCGGGGGTGGCGGGGGCGCGTCCCGCCTCGTCCGGCGGCGGGGATGTCCTTGCCCCGCCCGGAAGTTCACGCCGCTTCGACGACCTCGTCGCGGACCGCCGCCGCCCACTCCACCACGAGCAGTTCGTACTCCGCCCGCTCCTGTGGGGACAGCGAACCGCCCGCGCGTATCCATAACGCGCGGATCTGCTCATTCAGCACGGCGGCAGACCGTGCGGAACCAGGGGTGAGGGAATCGGGGGACATGCGAACAAGCGTAGGGCCAACGACTGACAGCGCGCTACCGGACGACTACCCAGCCCGTATGTGGTTGGTCACGCCAAAAACGTTTAAGGGCCGCCGTGTTGGAGAAGGTGGCGGTCGCCCGGTGCCCTGCGGGGCCGCGGCACGGCCGCCGGGCGGGGCCGACGGGTACCGTCCGCTGCGGCGGCGCGCACGACGGAGTGTCCGTGCGGCCGCGTACGCGGGGCCGCCGCGCCGAGTCCGCGGCGGTCGCGGCCGGCGTCCCGTCCGTCGGCCCGGTCAGCACCGCCCTGCGCGCACTTAGGGGATCGGGAAGCGATTGCCCCCGTGCGTGCGGAATGCCTCCGCGCGGCCGGGAACACCGGTGCGCCGATCTCGTGAGGGGCACGTCGGTCGCCGCGGGGTACCGGGTGCGCTTCCGCCAAGTGCGCGGGCGGGATTGCAGCGACGGCGGCCGGGTGGTCACGGGCCCGGGGCCGAGCGGCCGGGGCGATCGGGGCGGCCGACGCTGCCGGGGCCCGGATCGTGTCAGGAGCGCCGATCCTGCCGGGGCGCGCGCCGCGCCGGACGGACCTGGACGCATGTGGTCCGGCCCGGGCACGGCCGCGCCGACCCGGAAGCGCGAATGGCCGACCCGGACGTACGTCGGGCCGGCCCGCATACGCGTCGGGCCGGCCGGTACATGCGTCGGGCCGACCCGGATACGCGTCGGGTCGGCCCGGATACGCCACGGACCGGCCCGTACATGCGTCGGGCCGGTCCGTGGGCGGAGGACGTCAGCCGGCCGACTCGGCCGCGTGCGGGCTCAGCGCACCCGTGCTGACCAGCACGATGATGAGGATGCCGAGCGCGACGCGGTAGTAGACGAACGGCATGAAGCTCTTCGTGGTGATGAACTTCATGAACCAGGCGATGACTGCGTATCCCACCACGAACGCGACAATCGTCGCGAAGACCGTGGGTCCCCACGAGACATGTCCCCCCTCGCTCGCGTCCTTCAACTCGAAGGCGCCGGAGGCGAGTACGGCCGGGATGGCCAGCAGGAACGAGTAACGGGCCGCGGACTCACGGGTGTAGCCCATGAGGAGGCCGCCGCTGATGGTGGCGCCGGAGCGTGAGACGCCCGGGATGAGGGCCAGGGCCTGGCAGACGCCGTAGATCAGGCCGTCCTTGACGCTCAGGTCCCGCAGCGACTTGCGCTCCCGGGCCGCCCGGTGCTTCCCGCCGACCTCGTCGCGTGCCGCGAGCCGGTCCGCGACACCCAGGATGACGCCCATCACGATGAGCATCGTCGCGGTGAGGCGCAGGTCGCGGAAGGGGCCCTCGATCTGGTCCTTGAGGGTGATGCCCAGCACGCCGATCGGGATCGACCCGATGATCACGAGCCAGCCCATCTGCGCGTCGTGGTCCTGCCGCATCGCCTTGTTCGTGAGCGAGCGGAACCAGGCCGAGACGATCCGGCTGATGTCCTTGCGGAAGTAGATCAGCACCGCTGTCTCCGTGCCGATCTGGGTGATCGCGGTGAAGGCCGCTCCCGGGTCCTCCCAGCCCGCGAACGCCGCGGTCAGCCGCAGGTGCGCGCTGGACGAGATGGGCAGGAACTCGGTCAGCCCCTGGACGAGTCCGAGGATGAGGGATTCAAACCAAGACATGAAGTTACGCGATCCAAGTGCTGATGGCGGGAGCGGGGTGAATGGCCGGACGGGCGTGCCGGGTTGTGCGTCGTGATGATCAGGCGCGCTCGGGGCAGCGTAGCGCCCCGTGCGAACCGGGCGACCACAGGGCCTCCTTGGGGGAGACCTCGCGACGGTGACCAGGGTGTTGACCCGCCGCGACGCGTCCGCTTACGTTTCCGCGAGGAGTGAAAGCGCTTGCTGTCCGCGCGCGGTCCCGCACGGCCGCCGCGACGGGCAGGCGTCCGCCGGATCAACCGACACGTCCGATGGAGTGCTGATCACAGCCATGGATACCTCCCGCGACGCAAGCAGCAGCAGTCCGACCGAGCCCGGAGCATCCCGGCACGTGCACCGCCCCGCCGCACCGCTCGGCGGCCGCCCCGTGCGGGCCGCCGTCGTCGGCACCGGGGGCATCGCCTCCGGCAGCCACCTTCCCGCCCTCGCCGCACTGGCCGCCGAGGGCGAGGCGGAGATCGTCGCCGCCGTCGACGTCGACGCCGACGCGGTGAAGCGCTTCTGCGCGGCGGGCGGCGTCCCGCACGGCTACACCGACCTCGACCGGATGCTGGCCGAGCAGCGCCCCGACCTCGTCTGCGTCTGCACCCCGCCGGCCCTGCACCGCGAGCAGACGGTCGCCGCACTGCGCGCGGGCGCCTGGGTGTGGTGCGAGAAGCCGCCCGTGCCGAGCCTCGCGGACTTCGACGCGGTTCAGGCGCACGAGGGGGCCGAGGGCGGCCCGTACGCGGCTGTCGTCTTCCAGCACCGCTTCGGCTCGGGCGCGCGGCACGTGCGGCGGCTGATCGCCGAGCGCGCCATGGGGAGGCCCCTCGTGGCGCACTGCCAGACGACCTGGTACCGCAACGCCGACTACTACGCGGTTCCCTGGCGCGGCAGGTGGGAGACGGAGGGCGGCGGCCCGGCGATGGGGCACGGCATCCATCAGATGGACCTGCTCCTGGATCTGCTCGGGCCGTGGAGCGAAGTGCGGGCGATGGCCGGCCGCCTGGTGCACGACGTGCAGACCGAGGACGTCTCGATCGCCCTGGTCCGCTTCGAGAGCGGGGCCCTGGCCACCGTGGTCAACAGCGTGCTCAGTCCGGACGAGGTCAGCAGGATCCGTGTCGACTGCGAGCGGGCCACGGTCGAACTGACCCACCTCTACGGCCATCGCAACGCCGACTGGCGTGTCACGCCCGCACCCGGCGTACCGGCCGGGGAGGCGGCGGCCTGGCGGGACTTCGGCCCGGACGTGCCGAGCTCGCACCTGGCCCAACTCCGCGACCTGGTCGCGAGCATGCGCGCGGGCGAGCGGCCGCGCAGCAGCGGCGTCGACGGGCGCGCCAGCCTGGAACTGGTCTCCGCGCTCTACAAGTCCGCGTTCACGGACACCACCGTCCGCGCCGGCGGGATCGGCCCCGGCGACCCCTTCCACACCGCGCTGCACGGCGGCGCGCCCGGCTGGGCGCCCCCGCGTCACGAGGAGGCATCGGCATGACCGGACCCGGCGCGCTGCGCGTCGTCCACGCCCACGGCGACCGTGTCACGGTCACCGACCCGGTGAGCGGGGTCGCGCTGCTGAGCTACGTCTACGGTCCCGAGGCGGCCTGGGAGGCGCCCAAGCCGTACCTGCACCCGCTCAGGACCCTGGCGGGCCGGGTCGTCACCGGGTACCGGCCCAATGACCACCGCTGGCACAAGGGCCTGCAGATGACGGCCTCGCACCTGTCGGGCGCGAACCTGTGGGGCGGCAACAGCTACGTGCACGGCCAGGGGTACCTCGAACTCCCGGAGCGCGTCGGGTCGATGGCGCACACCGGCTTCGACGAGGTCGCCGCCCGGCCCGGCGGCGCGGTCGTCGCCGAGCGGCTCACCTGGCATCCGTACGACGGCTCGCTGTGGGCCGAGGAGGAGCGGCGCGTCGAGGTGCACGACGTGGACCGGGCGTCCGGCTCCTGGGCGCTGACCTGGACGACCGCCGTCACCAACCGCCGGGACACGCCACTGCTGTTCGGCAGTCCCACGACGGCCGGGCGGGAGATGGCGGGCTACACGGGGCTGTTCTGGCGAGGTCCGCGCGCCTTCCGGCAGGGGAGGGTCCTCGGACCCGACGGCGAGGGGCCCGGCCTGATGGGGCGGCAGGCGCCCTGGCTCGCGTACTCCGGGGAGCACGACGACGCCGACGGGCACGCGACGCTGGTCTTCGCGCACGCCCCCGAGAACGACCACACGGGTGCCGGCGGCGCCCACCCGTCCCACTGGTTCGTGCGCAACGAGCCCTTCGCCGCCGTCGCCCCGTCCTTCGCGTTCCACGACGAACTCGAACTCGCCCCGGGCGACACCCTCACCAGGCGCTACCGGGTCGTCGTCGCCGACGGGGTGTGGGAGCGGGACGAGATCGCCAAGTACCTGGCGGAGCACCCGTGGTGAGCGCCGCCGAGCCCTTCACGGGCCTTCCGGGCGGGGTCGCCGTCTCGCACCTGTCGGTCTACGACTGGCCCGCGGCGGACGGCGTGTGCGGCGGAACCCCCCATCTGCACCTGGCCTGTTCGGAGGCGTACGTCGTCACCGGCGGGCGGGGCGCGGTGCAGACCCTGACGGCCTCGGGGTGCGCGGTCACGCCTCTCGAACCCGGCACGGTGGCCTGGTTCACGCCGGGCACGATCCACCGGCTCGTCGACGAGGACCGGCTGCGGATCACCGTGCTCATGCAGAACGGCGGGCTGCCGGAGGCCGGTGACGCCGTACTCACCCTGCCGCCCGAGTTCCTGACCGACCCGGCGACGTACGCCGAGGCGACGGCCGTTCCCGCTGACGCGCCCGAGGAGGAGCGCGAACGCGTCGTCCGGGCGCGGCGCGACCTCGCCCTGGAGGGGTACCGGGCGCTGCGCGAGGCGGACGGGCCCGAGCCGCTCGCCGCCTTCCACCGGGCCGCGGCGGCTCTCGTACGGCCCCGGCTCGACGCGTGGCGCGAGCGGTGGAGGCGGGGTGCCGAGGCCGCGGCGGCGGCGACCGGGGAGCAGCTCGACCGGCTGGAGCGGGGCGACGTGACCCACCTCGCGCAGGCGGCAGTGCGAGCCGAACAACCCTCGGCGCACGCGGTGTTCGGCATGTGCGGGCGGCTGGACGTGTACCGGGGGCGGTAGCCGGGGCCGCCGTGGACGGCGGGCGGGCGGCCTCCGGGCCCTCGACCGGCCGCCCGGAGGCCGGGGCGCACATCGCGCGGGGACGGCGGTCCGGCGGGGTTCAGGCCGCCGTCGGGCCCGTCACCGTCCAGCCGGCGGCCCGCGGGTGGGCCGTCACGTCGTCGTGCGCGACCTCCTCGCCGCACTCCGCGCAGGTCACGACCGGCACCAGTTCGTGGTCGCCGGAGTGTTCCAGCACCATCGGTCGGTCGCCCGCGTTGAGATGGCGGTCGCCCCACGCCATGAGCGTCAGCAGGACCGGCTCCAGATCGAGGCCCGCCCGTGTCGGCCGGTACTCGAACCGCCGCGGCCTGTCGCTGTAGGCCACCTTCTCCAGCACGCCGGCGTCGACCAGTCGCTTCAGGCGGGTCGCCAGTACGTCGCGCGGGGCGCCGGTGTTGCGGACCAGCTGGTCGAACCGCCTGGCGCCCAGGGACACCTCGCGCAGCACGAGCAGGGAGTACTTCTCGCCGACGAGGGCGAGTGTGCCGGCGATCGAACAGGGGCGGGCGTCCTTCATGCGCACCAGTCTAGGAGAGTGGGTTGGTTCTTCCAACCCACTGGGTTACCGTGGAGTCACTTGGCAAGTTTGAAAACCAAACCCACCATCCGCGAACCCGCAGACGCCGAGGGGCCGACCATGCGTGACGCAGTCATCGTCGAAGCCGTACGCACTCCCGTGGGGAAGGGCAGGCCGAACGGCTCGCTCGCCCACGTCCATCCCGTGGAACTCCTCGCCCACACCCTCCGCACCCTCGTCGAGCGCTCCGGCGTCGACCCCGCCCTCATCGACGACGTCATCGGCGGGACCGTCGACCAGGTCGGCGAGCAGGCCATGAACACCACCCGCTACGCCGTCCTCTCGGCGGGCTTCCCCGAGTCGGTCCCGGCGACCACCGTTGACCGGCAGTGCGGTTCCTCCCAGCAGGCCGTCCACTTCGCGGCACAGGGCGTCATGGCGGGGGCGTACGACATGGTCGTGGCCTGCGGCGTCGAGTCGATGAGCCGTGTGCCCATGTGGTCGAACGTGCCCGAGGGCGCGGACCCGTTCGGACCGGGCGTCGCCGAGCGCCACCCCGGGGGACTGGTCCCGCAGGGCATCAGCGCCGAACTGATCGCGGCCAAGTGGTCGCTCTCCCGGGAGGAGATGGACGCGTTCGCCGTGGCGTCGCACCGCAAGGCCGCGGCGGCGTGGGAGCAGGGCCTGTTCGACGCCGAGGTCGCCCCCCTCGACGGCGTCGCCCGGGACGAGTGCGTGCGGCCGGACAGCACCACCGAGGTGCTCGCCGGATTGCGGTCCGCGTACTACGACCCGGCCTTCGGCGAACGGTTCCCGCAGATCGAGTGGAACGTCACGGCGGGCAACGCCAGCCCCGTCAACGACGGGGCCTCCGCCGTGCTGATCACCTCCGGCGAGGTCGCGGCCCGGCTCGGGCTGAGGCCGCTGGCCAGGCTGCACAGCTTCGCCGTCACCGGGTCCGACCCCCTGCTGATGCTCACCGGGGTCGTCCCCGCCACGGAGAAGGTGCTGCGCCGGGCCTCGCTGACCCTCGACGACATCGACCTCTTCGAGGTCAACGAGGCGTTCTCCAGTGTCGTCCTCGCCTGGCGGCAGGAGACGGGCGCCGACCTCGCCAAGGTCAACGTCCACGGCGGCGCGATCGCCCTCGGGCACCCGCTCGGCGCGAGCGGCACCCGGCTGACGACCACGCTGGTCCACGCGATGCGGGAGCGCGGGGCGCGCTACGCGCTCCAGACGATGTGCGAGGCGGGCGGCCTGGCCAACGCGATGGTCCTGGAAGGGCTGTAGGCGCGAGGAGCTCCGCGCGTGGGCGAGAGCGTGGGCGTGGGCGGGGGTTTCGGGTGCTCGCGGGTCCGGGGCCGTCCGGGCCCGCGAGCGGGGGCTTCCCGGGAGCGGGGGGCGGCGGGTCCTCGGGGCCGGCTCGGCGCCGGGCGCGGGGGCGGGGCGTCCGTGGGCCGGCCCGGCGGCCCGTCGGCCGGGCCGCGTCCGTCAGCGGGACCTGAAGTGGTGCCGCTTGCGCCAGGCGACGACCGCTCCGCCCAGGGCCGGCAGCGCGATGCAGGCCATCGCGATCAGGAAGGCCGGGGAGGTGGGGGCCGAGGCGCGGGCACCGGCGACGACGTACGCGGCCGTGTTCGGGACCGAGCCCAGCGCCGTGGCGAGGAGGAACGGCAGCCAGCCCATGCGGGACACCGACGCGCAGTAGTTCGCGGCCCAGAACGGGACCCCGGGGAAGAGCCGCGCGGCGAGCATCGAGCGGAAGCCGTGGCGGCTGAGCTGCCCGTCCGCCGCCTTCAGCCAGCGGCCCCGCAGCAGCGGGCGCAGGGCGTCCTGCCCGAGCATTCGGCCCAGACCGAAGGCGATCCCGGCCCCCAGCACCGTGCCGCCGACCGCCGCGCCGATGCCGAGCTGCGAGCCGAACAGGGCACCCGCCGCGAGGTTCAGGATCGGGCGCGGCACGAACGCCACCGTGCACAGCCCGTACGCCGCCGCGAACACCAGGGCCGCGCCGGCCCCGCCGAGCTGCGGAGGCCAGCCGTCGGCCAGCAGTCTCTGCGGCTCGAACAGCAGCACACTCCCGCCGGCCGCCACGAGCAGCGTCACCAGCAGGGAGAACCGGGACCACGGAGAGAGCAGTGCTCTCGTGCAGCGAGCGGCGACACCTGTGGGGGAGCCGGCGAACCCGGTGGGGACGAGAGCCGGTGCGGGGAGCGGGGGAGTGGCCGTGGCGGTGCCCCCAGAGCGGGTGGTGGCATCGAGCATCCGGCGACACTAACCGACCCGTGTGTGTGATCGCCGTATGGTTCGTCTCATGGAGGTCACAGCTTCCGGAGCACCGGACCGCCGCCCGGTGCCGCCACCCAGCGCCCTGGCGGACACCGTGCTGGAGCGGCTCACCGCCACCTACGCGGCGGCGGCCGACCCGCGACGCGCCGCGTCGGCGCGCGCGTACATGAAGGACATCGCCCCCTTCCTCGGCCTGACCACGCCGGACCGCCGTGCGCTGTCCCGTGTCGTCCTCGCGGGCACACCCCGGCCGGAGGAGGCCGACTGCGTCGCCGTGGCGCTGCGCTGCTGGCGGCTGCCGGAGCGGGAGTACCAGTACTTCGCGGTCGACTACCTGCGCCGCCATGTGAGGCGTCTCTCGTCGGGGTTCCTGCCCGTCGCGCGGCGGCTCGTCTCCACGGTCCCCTGGTGGGACACCGTCGACGCCCTCGCCGCACACGTGGTGGGAGGCCTGGTGGCGGCCGACCCCGCCCTGCGCGCCGACATGGACGCGTGGATCGAGGACGACGACCTGTGGATCGCGCGCACCGCCCTCCTCCACCAGCTCCGCTCCAAGGGCGACACCGACACGGAACGCCTCTTCGCCTACTGCGTACGGCAGGCGGGCCACCCCGACTTCTTCATCCGCAAGGCCATCGGCTGGTGCCTGCGCGAGTACGCGAAGACCGATCCGGACGCCGTGCGCGCGTTCGTCGCCCGGGAGCGCGGACGGCTGTCGCCGCTGTCCGTCCGCGAGGCACTGAAGAACGTCGGACCCTGAAGCCCCTCCGGAGTCCGGCGGGCCCCGAAACGCATCGGCTCCCGGGGAACCCCGGACCCTGACGCACCAGGGGAAACACCCGCCCCGGGGCGCCGAAAACCATTCGACGGGCCCCCGGGCGTCGGCGATGATCGGCTCATGTTCCGGTACGCCTTCCTCGCAGCAGCCGCAGTCGCGGCCGCTCCGAAGGCTGCCGTCCCGCTCACCGCGGCCGCCGCGGACGGCGCCCGAAGCTGACCCTTCCCGGACACTCCGGCGGACCCCGCAGGGGGAGGGTCGGCCCGTCCTCGGGGTCCCCTTCCCGGCCGTTCGGCCGCCGGGTCGTCACTCAGCTCCGCCGACACCGAAGAGGCTTCGAGGTACCGCCATGTCCAAGACGGCTTACACGCGCACCAAACCGCATCTCAACATCGGCACCATGGGTCATGTCGACCACGGCAAGACCACCCTGACCGCCGCCATCACCAAGGTCCTCGCCGAGCGCGGCTCCGGCGGCTCCACCCGCTACGTACCGTTCGGCCGGATCGACCGCGCCCCGGAGGAGGCCGAGCGCGGCATCACCATCAACATCTCGCACGTCGAGTACGAGACCGACACCCGCCACTACGCGCACGTGGACATGCCGGGCCACGCCGACTACATCAAGAACATGGTCACGGGCGCGGCCCAGCTCGACGGGGCGATCCTCGTGGTGTCCGCGCTCGACGGGATCATGCCGCAGACCGCCGAACACGTGCTGCTCGCCCGGCAGGTGGGCGTCGACCACATCGTCGTGGCCCTCAACAAGGCGGACGCCGTGGACGACGGCGAGGACGCCGTGCTCGCCGACCTCGTGGAGCTGGAGGTCCGGGAACTGCTCTCCACGCACGGCTACGGCGGCGACGCCGTACCGGTCGTACGGGTCTCCGGGCTGAAGGCCCTGGAGGGGGACCCGCGCTGGACGGCCTCGGTGGAGGCGCTGCTGGACGCCGTGGACACGTACGTCCCGATGCCGGAGAGGTATCTCGACGCGCCGTTCCTGCTGCCCGTCGAGAACGTGCTCACGATCACCGGACGCGGCACGGTCGTCACCGGCGCCGTCGAGCGGGGCACGATCCGCGTCGGCGACCGCGTCGAGGTGCTCGGCGCCTCGGTGGACACCGTGGTCACCGGCCTGGAGACCTTCGGCAGGCCGATGGCGGAGGCCCAGGCCGGCGACAACGTGGCGCTGCTGCTGCGCGGGGTGCCCCGTGACGCGGTGCGCCGCGGGCACGTCGTCACGGCGCCAGGCAGCGTGGTGCCCGGCCGGCACTTCACCGCGCGGGTGTACGTCCTGTCCGGGCGGGAGGGCGGCCGTACGACACCGGTGTCCACCGGGTACCGGCCGCAGTTCTACATCCGCACGGCGGACGTGGTCGGTGACGTCGACCTCGGGGAGCTCGCCGTCGCCAGGCCCGGCGACACCGTCACCATGACGGTCGAGCTGGGCCGCGAGGTGCCGCTGGAGCCGGGACTCGGCTTCGCGATCCGCGAGGGCGGCAGGACGGTCGGCGCCGGCACGGTGACCGCCGTCGGCTGAGCCCCGCGGCCGTGCGCCCCTTCCACGGGGGAGGGGCGCACGGCCGCCGGCGGTCGAACTCGGGTGCGCCGGGCCGCGTCCTGGGCCGAGGATGGGGCCATGACGAGCACCCGGCCGGGTCCGGCCCCCAGCAGAAGAGCCGAGCTGTTCGCCGCCGGGGAGGACGACCCGCGCTTCCGTACGTCCGCGACCGCCGACGAACGGACCCTGCTCACCGACGTCCTGCGTGCCCAGCGGACGACGCTGGAGATGAAGTGCGCCGGACTGGACGCGGAGTTGGCGCTGCGCTCCGCGGAGCCCTCCACGCTGTCGCTGCTGGGCCTCGTCCGGCATCTCGCGGACGTGGAGCGCCGCTGGTTCCGGCGGGCGCTCGCCCGGCAGGACGCGCCGGCCCTCTTCTCCTCGCCGGAGTGCCCGGACGGCGACTTCGAGGGCGCCACGGCCGATCCGGCCGTGATCGCCGGGGCCTGGCGGGCCTGGCGCGCCGAGGTGGCGTTCGCCGAGGAGTTCGCCGCCGGGGCGCCCGGCCTCGGTCTGGAGGGCGAGGACCCGTGGCGCGGGCCCGTGTCGCTGCGCTGGGTCCTGCTGCACATGGTGGAGGAGTACGCCCGCCACAACGGCCACGCCGATCTGCTGCGTGAACGGATCGACGGGGCGATCGGCCTCTGAGCCCGGCCCCCTGGCAGGCACCGCCCCGGCACGCGCCGCAGCCCGGCCCGGACCGCCGGGTGCCCGCGGGCGCGGCATCCGGTCGTGGTCGTGACCCGGGGGCGCGGGGCGCGGGCACAATGGACCCGTGGACGAGCCGATACCCGTGACGCGGGCAGTGGATCACGGGACCGCCAAGCTGATGCCGGACATCGACCGGGAGCGGGCCTGGCTCCTCACGGTCGACGGCGCGCCCCAGTCGTACGTCGACCTGGACGAGCCGGGCCACCTGGAGTTCGAGTACACGCGGCGGCTCGGGCACGTCCTGGACATCGTCGTCGAGCCGGGGCGGGCCCTCGACGTGCTGCACCTGGGCGGCGGCGCGCTCACGCTGCCCCGCTACGTCGCCGCGACCCGGCCCGGGTCCCGGCAGGACGTCGTGGAGGCCGACGCCGCGCTGCTGGACCTCGTCGTGGAGCATCTGCCGGTACCCGCGGACGCGGGCATCGCACTGCACGGCGCGGACGCCCGGGCCTGGCTGGAATCCGCGCCGGGCGGCTCGGCCGACGTGCTGATAGCCGACGTCTTCGGCGGCTCACGCGTGCCGGCACACCTGACGTCGCTGGAGTTCGCCCGCGAGGCGGAGCGGGTCCTGCGCCCCGGCGGCGTGTACCTGGCCAACCTCGCCGACGCCGCCCCCTTCGCCTTCCTGCGCTCCCAACTCGCGACGTTCGCGGCCGTCTTCGAGGAGTCGGCGCTCGTCGCCGAGCCGGGGGTGCTGCGCGGACGCCGCTTCGGCAACGCCGTGCTGGTCGCCTCGCACCGGCCGTTCGACACGGCCGCCCTCGCCCGCCGTACGGCGGCGGACGCCTTCCCGGCGCGTGTCGAGCACGGCGACACGCTGCGCCTCCTCGTCGGGGACGCGCGGCCCGTGCACGACGAGGACGCGGTGCCCTCGCCGGAGCCTCCGGACGGGGCGTTCGGCATCGGCTGAGCCGAGGGACGGCACCGGCCCGGCACCATGGCCTGCCGCTGCCGTTGCCGCCGTCGGGCGAGGGGTCCGGCGGGTCAGACCTCCGAGCGCGCGGGCTCGCTCCGCGGCACTCCCTGGGCCACTTCCCTCGTCCGCCTGGTCAGTCTGCGGACATCCGGTACGCACAGCACCGCCGCCGTCACCACGACCACCAGCACCGCGCAGCCCCACAGCGAGGCGGTGCGCCCGAACGCGGACTCCGCCGGGCCCGCGAGGGCGGTGGCCAGCGGGACCATGGCGATGGAGCCGAACCAGTCGTACGCCGAGACGCGGGAGAGCTTGTCCTCCGGGATCTCCTGGTGCAGCGCGGTCATCCAGGAGACGCCGAAGACCTCTATGGACGCGCCGGTCACGAACATCACTGCGCACAGCGGGCCGACCGGGAGGGGCACGGCCAGCGCCGCCGAGGGCAGTGCGAGCGGGAAGACGCAGAGGGATCCGGCGAGGAGCAGCCGCCGGGGCTTCCAGCGCATCATCAGCAGCGCCCCGCCGACCGTGCCCGCGCCGAACGCCGCGAGGGCCAGGCCCCACGGACCCGGCCCGCCGAGGCTGTCCCGGGCGACCAGTGGTCCGTACACCGCTTCGGCCGCGCCGACCACGGCCACCACGACCGAGAACTGGGCGACGATCGACCACAGCCAGGGCCGCCCGACGACCTCCTGCCAGCCCTCCCGGAGGTCGGCGAGCAGGCCGCCGCCCGGGGCGCGCGGCGGGATGTGGCTCACGTCGAGGAACACGCGCAGGGCGCCGGCGACCGCGAAGGCGGCCGCGTCCACGGCGAGCACCCAACCGGGGCCGACCAGGGCGACCATGGCCCCGCCGAGCGCGGCACCGCCCAGGCCCGCACCGTGCATCGCGAGGCGGAACATGGCGAAGGCGCGGCCGGCCTGGCTGCCGCTCACCGAGGAGAACAGCATGCCCTCGGCGGCGGGGTTGAAGAACGCCTGGCCCGTGCCGCCGAGCGCGGTGAGGAGCATCATCTGCCAGAGCTGCGGCTCGCCCGAGATCACGAGGAAGGCGAACGCGGCCTGGGAGACGCAGTTGAGGGCGTTGGCCGCGACCATGACGCGGTGCCGGGGAAGGCGGTCCGCGACCGCGCCGCCGATCAGCAGGAAGAGCACCAGCGGCAGCGTGCGGGCCGCCGCGACCAGGCCCACGTCGCCGCCGTCGCCGCCCTGGTCCAGGACGGCGAACGCCGCCGCGATCAGGGCACCCTGACTGCCGAGGTTGGTCACGACCGCGGAGGCGGTCAGCAGGGTGTAGTTGCGGCCCGCCCAGGAGGGGCGGCGCAGGCGTTCGGGAGCGGCGGACGAGGTCTTCACCTGGTGACTATTGCCGCCGCGGGGCCGACTTGCCAAACCGGTCGCCGGCTGCTTCGGCCGGTCGGCGTCCGGCACCTCGCGCCGTCCGTGCGACGGGAGGTGCCGTGCACGGCCCCGAGGGGCCGGCGGGAGGGCCTAGGAGTCCGTCGGCGCGGCCTCGGTCAGCCGCACGGTGCTGAGGATCTTCTTGACCGTCGCCTCGGGGATCTCGTCCTTGACGCCCTTGGCCCCGTACAGGTTCCAGGTGACGTAGTCGCCCGCGCCGTTCTTGAACGCGAAGGTGATGGCCTTGCCCTCGCTGTCGCACTTCTTCTTCTGCGGAGTGTTGCTCGAGTACGCGGTGGCGATGCTGCCCTTGAGCCCCGACTTCGTGGTGTAGGCCTTGGCCTTGTCCCACTTGACGCTCTTCTTGTCCGGCTGCGTGTAGCCGCCGAAGATCCACCAGGGAACGCGGGTCTCTGCCGCCTCGGCGGTGGTCTTGGCACCGTTCTCGCCGCGCGTGCCGGCCGTGGCGAGCGAGGTGTCCTCGACGCGGCCGTCCTTGTCGGTGTCGCTCGAGCACCACTTGGACTTGAGGTAGGCGGGGGCGGTGACCGTGGTGCGGTCGGTCTTGCCCTTCTCCTCCCACTCGAATCCGACGCTCGTGTCGGTGCTCTCGATCTCCCACTCGGCGGGCACGTCGAACATCGTGCCGAAGCGCGGGTTGATGACGACCTTCCAGCCCGCGATCGTGGCCTTCTCGCCGTCACCGCCCCGCGGGTTGTCGTCACCGGAGGACGCGGACGCGCTCGGGTCCTTGGACGCGCTGGGCGAGGACGACTTCTTGTCCTTGCCGCCGTCCGCCTTGTCGTCCTTGTCGTTGTCGCCGCCGAGCACCAGGAGCCCCGTGACACCGGCGGCGATCACGACGGCAGCGGCCGCCACGATCGCGACGACCTTCGTCCGGTTCCCGTTCCCGCCGC
Organism: Streptomyces fructofermentans; assembly: GCF_014651055.1. Classification (GTDB taxonomy): domain Bacteria; phylum Actinomycetota; class Actinomycetes; order Streptomycetales; family Streptomycetaceae; genus Streptomyces; species Streptomyces fructofermentans. Next base: position 37,413 of record NZ_BMWD01000013.1, read on the forward strand.
CCTGCGGCGGCTGCGGCGCACCGGGCGCCGTCCAACCGGCCTGCCCCGGCTGCGCGTACGGGTTCGGCTGCTGGAACCCGGGCTGCTGGTACGGATTCGGCTGCTGGTACCCCGGCTGCTGGTACGGGTTCTGGTTCTGCGGGTTCTGCTCGCCCCCGGGCGGCTGGTTTCCTGGCCACATGGGCAGCCACCCTAGTGCTGTCAGGGACACGGTTGGGTCACCGCCCCTGCCCAGGCCGGTAACCGAGGCGGTGGGCCGACCGGGTTCGTCCCGTATGGGGCGCCGTTGCGACGATCGCGCTCCGCTTCTGGTCAGAGCTGTCTACTCATGAGTAACATGCGGTCATGAGCGCAGACCAGATGTCGATCGGCGAGATGCTCGCCGCCACGGTGCCGATGGTTCGGACCCTGAAGCTGGAGTACCTGGAGACCACTCCGGAGAAGGCCGTCCTGGCGCTGCCGGACCAGAGCGAGTACCACAACCACGTGGGCGGCCCGCACGCCGGAGCGATGTTCACGCTGGGCGAGTCCGCGAGCGGGGCCGTCGTGCTGGCCGCGTTCGGGGACCAGCTCGCGCGGGCCGTTCCGCTGCCCGTGACCGCCGAGATCGCCTTCAAGAAGCTGGCCCGCGGGCCCGTCACGGCCACCGCCACGCTCGGCCGCCCCGTCGCGGACGTCGTCGCCGAACTCGACGCGGGCGAGCGCCCCGAGTTCCCGGTCGCCGTCGCCATCCGGCGCGAGGACGGAGCGGTGACCGGAGAGATGACCGTGATCTGGACTCTGAGGCCCAACGGCTGAGGCCCTCGGGCGCCGCGGCCGTGCGAGGTGCGCCGCGTCCGCGTGAGAGGCGCCGCGGCCGCCCGAGATGTGCTGCGGCCGTCCGGCGGCCGGGGTCGGGGCAGGGCCGAGGCCCTTCCCGTGCCGCCGGGGCCGTCGGCGGCCTCGGTGTCGCCCGCCGAACCGGTGCCGAGCCACTGTCAGGTGGCGGCCGAGGAGCGCCCGCACGGCTCGGGCCGATGGGTCGCCCTCCTGACGTACCGCCGGGCGGCGGGCGAGTGGCAGCGACCGCGCCCGGCCGCCTGCCTGCCGGTCCGGGGCGCGGAGCGCGCAGGGAGCCCCCGGCGCGCATCCGGTCCGGCCGTCCGGTCGTCCGGGCACATTCGGCGCCCATCGGGGACGAGCCGTCGAAGCGGTCCGGCGCCGGGGGCCCCGCGGTCAGCTCCCGGGTCCGTTCGGGCGGCCTTGGGACGGGGCCGGCGGCGAGCCGGGCGGCATGTTGTACGGCGTGACGACCTGGATCGCGGACGGCAGGACCGGAGTGCTGTCCGGGGGCAGGGCGCCGTGGGCCCGCATGATCAGCCGGCAGGCGTCGCGCATGTCCTGGCGCAGGTCGTGGTGGAGCACGGCGGACAGCCGCCCGGCACGCAGCAGCCGCGCGTTGTCGTGGTCCAGGTCGTGGGCGACGAAGACCTCGCACGGGCGGCCCACGGCGTCGAACGCGTCGAGCGTCGCGACGTTGCCGCCGCCCATCGAGTAGACCGCTCCGATCTCCGGGTCCTGCCGCAGCGCGGCCAGCACGAGGTCGAACTGCGTGGCGTCCAGACCGTCGCTGTCGGTGACCTCCACCAGCCGACGGGCCGGCCGAAGCGTACGCATCACCGCCCGGAAGCCCATCTCCCGTTCCTCCTCGCCGCGGAAGAAGCCGCGGCTGATCGTCGTGAGCACGGTGCCGGGGCGGCCGCCGAGCCACTGCCCCAGCAGGTAGGCGGCGGTGGCGCCCGCCGCCCGGTTGTCGATGCCGACGTAGGCGAGCCGGCCGCTGGACGGCAGATCCGTCACGAGGGTCACCACCGGGACGCCCGCGGCCACCAGCCGTCCCACCGCCGCGGTGACCTCCGGGACGTCCGGCGCCTTGAGGATCACGCCCTGCGAGCCGCGCCGCGCCGTCCGGTCCAGCGTCTCCACCAGCTCGTCCGGGCCGCCGGTCTCCCGGAAGTGGAACCGGCAGCGCACCACCGCCGGGTGCAGGGACGGCAGTTCCGCCTCCAGTGCCGCGCGCACCGCCGTGGAGAAGCGCTCCGGTGTCTGCATCACGACGTCGGTCATGAAGGTCCGGCCCGTCAGCCGCACCTGCGTCCGCTGCCGGTCCAGGTCCGTGACGGCCTGCTGGACCGACCGGGCCGTGCTCTCCCTGACCCCGCCCCTGCCGTTCAGGACCCGGTCCACGGTGGCCTCGCTCAGGCCGGCCTGGCGGGCGATCTCCCTGATCGGGTACGGGTGGCCCATCACCGGCTCCTTGAGGGGTTTTTGACGGCTCTCTGACGATTGCCCGAGGGGTGCGGCCTCACAAGAATGACATCGACGCGTCGCTGCGAACTCCGGGAGGACGAGGATGCACCGCACTCTCTCAGGGCCCCGCGCATGGCTGTCCGAGCGCGACTGCGACCTCGGCGCCCTGCGCGAACTGGTCGAGCGCGAGACCGACCCGGCCGACCACCCGTACGCCAGCGGCGTGGAGCGGAACGTCCCGCTCTACGACTGCGACCGGCTGCGCGCCGCGTCCGCCACGGCCGACGGCCGCCGGGACGTGCAGACCGAACTGGTCCGCGCGCTCGCCGAGGGCCCCGGTGTCGTGGTCCTGCGGGGAGCCTTCCCCGACCGCGAGGTGGTCCGCCGGGCGGGAGCCGCGTTCGACGAGCTGATCGCCCGGCAGCGCGCGTCCGGTGCCGCCGCGGGCGACCACTTCGCCAGGCCAGGCGCCAACGACCGGGTGTGGAACGCCCTGGAGAAGACGGCCCTGCTCGACCCCGAGGCGTTCGCCGACTACTACGCGAACGACATGATCGCCCTGGTGTCCACGGCGTGGCTCGGACCCGGCTACCAGGTCACGTCCCAGATCAACGTGGTGAACCCGGGCGGCGCCGCGCAGACCGCGCACCGCGACTACCACCTGGGATTCCTCTCCGCCGAGGTCGCCGCCGCGTATCCCGCCCACGTCCACCGCCTCTCCCCGGCGCTCACACTCCAGGGCGCGGTCGCGCACTGCGACATGCCCGTCGAGTCGGGCCCCACGATGTACCTGCCGCACTCGCAGAAGTACGGGCCCGGCTATCTGGCCTGGCGACTGCCCGAGTTCCAGGCGTACTTCGAGGCCCACCACGTACAACTGCCCCTGGCGGAGGGGGACGCGGTGTTTTTCAACCCGGCCCTCCTGCACGCGGCGGGACACAACCGGTCGACGGACGTCCGGCGCGCGGCCAACCTGCTCCAGGTCTCCTCGGCGTTCGGCCGGGCCATGGAGAGCGTGGACCGCGAGGCCGTCACGAACGCGGTCTACCCGGTGCTGCTCCGGCGCCGCGCCGAGGGCGTCGGACAGGCCTGGCTGGACGCCGTGGTCGCCGCGAGCGCCGAGGGCTACCCGTTCCCGACGAACCTCGACTCCGACCCGCCCGTCGACGGGGCGACGCCCTCCTCCCAGGCGGACCTGGTGCACCGCGCGCTGGCCGGGGAGTGGGCGCCGGAGCGGCTGAGGGCCGCGCTGCGCGACGGCGCGGCCCGCCGCGAGAGCTGACACCGTGGGAGGACTCGGTCACGTGGGGACGCGCATGGGACTTCTCGAAGGCAAGGTCGTCCTCGTCAACGGCGGCAGCCAGGGTGTCGGTGCCGCCGTCGCCCGGGCCGCGGCGCGCGAGGGGGCGACGGTGGCCGTCACCGGGCGCCGCCCCGGGCCGGGCGAGGCGCTGGTGGGCGAGCTGACCGGTGCCGGCGCCCGGGCGAGCTACGTACGGGCCGACCTGTCCGACGCCGACCAGGCCCGCGGCAGTGTGGCCGAGGTGGTCGCCGCGTACGGGCGCGTGGACTGCCTGGTCAACTCCGCCGGGCTCACCTCGCGCGGGACGCTGCTCGACACGACGCCCGAACTGTTCGACGCGCACATCGCGGTCAACCTCAAGGGCCCGTTCTTCGCGATGCAGGCTGCCGTCGCGGACATGGTGTCGCGGGGAGCCCCGGGCACCGTCGTCAACATCATCACCTCCTCCGCGCACGGAGGCCAGCCCTTCCTCGCGCCGTACGTGGCCGCCAAGGCGGGGCTCGTCGGCCTGACCCGCAACGCGGCGCACGCCCACCGATGGGACCGCGTACGGATCAACGGCCTGAACATCGGCTGGACGGAGACCGAGGGCGAGGACACCACCCAGCGGACCTTCCACGACGCGGGCGACGACTGGCGTGAACGGGCCGCCGCGAAGCTGCCGATGGGCAGACTCGGACAGCCCGACGAGATCGCCGCCTTCGTCGTGCTCCTGCTCTCCGACCGCAGCGGCGTCGTCACCGGCTCGGTGATCGACTGGGACCAGAACGTCCTCGGCGGACTCGACTGAGCGGGCGACCGCACCCGTCCCTCCCCACCGAAGCACCCCAGGTACCCGCATCCGGCCCCCTGTCCCGCCGTCCCGTCCCCGCACCCCGCCCGCGCAGTACGTGAACCGCACACACGCAAGCGAACAAGGAGCCCGTGAACCATGCGCATCGGCATCCTCGGCCTCGGCCGGATCGGCGCCTTCCACGCCGAGACCCTCTCCCGGCTCGACACGGTCGAGTCCCTCGTCGTCGCCGACCCGTTCGCGGGAGCGGTCACGGCCGCCGTCGGACGCCTCGGCGCCGAGGCCGCCGACTCGCCCGAGGCGGTGTTCGCCTCGGGTGTCGACGGCGTGGTGATCGCCGCCGCGACCGACGCCCACCCCGGACTGCTCCTGGCCGCGGTGGAGGCGGGGCTCCCGGTCTTCTGCGAGAAGCCCGTCGCCCGCACGATGAAGGAGGGCACCGAGGTCCTGAACGCCGTACGGGACAGCGGTGTCGAGATCCAGATCGGCTACAACCGGCGCTTCGACAAGGGCTTCGCGGCCGCCCGCGCCGCGGTCCGCGGCGGTGAACTCGGCGTGCTGCACACCGTGCGCTCCACCACCCTCGACCCGGCGCCGCCGCCGGCCGCGTACATCGCCTCCTCCGGAGGCATCTTCCGCGACTGCTCCGTGCACGACTTCGACATCATCCGCTGGGTGACCGGGCGCGAGGTCACCGAGGTGTACGCGACCGGCGGCAACCGCGGGGAGCGGTACATCGCCGAGGCGGGCGACGCCGACACCACCGCCGCCGTGCTCACCCTGGACGACGGCACGCTCGCCGTGGTCTCCAACTCACGCCACAACGCGCGCGGTTACGACGTCCGGATGGAGCTGCACGGCTTCCGGGACAGCATCGCGGTCGGCCTGGAGGACAAGCTGCCGCTGCGGTCGGTCGAGCCGGGAGCCACCTTCCCCGCGGGCCCGCCGCACGACTTCTTCATGGACCGCTTCGCCGACGCGTACCGGGCCGAACTCGGCGTGTTCACCGAGGTCGTGGCAGGCCGGCGGAGTTCGCCCTGCACCGTCGCCGACGCGCTGGAGGCGGGCTGGATCGCCGAGGCCTGCACCCTCTCCCTGCGCGAGCGCCGCGCGGTGACGACCGAGGAGGTGCGCGGCGCGTGACGAACCCCGCAGAGCCGCTGCGCATCGGGGTGCTGGGGGCCGCCCGCATCGCCGAACGGTCCCTGGTGGGCCCGGCCCGCGCGACGGGCCACCGACTGGTCGCGGTGGCCGCCCGCGACCGGTCCCGGGCCGCGGCCTTCGCCGCGGACCACGGCGTGGAGCGCGTCGTGGACTCGTACGCCGAACTGGTCGCCGATCCGGAGGTGGAGGTCGTCTACAACCCCCTCGCCAACGGACTGCACGGGCCGTGGAACCTCGCGGCGCTCGCCGAGGGCAAGCACGTCCTCACGGAGAAGCCGTCCGCGAGCAACACGGAGGAGGCCGTCGAGGTCCGGGACGCCGCCGCAGGGGCCGGCACGGTGTACATGGAGGCCTTCCACTACCTCTTCCACCCCGTCACGGGCCGCCTGCACGCCCTGCTGGCCTCCGGGGAACTCGGGGAGCTGCGGCACGTGGAGGCGACGGTCGCCGTTCCCGCCCCGCCCGGGGACGACCCGCGCTGGTCGCTGTCCCTCGCGGGCGGCGCGCTCATGGACCTCGGCTGCTACGGGCTGCACGCCCTGCGGATGCTGGCCCCTTGGGCCGGCGGGCCACCGGTCCTGGCCGGCGCCCGGGGCGGGGCGCGTGCGGGTGCGCCGGAGGTCGACGAGTGGCTCGACGCGGACCTGGTGTTCCCCGGCGGGGCCACCGGGTCCGCCCGCTGCCACATGGACCACGGCGAACTGCTGATGACCTGCAAGATCGTCGGCTCCCTGGGCGAGGCGACCGCGATGAACTTCGTCCTGCCGCACCGCGACGACCGGGTGGTGGTCCGCACGGCGGCGGGGGAGCGGACCGAGGAGCTCGGCAAACGGTCCTCGTACACGTACCAGTTGGAGGCCTTCGCCGCCCGGGTGCGCGGCGGGGCGGCGCTGCCGCTGGACGCCGAGGACGCGGTGGCCACCATGCGGCTGATCGACGACTGCTACCGCGCCGCCGGGTTCCGGCCCAGGCCGCGCACCGGGCTCCCGGCCTCCTGAGTCCCCGGCGCGCCGGCCACGGGCGCGGGGCGCACACGCGGTGCGCCGGCTGCCCCGCGGGGCACACGAGCGGCGGACGGCGGAGGCCGCCCGNNAGTCCGCCCGGCGGACCGTCGCCGGGCGGCCTCCGCCCCGGACACGCGGCGGGGGATCCGTCAGGAAGCGCCCCCGCCGCCGGCTCAGCGGTAGAAGTCCGGCCGTTCCACCAGTTCGACCGCGATCCGGCCGCCACCGGTCTGCGCGCGCACCCCCGCCTCGCACACCGCGGCCGTCGCGTAGCCGTCCCAGGCGCTGGGGCCCGTGACCTCGCCCCGCCGGGTGGCGTCCACCCAGGCCTGCATCTGGCGGTCGTACGCGTCCTCGAACCGCTCCACGAAGTCCTGCGCCACGGCCCCGCCCCAGCGGCCCGCCGCGGTGGTGACCAGGGCGTGCCCGTCGCCGATGCGGGCCGTACCGCGTTCGCACACGACCTCGGCCTGCACCTGGTAGCCGAAGCCGCAGTTGACGTTGATCTCCACGTCCACGACGGCCCCTCCGTCGGTCTCGAACAGCACCAACTGCGGGTCCCGCAGGCCCTCGGGGGCGTTGCCGGACGGCGTGGGGCACAGCACGGTGACCGCGGTGATCTCCTGGCCCAGCAGCCAACGCGTGATGTCCATCTCGTGCACGACGGAGTCGCTGATGAGCATCGCGCTGGTGAAGCCCGGCGGGGTGGAGACGTTGCGGTGCCGGTTGTGCAGCATCAGCGGCCTGCCCAACTCCCCGCTGTCCAGCAGTGACTTGAGCCTGGCGTACTCCGTGTCGTAGCGCCGCATGAAACCCACCTGGACCCGTCGGTGGCCGAGCCGCCGCTCCGCCTCCAGGACGCGCAGCGCGGACGCCGCGTCCGGGGTGAGCGGCTTCTCGCACAGGACGGGCAGGTCGTGCGCGAACGCGGCGAGCAGGGCCGCCTCGTGGGCGGGCCCCGGGGAGGCGATCAGTACGGCCTCGACGCCGTCCGCCCTCATCGCCGCGATCGGGTCGGTGTGGACCGAACAGCCCTCGATGCCGTCGGCGGCGCGCTTCGCGCGCTCCGCGTCGACGTCCGCGACCGCGGCGACCCGCGCCCCGTTGGTCACCTCGTGCAGCCGGCGTACGTGGTCGGCCCCCATCTTCCCGGTGCCGATGACGGCCACCCCGAGCGGTCCGCGCTGTGCCATGGTCGGTCGGTCCCTTCTCACGTGCCGCGCCGGCACGGGAACTGGCGGGTCGATGGTGGGCGGGGGGCCGGACGTCTCCGGTGGTCCGGGGCGCCCGGCCCGCCCGGCCCGCGCGGGCCGCGGGCCGTCAGGAGTCCTTCCCGCCGGGAGGCGCGGTCGGGACGGACGGGGCGGGAGCGCCGGCTCCGGACGTGACCGGGGCCCGGAGGTCCGCCTCCTCGGGCAGCCCCTCGACGTCGACCCCGCGCACCTGTGCCAACTCGTGCTTCAGGGCGGCGAGTTCGGCGCCGCCCGCCATGTGGTTGGTGAGTTCCTCGAGGCCGACCTCGCTGCGGGACGCGCTCAGTTCCATCGTGCCCAGCCGGAGCACGCTGAAGTGGTCGCCGACCATGTAGGCGTGGTGCGGGTTGTGGGTGATGAAGATGACGCCGAGGCCCCGGTCGCGGGCGGCGGCGATGTACTTCAGCACGACGCCGGACTGCTTCACGCCGAGCGCCGCGGTGGGCTCGTCGAGGATCAGCACGCGGGCGCCGAAGTAGACGGCCCTGGCGATGGCCACGGACTGGCGCTGGCCGCCGGACAGGGTGCCGATGGGCTGCTCCAGGTCGTCCAGGACGATGCCCATGTTGCGCAGTTCCTCGTCCGCGGTGCGCTTCATGCGGGCGATGTCGAGGCGGCGCACCGGCCAGGGGCCGCGGGTCATCTCGGAGCCGAGGAAGAAGTTCCGCCACACCGGCATCAGCGGGACCGTGGCGAGGTCCTGGTAGACGGTGGCGATCCCGCGGTCGAGGGCCTCGCGGGGGCTGCCGAACCGCACCGGCTCGCCGTCCACGAGCAACTCGCCCTCGGTGTGCTGGTGGAGGCCGGAGACGATCTTGATGAGGGTCGACTTGCCCGCGCCGTTGTCGCCCAGGACGCAGGTGACCCGGCCGGGACGGACGGCGAGGCTGACGCCGTGCAGCGCGCGGACGTTGCCGTACGCCTTTCCGGCACCGCGCAGCTCCACGATCGGCGCGGCGGAGCCGTCCGCGCCCCTGTCCGGGCCTGCGCCTGTACCCGTGCTCGTGGCGGCGCCCGTCCCGGGCTCCGTGCCCGCTCCGGTGTCCGCCGTGCCGGCCGCCGCGCCGGTCGGGGAGGAGTTGTCGGTTGTCATGGGTTCACCTCCGGGTCGCCTGGCGGCGGACCCACAGATTGACGAGGGCGGCGAGCAGGAGCATGACGCCGAGGAAGGCCTTGAACCAGTCCGGGTTCCAGTTGGCGTAGACGATGCCCTGCGAGACCATGCCGAAGATGAAGGCACCGATGACCGGGCCGATCGCCGATCCGTAGCCGCCGGTGAGCAGGCAGCCGCCGATGACCGCCGCGATGATGTACAGGAACTCGTTGCCCACGCCCTCGCCGGACTGGACGGTGTTGAACGAGAACAGGATGTGCATGCCGACGAACCAGGCGCCGGCGCCGACGCCCATGAAGAGGGCGATCTTGGTGAACGTGACGGGTACGCCGACGGCCCGGGCGCTCTCCTCGTTGCCGCCGGTCGCGAAGATCCAGTTGCCGAACCTGGTGCGCAGCAGCAGCCAGGTCGCGGCGGCGGCGAAGACCAGCCAGTAGAACACGGTGATCTTCACATCGACCCCGCCGATGCCGATCTCGGAGGCGAAGACCTTCTTGGCCTGGTCGAATCCCTGCATGTCGCTGATCGAGTCGGTGGCGACGTTGCCGGTGAAGATCTTCGTGACGGCGAGGTTGGCGCCCTGCAGGATCAGGAAGGAGCCGAGTGTGATCAGGAAGCTGGGCAGGCCGGTCCTCACGAGCAGGTAGCCGTTGAACGCCCCGACGGCCAGCGCCACCACCAGGGCGACGATCACCCCGGTCCACACGTTCAGCGACAGCTGGAAGCTGAGGATGCTCGCGGTGAGCGCCGAGGTCGTCACGGCCACACCGGCGGACAGGTCGAACTCGCCGCCGATCATCAGCAGGGCCACCGGCAGCGCCATGATGCCCATGACGGACGACTCGTAGAGCACGTTGGCGAGCGAACTCGCCTCCCGGAACGGCGAGGCCACCGCGAAGAAGAAGACGTACACGGATATCGCCGCGATGAGCGCGCCGATCTCCGGCCTGGCCAGTACGCGCCTGGCCAGGGACCGTTCGGAGGTCCGGCCGTCCTTCGGTGCGGCCGGCGAAGCCGGCGGCGAGTCGCTCGCCGCCGGCGCCGTTGCCTGGGACACGGGGATCACCTGGTGCCCTTCGCGGCGAACTTGGCGATGTCGGCGACGTTCTCCTTGTCCACGAACGCCGGACCGGTCAGCACCGGCTCCTGGCCGCCGCCGCTGAAGTTGCCGTTGGTCTTGTAGAGCCACAGGGCGTCGACGGACAAGTAGCCCTGGAGGTAGGGCTGCTGGTCCACGGCGAAGTCGACGTCGCCGTCCTCGATGGCCTTGACCATGTCCTTGTTCAGGTCGAAGGTCGCGACCTTGGCCTTGCTCTTGGCGTCACCGACGGACTGCGCGGCCGTCAGGGCGAACGGGGCGCCCAGCGTCACCACGTAGTCGACCGACGAGTCCTGCTTGAGCTTGGCGGTGATCGTCGACTTCACGGCCGGCATGTTCGTGCCGTTGACGTAGAGGTTCGTGGTCTTGCCCCCGAAGGTCTTCTTCACCCCGGCGCAGCGTGCCTCCAGGGCGACATGGCCCTGCTCGTGGATGACGCAGACGGCGTTCTTCGCGCCGAGCTCGTTCAGCTTCTCGCCGAAGGCCTCGCCCGCCACGGACTCGTCCTGGCCGAAGTACTCCAGGAGGCCCTGCTCCTTCCAGTCGTCGATGCCTCCGTTGAGGCCGACGACCGGGATGCCCGCCTTCTTCGCCTTGGCGACGGCCGCCTTCATGGCGTCCGGCTTGGCCAGGGTTATCGCGATGCCGTCGACCTTCTGGTCTATCGCGTTCTGCACCAGGTTGGCCTGCTTGGCCGCGTCGGGGCTGTTGGAGTAGAGGAGGTCGACGTTGTCCTTGTCGGCGGCGGCCTCGGCGCCCTTGCGGATGAGGTCCCAGAAGGTGTCGCCGGGGGCCGCGTGGGTGATCAGCGCGACCTTCATTCGGGGCGTGTCGGCCTTGCCGGCAGCCGCGTTGTCCGCGCTCTCCTCGGCCTTCTTGCCGCCGGAGTCGCTGGAGCAGCCGGTGACCATGAGGGCCGCCGCGGCGGCCGCGGCGACGAGGGCGGGGAATCTGCGGGAGCGGGGGCGAGACGTGCGGTCCATCTTTCCGGCACCTCACTGTGCGACAGGGAAAAGGCTGCGGGTCGGTCCGGGCGCGCTGCCCGGACCTCGGGCCCGAACGGAGGGAACCGGTGGGCCGTATGACGACGAATTCGGCAGTGCTGTTGGGAGGGGATGTAAGTCCCTGACCGACCCCTCTGTCAATACTTTGTTAAGACATCATTTCAGGAACACGTGAGAATGTAAGTACAAAGTCTTGACAGGGTCCGGCCCCGGTCTTACACCTAGGAATCACCGGTCCCCCGTATCCCGCACCCCCCGGAAGTCCGCACCCCAGCTCGAGGAGCGACCTGTATGAGCGAGTCCTTCGACCTGATCACCATGGGCCGCATCGGAGTCGATCTCTACCCGCTGCAGACCGGCGTACCGCTCGCGCGCGTGGAAACCTTCGGGAAGTTCCTCGGCGGCTCGGCCGCCAACGTCGCGGTCGCCGCGGCCCGCCTCGGGCGCTCCAGCGCGATCGTCACCCGCACCGGCGACGACCCCTTCGGGGAGTATCTGCACCAGGCCCTGCGGGAGTTCGGGGTCGACGACCGCTGGGTCACCCCGGTCGGCGCCCACCCGACACCGGTCACGTTCTGCGAGATCTTCCCGCCCGACGACTTCCCGCTCTACTTCTACCGCCGGCCCAAGGCGCCCGACCTGGAGATCCGCACCGACGAACTCGACTTCTTCGCCCTCAGGGCGGCGAAGATCCTCTGGATCACCGGCACCGGGCTCAGCGAGGAACCGAGCCGCTCCGCCACCCTCGCGGCCCTCAAGTCCCGGGGCAGGGCCGGCACCACCGTCTTCGACCTCGACTGGCGCCCCATGTTCTGGAAGGACCCCGCGCAGGCCCGCCCGTACTACGCCGAGGCCCTGCGGCACGTCACGGTCGCCGTCGGCAACCTCGACGAGTGCGAGGTCGCCACCGGGGAGCGCGAACCGCGGGCCTGCGCCGAGGCGCTCCTCGCGGCGGGGGTCGAGCTGGCCGTGGTCAAGCAGGGCCCCAAGGGCGTCCTCGCCGTCCACCGCGACGGCACCGCCGCCGAGGTGCCGCCGGTGCCCGTCGAGGTCGTCAACGGCCTCGGCGCGGGCGACGCGTTCGGCGGTTCGATGTGCCACGGGCTGCTGGCGGGCTGGGAGTTGGAGAGGACGATGCGGCACGCCAACGCGGCGGGAGCCATCGTCGCCTCCCGCCTCGCCTGCTCCTCCGCGATGCCGACCGCCGCCGAGGTCGAGGATCTCGTCGCTTCCCGCGGCTGACGCCGCCACCCCCGAACGGAGCAACCCTTGAGCATCACCATCCCCGACCTCGTCAGGGTGCGGGCCCGGCACCCGGAGGCCATAGCCGAGGCGGCGGCCCGCCGCGGCAGGCGCCCTCTCGTGGGCGACGGCGGCCGCCTCATGATCGTGGCCGCCGACCATCCGGCGCGCGGCGCGCTCGCCGTCGGCGACCGCGCCCTGGCGATGGCCAACCGCGCCGACCTGCTGGAGCGGCTGTGCGTCGCGCTGTCGCGGCCCGGTGTGGACGGGGTGCTCGCCACCGCCGACATCCTGGAGGACCTCCTCCTGCTCGGCGCGCTGGAGAACAAGGTCGTGATGGGCTCGATGAACCGCGGCGGCCTGGCCGGCGCCTCCTTCGAGATGGACGACCGCTTCACCGGCCACCGCGCCGAGGACATCGAGAGGCTGAACTTCGACGCGGGCAAACTGCTGCTGCGCATCGACTACGACGACCCCGGCTCGCTGACCACCCTGGAGTCCTCGGCCCGCGCGATCGACGCCATGGCCGGACGCCGACTCCCCGTGTTCGTCGAGCCGTTCATCACCCGCCGCGTCGGAGGGACGGTGCGCAACGACCTCACCGCCGCGGCCGTCACCCGGTCCATCGCCATCGCCTCCGGGCTCGGCGGCACCTCCGCCTACACCTGGCTGAAACTGCCCGTCACCGACGACCCCGACGACATGTCCACCGCCCTGGAGACGTCGACCCTGCCCGTCGTGCTGCTCGGCGGGGAGGTCGGCCGGGACCAGGACGGCGCGTACGAGAGATGGCGCAAGGCCCTGCGGCTGCCCACCGTCCAGGGGCTGGTCGTCGGGCGGTCCCTGCTCTATCCCGCCGAGGGCGGCGTCGAGACCGCGGTGGACACCGCGGTCGGCCTGCTCTGACCGGAAGGAATCCCGTATGACCAGCGCACACCACCTGCCCGCCGGCAAGGCAGTGAGCGACCCCTACGCCGTGGACGTCTCGCCGGACAGCGCAGGCTGGCGGTACTCCAGCCTCCGTGTCCTCGAACTGCCGCCCGGAGGAACGCACTTGTTCCCCGCGGGGGACAGCGAGTGGATCGTGCTCTCCCTCGGCGGCGGCTGCACCGTCACCGTCGACGACGCCCCCGGGCAGGACGCCTTCGAACTGCGCGGCCGCAGCGACGTGTTCGCCGGGGTCAGCGACTTCGTGTACGTCCCGCGCGACGCCACCGCCACCCTCACCTCGGAGGCGGGCGGGCGCTTCGCGCTCACCGGAGCGCGCTGCACCCGCCGTCTGCCCGCCCGCCACGGGCCCGCCGACTCCGTCCCCGTCGAGCTGCGCGGCACCGGAAACTGCTCGCGCCGGGTGCACAACTTCGGCGCCGCGGGGGTCTTCGAGTGCGACCGGCTCATCGCCGTCGAGGTGGTCACCCCCGGCGGCAACTGGTCCTCGTACCCGCCGCACAAGCACGACGAGCACCACCCCGGCGAGGAGTCCGAACTGGAGGAGATCTACTACTTCGAGATCGCCGGCCACGAGGGCACCCCCGGCCTCGGATACCAGCGGGTCTCGCCCTCCGGCCGGGGAAGCGGGACGGACGTCCTCGCCGAGGTGCGCGCCGGTGACGTCGTACTGATCCCCGACGGCTGGCACGGCCCGTCGATGGCCGCGCCCGGCCACGACATGTACTACCTCAACGTCATGGCGGGCCCCGGGGACGAACGGGCCTGGCTGATCCGCGACCACCCCGACCACGCGTGGATCCGCGACACCTGGCCAGGCACCCCTGTCGACCCCCGGCTGGCCCCGCCCGACGTCCGGCGGCGCCCGGACGGCACGACTCCCGACACTGCCCCGTCCCAGTGAGGTCGCGATGAGCCGCTCCACCCACCGTCTGACCGTCGCCCAGGCGCTGGTGCGCTTCCTGGCCGCGCAGCACACCGAACGCGACGGCGTACGGCACCGGTTGATCGCCGGCACCTGGGGGATCTTCGGCCACGGCAACGTGGCCGGCATCGGCCAGGCGCTCCTGGAGGCGGGCGAGGAAAGCATGCCCTTCCACCAGGGCCGCAACGAACAGGCCATGGTGCACGCGGCGGTGGCCCACGCCCGCCACCTCAACAGGCTCTCCGCCCAGGCGGTCACCACGTCCATCGGGCCGGGCGCCACCAACCTGGTCACCGGCGCCGCCCTCGCCACGATCAACCGGCTGCCCGTGCTGCTGCTGCCCGGCGACTACTTCGCCACCCGTGTGGCGGACCCGCTCCTCCAGCAGCTGGAGCATCCCGTGGAGGCGGACGTGTCGGTCAACGACACCCTGCGCCCGGTCTCCCGCTTCTTCGACCGGATCACCCGCCCCGAGGCGCTGATCCCCGCCGCCCTGCAGGCGATGCGGGTGCTCGCCGACCCGGTGGAGACCGGCGCCGTCACCCTCGCCCTGCCGCAGGACGTGCAGGCGGAGGCGTACGACTGGCCCGCGGAGTTCTTCGCCGAGCGGATCTGGCGGGTGCGCCGCCCGGCCCCCGAACCGGCCGAACTAGCGGCGGCCGCCGACGCCGTACGGGCCGCACGGCGCCCCCTGCTCGTCGCGGGCGGCGGCGTCCACCACAGCGAGGCCGAGCGGGCGCTCAGGGAGTTCGCGGAGGCCACCGGCGTCCCCGTCGCGTCCACCCAGGCGGGCAAGGGGTCCCTGCGCCACGACCACCCGGCCGACCTCGGCGGAATCGGCCACACCGGAACCTCCGTCGCCGACGACCTGGCCCGCACCGCCGACCTCGTCATCGGCGTCGGCACCCGCTACTCGGACTTCACCACCGCTTCGGGGACCCTGTTCCAGCACCCGGACGTCCGCTTCGTGAACCTCAACGTGACCGCCTTCGACGCCCACAAGCTGAGCGCGCGCACCCTGGTCGCCGACGCCCGCGCCGGCCTCGAAGCCCTCACAGGGGCCCTCTCGGGCCACCGCGTCGACGCGGAGTACGAGGCCGAGTACGGCGCGGGCAAGGAGCGCTGGGAGCGGGTCGTCGACGCCGCCTACCGGGCGGACGACGAGCACGCGGTGCCCACCCAGACGCAGGTGCTCGGCGCCCTGGACGCCGTCGTCGGCGACGAGGACGTGGTGATCAACGCGGCCGGCTCGCTCCCCGGAGACCTGCACAAGCTCTGGCGGGCCCGCTCGCCGCGCCAGTACCACCTGGAGTACGGCTACTCCTGCATGGGCTACGAGATCCCGGCCGCCGTGGGCGTCCAGCAGGCAGCGCCCGGCACCCCCGTCTGGGCGCTGGTCGGCGACGGCACGTACCTGATGATGCCCACCGAGATCGTCACCGCCGTCCAGGAGCGGCTGCCGGTCAAGCTCGTGCTGATCCAGAACCACGGGTACGCCTCCATCGGCGGGCTCTCGGAGCAGACCGGCGGCGAGCGCTTCGGCACCGCCTACCGCTACCGCGCGGCCGACGGCACGTTCACCGGCGACCCGCTGCCCGTGGACCTCGCCGCCAACGCCGCCAGCCTCGGCATGGACGTCCTGCGCGCCAAGACCGTCGGCGAACTGCGCGAGGCGCTGGCCGCCGCCCGGGCGTCGGACCGGCCGACATGCGTCCACGTGGAGACGGACCCGGCCACCGGCGCCCCCGGCGCCCAGGCGTGGTGGGACGTCCCGGTGGCCGAGGTCGCCTCCCGCGAGGCCGCCACCAGGGCGCGGGAGGCGTACGAGCGAAGGGTCGTCGACCGCCGGCGCCACCTCTGACCGTCCGCCCGCTCCCTGCCGCCCTCCCGGCGGCGGTCCGCCACCCAGGAACGGACCCGCGCCCATGAGGACGACCACCCGCCAGGCCGGCGGCAGACCCGTCGGGAACACCACCGGCCACTCCCGTCACACCGCAGTCGCGGCCCGCGGCGGAGGGCTCCGCCGCTCCCCGAACGGGGTCCGGCAGGGCCCGGCCCACGTGCCTGCGCCCGGCCCGGCGGCGGCACCTCACTCGTTCGGCGGCGTGCGGGGCCGTGTCTTCGGGGTCGCGGGCCCCGTGGTCCTCGCCGCCCCGGCCGAGGGCCGCGCACGCACCGGCGGCGGCGCGACCGTCCCGCGTCCCCGTGCCGGGTCCGGCGCCGCGCGGGCACCCCGTCACGCCGACGGCGGGAGCGCCGCCGGCGATCCGTGACACGGGACGCGCGCCCCCGCACACCCCGGCGGCCCGCGCAGCCCCAGCCCCGTACAGCAGCCCCAGCCCCAGCCGTACAGAGGACACGCGAAGGGAAGGTGCTCCCGTGGCAGAGACGGGATCCGCACGACCGGCCACCGCCGGCGCGTTCGACCGCCTGGAGGTCGCCCTGGACCGGGCGAGCCCGATCCCGCTCTACTACCAGCTCGCCCAGCACCTGGAGTCCGCGATCGAGCGCGGGGCGCTCGCCCCCGGAGACCTGCTCGGCAACGAGGTGGACATCGCCGCCCGGCTCGGCCTCTCCCGGCCGACCGTGCGCCAGGCCATCCAGTCCCTCGTGGACAAGGGGCTGATGGTGCGCCGCCGCGGCATCGGCACGCAGGTGGTGCACAGCCAGGTCCGGCGCTCGCTGGAACTGAGCAGCCTCTACGACGACCTGGCGGCGGCCGGCCAGAGCCCCGCCACCCGGGTGCTGCGCAACGAGATCCAGTCCGCGTCGGCGGAGGTCGCCGCCGCCCTCGGCATCCCGGAGGGCCGTGACGTCATCGTCCTGGAGCGGCTGCGCACCACCCACGGCGAGCCCGTCGCCCACCTGTGCAACCACCTTCCCGCCTCACTCATCCAGGCGGACACCGGCAGGCTGCGGGAGACCGGCCTCTACCGCGTGCTGCGGGCGGCGGGCATCACCCTGCACAGCGCCCAGCAGACCGTCGGCGCCCGGTCCGCCACCGACAGGGAGGCGGAACTCCTCGACGAACCGGCGGGCGCCGCGCTCCTCACCATGCGGCGCACGGCCTACGACGACCACGGGCGAGCCGTCGAGTACGGGACCCACGTGTACCGCGCCTCCCGCTACACCTTCGACTTCCAGCTCCTCGTGCGCCCCTGATCGGATGCGGCTGCCCAGGTCGGGACGCGGCCACGGCGGTACGTTGGGCCCGTATCGCACGAATGCACCGAACGTGGCGGACGGGAACGACCACTCCCGGGACGGAGAGGGTCCGCGTGGCGACGAGCGAGGAAAGCGGTGTGGCGCGGCAGAGGTTCGACATGGCGGACGCCGCGGTGGCCCTGCTGGACGACCGTACGGCGGTGACCGGCTGGTCCGCCGACGCGGAACGCCTCTTCGGCTACCGCCGCGCCGAGGTCGTGGGCAGGGCGGTCGCCGAACTGCTGATGCCCGAGGACGCCGCGCGGCTGCCCGGGCCGATCCGGGAGTGCGGTTCCGCGGGCGGCTGGACCGGACTCGTCGCCGTGCGCCACCGCGACGGGCACCCGGTCGTCACGGCGGTACGGGTCGTGCCGGCCCTGGAGGAGGCGGACGGCCCCTCCCGCTGGGTCGTCCTGGCCGCCGACACGACCGGGGCGGCGGGCTGGGACATGAGCCGCAGCGTGCTGGAACGGCTGGCCGCGCAGTCGCCGATCGGCCTCGCGATCGTGGACGTGGACCTGCGTTTCGTGTGGTCGAACGCGGCCCTGGAGGAGTTCGGCGGCGGCTCCGGGCACGAGCGGATCGGCAAGCGGCTCGCGGACATCCAGCCCGGCCTGGACGCCGAGGCGCTGGAGGCGGTCATGCGCCGGGTGCTGGAGAGCGGAGTACCCGTCGTCGGCTACGAGCACATCGGGTCGGTCCGCTCCGCGCCCCACCGGGACACCGCCCACGCGATGTCGTTCACCCGCCTGGAGGACGACCACGGGGTCCCGATCGGCGTGTACTACACGGTAGTCGACGTCAGTGAGCGCTTCCGGGCCCGTGAACGCCTCACCCTGCTCGACGAGGCGGGCAAGCGGATCGGCAGGACCCTGGACGTGGCGCGCACCGCCCAGGAGCTGGCCGACGTGGCGGTGCCGGGGCTCGCCGACCTCGTCGTCGTCGACCTGCTGGAGACCGTTCTGCAGGGCGGCGAACTCGCGGCGGGGCCGATGAGCTCCCCGGACGCCGTACCGCTGCGCAGGGCCGGGCTCCGCTCCCGCGACGACGAGGCGCAGGAGCGCGCCGCCGGCCTCGGGCAGGTGATCCGGTACCCGGCGGACGCCCCCGCGATCGACGTGCTGACCGGGGGCAGACCCCGGATCGGGGGAGGGCTCGACCCCTCGGCCGGCCAGTGGGCCGCCGCACCCGAGGGCGGGGGCGGGACACACGCCTTCCCGGACACCGGGCTGCACACCGGGATGGTCCTGCCGGTCCGCGCGCGCGGCACGACCCTCGGGATCACCTCGTTCTTCCGGGGGCCGGGCCGGGACCCCTTCGACGAGGACGACCTGGGGCTGGCCGAGGAGTTCGTCTCCCGGGCGGCCCTGTGCCTCGACAACGCCCGCCGCTACACCCGGGAACGCGACGCGGCGCTCGTCCTCCAGCGCCACCTGCTGCCGCACCGGCTCCCCGAGCAGGACGCCATGGAGGTGGCCGCCTGCTACCGGCCCGCCGACGAGCTGACCGGGCTCGGCGGCGACTGGTTCGACGTCATCCCGCTCTCCGGCGCCCGGGTCGCCCTCGTGGTCGGCGACGTCGTTGGGCACGGCATCGAGGCCGCCGCGGCCATGGGCAGGCTGCGGGCCGCGGTGCAGACCCTGGCCGACCTGGACCTGCCGCCCCAGGAGGTCCTGGCGCATCTCGACGACCTGGTCGACCGGGCCGGGCACGAGGACGACCCCACCAGGGCTCCGCGCGCCGACGGGGTACGGGCGAAGGGCGCGAGCTGCCTGTACGCGGTGTACGACCCGGTGGGCGGCTGCTGCTCCATGGCCGCCGCCGGGCACGGCCTGCCCGCGGTCGTGGCCCCGGACGGGACCGTCGACTTCCCCGAACTGCCGCCGGGCCCCGCTCTCGGCGTGGGCGGCCCGCCCTTCGAGTCGGTCGAACTGGTCCTGGAGGAGGGCAGCGTCCTCGCCCTGTGCACGGACGGACTGCTCGCGGCCGAGGGCCCCGCCCCGCAGCGCGACGCCGCCGCCGACCGGGAGCGGCTGCGGCGGGTCCTGGAACGCCGCGGGCCCGGCCTGGACGACCGCTGCCGGGCCGTCGTCGACGACATGGTCCCGGAGCGCCCGCCGGACGACGTGGTGCTGCTGATGGCGCGCGCCCGGCGGCTCGCCGCGGACCGCACGGTCTCCTGGGAGCTGCCGAGCGACCCCGCGGCCGTCGCCGAGGTCCGCAAGCGCACCTCGCGGCAGCTCGGTGAATGGGGGCTCGACGAGCTGACGTTCACCACCGAACTGGTCGTCAGCGAACTGGTCACCAACGCGATCCGGCACGCCGAGGGACCGATCCGGCTGCGGCTGATCGTGTCGCGCGCCCTGGTCTGCGAGGTCTGGGACGCGAGCCCCACCGCCCCGCACCTGCGGCATCCCAGGACGACCGACGAGGGCGGCCGGGGTCTGTTCCTCATCTCGCAGTTCACCCAGCGCTGGGGCACGCGCTACACCCGTGACGGCAAGATCATCTGGACGGAGCAGTCCCTGACGGGCCCGGAGTTCTGAGCGGTCCGGCGAGCCGAGGGCTCGTCGGCGAAGGGCCCGGAGCGCCCAGGGGCCCGTGGGGCGAGGGCTCCAGGGGGCGGGGGCTCGCGGGGCGATGGGCCCCGGGCGTCGAGGGACGAGGGGTGGAGGGGGCGGGGCCGGCGGCCCGTACTCCATGGGGGCCGACATCCGTCCCGCCCGTGGTGTCCGGCGGTGCGGCGGGTCACCGCTGCCGCACAGTGCGTCCGGAGGCCGAACCCGCGTCCCGCCCCCGCGACCCGGCGGACCGCCTCCTCGTACCCGCGCCGAGCGAGGAGTGACGCCCCGTGCCCGACACCGTGTCCCGGAGGTCCGCCCTGCGCCTGCTCGGCGTCGCGACCGCCGTCGCCCTGGCCGCGACGGCGGGGCCCCCGACCCCCGTCCACGCCGCGGACCGGCGGCGCGAGCCGCCCGCCGGCCCCCGGGTCGAGGGGCTCGTCGCGCGTCTCACCCTCGACGAGAAGATCTCCCTGCTGCACGGCGCCACCGATCCGGAGGACCTCGGCCAGGCCGGCTACGTGCCGGGCGTGGCACGCCTCGGCATTCCGCCACTGCGCCTCGCCGACGGTCCCGCGGGCGTCCGTGCCGCGCGGCACGCCACGGCCCTGCCCGCCCCCGTGCTGCTCGCATCGGCCTTCGACCCGGCGCTCGCCCGCCGGTACGGCGGCGTCATCGGACGCGAGGGCCGCGCCCTCGGCCAGGACGTCCTGCTCTCGCCCATGGTCAACCTCATCCGGACCCCCTACGCCGGCCGCAACTTCGAGACCTTCAGCGAGGACCCGCTGCTCTCTGCCGACCTCGTCGCCGAGGAGATCAGGGGCATCCAGGGCGAGGGCCTCATCGCGACGGTCAAGCACTTCGCGATGAACAACCAGGAGCAGGACCGGGAGTCCGTCGACGTACGGGTCGACGAGCAGACACTCCACGAGGTCGAGCTGCGTGCCTTCGAGGCCGCCGTGCGTGCCGGAACCCACGCGGTGATGGGCTCCTACAACAAGGTCAACGGCATCCACGCCTGCGAGAACGCCGTACTCCTGACGGACGTGCTGCGGGACCGCTGGGGCTTCCGGGGCTGGGTGATGACCGACTGGCACGCCGCCCACAGCACGGTGGCCGCGCTCACCGCCGGACTCGACATGGAGATGCCCGACGGCAGGTACTTCGGGGCCGCCCTGAAGTCCGCCGTCGAGAACGGCGGGGTGCCGCGGGCGTACGTGGACCGATCGGTCCGCAGGCTCCTCACCGCCATGGACGGCGTCGGGCTGCTCGACGGCAGCGCCCCGCCGCGCCCGGCCCGCGACGCGGCGGCGGGCGCGGCGGTCGCCCTGGAGGTCGCCAAGGCCGGTGCCACCCTGCTGCGCAACGAGCACGGCACCCTGCCCCTCACCGGCCGGGCCGCCCGGAGCATCGCGGTGGTCGGACCCACGGGTGCCCTGCCCTTCGTCAGCGGCGGCGGCAGCGCCCACGTGGTCCCCGACCACGCGGACAGCCCGCTCACCGCGATCACGGCCCGTGCGGGAGCGGGGGCCCGGGTCGCGTACGCGCTCGGCGAGGACCTCTTCGGCAAGCCCCTGCCGGCGTCCGCCCTGTCCGGCGACGCCGACCCGGAGGGCCGGTGGGTGGCGGCCGGCACGACCTGGACGTACGACGGGGTCCTGGACGTCGAGGAGGACGACGAGTGGACCTTCGTCGTGCACTACTCCGGCGCGCGGCCCGCGGTCGTCCTCGACGGCGTGGAGCTGTTCCCCGTCGCGACCGGGCTCGCCGAGCACTTCACCGGCGGGCTGGTGTCGGTGGCGCCCGACGGACTCGCGGTGCGCCGCAGGACACTCGCCCTCGCCGCGGGCGCGCACCGGGTGCGGATCACCGCGGCGGGCGGCGCCGAGGGCCAGACGTTCCGCCTGCGGCACGGCACAGGGGCGACACGGGCCCGGGACGTCGCCGAGGCGGTGGGGGCGGCGCGCGAGGCGCACGCCGTCGTGCTGTTCGCGTACGAGGACGCGACCGAGAACCAGGACCGCGCGAGCCTCGCGCTCCCGGGCCACCAGGTGGCGCTGATCGAGGCGGTGACCGCGGCGAACCCCCGTACGACGGTCGTCCTGAACACCTCGTCCTCTACGTCGATGCCGTGGCTGGACCGCACCGCCGCCGTGCTCCAGATGTACTACCCGGGCCAGGAGGGCGCGGCCGCCACCGCCGCCGTCCTGTTCGGCGACTGCGACCCCGGCGGGCGGCTCACCCAGTCCTTCCCGGCCGACGACGACCACCACCCCGTGGCGGGCGACCCGCGCCGCTATCCGGGGGTCGGCGGCGTCCAGGAGTACTCGGAGGGCGTCCACGTCGGCCACCGCTGGTACGACGCCGAGGGGGTGCGGCCGCTGTTCCCGTTCGGCCACGGGCTCTCGTACACCTCCTTCGTCTACGAGGAGCCGGTGGCGGAGCGGACGGACGACGGCCTGGAGGTGGCCTTCACCGTGCGGAACACGGGCCCTCGGGACGGCGTGGACGTCCCGCAGGTCTACGTCGGCCCCTCGCCCGACCTCCGGGTCCCGCAGGCCGTACGCGTGCTGGGCGGCTATCTGCGGATCGCGCTGCGGGCGGGCGAGTCGCGCCGGGTCGCCGTGCGGGTCGACCGGCGCACGCTCTCCTCGTGGGACGCCCGGCGGCACGGCTGGGTGCTGGGCACCGGGCCGCGGACCGTGTGGGTGGCGGCCTCGTCGCGCGAGCCGAGGCTCGTCACCACGGCCCGCGTGTGAGGCGGACGGGTCCCGAACGGGCTTCCGTGGCCCCGGTGGCGACCGGGTAGGCTTCCCGGCACGCGCCCGGCCGGGCGCGTGGCGGCCTGTCCGGCCGGCCCGCGAACCGGGAGGAACGGCGTTGCACGTCCAGGAGTGGCTCGAGACCGTCCCCGCGGTCGCCATCTACGCGCTGGTGGGCGTGGTCATCGGACTGGAGAGCCTGGGCATCCCGCTGCCGGGCGAGATCATCCTCGTCTCCTCGGCGCTGCTGGCCTCCCAGCACGGCGACATCAACCCCGTCATCCTCGGCGCCTGCGCCACGGCGGGCGCGATCATCGGCGACTCCATCGGGTACGCCATCGGCCGCAAGGGCGGCCGGCCGCTGCTGGCCTGGCTCGGCGGGAAGTTCCCCAAGCACTTCAGCGAGGGCCACATCGCCACCGCCGAGCGGTCCTTCGAGAAGTGGGGCATGTGGGCCGTCTTCTTCGGCCGCTTCGTCGCCCTGCTGCGCATCTTCGCGGGCCCGCTCGCGGGTGTGCTGCGGATGCCGTACTGGAAGTTCCTGATCGCCAACGTCTTCGGCGGCATCCTGTGGGCCGGCGGCACCACCGCGGTCATCTACTACGTCGGCGTGGTCGCCGAGTCCTGGCTCAAGCGCTTCTCGTGGCTCGGGCTGGTCGCCGCCCTGCTCATCGGTCTCGTCTCGATGCTGATGCTCAAGCGCAAGGCGAAGAAGGTCACGGCCGAGAAGCACGCCGAGGCGGAAGCCGCGGCGACGCTCGGCGAGCGGGAGCCGGTCCCGGCGGCGGAGTAGCCCCACCGGAACCGCCGAGCCCCGAACCCCCGCCGCGCGACGGCCGGGCACGAAGGCGGCGCGCTCGGGCCACGACGGAAGACCTGTGGTGTCGCCTGCCCCGCGGTCCGGCGCACGCGGGCGGGCGGGTCGCGACCGGTCCGGGCTCCAGGCGTCACGGTCCGCCCGGAGGCACGCCCCCGCCGACGCGATCAGGCACCGCGCCCCGGGCCGCCGACGCCCGCGGGGCAGCCCTCAGCCCTCGTGCGCCTTGCGGTGCTCCTGGGCCAGGGCCACGTACAGCGTGCCGTTCAGCGAGATGCCCTCGCGCTCCTCCGCCGTCAGCTCGCGCCTCACCTTCGCGGGCACGCCCGCGACGAGCGAGCCCGGGGGCACGCGCATCCCCTGCGGCACGAGCGCCTGTGCGGCGACCAGCGAACCCGCGCCGATCACCGCGCCGTTCAGTACGGTCGCGCCCATCCCGATCAGGCAGTCGTCCTCGACCGTCGCACCGTGCAGCACGGCGTTGTGCCCGATGGAGACGCGCTCCCCGACGCTGACGGGGAAGCCCGGGTCGACGTGCAGCGTGCAGTTGTCCTGGACGTTGCTGTCCGCGCCGATGACGATCGGACCGCAGTCCGCGCGCAGCACCGCGCCGTACCAGACGCTCGCCCCCGCGTGCAGCGTCACCTCGCCGAGCACCACGGACGTCGGCGCGGTGAACGCCTCCCGGTCGACCGCCGGTTGCTTGCCGCCCACGCCCGCGATCAGCGCCTCGTGCGTCATCGCCGTCTCCTCGTTCTCGTCGGTACGGGCACCGTAAGGGATGGGGCCGCGTACCGGTGGGGCGAAGATCACAGCGGTCCCGTCCCATGGGCGGACGGCCCGCTGAGTACGGTGAGCGGGTGTCCAAGAGCAAGAACACGTTCTCATCCCGGCGGGGCCGCCTCGTGCAGCGCGCCGTCCACTCCGGCTGGGCCTGGGTGCAGCGGACGGGCGCGGTGACCGCCGAGCGGCCCGGCCGGCTCCGCTTCGGTGCCATGGGCACCGGGACGAGGCTCGCCTTCCCGCAGGGCACGGTCTTCGGCGAGCCCTGGATCCACCTCGGCGACCACTGCATCATCGGCGAGCAGGTCACCCTGACCGCGGGCCTGATGCC
Organism: Streptomyces fructofermentans; assembly: GCF_014651055.1. Classification (GTDB taxonomy): domain Bacteria; phylum Actinomycetota; class Actinomycetes; order Streptomycetales; family Streptomycetaceae; genus Streptomyces; species Streptomyces fructofermentans. Next base: position 62,009 of record NZ_BMWD01000013.1, read on the forward strand.
GGACCTGGACCTCGGCGCCGAGCCGATCCTGCGCCTCGGCGACGGTGTCGTCCTCGGCCGGGGCAGCCATGTCATCGCCGACACGACGATCACGATCGGCAGCGACTGCTACTTCGGTCCCTACGTCTACGTGACGACCACGAACCACTCGTACGACGATCCCCACGAGCCCATCGGCAAGCAGTGGCCGCGGATGGAGCCGGTCGAGATCGGGCCGGGCTGCTGGATCGGGACGGGCGCGGTCGTCCTGCCGGGCGCGCGGATCGGGCGGAACGTCGTGGTGGCCGCGGGCGCGGTGGTGCGCGGTGTCGTGCCGGACCACTCGGTGGTGGCGGGGGCGCCCGCCAGGGTCGTACGGCGCTGGACCCCGGCCGAGGGCTGGCAGCCCCCGCTGCGCACCCCGGCGCCCGTGCCGATACCGGACGGCGTGACGCCGGAGCAGTTGCTGGCGCTGGCGGAACTCGACGAGAAGAGCCTCGAAGGGCTGCGCGCGATCGGCGACGCCCCGGCCGACGTGCCCGCCGAGTCCTGAACCGGCCCGAGGGCCTCAGCCCGCGGCGAGCAGCACCGTGCCGACCAGCGCGAGACCCGCGCCCGCCGCCTGCACCCCGCGCAGCCGTTCGCTGAGGAAGCCGCGCGCCGCCAGGGCGGTCACCACCGGGCAGAGCGAGGCGAGGACGGCGGCCACGGTGACCGGACCGAGCCGGGCGGCCAGCGCGAACGTGCCGTTGGCGGCCACGTCGGCGAGCCCTACGAACGCCATCGCGGGCAGCGCGGTCCACGCGACGCGCGGTGGCGCCGTGCCTCCGCGCCTGACGCGGACGGCCAGCGCCGCCCCGCCGGTCACGACGTTCGTGACGCGCTGCACGAACAGGGCCAGGAACAGCCCGGTCAGGGTGGTCGACGCCTCGGCGATCAGTGCCATCACGGCGCCGAAGCCGATCGCGGCGACCAGGGTGAGCAGGACGGCCTCCCGTTGGACGGGGGCGCCCCTGAACTGCGGGCCGCCCGCGAGCGCGACACCGACCACGGCGACCGCGATGCCGGCGAACTGGAGCAGTCCCGGCCGCTCCCCGAGCACGAGCCCGACGGTCACGGGGACGGCCACCCCGAGGGAGCCGAGCGGTGAGACGACCCCCATCGGGCCCAGCGCGAGCGCCCGGTAGAAGGCCAGCATCGCCACCGGGCCGACGAGTCCCGCCGCCACGGCGAACCACAGCCGGGGTCCCGCCTCGCTCCAGGCGCCCGTCGCGACCACGACCGCACCGAGCACGAGGGTCGCGATGGACTGCGAGAGGACGACGACCGTCAGGGCGGGCGTGCGCCGCGCGAGCAGGCCGCCGCCGAAGTCCGCCAGTCCCCACAGGACGCTGGTGGCCAGGGCGAAGAGCGCGGCCGGTGCTTCCATGGGACGCCTCGCAGTACAGTTCGGTGAACAATTCGGTGCACCACACCGTAGTTCATTGCATTGAACTGTGTCATTCAAAATATTGAACTCGACCATCGAGCGACAATCTTGGACGGAACGTGTCGGACCTCGACCTGCTGACCCAGTCCCTGGCGCGCAACGTCAAGCGCTGGCGCACCGAGCGCGGCTTCACCCTGGAGACGCTCGCGGCCCGCGCCGGAGTCAGTCGCGGCATGCTCATCCAGATCGAGCAGGCCAGGACCAACCCCAGCCTGGGAACCGTCGTCAAGATCGGCGACGCGCTCGGCATCAGCATCACCACCCTGCTCGACTACGAACAGGGCCCGACCGTCCGGATCGTCCCGGCCGAGCAGGCCGTCCGGCTCTGGCACACCGACGCCGGCAGCTACAACCGCCTGCTCGCCGGCGCCGAGGCCCCGGGCCCGCTGGAGATGTGGGACTGGCTGCTGATGCCGGGCGAGGGCAGCCCCTCCGACCCGCACCCCGTCGGCACGGTCGAGCTGATCCACGTCACCAGGGGCGAACTGACGCTCACCGTCGACGGCTCGGACCATGTCGTCCCGGCCGGGGCGAGTGCTTCCTTCGAGGCCAACACCCCCCACACGTACGCCAATCGGGGCGACGACCCGCTCGAAATGATCATGGCCGTGTCCGTCCCGGGCGTGCACTGAGACGCCTCGCCGCCGCGTTGCGCCCGACTGTTAGCGTGCTGTCATGCGCGCACCCCTGGGACACTTCGACGACGCCACGCCCGCTCCCGAACTCCTCGGCTCGCTGATCGCCCCGGTCGCCGACGCCGTACGTGCCTGGGAGGGCGCCGTCGCCGCCGACGCCCTCGTCCACGTCGACACCGAGCCCGAGTGGGCGGACACCGCCACGTTCGTCGAGCACTACGGCAGGGACCTCCTGGACAAGTCCGCCAACTGCGTGGTCGTCGCCGGCAAGCGGGGCGGCGAGACCACGCTCGCGGCGTGTGTCGTGCTCTCCACCACCCGGGTCGACGTCAACGGTGTCGTGCGCCGCCGCCTCGGGGCGCGCAAGGTGTCGTTCGCGTCGATGGACACGGCCACCAGAGAGACCGGGATGGAGTACGGCGGCATCACGCCTGTCGGGCTTCCCGCCGACTGGCCCGTCCTCGTCGACCCGGCCGTCGTCGACCTGCCGTACGTCCTGGTGGGCAGCGGACGCAGGCGCGGCAAGCTGCTGATCCCCGGGAAGGCCTTCGCGCAGCTGCCGAACGCCGTCGTGGTCGAAGGGCTCGGCGTCTCCTGAGCCCGTGCCCCCCCGACTGCCCCCGCCCGGCGCGGCGCGTCAACACGCGCCCGGGGGACGAGGGTGATCCGCCCGCCCCGTCGGTGACCGGACCGAGCCGACCGGCGGGTCACCGGCGGAGCGCCGCCCGGCGCCGGTGACCGGGCCGAAGAGCAGGCCGGGGCGGGGCGGGGAGGTTCGGTCGAGGGTGCCGCCACGGGGTACTCGGAGTGCGAAGCGGGTCCGTTTCCGGGCCGCCGGAGTGTCGCGGGCGCGACGCGGGTCGCCGATGCGGTAGATGCTGGAGGAGAGGAATCACGGCCCCGAGGGTGCTTCCGATGCTGTCGGACGTCCACGTACGCCGACCAGCACGAATCAGGACGGTACTGCCATGAACCGCGACGCGACACTCCGAAGCGACGTCGTCTCCAGCCACTCGGTGGTCGGGGCGCCGTGCTGGGTCAGCCTGACGGCACGCGACCAGGAGGCCGCCGAGGAGTTCTACGGGGCGGTGCTGGGGTGGCGCTTCAGGACGACCCGGCTGATGGACCGCTTCCGGATCGCCTACGCGCAGGGCGTGCCCGTCGCGGGGATCGCGGCCGTGGCCTCCATGTGGCAGATGGCCGTGAGCTGGACCCCGTACTTCGCCGTGTCCGCCGCGGACGACGCGGTCGCCAGGGGCCAGGAGCGGGGCGGGACGACCGCCGTGGGACCCATCTCCTTCCCGACCGGCCGGGCCGCGCTGATGGCCGACCGCGACGGCGCCGTCTTCGGCATCTGGGAGGGCCAGCTCTTCTCCGGCTGGGAGTCCTGGCGCAGGGCCGCCCCCGCCTTCGTCCGCCTCCACACGCGCAACGCCTTCGACGCCGCCATCTTCTACGGCGAGGTCCTCCGGTGGGCCACCTCGGAGCCCGGCTGCTGCGAGGTCCACTACGACGGGGACGAGGTCGTCCTGCGCAGCGACGGCGACGTGGTGGCCCGCATCCACTCCGGGGCGGTGGAGGCCGCCCCCGACCCCACGATCCGGCCGCACTGGCAGATCCACTTCGCGGTGACGGACGTGGAGGCCTGCATGAAGGCCGCGCTGGAGCACGGGGGCTCGGTCCAGGGCGAGGTGTCCGAGTTCGAGGCCGTCCTTCGGGACCCCGACGGCGCGCAGTTCACGGTGACGTCCCGCTCCGAGCGCTGAACCGCGCGGCCGCCGCCCCGCGGGACCGGCACCCCGCGCCCCGCGGCACGGCCGGTGCCCGGCGCGGGGTCAGCCCAGGCGCGGGATCTCGATCGCCGGGCAGCGGTCCATGACCATGTCCAGACCGGCCGCGCGGGTGCGCTCGTACGCCGCCTCGTCGACGACACCGAGCTGGAACCAGACGGCCCGGGCACCGATGGCGACGGCCTCGTCGGCCACGGCCCCGGCCAGCTCGCTGTTGACGAACACGTCCACGACGTCGACGTCGAAGGGGATGTCCGCGAGGGACGCGTACCCCCGCTCGCCGTGCACCGTCTCGGCCTTCGGGTGCACCGGGACGACGCGCTTGCCGAAACGCTGGAGGACGTCCGCCACGCCGTAGGCGGCACGCCCCTCGTTCGACGACAGGCCGACGACCGCCCAGGTGTCGCCCAGCTCGGTGAGTATCGTGCGGATCGTTGCCGGATCGCCGTACACGGATGGCCTCCTTGAGGTGGCTGCGAGAAGTGCTCAGGCGGGCAACAGCGCGCGACGGCGGGTGATTCCCGGCGGGGAGGAACCGCCCGTCCGCCGGCCGCCCGCCGGCCCGGGACCCCGCCGCGCACGGTCGCGGCCCCGGTGGGCGGAGGGCGGTGCGGCCCCGGCGGGCGGAGTGGGGTGCGGACCGGGGGCGGCGCGCGGCGCGGACCCGTGCCCGGCAATGACGTCCGCCTCCCCGCACCCGGCCCCTCCCGCGCCTACGCTCGGCCCGTGCTGCGTATCACCGACGCCCGAACAGGCGAACCCGCCGACGCCACTCCCGCCCGACGGGGCCTGACCCGCGTCGAGGCGCATGTGCCGCACCCCGACGCCACCGGGCTGCGGGTGCTGCTGGTCGCCGACGTCCTCGTACGAGCCCTGGAGATCGGCGGGACGCCCGTCTGGACCGTGCTGAACGGGCCGTCGGAGACCGCGGAGCTGAGGAGCCGGGCCGCGGATCTGGGCGTGCGGCCCTTCGAGGAGGAACGGTACGGCGGAGCGGGCCTCGGCGAAGCGCAGGTGCTGCACGTGCTCGGGCCCGGCGGGCGGGTGCCGCCCGGTCTGCGCGTCGGGGTCGCCGGCGTCGAAGCCGGTCCAGGCGTGCTGGACGACGCCGACGCCACCGCGCTGCGCCTCGCCCTGCTCGCCCGGCCCCGCGCTGAACCCCTGCGGCTGTCGACCGGCGGACTCGCGGAGGCGGGCCGGACCCTGCGGCACTGGCGGGGAGCCGTCGCCGGCTGGGCGACCAGGCCGTCGGGCCCCATCCCCGACCCCGTGCGCGGGCAACTGCGCGGCGCCTGGGAGAACGACCTGGACGTGCCCGCGGTCCTCGCCGTGCTGCGCAGGGTGGAGACCTCCGGGACGGTGCCCGACGGCGCCCGGTTCGAGACGTACGCCTACGCCGACCGGCTCCTCGGGCTGGAACTCACCCGTGACATCGGGCGCGGGGTCCCCGGGTGATCGCGCGCGCCGGAGCGGGCCCGTTGCGCCGCCTGGTCGTCCTGCGGCACGCCAAGTCCGCCTGGCCCGACCTCGTCGCGGACCACGAGCGGCCGCTCGCGCCACGCGGCCGCCGCGACGCCCCCGCCGCGGGACGTGCGCTCGCCGACTCCGACTGCCTGCCCGACCTCGCGCTCTGCTCCACCGCCGTCCGTGCCCGGCAGACCTGGGAACTGGCGGCGGAGCAGTTCGGCACACCGCCGCCGGTACGCCACGACGCGCGGCTGTACGCGGCGGACGTGCGGGAACTGCTCGACGTGCTGCGGGAGGCTCCCGACGAGGCGCGGACCGTGCTGCTGATCGGGCACAACCCCGGCCTGGAGGACCTGGTGCTCACCCTGGCCGGGGACAGCCTGGACGACTCGCTCGACGACGTGCGGACCAAGTTCCCCACTTCGGCGATCGCCGTCCTCGCCTGGCACGGCAGCGGGTGGCGGGCCCTCGCGCCCGGCGCCGCGCTGCTCACCGACATGATCGTCCCCCGGGGCCGGAAGAAGGGCGGGCCCGGCCGCGGACGCTGACCCGGGACGTCCCGCCGGCCGTGCGCGCACGCCCACGCCCACGCCCACGCGCGCGTGCCGCCACACCCCTGCGCGTGCCCGCCGCCCGGCCCGTACGCCCGCGTGCCGCCCGGCCGGTCCTGCACGCGCGTGCAGCGCATACGCTGGCCGGATGCAGGACGAGTACCGCACGGTGGCCCGCGCAGGCGTGCACGAGACCGAGGTCAACCGCTCCCGCTTCCTGTGCTCGCTGGCACCGGCGGCAACCGAGCGGGAGGCCCAGGACTTCGTCGCCGCCGTCCGCAGGGAGCACGCGGACGCGACGCACAACTGCTTCGCGTACGTCGTCGGAGCCGACGCGGGTGTGCAGCGGGCGAGCGACGACGGCGAACCCGGCGGCACCGCGGGCGTCCCGATGCTGCAGATGCTGCTCCGGCGCGACATGCGGTACGTCGTCGCCGTCGTCACCCGCTACTACGGCGGGGTCAAGCTCGGCGCGGGCGGACTCATCAGGGCCTACGGCGGAGCGGTGGGCGAGGCCCTGGACACCGTCGGCACCCGCACCCGCCGGCGCTTCAGGCTGGCCACGGTGACCGTCGACCACCAGCGGGCGGGCAAGGTCCAGAACGACCTGCGGGCCACCGGCCGCGAGGTCCGTGACGTGCGCTACGCGGAGGCCGTCACCATCGAGGTCGGCCTCCCGGACGCCGACGTGGACGCCTTCCGGGCATGGCTGGCCGACGTGACGGCGGGGACAGCCGGGTTCGAACTGGGCGGAGAGGCGTACGGGGACGCATAACGGGCCGATACGGGAGTAGCCGCCCGTGCTGTCCGACCCGGCCGATAGTCTCGGGAACCATGAGGCTGCTGCACACTTCCGACTGGCATCTCGGCCGGGCGTTCCACCGGGTGAACATGCTCGGGGCCCAGGCCGAGTTCATCGGCCACCTCACCGCGACCGTGCGCGAGCGCGACGTGGACGCCGTGGTCGTGTCGGGCGACGTGTACGACCGGGCGGTGCCCCCGCTCGCGGCGGTCGAGCTGTTCGACGACGCCCTGCACCGCCTGGCCGGACTCGGGGTGCCGACGGTGATGATCTCCGGGAACCACGACTCGGCGCGCCGCCTCGGCGTCGGAGCCGGCCTCATCGACCGCGCCGGCATCCATCTGCGCACCGAGCCCTCGGCGTGCGGCACACCGGTGGTCCTGCGGGACGACTTCGGCGAGGTCGCCTTCTACGGCCTGCCCTATCTGGAACCGGCACTCGTCAAGGACGAGTTCGCGGTGGAGAGGACCGGCCACGAGGCCGTGCTCGCCGCCGCCATGGACCGGGTCCGCGCCGACCTCGCCACCCGCCCGCCCGGCACCCGGTCCGTCGTCCTCGCCCATGCCTTCGTGACCGGCGGCGAGCCCAGTGACAGCGAGCGGGACATCACCGTCGGCGGGGTCGCCGCCGTCCCTGCGGGAGTCTTCGACGGCGTCGACTACGCCGCGCTCGGACACCTCCACGGCAGCCAGGCCATCAACCCCCGCGTCCGCTACTCGGGCTCCCCCCTGCCGTACTCCTTCTCCGAGACGGACCACCGCAAGACCATGTGGCTCGTCGACCTCGGGGCGGACGGCACCGTCGAGGCGGAGCGCGTCGACTGCCCGGTGCCGCGCCCGCTCGGCCGCATCAGGGGACGCCTGGACGACCTGCTCGCCGACCCCGGGCTCGTCCGCCACGAGGAGGCCTGGGTCGAGGCCACCCTCACCGACCCCGTACGCCCCGCGGAGCCCATGGCACGGCTCACCGAGCGCTTCCCGCACACCCTCAGCCTCGTCTTCGAACCCGAGCGCGCCCCCGACGACCCCGAGGTGTCCTACGCCAGGCGGCTGGCGGGCCGCAGCGACCGGCAGATCGCGGAGGACTTCGTGGCGCACGTCCGCGGAGCCGGACCCGACCCGGGCGAACGGACCGTGCTCCAGGACGCGTTCGACGCCGTCCGGGCCGACGACACCGTCCGCGAGGTCGCCCGGTGAAGGCGAGCACCCCGCACACCGAGGGAGCCCGATGAGGCTGCACAGACTGCGCATCACCGCCTTCGGGCCGTTCGGCGGAACCCAGGAGGTCGACTTCGACGACCTCTCGGCCGCCGGGCTCTTCCTGCTGCACGGCCCCACGGGCGCGGGCAAGACCTCCGTCCTCGACGCCGTCTGCTTCGCGCTGTACGGCTCCGTCCCCGGCGCCCGCCAGGGAGGCTCCCTGCGCAGCGACCACGCGGCGGCCGGGGTCCGCACCGAGGTGGCCCTCGAACTCAGCGTCGCCGGACGCCGCCTGGAAGTCACCCGGCAGCCGCCCTGGGAGCGCGCCAAGAAGCGCGGCACGGGCACCACCACGGAGAAGGCCCAGAGCCACTTGCGCGAGTACGACGCGCCCGCGGGCTCCTGGAAGGACCTCAGCCGCTCCCACCAGGAGATCGGCGAGGAGGTCACCCAGCTCCTCGGCATGAGCAGGGAGCAGTTCTGCCAGGTCGTCCTGCTGCCGCAGGGCGACTTCGCGCGCTTCCTGCGCGCCGACGCCGAGGCCCGCGGGAAGCTCCTCGGCCGACTCTTCGACACCCGCCGCTTCGCCGCCGTCGAACAGCGGCTGGCCGAGCTGAGGCGCGCCGCCGAGACCCGGGTGCGGGCGGGCGACACGGAACTCCTGGCCGACGCCCACCGCATGCAGCAGGCCGCCGGCGAAATCGTCGAGCTGCCGCTCCCCGGCCTGGACCCGGGCGACCCCGGCCTCGCCGGCTCCGTCCTGGAATGGGCGGCCGTCGCGCGCGGCACCGCCCGCGAGCGGCACACGGTCGCGCACTGCGCCCAGCAGGCCGCCGAATCGGCCCAGGCCGCCGCGGACCGCGCACTCGACGACGTGCGCGACGTGGCGAGGCTCCAGCGCAGGCACGCCGAGGCCACCGAGCGCGCCGCGCGGCTGGAGGAGAGCTCCGCGGACCACGACGAGGTCCGGACCCGCATGGAGCGCGGCCGCAAGGCCGAAGCGGTGGGACCCGCGCTCGACGTCCGGGACACCACGGAGGCCGAGCACCGCAGGGCCACCGACGCCGAGACCCGCACGCGCGCCCGGCTGCCCGAGGAGTTCGCCGACTCCGGCGCGAGCGGACTCGCGACGGCAGCGCGCAGGGCCGCGGAGGAACTGGGCGGCCTGGAGTCCGCCCGTCGCGCCGAGCGCCGGCTGACGGACGCCGCCGCCGAGCGCGACGCCCTGGACCGGCAGGAGCGCGCCGACGAGGACGTCCTGCACGAGGCCGACGGCTGGCTCTCCGGATGGGAGGCGAACCGGGCGGACCTGAGGACCCGGATCGAGACGGCCCAGGAGGCGAACACCCACGCCGAACAGCTCGCCGTCCGGCGCGAACCCGCGCAGGCACGTCTCGCCGCCGCCCGCCTGCGCGACCGGTTGGCCAGGGACACCGACGACGCCCACGCCCTCGTGCTCACCGCGCGGGAGGCCGCAGTGGACGCCCAGGCCCACTGGCTGGACCTCAAGGAACTGCGCCTCAAGGGCATCGCCGCGGAACTGGCCGCGGGACTCGTCGACGGACAGGCCTGCGCCGTCTGCGGCGCCACCGAGCACCCGGCGCCCGCGCGCAAGGTCGAAGGACACGTGGACCGGCAGGCGGAGGAGGCGGCACTGGCCGCCCACCGGCGGGCCGACGAGCGGCGCGCCGAGGCGGAGCGCCGCCTGGGCGTCTCCAGGGAGGCACTGGCCGCGGCGACGGCCGAGGCGGGCGACACCCCCACGGAACTCCTCGCGGAGCAGTTCGCGGAGCTGGAGCGCCGGTACTCCGCGGCACGGGACGCCGCCTCGGGCCTGCACGCGGCGCGCGAAGCCCTGGACCGGGCCGAGCGCGAGCACGACCGGCGGCTCGCCGCCCAGCAGGAGGCCGCCCGGCGGGTCGCCTCAAGAGCCTCGGCACGGGACGCGCTCGACCGTGAACGAGCCTCGCTGGAGGACGAGTTGACGCAGGCGCGCGGCGCGGCGGCCAGCGTGTCCGCGCGCGCCGCCCAACTGGAGCGGCAGGCCGCGCTGCTCGGCGAGGCCGCAGACGCGGCGCGCGTGGCGGACGACACCGCCCGGCGGCTCAAGGACGCCGACGCCCGCCTCGCCGACGCGGCGTTCCGCGCCGGGTTCGACACACCGGCCGCCGCGGCGGCCGCTCTCCTCGACGACGACGCCCACCGCGCGCTCCAGCGCCGCCTCGACGCCCGGCAGCAGGAGGAGGCGGCGGTCCGCTCCGTGCTGGCCGAGCCGGACACCGCCGCCGCGGCCGGGCGGCCCGCGGTCGACCTCGCGGCGGCGGAGCAGGCCGCCGTGGCCGCCGTCCGGCGGGTGCGCGACACGGCCTCCGCCCGCGACGCCGCCGCCCGCCGCTGCGCCGAACTCGACCGGCTGTCGCTGCGGGCCTCGGCGGCGGTCCGGCGACTCGGACCGCTGCGCGAGGAGTACGACCGGGTGGCGCGGCTCGCCACGCTCACGGCGGGCACGTCCGCGGACAACGAACGCAGGATGCGCCTGGAGTCGTACGTCCTCGCAGCCCGCCTGGAGCAGGTCGCCGCCGCGGCGACCGCGCGCCTGCAGCGGATGTCCTCGGGGCGCTACACCCTCGTCCACTCCGACGACCGGGCGGGGCGCGGCCGCAGCGGCCTCGGCCTGCACGTCGTGGACGCCTGGACCGGGCGCGAGCGGGACACGGCGACCCTCTCGGGCGGCGAGACGTTCTTCGCCTCCCTCGCACTGGCCCTGGGACTCGCGGACGTGGTGACCGACGAGGCCGGGGGAGTGCGTCTGGACACGCTCTTCATCGACGAGGGGTTCGGCAGTCTCGACGACCAGACCCTCGACGAGGTGCTCGACGTCCTCGACTCGCTGCGGGAGCGCGACCGCAGCGTCGGCATCGTCAGCCATGTCGCCGACCTGCGGCGCCGCATCCACGCCCAACTGGAGGTCGTGAAGGGCCGGTCGGGGTCGATCGTCCGCCAACGGAGCGGCGACTGAGGCCACTTGCTCCCACCGCCGGACAACTCGCAACGAGCGGTGGCGTGGCGAGAGGGCGCGGGAGGCGCCGTGAGGGGACGAGGGACGGGAGCGGGCCGGGGTCTCAGAGGCCGAGCGGGGGGCGGGCCGGGGTCTCAGAGGCCGAGCGGGCGGCGCGGCAGCGGCGACGAGTACACCACGCTCGTCGTCACCGAGCCCAGTGTGCTGATCTTCCCCGACACCTCCTCCAGGTGGCGCATCGAGCGGGCCGCGACCTTGATGACGAAGCAGTCGTCCCCCGTGACGTGGTGCGCCTCCAGGATCTCCGGAGTCGTGCCCACCAGGTCGTGGAACGGCTTGTAGTTGCCGCTCGGGTAGCGCAGGCGCACGAACGCGAGGATCGGCAGCCCGAGGCTCTCCGGGTCCACGACGGCCGCGTAGCCGCGGATGACGCCCGCCTCCTCCAGGCGGCGCACCCGCTCGGTGACGGCGCTCGGGGACATGGAGACGGCACGGGCCAGCTCGGCGAAGCTCGCCCTGCCCTCCCGTTGGAGGACGTCGAGGATGCGCCAATCCGTGGCGTCCGGGGAATACGCGGTCATGGACGAGAAATAGCAGGGGATTCCCCGGCCGATCAAGTACGAGACCGGGGATCGTCACTTCAGGGCGGGGTTCGGCGGCCGTAGATTTCCGGTCATGGAGTTCCGCACGGCCGGTGCGGGGGAGTCACCGGCCCCGATGCCCACGGGGCATCGGCTCGGCGCCGGCAGGGTGCCGACAGGGCGGAACCTGGAGGGAAGGCAACACGATGACCACTGCCGGCCGCACGACGCCCGCCGGAACTCTCGACGTCACGGCTTCCGCCGGAGCCGGGGCCGGGACCGGGGGCGATACGACGACGACCGACGGGGCCGGTGCCGGTGCCGGTGCGACCGACGGTGCCGGGGTCCGGACCGGTGGCGGTGAGCCCGGCGTCGAGGCCGTGAACCCCGTGCTGCGCGTGCCGCCCGCCTCGCCCGCCGAGGCCGCCGCCCACTTCGGCGCGAGCCTCGCCTTCCACGCCGACGTCTCGGACGTCGCCGCCGCGCTGGCCCAGGCACGGGAATCCGGCCTTCCCGGGTTCCCGGGGTTCGTCGTGGTCGACTCGCGCTCGACCGAGTCCTGGGACCAGGGCCATGTGCCCGGCGCGGTCCACCTGCCGACCGCGCTCGTCGCCGAGCAGGCGGAGCGGCTTCTCGACAAGGCCGTGCCGGTCGTCACCTACTGCTGGGGTCCGGGCTGCGACGGCGCCACCCGTGCCGCTCTCGCGCTCGCCCAACTGGGCTTCCAGGTCAAGGAGATGCTCGGCGGATTCGAGTACTGGGTGCGTGAGGGCTTCGAGTTCGAGACCTGGGAGGGCCACGCGGTGCGCCAGGCCGACCCGTTGACGGCACCCGTGGGGGCGGAGGACTGCGGCTGCTGACCCCGGCAGGACTCAGTCGCGTATCACCTGCGCCGAAGGCAAAGGAATCGTCAATTCCGTGTCGTCCCGGCGTGTATTTTCTGCGCATGGCCAGATACACGCGCCCCCGTTCGACCGAGTGGGTCGAGTCGGGCGGCGGACCGCTCATAGCGATACCGGACGTGGTGCTGCCGTTCTGGTCGGGCGCCCGCGGCGACGAACTGGCCTGCGACCACGACCGGGCGTTCGAGGTGGACGGCCTCATCGGCCTGCTGCCCGTGGGGAACCTGACCGCTCTCGTACTCGGCGACGATCCCGCCGCGACCACCTACCTGCCGGAGCACGGCACCTTCGTACGCTCGCCGTCCGGGGTGTCCGGGGTGTCCGGGGCGTCCGGGCGAGCGGTGCCGGCCGGGGTCGCGGCCGCCCTGACCACCGCGGTGTGGGCGCGCGAGCTGGAGTGGCGGGTCCCCGGGCCGGTGGTGCTGTTCGACGCCGCGTGGCCCGGGGACCAGTCGGCGAAGACGGGCCATCTGCGGATCGACCTGCGCCCGGGCCGGTACGCGGTCCGCGCGGCCCGTACCGAACCGGGGCCCGGCGCCTGGACCGGACTCGTACAGCTCAGGCATCTGGGACCCTGACCCGCTCGACCGCCCGTACGCGGGCGCGGTCGAGCGGACCGGAAGGGTCAGAGCTTCGACAGCTCGTCCACCAGGTCGTCCAGCCCCAGCGAACCCTGCGACAGCGCCGCCATGTGCCAGGCCTTCGCGTCGAAGGCGTCGCCGTGCCGGCGGCGGGCGTTCTCGCGGCCCAGCAGCCAGGCGCGCTCGCCGAGCTTGTAGCCGATGGCCTGGCCGGGGATCGAGAGGTAGCGGGTCAGCTCGCTCTCCACGAAGTCCGCCGGGCGGCTGCTGTGGGCGCCGAAGAACTCCTGCGCCAGCTCCGGGGTCCACCGCCCGCCCGGGTGGAAGGGCGAGTCCGCGGGGATCTCCAGCTCCAGATGCATGCCGATGTCGACGATGACGCGGGCCGCGCGCATCATCTGGGCGTCCAGGTAGCCGAGGCGCTCCTCCGCGTCCTTGAGGTAGCCGAGCTCGTCCATCAGGCGCTCCGCGTACAGCGCCCAGCCCTCGCAGTTCGCGCTGACACCGCCGATGGTCGCCTGGTAGCGGGAGAGGTTCTCCGCGACGTGCGCCCACTGCGCGAGCTGGAGGTGGTGCCCGGGCACGCCCTCGTGGTACCAGGTCGACACGAGGTCGTACACCGGGAAGCGCGTGAGTCCCATGGTCGGCAGCCATGTGCACCCGGGGCGTGAGAAGTCCTCCGAGGGCGGTGTGTAGTAGGGGGCCGCCGCGCTGCCGGGCGGGGCGATCCGCGACTCCACCTTCCGTACCCGCTCGGCGAGTTCGAAGTGGGTGCCGTCCAACTCCTCGATGGCCCGGTCCATCAGGCCCTGGAGCCATGCGCGGACCTCGTCGACCCCCTCGATGTGCCGGCCGTGCTCGTCGAGGTGGGCGAGTGCCACCCACGGGGTCCCGGCGCCCGGGAGGACCTTCTCGGCCTCCTCGCGCATCTCGGCGAGCAGCCGGTGGTACTCGGACCAGCCGTAGGCGTACGCCTCGTCCAGGTCGAGGTCCGTCCCGTTGAAATAGCGGGACCAGCGCGCGTACCGCTCACGCCCCACGGTGTCGGGACCGCCCTCGATCGCGGGCGCGTACACGTCGCGCATCCAGTCGCGCAGCCCGGTGACCGCGGCGGTCGCCGCCCGGGCCGCCTCGTCGAGTCCGGCGCGCAGCGCGTCGGGTCCGGTCGACACGAAGTCCTCGAACCAGCCTCGGCCCGAACCGTCCGTGTCCGACCACTCGGTGAGCTGCTCGACGAACGTCGCGGTGGGGCGCGGGCCCGCGTGGAGCTTGCGCTCCAGGCCCAGGGAGAGCGAGGCGCGGTAGCCCTCGAACGCCGCGGGCACCGCCCGCAGCCGCTCGGCGATCGCGGCCCAGTCCTCGTCCGTCTCCGTGGGGGTCACGGTGAACACCTCGCGCACGGCGTGAGCCGCCGTGTGCATGTTGCCGACGGCCCGCAGGCCCTCGTCGGCGTCGTGCACGGCGAGTTCGGCGGTGAGCCGCTCGCGCAGCAGGCGTCCGCACCGGCGCTCGATGTCGCTGTCCGCGCCCGGCAGACGCTCCGCCTCGTCGAGCCGCGCGAGGGTCGCCCGCGCCAGCCGTGCGAGTGCTTCCTGACCGGCGGGCGAGGTGTCGGGCAGCTTGCTCGAACACTCCTTCACGCCGAGATACGTGCCGGTGATCGGGTCGAGGGCGATGAGCTCGTCGACATAGGCGTCGGCGACCTCGCGGGGCAGCACGTTCTTCGTCTCTGACATGCGGCCATCCTCATACGGGGAGGTCGTGCGCGTCAGCCGGATTCCGCCGCGCCCGGGCCGGTGGCCGGACCCGCGCCCGCTGCCGGACCGTGCCCCGCGACCGGGCCCGCTCCCGCCGCCGCACCCGAGCGGGGGCCGGGCGGCAGCAGGGGGCCGCAGTCCCACTGCTGGAAGATCAGGCGGGTCTCGACGCGCGCCACCTCGCGGTGCGCGGTGAACTCGTCGAGGACGAGGCGCTGGAGGTCCGCCATGTCCGCGACCGCGACGTGCACGAGGTAGTCGTCCGGGCCCGTGAGGTGGAACACCGTGCGCGATTCGGGCATCGCCCTGATCCGCTCCACGAACGGTCCGACCAGCTCCCGCCGGTGCGGCCGGACCTGCACGGACAGCAGGGCCTCCAGACCGCGCCCCAGCTTGGCCGGATCGAGCCGCAGCTGATGCCCGAGGATCACCCCGGACCTGCGCAGCCGGGTCACCCGGTCGAGACACGTGGAGGGCGCGACCCCGATCTGGGCCGCGAGGTCTCGGTAGGTGGTCCGGGCGTCGTTCTGCAGCAACCGCAGAAGACGGAGGTCCACCGGGTCCAGTACGACGGATTCGGCCATGGGCCGAACGTAACACGGGATTCTCCGCCAACGCCCCGCTCGGTGTTCAGGCTGTGGCCATGGATTTCGGCAGCTTTGATGTGCACGCGATGAAGCGTGACCACGCAGACGGAACCGGCCGGGTCGCGGGGCTCCGCGGCGGCGCGCCGAGGGCTCTGGCCACCGAGGCCGTACACGCCGGGCGGGACGACCTCGCCGGCCAGGGCCTGCACGCCCCGCCGATCGACCTGTCCACGACCTACCCGTCGTACGACAGCCGGGGCGAGGCCGCCCGCATCGACGCCTTCGCCACGGACGGGGCCGAACCGGACGGGCCGCCCGTCTACGCCCGGCTCGGGAACCCGACCGTCTCCCGTTTCGAGACGGCCCTCGCGCGGCTGGAGGGCACCGAGAGCGCGGTCGCCTTCGCCAGCGGCATGGCCGCGCTCAGCGCCGTCCTGCTCGTACGGAACTCCATGGGCCTGCGCCACGTCGTGGCCGTGCGGCCGCTGTACGGATGCAGCGACCACCTGCTGACCGCGGGGCTGCTCGGGTCCGAGGTGACCTGGGTGGACCCGGCGGGCATCGAGGCGGCCCTGCGGCCGGACACCGGACTGGTGCTGGTCGAGTCGCCCGCCAACCCGACTCTCGCGGAGATCGACCTGCGGGCCGTGGCGCACGCCTGCGGGAGCGTCCCGCTGCTGGTCGACAACACCTTCGCCACACCGGTGCTGCAGCGCCCCGCGGAGCAGGGCGCGCGGCTCGTGCTGCACAGCGCCACCAAGTACCTGGGCGGGCACGGCGACGTGATGGCGGGTGTCGTCGCCTGCGACGAGGAGTTCGCGGGACGGCTGCGGCAGGTCCGGTTCGCCACGGGCGGTGTGCTGCACCCGCTCGCCGGCTACCTGCTGCTGCGCGGGCTGTCGACGCTGCCCGTACGGGTGCGCGCAGCCTCCGCGAACGCCGCCGAGCTGGTCGATCGGCTCGCCGCCGACCCCCGCGTGGCCCGCGTGCACTATCCCCGCATCGGCGGCGCGATGGTCGCCTTCGAGGTCGAGGGCGATCCGCACGCGGTGATCGCGGCCGTCCGCCTCGTCACGCCGGCGGTGAGTCTCGGCAGCGTCGACACCTTGATCCAGCATCCCGCGTCGATCAGCCACCGCATCGTGGACGCCGACGACCGCCGGGGGAGTGGCGTCGGCGACCGGCTGCTGCGGCTGTCGGTCGGCCTGGAGGACGTGGACGACCTCTGGGCCGACCTCGACCAGGCCCTGGAGGCGGGGCACGCGGCCGTGTCCGGCGAGGTCTCTCGCGAGGCCGTCGCGGAGCGGTAGGCGGTAGGCGGGCGACGGTAGGCGGTAGGCGGTAGGCGGGCGGCGCCGGGGGCGGTGGCCGCCCGCGGGGGTGCTCGCTGAGGGCGGGCGTGCAAGTACGGGCGGGTGTGGGCGCCGGGGCCACGGGGGTGTGCCGGTGTGCGACCCGCCCGTGCTGTCCGGGCCCGTGGTGAGCGGGACCGGTACGGCCACCGGTACAGCCACCGGTACAGCCACCGGCGCGGGCTGCCGTGGCGGTTGCCGTGGCCGTCCGGGTCATGGTGCCGGATGCGGTGCGGGTCCGGGACCGCGGCGTGGGT
>NZ_BMWD01000013.1:78973-216443 GCF_014651055.1 Streptomyces fructofermentans
CCCCCGCCGCGGCCCCGAACCCGCGGCCCCGAACCTGTGTCCCCGGACCCGGCCCCCAGCCGCTGGCCCCGAACCCGTGTCCCGGACCCGATCCCATGGTGATGGGCCCGGCGATCGCGCCGGGCCCATCACCATGACCGGAAGGGCGGCCCGCCCCGCTTTCTCAGTCCCGCAGGGAGTGCTGGTGCTGGTGCTCGGGACCGTGCGCCTCGGCCTCGTCGTACGGGAGCCGCGAGTCCACGGGGGTCGCGGCCAGGCGGGCCGTGATGACCAGGGTGCCCTCCTCGATCTGGTAGTCGAGGGGGAGGTCGAGGCCGCGCATCGCGGCCACCATGCCGGTGTTGGAGGCCTGCGTCACGGCGTACACGCTGTCGCAGCCCGCCTCGACGGCCATCGCCACCAGCCGGCCGAGCAGTTCGGCGCCGATGCCGCGCCGCTGCCAGGAGTCCTCCACGAGCAGCGCGATCTCGGTCTCGTCGCCGTCCCACAGGAGGTGTCCGAGGCCGACGAGGCGTCCCGAGGCCGTCTGCACGGCGAGCGTGCGGCCGAAGCGGGGGCTGAGCAGGTGGTTGAGGTACTTGTCGGCGTCCAGCACGGGCCCGTGGTAGCGCATGTTCAACGTGCGCGACGAGCACCGCTCGTGCATCGCCTTCGCGGCGGCGACGTCACCGATGTCGGCGCGGCGCACGGTGATGTCGTTGCCCTGGGACAGCGTCAGTACGTCCTGGCTGTGCGGAACACGCGGACCGAGCCGGGCGTCCAGCTCGACCAGCGCCCGCGCCCTGGCGAACTCGGTGGGTGTGAACGGCAGATACGGCCGCTCCACCGTGATCACTCCGCCCTCGGGCGCCCGCAGCCGCATCACCGTGCCGTCGAGCACCCCCTCCACGGGCGCGCCCTCGTCCGCACGGCCGTCGCGGCCCGAACCGGCGGGCAGCGACCGGATGGTGCACCGGCCCAGCAACTGCCGCAGCGCCAGCGGAAGTTCGGCCGCGTCCAGGGCAGTGCGCGTCGCAAGGCCCAGTACGCGGGTGGGCGCGTCCACCAGGTCGTGCGTGTCGGCCCGCTCGATCCAGGTGCCGGTGCCGCCCGCCCCGGACACCGCGACGGTGACGTCGGAGGCGGCGACCCGGGCGGGAGCGCGCAGCAGGAACTCGTCCACCGTGCCCTCCGCCAGCGGGTGTGTCTGGAGGCTCAGGATGTCGACCCGCTGCCCGGCCAGCGCCGCGCACAGCGCCGCCAGTGATCCCGGCTCGTCCCGGACGGTGGTCCGCATCCGCCACAGCACCGTCGCGTCGGTGACGGACTCCGGTGCGTCCTGCCGCTCCTCGGACGCCCCGGCCTGCCGCGCGGTCGCGGTCGGCCGGGGGCCGGTATCACTCGTCGGCGGGGCGTGGCCGTGGCCGTGGCGGCGTGCCCACCAGGTGTGGAAGCCCGCCGTGGCGGCCAGCACGGTCGCCGGGATCATGAGCCGGGCGGCGCCGTCGGGCCCGTGCCCGATCAGGTCGGCCACACTGTCGGCGACCGCCACCGCGGTGAAGAGCGCGGCCAGTTGGAGGAGGTCCCGGCGCCGGTGGCGGACCGGCCGGCCGTTTTTCGCACGCGTCACATCAGACATGTCTGGAGTCATACAGTCACTGTGAAGGATTCGTGTTGCGTGATCACGAACGCTTTGTGACTGATCGGTTAAGTGTATATCTGCCCCGTTTGTTGTGTTTTGTAGTAAACCTTGGCGTGAAGTGAACGTCGGCCGCGCTGACCTGGTCGGCAGGCCCGCCGCACCGAATCCCTACGCCCCGTCGACTCCCCTAGGCCGCCTCGTCCCGGTCCAGAGTGGTCCGCAGGCGACGGGCCTGAGTCACGAGTCGGGACGTGCCCCGCCGGTCCACCGCCCGCGACAGATGGGGCAACTCGCCGCGTACCCCCGTCCGTTCGGCGCAGTCGGCGGCCACGGCCACCAGTTCCCCCAGCCCGTGGGGCGGCGCGGTGGCGCCGTCCGCGTCGAGGCGCTCGAACAGCGGGGGCAGCGCGGTCCTGACCACGGCCCAGACCGTGGCGTACGCGCCGGTCGCCGCCGCGGTCCGCACGGACTCGGCGAGCCGCAGGGGCTTGACCGCGCCGCATCGGACCAGTTCCCCGAGGTCCGCGCCGAGCCGGAAGGCGTCCAACTGCCCCCGGGCGGCCAGGACCAACAGTGCGTCGACCGCGCCGAGGCGGTCCTCGGGATGGCGGGCACCCAGGCCGTAGGCAAGCCCCAGGTGCACGGCCCCGCCCGCCTCGCCCTCCGCCTCGGCCATTCTCGGCAGCAGGGCGGCGTCGCCCCGTATGTCGTCCGTCGCGAGCGCGGAGAGGTCGTTCAGCAGCCTCCCCGCCACCAACTCGCGCTGCCCGGGCAGCACGGCCAGCCAGTACTGCTGGTCGGACTGCTCCCAGTAGTGGCTGCAGTACCTGCGCTGTGTGGAGACGTCGACGGGCAGGCCGAGCAGCCGGAACTCCGGCGGCAGCTCATCCGGGAACCATCCCGTGCCGGCCGACTCGTCGGCTCCGGCGGGTTCGAGCAGTACCCGGTTCCCCGAGACATGCCGTCTCACCGAGGGAAGGGAGGGACTTGCGGTCGCCAGCCAGCGGGCCAGCCGGTCCCCCTCCGGTGTGCCGAGGGCCGCGGCCCGTGCGGCGGCGGCGTCCGCGGCAGCCCGGTCGTCGCGCCGGACCCGCAGGAGCGCCTGAGCCAGATCCGCCTCGCCGGGCCGCGCGCCCAGCCGCCGGTACTCGTCGAGCCGGGAAACCAGTTCGTCCGGTTCCAGTACGCCCGACGCCCAGGTGGGCGTGGCCAGCAGGAGCGGCTGCGGTTCCGTCACCGCCCGGTGGGCCGCTTCCCAGAGCCGGGCGTTGAAGGCCCGGGCCGGCCCGCTGTGTGCACAGGACTCCGTCGTCGGCGGGTGCTGGACGGCCTTGCGCAGCGCCTCCACGCGCACCTGCCCGAACAGTGCGGCGAGTACGACCTCCAGTCCGTGGGGCGCGGCGCCGAAGTAGCCGTCCACCGCCGTGTACCGGCTGTCGATGTCGAACCACCAGCGCCGGGCGACCGCGGGCCGCAGGGCCTCGACGAGCGCCGCCCTGTCCCGGTACGAGTGCCGCACCAGGCCGTCCAGGGTGCGTTCGAACGCGGCCACGTCACCGCCGGACGCCAGCAGGGCCGCGACCTCCTCGGCAACTTCGGCCGCCGACTCGGGGGCGGTGGCCAGGCGTTGCGGCTCGGGAGCAGGCGGCAGCATCTCCCGGTAGGGCTCCGGGGCCGTCCCTGCCTCCTCCAGCCCGAGCGGTCCCTCGGCCCGCGCGCGCAGCCCCGCGCTCAGCAGGTCCGCCGAGGCGGCCACCTCGGCCCGCACCTCCGCGGTCACCGAGCCGATGTGCCGCTCGACCAGCTTCAGCGCGCGCTCCTGCACGTCCGTGTCCTCGTGGCCGAAGGCCCGGGCCACGGCGGGCAACAGCTCGGCCGCGCTGGACCGGTCGCGGCGCAGAGCCTTCCCGAGGAGGACGAGTTGGGACCGGACCAGTCTCCGCTCCGCGCGGAACAGCACAGCGTCCGACATCTCGGCGAGCTGCCGGGCTGTCAGGCCGCCGTCCAGTGCGAGGGACCCGAGCACCGACTGGGCGTGGGAGGCCACCGTGGACACGGCGTCGGAGGCGAGCGCCATCCAGGTCGCGACGTGCTCCAGTTCCTCGGCCCTGGTCGGTTCGAGGCCCTTCAGCAATCGCAGGAACACCCGGCAGTCGGCCGGGGGGCCGCCGCGCAGCAGTGCCGCCGCACAGGAGTCGAGCAGCTCCTGCCGGTCGAGGGTGCCCTCGCGGGTGAGCTGCGTGAGCGCGTCGACCCAGTCCTGAGCGCCGCTGCCGAACATCCAGTCCAGTCGGCCGCCGATCCCGGTGGTCCCGAAGGAGGCGGTGACCAGCTCCGCCGTGTGCGGGTCCTGGCGCAGCCGCTGGGCGACGGTGTCACCGCGGCGGCGTGTGCCGCAGATCCACTGGACCCAGCCGAAGACGTACGTCTCCGTCGTCGGCAAGGGGCAGCCCGACAGCCGGACCAGGCCGGACATCAGCTCGTAGGGCACCTGGGCGCTGTCCGGGCGCTCCGCCAGCCGGTGCGCCACATCGCCGAGCCAGGCCCGCTCCCGGTCGCCCAGCACATGGAGCAGCACCGCCGGGGACGCCTGGGCCCAGCGCATGTCGGCGCCGGTGAGCCAGTCCGCCGTGCCCGCCGCGCCGGTGTGGCACGCCGCCCCGGCCGCGTGGAGCGTCGGGTGCGCCCTGCGGGACGCGGAGTCCCAGCGGGCCGGCCGCAGCTCCTTGCGGAGCTCCTTCAACGCGGGCAGGCAGGCGCGCCGTTCGGCGTCCGTCATACCGTCGAGGAGTCCCACGACCTCGGCCGTCCGGCCCGCCCGCACTGCCTTGAGCAGCGCGTCGCCCAACGGCGGTGCGGACACCGCCGCCTCACTCGTCATCGTCGTCCCGCTCATCGCGCACCCCCGTCGACCAGTACCTTCGTCCGTCCCGCGACCGCTTCCCGCTTGGCCATCCGCACCGCCAGCGCGTGCTTGCACGGTCCCCGCCCTCCCCGGTACCTGGCCCACCACAGGCAGCTGCAGCTCAGCCTCCCCGCGTCGTCCCGCACCCGGTGGACGTGCCCGTCCTCCGCGGTCACCGTGCCGAGCGCCCCGTCCAGCGCCACGGAGTCCGCCGCGAGCAGGGCCCGGGCGGCCCGCAGACGCGGGTTGTGCCTCTCCACGCGGTCGGCGTCGTACGGCAGTTCGCGGTGGAAGTAGGCGGCCTCAGCCGTGTCGTAGCCCACGCGGCCCGAGGTGCCGAGGCGGACCAGCGCGGCGCGCACCCGGTCGGCGGGCAGCCCCGACGCGGCGGAGAGGTCCTCCACGTCGATCCGGGGTTCCCAGGCCAGGAGCACGGAGACCAGCTCCGCGTCCTCGGCCGCCGCGTCCGAGGACAGTGCGTCGAGGACGCCGCCCTCACCGGAGAACCCGCGTGAGGCCTCGGGCGAGAGGGTGAGCGTGAGCCGCATGCCGGGCAGCGCGACCTCCCAGGCGGACGCCGTCGCGGCGGCTCCCTCGACCCGGGGCCCGTACACCCGCAGGGCGGTCGCGCGGCGCAGCACCCGCTGGAGCGCGATCAGCCGCTCCGGGCCGGGCAGGCACACGGCTCCGGGCACCGGCCGGGTCGTGGGACGCAGACCGCCGCCCGCAGGGACCACCCACTGGGCGCCGCGCCCGCCGGAACGCGGCAGCGAGCGCAGGAAGCGCACGGCCTCGACCGCGGTCAGTTCGGCCCGCAGGTCGAAACCGGCCGATATCACCTGGGCCTCGGCGAAGCCGCGCAGCCACCGGTCGGGCAGCGGCACCCTCTTCTCCACGACCGGCCCGTCCAGCGTTGTCACGGCCATCTCGTCGGGGCCGACCCGAAGGTGCAGCGGATCGTCCGAGCCGATCCTCGACAGCGCTTCCCGCAAGGGGTTGTTGACGTCGACGTTCGTCGTGCCGTGGCCCACCTCGCCGCCGTCCAGCCCGGACTCCAGGACGTCGAGGCGGGCGTACACCCCGCCACAGCCGGAGAAGGACTCGAAGCGCAGCCGGTCGCCGTTGCCCGTCACCACGGGGTCCAGGGACGCCCGCAACTGCTGCTGGTGGTACCGGGCGACCGCCACGTCGGCGACCGCGAGGAGCCCCGCCGAGGCCACCTGGGGCGAGGTCAGGAAGCCCGTGAAGAAGCGCGGGTGGTCCTCGACACCGCGGGGCGTCGCGCCGCGCGAGGTCTCCAGCCCCAGGCGCCGTACGCCTGCTGAGGACTCCAGCGCGGAGGATCGGGTGTAGGCCACGGCCTGCAAGGATCGCGTCATGGAAAAACCGTAGGCGCGACCACTGACAATCGCTCCGACCTGCGAAAACGAGGATTCCGGCCGCGTGGATGCGCAGCCCGGGGGCGCGGTCCGGGCGGTGTGGCCGTGCTCGACTGACGGCCGGTCGACAGGATCGGCCTGCACGGCTCTGACGGCTCGTCAGCACCGTGCCGCTCAGTGCCGGGCGCCGCTCGGTGGCGGGTGCGCGACCGCACACGGGGCATGGGGGGTCGAGAACAGGGCGTCGAAGACGCGGCAGCGGTGCAACCCGGGAGCGGCACACCGGCGGTCCGGTGGAGGCCGATGCGCCGCGTACCGGAGGATGACACCGGTACGCGGCGGGGACTCCGGGCGCGGGGGACTGCTCGGCACGAAATCCGAGCTCCGAGGGTACGGGACTACTGCCCCACGCGCCCCGGCTGCAGCACCTTCGTGAACAGCACCGCACCGCCCGTCGCCCGCAGACGGACCGTCAACTCGCCGCTGTCACCGTCGATGTCCACCTCGCCGAAGTACTGCGGCGACTCCATCGGGGAGACGTTCGACCTGGTCGGCGCCTTGAGGAAGACGCGGTCCGGGCCGAAGGTGCCGTCGAGCGCGTTCGCCGGGAAGCCGCCCGCGGCGAGCGGTCCGGAGACGAACTCCCAGAAGGGCGCGAAGTCCTTGAACGCCGCCCGCGACGGGTCGTAGTGCTGCGCCGAGGTGTAGTGCACGTCCGCCGTGAGCCACACCGTGCCGGTGATCCGGCGGTGCTTGACGAAGCGCAGCAGCTCCGCGATCTGTAGCTCGCGGCCCAGCGGCGCGCCGGGGTCCCCCTGCGCGACGGCCTCGATGTCCGTCGCGCCGTCCCGCACGACCAGCCCGAGCGGCATGTCGGAGGCGATCACCTTCCACACCGCGCGCGAGCGCGCCAGTTCGCGTTTCAGCCAGGCCAACTGCTCCGGGCCCAGGATTCCGTCGGTGGCGTCGGGCTGCCGGCCGGGCGAGTTGGCGTCCCGGAACGTGCGCATGTCGAGTACGAAGACGTCCAGCAGCGGACCGTGGCGCACGACGCGGTGCACCCTGCCCCCGTCGCCGGTGGAGGGCAGGGTGGAGACCGGGACGTACTCGCTGAACGCCTTGAGCGCGCGGGCGGCGAGCGTGTCGACGTTCTTCTCCGTGTAGCGGGCGTCGGTCAGGATCTCGCCCGGGTACCAGTTGTTGACGACCTCGTGGTCGTCCCACTGGGTGATCGTCGGGACCTGGGCGTTGAAGCGGCGTACGTTCTCGTCGAGCAGCGGGTACCGGAAGGCGCCGCGGAACTCGGCGAGGGTCTCGGCGACCTTGGACTTCTCCTCGGTGGTCACGTTCCGCCAGACACGCCCGTCGGGCAGTGTCACGGTCGGGGAGAGCGGCCCGTCCGCGTAGATGGTGTCGCCGCTGCAGAGGAAGAAGTCCGGGTCCAGGCGGCGCATCTCCTCGTAGGCGAAGAGCCCGCCGAGGTCCGGGTTGATGCCCCAGCCCTGTCCCACGATGTCGGCCGACCAGAGGAAGCGGACGCCCTGGCGCCGCTTGCCGGGAGCGGTCCGGAAGGTGCCGGACACGGGCTCGCCGGAGCGACGGGGGTCGTCCGGGTCGGCCAACGTCACCCGGTAGTGGATCTGCTCGCCCGACGGCAGGCCGCGGACCGGAACCGTGCCGGTGAAGTCGGTGCCGGGGCCCAGCAGCGGACCGCGCCATCTGCGGGCGTTGCGGAACGACTCCGTCGCGGACGTCTCCACCACCATGCGGGCCGGCCGGTCGGAACGTACCCACACGAGGCCCGAGTGCGTGGTGACGTCCCCGGCCTGGACGCCCCACGGAGCCCGTGGTCGGCCGGTCAGGGCGAGTGCCGGCGCCACGCCGGCGGCGGAGGGCAGTGCGAGCGCCGCCGACGCGGCGAGCGAGCCGCGCAGCACGCCGCGGCGGTCCGGGAACGGGCTCGGGGGACGGTGTGACATGGATCGCCTCCTGGGACGGGTCGGACCAATGTGCACGGCCACAACTACTGGTGCGCCGCAGCGCACACGCAAACCACAAGTGAACAACTGACCGCGGCGGCAAGGGAACCGGCGCGCGGCACCGGCCTTGCGGCGCACCGGCCGGCCGGCCCCTGCCGGTCGCCCTGGGACCGAGCGGCCCCGGGACCGAGCGGCCCCGGGCCGAACGTGCCCGGGCGGGGGCCGGAGCGCTCCCCGACGAGGCGCCGACGGCGCCCGTGCCAGCCGACCCCGGACGACGTGCCGGCCGACCCCGGACGACGTGCCGGCCGACCCCGGACGGCGTGTCGACCGCCTCCGGACGGCGTGTCGACCGCCTCCGCAGTCAGCGCTTTCCGACCGCCTACGGGCCGCTCTCCACCCGCCCGCCTACCCCGTCACGACCGCCCCCGGACGCCGTCCCGACCGTCTCGATCCAGCCGCGTCGCCTCCGCCAACACCCGTACGCCCTCCCGGATGCGGGCGGGCGGGACGTGCGCGTAGCCCAGCACCAGGCGCACCGCGTCGTCGGGCGGCGGACTCCTCGTGTAGTCCGTGAGCACGCGCAGCGCGACGCCCGCCGCGGCCGCCCGCTCCAGGAAGCGGTGCGGCGGACCGTGGTGGCCGGGCAGTTCGGCGATCGCGTGCAGTCCGGCGGCGACACCCGTGACCTCGCTGCCGGGGAAGTGCTCGGTCAGGGCCGCGACCAGCGTGTCGCGCCGCTCCCGGTACGCCCGCTGGCAGCGGCGCAGTTGGCGGTCGTAGTCGCCGCGTTCCACGAACCGTGCCAGCAGCGCCTGGTCGACCACGGGATTGCCGAGGTCCATCGTGCGCTTGCGCTCGACGACCTCCTCCGTGAGCGAGGCGGGCGCCAGCAGCCAGCCCAGCCGCAGTCCGGGGGCCAGGGACTTGCTGACGGACCCCGTGTACGCGACGTGTTCCGGATCGAGCCCCTGGAGGGCGCCCACCGGTGCCCGGTCGTAGCGGAAGTCCCCGTCGTAGTCGTCCTCGACCACGAGTCCGTCCACGGAACGGGCCCAGTCCAGGAGTTCGGTGCGGCGCCGCGCGGAGTAGGCGATGCCGGTGGGGAACTGGTGGGCCGGAGTCGTCACCACGGCCCGCACACCCGAAGCCCTGAGCCGTCCGACGGCCAGCCCCTCGTCGTCCAGCGGGAGCGGGACCGCGTCCAGGCCCGCGGCCGTGTACAGGGCTCCGTGCTCGGGGCTCCCCGGGTCCTCCACCCCCACGGCACGCACCCCGCGCGCGTGGAGCACGAATCCGAGCAGCGTGGTCGCCTGGGCCACCCCGGAGACCACCACGATCCGCTCCGGGTCCGCGACCACGCCGCGCCGCCTGGCCAGCAGCTCCGCGAGGGCCGTACGCAGCCGGGGCAGGCCCCTCGGGTCCGGGTAGCCGAGCATGTGGTGCGGCAGCTCGGCGAGCACCCCGCGCTGCGCCGCCGACCACGCGGCCCGCGGGAACAGCGCCAGGTCCGGCGTACCGGGCACGAAGTCGGCGCGGGCACCGGGGGAGCGGGGCGCGAGGTCGCGCACCGGGGGGCGGGCGGCCCGTACGGCCTCGCCCACCCAGGTCCCGGCACCCCGCCCGCTGCGCAGATAGCCCTCCGCCGTGAGCTGTTCGTACGCCTCCGTGACCAGTCCGCGGGACACCCCCAGATCGGCGGCGAGTTCACGGCTGGGCGGCAGCCGGGTGCCGGGCGCGAGCAGCCCCGAGCGGACCGCGTCGCGCAGGGCCGCCCGGAGGGAACGGCCACGCGCGCGTGCGGGCGCCGCGACGGCCGGCAGGAGCAGCTCCCAGGCGGCGGCCCGCGACGCCTGTCCCGGCACACCCGGATTGGTCCCCGATGACGTCATGGAAGTGGACCTTAAACCGGACCGCCGTGGTCCATAGCGTCACGTCCATGAACACCACCACGCGCGGCATGCTGCTGTCCGCCCTCGCCTGCGTCCTCGTCGGAGGCTCCTTCACGGCGAACAGCGTGCTGGGCCACTACCCGTACGCGGGCGGCCAGTTCCTGCGCTACGCCCTGGCCTGCGTCCTGCTGCTGCCCCTGGTCGGCCGCGGTGGCGCCGCCCCGCTGCGCACGCTGGGGCGGGGTCAGTGGGTGCGCCTCTCGCTGCTCGCCGCCGTCGGCATGGTCGGCTTCAACCTCGCGGTGATCGCCGCCGAACACTCCGCCGAACCGGCCGTGCCCGGAGTCTTCGTCGGCTGCGCGCCGGTGGTCGTCGCCGTGCTCGTCCCGCTGCTGGAGGGCCGCCGGCCGCGGCGGGCCGTGCTCAACGGCGCGCTGCTCGTGGCCGCCGGGGCGTTCGTGGTCCAGGGATGGGGCCGTACGGACGGCACCGGAATCGCCTTCTCCCTGTGCGCGGCGGCCGGCGAGGTCGGCTTCGCGGTGCTCGCCGTGCCCGTGCTGCGACCGCTCGGTCCGCGACTGCTGTCCGCGACGGTCTGCGGGCTCGCCGCGGCCGAGTCGGCGGTGGCGGGCCTGCTGCTCGACGGCCGGTCCTGGCTGCGGACGCCCGACCCCACCGAGGCCGCCGCGCTGCTGTGGCAGGCGGCGGTCGTCACGGTGATCGGCTTCGTCTGCTGGTACATGGGCGTGCAGCGCATCGGCGCGGAGCGCGCGACACTCTTCTCCGGCCTCATCCCGGTCGCCGCGGCCTGCACGGCCCCGCTCGTGGGAACGGGGTCGTACGGCGCGGCGCAGGTCGCGGGCAGTGTCCTGGTGGGTGGCGGAGTGGCCCTCGGATCGAGGGCGTCGGCGCGGCGCGCGGGACGCTCAGCGGCTGCCGTCGAGGATCACCCGTGCGACCAGCGCCGGATCGTCGTTCATCGGGACGTGCCCGCAACCCGGCAGCCGCACCAGCCGAGCCCGGGGGATGACGTACTTGGCCCGGACGCCCTGCCGACGCAGCAGCAACCGGTCGCGGGCGCCCCAGGCGATGGTGACGGGCAGCCCCTGGACGTCGTCCGTGAACCGCACCGAGCCGCCGGCCCTGAGGGTCGAGACGAACCCCTGGGCGTTGGCGAGCGCGAGGGTCTCGGCGACGACCGCCTCGGGTGAACGGCGGGCCGGGCGCGCGTAGATGCTGCTGGTCAGAACGGCACGTCCGGCCGCCGACCGGGACAGCCGCTCGACCACCGGCACCGGCATCATCCGAGCAGCCCGCCGCATCGCCAGCAGCATCCCGAAGGCGTACCGGCGCTCGGCAGGCGTCCAGAAGCCGGCCGGCGACAGTGCGGTGACGGACCGTACGAGCTTCTCGCGGCCCAGTTCGAGGGCGAGCAGTCCGCCGAGGGAGTTGCCCGCCACGTGCGGCCGTTCGACGTCCAGGGCCGTGCACAGCGCGCCCAGGGCGGCGGTGATCGTCGGCAGGTCGTGGGCGAGGCCGTCGGGGAGCGCGGGCGACTCGCCGAAACCGGGCAGGTCCACCGCGATCACCTCGCGTTCCGCCGCCAGCAGGCCGACGACCGGGTCCCACGCCTGCCGGTGATGGCCTATCCCGTGCAGCAGCAGAAGCGGTTCGCCGCTGCCCACGCGCGTGTACGCGACGTCGACGGTGCGCGGGCCGTGCGGGGAGGTGACGCTGAGGGAGACCGTCGCGGCCATGGAACTGCTCCTCGTCTGGTTGCGGCTGACTCATAGACAGCTTGTCAGCAATTACTACTCGCCGGTAGCCCCTGGCCGGGCCAACCTCGGAGGGCCGCGCGGCCCGTCCTGACCGCGTGCGTCCCGGGCCCGATACCTCCTGGACACGGACCCTCCCGCCGGGTTGGGATGGTGTCGTGTCTACCGAAACCGTGACCGAGGTCTTCGTCGAGCACCGGCCCGTACTGATGGGCGTCGCCTACCGCATGCTCGGCCGGGTGGCCGACGCGGAGGACGTGGTCCAGGAGGCGTGGCTGCGGTGGTCCGGGGCGGACCGTTCCGACATCCGCTCCCCGCGCGCCTATCTGGTGCGCGTCACGACGAGACTCGCCATCGACCGGCTGGACCGCATCCGCTCCCGCAACGAGGCGTACGTGGGCCCGTGGCTGCCCGAGCCCTGCGCCACCGACCTGGCCGGCACGGTCCCGGACGTCGCGGAGCGCGTGGTGCTCGCCGACTCCGTCTCGATGGCCGTGCTCGTCGTCCTGGAGTCCCTGTCGCCCCTGGAACGCGCGGTGTTCGTGCTCAGGGAGGCATTCGGGCATCCGTACGCGGACATCGCCGCCACCCTGGACCGGACCGAGTCCGGGGTGCGCCAGCTCGCCGCGCGGGCCCGCCGCCACGTCGCCGAGAAGCGGCCGCGGTACGAGGTCGACCCGGCCCAACAGCGCGACCTCACCGAGCGGTTCATCGCCGCGGCCGTCGAGGGCGACCTGGAGGGGCTGATGTCCCTGCTGGCCCCGGACGCCCGCCTGGTGGGCGACAGCGGGGGCCGCGCGCAGGCGCCGCTGCGGGCCGTCGAATCGGCCGACAAGGTCGCGCGGTTCCTCCTCGCGGTCGCCGGGAAGGGCCTCTCGGACATGTCGTTGCGCTTCATGGAGATCAACGGCGGGCCCGCCCTGCTGGTGCTCTCCGGCGGCAGGCCCGACAGCGTCTTCCAGTTGGACGTGGCCGAGGGCCGCGTCCAGTGCGTCTACATCGTCCGCAACCCCGACAAGCTGGTCTCCCTCGCGGCCGACCGATAGGCCCGCCCGGGTGGCGCGGCCCCGAAGTCCTGGCGGCCCAGCGCCACTTCCGGGCCGCCGCCGGCTCCCTTCCGGCTCCCTCCCCGCGCCCGTACGGCCACTGCGCCCGAACGCCGGGCCGCCGGGCCGCCGGGCGGCCCGTCCCGGCGGTTGTACGGCGCGCCTTGGCGGCCTTGCGCCCCATGACGCGCCCATGACGCCCACGCCCCATGACGCCCGCGCCCCATGACGCCCGCGCCCCACGACGCCCGCGCCCCGGTCCGGGGTGCGAGGGGCGGGCCGGCGGCCCGTGCTCCCCGTCCGGCGTACGGGGGTGACCCCGACGACGGCATCCCGCCGGCATCGGTCCGGACCGATGCCGTGCCCGCAGGCGTCCGGAGCGGACCGTAAGCGGAATTCGAGCCCCCGCCCGTAGGCGGGGGTTTCGCCGTCATGTCGCGTGCGCGGCCCGCCGCGAACGTCGCGTGAACGCTCTGCGGCGGCGCGCCCGCGGGCGCCGCAACGGATCGAGGATTGGTCTTGACCAAGGGTGAGGGCGGCCCTATGGTCGCAGGGTTAGTGCAGGAACCTTTAATAAACAAGGGCGTTAAAAGCCGCCGGGTCACGGCGATTGCGGAGGACAGGGTGGGGACCACGCAGTTGGATTCGGTGCCGGAGCCCAAGTACTGGCATCTCAGGACCGTGCTCAGCGAAGCACTCGACTCCGAGTTCTCGGTGGGCGAGATCCTGCCGAACGAGCGCGATCTCGCGGCCCGGTTCGGCGTCGCGCGGGCCACGCTCCGCCAGGCCCTGGAACAGCTCGAACTCGAAGGCCGGCTCCAGCGGCGCCGCGGCGTCGGCACGACCGTCGCGCCCCCGCGCATGGGCGTGGCCGTCGGCGCGGAGCAGCACACCTGGCCCGGTACGGCCGGGGACGCCTGGCAGCCCGTCGACTGCGCCACGGCGGTCCCGCCGACCGCTGTGGCCCAGGCGCTGGAGACCGGGGCCGACGAGCCGGTCCACATCGTGCGCCGCTCCCGCGTGACCCACGGCCAGCCGGTCGCCGCCGAACTGCTCTACATCCCCGCCTCGTCCGTACCGGACCTGTCGGGCATCGACGCGCCCTCGGGAGCCGCACGCGCGCGTGCCGTGGTCCGTGAACTCCAGCGCCTCGACCTGGAGGGCCAGGACGGCGCCGTGGAACTGGGATCGGCCCGCGCGGACGACGCCAAGGAACTCGACCGGCTCCCGGGCGCTCCCGTGCTCGTCGTCACGACCCGGTTCTTCGCCGAGGGCCGCACGGCGGCCGTCTCCGTGGCCACCTACCGGGCCGACACCTGCCGGCTGACCTTCGGGGACTCCGGCGGCGTGGAGATCCACCACGACCAGGAACGCCGGGCCTCCTGAACGGCCCGCACCGAACGCCCCGAACGCGCCGTGCCCCGGACCCCCGGGGACGCGGCGCGTTCTGGCGTGCAGCCGTCAGCGGCGTGCCGTGACCGTGCCCTCCACGGCGAAGAGCTGCTCCTCCACATGGTCCAAGGCCAGCCGCAGCGCGCCCGTCGCCACCGCCGCCTCGCCCAGCAGCGACAGGGCCACCCGGGGCGGCCGCAGGCAGTAGCGCGCCAACTCCCTGCGCAGCGGCTCCAGTACGCCGTCGATGCCGGCGGCCCAGCCGCCGATCACGACGAGTTCGGGGTCCAGGGCCAGGACCAGCGCGGCCACGTCGTGCACGAGCCGCTGGATGAAGCGGTCGACGGCGGCCAGGGCCCGTTCGTCGCCCGCGCGCGCGTGGGTGAAGACCTTCGCCACCGCCTGCTCGTCGAGCGGGTGCAGCGGTTCGTCGGTGGTGGACAGCAGGGTCTCGGGCGTCGCGCCGCGACCGAGCAGGTGCAGCGCGCCGATCTCGCCGGCCGCGCCTCCGTAGCCCCGGTGCAGGCGTCCGCCGATCAGGGAGCCGGCCCCCGGGCTCAGCCCGGCCATCACGAACACCATGTCGTCGGTCTCGGTCGCCGCGCCCTTCCAGTGCTCCGCGACCGCCGCCGCGTTGGCGTCGTTCTCCACGAGCACCGGGCACTTGAAGGAGCGCCGCAGCCGTTCGCCCAGCGGCAGGCCCGTCCACTCGGGCAGCGCGGTGCCGAGCCGAACCGTGCCGTCCGCCTCGACGATCCCGGGCGTGCCCACACCCACGGCACGCAGCGAACCGCGCGAGACGCCGCCCCGGCGCAGCAGTTCGGCGACGGCCGTGCGCAGCCGGTCCAGCCGCTCGTCGGCCGAGGCCGTCTCGCAGACGTCCTTGGCGAGCGTGCCGAGCACCCGGCCGTCGAGATCCGCGAGCAGCACGGCCACCCGGTGCGGTCCGATCTCCAGGCCCAGCAGGTGGCCCGCCTCCGCGCGGAACCGGAACCGGCGCGCGGGACGCCCCTGACGGCGTGCGGCGCCCTCCTCGGCGGCCGTCTCGACGACGAGCCCGCCCTCGATGAGCCCTTCGACCACGCCCTCGACGGTCGGCCGGGACAGTCCGGTCACCCGGGTGATCTCGGTGAGTGTCGCGAAGTCCGTGGCCCGCAGCGCGTGCAGCACCACCGCGGAGTTGATCCTCCGCAGCAGGGAGGGATCCCCGCCGGTCAACTGCCCCAACGTCCGTCCTCCCAGCTCGTGCGCGTGTCGGTTGGCCGGATCGTACTCGGCGCGGCGGGCCCCGGCGAGTGCGGGGACCACCTCGTCGTCCGCGGAGCCCCGTCAGCCGGGTGCCACGAACCCCGACTCGTAGGCCGTGATCACCGCCTGTGTGCGGTCGCGCGCCCCCAACTTGGCGAGTACGGCGCTGACGTGCGACTTCACCGTCTCGGTCCCCACGAGCAGCCGTGCGGCGATCTCCGCGTTCGACAGGCCGCGGGTCATCAGCCGCAGCACCTCCGCCTCGCGCTCCGTCAGGGCCGCCCGGTCCATGACCGACCGGGCCTCACGATTGCCCCGGTCCTCCCCGTACGCGGCCGCCAACTGCCGCACCGAAGCGGGGAACAGCAGCGACTCGCCCTCGGCGACCAGCCGCACGGCGTTCACGATCTCGGCCGGCCGGGCACGCTTCAGCAGAAACCCGTCGGCACCCGCACGCAGCGCCTCGTACACGTACTCGTCGTTCTCGAACGTCGTCACGACGACGATCTTCGGCGGCCGGTCCACGCTCCGCAGGACCGCGCGCGTCGCCTCTATACCGTCCATCAGCGGCATACGGACGTCCATCGCGACCACGTCGGGCCGCAGCCGGCGGACCAGGGGGATCACCGCGGCGCCGTCGGCGGCCTCCCCGACCACCTCGATGTCGGGCTGGGCGTCCAGCACGGCACGCAGGCCGGCGCGGACGAGTGGCTCGTCGTCGACGAGCAGAACGGTGACCGGCACCCGGCCAGCGTAGATCAGCGAACCGGCAGCTCCGCGTGCACCTGCCAGTCACCCTCGTCCGGACCCGTCCGCGCCCGCCCGCCGAGCAGTGCGGCCCGCTCCCGTATGCCCCGCAGGCCGCTGCCCCGGGCCGGCCCCGTCCCGCCCGCGGGCAGCGGATTGCGCACCTCCAGCACCAGCGCCGGGCCGTCGACAGCGATGCGGACCCGGACCGGCACCGCTCCCGCGTGCCGCAGCACATTGGTCAGCGACTCCTGGAGGATGCGGTACCCCTCCCGGGACACCGGCCCCGGCACGGTCTCCAGCGGACCCGTCACCTCCGCGTCCACCTTGGCCCCCGAGGTCCGCGCCGACTCCAGCAGCACGTCGGCGTCGACCAGCGTCGGACGGCTGCTCGCGGGACGCTCCGCCTCGCGCAGGACGCCCAACACCCGCTCCAGGTCCTCCAGGGCGGCTCGACCCGTGTCCTCGATCGCCGTCAGGGCGCGGTCGGTGAAGGCGGGGTCGCCCGCAGCCCGCGCCGCACCGGCCTGCACGACCGCGACGGTCAGCGCGTGGCCTATGGAGTCGTGGAGCTCGCGGGCGATGCGATTGCGCTCCAGAAGCTGCTCGGTGCGCTCCTCCAGGGCGGCGAGCCGCTCCCCGGAGGACGGCCCGAGGAGCGCGCGGGCGAGCGCCGTGACCAGCTCACCCAGCCCCACCACCGACCCGTACAGGGCGAGCAGGGGCAGCGGGACGAGCAGGGCACAGCTCCAGTGCGGCTCCAGGAGCGCCACCACGGGGTCACCGGCCGACGGGTGGCCGAAGGCCGCGCCCACGAGATCGACGGCGATCACGGGCAGCCAGACCGTGACACCGCACGCCACCCACCCCAGCAGGACCCGTGCCTCCAGCCACAGCACGGTCCGCCAGCGGTCGCGCCAGCCGGCCGAAGGGGCCACCGAGAACGCCTGCTCCTCCGCCCGCCCGTCCGGCACCAGCATCAGGCGCGCCTGTACGCCCTCGCCCCGCCGCACGGCCGGTATCAGCCCGAGCGGGATCAGCAGCACCGCGGGCACCCACGGTTTCGACGGGTCGATGTAGAGCCACACGCTGACGAAGAGCATCGGCACCCACAGATGCAGCCAGCGCTTGTACGTCGTCCCCGACAGCAGCGGGCGCAGGAATCGGGCCATGGCGCCATCGTGCCAGCGGCCACTGACAACGGGCCTCCCCCGGCCGGGGGAGG
Source organism: Streptomyces fructofermentans (assembly GCF_014651055.1). Classification (GTDB taxonomy): domain Bacteria; phylum Actinomycetota; class Actinomycetes; order Streptomycetales; family Streptomycetaceae; genus Streptomyces; species Streptomyces fructofermentans. The sequence continues at coordinate 96,183 of NZ_BMWD01000013.1, forward strand.
CGGCCCCCACCGGCGGGGGAGGCGGCGGCCGGGCCGCCGCGGCCACGCTGGACCCATGACCAGCATCGACGTCCGAGACCTGACCAAGGAGTACGGCGGCAGGCGCGCCGTGGACCGGCTGACCTTCAGCGTCCGGCCGGGCCGCGTCACCGGATTCCTCGGCCCCAACGGCGCCGGGAAGTCCACGACCATGCGGCTCGTGCTCGGCCTGGACCGGCCCACGTCCGGCACCGCCACGATCGGGGGCCGGCCCTGTGCCGCCCTCGACGAGCCGCTCCGCGAGGTGGGCGCCCTCCTCGACACCGGGGCCGCGCACGGATCGCGGACCGCCCGGGACCATCTGCGCGTGCTCGCCGCCACCCACCGCATCCCCGGGCGCCGGGTGGACGAGGTGCTGGAGGAGGCGGGTCTCGCCGCCGTGTCCCGGAACCGCGTCAGGACGTACTCCCTGGGCATGCGCCAGCGCCTGGGCATCGCGGCCGCGCTCCTCGGCGACCCCCGGGTGGTGCTCCTCGACGAACCGTCGAACGGCCTCGACCCCGAGGGCATCGTCTGGATCCGGGAACTGCTGCGCCGGCTCGCCCGCGAGGGCCGCACGGTGCTCGTCTCCAGCCACCTGATGAACGAGACCGCGTCGTTCGCCGACCACCTGGTCGTCCTCGGCCGCGGCCGGCTGCTCGCCGACACACCCGTGCGGGAGTTCGTCCACGCGCGCGCGGAGCCCCGGGTACGCGTGCGCACCCCGGACGGCGCGGCCCTGCGCGACCTCCTCGCGCGGCACGGGTACGAGTCCGTGGCGGAGGAGGGCGAGGGCGCGGGGGACCGGTGGACCGTGCGCCACGCGCGCGTGGACGACATCGGCCGGCTCGCCTCCGGAGCGGGCGTCACGGTCCTCGAACTCGCCGCGGAGGAACGCACCCTGGAGCAGGCCTACCTCGATCTGACCGCCGCGGAGGCGGAGTTCACCGCCATGTCCCCGTCCCGCGCGCAGGAGGCCTGACCATGCCGTTCGCACCCGCACTCCACTCGGAGTGGCTCAAGATCCGTACCCTGCCGTCGCTCGCCGCCGGGCCGGCCGCAGTCGTCCTCGTCACCGCCGCCTTCACCGCGCTCGCCGGACTCGACGAGTCGGCGGGCGCGGACTCCGACCCCCTGTTCGCGTCGCTCTTCGGCGTGGTCCTCGGACAGATCGCGGCGGTCACGTTCGGCGCGCAGGCGGTGTCCGCGGAGTTCCGGGGCGGCGCCCTGCGGCTCTCACTGTCCGCCGTACCGCACAGGGGCCGGTGGTTCGCGGCCAAGGCGCTGGCCGTCGGCGCGTCCGCCCTGGCCGCGGGACTCCTCGCGGGGTGCGCGAGCCTGGCCGTGGGGTGGGCCGTGCCCGGCTCCCGGGCGGGTGGGCCGAACTGGGGCGAAGGGCTGCGGGGTGTCGTCGGGTGCGGGGTCTACATGGCCCTGATGGCCCTGTTCGCGGCCGGACTCACCGCGCTGCTGCGCAGCGGTGTCATGACGCTGAGCATCCTCGTCCCGTTCCTGCTCGTCGTCTCGTTCGTCATCGGGGGAGTGTCCGGTACAGCCGCCGACTACCTGCCGGACAAGGCGGGTCAGGTGGTGCTGCACTCGACGTCGGACGGCGCGCTCGGCCCGTGGACCGGGCTCGCCGTGACGGCGGTGTGGGCGGCGGCCGCGCTGGCCGCGGGTGCGTGGAGCGTGCGCCGCCGGGACGCGTGAGGTACGGCACCGCGTGCGCCGCCGGACGGCGTGAGGTGCCGGTACACATGCGCGGCGGGACCGCGTGATGTGCCGGACCGCGCCCGCGGCCGGGCCGTGCGAGGAGTGGCCGGGAGGCGCCCCGCACGGGGCCAACTGTCAGTGCTGGGCGCTTTACTGGAGCGCATGACCACGGCCAAGCACCTGGGCACGATCGAGCTGCTGTGCTCGCGGGACTTCCCCGCGGAGCACGGCAGGTCCGACGTCGGCACATCGGGGCCCGGCTTCCACATCGCCGAGTTGGCGACGAGCGACGACTTCTGGGAGGACGACGGCACCCGGCGCGAGGAGACCGCCGCGCAGTACGAGTACGACAGGGACGGACTCTCCGAGCTGCTGGCCGGCCGCTGGGGCAGACCGCAGGTCTTCAGCCTCGCGGGCGCCCTCGGCCGGGCCCTGGGCGGCGAGGACATACCGCCGCCCTGGGACGACCTCGCCTCCCATGTGCCGGACGTGCACCTGTGGAAGGAGGGGGCCCGTGACCGCTGGGTGGCCCTCGGGGTCTCCCAGTGGGGCGAGGAACTGCCGTTCCAGCTCCTCGCCGTCGTCACGGTCGTCGACCCGCCCTGACCGCCGGTCGCGGCAGTCGGCAGCAGTCGCAGCGGTGTTGCCGGGATCGCAGCAGTCGCAGCGGTTGCCGGGGTCGCGGCGGGCGCGGTCGGTGCGGGGTTTCAGGCGGTCGCGTCCCGCAGCCGCCCGTACTCCTCCGCCATGCTGTGTACCGTCCAATGCGCGTTGAGGCCACTGGGGTTGGGCAGGACCCACACCCGGGTGGTGCCGAACGTGCGCGTCTGCGGTCCCACGACCGCCTTGCGGTCGTCGAACGCCGCCCGGTACGCGGTGACTCCCACGACTGCGAGCCAGCGCGGCCGCAGCCGCTTCACCTTCGCCGCGAGCAGCCGCCCGCCCTCGCGGTACTCCTCGGCGCTCAACTCGTCGGCGCGGGCGGTCGCCCGCGCCACCACGTTGGTGATGCCGAGCCCGAGGGAGGGCAACTCGCCCTGCTCGGACGGCTTCATGAGCCTCGGGGTGAACCCGGACAGGTGCAGCACCGGCCAGAACCGGTTGCCGGGACGGGCGAAGTGATGGCCGGTGGCCGCCGTCATCAGCCCGGGGTTGATGCCGCAGAACAGCACCGAGAGGCCGTCCGCGACCACGTCCGGTACGAGCCGGTCGCGGGCGGCCTCCAAGTCGGCGGGCGTGAGCCGGGTCAGAGAATCGCCCCCGGCGTGTAGCCCGCGGCCGCCGGGTGCCGCTTCGCGATCTCCTCGACCCGGCCGACGACCGAGGCGACCTGGTCGGCGGCGGCGCCCGTGAAGGACAGCTTGTCGGCCATCAGCGCGTCGAGCTGCGCGCGGTCCAGCGGGATGCGCTCGTCGGCGGCGAGCTTGTCCAGCAGCTCGTTGCGCTCGGCGCCCTGCTCGCGCATGGCGAGGGCGGAGGCGACGGCGTTCTCCTTGATGGCCTCGTGCGCGACCTCGCGGCCGACGCCCGCGCGCACCGCGCCCATCAGGACCTTGGTCGTCGCGAGGAACGGCAGGTAGCGGTCGAGTTCGCGCGCGACGACGGCGGGGAAGGCGCCGAACTCGTCCAGCACGGTCAGGAACGTCTCCAGCAGGCCGTCCAGCGCGAAGAACGCGTCCGGCAGCGCGACCCGGCGCACCACCGAGCAGGACACGTCGCCCTCGTTCCACTGGTCGCCGGCCAGTTCGCCCGTCATCGACGCGTAGCCCCGCAGGATCACCATCAGGCCGTTCACGCGCTCGCAGGAGCGGGTGTTCATCTTGTGCGGCATCGCGGACGAGCCGACCTGGCCCGGCTTGAAGCCCTCGGTGACCAGCTCGTGCCCGGCCATCAGCCGGATCGTCTTCGCCAGCGAGGAGGGAGCGGCCGCCACCTGCACCAGCGCGGTCACGACCTCGTAGTCGAGCGAGCGCGGGTAGACCTGGCCCACCGAGGTGAACGCCTGCGAGAAGCCCAGGTGCTCGGCGATGCGGTGCTCCAGGTCCGCGAGCTTCGCCGCGTCCCCGCCCAGCAGGTCCAGCATGTCCTGGGCGGTGCCCACCGGGCCCTTGATGCCGCGCAGCGGGTAGCGGCCGAGCAGTTCCTCGACCCGCGCGTACGCGACGAGCAGTTCGTCGGCGCCGGTCGCGAACCGCTTGCCGAGGGTGGTGGCCTGAGCGGCGACGTTGTGCGAGCGGCCGGCCATGACCAGCTCGCCGTACTCGCCCGCGAGCCTGCCCAGCCGGGCGAGGACCGCCACCGCGCGGTCGCGGACCAGCTCCAGGGAGAGGCGGATCTGGAGCTGCTCGACGTTCTCGGTGAGGTCGCGCGAGGTCATGCCCTTGTGGACGTGCTCGTGACCGGCGAGGTCGTTGAACTCCTCGATGCGCGCCTTCACGTCGTGCCGCGTGACCTTCTCGCGCTCGGCGATGGAGGCCAGGTCGACCTGGTCGAGGACACGCTCGTAGTCGGCGAGGGCTGCGTCGGGCACCTCGATGCCGAGGTCCTTCTGGGCCCGCAGCACGGCGAGCCAGAGCCGGCGCTCCAGCCTCACCTTCTCCTCGGGGGACCACAGGGTGGCGAGCTCGGCCGAGGCGTAGCGGCCGGCGAGGACGTTCGGGATACGGGGCTTTGCAGGCGCAGAAGTCACGTGTACGGATTCTACTGGCGGTTCCTGCAGGTCGGCGCCACGGGTCCGTTCGTCGGAACCTACAAGAGGTACCCGGCGGGACCGAGGGGAACCCGGACGCCAACCAGCGCCGCGCGACGGCGACGAAAGGCGCCCGAAGGCAGCGAAGGCGCCCGGCGGCAGAGATGGGCGCCCGGCGGCAGCGGCGTAACCGCGAGCCACCCGGCTGTCGGCACCGCAGGCCCGCGGCCCTACCGCTTGGGAGCCTCGCGGATCTCGTACGGCAGCAGGTCGGGGCGCTTGGCCGGAAGGCCGTCGCCCGACGAGCGGCCGGTCAACCGGCGGCCGATCCACGGCAGGAGGTACTCCCGGGCGAACCGTGCGTCGGCCGCACGGCGGGCGGCCCAGCCCAGCGGGTCGGACGCCGGCATGGGCGTGCGCCACTCCGCGTCCTGCGCCTCGTGCCCGAGCGCCTGCCAGACCGCCTCCGCCACCCGGCGGTGCCCCTCGGCCGTCAGGTGCAGCCGGTCCACGTCCCACATGCGCGGGTCGCCGAGCGAGGGCGCGCCGTAGAGGTCGACGACGAGGGCGCCGTGCCGGGCGGCGAGGTCGTCGACGCAGGCGAACAGCTCCTCCATGCGGGGCCTGAACCGTTCGAGGACAGGGCCCTGGCGGCCGGGGCTGCGCATCAGCACGAGCCGTTCGCAGGCCGGGGCCAGCCGTTCCACGGCCTCCTCCAGGAGCCCGCGCACCCGCCCCATGTCGCACTTGGGGCGGAGCGTGTCGTTCAGCCCGCCCACCAGAGTGATCACGTCGGGGCGCATCGCCACGGCGACGTCCACCTGCTCGGCGACGATCTGCCCGATGAGCTTGCCGCGCACTGCGAGGTTGGCGTACCGGAAGCCGGGGGTCTGCGCGGCCATCCGTGCGGCGAGGAGGTCGGCCCAGCCCCGGTAGGAGCCGTCGGGCAGTCGGTCCGACATGCCCTCGGTGAAGGAGTCGCCGACCGCGACAAGGCTGGTGTAGGTGGCATTCATCTGCATGGCGGAAGAGATGATATCCCGTAAACATACCCATCGGTCTGCCACCCGCGCCGGGACCGCGCCCCGGCCGCCGGAGCCGTACGCCTCACGCCGCAGGCCGTGACCGCCCGCCCCGCCAGGGGACCGCCGCCTGCGAAGCCCGCCCCTGCGGCCCGCCCTCGCGAAGCGACTGTCCGTCCCCGAAGCCCGGTCCCGAGCCGCCCCCGCGACGGGTCTGCCGGCCCGCGAAACCCGCCCCGCGAAACCCGACATCCGGCCCGCAGCCCGGCCCCGAAGCCCGCTTACGGAGCACAGCCCGCGACGCCCGGGGGGGGCACCCCGACCCGTGCCCCGCTCACCCCGGCACCCCGGCACCGCGGCCCCCGGCACCGCGCTCCCCGGCACCGCGCCCCGCGCACTCACACGGGTTGTCCGAACAGTTCCCTCAGTACGTCCTCCATCGTCACCAGCCCCGCCAGCCGGCCGTCCCCGCCCAGGACCGCGGCCAGATGCGTACGGCTGCGGCGCATGGCCGTCAGGACGTCGTCCAGGGGCGTGCCCTCCCGGACGCGGGCGATCGGCCGCATGTCCTCGACCCGGAACGGCACATCGCGCGGCAGGGCGTCGAGCGCGTCCTTGACGTGCAGATAGCCGACGATCCGGCGCCCGTCGTCCACGACGGGGAAGCGTGAGAAGCCCGACTCGGCGGACAGGTCCTCCAACTGCTCGGGCGTGACGCCCACGCGCGCGTAGACGACCCCCTCCAGCGGAAGCACCACGTCCCGCACGGGTCGGCGCCCCAGCTCCAGGGCGTCGTTCAGGCGCTCCTGCGCCCGGCCGTCGATGAGCCCGGCCTCGCTGGAGTCCTTGACGAGCCGGGCCAGCTCGGTGTCCGAGAAGGTCGCGGACACCTCGTCGCGGACCTCGACCCGCAACAGCCTGAGCAGCCAGTTCGCGAAGGTGTTGACGGTGAAGATCACCGGCCGCAGCACCCGGGACAGCTCGACGAGCGGCGGTCCGAGCAGCAGCGCGGTGCGCACCGGCTCGGCCAGGGCGACGTTCTTCGGCACCATCTCGCCGAGCAGCATGTGCAGATACGTGGCCAGCGTGAGCGCGATCACGAACGAGATCACGTGGCCCGTGCCGGTCGGCACACCCACGGCGTGGAAGACGGGCTCCAGGAGGTGCGCGATCGCGGGCTCCGCGACCACGCCCAGGACCAGCGTGCACAGGGTGATGCCGAGCTGCGCGGCCGCCAGCAGCACGGACACGTGCTCCAGACCCCACAGCACCCGGCGCGCCCGGCGGTCGCCGTCCTCGGCGAACGGCTCGATCTGGCTGCGGCGCACGGAGATCAGAGCGAACTCGGCGCCGACGAAGAAGGCGTTCACGACCAGGGTCGCGAGACCGATCAGCAGTTGCACGGCCGTCATCGCGCGTCCCCCTCGCCGGTTCCCGCGGACGTGCCGTCCTCGGGGTTCGGAGCGTGCACCAGCACCCGTGCGGCCCGGCGGCCCGTGGCGTCCACCACGTCCAGCCGCCACCCGCCGATCTCGACCGTGTCCCCCTCGGCGGGAATCCGCCCCAGCTCGGTGGCGACGAGCCCGGCGAGCGTCTCGTACGGGCCGTCCGGCACCCGCAGTCCGATGCGGGCGAGCCGGTCGATGCGCGCGGCCCCGTCGGCCGAGTACAGCGCGAGGCCCTCCTCGTCCGTGCCGGCGGCGGCCAGGTCGGGCGTCTCGTGCGGATCGTGCTCGTCCCGTACCTCGCCGACGACCTCCTCCACGATGTCCTCCAGCGTGGCGACCCCCGCGGTGCCGCCGTACTCGTCGATCACCACGGCCATGGTCCGCTTGCCGGACAGCCGGTCCAGGAGCCGGTCCACGGTCAGCGACTCGGGCACGAGCAGGGGCTCGCGCATCACCTGCGACACGGGCGTACGCGGCCGCTGCGCGGCGGGCACGGTGATGGCGTCCTTGATGTGCGCGACGCCGACCACCGCGTCGAGGGTGCCGCTGTGCACGGGGAAGCGGGACAACCCCGTCGCCCTGGTCGCGTTCGCGACGTCCTCGCAGGTCGCCTTCACGTCCAGGGCGACGACCTGGACGCGTGGCGTCATCACGTTCTCCGCTGTCAGGTCGGCGAGGTTCAGGGTGCGTACGAAGAGTTCGGCGGTGTCCGGCTCCAGGGCGCCCTGCTTCGCGGAGTGCCGCGCCAGCGCGACCAGCTCCTGCGGGCCGCGGGCCGATGCCAGCTCCTCGGCCGGCTCGATGCCGAAGCGGCGGACGACCCGGTTGGCCGTGTTGTTGAGGTGGGTGATGAACGGCCTGAACAGCGCGCTGAACAGGCGCTGCGGCGTGGCCACCCGCTTGGCCACGGCGAGCGGCGAGGAGATCGCCCAGTTCTTGGGCACCAGCTCGCCGACGACCATCAGGAAGAGCGTCGACAGGGCCGTCCCGAGGATCAGAGCGACGGACGAGGACGCCGACGGGGGCACCCCGGCGGCCTCCAGCGGACCGGCGATCAACTTGGCGACGGACGGCTCCGCGAGCATGCCCACCACCAGATTGGTGACGGTGATGCCGAGCTGCGCGCCGGACAGCTGGAAAGTGAGGTTCCGTACGGCCTTGAGGGCGCCCGAGGCGCCGACCTCACCGCGCTCGACGGCACGTTCCAGCTCGCTGCGTTCGACCGTGGTCAGGGAGAACTCGGCCGCGACGAAGGCGCCGCAGACGAGACTCAGCAGGACCGCCAGGGCGAGGAGGAGCACTTCTGTCATCGGGTCACCACCGCCCCATGATCGGCCAGGGACGGGGGATTCGCGCGGTGTCGACACGGCGGGACGCCGTGGCGCCCGCGCCTGGGAGGCTCGCCCATGGTCGGACGGTCACACCTTTCCTGGGGGACGACGTGATCCCTCACCGAGCGGAGGGAGGGGTCCGGCGACGTCCTGCGGGTTCGTTCATTCGACCAGCGGCTTCACCCAGCGCCGCCACTGCTCCTCCGGCGTGTACCCCGCCGCGCGCCAGGCATGGTGCGCGTTCTCGTTGTGCTGGAGCACCATCGCGTCGCCCCGGCGCCCGCCGAGTCCGGCGAAGCGTTCCTCCGCCGCGGCCAGCAGGGCCGATCCGATGCCCTGACGCCGCTGCCGCGGATGCACGGCGAGCCGGTACAGATGGCAGCGCCAGCCGTCGAAGCCCGCGACGACCGTGCCCACGAGACGGCCCTCCCGCTCGGCGAGGATCAGGGCCTCGGGGTCGCGGGCGACGAGGCGCGCCACCCCGTCCCGGTCGTCGCTGATGCTGGTGCCCTCGGCCGCGTCCTTCCAGAAGGCGAGGACGGCGTCGACGTCGGCGGGCACCGCGGCCCGTATCCGAAGATCACTCATGCCCCGCATCCCATCACGGCGGCCCGGCCGGGACCGCCCATTCCACGATCCGGACGGCGTCACTCGCCGCGGAGCCCGGCGATCACCTTCCCGAAGTCCTCCATGTGGGGCTCCAGCACCGTCAGATACGAGAATCCGTAGCGCTCACGGGCGGCGCGCACCTGCGCGCGGATCTCCTCCGGTGTGCCGACGAGCACGATCGGCAGTTCCCGCATCTGCTCCTCGGTGAACCGCGGCACGCGTGCGAGCAGGGGCCGGACGGCCGCCGACGGGTCGTCCGTGACGGCCACCAGCTGGACCAGCAGGTTCAGTTCGGCGGGTTCCGGGCGGGCGGTGGCGAAGCGGTGGTAGGCCGCCATCCGCCCGTCGATCTCCCCGGCGGTGAGCGGCTCCAGCCGGCCGGTCGTGCTGCCGGGCACCGAACGCACCGCGGTGAAGGCCGCGATGTCGGCCCGTTCGGCGGCCAGCCTCAGCATCCGGTCGCCGTTGCCCCCGACGAGCAGCGGTACCCGCCGCCGTTCGCCGGGCCCGGCGGACGCCTCCTCCGGGGCCCGCCCGGACGCGGCCGGCCCGCCCGGCGGGAGCCCGCTCGGGTCGAGCAGCCGGTCCAACTCGCCGACGGTACGCAGCAGATGGTCGACCCGTTCGCGCGGCGAGCCGAACGGCAGGCCGGCCGTCTCGTGCTCCGCCTGTACGTATCCGGTGCCGAGACCGAGTTCGAGGCGCCCACCCGTGAGCGCGTCGGTCGTGGCGACCTCGCGGGCCAGCAGAGCGGGGTTCCAGAAGCCCGCGTTGAGCACGAACGTGCCCAGGCGGGGCCGTCGGGTGGCGCCGGCGGCCGCGACCAGCGCGGGGAACGGCGCGGGCATGCCGAGATGGTCGGGGACCAGGATCACGTCGTATCCGAGTTCCTCGGCCCGGCGGCACTTGGCGCGCCACGCCCCCGTGTCCGCGGGGGTGATCAGACTGACTCCGAACCGGAACGGACGCACCGTCGACTCCTCCGCCCTGCGGGCCACATGGACGCGGGAGTGTACCCGCGCCGCTCACTCGTGCGCGATGGCCGCCAGTACGTTCATGCGCGACGCGCGCAGCGCCGGGAGCAGCGCCGCGACGATGCCGACCACGGCCGAACCGATCACGACCGCGACGACGGTGGTCCACGGGATCGCCAGCGCGTCCATCCCCTGGAGCGCGAGGACCTGCTGCACGCAGACACCCCACACGAGTCCGAGGGCCAGCCCGAGGACCGCGCCGAACACGGCGATGACCACGGACTCCAGCCGGATCATCCGCCGCAACTGCCGCCTGCCGAGCCCGATCGCCCGCAGCAGCCCGATCTCGCGGGTGCGCTCCACGACAGACAGGGCGAGGGTGTTGACCACGCCCAGCACCGCGATGACGATGGCGAGCCCCAGCAGCGCGTACACCAGGTAGAGCAGCACGGCGATCTGGTCGTGGACCAGCTGCTTGTAGTCGGCCAGGTCACGCACCTGGACCTGGGGGTACGGGTCGAGGGTCCGGTCGAGGTCGGAGCGCAGCGTGGCGGCGGACGTGCCCGGCGACGCGTTCACGTACAGCGCCGAGTCCTGGCCTTCCGGCACGTACTTCTCGATCGTCCCGAAGCCGAAGAACAGCCCGCCCGCGGTGCCGAAGCCGTCGGCGGCGTCCTGGTCCGTCAGCGCCCCGACCTTCAGCTCGGCCGACCGCCCGGCCTGGAACTCGACGGGGACCGTGCTGCCCAGCCGGACCCCGTGGTCCGCGGCGAACTGCGCGTCCATCGCGATGTTCCCGTCGGCGAGCGCGGAGTCCGTGTCGCCCTCGGCGTAGGCGACCCGGGCGACCTCGTCCACCTGCGGGTCGTACCCCGCCGCCGTCGTCTCGATCCGCTCGCCGTCCGGGAGCCGTACCGCGACCGGCGCGAACCGCTGCCGCACGACGAGTCCGACGCCGTCCGTGTCGCGCACCTTGTCGGTGATCTCCTGCGGGAACGGCAGGAAGTTGGAGTTCTGCACCACGAAGTCGGCGCCGAGTGTCCTGTCGATCTGCTCGTCGAACGACTTGGACATCGAGGCGCTCGCCACGGACATGCCGCCCACCAGGGCGAGGCCCACCATCAGGGCGGCGGCGGTGGCGCCGGTGCGCCGCGGGTTGCGCAGCGCGTTGCGCTGGCTCATCCGGCCGACCGTGCCGAAGAGGGCGGGGAAGAACCCGCCGAGGACCCGGATCACGGGACGCACCAGCAGTGGCCCCGCGATGACCGTCGCGATCAGTGTGAGGACGACGCCGAGGCCCAGCAGCGAGGCGGCGGACGAGGTCTGTGTGGCCGTCGCGCACCCGACGAGGGCGGCGGCGCCGAGGGCCCCGACGACCAGGCCGACCACTGCCCTCACCCGCAACGGCCGTCCCACGCCCGCGATCTCGGCGTCCGCCAGCGCGGCCATCGGGGAGACGCCGGCGGCCCGGCGGGCGGGCAGGCACGCCGCAACGAACGTGACGCCGACCCCGACGACGTACGCCGCGACGGGCGTCCCCCACCCGATGACCATCTCGGTGCTCTTCAGGTTCATGCCGAACGTGCCCATGAGTTCGATCAGGCCCGCCGCGAGCCCGATGCCCGCGGCCAGGCCGAGCGTCGAACCCACCAGCCCCAGCAGGGCCGCCTCGGTGAGCACGGACCGGCGCACCTGCCGCCGGTCGGCGCCGAGCGCGCGCAGCAGGCCCAGTTCACGGGTGCGCTGGGCGATCAGCATGGAGAAGGTGTTGACGATCAGGAAGACCCCGACCAGGACGGCGATGCCGGCGAAGCCGAGCATCACGTACTTGATCACGTCGAGGAAGCCGCCCAACTGCGCGGCGGAGGACTCCGCCTGCTCGCCCGCGGTCTCCAACTCGTATTTGTCCGAGCCGAGTTCGGCGGCGATCCGCTTCTTCAGCAGCGCGTCCCCCACGCCCGCCGCCGCGTCCACCTGGATGCTGGTGGCGACCCCCTCCTCGCCCAGCAGGCGGGCCTGGGCCACGGCCGGGTCGAGGAAGACCAGCGCGGCGCCCGGGTTGGTGGTTCGGAAGGTCGCGATGCCCACGACCTCCACCTTGAACGACCCCGGCTGGGCGATCACGGTCAGCGTGTCGCCGATCGCCACGTGCTTCTTGTCGGCGGTGTCCGCGTCGAGGAGAGCCTCGCCCGCTCCGCGCGGCTCGTGGCCCGAGGTCAGCCGCACCGGGCTGCGCTGGGTCACGAACCAGTCGGCGGCGATCGTGGGCGCGCCGGTGGTCGGGCCGACCGACTCGTTGTCGCCGTCGACCACGGTGACGTTCTCGACGGACACGTCCGGACGCACCTCGGACACCCCGTCGACCTTCGAGATGCGGTCCACCAGGCTGGTCGGCACGGTCGCGGTGGCCCCCGAGGGGATCTGGGACTCCAGGTCCTCCCGGGGCGTCACGGTCACGTCGGCCGACGTGGACGCGAACAGCCGGTCGAAGGTACGGGAGACCGTGTCCGAGAAGATCAGGCTGCCCGCGACGAACGCCACGGACAGGACGACGGCCAGCGCCGACAGCAGCAGCCTGCCCTTGTGCGCGAGGAAGCTCCGGAGTGTCGCCTTCAGCACGGCGGGCCCGCCTCAGTCCTGGTGGGGCGCGGCGCCCGGGGCGGGGTCCGCGGTGGTCTCGGACGTGCCGCGGATGGTGTCGAAGCGCTTCATGCGCTCCAGCACCGCCTCCGCCGTGGGACGCGCCATCTCGTCCACGATCCGGCCGTCCCCGAGGAAGAGGACCAGGTCGGCGTGGGCGGCGGCACCCGGGTCGTGCGTGACCATGACGACGGTCTGCCCGAGATCGTCGACGGCCGCCCGCAGGAAGCCGAGGACCTCCAGGCCCGCCCGGGAGTCCAGGTTGCCGGTGGGCTCGTCCGCGAAGATCAGTTCGGGCCGCGAGGCGAGCGCGCGGGCGCACGCCACGCGCTGCTGCTGGCCGCCGGAGAGCTGGGCGGGCCGGTGCTTGAGCCGGTCCCGCAGTCCCAGGGAGTCGATGACCTGGTCCAGCCACTTCTCGTCGGGCTTCTGGCCCGCGATGTCCATCGGCAGGGTGATGTTCTCCGCCGCGTTCAGGGTGGGGATGAGATTGAACGACTGGAACATGAAGCCGATCCGGTCCCTGCGCAGCCGGGTCAGCTCGCGGTCCTTGAGTCCGGTTATCTCGGTGTCGCCCAGCCAGACCTGCCCCGCCGAGACGCTGTCGAGCCCCGCCAGGCAGTGCATCAGGGTCGACTTCCCGGAGCCCGAGGGCCCCATGACCGCGGTGAAACGCCCGCGCGCGATGTCCACGTCGACGGCGTCGAGGGCGAGCACGGCCGTCTCGCCCGACCCGTACGCCTTCGTGAGGCCCCGGGCGCGCGCGGCGATCCCCTCGGCGTCCGTGCGCCCGAGGGCGTGCTCCGCAGCTGCTGTGGACAAGGCCGCCTCCTAGGTCGGACTTCGGAGTCCGCGGGCGAGCCTAGTGTGAGGCGGGGCACACCCGGAATCCCCCCGAGGTGCCGGACGTCCTCCATCGAAGGTCGGTTTTCTCAGGGTTCGTGTAAGGGGCACCCTTAGCTGGTCGGTCGGTGGCCGGTGCCCGAGGGCCGATGCCGGTGGCCGGCCGCGCGGGGCCGGGGCGGTCAGCCATCCGTCGGCGGGGTCCCGCGGCGTCCGCAGGCGGGTCCCGTGGCGTCCGGCGGTTTCCGGGGAGCGGGCGCCCGGAGGTGCGGGAGGGGGCGCGCGCCGGTCCGGGGCCCCCTTGCCGACGCTAGCGCTCCGGCGCTAGCGTCGAAGCATGGCCAAGACCCAGCTGAACGTACGCGTGGACGAGGACACCGCCCGGGCGGCGCGCGAGCGTGCCCTGGCCCGCGGGATGAGCGTCAACCGGTACATCGAGGAACTCGTCAGACAGGACACCGGAGAGGCCGGCCACACCTTCGTCGAGGCCGCGGCCGACTTCATGAAGCAGTACGAGTCCGTCTTCGCCGACGAGTTCGGCACGGAGCGAGAAGGCCGTCGCTGAACCCTTGAACGTCAGAGTCGACCTCGCCTGGCTGCTCATGGTGGCCGAACAGAAGACACCCGGAGACCCCCAGGTCACCGACTGGGGCGCCCTCGTCGCCGCGGTCGGCCGCCACGAGGCGGAGATCTTCGGCGTCCCCGTCTACGACACTCCGCACGCCCGCGCCGCGGCCCTGCTCCAGCTCCTGCTGCACGTCCCCGCGCTGGAACGCTCCAACGCGATGTTCGCCATGTCCGTCGCGTACGCCTACCTCGTCGCCAGCGGCCTGAAGGTCGCCACGTCCCCCGAACGGGTCCGCGACCTGGCCCGACTGGTCAAGACGGGCGAGGCCACCGTGGAGGACATCGCCCGCGAACTGCGCCAGTGGGCGGTGTGAGCCCGCCCGTGTCCGGGGTCCGTACTCAGAGCGCGCCGGGTGCGTCCGGCGCGGCGGAGTCGGGGCGGCGCGCGGTGCCCAGCACGCAGTACGAACTCGGGGTCCGCAGCCCCTTCTCGGGCACCGAGAGCCTGCGGTGCGGCCCCAGTTCGTACCCCGCGTCCCGGATCGCGCCGACCGGGTCACCGGCCACGTGGCACCCGCCGAAGAACAGCGGCCACACCGTGCGGTCCAGGGCGCGCTGGCAGAGGGCCATCGCCCGCCCGCCGCCCGCCCCGTGCTCGAAGAAGCGCAGCTCACCGCCAGGCCGCAGGACACGGCGGATCTCGGCGAGGGCCCGCGGCAGGTCCCGCACGCTGCACAGCACCAGGGACACGACCGCCGCGTCGAACGCCTCGCTCTTGACCGGCAGCGCCTCCGCGACACCCGGAACGACGTCGACGGGCACGTCGGAGCGCATCGCGGCCGTCACCGCGAGCCGCCGCAGCCCGCGCTCGGGCTCGATGGCGACGACCTCCGACACCGTGCTCGGATAGTGCGCGAAGTTCAGGCCGTTGCCCGCGCCGATCTCGATGACGCGTCCGGAGAGCCCGGCCAGCAGTTCGTCGCGGTGCACCCCGATCGTGGGCTCGGCCGCCACGCTGAGCCGGGCGTAGAAACGGGCGAACACCGGATGGTGCACGGGGTCGGCGGGCAGGGCGCCGGTCCGGTCGGTGCTGTGGCCGCGTGGTCGCATGGAGGCCTCCCCGGGTCGGGACGTACCGCGATTGTCCCCCTGGGGCCGTGCGCCCACCCGCCGTTCGCCCGACTGGCCCCGGGCGCCGACCGGAGTCCCGTCCGGCCCGTCCGTACGACCGGGGCGCGCGCCGCTCCCGCGTGCCGGGTTCCCCCGAGGCGCGGTGCGAGCCCGCGGGCGGCTACGGCGCGGTCTGCCGCCGCGTGAACTCCGCCGCGTCCCAGGTTCCGCCGAGGCGCGGTGCGAGCCAGGTACCCGCCGAGTCCCGGAAGGCGGCCGGGCCGAGCCGCCCGGACCCCTCGGGAACGGCCCCCGCCAGCGGCGCGCCCGACACGACCGGAAGGTCGGCGAGGTTGCAGCGCGAGGCGAGGTCCGGGTCGCCGGGCCAGCTGCCCACCACGACACCGAGCAGGTCGAGCCCGCGCGTGCGCAGTTCCCGTGAGGTCAGCTCCGTCGTGTTGAGGGTGCCGAGCCCCGCGGAGGCGACCAGCAGGACGGGGGCGTCCAGCAGCCGCGCCGCGTCCGCGAGCGTGCCGCCCTCGTCGTCGAGGCGGACCAGCAGCCCGCCGGCCCCCTCGACCAGCACGAGGTCGTGCCCGGCGGCCAGCTTCCCGGCCGCCTCCGCCACGTCCTGGGGGCGCACCGGGGCGAGACCGGCCCGCCGCGCCGCGGTGGCCGGCGCCAACGGCTCCGGATAGCGCGCGAGTTCGACGCGGGTCACCGCGCCCGCGAGCCGCGCCACCTCGTCCGCGTCCCCGTGCGCGCCCGGCAGCACGCCGGTCTGCGCGGGCTTGAGCACGGCGACGGAACGGCCGGACGCGAGTGCCGCCGCGGCCACGGCCGCGGTCGTCACCGTCTTGCCGACCTCCGTGCCGGTCCCCGTGATCACCAGTACCGGCATGTCAGCCCTCCCGTGCGGCAGCGCACACCGCGTCCGTGATCCGCGCCAGGTCCGCGTCGCCCGTGACGTACGGCGGCATCGTGTAGACGAGGTCGCGGAACGGGCGCAGCCACACGCCCTCGCGGACCGCGGCCCGGGTCGCCGCCGCCATGTCCACCTCGTGGTCCAGCTGCACCACACCGATGGCGCCGAGCACGCGGACGTCCCGGACGCCGGGCAGTGCGGCCGCGTCGGCCAGCCCGTCCCGCAGCCCCGCCTCGACGCGCTTCACCTCGGTCCGCCAGTCCTGCCCGAGGAGCAGGTCGATCGAGGCGCAGGCGACGGCGGCGGCCAGCGGGTTGCCCATGAACGTCGGGCCGTGCGCCAGCACCGGAACCTCGCCGCGCGAGATGCCCTCGGCCACCCTCGACGTGCACAGGGTGGCCGCCATCGTCAGATAGCCGCCGGTGAGCGCCTTGCCGACGCACATCACGTCCGGCGTCACCCCCGCGTGCTCCGCCGCGAACAGCGCCCCGGTGCGCCCGAAGCCCGTCGCGATCTCGTCGAACACGAGGAGCACGTCGTGCGCGTCGCACGCCTCCCGCAGGACCCGCAGGTACGCGGGGGAGTGGAAGCGCATGCCGCCCGCGCCCTGCACCACCGGCTCCACGATCACCGCGGCGAGTTCGTCCGCGTGCTGTCCGACCAGGTCCCGCAGATGCCGCGCGTACGACTCCTCGTACTCCGCCGGAGGCGCGTCCGCGAACACCTGCCGCGGCAGGACGCCCTGCCACAGCTCGTGCATCCCGCCCTCGGGGTCGCACACCGACATCGGCTGCCAGGTGTCGCCGTGGTAGCCGCCGCGCCAGGTCAGCAGGCGCTGCTTGCGCGGGCGGCCCAGCGAACGCCAGTACTGGAGGCACATCTTGACCGACACCTCGACCGAGACCGAACCGGAGTCGGCCAGGAAGACGTGCTCCAGACCCTCCGGGGAGATGTCGACAAGGCGCTTGGCCAGCCGCACGGCGGGCTCGTGCGTGAGCCCGCCGAACATCACGTGGCTCATCCGTCCGAGCTGGTCGCGGACCGCCTCGTTGAGCGCCGGATGGTTGTAGCCGTGGATCGCCGACCACCACGACGACATGCCGTCGACCAGTTCGGGGCCCCCGCCCGCGGGCCGCAGCCTGACGCCGCTCGCCGATTCCACGACGAGCGGCTCCTGACGGCCGGGCATCGGTCCGTACGGGTGCCAGACGTGCCGCCTGTCCAGCTCCAGGAGTTCGCGCACGGGCAGGTCAGGCATTGGGCGCGAGGTCCGTTCCGGCACCTCGGCGGCGCACGGCGACCAGATCCGTACGGGCTTCGGCCGGGCGCTCGCCGGCCCCCGGGCCCGAGCCGCAGGGCGTGGCCCCGCCGCCCTCGTGGGAGCCGCACCCGGCCCCGGCGTGCGTACCGCAGCCGCCGCCCTCGTGGGAGCCGCAGCCGCCACCCTCCGGAGCGTGCGCACCGCAGACGCCGGCCGCGCCGTCGGCGACCCGGTGCCGGGGCAGCGTGACCTCGCCCGCGCCCTCCACCTCGAAGCCGGCGTCCGCGATCATCTCCAGGTCCGCCCGGCCCGCCTGGCCCTCGCTGGTGAGGTAGTCGCCCAGGAAGATCGAGTTGGCGAGGTGCAGCGCGAGCGGCTGCATCGTCCGCAGGTGGACCTCGCGGCCGCCCGCGATGCGCACCTCGACGTCGGGGCAGACGAAGCGCACCATCGCGAGGATCCGCAGGCAGCGCTGGGGCGTGAGGTTCCACTCCTTGGCGAGCGGGGTGCCCTCGAAGGGGATCAGGAAGTTGACGGGGACCGAGTCCGGGTCGAGTTCGCGCAGCGCGTGGACGACGTCGACGAGGTCCTCGTCGCTCTCGCCCATGCCCGCGATCAGCCCCGAGCACGCGGACAGGCCCGCGGAGTGCGCCTTGCGCACCGTGTCGACGCGGTCGGCGTACGTGTGCGTCGTGGTGATGTCCCCGTACGTCGCCTCGGACGTGTTGAGGTTGTGGTTGTACGCGTCCGCGCCGGCCTCGCGCAGCCGTTCGGCCTGGCCGTCGGAGAGGAGGCCGAGGCAGGCGCACACCTCGACGCCCTCGTTGCCGTCCTTGATCGCCCTGATGGTGTCCGAGACCCGGTCGACGTCGCGGTCCGTCGGGCCGCGTCCGCTCGCCACCAGGCACACGCGCTTGGCGCCGCCCGCGAGCCCGGCGGCCGCGGCCTCGGACGCCTGGTCGGGCTTCAGCCAGGTGTACTTGAGGATGCCGGCCTCGGAGCCGAGCCGCTGCGAGCAGTAGGAGCAGTCCTCGGGGCACAGGCCGGACTTCAGGTTGACCAGGTAGTTCAGCTTCACCCGCCGTCCGAACCACTTCCGGCGCACCTTGCCGGCCGCGGCCACCACATCGAGGAGTTCGTCGTCGGAGGTGGCCAGCACGGCCAGTGCCTCGTCACGGGTCGGCAGCTCGCGCCGAAGCCCCTTGTCCACCAGCGTGTTCAGCAGGTCCATGAGGTCCGATCCTGGCCTATCCGACCGCGCCCGGCCAAGGAGACATCGGACAACAGACTCGGTTCGACGTGTGGGTATTGCCACATCATGGGCGGCTGGTGGTCCCGCTAGGGTCTGTGCGCTGCCTACAAAAAGCGGAAGGGGCGGCCGGGCCGGATGCCGTGTGCCGGCGGCCCGCGCACCACCCTCACCCGATGGCCCGGAGGACACATGGCGGGATCGCCGTTCGAGTGGATCGACGAACAGGCCCGGGCGCGTCGCCGGGCCGGCCTCGTGCGCACGCTGCGCCCCAGGCCCGCCGACTCCCCGCTCCTGGACCTGGCGGGCAACGACTACCTCGGCCTGGCCCGGCACCCGGAGGTCACCGAGGCCGCGGCGGGTGCCGCGCGGCGCTGGGGCGGCGGGGCCACCGGCTCCCGCCTGGTGAGCGGCTCCACGGAACTGCACGCGGAACTCGAACGCGAACTCGCGGCGTTCTGCGGCTTCGAGTCCGCGCTCGTCCTGTCCTCCGGGTACGCGGCCAACCTCGCCGCCGTCACCGCCCTCGCCCCGCACGGCTCGCTCGTCGTCTCGGACGCGGGCAACCACGCCTCCCTGATCGACGGCTGCCGGCTCGCGCGCGGCACCACCCAGGTCGTCGCGCACGCCGACCCCGACGCGGTGCGCAAGGCGCTGGGCACGCACGGCGGGCCCGCCGTCGTCGTCTCCGACACGGTCTTCTCGGTGGACGGCGACGCCGCGCCGCTGGCCGGACTGGCCGCCGCGTGCCGGGAGTCCGGCGCGGCCCTGGTCCTGGACGACGCGCACGGCCTCGGCGTCCTCGGCGAGGGCGGCCGGGGCGCGGCACGGGCCGCGGGGCTCGCGGGCGCGCCTGACGTCGTCACCACGGTCACGCTGTCGAAGTCCCTCGGCAGCCAGGGCGGCGCGGTGCTCGGGCCGGCGCCCGTCATCGACCACCTGGTCAACGCGGCGCGCACCTTCATCTTCGACACCGGTCTGGCGCCCGCGGCGGCGGGCGCTGCTCTCGCGGCACTGCGTCTGCTGCGCCGCGAACCGCAGCGGGCCGCACGCGCGCGCGCCGTGGCGACGGCCCTGCACGAGCGGCTGACGGCCGCGGGTCTCGAAGCCGTTCGGCCGGACGCCGCCGTCGTCTCCGTGCGCGCGTCCTCACCCGACCGGGCCGTGCGATGGGCCGCCGACTGCCGGGAGGCGGGAATCGCCGTCGGCTGCTTCCGGCCCCCGTCGGTGCCTGACGGCGTCTCACGGCTGCGTCTGACCGCCCGCGCGGACCTCACGGAGGAGCAGCTCGACCGGGCCGTACGCGTCATCATCGAAGCGAGGCGATGAAGCCCTCCCACGCCGCGGGGGCGAAGAGGAGGGCGGGTCCCGACGTGTTCTTCGAGTCCCGCACCGCGAGGAGCCCGGCCCAGGGGCCGGCGGCCGGGCGGGCCGTCTCGACGCAGTTGTTCATTCCCGTGCTGCGGCTGCTGCGCCGCCACCGCACACCGTGCAGACATGTGCTCGAAGGTACGTACCGAGGCAGGGCGGGCATGGTGCCTCCTTATGCGCCGTCAGCTACACCGGCGATGAAATCCAACGTGTCCTCGGGCGAAAGGGCGTGGACCTGAACGGAGTCGAAGGCCTCGCTGTAGGCCTGGAGTTCTTCTTTCCGTTCGAGGTAGAGGCTACTCGTCAAGTGGTCGAGAACAACCACATCCAGATCAGATCTGTTCGGAAATGAGAAAATAACGAAAGGGCCGGTCACTCCGATGTGGGCCCCAACTCCGAACGGCAGCACCTGAATCCGCACGTGGGGCAGGCGAGCCGCCTCCCGCAGGTGCGCCAACTGCCCGGCCATGACGGCCGGTCCGCCCACACTCCGGCGCAGCACGGCCTCGTCCAGGACGGCGCTCAGGCGCAGCGGCGGCTGCGCGCGCAGCACGTCCTGCCGGGCGAGACGCACCTCGACGAGCGCGTCGACCTGCCCGTCCGGCGCCCCGTCCACCGCGGCCCGTGTCACCTCCCGGGCGTACTCCGGCGTCTGGAGTAGCCCCGGCACGACCGTGTTCTCCAGCGTGCGCATCGCACTCGCCTGGGACTCCAGACTGATGAAGTCGCTGTACGTGGACGGCAGGAGGCCCCGGTAGGCGTGCCACCAGTGGTGGCGCCCGCCGTCCTCGGAGCCCGCCAGCACCACGAGCAGCTCGTGCAGTTCCGGGTCCCGGACGTCGTACGCGTCCAGGAGCAGCCGTACGTCCGCGGGCTTGACCCCGCTGCGGCCGGTCTCGATCCGGCTCACCTTCGACTGGTGCCAGCCGACGAGCCGGGCCGCCTGGCCGCTCGTCAGCCCCGCACGGGCACGCAGGGTGCGCAGTTCGGCGCCGAGCTTGCGGCGCCGCACCGCGGGACCGTACTGCATGGCCGTCTCCTTCCGACCGTCGCGCCGGCGCGATGTCGTCCGGCGTCACGCCGACGGTAGAGGACGAACCGGCCCACCGCCCAAATACGGTCGACCGTCGCAGAGTTCACCGCTTCGAGCGACAGATATATGCATATCTTGGTGGATCGGTGCGTCGAACGCCGAGGTAGTGGCACTCTGGCGCCAGCACCAGTCCGGGACCGCACCCGAACCAGCCGTTCGCGTCGGGCCCCGGTCCCGTGGGAAAGGGACGACGTCGCCATGGCAGACCACCAGGAAGCATCCGTCACTCTGCCGAGCGATCCCGCCTCGGTCTCCACCGCCCGCAACTACGTCCTGGACGTGCTGGCCGAGTGGGGGCTCCCGTCCGACACCGAGGCGGCCGACACCGTACGGCTCATCGTCTCCGAACTCGCCACCAACGCCGTGCAGCACACGTTCGGGCAGTCGCCGACCTTCACGGTCGACATCGAACTGGACCGGGACGAGCAACTGCGCATCGGGGTGACGGACAGCCACCCGCGCTTCCCGAAACGGCTCCCCGCCGCCGTCCAGCAGGACAACGGCCGCGGACTGGTGATCATCCGCTGGCTGACCGTCGAGTGCGGCGGCAAGCTGTCCGTCCGGCCCACGGCGGAGGGCGGCAAGACGGTGTCCATCGTGCTGCCCTGGACCGCCCCCGTCCAGCCCGTCACCGCCGACTGAACACCGCACCGGGTCCGCTCAGTTCTGCTGCGAAGCCCGGCCGAAGGCCCCCCGCAGCAGCGCCCGGAACGCGTCCGCGGCGGGTGCCGCCTCGTCGGAGCGGTGCACGACCGAGATCGTGCGGCGCAGGTTCCCCGGCTCCAGCAGACGCGTCCCCACCGGAGTCGCCGCGGTCCTGGCGACCATCTCGGGGACGACGGCCACCCCGAGCCCCGCGCTGACCAGCGCGCACACCAGGGCGTAGCCGGGCGTCGGAACGAGGACCGAGGGCGTCGCCCCGGCCCGGGCCAGCGCCGCCTCCACGCCCTGCCGGGGCGGATGGTCCGGCGCCATGCTGATCAGCGGCTGGCCCGCCAGCTCCGACAGCGGCAGCCGGGCCGAACCGCCCGCCAGGACGTGCCCAGGGGCGGTCACCAGCACCAGCTCCTCGACCAGCACGGGTTCCGCCGACACCGCCGAGGGCAGCTGGACGGGCTCCGCGGGCTGGTAGCCGTGCGTCAGCGCCAGGTCCACCCGGCCCGCCGCCACGGCGGCGATGCCTGCCGGGGGCTCGTGGTCCGACACCGTCAGCTCCACGTCGGGATGGGCCCGGCGGAACGCGCTCAGGACCGGCGGCAGCAGATGGATGCCGGCCGTCTGGAACGTACCGACCCGCAACTTCCCGCCCGACAGCCCGGCCAGCCGGGCCAACTCGTGCCGAGCCTGCTCCAGCTCGTCCAGGACCCGGCGCGCCCGCGCGAGGAGCAGCTCGCCGGCACCGGTCAGCCGGGTCCCGCGGTGATGGCGGACGAGCAGGGGCGTGCCCGCCTCCCGCTCCAGCTTCGCGAGCTGCTGGGAGAGCGCGGGCGGGGTGTACCCGAGGCGCTCGGCGGCCCGCGTGATCGATCCGGCCTCCGCGACCGCCACCAGCGCCGCGAGCCGGGTGGGGTCGTACACGGGGCTCCCGGGCTGAAGAGATGCTTAAGGCAGACCCACGATATTGCACATACCCGCTGAAGGCTCCCGGGCGGCAGGCTGGGCCCATGGACGCACAGCTCATCGCCTTCACCGGCGTCGCCGCCGGCATGGTCGCCATGCCGGGCGCCGACTTCACCGTCGTCGTACGCAACGCCCTGGTCTCCCGCAGGGCCGGGGTCGCGTGCGCGCTCGGCATCGCGGGGGCGCTGCTCGTCCACACCGCGCTCGCCGTCGCCGGGGTGGCTGCGGTCCTGGCCGCCGTGCCCGCGCTGTTCCGCACGCTCCAGCTCCTCGGCGGCGCCTACGTCCTGTACCTGGGCGTCCAGACACTGCGGTCCGTACGGGAACGGCCGGTGGCGGCAGTGGCGGTGGGGGCGGGGGCGCCGGACGAGGGGCCCGCGCTGTCCGGCGGCAGGGCGCTGCGGCAGGGCTTCGTCACCAACGTCCTCAACCCCAAGGCGCCCATCACGTTCCTCAGCCTGCTGCCGCAGTTCGTGCCCGACGGGAGCCCGGCGATGCCGCGCACCCTGCTGCTCGCGCTGATCGTGGTCGCCCTCGCGCTCGTCTGGTTCCCCGCCGTCGCGCTCCTCGTGGACCGGCTGGGCCGGTGGCTGCGCCGGCCGCGCGCCGCCCGGGCCGTCGGAGCCGTCACCGGCGCCGCTCTCACGCTGCTGGGGCTCGGGCTGCTCCTCGAGACGCTGACGGCCTGAGAGGGCCCGCACGGGCCCCTCGGCCCAGTCCCGGAGGCCGCGCGGGAGGCCCGCCTCCGTGTCTCGTCCCGCTCGTCCCGGTCCTGGATGTCGCCCATGACCGAACGAGCAGCCGATGCACCGGTTCCATCACGGACCGGGACGGGCGCCGGAGGGCCGCGACGGCTTTCGCGGCCCTCCGGGGCAGGTCACCTGACCCGGCCGTACCAGACGCTCTTCGTCCAGATCTTCTGCAGTCTCACCACGTCCCCGGTCTTGGGCGAGTGCCAGATCTTTCCCTTACCGGCGTAGATGCCGACGTGGTACACGTTCCGGCCGGAGTGGAAGAAGACCAGGTCACCGCTCTTGCGGTTCGAGGCGGAGACATGGTTCGTCTTGTTGTACTGCGCCGCCGCGGTGCGGGGCAGCTTCTTGCCAGCCTTCTTGAACGAGTACAGCGTGAGGCCGGAGCAGTCGAAGCGCTTGGGCCCCGTGGCCCCGTACTTGTAGGGAGCGCCCTTCTTGGAGGCCGCCACCTGGAGTGCCTTCGTCGCGTGTGTGGCCGCCTCCGCGTCGGACGCGAAACCGGGGGCCACTATGCCGCCGCCGACGGCGGCGATGGTCAGGGCCGAGGCGGTGCCGGCCCTGCTGAACAGCGACGGGACACGATTGAGCGCAGTCATGCGCAACCCTTCGTCAGCCGCCTGTGAAGGATGACCTGTCGGATTCGGGCTGGCGAAGTTGCCCGGCCGCTGACGCGGCTTCACCCCAAGGGCCACTCGGATCTCTCCGGTGGTCCGTCGTGCCTGGGTCCTCCACTCCTGCCGATCCACTTCTGTCGACCTGTCATCCGGGCAGTGGCAGGACTCGGCGTCCGCCCGGACCGCCCCGCCGCTTCTGGCGGGGGCTTGTCGTCGGAAGGGATCTTGACGCACGGATGTCTGAAAAGCCGAGCGGAACCGGCGATTTGTGGCGTTACTCACCACTCACCCGTTCGGGTGGACAGCCCTTTCTGCGGACGGGTGTCGCGAGGGTCGAGGACCCCCGCACCAGCACCGGAATGGTCAATTCCGCCTCGAGGCCGGGCGTGTTGCGCAAGTTGTGTGGTCCCGAAACAGGAGGTCCGGCTACGCCGTCCGGGGGTACACCGTTCGGCGCGTTTCGGCCTTGATCCGGACGCCTTGCCGAATGCCCGGGAGGCGCCGGGTCGGTGGGGGTGCGTCAGATGTCGGAACCGGGCGGCAGGGCGACCCGCGCCGCGCGGCGCTCACCGTCCAGGACGCGCAGGGCGCGCTCCAGGGTCGGCGCGTGGACCTCGTGCTCGCCGCGCTGGTGCATCAGGGCCAGGGCGTCGCGCAGCGCGCCGGCGCTGGCCACCAGGGCCTGGGCCGCGCGCAGTCCGCGATAGGTGTCGCCGGGTCGTGCCGGGTTGATCCGGCCGACCAGGTCGAGCACCTCCAGGTAGCGGTCGACCAGTTCCGCCTCGGCGCGGGTCAGTGCCGGCAGCGGGGGCGGCTCGGACGGAGGCATCCGCCGCTCACCTCGCGCCGTGTGTGCCGGAAGCCGCCCGGTGGCCCGGGACGGCGCGCAGTGCGATCCGCTCGTGGAGGTGCCTCGCGGACGGGGTCGTGGCGAAGCTCCCCGTACGCGCGTGCACGGTGGATCCGGGCGGGACGGGACGGGCGGAACGTCGGGTCACGGCACAGGCCTCCTTCGGCAGAGGTTCTGTAAAAAATGTACAGGACGTACATGACGTTATGATGGGGAGCATGGCCTACGAGATTCCGGTGACGCAAGCCAGGGCTGAGCTCGCCGACCTGATCAACCGGGTGGTGTACGGGGCCGAACGCGTCGTCGTGACCCGGCACGGGAAGCCCCTCGTCGCCCTCGTCTCGGCCGCCGACCTGGAACGACTGGAGAAGCTCGACGCGGCGGCGGAGGCCGACGAACGGGTGATCGGCGCGCTGTCCGGGGTCCGCGGGACCGCGTCGGCCGCGCGGGAGCCCCGGCGTTACGGCGTGACCGCGGAGCACCGGGGGGCCGGCGCCTCGTAAGCGGGGTTCCGCGCCGTGCGGGTGCGGGCACGGGGGGCGCGGCAGGGCGCGGGTTGGGGGTGGAGACGCCGTATACGGTCCGTCGGCCGGCGTCCTCGCCCTCGCGGTGGGCCGGTCCGTCGCCGCGGCGGTGGACGCCGGGCCCCCTTCGCGCTCTCGCAGCCCCTTAGGACCTGTCCGGCCCGGTACGGCCGCATCACCGCGTCCGCCGTGCCCGGGGCCGGGCCGCGGGCTGTGCGACTCGCCGTCACCGGGCCCGCCGCTCCGGGCATTCGGCCCCGTCGGCGATCGGCGACTCGCCATCACCCGGGCCCGCCTCTGAGGGCAGTCAGCGGCCGGCGGTCGGGGGCCCGCCGTCGTCCCGGGCCCGCTCTCAGGGCGGTCGGCGGTCGGCCTCGTCGGCGGTCGGCGGGCCCACTCGCGTCCGGGGCCCGGGCCGGAGTCCGAGTGCGCGGTGCGGGCCGTGGGATCGGGGTGCCGGCCCGGGTCACCGGGAGCAGGGGCCGTCCTCCGGCGCGCGGGCCGTGCCCTGCGGCCGCGGCCTGCCGTCCGTGCCGTGTGACCCGGGCCCGCAGTCCGTGGGCTGCGGGCCCGGTGACCGGCGTGCCGGAGGACGGCCCCGACCGACGGCGTGCCGTCCGTCCCCGACCGCCCCGCGGTGGTTAACGTCCCTGAAATGCCGCGCAACTAGCCTGCACCACCACGTCACCAGGG
Organism: Streptomyces fructofermentans; assembly: GCF_014651055.1. Taxonomy (GTDB): domain Bacteria; phylum Actinomycetota; class Actinomycetes; order Streptomycetales; family Streptomycetaceae; genus Streptomyces; species Streptomyces fructofermentans. The sequence continues at coordinate 122,102 of NZ_BMWD01000013.1, forward strand.
GTTTCGCGGCCCGGGGCGCGCAGAGTCGCGCGATCCGGCCGTGTTCCGCAGCCGCGTACCGCGTACCGCGGACCGACCCTTCGTGGTGGCCGCGGCAGCCGGACCCCGCACGGTCCGGACGAGGACAGCGAGGTGGACGCCGTGCAACTGACACCGCACGAGCAGGAGAGGCTGCTCATCCATGTGGCCGCCGACGTGGCCGAGAAGCGCCGGGCCAGGGGGTTGAGGCTCAACCATCCCGAGGCCGTCGCCCTGATCACCTCCCACCTCCTCGAAGGGGCCAGGGACGGCCGCACAGTGGCCGAACTCATGGCCTCCGGGCGCCGGATCCTCACGCGCGAGGACGTCATGGAGGGCATCCCCGAGATGATCCACGACGTCCAGGTGGAGGCCACCTTCCCGGACGGCACCAAGCTCGTCACCGTCCACGACCCGATCGTCTGACGGGAGAGGGCCAAGTGATTCCCGGAGAGATCCTGTTCGCCGACGGACCCGTCGCCTTCAACGAAGGCCTCGACGTCACCCGGCTCACCGTGCTCAACGCCGCCGACCGGCCCGTCCAGGTCGGCTCCCACTACCACTTCGCCGAGGCCAACCCCGGGCTGGAGTTCGACCGGGCCGCCGCGCACGGCAGACGCCTCGACATCTCCGCGGGCACCGCCGTGCGCTTCGAGCCGGGCATCCCGGTCGAGGTCGAACTCGTACCGATCGCCGGAGCGCGCGTCGTGCCCGGCCTGCGCGGGGAGACCGCGGGCCCCCTGGACTCCGGTGACGCCGCCGGACCGGAACCGGTCCACGCCCCGGGTGCCGGAGTCCTCGGTGGAACGGCGAACGGAGACGAAGGTGCCTGAGATCTCGCGTGCCGCCTACGCCGACCTGTTCGGACCCACCACCGGCGACCGGATACGGCTCGCCGACACCGATCTGCTGATCGAGATCGAGGAGGACCGCTGCGGCGGCCCGGGCCGCGCCGGTGACGAGGCCGTGTTCGGCGGCGGCAAGGTCATCCGCGAGTCCATGGGCCAGTCGCGCGCCACGCGCGCGGACGGCACTCCGGACACCGTCGTCACCGGGGCCGTGATCGTCGACCACTGGGGGATCGTCAAGGCGGACCTCGGCATTCGGGACGGCCGGATCACCGGCATCGGCAAGGCAGGGAACCCGGACACCATGGACGGGGTGCACCCGGACCTCGTGATCGGCCCCGAGACCGAGATCATCGCGGGCAACGGCCGCATCCTGACGGCCGGCGCCATCGACGCCCATGTGCACCTGATCTGCCCTCAGATCGCCGACGAGGCGCTGGCCTCCGGCATCACGACGCTGATCGGGGGCGGCACCGGACCCGCGGAGGGCTCCAAGGCCACCACCGTCACGCCCGGCCCCTGGCACCTCGCCCGGATGCTGGAGGCGATGGAGGCGTACCCCGTCAACTTCGGTCTGCTCGGCAAGGGCAACACCGTCTCCCACGAGGCCATGCTGTCGCAGCTGCGCGGCGGGGCGCTCGGCCTGAAGCTGCACGAGGACTGGGGCTCCACCCCCGCCGTGATCGACGCCGCGCTCACCGTCGCGGACCGGACCGGCGCACAGATCGCCATCCACACGGACACGCTCAACGAGGCGGGCTTCGTGGGCGACACGCTCGCCGCGATCGCGGGGCGCACCATCCACGCGTACCACACCGAGGGCGCGGGCGGCGGGCACGCGCCGGACATCATGACCGTGGTCTCCGAGAGCCACGTACTGCCCAGCTCGACCAACCCGACCCGGCCCTACACCGTCAACACCGCCGAGGAACACCTCGACATGCTGATGGTCTGCCACCACCTCAACGCGGCCGTGCCCGAGGACCTCGCCTTCGCCGAGTCCCGGATCCGGCCCACCACCATCGGGGCGGAGGACGTCCTGCACGACCTCGGGGCGATCTCGATCATCTCCTCGGACTCCCAGGCCATGGGCCGCGTGGGCGAGGTCGTCATGCGCACCTGGCAGACCGCGCACGTGATGAAGCGCCGCAGGGGCGCGCTGCCCGGCGACGGCAACGCGGACAACCACCGGGTACGTCGCTATGTCGCCAAGTACACGATCAACCCGGCCCTCGCGCAGGGGCTGGCCCGCGAGGTGGGCTCCGTGGAGACCGGGAAGCTCGCCGACCTGGTGCTGTGGGAGCCCGCGTTCTTCGGCGTGAAGCCGCACCTCGTCATCAAGGGCGGGCAGATCGCGTACGCGCAGATGGGCGACGCCAACGCGTCCATCCCGACACCCCAACCGATCCTGCCGCGGCCCATGTTCGGGGCGATCGGCAGGGCCCCGGCGGCCAACTCCCTCAACTTCGTCGCGCCGATCGCGATCGAGGACGGCCTGCCGGAACGGCTCGGGCTCGGCAAGCGCCTCGTGCCGATCGAGTCGACCCGCGGGGTGACCAAGGCCGACATGAGGGAGAACGACGCCCGGCCCCGTGTCCAGGTGGACCCCGACAGCTTCGCCGTCACGATCGACGGGGAACTCGTCGAGGCCGTGCCCGCCGCCGAGCTGCCCATGGCGCAGCGCTACTTCCTCTTCTGAGGGGACGGGGACCGCCATGTCGCGTACCGCGCTGCTCGTCCTCGCCGACGGCAGGTTCCCCGCCGGGGGGCATGCCCACTCCGGCGGGGCCGAGGCCGCCGTCAAGGCGGGCCGCATCACGGGTGCGGGGAGCCTGGAGGAGTTCTGCCGGGGCCGGCTGCACACGGCAGGGCTCGTCGCCGCCTCCCTCGCGGCGGCGGCCGCCCTCGGGCTCGATCCGGTGGAGCTGGACCGGGCCGCCGACGCCCGTACGCCGTCGCCGGCGCTGCGGAACGCCTCACGAAGGCTCGGCCGGCAGCTCATGAGGGCCGCCCGGGCCGCCTGGCCCTCCGGCGAACTCGACGCCCTGGCGGGCGAGTTCCCCAAGGGCGCCCATCAGCCGGTGGTGCTCGGCCTGACCGCGCGCGCCGCCGGACTCGGCCCCGAGGACGCCGCGCACTGCTGTGCGTACGAGAGCGTCAGCGGCCCCGCGGGAGCGACCGTGCGGCTGCTGAGTCTCGACCCGTTCGACGCGACACGGGTACTGGCACGCCTGGCGCCCGAGGCGGACCTCGTCGTCCGGCAGGCCGTGGACGCGGCCCACCGGGCAGCCGAGGAGGGGATCGACGCCCTGCCGGCGGCCTCGGCGCCCCTGCTGGAGATCGACGCGCAGGCGCACGCGGCGTGGGCCGTACGTCTCTTCGCCTCGTGACCGGCCCGAACACCCCGCCCGAACACCCCGCCCAACCACCCCGCCCAACCACTGTGCCCCACCCACGAGTCGACCCACGGGAGCCGCCGCGATGCATCTCGACCACACCCACTCCCACGACGGACCGCCCGCCGTGAGCGCCGACGCCCACCGTCCCGACGGGAGGCGCCGCGCACTGCGGATCGGGCTCGGCGGACCCGTCGGGTCCGGGAAGACCGCCACGGTGGCGGCCCTGTGCCGCGCCCTGCGCGACGAACTGTCGCTGGCCGTCGTCACCAACGACATCTACACGCGTGAGGACGCGGAGTTCCTGCTGCGCGAGGCCGTGCTGCCGCCCGAGCGGATCACCGCCGTGGAGACCGGGGCGTGCCCGCACACGGCGATCCGGGACGACATCTCGGCGAACCTCGAAGCCGTCGAGGACCTGGAGGACGCGGTGGGTCCCCTGGACCTGATCCTGGTCGAGTCGGGCGGCGACAACCTCACCGCCACCTTCTCCAAGGGGCTCGTCGACGCGCAGATCTTCGTCATCGACGTGGCGGGCGGCGACGACATCCCCCGCAAGGGCGGACCGGGCGTGACGACGGCCGACCTGCTCGTCGTCAACAAGACGGACCTCGCCCCGTACGTGGGCTCGGACCTCGGGCGGATGGCCGCCGACGCCAAGGCCCAGCGGGCCGAACTCCCGGTGGTCCTGCAGTCGTTGCGGGCCGAGGACGGAGTCGGTGAGGTCGCCGCCTGGGTACGGGGGCGGTTCGCCGCGTGGACCGCGTGACGGCCGCGACGGCAGGGGTGCGGGCCGTCGCGCGGATCGCGGCCCGGCCCGACGGGCGCGGCGGCACCGCCCTGCCCACCCTGGAGGGCGACGGCCCGCTCGCCCCGCGCCGGACCCGGGCCGCGGGCGCCGAGGCGCGCGTCATGCTGGTCGGCGCGATGAGCGGCCCCCTCGGCGGCGACCACTTCACGGTGGAGGCCGACGTCGCCCGGGACGCGAGCCTGCACGTCGGGTCGGCCGCCGCGACGATCGCCCTGCCCGGTCAGGCCAAGGGCGGAGCGCGCTACGACGTCCGCCTCACCGTCGCGGCGGGCGCCGAACTGCGCTGGCTCCCGGAGCAGTTGATCGCCGTCAGGGGCAGCGAGCTGGCCGTGACGACCCGCGCGGACCTCGCGACGGGCGCCCGGCTGACGCTGCGCGAGGAGCAGGTTCTCGGGCGGTGGGGGGAGGAGCCGGGACGGCTGACCAGCCGGCTCACCGTACGGATCGACGGGCGCCCCCTGCTCGACCAGGAGGTGTCCTGCGGACCCGGGGCGCCGGGCGGCTGGGACGGCCCCGCCGGACTCGCCGGCCATCGCGCGCTCGGTCAACTCCTTGTCGTACGACCGGAGTTCGCGGAAGGCCCGGTCGAACCCCGGATGCTGGGGGAGTACGCCTCGCTCACCCCGCTCGCCGGCCCCGGCGTCCTCGTCACCGCGCTCGCCCCGGACGCCCTGAAGCTGCGCCGGACGCTCGACGAGGCGGCACGCGTCCTGGGCTGAGACCCCGGCCCGTTCCGAGGTGACCGCTCAACGGGCAATAGTGTTCCGGTTATCGGATTGGCAAAGAAGCCACGGCACCCCTGTCCTCAGGGAGCACACAGCAGACAGGATCCCCCGTACCGACCACAACCACGCAGGGGGAGAACTCACTTGAGGGGTATCAGAAGGGCGACGGCGTTCGGCTCTGCCGGAGCGCTCGTCACGGCGACACTGATAGCCGGCGCCGTCGCGGCCCCGACGGCCAACGCGGACAGCCGCCACGGCCAGGACGACCAGGCGCGAGGTGCGGCCGTCGCCGCCGCCCGCGCCGCCAAGGCCGGCATCGACTGGCAGGACTGCCCCGCCGACTGGGGGCTGGAGAAGCCCATCCAGTGCGGCTGGGTCACCGTGCCGCTGGACTACGCCAGGCCGAACGGCAAGAAGATCAAGATCGCGGTGGACCGCATCGGCAACACGGGCACCAAGGAGGAGCGCCAGGGCGCCCTCGTCTACAACCCCGGCGGCCCCGGCGGCTCCGGCCTGCGCTTCCCGCGCCGCGTCACCACCAAGAGCCCGCTGTGGGTGAACACCTCGAAGGCGTACGACTTCGTGGGCTTCGACCCGCGCGGCGTCGGCCACTCCGCGCCCATCTCCTGCGTCGACCCGCAGGAGTTCGTCAAGGCGCCCAAGGCCGACCCGGTGCCCGACTCCGAGGCCGACAAGCGCGCGCAGCGCAAGCTCGCCGCCGAGTACGCGGACGGCTGCGCCGAGCGCAGCGGCGCGATGCTGCCGCACATGACGACCCCCAACACCGCACGCGACCTGGACGTCATCCGGGCCGCGCTCGGCGAGAAGAAGCTCAACTTCCTGGGCGTCTCGTACGGCACCTACATCGCCGCCGTCTACGGCACGCTCTACCCGAACCACGTACGCCGCATGATCGCGGACAGCGTCGTCAACCCGTCGCGCGAGAAGATCTGGTACGAGGCCAACCTCGACCAGGACGTCGCCTTCGAGACGCGCTGGAAGGACTGGCAGGACTGGGTCGCCAAGAACGACGCCTCCTTCCACCTGGGCGACACCCGCGCCGAGGTCCAGGAGCAGTGGCTGACGCTGCGCGCGACCGCCAAGAAGAACCCCATCGGCGGAGTCGTCGGCCCGGCCGAACTCATCGGCTTCTTCCAGAGCGCCCCGTACTACGACTCGTCGTGGGTCCCGGTCGCGACGGTCTTCAGCAAGTACGTCGCCGGCGACACCCAGGCGCTCGTCGACGCCGCGTCCCCCGACCTGTCGGACACCGCGGGCAACATCTCCTCGGAGAACGGCAACGCCGTCTACACCGCCGTCGAGTGCGCCGACGCCAAGTGGCCGACGAGCTGGCGCAAGTGGGACCGCGACAACACCGCGCTGCACAAGAACCACCCGTTCATGACGTGGGCCAACGCCTGGATGAACCTCCCCTGCGCCACGTGGTCCGCCAAGCAGCAGACCCCGCTGAACGTGAAGTCCGGCAAGGGGCTGCCGCCCGTCCTGATCGTGCAGGCCACGCGTGACGCCGCCACCCCCTACGGAGGCGCCGTCGAGCTGCACAAGCGGTTCAAGGGCTCCCGCCTGATCACCGAGAAGGACGCGGGCTCCCACGGTGTGACCGGGCTGGCCAACCCCTGCGTCAACGAGCGGGTCGACACCTACCTGCTCACCGGCAGGGTCGACTCGGCCGACGTGACCTGCGCACCGCACGCCACGCCGAAGCCGTAGCACCCGTAGGGCGATCGGGGAGGGGCGGCCGTCGGACGGCCGCCCCTCCCTTCATGCCGCGTGCTCCGCGAGCCAGGCGTCCTCCGCCGCGTAGTCGAAGAGGTCCCCGTACGAGGCGGCCATCTTCGGATAGGCCTCGCGCCACTCCCGTCCGCGCAGCCGGCGTTCGATCCAGGCCACCGTCTCCGGCAGCGTCCGCGCGTACTCCACGACGGGCCGGTAGCCCAACTCCCGTTCGGCCGCCCGCATGTCGCAGACCACCGGGTGCGGCACCGTCCACGGGGTGTCGCCCACCGTCGGTGCGGGCGGCGGCCCGTCCACGAGGACGTTCTCGACCCGTGCGCCCATCACCGCGTCGATGGCGCCGGCGATCTCCGCCACGGTCGGCGCGTCCGGATCGACCGCGTTGAGGGCGCGCGAGCCGGGCCGGACGGCGGCCAGGCGGATCAGCTCCGCGAGCGTGTGGACGCTCACCGGATGGAACCGGCTCCCGCCTCCGTACGCGAGCACGCGCCGGGCCCGCCCGTCCAGGTTGCGTTTGACGAAGTACAGCTCCCGCGGAGTACGGCAGTACGGTCCGTGCACGGCGCCCGCGCGCAGCAGCGTCGTGGGCAACACATCGGCAGCCGCCAGCAGTTCGCGCTCCAGGCCCGCCTTGCGGCTGCTGTACGTGTCCGGTCCCGGCGCGACCGTCCGCCGGCTCTCGGGCAGCGGCACCGGGTAGCGGGGGAACCCGTCGGGCCGTGTCTGCGTGTCGAAGCCCCGGCCCCGGTCGTCCTCGTACACCGAGACGCTGGAGATCACCACGGCGGACCCCACACGGCCGGCGAGACCGGTCAACTGCCGTGCGTGGCCGGGCCCGAAGGCCACGGTGTCCACCAGGACGTCGCAGCCGTCGCCGACCACGGCCGCGAGTGCCGAGCCGTCCTCCCGGTCCGCCCGCGCCGTCCCCACCCCGTCCGGCCACGTCGCGTCACGTCCGCCGCCCCGCGAGACGGCCGTCACCTGCCAGCCGTCCCGGGCCAGCGCTCCCACGGCGACGCGTCCGATCTGGCCCGTCGCTCCGATCACCACAGCTCGTCCCATGGGACGACCGTACGACCGGCACCCGCGCGATCCCAGCGGATCGGCCGACAGCAGAGCGGCGCGTGCGCGGCGCGGTGTCGTGCCCGCGCTACGGGACAGGGCGGGGCGGCGGTGCGGGAGGGCGGTGACGCGGTTTCTCAGCGCCGCGGCACGCGGGTGAACCTGCGCGACTTCGCCGAAGCAGCCTTCGCGGCCGCCTCCTCCGCCTTCACGTCGGCCGCGTACCGGTCGACGTACTCCTGCTCGGACAGGCCGAGGATCGCGTACATGATCTCGTCCGTGACGGCGCGCAGGATCGCCTTCTCGTTCTCCATCCCGGCGTAGCGCGAGAAGTCGAGCGGCTTGCCGAAGCGGATCGCCACGGGGTGGATCCTCGGGATGACCTTGCCGGGCGGCTGGGCCTCGAAGGTGCCGATCATCGCGCACGGGATCACCGGCACCCCGGCCCGCAGCGCCATCACCGCGACGCCCACCTTGCCCTTGTAGAGGCGGCCGTCGTGCGAGCGCGTCCCCTCGGGGTAGATGCCGAGCAGCTCGTCCTTGGACAGCACGCCGAGGCCCTCGCGGATCGCGGCCTGGCCGGCGTCCTTGCCGGACCGGTCCACCGGGATCTGGCCCGCGCTGCGGAAGAAGGCCGCGGTCAGCCTGCCCTTGATGCCCGGGCCCGTGAAGTACTCGGCCTTCGCGAGGAACGTGATGCGCCGCTTGATGATCGCGGGCATCAGGAAGTGGTCCGCGAAGGACAGGTGGTTGCCGGCGACGATGGCCGCGCCCGACTCGGGCACGTGCTCAAGGCCCTCGATCCTGGGCCGGAACGCCAGCCGCAGCAGCGGCCCCAGGATCACGTACTTGAGCACGTAATAGAACACGGGGTCGCTCCTCAATTCCGGCAGATCGGCGCAATCGCCGTGTCGCAGCAGCTCAGCGGGCGTGTGACGGGACGCCAGTGTATGTCCAGGCGCCGTCCGGCGGAACCGTCCGAGGACGCTCCCGCCATGCCCGCACGCGGCCCGACCGCACGCGGGGCGAGTGCCCCCGGAAGCGGTCCGCACGCATGGCGTGCGCACTCCGGCCGCCGCCGGACCAGCGTGCCGCCACGGACACGGAGGATCAACCGGAACGCCGGGGGTGGCGGAATCGGCACGAGGCCTGGCAGACGGACCGGTCTTGATCGACCCGGTCTCCTGCGGTACGGCCACCCGGCCGACCGCGCCCGCGGCCGCCGGGGCGCCGCTCGGCCGGCCCCGCCCCGCCGACACGCTGTCGGAACGGGCCGCGCCCGGCCGACGTACTGTCACCGGGCCAGTCCCCGCAGCCGCGCCGTCAGTCAGCCGCCGGCACCGGGCCGGGTCCCCGCGGCCCACCGTCAGGCGACCACGCGCCGTGCCCGGCCGGCGCCTCCCGCCGGACTGCCGCCTGCCGGCGGCAGGTCCTTGAGCCGCGCAGGCGGTACCCGGCCCGGAGCGCACCGCAGCGCAGGCCCGGCCCGGCACCCCGTCCGGCGCCACGCGCGGACAGGCGGGCACGAAGGCAGGCACGCACGCCGCCGCGGGGCCGCCCGGAGGTGCGGACCGGCCCCGCGGTGTCAGGGGAGGCGACCGGTCAGGCTCCCTCCACCAGGACCTTCTCCAGCGCGCCGAGTGCCGTGCGCAACTCGTCGCCCGTGATGGTCAGCGGAGGCGCCAGCCTGATCGTCGAGCCGTGCGTGTCCTTGACGAGGACGCCCTCCCGCATGAGCCGCTCGCTGATCTGCCGGCCCGTGCCGATCGCGGGGTCGATGTCGACGCCCGCCCACAGCCCGCGTGCCCGGAACGCCCGCACCCCGCGGCCCTCCAGCGCCGCCAGGCCGCCCCTCAGCACCACACCCAGCTCCGCGGCCCGGCGCTGGAACTCGCCCGTCTCCAGGAGTTCCACGACGGCCGAACCGACCGCCGCCGACAGCGGATTGCCGCCGAACGTCGAGCCGTGCTCGCCCGGCCGCAGGACCTCCAGCACATCGCGACGCGCGACGACCGCGGAGACCGGGACGATGCCCCCGCCGAGCGCCTTGCCCAGCAGCAGCACGTCCGGGACCACGTCCTCGTGGTCGACGGCCAGGGTGCGGCCCGTACGGCCGAGGCCCGACTGGATCTCGTCGGCGACGAACAGGCAGCCGGTCCGCCTGGTCAGCTCGCGGACACCGCGCAGATAGCCGTCGTCGGGGATGACGACGCCCGCCTCGCCCTGGATCGGCTCGATCAGGACCGCGGCGGTCGTCTCGTCCACGGCCGCCTCCAGCGCGGCGAGGTCGTTGTACGGCACCACCCGGAAACCGGGCGTGAAGGGGCCGAAGCCCGCGCGGGCCGACTCGTCCGTGGAGAAGCTGACGATCGTGGTCGTCCGCCCGTGGAAGTTGTCCGCGGCCACGACGATCGTCGCCCGGTCCGGTGCGACGCCCTTCACCTCGTACGCCCATTTGCGGGCCACCTTGACGGCGCTCTCCACCGCCTCGGCCCCGGTGTTCATCGGCAGCACCATGTCCAGGCCCGTCAGCGCGGCCAGGGACTCGGCGAACCGGGCCAACCGGTCGTTGTGGAACGCGCGGGACGTCAGAGTGAGCCGGTCGAGCTGGCGGTGGGCGGCCTCGACGAGCGCGGGGTGGCGGTGCCCGAAGTTGAGCGCCGAGTACCCGGCCAGCATGTCCAGGTAGCGGCGGCCCTCGACGTCCTCGACCCACGTGCCCTCGGCGCGCGCGACGACCACGGGCAGCGGGTGGTAGTTGTGCGCGAGGACGGGTTCCTCGGCGCTGATCAGCTCGGCGGACGAACGCAGTTGACGGCTGGCGGCGACAGTCATGAGCGGATCTCCTGGGTGCAGCACTTGATGCCTCCGCCGGCCTTCTGGAACTCCGAGAGGTCGACGGGGACGGGAACGTAGCCGTGGCGGTCCAGCTCGCCCGCGAGCGCCTCGGCGCGCGGTGCGATGAACACATGGCGGCCGTCGGAGACGGAGTTCAGCCCGAACACCATCGCGTCCTCACGCGTCGCGACGACCGCGTCGGGGAACAGCCGCCGGAGCACCTCGCGGCTGCCGGGGGAGAAGGCCTCCGGGTAGTAGGCGATGTTCGCCTCGGGCCCGTCGTCGAGCGCGAACAGGGCGGTGTCCAGGTGGTAGAAGCGCGGGTCCACGAGCTGGAGGCTGACGGTCGGGACGCCGAAGAACTCCTGGACCTCGTGGTGGGCCGTGCGGCTGGTGCGGAAACCGGTGCCGGCCAGGACGTACCGGCCGACGGGGACCAGGTCGCCCTCCCCCTCGCAGACCGACTCGGGGCGGTACACGTCGAAGCCCGCGTTCTTGAACCACGCCTCGTACGCGCTCGACTCGGGGCGGCGCTGCGGCGCGTGGAACAGCGAGCCGAAGACCCGGCCCGCCACGACCAGCGCCGAGTTCGCGGCGAAGACCATGTCCGGCAGACCGGAGACCGGCTCGACGCTGTCGACGGTGTGGCCGTGGGCACGGTAGGCGCGGATCAGCTCCGCCCACTGGCCGTGGGCCAGATCGACGTCGACCTGCGTGTCCTCGTGCATCCAGGGATTGATGGCGTACTGCACGGCGAAGTGTCTGGGTTCGCAGACAAGGAATCGTCTGGGGCGCGGCACACGGCTCATGGGCACAGAGGGGTTCCTCCGCTTCCTGCGGTGTCGAGTGGGATACCTCAACGGTAGGAAGCGCGGGCACCGCCGGACAAGAATCAGTGATTGCGTGCCCGCGCAGCGGTGCTGCGTCTTGGCGGCCTTCCGCGCACGATCACTGCGTGACCTGGCCGGAAAGGGCTTGCAGCCGCCCTTCTCCGACCCCGCCGGCCGCTTCCGACCCCGCCGGCTGCCTCCGACCCCGCCGGCCGCTTCCGACCCCGCCGGCTGCCTCTGACCCCGCCGGCCGCTTCCGACCCCGCCGGCTGCCTCTGACCCCGCCGGCTGCCTCCGGCCCCGCCGGCCGCCTCCGGCCCCGTGCTCAGGCGCCCGGTTCGGGGGCGGGCTGGTTCGCCCCCGCCTCCGGGCTCTCCGGCAGCAGGTGGGACAGCACCATGAAGCTGATCGTCTTCCGGATGAACGGCTCCACCCGGATCCGTTCGAGGACCTCCTCGAAGTGCCCCACGTCCCTGGCGCGCACATGCAGCAGCGCGTCCGCGCCACCGGTCACCGTCATCGCCGCCGTGATCTCCGGGTGGTTGCGCACCACCTCCGCGAGCCGCCGGGGAGGGGCGGCGCCCTCGCAGTAGACCTCGACGTACGCCTCCGTGCGCCAGCCGAGCGCGGCCGGCTCCACCGTGGCCTTGAACCCGGTGATCACCCCCGTCTCGCGCAGCCGGTCGACCCGCCGCTTCACGGCGGTGGCCGACAGCCCGATCGCCGCGCCGATCTCGGCGAAGCTGGTGCGGGCGTTCGCCATCAGAGCCGTCACGATCTTCCGGTCGAGATCGTCGAAGGGCGCGGACACGGGTCTCATGCCGGCACTGTATCCAGCGACGGCCACGGGCCCTTCCGCATGTGCAGCCGTACGAATTACTCCTACACTCCACCTTCATGCTGCGCGCCCTCGCCGTCGACGACGAACCGCCCTCCCTCGAAGAGCTGCTCTATCTGCTGGAGGCCGATCCCCGGGTGATCAGCGTCGAGGGCGCGAGCGACGCCACGGCGGCGCTGCGCCGGATCAACCGGGCGCTCGACAGCGGCCCCGAGGGCGACGAGGGCATCGACGTCGTCTTCCTCGACATCCACATGCCCGGTCTCGACGGCCTCGACATGGCGCGGCTGCTCGCCGGGTTCGCCAAACCGCCCCTCGTCGTGTTCGTCACGGCCCACGAGGGCTTCGCGGTGCAGGCGTTCGACCTCAAGGCCGTCGACTACGTCCTCAAACCGGTCCGCCGCGAACGCCTCGCGGAGGCCGTCCGACGGGCCGTCGAGCAGCGCGACGCGGCCCCGCTGATCCCCGTGCACGAACCCGACCCGGACCACATATCGGTCGAACTCGGCGGCGTCACGCGGTTCGTCGCCGTCGAGGACATCACCCACGTCGAGGCCCAGGGCGACTACGCGCGCCTGCACACCGCCCAGGGCAGCCACCTCGTCCGCATCCCGCTCTCCACCCTCGAGGAACGCTGGCGCACCCGCGGCTTCGTCCGCATCCACCGCCGCCACCTCGTCGCCCTCGGCCACATCAGCGAACTGCGCCTGGACGCCGGCACCGTCAGCGTCCTGGTCGACTCGGTCGAACTCCAGGTGAGCCGCCGGCACGCGCGCGAACTGCGCGACCTGCTGATGCGCCGGACCGCGGGCTGAGGCGGCCGGATGCCCCAGGAACCCGGCGACCGCCGTGTCGTCGTCACCGGACCGCCGCGCCGCACCGGCAGGCTGAGCCGCAACCGTCCGCGCACCGAGATCGACGAGCAGACCACCCTCGGCCACACCTACGTCCGCTCCCTCATGCGCAGCCAACTGCGCACCGCGCTCACCGTGTTCGCGGTGCTCGTCCTCCTCGTCGGCCCGATGCCCCTGGTGTTCGCCTCGATCGGGGACAGTTCGAGCCTGGAGTGGATCGTGCTGGGCTTCTGCGTGTACCCCCCGCTCGTACTGCTCGCCCGCTGGTACGTACGCCGCGCCGACCGCAACGAGAAGGACTTCGTCCGCCTCGTCGAGGACCGCTGAGCCGTGCGCTCCTTGGTCCCGCCCACGAGAGGCACGCCCCCGGCGGCCACGTCCACGACGGACCCGCCCCCGACGGGTGCGCACACCGAGCCCGTGAACGAGAACCGCCCTTGAACGAGAGCCGCCCGTGAACGAGAACTACGCCGTCCCCGCGGTCGCCCTCGTGGTCGTCGCCACCGTCTTCGTCGGCGCCTTCGGCCTGCGCATATCCCGCACCACCTCGGACTTCTACGTCGCCTCGCGCACGGTCGGGCCCCGGCTGAACGCGGCCGCCATCAGCGGCGAGTACCTCTCCGCCGCCTCCTTCCTCGGCATCGCCGGCCTCGTCCTCGTCCAGGGCCCCGACATGCTCTGGTACCCGGTCGGCTACACCGCGGGCTACCTCGTCCTGCTGATCTTCGTCGCGGCCCCGCTGCGCCGCTCCGGCGCGTACACCCTGCCCGACTTCGCGGAGGCCCGGCTCGCCTCGCAGTCCGTACGGCGGCTCGCCGGGGCGTTCGTCGTCGGCGTCGGCTGGCTGTACCTCCTGCCCCAGCTCCAGGGCGCAGGACTGACCCTGAACGTCCTGACCGGAGCACCCAAGTCGCTCGGCGGCGTCATCGTCGCCGTCGTCGTCGTCGCCACCGTCGCCGCGGGCGGCATGCGCAGCATCACCTTCGTGCAGGCCTTCCAGTACTGGCTCAAACTCACCGCCCTGCTGATCCCCGCGCTCTTCCTGGTACTCGCCTGGCAGGGCGACGGGGCACCGCGCCACGCCTTCGACGAGCCCGCCACGTTCCGCGAGCACCGCGTCGTGCGCATCGACGCCGCACTCGACCTGAAACTCACCCGGCCCCTCACCGTCACCGCCGACGGCACCGTGGACGGCGTCCGGCACGAGAGCGACCGCGTCCGGCTCCCCGCGGGCGTCCACCGCATCGAACGCGGCACCCGGCTGACCTTCACCAAGGGCGACCCCGTCCCCATCGCAGACCGCGGCAGCAACGGCGGCATGTCCACCTCGCTCGCCGAGGGCCGCGAGGAACGCCCGCTGTACGCCACGTACGGACTGATCCTCGCCACCTTCCTCGGCACCATGGGCCTGCCGCACGTCGTCGTGCGCTTCTACACCAGCCCGCACGGAGTCGCCGCCCGCCGCACCACCGTCGCCGTGCTCGGCCTGATCGGCGCCTTCTACCTGCTGCCGCCCGTCTACGGGGCACTCGGCCGCCTCTACGCCCCCGAACTCACCCTCACCGGCGACGCGGACGCCGCCGTGCTGCTGCTGCCCGACCGGGTCGTCGGCGGCCTGGGCGGGGACCTGCTGGGCGCACTGGTGGCCGGCGGCGCCTTCGCCGCGTTCCTGTCCACGGCGTCCGGCCTCACCATGGCGGTCGCCGGTGTGCTCACCCAGGACGTACTGCCCTCCCGGGGCGTACGCCACTTCCGGCTCGGCACCGTCCTCGCGATGATCGTCCCGCTCGCCGCGAGCGTCCTCGTCGGCGGACTGCCCGTCGCCGACGCCGTCGGACTGGCCTTCGCGGTCTCCGCGTCGTCGTTCTGCCCGCTGCTCGTCCTCGGCATCTGGTGGCACCGCCTGACCCCGCCGGGCGCCGTCGCGGGGATGCTCGTCGGCGGCGGCTCGGCCCTCCTCGCGGTCGCCGCCACCATGGCGGGATTCACCGGCACCGGCACCCCGCACGCCCTGCTCGCCTGGCCCGCCCTCTGGTCGGTGCCCCTGGGCTTCCTCACCATGCTGCTGGTGTCACTGGCCACCCCCGGGCGGGTCCCGGCGGGCACGGCCGCGATCCTCGCCCGGTTCCACCTGCCGGAGGAACTCGCCGGCGGACAGGTACGTACGGAGGCCAAGGCATGAGTGGATTCCTGGCCGGGCTCTGCGTGGCCGCCCTGCCGCTGCTGGCGGCCGGGTTCTGGCTGGGCCGCCGCACCGCCCGCTCGCCCAGCCTGGGCGGCCTCGGCACCCCGGTCGAGCACGCCACCTTCGAGACCCTGCACACCGCGTCGCTCGCCGCGCCCCCGCTGCGCGCCGGACTCACCGGCGAGACCGCCCGCAAATCGGTACGGCGGCTGCGCACCCTGCTCGGCACGGACGCGCTCTGCCTCACCGACCAGGACACCGTCCTGGCCTGGGAGGGCGCGGGCGAACACCACCGCGACCAGATCATGGAACGCCTCGCGGGACCGCTGGAGACGGGCCGCGGGGAGGCCTTCCGGCTCGACTGCGACGAGCCCTACTGCCCGCTGCGCTGGGCCGTCGTCGCCCCCCTGACCGTCGACGACCGCGTGTACGGCACACTCGTCGCCTGCGCGCCCCGCGAGTCGGCCGTCCTGGTGCGGGCCGCCGGCGAGGTGGCCCGCTGGGTCTCGGTCCAACTGGAACTCGCCGACCTGGACCGGTCCCGCACCCGGCTGATCGAGGCCGAGATAAAGGCCCTGCGGGCCCAGATATCCCCGCACTTCATCTTCAACTCGCTCGCCGTGATCGCCTCGTTCGTCCGCACCGACCCGGAGCGCGCCCGCGAGCTGCTCCTCGAGTTCGCCGACTTCACCCGGTACTCGTTCCGCAGGCACGGCGACTTCACCACGCTCGCCGACGAACTGCACGCCATCGACCACTACCTGGCGCTCGTCAGGGCACGCTTCGGCGACCGCCTCTCGGTCACCCTGCAGATCGCCCCCGAGGTTTTGCCGGTGACGCTGCCCTTCCTCTGCCTCCAGCCCCTCGTGGAGAACGCCGTGAAGCACGGACTGGAGGGCGGCACCGCGGAGGTCGACCGCAGCCGCATCAGCATCACCGCGCAGGACGCCGGAGCCGAGGCGCTCGTCGTGATCGAGGACGACGGCCCCGGCATGGACCCGGACCGGCTGCGCCGCCTGCTGTCCGGCGAGGTCAGCCCCTCGGGCGGCATCGGCCTGTCGAACGTCGACGAACGGCTGCGGCAGGTGTACGGCGACGACTACGGCCTCGTCATCGAGACCGCGCTCGGCGCGGGCATGAGGATCACCGCCCGCCTCCCGAAGTACCAGCCCGGCGTGCATCCGGCGAGCCCGCTGACCCGTGACTGAGCCCCCGGGCGGCCGCGGGGGACACCCGGGGGCGGGGCGCGCGGTGCGTCAGGTGCTGCTGGACACCAGCATCGCCAGCGTGATCAGACCGAGCACCACCCATCCGAACCACAGCCAGCCACTGCTGCCGAGCGCCACCGTGTAGGCCGTGACCATCACCAGGCCGCCGACGGTGAGCACTCCCATCGTCTTCGTAGAACCGGGCATCGCACCACCCTTCTCATGGTCCGTCCCCTCCATGGTGCCCCGGTCCGGGCGAATTGCAGTCCGGACGACGAAATGCGTGCCGCACCGCCGCCCCGCGCCGCGGGTGGAGGACCTCAGCGGCTGCGCGCGTCGAGCGAGGCCAGGTAGGCGTTGTAGGCCTCCAGCTCCTTGTCGCCGTCGCGGTCGGCCGCCCGGTCCAGGCGCCTGGCCTGCCGCTGGTCCGACTTGTACCACTGGAAGAGCAGTGCCAGCAGCACCAGCACGGACGGGACCTCGCTGAACGCCCAGGCGATGCCGCCCGCCGCGTTCTGGTCGGCCAGGGCTTCGATGCCGAGCGAGGCGGGCGGGTTCCGGTACGTCTCGATCATCGGCTCCGACGCCATCATCAGCGCGATGCCGAAGAACGCGTGGAACGGCATCCCGGCGAACAGCTCCAGCATCCGCATCAGGTGGCCCGGCCGGTGCGGCCCCGGGTCGACGCCCATGATGGGCCAGAAGAACACCAGGCCGACGGCGAGGAAGTGGCACATCATCACGGTGTGCCCGGTCTGCGAGCCCATCAGGGTGTCGAAGACCGGGGTGAAGTACAGCGCGTACAGGCTCGCGATGAACAGCGGGATGGTGAACGCGGGATGCGTGACGATCCGCATGTACCGGCTGTGGAGCAGCGCCATGAGCAGCTCGCGCGGACCCTTGCGGCCCCGGCCCGCGACCGGCAGGGCGCGCAGCGCCAGCGTGATCGGCGCGCCGAGCAGCACCAGGATCGGCGAGACCATGCTGATCACCATGTGCTGCACCATGTGCACGCTGAACATGACCATGCCGTAGTCGTTCAGCCCGGTGCACATCACGAGCATCACGGTCAGCACACCGAGGACGAACGACACCGTCCGGCCGACCGGCCAGGCGTCCCCGCGCCGCACCAGCCGCAGCACGCCCCAGCCGTAGAGGGCCAGCGCGAACAGGCACGCGACGAGGAAGAACGGGTCCGCGGACCACTCGAGTCCCCGCCCCAGCGTGAACGGCGGCAGATCCATGGTCGTGCCGTGCCCGCTGTGATCCATCCGCCGGCTCCTGTTTCGAGATGCCCCCAGGTCCTTTTGGGCCACTGGGGGAGGGTTGAGCGCTGTCTGTCCGCACCAGACTAGAACCGACCCCGGCCGCCGAGGCGACCGGGGTCGGGGGAACGCTCCTCGCACGGGCGCGGAAGGGGGCGCCGTGCGACCGCGGCCGGTGAACGGCCGCGACAGGGCCGCTGCCTAGAGCACGCACTCCGCCTCGGCGTAGCGGTCCTCCGGCACGGTCTTCAGCGTCTCGACGGCCTCGGCCAGCGACACCATCACGATGTCCGTGCCCCGCAGCGCAGTCATCCGGCCGAACTCGCCGCGGTGCACGGCCTCCACGGCGTGCCAGCCGAACCGGGTCGCGAGGACGCGGTCGTACGCCGTCGGCGTGCCGCCCCGCTGCACGTGCCCGAGGATCACCGGGCGGGCCTCCTTGCCGAGGCGCTCCTCCAGCTCCAGGGACAGCTGGCGGGCGATGCCGGCGAACCGCTCGTGCCCGTAGACGTCCTTGCCGCCCTCGTCGAAGTCCATCGAGCCCGCACGGGGCTTGGCGCCCTCGGCGGCCACGACGATGGCGAACTTCTTGCCCGCCGAGAACCGCTCGCCGACCTTCGCGGCCAGCTCCTCGATGTCGAAGGGCCGTTCCGGCACGACGATCGCGTGGGCGCCCGCGGCCATGCCGGAGTGCAGCGCTATCCAGCCGGTGTGCCGGCCCATGACCTCGACGATCAGGACCCGCTGGTGGGACTCGGCGGTCGTCTTCAGCCGGTCCAGGGCCTCCGTGGCGACCCCGACGGCCGTGTCGAAGCCGAAGGTGACGTCCGTGACCGCGATGTCGTTGTCGATGGTCTTCGGCACGCCGACGATCGGCAGGCCGCTGTCCGACAGCAGGCGGGCCGCCTTGAGCGTGCCCTCGCCGCCGATCGGGATGATGGCGTCGAGCCCGAGCTCCTCGACATGGCCCCTGGCCCGCTCGACACCGTCACGCAGATGCGCCGGCTGGACGCGGGAGGAGCCGAGCATCGTGCCGCCGCGCGCCAGGATGCCGCTGACCGCGTCGAGGTCGAGCTTGAGGTAGTCGCATTCCAGAAGGCCTTTCCAGCCGTCCCGGAAGCCGATGACCTCGTCGCCGTGGTCCACGACGGCGCGGTGCACGACGGACCGGATGACGGCGTTCAGGCCGGGGCAGTCGCCGCCGGACGTGAGGACACCAATGCGCATAGCCCGAAATACCTTCTCAACGTGGGCCGGGATCCGGACCACGTTGTCCGGCTTGATCCCGGTCACCATACCGGCGCCACCGGGTGGTTCCGCACCGGGCGTCCGCCTGATGGACGTACCCGCACAAGTGAGCGCAGGTGCTGTCAGGCGGGCTCCCGGACCACGGTGCCGGGCAGGCCGGGGGGCACGCGCGAAGCGGCTTCGCGCGTGCCCCCCGTACGGCCTAGGCCGGCTGCTGGGCCGAGCTGATGCGCTCCGCGCGCAGCGCCTCGTACCAGCGGTCGTCGATCGGCGGCAGCGCGTTGACGTCGAGCGCCAGCTTCAGCAGCAGGTCCGCGATCAGCGGGTTGCGGGCGAGCACGGGCCCGTGCATGTACGTGCCGAAGACCGTGTCGTTGTACGCGCCCTCCGTGCCGTCGCCCGTGCCGTTGCCCTTGCCGAGCCGCACATTGGCGAACGGGCGGGCCGTGGGGCCCAGGTGGGTGATGCCCTGGTGGTTCTCGAAGCCCGTCAGCTGGGGCAGGCCCAGGCGCGCGTCGATGTCCCCGAGGACGTCGCCCACGCAGCGCTCGCCCTCACCGCGGGTGGAGACCACGTCGAGCAGGCCGAGGCCCGGCTCGCGCTGCCCGAGGTCGTTGATGAACTCGTGGCCGAGGATCTGGTACCCGGCGCACACCGAGAAGACGATGGCGCCGTTGCCGACCGCGCGGTCCAGACCCCCGTCGCGGCGCAGCCGCTCGGCCGCCAGCCGCTGCGGCCGGTCCTCACCGCCGCCGATCAGGTAGATGTCGCCGGAGGTCGGGATGGGCTGGTCGCTGCGCACGTCGAGACGCGCCACGTCCAGACCGCGCTGCCGGGCCCGGCGCTCGACGACCAGCGCGTTGCCCTGGTCGCCGTACGTGCTCAGCAGGTCGGGGTAGATCCACACCAGACGCAGGCTGTTGTCACTCATTCTCTTCGTCCTCCGGGGATCAGTTGCCGACACGACGCCTCAGGTCCTGGAACGCGGTGTAGTTCGCGATGACCTCGATCCGGCCCGCCGGCGCCATCTGCACCGCCTGGTCGAGGGTCTCGCACACCTGGAACGACTGGTTCGCGACCTCCAGGCGGACGGCCAGGTCGAGCTTGCGGTCACCGAGCACGAAGATCGGGTGGCCGGTGAGCCGCGTGTAGTCGACGTCCCACAGCCAGGACGTGTCGGTGCCGTCGGCGCCCCGCGCGTTCACGGAGAGGATCACCGGCGTCGGCGGCGGGTCGATCAGGGAGAACGTCTCCAGCCAGCCCGCCGGGTTCTTGGCGAGCAGCAGACGCAGGTCGCGCTGCATGAACTGCACGACGTCGTAGCGACCCGCGACCGCCTGCACCGCGTACATGCGCTCCAGGGCGACCTGCGGGGGCACGCCGAAGACGGCAGCGACGGCGGCCGACGACGCGGCGTTCGCCTTGTTCGCGCGGCCCGGCAGCTGGAGGTTGATCGGCCAGGCCGAACCGTGCGGATCGAGGACGTGGTCGCCGGAGAGGGCCCAGCTCGGCGTGGGGCGGCGGAAGCCGCACTCGCCGCAGAACCAGTCGTCGCCGGGCCGCTGCATGACACCGCCGCAGGACGGGCAGGACCACGCGTCGTCCTTCCACATCTGACCCGCGGCCACCCACACCACGTTCGGCGAGGAGGACGCCGCCCACACGACGAGCGGGTCGTCGGCGTTGGCGACCACGACGGCCTTCGAGCCGGCCAGCCCCTCACGCCAGTGCTCGGCCATCATCCGCGTCTCGGCGGCCCGGTCGAGCTGGTCGCGGGACAGGTTGAGCAGCGCGATGCACTTCGGGTCGGTGTCGCGGGCGACACCCGAGAGGTACTTCTCGTCGACCTCGATCACGGCGTACCGCGAGTCCGAGCCGCCGGCCAGGGCCGAGGTGATGCCCGCCGGCATGTTCGCGCCCAGCGCGTTGGAGACGACGGGACCCGCCGCCCGCAGCGCCTCCGCGATGAGACGTGTCGTGGTCGTCTTGCCGTTGGTCGCCGACACCAGGATCACGTCCAGGTGCTGCGCCAGTGTGGCCAGCAGGTCGGGGTCGAGTTTCAGCGCCACCCGGCCGCCGATCACCGATCCGCTGCCGCGCCCCGCGGCACGGGACGCCGCTGCGACCGCCTTGCCCGCCGTCACGGCCAGCTTGGCCCGCGGCGACAGCGGGTCCGAGTTGCCTGCCATCAGTTCTCGATCCTCCTTGCGTACGGCGCCGCGCCCTGCCCCCGGCAACGTGTGGCCCTCAGCCTATCGAGATCCACTCACCGGCCCGAACCGCGGCACCACCTCGGCACCCGCGCGACATTGAGGACCGTACCCTTGCCGCCATGCGACACGGCTCGATCCCGGGCGCCCGAGGGCGCGTGCTTCCCCTGTCCCTGCTCGGCGACCCGGTGCTGCACTCACCCTGTGAGGACGTCACGGAGTTCGGTGCCGAACTGGCCCTCCTCGTCGAGGACATGTTCGCGACAATGTACGCGGCCGAAGGCGTGGGCCTCGCCGCGAACCAGGTGGGCAGGCCGCTGCGGGTCTTCGTGTACGACTGCCCGGACGACGAGGACCGCCGTCATGTGGGGCACGTGGTGAACCCGCGCCTGGTGGAGGCGGACGGGATGGTGCTGCGCGGGCCGGAGGGCTGTCTGTCGCTGCCGGGTCTCGAGGCGGGCACCGAGCGGTACGACCACGCGGTGGTCGAGGGGGTCACGGCGGACGGCCGGCCGGTGCGGGTGCACGGCACCGGCTGGTTCGCCCGGTGCCTCCAGCACGAGTGCGACCACCTCGACGGCGGCCTGTACGTGGACCGCGTCACGGGATGGCGGCAGCGCCGTGTGATGCGGCAGGCGGCGCGGGCCTCCTGGCGCCGCTAGACGGCGTCAGAAGGCGGGGCCCCCGAGCTTGTCGCCGGCCGCCGCGAGCCTGCCCCACAGGAGGTCGGCCAGCGCGTGCACCAATTCGGCGCGTGAGCAGGGGCGTTCGCCGAGCCACCAGTCGCCGGCCGCGTGCATCATGCCGACGATGCCGTGCCCCCAGGCGCGGGCGAGCAGGTGGCTCGCGGGTCCGAGGTCGACGCGCTCCTCGATCACCTCGGCCAGTTCCTCGCCCATGCGGCGCAGCAGCGGGGTCGAGTGCGTGCCGACGTCGAAGCCCTGGTCGCTCTGCGGGCCGCCCTCCGAGGGGTGCATCAGGAACCGGTACACCTGCGGACGGGCCTCGATCGCCGCGAGGTAGGTGTCGAGCGTGGCCTCCACGCGCTCCCGCCGTTCCGCCGGGGCGTCCAGGGCGGCCCGCAGCGCTTCGAGGAGCGCGTCGGTGTGACGCTTGGCGAGGGCGGCGTAGAGTCCGCCCTTGTCGCCGAAGTGGCGGTACAGGATGGGCTTGGTGATGCCCGCCTCGGCGGCGATGGCGTTCATCGAGGCGCCGGGGCCGTCGCGGAGCACCACCCGGTCCGCGGCCTCCAGCAGCTCTCGCCGGCGGCGGTCCGCGGACCTCTGCTGATCGGTCCGCTGCGTGGTCTCCATGTGCTCTCCCCACCTGTGCTGATTCGGTGACGCCTGCGCAACGTAACACCCGGAGGCGATTGTGCCTCGAACGGGCAGCCGAGCAGGAATGGGGAGTTGACTTTTCCTACCGACGGGTAACAGGCTACCGTTACCGCAAGTAACATGTAAGTGCAGCGCTGGAGGGGTCATGGCCGGGTTCACCATGGAGCTCAACGACGAACAGAAGGAGGTCCGGGACTGGCTGCACGGCTTCGCCGCCGACGTCATCCGCCCCGCGGCCGCCGAATGGGACGAGCGCGAGGAGACCCCCTGGCCCGTCATCCAGGAAGCCGCCAAGGTCGGCATCTACTCCCTGGACTTCTACGCTCAGCAGTACTTCGACCCCACCGGCCTCGGCATCCCGACGGCCATGGAGGAACTGTTCTGGGGCGACGCGGGCATCGCCCTGTCGATCGTCGGCACAGGCCTCGCCGCGGTGGGGGTCCTCGCCAACGGCACCGAGGAGCAGATCGGCACCTGGATCCCCCAGATGTACGGCGATGCCAACGATGTCAAACTCGCCGCGTTCTGCTCCTCCGAGCCCGACGCCGGATCCGACGTCGCCTCGATGCGGACGCGCGCCGTCTACGACGAGGCCAAGGACGAGTGGGTCCTCAACGGCACCAAGACCTGGGCGACCAACGGCGGCATCGCCAACGTGCACGTAGTGGTCGCCGTCGTCGACACCGAACTGGGCTCGAAGGGCCACGCCTCCTTCATCGTCCCGCCGGGCACCCCCGGACTGTCCCAGGGGCAGAAGTTCAAGAAGCACGGCATCCGCGCGTCCCACACCGCCGAGGTCGTCCTCGACAACGCCCGCGTGCCGGGCTCCTGCCTGCTCGGCGGCAAGGAGAAGCTGGACGAGCGCCTGGCCCGTGCCCGGGAGCGGGCCAGGGCGGGAGGCGGCGAGCGGCTGAAGAACGCGGCGATGGCCACGTTCGAGGCGTCCCGGCCCGCCGTCGGCGCGATGGCGGTCGGCACGGCCCGCGCGGCCTACGAGGTCGCCCTCGACTACGCGTCGACGCGCGAGCAGTTCGGCCGGCCGATCATCGACAACCAGGGCGTCGCCTTCCAGCTCGCCGACATGCGCACGCAGATCGACGCGGCCCGGCTCCTGGTCTGGCGCGCCTCCTGGATGGCCGTCAACGGCAAGCCGTTCACCGCCGCCGAGGGCTCGATGTCGAAGCTGTACGCCAGCGAGACCGCGAAGAAGGTGACAGGCCAGGCCATCCAGATCCTCGGCGGCAACGGCTACACGCGGGAGTACCCGGTGGAGCGCATGCACCGGGACGCGGCGATCTACACGATCTTCGAGGGCACCAGCGAGATCCAGCGGCTCGTGATCGCCCGCACGCTGTCGGGCAAGCCGATCCGCTGACGTCGGAGGGGGAGCGGACCGCTGCGGCCGGTCGGCCGGCCGTGGCCGACCGTGCACGACCCGGCGCCGGTCCTGCGCTCCGGGCGCCCCGGCGTCGCGCACGGGCCGGGGCCGGTCCGCGGCCGGACCGTGAGGCCGCACTCCGGCGGGACCGGGGAGGACTGGCGGGACCGGTCGGCGACCCTGGGGCGGCTGCGGCGAGCGGGACCGGTGGACGCTGGAGCTGTCGGGGCGAGCGGGGGCCGGTGTTCCGAGCGCGTCACCGTCACTCCGAGTGAACGGAGACCAGGGCGTCGGCTGCGGCGCCGCCGCCCGTCTCCCCGGGCGCGGGGCGGGCCGGACAGGGGCGCCGGGACGGCCCCGCGCGGCGAGGCGAATCGAGGAGCCGGAGCCCGCGATGCCCGCCCCGAACGCCGGGCCGCAGGGCGGCGGAGACCGGGGCGGTGCCAGCCGCGGCGGGCCCGTCCGGAGCGCGGACTGCCGCACCGGCCGCCGGCACGACGCGAGCCACCGTGACCCGCACGGGGGCCCGACCCCGGAGGCGGGCGGGCGCGGCCCTAGCCGGAGGCGCCACCGCTGCTGTGGGCGATGCAGGCGACGTCGATACGGTCGGCGAGCTTCGCGAGTTCGATGGTGAGCGTGGCCACGGTGTCCTCGTCGAGGCCCTCCTGCCCGGCCTCGACCAGACGCAGCCAGCGGCCACCCACCGTGCGCAGGAGCTTGCTGACGTCGGCGGCCGTCACCTGCAACGTGCCGCGGTCGTCGACGATCAGAGGCAGGGTCACTTCGCGGTTCACAGAGGGGATCGTAGCTGCGGAACGCTCACGCTCCGTGCCATACCGTGGTGATGTTGCAGAACTCGCGGATTCCGTGGCCCGACAGCTCGCGTCCGTAACCCGACCGCTTCACCCCGCCGAACGGGAACGCCGGGTGCGACGCCGTCATCCCGTTGACGAAGACACCGCCCGCCTCCAGATCGCGTACGAAACGCTCCACCTCGGCCTCGTCGCGGGTCCATACGTTCGAACTCAGGCCGAACGGCGTGTCGTTGGCCAGGGACACCGCCTCGTCGAGGTCGGCGGCGCGGTACAGCGTCGCCACGGGACCGAACGCCTCCTCCTGGTGGACGCGCATCGCGGGAGTGATGTCGGCGAGGACGGTGGGCGGGTAGTACCAGCCGGGCCCGTCGGGGCGCTCGCCGCCGCACAGGACCGTCGCGCCGTTCTCGACGGCGTCGTCCACCAGCTCCTCCAGGTCGGCGCGGCCCTGCTCCGTGGCGAGCGGGCCGATGTCGGTTTCCTCCTCCTGCGGGTCGCCCGTCCGCAGCGCCCGCATGCCCGCCGTGAACGCCTCGGCGAACGCGTCGAACACGTCGGCGTGCACGATGAACCGCTTCGCGGCGATGCAGGACTGCCCGTTGTTCTGCACCCGGGCCGTCACCGCCGTCCGCGCCGCCGCTCCGACGTCCGCCGACGGCATCACCACATAGGGGTCGCTGCCGCCCAGCTCCAGGACCGTCTTCTTCACCTCGTCCCCGGCGACCGAGGCGACCGCGCGGCCCGCCGGCTCGCTGCCGGTCAGCGTGGCCGCCCTGACCCTCGGGTCGCGCAGGACGCCCTCCACCGCTCCGGACCCGATCAGCAGCGTCTGGAAGCAGCCCTCCGGAAAGCCCGCCCTGCGGAACAGGTCCTCCAGGTACAGGGCGGTCTGCGGAACGTTCGACGCGTGCTTGAGCAGCCCCACGTTGCCCGCCATGAGCGCGGGCGCCGCGAACCGGACCACCTGCCACAGCGGGAAGTTCCACGGCATCACGGCCAGCACGGGACCCAGCGGTCGGTACCGCACCAGGACCCGGGAGGCACCCGAGTCCCGAGCCGCCGACTCGGGCGCCACCTCGTCGGCGAGGAGCTCCTCGGCATGGTCGGCGTACCAGCGCATCGCCTTCGCGCACTTGGCGGCCTCGGCGCGGGCCTGCTTCACCGGCTTGCCCATCTCCGTGGTCATCACCCGGCCGATCTCCGGCACGTCCTCGTCCAGCAGATCGGCCGCGCGCCGGAGCAGCCGGGCCCGGTCCGCGTACGACGTCGTACGGTGCGCGCGGTACGCCGCCTCGGCGGTCGCGAGCCGGTGCTCGATCTCCTCGGCGCCCAAGGCGTCGTACGTCTTGAGCGTCTCACCGTTCGCGGGGTTCACCGTCGCGATGGGCATGGCCGACCTCCTGATACGGACTGTCCCTCGACCCTCCCGCGCCGCGGGGCGGCCCGCAACGCGGAGGCCGCCCCGCGTACCCGCAAGGACCCGGCGCATGCCCCTCGCGCCGTCAAGGCCCCTCCGCGGACGGCTCCCCGAGGCGGTCGAGGAACGCCGCCTGGGCGGTGACGAGCAGCTCCCGCGCCCGGTCGAGACCCAGCCACGCCACCCGGTCCAGCTCGGGGAACTCCCGCATCCGCCCCGAACCGCGCGGCCACTCCATCGTGAACGTCCCGGGTGCGAACGCCGCCGTGTCGAGGTCCGCCTCGACCGCCCACACCGTGACGATCTTGCCGTTGCGCTGGGTCACCTCGCCCAGCGGACGGACCGGGCCCTCGGGAGGCGGGAGCCCCAGCTCCTCGGTGAACTCCCGCCGCGCCGCGTCCCAGGCCGTCTCGTCGGGCCCGTACTCGCCCTTCGGCACGGTCCACGCCCCGCTCTCGCGGCCCGCGAAGAACGGCCCGCCCATGTGCCCCAGCAGGACCTCCGTGGTGTCGCCGGCGCCCCGGACCAGCAGCAGCCCCGCACTGCGCTTCGGGGCCCTCACGGGGCGGCCTCCGGGTGCGCGGCGAGCAGGGTCTCGACGGTGTCGGCCTCCGCGGCGGTCTTGTCCTCGCGGTAGCGCACGACGCGGGCGAAGCGGAGCGTCACACCCGCCGGATAGCGCGTGGAACGCTGCAGACCGTCGTACGCGATCTCCACGACCAGCTCGGGCCGTACGGTCACCACATGCCCGCCGTCCTCCATGGCGAGCCCCCGCAGCCGCTCGGTCTGCCAGGCCAGCATCGCGTCCGTCATGCCCTTGAACGTCTTGCCGAGCATCACGAACGAGCCGTCCGCGCCACGCGCCCCCAGATGCAGGTTGGAGAGCTTTCCCGTGCGCCGCCCGTGCCCCCACTCGGCGGCCAGCACGACCAGGTCCAGCGTGTGCACCGGCTTCACCTTGAGCCAGGACGCGCCGCGCCGCCCGGCGCTGTACGGGGCGTCCAGGGCCTTCAGCACCACCCCCTCGTGACCGCGCGCCAGAGTGTCGGCGAGGAACCGTTCCGCGGCGGCCCCGGCCCCCTCGTCGGCCGGGTCGGCCACGACGACGCGCCGGACACGCATCGGCTCGGGCACCAGCCCCTCCAGCTCCGTACGGCGCTCGGCGAAGGGCAGGTCGAGCAGGTCGCGGCCGTCCACCGACAGGGCGTCGAAGAAGACGGGGGAGACGGGCACCGCCTCCGCGGCCGACGCCACGTCCACCCGCGAACCCACCCGCCCGGCCGTCTCCTGGAACGAGCGGGGCCGCCCGTCCGCGCCCAGCGCGAGGACCTCGCCGTCCAGGACGAACCGCTCGCCCCGCAGCCCGCGCACCGCGGCGGCGACCTCCGGCAACCGGTCGGTGATGTCGTCCAGGGTGCGCGTGTACAGGTGCACGGAGTCGCCGTCGCGGTGGACCTGGACCCGGATGCCGTCCAGCTTCTCCTCCACCGCGCAGGCACCCAGCCTCTCCACCCCCTCGGCGACCGAGCGGGCGCTGTGCGCCAGCATCGGCAGGACCGGACGCCCGACGGTCAGCCGGAACTCGCCGAGCACCTCCGGCCCCCCGGCGAGCAGCCGCCGCGCCACCGCCGGGAGCGACCCGGCCAGCATCACCGCCCGCCGCACGCCGTCCGGGGGCGCGCCGGTCGCCCGGGCCAGGCCCTCGACGGCGACCGCGTCGAGCGCCCCCTGGCGCACCTCGCCGCCGATCAGGCCGAGCAGGAACCGCTGCTCGGCGGCGGTGGCCGAGCCCATGAGGTCCGCGACCAGCCGGGCCCGCTCGGCCTGCGAACCCGGGCCGGACACCTCCGCGAGCCGGGAGAGGCGGGCGTCGACCTCCAGGACGGTGAGCGTGGGCTCCTCGGCCGGCGGCACGGGCGCGGACAGGATCTTCCAGCCGACGCCCAGCCGGCCCTGCGGCAGGCGGCCCGCCAGGTACGGGATGACGACGGGCGCGTCCTCCGCCCCGGCGTCCCGGAACAGCTCCGCGAGCAGAGCGATCTTCCGGGACCGCGCCGAGGTGGCGGCGACCTCCTGGGACACGTGGGCGAGCCGGCTCAGCAGCATGCAGCCATCGTGCAACGCGGGGGCCCGCCGCACACCCGGGCGCCCGCGCCCGCCCCGCCACGACCCCGGCGGCCTCCTGCGGCCAAGAGAGCCGTGCCCCTCCCGCAGCCGCCTGTCCCGCACTCCGTCCGTGCCCACGCGGGCCCACGCGGGCCCACCGGAACCGGCGGCCCCTCCGCACTCGGTGCCCGCACCGGGCCACCGGTGGCCCGGTGCGGGCCGCGGCTAGCTCCCGGTGGACGCGTCCAGGTCCGCGAAGAGCAGCTCGCCGTTGATCGTGGCACCCGCCCGGTAACCGCCGCTCGCCGCGTTCACGACCTGCTCGGCGAACCCGGTCGCGTTGCCCGCCGCCCAGACGCCCGGCACCGAGGTCAGGCCCGTCGCGTCCACCACGGGATACGCGCCGAACGGCGTCTCCTCCAGCTCGGCGCCCAGCCGCTCCAGCAGCCCCGTGCGCGGAACGGCCCGCGGCGCCACGAACAGCACCGAACGCGCGTGCACCGTGCCGTCCGCCAGGCGCACCCCGGTGAGCCGGTCGTCCTCGACGGCCAGACCGGCGACCTCGCCCGGCACCACGGAGACCCCGGCCGCCGCCAGCCTGCGCAGGTCCTCGTCCGCGAGCCCGTCCTCGGACACCGTGTGCAGGAACAGGACCACGTCCTTGGACCACTGCGAGACCATCAGCGCCTGGTGCACGCCCATCGGGCTCGTGGCCAGCACGCCGAAGGCCCGGTCCCGTACCTCCCACCCGTGGCAGTACGGGCAGTGCAGGACGTCCCGGCCGAACCGCTCGGCCACCCCCGGCACCTCCGGAAGCTCGTCCGCGAGCCCGGTGCCGACGAACAGCCGGCGCGCGCGCACCGTGCGCCCGCCCTCCAGCGTCACGTCGAACTCGCCGTCCGCGTCCCGCACCACGTCCAGCACCCAGTCCCGTACGAGCTCGACGCCGTAGCGGGCGATCTCCTCGCGCCCCACGGCCAGGAACTCCCCCGGCGACATCCCGTCCCGCGACAGATAGCCCTGCATGTGCGCCGCCGGCGCGTTGCGCGGCTCGCCGCCGTCGACGACGAGCACCCGGCGCCGCGCACGGCCCAGGACGAGCGCGGCGGAGAGCCCCGCCGCACCGCCGCCGACGACGACCACTTCGTACCTCTCGGTCATGGTGACCACCTCCACCACCGAAGGTCCTCCCGGCCCTGCCATATTGACAAACAGCTTTGCCGAAACTGCAATACGGGCATGAACGAGCACGAGGAACGCGACGACCGCCACGACCGCGACGAGCGTGACGAACAGGAGGAGCGGCACGAGCACGAAGGCCGCGAGGACCACGGGGAAGCCGGCACCGACGAGGTCCTCGCCGAGGTCGGCCCGCGCCTGCGCCGCATCCGCAAGGAGCGCGGCGCCACCCTCGCCGGACTGTCCACCGCCACCGGCATCTCCGTGAGCACCCTCTCCCGCCTCGAGTCCGGACTGCGCAAACCCAGCCTCGAACTCCTGCTGCCCATCGCCCGCGCCCACCAGGTCCCGCTCGACGAACTCGTGGGCGCGCCGCCCGTGGGCGACCCGCGCGTCCGGTCCAAGCCCATCGTCCGGTACGGCCGCACGCACTGGCCGCTCACCCGTCAGCCCGGCGGACTCCAGGCGTTCAAGGTGCTCGAACCCATGCGCAACGACGAGCCGGAGCCCCGCACCCACGAGGGCTACGAATGGCTCTACGTGCTCTCCGGGCGGCTGCGCCTCGTCCTCGGCGACCACGACGTGGTGCTGAGCGCGGGAGAGGCCGCCGAGTTCGACACGCGGGTCCCGCACTGGTTCGGATCGACGGGGGAGGGGCCGGTGGAGTTCCTGAGCCTGTTCGGACCGCAGGGCGAGCGGATGCACGTGAGGGCGCGCCCGTCCACCCGGCGACCGTGACGGACGAGACTGTTCCCTGATCGGCAAGCGACCGCTTAGTATGCGGTGGAGCCCGTTCGGACGGCACGGAAGCCGACGGGGCACGCGGACACCGAGGGCCCGGTCGCGGTCGGCGCACCGGCACCCGCCGCGGGCCCCCGACGCGAACGGCCCGACGTGAACGCCACCGGGGCGCACAGGACGCCCCGGCGCGGACCCACGCCCGACGACGCCCGCACGCCCCGACGGCGCACGGACGTCCGGGCGGACACGTCCCCGAGGCGAACGAAACGAACACAGTCCCGTGGAGGCCCCGCATGCAGGCATGGCAAGTGCGTCAGACCGGTGAGCCCGGCGAGGTGATGCGCCTCGCGGACGTGGAGCGACCCGTCCCCGGCGACGGGCAGGTCCTCCTCAAGGTGCGCGCCGCGAACATCAACTTCCCGGACGCCCTGATGTGCCGCGGCCAGTACCAGGTCAGGCCGCCGATGCCGTTCACCCCCGGCGTCGAGATCTGCGGCGAGACCGAGGACGGCCGACGCGTCATCGCCAACCCCGCCCTCCCGCACGGAGGCTTCGCCGAATACGCCGTCGCGGACTCCGCGGCACTGCTGCCCGCCCCCGAGTCGCTCGACGACGCCGAGGCCGCCGCCCTGCACATCGGCTACCAGACCGGCTGGTTCGGCCTCCACCGGCGCGCACACCTGGAAGCCGGCGAGACCCTGCTCGTGCACGCCGCCGCCGGCGGAGTCGGCTCCGCCGCCGTGCAGCTCGGCAAGGCCGCCGGCGCCCGTGTCATCGGCGTGGTCGGCGGCGCCGACAAGGTCGCCGTCGCCCGCGAACTCGGCTGCGACGTGGTCGTCGACCGCCGGACCGAGGACGTCGTCGCCGCCGTCAAGGAAGCCACCGGCGGCCGGGGCGCCGACGTCGTCTACGACCCCGTCGGCGGCGACGCCTACACGCAGTCCACCAAGGTCGTCGCCTTCGAGGGCCGCATCGTCGTCGTCGGCTTCGCCAGTGGCACCATCCCCAACCCGGGCCTCAACCACGCCCTCGTGAAGAACTACGCCATCCTGGGCCTGCACTGGGGCCTCTACAACACCAAGAACCCCAAACTCGTCCTGCACTGCCACGAGCAGCTCACCGAACTCGCCGCCCGCGGCGCGATCAAGCCGCTCATCAGCGAACGCGTAGCGCTCAGCGGTGCCGCCGACGCCGTCCAGCGAGTGGCCGACGGCGTCACCACCGGCCGCGTCACCGTGCTGCCCGCCCTGCGGAACGGAGCCGGCGCATGACCGACGCCGCCGAACTCCGCCGCCGCACCGCCGAGTTGCTCGCGGCCAACCCGCCCGCGACCACCGACCGCCTCGACTTCCTCAAAGCCCGCTTCGACGCCGGACTGGCCTGGGTGCACTACCCCGAGGGCCTCGGCGGCCTCGCCGCCCCACGCTCCCTCCAAGCCGTCGTCGACACCGAACTGGAGGCCGCGGGCGCCCCCGACAACGACCCCCGGCGCATCGGCATCGGCCTCGGCATGGCGGCCCCGACCATCCTCGGCTACGGCACCGACGAGCAGAAGCGCCGCTTCCTGCGACCCCTGTGGGTCGGCGAGGAAGTCTGGTGCCAGCTCTTCAGCGAACCCGGCGCCGGCTCCGACCTCGCGGCACTCGGCACCCGAGCCGTACGCGAGGGCGACGACTGGATCGTCAACGGCCAGAAGGTGTGGACGTCCAGCGCCCACGTCGCCCGCTGGGCCATCCTCATCGCCCGCACCGACCCCGACCGGCCCAAGCACCGCGGCATCACCTACTTCGTCTGCGACATGACCGACCCCGGCGTCGACGTGCGGCCCCTGCGCCAGATCACCGGCGAGGCCGAGTTCAACGAGGTGTTCCTCACCGACGTCCGCATCCCCGACGCGCACCGCCTCGGCGAGGTCGGCGACGGCTGGCGCGTCGCCCAGACCACGCTCATGAACGAACGCGTCTCCATCGGCGGCATGCGCATCCCGCGCGAGGGCGGCATGATCGGCCCCGTCTCGAAGACCTGGCGCGAGCGGCCCGAACTGCGCACCGCGGACCTGCACCAGCGCCTGCTCACACTCTGGGTCGACGCCGAGGTCGCCCGCCTCACCGGCGAACGTCTCCGGCAGCAGATGGTCGCCGGCCAGCCGGGACCCGAGGGCTCCGGCATGAAACTCGCCTTCGCCCGCCTCAACCAGGAGATCAGCGGCCTGGAGGTCGAACTCCGCGGCGAGGAAGGCCTCCTGTACGACGACTGGACGATGCGCCGGCCCGAACTCGTCGACTTCACCGGCCGTGACGCCGGATACCGCTACCTCCGCTCCAAGGGCAACAGCATCGAGGGCGGGACCAGCGAGGTTTTGCTGAACATCGTCGCCGAACGCGTGCTGGGACTGCCCTCCGAGCCGCGCACCGACAAGGACGTCGCCTGGAAGGACCTCGCACGATGAGCCCCGAGAGCCCCGAGAGCCTGGCAGGCACCGAGAGCCCCGCGACTCCCCGGAGCCCCGGGGCCACCGCCCGCTCCGGCAACCCGAACGGCACCGACAACCCGAACGGCTCCGACAACCCGAACGGCTCCGGCAACCCGGTGGGAAAGACGCCCGACCTGCTGTACTCGGAGGACGAGGAAGCGCTCCGCGCCGCCGTACGCGACCTCCTCACCGACCAGTGCGACGCACCCGCCGTCATCGCCCGCACCGAGTCGGACCGGCCGCACGACCCCGAGCTGTGGAAAGCCCTCGGCGACAGCATGGGCCTCGCGGGACTCCTCGTCCCCGAAGCACTCGGCGGCCAGGGCGCCACCCACCGCGAAGCAGCCGTCGTACTCGAGGAGTTGGGGCGTTTCGTCGCCCCCGTCCCCTACCTCACCAGCGCCGTCGTCGCCACCGAGGCACTGCTCGCCTGCGACAGCGACGCCGCCACCACCCTGCTCACCGCACTGGCCACCGGCCGCACGACCGGCGCACTCGCCGTACCGCTGTCCGCCGGACCCGCCGCACCCCTCAAGGCCGTACGCCACCAAGACGGCACCCTGCACGGAGAGTTGACCGGCATCGCCGACGCGGCCACCGCCGACGTACTGCTCGTCCCCGGCGACGACGGCGCCCTGTACGCCGTCGACACCGACGCCCCCGGCGTCACCGTCACCGCGCAGACCGCCCTCGACCTCACCCGCCCCATCGCCCGTGTGAGCCTCGACGCCGCCCCCGCCCGACGCCTCACCCCGGACGCGGAAACAGCCGTACACCGCGCACTGCGAGCCGGCGCCGGACTGCTCGCCTCCGAACAACTCGGCCTCGCAGACTGGTGCTTGACCGAGACCGTCCGCTACCTCAAGGAACGCAAGCAGTTCAACCGCCCGGTCGGCGGATTCCAGTCCATCAAGCACCGGCTCGCCCAGGTGTGGCTGGAAGTCGTCAACACCCGCGCCGCCGCCCGCAACGCCGCCGACGCACTGGCCACCCGGAGCCCCGACACGGACATCGCAGTCGCCGTCGCCCAGGCGTACGCCGCACCCGTCGCCGTCCACGCGGCCGAGGAGGCACTCCAACTCCACGGCGGCATCGGCATGACCTGGGAACACCCCGCCCACCTCTACCTGAAGCGCGCCAAGGCCGACTCGATCGCCTACGGCACCGCGGGCCGTCACCGCGAGGCCCTGGCCGAGTTGGTCGACCTCCAGGCACCCTGACCCCGACCGGAGGACCCCACGGGGCCACCGAACACCCCGGCACACACCGTACGAAGGCCCGCTCCCATCCCCCCGGACAGGAGCGGGCCTTCGCCGTGCCCGCACCGTGAACGAACAGCGGCAGCTCGGCCAACTCCGCGCACACCACTGCTTCCCGGCACCTCCCCGACCCCATACTCCTGACGTCCCGTACGGCACTCCCCGGGAGGCAGAGCATGGCCCTCACCACTCGCCGCAGAGCCCTCACCGTCCTCGGCGCCGCCCTCGCGACCGGCGCCGCCGCCACACCGGCCCAGGCCCTGACCGGCTCACGGAAGCACCACCCCCGCCCGCTCCGGCGGGCCCACGCGCACAACGACTACCTGCACCCCCGCCCCCTCCTCGACGCACTCGACCACCGCTTCACCAGCGTCGAAGCCGACATCTTCCTCGTCGGCGGAGAACTCCTCGTCGCCCACGACCCCGCCGACCTGGACCCCGCCCGCACCCTCGAATCCCTCTACCTCGCCCCACTCGCCGCCCGCGTCAGGGCCAACCACGGCTCGGTGTACCAAGGGCACCACCAACCACTCCAACTCCTCATCGACATCAAGACCGAAGGCGCGTCCACCTACCTCGAACTCGACCGCCGACTGCGCCGCCACCGCCACCTCTTCACCACCTACGCGCACGGCCGAGTCCGCCCCGGCCCCGTCACCGCGGTCGTCTCCGGCGACCGCGCCGCGCGCACACCCATGGAGGCGCAGACCGTACGACGCGCCTTCTACGACGGCCGCCTCACCGACCTCGGCACCGCCGCACCGGCCTCCTTCGTCCCGCTCATCAGCGACAACTGGACCCTGAACTTCACCTGGCGCGGCATCGGCGCGTTCCCGGACACCGAGCGGCGGGAACTGCGGACCATCGTCTCGACGGCCCACTCCCGCGGACAACGCGTCCGCTTCTGGGCCACCCCCGACCTGCCCGGCCCCGAACGCGACGCGATCTGGAGCGAACTCGTCGCCGCCGGCGTCGACCACCTCAACACCGACGACCTCGCCGGCCTCGAGGCCTTCCTCGCCGCCCACGACCGCCGCTAGCAAGGACCCGTCACACGCAGTCAACACACGTTCGGCGGACACGTCAGCCGCCCGGACGAACCTTCAGTTACGCCACACTTGCGGCCGAATGCCGCGGTGTGGACGTGGCGGAGGAGGTTGACGATGGCGATTTCCATCAGCGTGGTGGTACTGCTCCTGATCCTGGCGGTGGTCTTCGTGCGCAACGGCGCGCTGAAGCTCTCCCACGCCGCCGTATGCGTCCTGCTCGGCTTCTACCTCGCGAGCACCAGCATGGCCCCGACCATCCACGACGGGCTCACCGCGACGGCCGACATCGTCAGCAACCTCAGGCCCTGACCCCGTGCACCGGCCCGGACCAGCCGCACCCGGGCCGGTACACGCGGGTCAGCCCGCGGAGGACACGGAGGGCACGGAGGGCACGGACGACACGGCGGGCGCGGCGGGCGCGGAGAACACGCCGATGCCGTTGGGCACCGGACGCTCCACCCCGCCACTGGGATGGTTGCGCACCGTCGCGGAGGCCGACCCCGGCTCCCGGGCGACCAGAGTCGTCGAGCCGCCGCCGTCCAGACTGAACGCGTCGACCGAACCCAAACCGCGCATGGCGGAGGCGACTTCGGCGATCGTGAGCCCGCCACGGAACTCGGGCGCCCCGTCGAGCGCGAACAACAGCAGCCGGTTGCCGCCGTCCGTAACGCCCGCCGCCGTACGCACCGCCGACGTCTTGCCGTCGAGCCCCGCGAGCGGCTTCCCCGCCCGCAGCACCGGATACCCGCCCACGACGAAGCGGTACGGAACCCCGGACGAGGCCGCGACCAACTGGTGCCGCACGGTCACCCGCTCACCGACGGACAACTTCCGCAACTCCTGCGCACCCGCCTCACGGCCCACCAGAACCGTGCTGCCCGACGTGATCGGCCCGCTGCCGGGCGCGTCCGCCGTCGAGGCGACCACACCGTCCCGGACCGTCACCTCGTGCGTGTCCGCACTGCAGGGCGCGGCCCGGTCGGTGTCCGTGCCACAGGTCGCGCGCACCCGCGAGACACTGCCCCAGTCCGACGTGAACGCGCCGACGGACCCGACGGGCAACGCGTACTGGTTGAGCCCCCCGAGCGGAAGCCGAGTCGCCGCCGTCTCCACCGAACCGTCCAGCGCCAGACTGTCCAGGCGGGCCTTCCCGTCGGTCCCCACCCCGAGCACGTCCCGCGTACTCGTACCCGGCGGCAGAGCGGGACCGAAACGCTGCCCGTCCGGCACCGCCGCCTTCAGCGTGCGCCCGCCCGCGATCGCCGGGCCGACGGGCGCACCCGTCGCCGCCACCCCGGGATGCTGGGTCTCGGTGATGTTGAAGAAGTCGCCGTTGACACCCGCCACCGCACCCTGGGCACCGGCCAGCCGCGACACCGTGGCCCGCGCCGCCACCGCCCCCGGATGCAGCAGATCCACGCGCACCGATGGATCGCTCAGATCCACACTGACCACATGCGCGTGCGCCACACCAGCCGCGGCCGGGATGTCGAACTCCGTGTACCGCACCCCGGGTGCGATCCGGTGATACCCCGTCACCGATCCGTCCGGTGACGCGTCGGCCGGTGCCGCCCCGGCGAGGGCGGCACCGGCCAGCGCGCTCCAAGCGGCGAAGACGGTCCATGCGGTTCTGAGTCGTCCGGTGCGTCGTCCCACGCTGCCCTGCTCTCTCCGCTGTCTCCTCAAATGGCTCAGGACACGGGGGAGTTCACCACAAGGCGGCGGACGGGAGGGCCACTACGTGCCGACGAGGCGCGAACGCGTCAGGAAACGCACCCCTTCGGGTGCCTCCAGGGAGAAGCCACTGCCCCGGCCCGCCACCACGTCGATGATCAGCCGGGTGTGGCTCCACACCTCGTACTGGCTCTTCGACATCCAGAACTCCACCGGCTCCGCCACCCCCTCCACGACCAGCGAGGCGAGCATGACGTCCGAACCGCCTGTCCGGAACTCGCCCGCCGGATAGCACATCGGCGCACTGCCGTCGCAGCAGCCGCCGGACTGATGGAACATCAGCGGGCCGTGCGTGCCGCGCAGCCGGAGCAGCAGCTCGGCGGCCGCGGGCGTCAACTCGACACGCGGGGCGGAAGAGGTCACCGTGCATCACTCCTCGTCGCTCTGGGGCAGGGGGCAGGGGCAGGGGGCAGGTGGAGAGTGCGGGGGCGGAGGGCGGAGGGCAGGGGGTAGAGGGTGGGGGCGGCGGCCGTGCCCGGACCGACCGAATGCACGTGACATACCCACGGTGGGCGCCGGAAGCGGCCTCCGGCCGGGACGCGCGCCCCGGCCGGACACCCGTTACCGCTAGAAGAAGCCCAGCTTCTTCGGCGAGTACGACACCAGAAGGTTCTTCGTCTGCTGGTAGTGCTCCAGCATCATCTTGTGCGTCTCACGGCCGATACCGGACTGCTTGTAGCCGCCGAACGCGGCATGCGCCGGATACGCGTGATAGCAGTTCGTCCAGACCCGGCCCGCCTGGATCGCCCGGCCGGCCCGGTACGCCGTGTTCATGTCGCGCGTCCACACCCCCGCGCCGAGCCCGTACAGCGTGTCGTTCGCGAGCTTCATCGCGTCGTCGAAGTCGGCGAACGACGTGACCGACACCACCGGACCGAAGATCTCCTCCTGGAAGATCCGCATCCGGTTGTCTCCCTCGAAGATCGTCGGCTGCACGTAGTAGCCGCCCGCCAGCTCACCGTCGTACTCGATACGGTGACCGCCCGTCAGAACCTTGGCGCCCTCCTGCTGGCCGATGTCCAGATACGACAGGATCTTCTCCAACTGGTCGTTGGACGCCTGCGCGCCGATCATCGTGTCCGTGTCCAGCGGATGCCCCGGCTTGATCAACTCGGTACGCTCGACCGCCGCCTCGATGAACTCGCTGTAGTGACCCTGCTGGACGAGCGCCCGCGAAGGACACGTACACACCTCACCCTGATTCAGGGCGAACATCGTGAACCCTTCCAGAGCCTTGTCCCGGAAGTCGTCGTCCCGCGACCACACGTCGTCGAAGAAGATGTTCGGCGACTTGCCACCCAGCTCCAGCGTCACCGGCTTGATGTTCTCGGCGGCGTACTGCATGATCAACCGCCCCGTCGTGGTCTCGCCCGTGAACGCGACCTTGGCCACCCGAGGACTGGACGCGAGAGGCTTGCCCGCCTCCACACCGAAGCCGTTCACGATGTTCAGCACACCCGGCGGCAAGAGGTCCGAGACCAGGCTCAACCAGTAGTGGATGGACGCCGGGGTCTGCTCCGCGGGCTTCAGCACCACCGCGTTGCCCGCGGCGAGCGCGGGAGCCAGCTTCCACACCGCCATCAGAATCGGGAAGTTCCACGGGATGATCTGCGCGACGACACCCAGCGGCTCGTGGAAGTGGTACGCCACCGTGTCGTCGTCGACCTCGCCCAGCGATCCCTCCTGCGCGCGGATCGCCCCCGCGAAGTAGCGGAAGTGATCGATGGCGAGCGGGATGTCCGCCGCCAGCGTCTCACGCACCGGCTTGCCGTTCTCCCAGCTCTCCGCGACCGCGAGCTTCTCCAGATTCGCCTCCATCCGGTCGGCGACCTTGAGGAGGATGTCGGAACGAGCGCCCACCGACGTACGGCCCCAGGCGGGAGCGGCCGCGTGCGCCGCGTCCAACGCGCGCTCCACGTCCTCCGCCGTACCTCGCGCCACCTCGGTGAACGGCTGCCCGTTCACCGGACTCGGGTTCTCGAAATACTGACCGCGGGCCGGAGGGACGTACTCGCCGCCGATGAAGTGGTCGTACCGCGCCTGGTAGGAGACGATCGCGCCCTCGGTGCCGGGCGCCGCGTAACGGGTCATGTGCTCTGCCTCCCGTGGAAGGACCGCCCGCCGTTGGACGGCTCTCGGCGCGAGAGTAGGGACGCGGACGTTGCAGGTACGTTGCGGGGAGGGTGTGGGGGCGCGGGCTGTGAGGGCGCGTGGTGTGGCGTGTGGGGTGGCGAGAGTGGGGGTGGTGGGGCGGAGGAGGGGGCGAGCTGGGGGAGTGGGGGTGCTTGGGGGCATCCGGATTCGGTTGTCGTTCGTTCCCCCTGGGGGGGGGCCGCCCCCCGCCCCCTCCCACCCCTCCCGGCCCCGCCCCCCGACCCCGCTCCCGGCCTGGCCGTCACCCTGGCCCTGGGCCCGTCGTCAGCGCGGCCTCCGGCCCGGGGGTACGGACTGCTCGGCCTCCAGACCTGCGAGGCGCGCCCGGACCGGGGCCGTCGGACGTACCGCCGCCAGTGCCTGCCACACGTCGAGGTCGTCCTCGCCCCATGGCGCCCGCGCCCAGTCCGCCAGCAGGTCGGGGTCCCGGCCTGATACGAGCGCGGCGCGCAGCCCGTCCGCGAGCCGGCGGCGCATCCGAACCACCGCCGGGGCCTGTGAACCCGGCAGCAGCGGACCTCCGTACGTCGACACCGCCGCCGTGACCGCGCCGACGGCCAGCTTCCGCTCGACGACC
Source organism: Streptomyces fructofermentans (assembly GCF_014651055.1). GTDB lineage: Bacteria > Actinomycetota > Actinomycetes > Streptomycetales > Streptomycetaceae > Streptomyces > Streptomyces fructofermentans. Next base: position 161,412 of record NZ_BMWD01000013.1, read on the forward strand.
GCCGCGTCCGACTCGACCGGCGCCAGCAGCCGGTAGGGCCGTGAACCAAGCACCCCCGAACCGAGGAGGCGCCTAAGCCGGGCGAGTTCCGCACGCAGGGTCACCGGTGTCACCGACTCGTCCTCGTACAGCGCGCAGAGCAGCTCGTCGCCGGTCAGCCCTTCCGGGTGTGCGGCGAGCAGCACCAGGATCTCGCTGTGCCTGCGGCTCAGCCGCGTCGAGCGGCCTCCCGCCACGAGCAGCGCCTCGTCGCGGCCGAGCGCGGTGAGCGCGAACGCTTCCGCGCTCTCGGCAGCGGGGGCGAGCAGCGCCAACTGGGACTCGGCCGCCCGCGCCACGGCCTGCACGAACGCCAGGCTGTGCGGGTGCGCCAGTCCGTCCCCGCCTGTGATGTCGATCGCCCCGAGGAGCCGTCCGGTCCGCGGATCGTGCACGGGAGCCGCCGCGCAGGTCCACGGCTGGACCTCACGTATGAAGTGCTCCGTCGCGAACACCTGCACCGGCCGGTCGAGCGCCACCGCCGTTCCCGGGGCGTTGGTGCCCACCGCCGACTCCGCCCATCGCGCGCCTGGTACGAAGTTCATGCCGTCGGCCCGGCGGCGAGCGGCGGCGTGGCCCTCGACCCACAGGAGCCTGCCCTGCGCGTCGCACACCGCCAGCAGGTGTTCGCCGTCCGCGGCGAACGTGCCCATCAGCTCACGGAACAGCGGCATCACCCGGGCCAGTGGGTGCTCCGCCCGGTAGGACCCGAGGTCCCCGTCGCTGAGTTCGACCCGGGCCGTGCCGTCCGGTCCCACTCCGGCCCGCGCCGAGCGCCGCCATGAGTCGGCCACCACGGACCGCACCGGACGCGACACCGTGCCCGCCTCCGTGAACGTCTCGTGGGCCCGGCGCAGCAGACGCATTCGCTCAAGGGGGTCGGCCCCCGGTTCGAGGGCAACCCATGGATCGGTCAAGTCGGCCTCCCCGGACGTGATGCGGTTGGGGACATCGTCACGCCGCCGGCCGGCGTGGACAAGCGATCGGACGACCTCGTCCGCTCGGTGCCCGGGGCGCCCTCCCTCCTCCCTCCTTCTCGCGCCCCTTCTCTGTTCCCTGCGGGTGTCAGGCGGCGGCGACCAGCCTCATATAGCGGGTCCAGTTCCAATGGGGCCCTGGATCGGTGTGGTCGCTGCCCGGGACCTCGTAGTGGGCGAGGATGTGCGATCGGTCCCTCGGGACCCCGTACCTGTCGCAGATCGCCGCCGTGAGCCTGGCCGACTTTTCGTACAGGACGTCGGTGAAGTACGCGGGTCTGTCCACCCAGCCCTCGTGCTCGATTCCGATGCTGCGCGTGTTGTAGTCCCAGTTGCCCGCGTGCCAGGCGATGTCCCGCTCCCGCACCATCTGCGCGATATGGCCGTCGGACGACCGGACGACGTAGTGGGCGGACACCTGCTTCTTCGGGTTCTGGAAGATGCCCAGGGTGTTGGCGTAGGTCGCCTGGGTCACGTGGACGATCACGAAGTCGACGGGATGGCTCGTCGGGCGGTCGGCCACCGTGTAGTTGGAGGTGTGCGCGGGGGACCACTCGGACGGCGGGTAGTCGAATCCCTGGGGCTTCGCGCCCGCCCGGGTGCTGGGAAGCAGGGCCGTGGCCAGTGTGGCGAGGGCGGTGCTCTGCAGCAGGCGCCGCCTGCTGGGGAGGGCTTGGGGCAGGAGTTTCGCTCGGTCCACGGGAGGTGCCTCTCGGCTCGGTGCGATGGTCGTTCTTGGGCCCAGTGGCGTCATCTTGGTGCGGGCGGGTGCGCTGTGCCGTCGTCGGCGGTTCAGAGGCCCAGTGCCGCTGCGGTCTCGCGCAAGCGGGCGTGCAGTCCCCGGTGCGTCTCCCGCTCGGGGAGCCACTCCTTCCGGAGCTTGGCCACGCATGTGTAATTGGCGTCGCAGACATTGGCCAATGGCGACTCGACGGCCTGCGTGGCGAACTGGTACGCGTCCAACTCGCTGAACCCGTAGTCGCGCACCAGCCACCGCACCAGGTCGAGTTGGGATATTCGGAACGCGTCCTCCAGGGGCCGTGCCGAGCCGGTCGAGATGATGTGGGTGTCGGACTCGATCCGTGGCCACGGTGTGGCGACTCCCTTGAGGAGTTCGACGATCACCACGGTGTTCATCGCGCACTCGACGGCGACTCCGCACGTCTCGCCCTCACCCTGCCGCGCGTGTCCGTCGCCGAGGCTCAGCAGGGCGCCGTCGACGTTCACGCCGAGATAGCAGGTGACGCCGGCGCGCATCTCGGGCGTGTCCATGTTCCCGCCGTGCGCGTCCGGTACCAGGGCGGAGCGCACTTCCAGATGGGCGGGCGCCACACCGACGGTTCCGTGCATCGGGTCCATGGGCAGTTCGATGCTGATGTCGCTGTCGCGTGCGCTGAACAGCGCGGTGCGGCGGACGCGGTCCAACTGCCAGATCCACACGGTCTCTGGCAGCGCCGGCTGAAGGGTGGCCGTGGACGGAGTGGAGGTGAGTGCGCCGAACAGCGGGACCGTCGTCGACGCGGCCCAGTCCCGTGCCGGTTCGATGGAGACGAAGTGCACCGCGACCGTGTCACCCGGCTCCGCTCCCTCCACATGGAAGGGTCCCGTCTGCGGGTTGAGGAACGGGAACTCACAGACCTCGGAGACCAGGTCCTTCTCCGATCGGACCCGGCCGGCGAAGCAGTCCTCGGTGTAGAGGTCGAGGACCGTGCCCGGTGCGATGCGCGCCACGGGCGGCGCGCCGCCGAAGGTCCACGCGTACTCGCCCGGCTCGGGACGAACGGTCAGGATGCGCGGGTCGCTCATCGTGCACGGCTCCGATCTGCCAAAGGCTGGGTGACGGATTCCTGTCCTGGAGAAGAGCGGGGTGGACTGAGAGAAGTGACGGTCGTCCCCCGGTTCCCCCGACTGTGCGCCGCCCTGTGGGTCTTGCGGCGGCGCCTCGTGTGAATCAAGGTACGACGCCTGCGGGTTGCGGAGGAGGGGGCCGCCTCGGTTGGTGGACAGCGGGCCGACTGTGGACAACTCGGCCACCCGCACGGGTGATTGACTGCCCGAAGGGCGCGCGTCCCTGACCGGAACGGGCCTGCGCCGGGCCCGTACTCCCGCCCCGAACGGCTCCCGCTGGGCCGTACTCCCGCTCCGAAACGGCCAGCGCCAGGCCCATGCTCCGCCCCGAACGGCCTGCGCCGGGGCCCGTGCCCCCGCCCCGAACGGCCAGCGCCAGGCCCCCGCCCCGAAACGGCCGACGCCCGGACCCGTGGACGCCCTACGCGCGATCCCCCACCGCCGCCGGATCGTCCAGTACGGCCCGTACGACCGAGTGGGCCGCGCCCAGCAGGGGACCCTCGGAGCCGAGCTTGGAGACGGACACCGCGCACGCGGGCCCCGCCGCCCTGCGCGCCAGTTCCCCTTCCAGCGACGGCAGCAGCCAGGGCGCCAGCCCCGAGAGCGCGCCCCCGAGGACCACGGTCTCCGGGTCGAGCAGGTTGACGGCGCCCGTCAGGGCGATGCCGAGGGCGGTTCCGGCGTCCCGCAGGGCCCGCCGCACGTTCTGGTCGCCCTCCGCGGCGCGTTCGGCCAGCAGCCCGACGCGGTCCCCGCCCGGTTCCAGACCGGCGGCGCGAAGGACCGCCTCCTCACCGGCGTACTGCTCCAGGCAGCCGCGGCTCCCGCACGCGCAGTCGGGTCCTTCCGGGCGGACCGGTACGTGACCGAGTTCGCCGGCGAAGCCGCGGGTGCCGCGCAGCAGGCGCCCGTCCACGACCACGGCTCCGCCGATGCCGATCTCGGCGGACACGTGCAGGAAGTCGCGTGGCGCCTGCTCGTTGAGCCACAGTTCGGCCAGGCCGCCGAAGTTGGCCTCGTTGTCGACGGTCAGCGGGAGCACGTCGGGCAGCAGGGTGCCGAGGTCCGTGTCGTGCCAGTCGAGGTTGGGGGCGCGCACCACGGTCCGCGCGTCGCGTGCCACGAGTCCGGGGACGGCGACGGCGAGTCCGGCGGGCCACAGCTCCTCGCGTTCGGCCTCGGCGACCACCTGCCGTACCAGTGCGCCGAGTTCGCGCAGCACGGGCTCGGGGGACCGGCCCCGGTTCACGCCGTGCCGTATCGCGCGGGCACGTACCTTGCCGCGCAGGTCGACCGCGCAGACGGCGAGGTGGTCGACTCCGACCTCGGCGCCGATTCCCGCAGGGCCGCGCCCGCTGAGGGCGAGTGCGGAGCCGGGCCGCCCGACGCGTCCCGGGCGTTCGGGGCCCAGCTCGTCGAGGAGCCCCGTACGGATCAGTTCGTCGACGAGGGTGGAGACGGCCGCCCGTGTCAGCCCGATGCGTGAGGCCACGGCGGCCCGGGACAGGGGTCCCTCGGCGTTCACGGTGTGCATCACGCGGGAGAGGTTGCGGCGCCGCATGCCCTGCTGGGTGTCGGGCAGGCGCCGGCCGGGACTGCTGGGATGGGCCTCGTGCAGCGGTGCGGTCATGCCTCCGTCAGTCCTCGTCCGGCCGCTCCCCTCGGGGGCTGCCTGTCCGTGCGGTCCGGCACCTCCCGTGGCGGGTGCCGCCGGCGTCGGCCGGCTCCCGCCACGGGGTTGCCGGGCGTCAGTGCTGATCGGTCTCCCGCTCCAGGAGCGGGGCCGCGTCGGAGAGTACCCCGGCGATCCGGGCGAGCGCCGTGTCGTCCCGCTCGACGGCTTCGAGGACGGGGCCGCGTGCCGTGTTCCAGCGCCGGGCCACCGCCGCGGGGTCCTCGCCGGTCAGGACGCCGGCGGCCTGTGCCGCGGCGCCGAGCGCCACCAGTTCTCCGGCCTCGGGGACCTGGACGGGCCGTCCCGACAGTCGGCGTACGGTCTCCTGCCAGGCCCTGCCGCGGGCGCCGCCGCCGATGAGCAGCAGGGGCGCGGAACGGTCCGCGTCCTCGTCCAGTACCAGGTCGAGGGCGCCGAGGAGGGAGTGCACGGCGCCGTCGTACGCGGCCTGGAGCAGTTGTCCCGGTGTCGTGTCGTGGCGCAGGCCGTGCAGCAGGCCCGAGGCGCGCGGCAGGTCGGGTGTGCGTTCGCCGTCCAGGTAGGGCAGCAGGGTCACGCTCGTGCCCGGTTCGACGGCCTCCCGGTCGATGCCGAGCAGCGCGGCGACGCGGTCCACGGCGAGCGTGCAGTTCAGTGTGCAGGCCAGGGGCAGCCAGTCGCCGCGCGCGTCGGCGAAGCCGGCGACCGTGCCGGTGGGGTCCGAGGGGCGGCGGGTCGAGACGGCGTACACCGTGCCGGACGTGCCGAGGCTGAGTACCGGTGTGCCGGGGAGCAGTCCGAGGCCCAGGGCGGCGGCGGCGTTGTCGCCGGTGCCGGGAGCGACGAGGGTGCCCTTGGAGAAGGGCAGTTCGCCGTTGTCGCGGACGGTTCCGACGACCTCGCCGGGGCGGCCGACGCGGGGCAGGAGGGCGGGGTCGAGGCCCACGTGGGCGAGGATCGCCTCGTCGTAGGTCTCCGTGCCGGACGCCCACCAGCCGGTGCCGGAGGCGTCGCCGCGGTCGGTCGTGCCCAGGCCGGTGAGGCGTTCGGTGAGGTAGTCGTGGGGCAGCCGTACGGCGGCGGTGGCGCGGACGGACTCGGGTTCGTGTTCGGCGAGCCACGCCCATTTGGTGACCGTGAAGGATGCCGCGGGGACGATGCCGGTGCGTTCGGCCCAGGCCTTGGCTCCGCCCAGCTCCTCGACCAGCCGTCTGGCCTGGGGAGCGGAGCGCACGTCGTTCCACAGCAGGGCGGGGCGTACCGGGGCGCCCCGGTCGTCGAGGGTGACGAGGCCGTGCTGCTGGCCGCCGACGGACACCGCCGCGGCCTCCCGTGCGGCGTCGCCGCACTGGTGCAGGGCCTCGCTGAGCGCCTCCCACCACTGGCGGGGGTCGCTCTCGCGGCCGGCTCCCGTGGAGACGGTGTGCGGAGCCTGGCCCCTGGCGACCACCTCTCCGGTGGCGGCGTCCACCACCAGGACCTTGGTGGACTGTGTGGACGTGTCCACGCCGACGACGAGCGGACCCTCGGCTGCTGACATCGAGCTCTCCCTCTTCCGCGGCTCCGCGGGTTCTGACCTGGTGTTTTCTCGTTCTACCCGCCCGGACGCGGCGCGGATCCCACTCTTCGTTCCTGCTCGGGGACATCTTGTCCCTTCCCAGGGATGCCTTGGCATACTAATTTGTTAAGCGCCATGACGAAATAGTCGGAGCAAGCAAGGAGCCGCGGCATGAACTACCAGCCCACCCCCGAGGACAGGTTCACCTTCGGCCTGTGGACCGTCGGCTGGCAGGGAAGGGACCCGTTCGGCGACGCCACGCGGGCCGCCCTGGACCCGGTCGAGTCGGTCAAGCGCCTGTCGGAGCTCGGCGCCCACGGCGTCACCTTCCACGACGACGACCTGATCCCGTTCGGGTCCTCGGACACCGAGCGCGAGTCGCACATCAAGCGCTTCCGCCAGGCCCTGGACGCGACCGGCATGACCGTCCCCATGGCCACCACGAACCTCTTCACGCACCCCGTCTTCAAGGACGGCGCCTTCACGGCGAACGACCGGGACGTACGCCGCTACGCGCTGCGCAAGACGATCCGCAACGTCGACCTCGCGGTCGAGCTCGGCGCGCAGGTCTACGTCGCCTGGGGCGGGCGCGAGGGCGCGGAGTCCGGCGCAGCCAAGGACGTACGCGTCGCACTCGACCGGATGAAGGAGGCCTTCGACCTCCTCGGCGAGTACGTGACCGAGCAGGGGTACGACCTGCGGTTCGCCATCGAGCCCAAGCCGAACGAGCCGCGCGGCGACATCCTGCTGCCGACCGTTGGCCACGCGCTGGCGTTCATCGAGCGGCTGGAGCGGCCCGAGCTGTTCGGGGTCAACCCCGAGGTCGGCCACGAGCAGATGGCCGGACTGAACTTCCCGCACGGCATCGCCCAGGCGCTGTGGGCCGACAAGCTCTTCCACATCGACCTGAACGGCCAGTCCGGCATCAAGTACGACCAGGACCTGCGCTTCGGAGCGGGCGATCTGCGGTCCGCGTTCTGGCTCGTCGACCTCCTGGAGACCGCCGGTTACGCGGGTCCCAGGCACTTCGACTTCAAGCCGCCGCGCACCGAGGACTTCGACGGCGTGTGGGCGTCGGCCGCCGGCTGCATGCGCAACTACCTCATCCTGCGCGAGCGCGCGGCGGCCTTCCGGGCCGACCCCGAGGTCCAGGAGGCCCTGCGCGCCTCGCGTCTCGACGAGCTGGCGCAGCCGACCGCCGGCGACGGCCTGCAGTCGCTGCTCGCGGACCGCGGTGCCTTCGAGGAGTTCGACGTGGAGGCCGCCGCAGCGCGCGGGATGGCCTTCGAGCACCTCGACCAGCTGGCCATGGACCACCTGCTGGGTGCCCGGGGCTGACATTCGACCCGGAAGGGGGCGGCCGGTCCCGGACGGGTGGAGCGGTCGGCCCGGGAGGGGAGGGACGGCCGGTCCGCGGTCGCCGCGACCCCTGCGCGGAATTCGGCGGAATCGTGGGGTCCACGCCCTGAGTCCGCATCAAGTTCCGCGCGGGGGTCGCTTCGTGACCGGTTCGAGGCGACTCTTGACGGTATGGCCACGCCCCCGTTACCGCCCCTGCCGCCTCTCCCGCCGGACCGCATGCCGCCTTCGGGCGGCGGCGGGTTCGGCCCGCCCACCGGAGGCTTCGGATCCCCGCCCGGGGGATACGGTCCTCCGCCCGGAGGGGACGGCCCTCCTTGGCACGGCGGCGGCCCGACGCCACCGCCTCCCGGACCTCCGGGAGGCCCGGGGCGCCGCCGCCGGCTCTTCCTCCTGCTCGCCGTGCTCGTCGCGCTGGGCGTCGTCGCCGCGATCGTCCTGGTGGCCACCGGCGACGAGGGCTCACCCGACGACAAGTCCCCCTCCGGGACCAGTTCGATTCCGGGAGGCCTGCCGACGCCGTCGCTCGACATCCCGTCGGAGCTGCCGACGGAACTCCCGACCGAGCTGCCCTCCGGCCTGCCGTCCCTGCCCAGCGGTGTGCCGTCCAACCTGCCCAGCGGTCTGCCGACCGACCTGGAGTCGCTGCTCCCGTCCCTCGCGAGCGACGAGGTGCCCTACTACATGCTCCGGACCGGTGACTGCTTCGACATCGACGACCGAAGGCCCGGTCAGGCAGCGAAGCGCTCGTGCGAGGCCGCGCACGACGCCGAAGTCGTGAAGGTGGTCGAACTCGAGGGCGACCACAAGACCGACGCCGCCCTCAAGAAGGCGGCGTCGGCCCTCTGCAAGAAGCCCCTGGACAGCAAGGCGGCCCAGCAGCCCGCGGGCACCGTGCGCGGCACCCTCGTGCAGTACCCCGACCCCACAGGTTTCGGCGTCGGCATCGACAAGGTCGCCTGCAGCCTCTCCGGTGACGTCGGGGGCGGCAGTCGGCAGCTCACCGGTCCGCTGAAGTGAGCCACGCGCGCGTGCCGTTCGGGCGACGCGCGCGTGGGGCTCGTCGGTGCGCGCACATCGGGACCGCGTCGGTGCGGCTGTGGCGCGAGCGTCGGGGTTCCGGCGGGATCGGAGTGCCGGCGGGATCAGATTCCGTGCGGCAGCCTCACGTGGACGACGGTCGTCTCGATCCCGCTGTCGACGAGGCGCCCCTGGGCGTCGAAGGCCCCCGCTCCGTCCGTCATGCCGAAGTCGTTGTCGTTGATCAGCGCGAGTGTGTCGTGGTCCACGCGCGCGACGCCCTCGATCTTGCCGGGCACCCCCGCCACCTCGCCGAGGTCGACGACGAGCCGCTTGCGCAGCACCGGGACGCCGGAGGCCGCCGGGTCGGCCAGTTCCTCGAGGGACGGCGACGCGGTGTCGTCGTCCCACCGGTCACCGAGGATGTCGGCCCCGCGGGTCAGCCTCACGACCTGCAGCCGCGCCGCCCGGTCGGTGCGCTCCTCGACGAGCAGCCGGTCGTGGCCGACGGCCACCACCGACGAGATCTTCAGCTCCGACGGGTCGTCCTCGCCCGGGTCGACGACGCCCACCGGGTCGAACCGGTAGGCGTACTCCGCGGTCACGGCACGCTTCTTCGTCGAGAAGCGCAGGATGCGGGTGGTCAGCGAGGCCTCACCGGCGTCCGTGTCCGGCAGGGACAGCGGACTCTGCACGGCCATCACCAGGTCCCCGCCCGGGAGCAGCGCGAGCCCCTCGAAGCCCCGGTTGACCTTCCGGTGCAGAAGCACGCCCGGCAGCGCCTCCACCACCGGGTAGCCCGCGCCCTCGAGGTTCAGCCCCTCGGGCACGTACCGGGTGAGCACCCTCCCGCGCGCGGAGACGTGGAGCAGCGAGGGCCCGTACTCGTCCACGAGCCAGAAGGTGCCGTCCTTCGCGCGCACGATGCCCTCTGCGTCGACGCCGTTCGGGTCGTACGCGAGCGGCGTCCTCGCGTCGTGCCCGTACGGTGCCTCGTCGCGCCCCCGCTGGTTGGACAGTCCGGTGACCGCCCTGCCCGAGGACGTGGTGAGCGGAATCGCGTCCAGCACCTTCACGGTCTTGCCGGACACCCGGATCCGTACGATCGCCGGGTCGAATCCGGGCACGGGGAACGTGCGGCGCTTCGTGCCGTCGACCTTGATCTGGCCGTTGGGCCCGCGGTCGGTGACGGTCCAGAACTCGCCCTTGCGGCCCGCCGGGTAGATGTCGCTGCCGATGCCGCCGAGGTCCACGCCCCGGTCGTCGCCCACCGTTCCGGGCAGCAGCGCGTTGCTGAACGCGCCGAGCGGGATGTCGCCGAGCGTCGCGGAGCCCGTGACCCGCGCCTCCCCCGAGGGCGCGCCGACCGCCGTGCCCGCCACCGACAGGGCGGCCAGCAGGGCGAGCGGCACACCCGCGGCGACGGAACGGTGGACACGGCGCCGGCCTGCGGCGTACGGGGACATGGGGCCTCCTCGGGCACAAGTGCGATGACAGCGGCCAGAGTTCGCCCCCGCCCCGAACGCCGTGCGACCGGCGGGTGAACGCACGGCGTCCACGTGTCATCCGGTCGGCGGCGGTTCCGTCCCGGACGTCCGTGCCCGCGCTCTCACTCCTGCGGTCCGGCCGACGCCAGTGCCGTCGCCGGGTCCTGGGACGCGGGACCGGCGGGCGTCCAACGTCCGTGCTCCTTGCGGTAGGGCCACCAGAGGCCGTCCGGGCCCAGGCGCAACTGCGTCCGCCCGCCGACCACCGTCCAACTGTTGTGCGAGGCACGCAGCTCAGGGCGCTCGTCGTCCTCCCAGGCCGACGCCAGCGCCGCACGCGCGCGTGCGAGCGTCTCCGCCCCGAGCGGAACGACGTCCTCCAGTACGGTCAGACCGGCCCGGCCCCCGTACTCCCACGCGCGCACGGCCAGGGCCAGCCCCTCACGGTCGCGCCCCGAACCCTCCGCGAGCCGTCGGGAGACCGAGGTGTCGGGGCCTCCCGACGCCAACCGGACAGCGTCCTGGCCCAGCGTCAAAGGGGCTTCCGGGGAGTGCTGCGCATGGCCGGTCCCCAGCGCCTCGACGAGCAGCCGGCGCGCCTCCCGGGCGGCCTGCGCCGCCAGGAACTCCAGGGCGTCCGGGTCGACTCCGGGAGCCGGATCGCGCTCCGTGTCCAGCGACGGCGGCAGGCCCGCCTCCGCGGGCACCTCCGGAACGGGCGGCAGCGGCGGCAGGATCGTTCCGTCAGCGTAGGCCTCGGCGGCGTCCACGCCCTCGGGCTCAGGCTCCCCCTCCTCCGGTTCCCCCTCCTCGGGCGTGCCCGACGGGAGTTCGCTGCGCGCCTGGAGCTCCCGGACGAGATCACGTTCGGAGCGGCCCCGCAGGAGCAGCAGCACGAACGGGTCCTGGTCGAGCAGACGCGCCAGCTGATAGCACAGCGCGGCCGTATGACCGCAGTGGTCCCAGGCGCCGCAGTCGCACTCCGCCTCCAGATCGCCCATGCCCGGCAGGAGTTCGACCCCGGCTGCCGCCGCGTCCTCGACGAGGTGCGGCGGCATGTCGCGGTCGAGCAGCGCCGCGATGTGCCCGGCCCGTTCCACGGCCATGTCCAGGAACCTGTCCCACTGCACCCCGGACAGCTCCTGGAGCAGGACGTCCGCGCGGTGCGAGGTGCCGTCACGGTCCCGGACGACCGCGGTGACACGGCCGGGACGCACCGACACCGCGCCCACGGCGCCCGCGCGCGCGAGCCGACGGCCCGACTTCACCTGCTCCGAGTCCATCGCGGCGTCCTCCAGCGCCGTCAGCCAGGCACGCCCCCACCAGGTCTGCGCGAACCCTCCTGCGCGTGCGGCCGGCAGCGCGGCGAACGTACGCTCCGGGCCACTTTCGTACGAGTCGCTCATCGGGTGCCCTCTCGAAGTTCCACCAGCTCGGCGAGTTCGGTGTCGGTCAGCTCCGTCAGGGCGGACTCCCCGGCGCCGAGCACCGCGTCCGCCAGCTCGCGCTTGCGCGTCAGCATGTCCGCGATGCGGTCCTCGATCGTCCCCTCGGCGATCAGCCGGTGCACCTGCACCGGCCTGGTCTGGCCGATGCGGTACGCCCGGTCCGTGGCCTGCGCCTCGACGGCGGGGTTCCACCAGCGGTCGTAGTGCACGACATGCTCCGCGCGGGTCAGGTTCAGCCCCGTGCCCGCGGCCTTCAGCGACAGCAGGAACACGGGCACCTCACCGTCCTGGAAACGCTGCACCATGGCGTCCCGTTCGGAGACGGGCGTCCCTCCGTGCAGGAACTGAGTGTGCACACCGCGCGCGTGCAGATGCCGTTCGATGAGCCGCGCCATCTGCACGTACTGCGTGAAGACCAGGACCGCCGCGCCCTCGGAGAGGATGGTGTCGAGCAACTCGTCCAGCAGCTCCAGCTTCCCGGAGCGGCCCGCGATCGTCGGTCGGTCCTCCTTGAGGAACTGCGCCGGGTGGTTGCAGATCTGCTTCAGGCCCGTCAGCAGCTTCACGATCAGTCCGCGCCGGGCCATGCTGTCGGCCGCGGAGATCTCCGCGAGGGTCTCGCGCACCACCGCCTCGTACAGGCCGGCCTGCTCCTTGGTGAGGAACACGGCACGGTCGGTCTCCGTCTTCGGCGGCAGCTCGGGTGCGATGCCGGGGTCGGACTTGCGGCGCCGCAGGAGGAACGGCCTCACCAGCCGGGCGAGCCGGTCCGCGGCTCCCGGCTCCCGGCCCCCTTCGACCGCCTGCGCGTACCGCGTGCGGAAGGTGCCGAGACGACCGAGCAGGCCGGGAGTCGTCCAGTCGAGAATCGCCCACAGCTCGGAGAGATTGTTCTCCACGGGGGTCCCGGTGAGCGCCACGCGCGCGCGTGCCCCGATCGTCCGCAGCCGGCGGGCCGTGTCCGAGTACGGGTTCTTCACGTGCTGCGCCTCGTCCGCGACGACCATGCCCCACGACGCCTCGGCGAGCCGTGCCGAGTCGAGCCGCATCGTCCCGTAGGTCGTGAGGACGAACTCGCCGTCGGCCAGCCCTTCCAGGCTCCGCCGCGCGCCGTGGAAGCGGCGCACCGCAGTACCCGGGGCGAACCTCTCGATCTCCCGCTGCCAGTTGCCCATCAGGGATGTCGGGCAGACGACAAGTGTGGGCCCGGCGGCCGACTCGTCGGTCTGCCGGTGCAGATGCAGCGCGATCAGCGTGATCGTCTTGCCCAGGCCCATGTCGTCGGCGAGGCAGCAGCCCAGTCCCAGCGACGTCATGCGGGCGAGCCAGTCGAGTCCGCGGAGCTGGTAGTCGCGCAGCGTCGCATCCAGCCCTGCGGGCTGACCGACCGGCTCGTGGCCCTCCGGATCGGACAGGCTGTCCCGCAGTGTCGCCAGCCATCCGGTGGGACGGACGTCGACCCGACGGCCGTCGACCTCCGCGGAACCGGTCAGAACGGCGCTCAGCGCGTCGACGGGGGACAGTTTGCGGTCCTGCTGGGCACGGGCGCGCCGTACCTCCCGCGGGTCGACGAGCACCCACTGGTCGCGCAGCCGCACGATGGGCCGGTTGGCCTCGGCGAGCCGGTCGAGCTCCTGCCGTGTCAGCCGCTGATCGCCGAGCGCGAACCACCAGTCGAAGGCCAGCAGCGCGTCGGCGGACAGGAACGAGGGCGCGTCCGACGACAGCCTGCCGGCGCTCTCCTCGGCCTCGGCCGGACCGATGACCGCGCCGGTCGTCAGCTCGCGGGCCAGTTCCCTGGGCCAGTGCACCGCCACTCCGGCGGCGGCGAGCAGTCGGGCCCCCTCACCGAGCAGTTCGGTGACCTCCTCGTCGGCGAGTTCGACGGCGTCGGGCACGGCCGCCGAGAGGAGCGGGGCGAGCGGGGGCCAGGCCCGTGCGGCCCGCCGCAGCGCCAGCAGGGCGTCCATCCGCGCGCGCGGGCCGAACGCCGTGCTCCTGCCGCCCCACACCTCGGCGGCGTCCGCCAGCAGGGCGGGGTCGCTGACGCTGTGCACCTGCACCACCGCACGGAACGGCAACGGCGTCTCGTCCGACTCCGCCGAGGCGAGACCCGGCACCTCGACCCGCAGCGAGATCCGCACGCCCGCGTCGTGTCCCGCCGCCACGTCGGCGGCCCACGCGCGGTGCTCGGGCACCCGGCGGGGCTCGGTGGCGGCGAAGACGGGACCGCCCGCCGCGAGTTCCGCGGCGGGGGAGCGGGGCAGCGTGTCGGCCACCGCGTCCAGGAAGGCCCTCAAGAGCCATTCCTGGTCCGGCAGGCGCGGAGACGCCGGATCCGACGGCTCCGCGCGCGCGTGCGACGACCCCGGCTCCAGCGGTACGGCGTGGGCGTGCGGCGGCATCGCGGCGGCCAGGTCGCGGACGCGCCGCACGTCGTCCGACGTCAGGGGGCCCGCGCGCCACGCGTCGTGGTCGCCACTGCTCAGCCCCGGCAGCAGCAGCCCCCGTGCCGCGAGCTGCAGCGCGAGCACCGCCGCCGCGCCCCAGAAGGCGGTCGAAGCGTGGGCGTGCGCCGCAGCGCGCGCACGCGTGAGGACCGGCAGCGCCGCCCGCACCGGCAGTACGACGGCGGGCACGCGCACCAGCTCGATGCCGTCCTCGCCGGGCAGGGCGACCGTCAGTTCCTCGACGCTTCCCGAGCCGATGCCGGGAGGGCTCCCGCCATCCGGCGACCAGAAGGCCACGAGGCCCGTACGGGCCGGATCGGAGGGCGTGAAGACGGCGCAGCAGCGGGCCAGCTCGGAGATCTCGGAAGAAGTTGCCGCAGGAATCCTCTGCACGGGTATGATGCATTCCTCAAGTTTGACTACCGGTGGGCGATCGCCGAGAGTACAGCACGTCGAACGCCCGACGCACATGGCGAAGGCGTCACGGGGCGTAGCGCGCTGTCGGCATCCCGAGCATTTCCGTCGCCCGGGTCGCCCGGGTCGCCCGGGTCTCCCAGGTCGTCCGGGTCTCCCAGGTCTCCCGGCATCCTGGCCATCCGCGCCACCGCACGCACCACCGACGCGCAGATCCCGACGTCCGGCACGCGGATCCCGACGTCCCGGCGCGCACGTTCCGCCGTCGGGAGGGGTATCCCTGTGGCGGGGACGGAACCCGATTTCCCAGCCGTCCGGCGCGCGGGGCCGTCGCGGGAGCCGAGCGGCTCCTCGGGGTCGGGCAGGGGTGTGCCTCAGGGTTCTCTCAGGGTCGTGACCTGGAACCGCCGGGAGCGCGGACCCGTTCTCCCCACAGAGAGCGGCATTTTGCCGCGGAGGAGGCGACGCACATGTCGAAGAAGGCGAAGATCGCCGCAGGGGGTGTGGCGGCCGGGCTCATCCTGCTGATCTGGCTGCCCTGGTGGGCCGCACTCCTGATCGTCCTGGGAGTCCCGACCGCCGCCTACATGACGCTGGACCCCTCGCAGCGGCGCAGGCTGCGCCGCGTCACCCGCAAGGAGATCGGCCGCTGATCCGGTACCGGGCCGATCAGTTCCCTTCAAGAGCGCACGAGTTCACCACGTCGCCACTCGCGGGCCTGCCGACGGTACGGTCCGCGGGCGGCGGAGTGTCCCGTTCCACCCACCCGGTCAGCGCGGCGAAGGCCGAGCGGTAGCACGGCAGGATCGGACGCAGCCGCTCCGGGAACGAGTCGTACAGCCCGTCCACGTGCGTGCCGCCCTCGACCGTGTAGTAGCGGTGCAGCCCCTTGCGTCCGGAGCCGGCCACCATCCGCGCGTAGACATCGGAGTCCACGGCCTTCGGGAGCAGGGCGTCGAGGTCCCCGTGCAAAGTGATCAGGGGTTTGCCGATCCGCCCCGTCAGCGAGACCCGAGCGACCGCGCGGTGCACGGAGGCGGGCCGGGACGCGTAGTCGTAGGCGGCGTCCGAGGCACAGGGCGCGAGGATCTGCTCGGTCGTGGAGCCCGCGCTCGCGCCCGGACAGCCGGGGTCGTAGGCAGGGTCGAACTCGGCCCGGTAGACCTTCTGCGTGATCCCCCAGTAGGCCTTCTCGTGGTACGGCCACAGGAACTCGGAGCCGCGGGCGAACCCTGCCGCGTACAGGTCCTCGTCGCGAGCCGTGCCGAGGACCCGGGCCACACCCGCGGGCAGCGAGGTCAGGAGGCTGGGCCCGTCCGCCGTCCAGAGGGCCCCCTCCCAGTCCACGCCGCCGTCGTACAGCTCGGGACGGTTCTCCAACTGCCATCGCGTCAGATAGCCCCCGTTGGAGATGCCCGTCATGTACGTGCGGCGCGGCGCCTGTCCGTAGCGCTGCGCCACCACCTTGCGGGCGGCCCGGGTGAGTTGCGTGGTGCGGCTGTTCCACTCCGCGACCGCGTCACCGGGCCGGGTGCCGTCGCGGTAGAAGTCGGGCCCGTTGTTGCCCTTGTCGGTGGCGGCGTACGCGTACCCCAGGGCCAGCACATGGTCGGAGATTGCCACGTCGGTCGCGTACTGCTTGCGGGTTCCCGGCGCGCCCGTCACCACGAGCCCGCCGTTCCACCGTTCGGGCAGGCGGATCACGAACTGGGCGTCGTGCCGCCATCCGTGCGTGCTGTTCGAGCGTGACCGGTCGGGGAAGTACCCGTCGATCTGAACGCCCGGCACGCCCGACGGGCTCCGGGTGGCGCGGGCGGTCAGCCCCGCCTGGTCGGCCGTGTCCGTGAACGCGGTGCCGGCCAGGGCGGACGTCGTCAGGTCGGGAAGGCAGGCGCTCTGCTGGAACGCGGCCCCCGGTACCCGTATCCGGTCCTGCCGGGCACAGCGCTCCTGACCTCCGGACGAGGCCCCGGCCGGGACCGGTCCCGCGACGGCCAGCGAGAGCAGGGCGGTGACGAGCAGGGGGACGCTTCGGGACAGGCGCATGACCGGGCCTCCGGGCAACGGGGAGGGGGAACTGGTGGCTGCCCATCGTGCGATTCCCGGCGCGCGCCGCCCATGGGCGCGCAACACATGGATGACGTCGGCGATATGGGGTGCGAAGACGCAGCCCGAGGACCGCGGCGCCCCGCGCCCGTACGTGTCACGCCACACGCCGGTACGTGTCACGCCATGCCGGGAACGCGGGCCTGCCCGTCCCGGCGAGGGAGGGGGTAGGGTCCGGCGACGGTGCCTGCCGCCCGACGTGGACCAACGCCCAAGGCGGAAGGGCCGCGCGCTGCCCGACCCCGGCCGGGCGGCCTCCCGGCCCGCAACGCCGGCAGCCCGTGCGACCGCCCCCCCCGGTTAACTGGGGCGCACGGCCATCTTCTCGAGTGCTTCGAGCAGCCCGGGCAGCTCGGCGCCGCGGCCGATCGGGAGGACCTCGCCCGGCTTCTCGTCGAGCAGCACGAACGCGATGTCGTCGGTCCTGGCGACCATCGACCAGCCCGGCCCGTCGGCCCGCAGCATCCTGGCGTCGCCCGGGGCGAAGGATGAGCGGACGCGCCCCAGCGGGGGCGGCGTCTCCACATAGGCACGCGCCTCGGCCAGTACGCGCTTGACGCCGGTGAGCGGCTCGCCCGTGCCGCTCCCGTCCTGGCCGGAACCGGTCACCGGAGCCTTCTCGTCCGACGCCCCGGCCGAGCCCGAGCCCCCGGAGCCGGCTGAGCCCTCGGAGGCATCCCCTGAATCCGAGGGCTCCGAGGCATCCGGGGCTTCGGACGATCCCGAGGGCTCGGAGCGCTCCGTGTTCGAGGTCGCGAACTCCTTGTCGTCGATCTGCTCACGCCACGCGGCCCACTGGAGCGCGATCTCGTCGGCGCCGAGGCGCCGCTGAGCCGGACCCCAGCCCGAGGTGTCGGGCGGGGACAGCGGAGCCTGGTCCGCGACCTCCGGCGAGGGGTCGTGGGGAGCGGGCACCCCCGGCGCGGCGACGGCCAGCGCGAGCGGCCAACCGGGCAGGGCCGCGACCATCGTCCGGTCGTCGGGAGACAGGTCGTACTCCATGCCGCAGTCCCAGGAGGCGATGGCCACGGCGACCAGGGAGACGTCGTCGATGATCACGGTCCATCGCGCGCCGTCCCCGTCCTGGCCGAGCACCAGGCCGTAACCGTCGGAGAGCGGCGCGATACCGAGCGTCGCGCACGCTTCCGGGTAGTCGTCGCCCAGGACGCTGGGGAACTGCGCCGGCGTCAAGAGCACCGCCGTCAGCACGTACAGCGCGTCGTCGTCCTCGGTGGCCACGGCCTCATCGTCCGTCCCGGCCATGCCAGCCTCCCCATCGCTACATCTGTCGGCGCACCCTAATGCGCCCCCGCGGCGGTTGTCACGGGTCCTGAACGCGTACGGACCTGCGATTATCCTCCTGGAAAGGGGCGAAACGAACTCGAGGCCGCCGGGGAGCGTCCGCCGCGCCGCCCTGGTCGCGTCAGCCGGTCGTGTCCCGGGCCGCCCGGCTCAGGCCGCCGGGAGGCCGAGGAGGGTGCGCGCCACCGTCGAGGGCGACACGTCGCGTTCCCTGGCGAGGGCGATGACGGCACGGCACGCCAGCTCGTTGACGCCGAACGAGAGCGCCTCGGGCGACACCCAGGTCGCGGCCTCGTCGATCGCGTCCTGATCGTCCTCGGCGCAGGCCGACACGTAGGCGGCCGCCGCCTCGAAGAGGTTGTGCGTGCGCTTGCGCGGCCGCTCTCGCGCGGGCGGCGCCTGCTCCCCGGCCCCGGACGGTCGTGGACGTGAGAAGAACTTGCGGAGTCTTGCCGGCATGCCGGACATGCGGACCACCTTCCCCCTGTGCGGTTGTCCTCGCTCGCGGTTCAACTGCTGTCATTCAACGTAGAGTTGAAGCTTCGGCACCAGAAGGGGGCGTGTGCCGCGAAATCGCCACCCCCGCCCCTCCTTCGTCGATGTCCTCACGGGTGGCGGCAGGCAGGTCCGGCGCGGCGCCGGTGACCGCTCGGTTCCCCGGGGGATCGTGGCCGGTGAGTCTGCTCGGCCCCTTGGCCCCTCGGCCCCCGTGGCGGGTCGACCCGCTCGGTCCCCCGTCCTCGCTGCCGGCTGTCCCCTCGGATCTCGCGGCCCGCTCGGCCGCTCAGCCCTCGCGGACCGCCAGCGCGAGGAACCGGCTGTCCTCGTCCGCGTACGAGGTCAACTGCCAGCCCGAGCCTGCCAGGAGCGGGCCGAGGTTGGCCTCGTCGCGCAGGTCGTCCGGGGTGATCCGGCGGCCCTGGCGCGCCGCGAGGGCCGCCCGGCCGATCGGGTGGAAGAGCGCCAGCGTTCCACCGGGCCGCACGACCCGTGCCAACTCCCGCAGGTCCTCGCCCGGACGCGGGAGGTGCGCGATCAGCCCCGCCGCGAAGACGGCGTCCAGCGCGGCCGTGCGCAGCGGCAACCCCACCACGTCGGCCAGCAGCAAGTGCGCCGCCCGTTGCCGTCCCGCCCGGACCGCCGCCGCCAGCATGGCCGGCGTCAGATCCGCGCCCAGGACCACTCCCGACGGCCCCACGGCGTCCCTGAGGGGCGGCAGGGCGCGCCCCGTCCCGCACCCCGCGTCCAGCACCCGGTCGCCGGTCCGCAGACCGAGCTCGGAGACGGCCGCCTCGTACGCCGGACCGTCGTCGGGGAAGCGTTCGTCCCATGCCGCCGCGCGGGCCGTGAAGAACTCCTGGACCTGCGTGTGGTCGTCACTCATGCACCGCATGATCCCGCACGGGGCGTCTCGGCGACATGGCCGAAACCCGACGTAAGACGCGAAACGGTGCACATGTTCGGACACGGTGCGATCGTTCCGGCGCACGGCTGCGGCAGATTTCCACACCTTTCGAAATGCGCCCCTTTCGTGCGCCTCGCGCCGGGCTAGCGTCCCTGGGCCATGGGACATATGGACCACGCCACATTCGGCTGGCTGACCCCCGTGCTGTCGTACGCGATGGCCTGCACGGGAGCCGCCCTCGGCCTGCGCTGCACGGTCCGCGCCCTCGCCGCCTCGGGACGGTCGCGCCGCAACTGGCTGCTCACCGCGGCCTCCGCGATCGGCACGGGCATCTGGACGATGCACTTCCTGGCGATGCTCGGCTTCAGCGTCAGCGGCACCGACATCCGCTACGACGTGCCACTGACCGTGCTCAGTCTGCTCGTCGCCATGGTCGTCGTCGGAGCCGGCGTCTTCGCCGTGGGCTACGGCCGCGGTCGGGGCCGCGCGCTCTTCGTCGGCGGCCTCACCACCGGGCTCGGCGTGGCGAGCATGCACTACCTCGGCATGGCCGCCCTGCGACTGCACGGCGAGGTGACGTTCGACCCGGTGCTCGTCGCCGTCTCCGTGGTGATCGCCGTCGTCGCCGCGACCGCGGCCCTGTGGGCGGCCCTCAACATCAAGTCGCCCAAGGCGGTCGCCGTCGCCTCGCTGGTGATGGGCGGCGCGGTGAGCAGCATGCACTACACCGGCATGATCGCGGTCGGGGTCCGGGTCGCCCCCTCCGACGACGTCCTGCCCGGGGCCGCGGCGATGCAGTTCGTCTTCCCCCTCGCCGTCGGCCTCGGGTCCTACCTCTTCCTGACCTCGGCGTTCGTCGCGCTCTCCCCGACCGCCGGCGAACGCGAGGCGTCCGCGTCGGCCCAGCGGCCCGTCGAAAGCGCCGCCCGCACGTGAAGGGCCCGGACCTGCCACCCGGAGGACGCGCCCGAACCTCTCAGAGCGAGGAGGCCATGCGTACATCCCGCAGCACCCCCAAGGACGGCTCTCCGTCCCCGGCCCCGGAACGGGGCCGCCGAGCGCACGCCGGACCACCGGCCGAGGAGGACCCCGGGCCCGGGCAGCCCGAGGGCGCCGAACCGGGTGACGCCTCCTCGCGGCCGGAGGGCTGGACCCTGCGGCCCCGCACGGTACGCGCGAAGATCGTCTGCCTGCTGATGGTGCCGGTCATGTCCCTGCTGGCCCTGTGGGGCTACGCCACCGTGACCACCGCCCAGGACGTGTCACGGCTGCGGCAGTTGCAGCGCGTGGACGCGCAGGTGCGGGCCCCCGTCGCCGCCGCCGTGGCAGCGCTCCAGGACGAGCGCACCGTGGCCGTCGGCCATGCGACCGAGGCCACCGCCGCACGCGAGGCCGAACTGGAAAAGCTGTCGGCACGCACCGGGCGGGCCGTCGCGGCCCTCAGGCTCGGGGACCGCAACACCGTCGCCGACGGCGAGGAACTGCCCCCGGGCGTCGCGGGCCGTCTCGAAGCCTTCGTCGCCGCCGCCGAGCGCCTGGACTCCCTGCGGACCGCCGTACTGGAGCGGAAGGCGGGCTGGGGAGAGACGTACGAGCGGTACACCCGCGCCATCGACGCGGCCTTCGCCGTGGACGGCGCGCTCACGGGCATCCAGGACGCGGAAATCGGCTCCGACGCACGCGTGCTGCTCGAATTCTCGCGAGCGGGCGAGGCGCTCGCCAGGGAGGACGCCGTACTCGCCGGTGCCCGGCCGGCCGCGACACTCGACGGACAGCGCCTGCGCCTGTTCACCGGTGCCGTGGACACCCGTCGCTTCCTGACCGAGGCGGCGGCGGCCGACCTGCGCGGGTCCGAGCGGGCGGCCTGGGCGGACCTCGCCGACGGGAACGCGTACGACGACGTGCGCGCGATCGAGGACGACGTGCTCGCGGCCCGGCCCGGTCGGGACGCGCTCGACGCGGCACCCGCCGCGGGCTGGAAAGCGGCCCACGCGCGCGTGCGCGACGACATGCGGTCGATCCAGGCCGACGCCGGAAGCGCCGTGGCCGACCGGGCTGACCCGCTGCGCCGAGGACTGCTCTCAGCGGCGGGCGCCGCGGTCGCCCTCGGACTCCTCGCCGTCGCGGCCTCCCTCGTGATCTCCGTACGCATCGGACGCGGCCTCGTCGTCGAACTGGTCGGCCTGCGCAACACGGCCCTGGAGATCGCCAGGCACAGGCTTCCCAAGGCCATGCGCAGACTGCGCGCGGGGGAGACGATCGACATCCGGGCCGAGGTCCCGCCCGGACCACCCGCGGAGGACGAGGCGGGGCAGGTCGCGGAAGCGCTCGGCACCGTCCATCGCGCGGCCCTGCGCGCGGCGGTCGAACGGGCGGAACTCGCCGACGGTGTCTCCGGGGTGTTCGTCAACCTCGCCCGCCGCAGCCAGGTTCTCGTCCACCGCCAGCTCAGCCTGCTGGACAGCATGGAACGCCGCTCCGAGGATCCCGACGAACTCAGCGACCTGTTCCGGCTCGACCACCTCACCACCCGGATGCGACGCCACGCGGAGAGCCTGATCATCCTCTCCGGGTCCGCCCCGGGGCGCGCCTGGCGGGTACCGGTCTCCCTCACGAACGTCATCCGCGCCGCCGTCTCCGAGGTCGAGGACTACGCGCGCGTGGAGGTACGCCACCTCACCGAGACATCGGTCGTCGGAACCGCGGTCGCCGACCTCATCCACCTGCTGGCCGAGATCATCGAGAACGCCGCCCAGTTCTCGCCGCCCCACACCAGGGTCCGCATCACCGGCGAGCCCGTGGGCAACGGCTTCGTCGTCGAGGTCGAGGACCGGGGCCTCGGCATGGGCAAGGACTCCCTCGCCGAGGCCAACCGCCGCATCGAGCAGTCCGAGGCCCTCGACCTGTTCGACAGCGACCGCCTCGGCCTGTTCGTCGTCAGCAGGCTGGCCGCCCGGCACGGCATCGCCGTTCACCTGCGGACATCGCCCTACGGAGGCACGACCGCAGTCGTGCTGCTGCCCACGGCCCTGCTGCGCACCGGCGTGGAGGAACGTTCGGGCACCCGCCGGGAGGGGACGGTCCGGCCCGAGGAACGCGCCTACGCGCGCGTGCCCGGCGCCGCCGCGGAGCCGGACTCCCTCGGCACGCCCGTCGACAGGCCCGCCCTGGTCCCGCCGCGGGCGGCCCGTCCGGCAGCCGGCGCGGAAGCGTCGCACGGCAGTGCCCCGCCCGGCGTGGCGACCCTGCGCCTGCACCGGGCGGCGGAGGCCGCCCTCGAAGAGCCCGACGGACTCCCGCGGCGCGTGCGGCAGGCAAGCCTCGCCCCGCAGTTGCGGAAGGAGCCCTCCGCCGAGCCCGTACGGGCCCCGGACCGTCGAGACGAGGAGCGGACCCCCGAGTCGGTACGCGACCGCATGGCCGCCTACCGCGCGGGATGGGCCCGTGGCGGAGGACCCGCACCCGGCGACGGCATCACCCCCGACCCGACAGCGGGCGGCGACCGCAGTGAAGGAGACCCCGCATGACGCAGGACCCCGGCCTGGGGACCGCACCGCGGTCCGGTGAACTGGACTGGCTGCTCGACGACCTGGCGCTGCGCGTCGCCGAGGTGCGGCACGCCGTCGTGCTGTCGAACGACGGGCTCGCCGTCGGCGCGTCGGGCGCCATCCGGCGCGAGGACGCGGACCATCTCGCGGCGGTCGCCTCCGGGTTCCACAGCCTGGCCAAGGGCGTGGGCCGCCACTTCGGCGCGGGCGGAGTCCGTCAGACCATGGTGGAGATGGACGACGGCTTCCTTTTCGTCGCAGCCGCCGGGGACGGCTCCTGCCTCGCCGTCCTCAGCACCGCGACCGCCGACATCGGCCTGGTCGCCTACGAGATGGCACGCCTCGTCAAACAGGTCGGCGAGCACCTGCGCACGGCGCCGCGCGCGTCGGCCCAACCGCCCGCGGCCAGGTGAGACGGAGGCCGCCCCTCATGAGCGAGGACCGTACGGGCACCCGCGAGGAACCGGGCAGCCAGTGGTACGACAACGAGGCCGGGCCACTGGTCCGTCCGTACGCGATGACGGGCGGACGCACCACGTCCGGTCCCGCCGGGATGCGCTTCGACCTCATCGCCCTGGTCACCCTCGACACCGGGGCACCCGACGCCGGCGCCGACACCTCGCTCGGGCCGGAGCACCTGGAAATCGTCGAACTCTGCCGGACGGAGACCCAGTCGGTTGCCGAGCTGGCGGCGGGCGCAGACCTGCCCGTGGGTGTCGTGAGAGTGCTCCTGGGGGACCTCCTGGAACTGGGCTGTGTCACGGTGACCCGGCCGGTGCCGCCCGCCAAACTGCCCGACGAGCGCATTCTGCGCGAGGTCATCGAGGGGCTGAGGGCCCTGTAGATGACGGATGACGGAACGCACCCCGCGCGGAACCCGTCCACGACGTGTCCCGCTCCCATCCCGGCACTCAACCGGACCGAATCGGCCAGAAGACCGCATCTGCGGTCCAATCCCGCGAAGTGGCACGGTGGTTGCCATGATGGCGTCCTCCGCACACGGACCGACGACGACCGTTGCCGGCACTCCCGAGAGAAGTGATCGATGGTCCCCGAACACTCGGACGCGACGAGCGGTGACTCGACCGCCCTGGCGCTGAAGATCCTCGTCGCAGGCGGATTCGGCGTGGGCAAGACCACCCTGGTGGGCGCGGTCAGTGAGATCAGGCCGTTGCGCACGGAGGAACTGCTCAGTGAGGCGGGTGAGTCGGTGGACGACACCGACGGCGTGTCCCAGAAGGTCACCACCACCGTCGCCATGGACTTCGGCCGCATCACCATCAGGTCGGGCCTGTCGCTCTACCTGTTCGGCACACCCGGTCAGGACCGCTTCTGGTTCCTGTGGGACGAGCTGTCGCAGGGGGCGCTCGGTGCCGTCGTCCTCGCCGACACCCGTCGGCTGGAGGACTGTTTCCCCGCGGTGGACTTCTTCGAGCACCGGCACATCCCGTTCGTCGTGGCCGTCAACTGCTTCACCGAAGCGCGCGCGTACGGTGCCGGCGAGGTGTCGCGTGCCCTGGACCTCGACCGGGGAACCCCCGTGGTTCTCTGCGACGCCCGTGACCGTGACTCGGGCAAGGAAGTGCTGGTCAGGCTCGTCGAGTACGCCGGACGGATGCACACCGCGCGGATGCTCGACACCGTCGGCTGACCGTCCGGCTGCTGCCGGGCGACCGATGGCGCGGACGTCCCACGTTCGGCGGTATGCCCCTGACGGCCGGTGGCCGTTGGCCGGTCGATCCCGGCGCGCTCGCCCGCCGAGCGGGCGTCGCGCGCCGGGACGGTGATCCGGAGGTTCAGTCGGCGACGGAAGCCTGGGCGAGAACCTTGCCGATCCTCACCCGGACGAGGAGTTCGCCGGGTACGCCGTTGCGGTCGGCGAACTCCTTCTCCCGCTCCTCACCCATGTACCGCGCGCCGATCCGTCCCGCCCACAGGCGTACCTCGTCGATGTCCTCCGACAACTGGGCGTGCCCCTGGAGTACGACGAAGGCGAACGGTGGACGGTCGTCGTCCACGCAGAGGGCGACCCGTCCGTCCCGGGCCAGATTGCGTCCCTTGACGGTGTCCTTCCCCGTGTTGAACACGAGGTCGTCGCCGTCCAGCAGGAACCAGATCGGGGCCACGTGCGGGCTCCCGTCGGCCCGGACGGTCGACAATTTGCCGGTGCGGGTTCCCTGCGAGACGAACGCCCGCCATTGCTCATCGGTCATCTTCTGTGCCATGGCCCTATCCTCCTTGCCCGGATGCCCGTGGTGGGGAAGGCTGGTTGATCGGATCCTCCATCCAGGGGGAGTCGAGCATCAGGGGGAGACGGACGATGGCTGAGAATCAGAGGCTTGGCTGGCTGCTGGACGATCTGACCCAGCGGGTCGAGCACGTACGGCACGCGCTGGTGCTGTCGAACGACGGGCTGGTGACCGGGGCGAGTACGGGGCTCAGGCGGGAGGACGCCGAACACCTCGCCGCGGTCTCCTCGGGCCTGCACAGCCTGGCCAAGGGGTCTGGGCGGCACTTCGGGGCGGGCCAGGTCCGGCAGACCATGATCGAATTCGATGAGGCCCTTCTCTTCGTGACGGCGGCGGGCACGGGCAGCTGCCTGTGTGTGCTCAGCGGCGCGGAGGCCGACATCGGCCAGGTCGCCTACGAGGCGACCCTGCTCGTGAACCGCGTCGGCGAGCACCTTCACGTCGACGCCCGGCAGCCGGAGCACTCCTCCGTGCTGGACCTCTGACCCGCGCCGGGGCGGCGCAGGAAGCCGCGGGTGAAGGGCGGGTGAAGGGCGGGCGCGCGAGGGCCCGCGAGGATCCACCAGGGCCCGCGAGGGCCCGCCAGGGCAGGAAGCGCACGCGGTTGTACGTGGATCTGGACGAGCGCTGACCTGCACGGATGCCCCCACGTTCGGAGTTGTCCACAGGCTCGGACCGAAATCCGGCAAACCGGCTACGGTTTTTCTCGGAGCAGCGCACGAGGGTGCGCGCCGCTGACGGGGGAGAGCCACCATGCCTGTCGACACGATCACGCAATCCGTCCCGACCACACTTCGCGCGGCCGTCGGGGGGACCACCCGACCCGCGCTACCGCAGAGTCGCGCCGCCCGTGAACTGGGACTCAAGCGAAGCGAGTTCGATCTCGCCGTTCGGCTGGGCCGGATCAGGACCGTTCCGGACGAAGGCGGTGGAGGACGCCGCGTGACCCGGGCGGAGATCGACCGGGTGGCCTCCGAGGACGGGTTCCCCGAAGCCCTGCGCGAACAGGTCAGGGCTGTCGGCACCGCTGAGGGCGCGGCCCTGCTGGGAGTCACGACGCCACGATTCACACGGTTGGCACGGCTGGGCCTCGTCTCGCCTGTCGGCTTCTACCTGAACCGCTACCGGACCGTGGTGTGGCTGTACGCGGCCGAGGACCTGCGGCGGTTCACCGAGGACGAGAAGCACGCGCCGCTGCTGCGGGGCCGGACACCCGAACCGCTCCGACGCCGGCTGGACGCCGGCCTCGATCTGCGGGCCCGCAATTGGCGGGGACGGCATCTGGGCTCCTTGCTGCGGCAGGCGAACGACCCCTGGGCGCGTGCAGCCGCACTCGCCTCCCTGCTGGAAGCGGCTCAGGTCGAGGAGACGGTCCCGGACCCCTGCGAGCGGGCCCACATGAACCGTTTCGCGCCCGAACCGCCCTCGCGGAGCGCCGCCCCCGACTCGCCGGCCGCCCTTCTCACCCGGCGGATCATGACCGCGGAGGATGCGGACGAGGTGGCCTGGCTCCGGTCGGACCTGGCGAGCGCACTCGTGGAGGCACGCGCGGACCGCCCCGCACCGCGACCCGCCGCGAGGCCCGGCCCCGAGCAGGGACCGGGACCCGAGTGCCGGCCTGCTTCTCCCGACCCCGACCCCGAGCCCAACCCCGACCCCGACCCCACCCCTGTCGCCGACGCCGATCCCGATCACCGGTCCGACCGAGCAAGCGGGCGTCATCGAGGGCTTCTCGGGTGGCTGCGTCGCGGAGACGACTGATCCGCGGCCCGGCCCCGAGGGGTGCGACGCGTCAGACGTCCAGTTTGCGGAACAGCCCTTCCTGGACGACGGACACGAGCAGCCGCCCCTCCAGGTCGTAGATCCGGCCACGGGCCAGGCCCCGTCCCCCCGTCGCGATGGGCGACTCCTGGTCGTAAAGGAACCACTCGTCGGCGCGGAACGGCCGGTGGAACCACATCGCGTGGTCGAGCGACGCCATGTCGAAGCCGCGCCGGCCCCACAGCGGTTCCACCGGGATGCGGACGGCGTCCAGCAGGGTCATGTCGCTCGCGTAGGTGAGCGCGCACGTGTGGACCAGTGGGTCGTCGCCCAGCGGACCGACGGCACGCATCCACACGGCGCTGCGGGGCTCGGCGTGCTCGATCTCCTCGGGGGTCCAGCGCAACCGGTCCACGTAGCGGATGTCGAACGGCTGGCGCCGGGCCATGCGCTCCAGCGCTTCGGGGAGCGCGCCCAGATGCTCCTGGATCTCCTGGGTGACGGTCGGCAGCGACTCGGGATCCGGAACCTCACGGGCCGGCGGCAACTGGTGCTCGAAGCTCCCTTCCTCAGGCTTGTGAAAGGAGGCGGTCAGATTGAAGATCGTGCGGCCCTGCTGCACGGCCGTGACACGCCGCGTGGTGAACGACCGGCCGTCCCGCACCCGTTCGACCTGGTACACGATGGGCACGCCGGGTCGGCCGGGGCGCAGGAAGTACGCGTGCAGCGAGTGCACGGGCCGGTCCCCCTCGGTGGTGCGGCCCGCGGCGACGAGGGCCTGGCCCGCCACCTGTCCGCCGAAGACCCGCTGCAGGGACTCCTCCGGGCTGCGGCCGCGGAAGATGTTGACCTCGATCTGCTCCAGGTCGAGCAGGTCGACAAGCCGTTCCGCTGGGTTCGTTGTCATGTGTCGAGTTCTCCTGTGCTCACAACTGGCCGACGTCGGTGACCTTGACGACGGCGCGGCCCTCGGCGTCGGAGGCCGCGAGGTCGACCTCCGCGCTGATGCCCCAGTCGTGATCGCCGTTCGGGTCGGCGAAGGTCTGCCGGACCCGCCACAGTCCGTGCTGCGGCTCCTCCTCGATCAGCAGCAGCTTGGGGCCGCGCGCGTCGGGGCCGGTGCCGAGGTCGTCGTACTCGTCCCAGTACTTGTCCATGGCCTCGCCCCAGGCGTCCGCGTCCCAGCCGGACTCGGCGTCCATCTCGCCGAGTTCGCCGACGTGGTCGAGGGCGGCGAGTTCCACCCGCCGGAACAGGGCGTTGCGGACGAGGACGCGGAAGGCGCGCGCGTTGGCGGTGACGGGCTTGACCTGGTCCGCCCTCTCCTGGGCCTCCTCGGCCGTCATCACCTCGGGGTTGGCGAGCTGCTCCCACTCGTCGAGGAGGCTGGAGTCGACCTGGCGCACCATCTCGCCGAGCCAGGCGATCAGATCCTCCAGGTCCTCCGACTTCAGGTCGTCCGGGACGGTGTGGTCGAGTGCCTTGAACGCGCTCGCCAGGTAGCGCAGGACGATGCCCTCGGTGCGTGCGAGCTCGTAGTGGGACACGAACTCGGTGAAGGTGAGGGCCCGCTCGTACATGTCGCGGATGACGGACTTCGGGGACAGCGGGTGGTCGCCCACCCACGGGTGGCTCGTGCGGTACGTGTTGTAGGCGTGGAAGAGCAGCTCCTCCAGCGGCTTCGGGTAGGTCACGTCCTGGAGCCGCTCCATGCGGTCCTCGTACTCGACGCCGTCCGCCTTCATCAACGCGACGGCCTCGCCGCGGGCCTTGTTCTGCTGGGCGGCGAGGATCTGCCGCGGGTCGTCCAGCGTCGACTCCACGACGGACACCATGTCCAGGGCGTAGGAAGGGGATTCGGGGTCGAGCAGCTCGAACGCGGCGAGCGCGAACGTCGACAGCGGCTGGTTGAGCGCGAAGTCCTGCTGGAGGTCGACGGTGAGACGCACGATGCGGCCCTCGGCGTCGGGCTCGTCGAGCTTCTCGACGATGCCGCCGTCCAGGAGCGAGCGGTAGATCGCGATGGCCCGCCGGATGTGCCGCAACTGCTGCTTGCGGGGCTCGTGGTTGTCCTCCAGCAGATGGCGCATGGCGGCGAACGCGTTGCCCGGGCGGGCGATCACCGACAGGAGCATCGTGTGCGTGACACGGAAGCGGGAGGTCAGCGGCTCGGGATCGGAGGCGATGAGCTTGTCGAAGGTGCCCTCGGTCCAGCCGACGAAGCCTTCCGGAGCCTTCTTGCGCACCACCTTGCGGCGCTTCTTCGGATCGTCGCCGGCCTTGGCGAGGGCCTTCTCGTTCTCGACGACGTGCTCGGGAGCCTGCGCGACGACGAAGCCGGCCGTGTCGAAGCCTGCCCGCCCGGCACGCCCCGCGATCTGGTGGAACTCGCGTGCGCGCAGCGTCCGGACACGGGTGCCGTCGTACTTCGTGAGGGCCGTGAACAGCACCGTGCGGATGGGCACGTTGACGCCGACGCCGAGGGTGTCCGTCCCGCAGATGACCTTCAGCAGGCCGGCCTGCGCGAGCTTCTCCACCAGACGGCGGTACTTGGGCAGCATGCCGGCGTGGTGCACGCCGATGCCGTGCCGTACGTACCGGGAGAGGTTGCGGCCGAACTTGGTGGTGAAGCGGAAGTTGCCGATCAGTGCGGCGATCTGGTCCTTCTCCTCCCGCGTGCACATGTTGATGCTCATCAGCGCCTGGGCCCGCTCCACGGCCTGGGCCTGGGTGAAGTGGACGATGTAGACGGGCGCCTGCCTGGTTTCGAGCAGCTCCGTGAGCGTCTCCGTGAGCGGCGTCAGCCTGTACTCGTAGGAGAGCGGGACGGGCCGGGTCGCGGAGCGGACCACCGAGGTGGGACGGCCGGTCCGACGGGTCAGGTCCTGCTCGAACATCGACATGTCGCCGAGCGTCGCCGACATCAGGATGAACTGGGCCTGCGGCAGCTCCAGGATCGGGATCTGCCAGGCCCAGCCGCGGTCGGCCTCGGCGTAGAAGTGGAACTCGTCCATCACGACCTGGCCGACGTCGGCCCGCTTGCCGTCGCGCAGCGCGATGGAGGCCAACACCTCGGCCGTGCAGCAGATGATCGGGGCGTCGGAGTTCACGGACGCGTCGCCGGTCAGCATGCCGACGTTCTCGGTGCCGAAGATCTTGCACAGTTCGAAGAACTTCTCCGAGACGAGTGCCTTGATCGGAGCGGTGTAGAAGGTGACCTCGTCACGGGCGAGCGCAGCGAAGTGCGCACCCGCGGCGATCATGCTCTTGCCGGAGCCGGTGGGCGTCGACACGATCACGTTCGCACCCGACACCACCTCGATCAGCGCCTCCTCCTGATGGGGATAGAGGGTGAGACCGCGTTCCCCGGCCCACGACTCGAAGGCTTCGTAGAGGGCGTCGGGGTCCGCGGACTTCGGCAGCTGATCGATAAGGGTCACGCCCCCATCTTGCCTGCCATCCCTCCCGATGAGGGAATCGGCTGCCGGCTCGAAGATCATGAACGCTACGCTGTGGCGCCGACAGGCGTCAGCGCACTGGGGCAACCGGCTGTCAGTACAAGAGGAATGGGGCGGGGAACGGCCATGATGGGACCAGCACACTCACTGTCGGGGGCCGCGGCCTGGTTGGGCGTCGGCGCCGCGGCGGCCGCCGCCGGGCACACCATGCCCTGGCCGGTCCTGCTGGCCGGAGCGCTGATCTGCGCGGGCGCCGCGCTCGCGCCCGATCTGGACCACAAGGCGGCCACCATCTCGCGGGCCTTCGGCCCGGTCTCGCGGGCCCTGTGCGAGATCGTCGACAAGCTGTCGTACGCCGTCTACAAGGGGACGAGGAAGCCGGGCGACCCGCGTCGCTCCGGCGGGCACCGCACCCTGACCCATACCTGGCTCTGGGCGGTGCTGATCGGCGCGGGCAGCTCGGTCGTCGCCATCACGGGAGGCCGCTGGGGAGTCCTGGCGCTCCTCTTCGTGCACATGGTGCTCGCCATCGAAGGGCTGCTCTGGCGGGCGACCCGTGGCTCCAGCGCCGATGTGCTGGTCTGGCTGCTGGCCGCCACGAGCGCGTGGATCATCGCCGGGATACTGGACCAGCCGGGCAACGGTTCGGACTGGCTGTTCACCGACCCCGGTCAGGAGTACCTGTGGCTCGGGCTGCCGATCGTCCTCGGCGCGCTCGTCCACGACATCGGGGACGCGCTGACCGTGTCGGGCTGCCCGATCCTGTGGCCGATCCCGGTCGGCCGGAAGCGGTGGTACCCCATCGGCCCGCCGAAGGCGATGCGGTTCAGGGCGGGTTCGTGGGTCGAGCTGAAGGTGCTGATGCCGGCCTTCATGGTGCTCGGCGGGGTGGGCTGCGCGGCCGCGCTCAACTACATATGAGCGCGGCCGGGTTCCCGTCGATCGGGGCGGGCTGCGGACTCCTCCGGGGCTCGCGCCGCCCCGGCCGTCGAACGCAAGCGTCCCGGCCGGCGGGTCAGGCCGCGCCGCCGCCCGCTGGCTCGTCCTGCCCGGTGGCCCCGCTGCCGTAGCGCTTCTCGAAGCGCGCGACCCGGCCCTCGGTGTCCACCGTCCGGGCCTTCCCGGTGTAGAAGGGATGGCTCTCCGAGGAGATCTCCACGTCGACCACGGGGTACGTCCGGCCGTCGTCCCATTCGATCGTCCGGTCGCTCGTCGCGGTGGACCGGGTCAGGAAGGCGTAACCGGCGGCGCGGTCCCGGAAGACGACCTCGTGGTAGTCGGGGTGCTTGTCCTGCTGCATGGCTGCTCCTTGCGTGGGGGTGGAGGCGCGGAGTGTGGGCCCTTCGTGGCGGGTGCGCGGTGGCCGGCCCTTCGTGGACGTCCCTTCAGCCTCGGCTCGTGGCGTCGGCTCTCGGTGGCGGCCCGCGAGGTCGGCGGGCAGGGGCCGGGAGCCGCGCGTCAGCCGCGCAGGGAGTCCTCGTCGACGATGTGCATGGCGGCCTCCTCGGCCGATGCCGCGGCACCGTCGATGCCCACATCGGTCGCGAAGAGCTCGCTCTCGTCGTCGTTGTGCGCTCCCTCGTCGGGGGCCACGAGGCGGCCGGAGCGGGCGCTGCCCACTTCGTTGTCCAGGGGCTCGCCGTCCGAGTCGGGACTGTCGCCGATGCCGTCACCCTCGGGTACCGCGGTGTCCGGCAGTTCTTCCGCGAGGCGTTCGTCCAGGGTCTCGCCCCGGAGCTGTTCCGACGCGGTCACGCCCTTGCGTTCCACCGCCCAGGGCCGGTCCGGTGGTGACCAGCCCCGGTCGAGGTCGCTCACGCCGTCGGATTCCAGGGTGTCCTCGACGTCCAGCAGCCCCGCGTCGTCCTGGACCCCGGATCCGTTGGGCTGGTAGACCTCGTCTCCCCATCCGTCGGCGCTGTCCACGGGAACCTCCAAGTGGTGCGGGCGGGCCTGCTGTCTCCGTGATCGGTGGCATATGCGCAGGCCACCGGGCCCAGGCCGCGTCCTCGCACCATGCCTCAGCGTGCGGCTTCCGGACGTTCCCCGAGCCGGTGCCCACCCTCCAGACTTCCACCCCACTTCGACACCGCGCAACGGCACAGGGTCCGGCGGCCGGCTCCGGCGCGCTCACCAGGGGCGGATCACGGCAGGTGCCGGCGCCGCCGTCCGCCCGGTTCCGACCCCCGCCCGGGCCGCCTCGCGCCGGAAGCGAACCGGCCCCGCACCGGCCCCGAACCCGCCCTGGAACCGGCCCCTAACCGGCCCCGCATCTGCCGCGAACCTGCGTTCGCGCCCCCGCACCCGCCCGCACCCGCGCCCCCTCCGCACCGTCCGACGCACGGCCCGCACAGCCCGCACGGCCCGCAAGGCAGCGCACAGCGGCCGGTCTGTCGGACGGCCGCGTGCGCCAGTACGGCAGCGGGCCCCTGTCGGCTACCCGTGCCAGGACCGCCACAGCGCCGCGTACGCGCCGTCCGCGGCGACGAGCTGGTCGTGGCTGCCCAGCTCGGCGATGCGGCCGTCCTCGACGACGGCGATGACGTCCGCGTCGTGCGCGGTGTGCAGCCGGTGGGCGATGGCGATCACCGTGCGGCCGTCGAGAACGCGGGCCAGGGACCGTTCCAGGTGCCGGGCCGCCCGCGGGTCCAGGAGCGAGGTGGCCTCGTCCAGGACCAGCGTGTGCGGATCGGCGAGGACCAGCCGGGCGAGGGCGATCTGCTGGGCCTGGGCCGGGGTGAGGGCGAGTCCGCCCGAGCCGACCTCGGTGTCCAGACCGTCTTCCAGCGCCCGCGCCCAGCCGTCGGCGTCGACCGCCCCGAGAGCGGCCCACAGCTCGGCGTCGTCCGCACCCGAGCGGGCCAGGAGCAGGTTGTCGCGCAGGGCGCCCACGAACACGTGGTGCTCCTGGTTGACCAGGGCCACATGGGAGCGGACGCGTTCGGCGGACATCCGGGACAGTTCCGCGCCGCCCAGGGTGACGCGGCCGGCGCGGGGGGCGTAGATCCCGGCGAGCAGCCTGCCGAGGGTGGACTTCCCCGCACCGGACGGGCCGACCAGGGCCATCCGGGTCCCCGGCGCGACCTCCAGGGAGACCTTGCGCAGGACGTCGACGCCCTCGCGGTAGCCGAAGTGCACGCTGTCGGCGTGCACGGCACGCCCGTCGGGTGCCGCCGACTCGTCCCCGGAGCCGGGTTCGATGTCGCGGACACCGACGAGCCGGGCCAGCGAGACATGGGCCACCTGGAGCTCGTCGTACCAGCGCAGGATCAGGCCCACCGGGTCGACGAGCATCTGCGCGATCAGGGCGCCGGTCGTGAGCTGCCCCACGCCGATCCAGCCCTGCAGGACGAAGTACCCGCCGATCATCAGGACGGAGCCGAGGACCGTGGCATGCGTGATGTTGATGACCGGGAAGAGCACCGAGCGGAGCCAGAGGGTGTACCGCTCCCAGGCTGTCCACTCCCTGACCCGCTGGTCGGACAGGGCGATGCGCCGGGCGCTCAGCCGGTGGGCCTCGATGGTGCGCCCGGCGTCGACGGTCTCGGAGAGCAGGGCGGACACGGCGGCGTACCCGGCCGACTCGGAACGGTAGGCGGACGGCGCACGTTTGAAGTACCAGCGGCAGCCGACCACCAGGAGCGGTACGGCGACCAGGACTGCGGGTGCGAGCGGAGGCGCGGTCACGGCGAGTCCGCCGATCAGCAGCGCCACCCACACGACACCGATGGAGAGTTGGGGCACGGCCTCGCGCATGGCGTTCGCGAGCCGGTCGATGTCCGTCGTGATCCGCGACAGCAGATCGCCCGTGCCGGCCCGTTCCAGTACGCCCGGCGGCAGTCCGACGGACCGTACGAGGAAGTCCTCGCGCAGGTCGGCGAGCATGCGTTCGCCGAGCATGGCGCCCCGCAGCCGGACCTGGCGGACGAACACGGCCTGCACGACCAGGGCGACGACGAACAGCGCGGCGGTGCGCTCCAGATGCAGGTCGCGCGCGGCCTCGGCGCCGTCGGAGACGCGCTGGATGAGGGAACCCAGCAGGTAGGGGCCGACCATGGAGGCGACGACGGCGACGGTGTTGACGGCGATGAGCAGGACGAAGGCCCGGCGGTGCCGCTGGAACAGTTCGGCCACGTAGGCGCGTACGGTCGCGGGGGCGCCGACGGGCAGGGTCTCTGCGGTCGTCGGGGCCGCCGGGTCGTAGGCCGGTGGCGCCACGCCGATCATGCGGTCTCCTCGATCTCTTCGAGTTCGTCGAGTTCGTCGATCTCGTGCAGGTCGGTCAGTGCGGTCAGTTCGGTCAGTTCTGTCGGGCCGTCCAGTCCGCCGGGCGGGGACGGACGGGCCGGCTCCTCCACGGCGGCCTGGTCGTCGGTCTCCCGGGTCACGACGGCGCGGTACCGGGGTTCGCCGCGCAGCAGATCGCGGTGCAGGCCTACTGCGGCGACCTCGCCCTCGTGGACGAGTGCGACCCGGTCCGCGTGGTCGAGGAGCAGCGGCGACGAGGTGAAGACCACCGTCGTCCGCCCCTGTCGCAGGGACCGGATGCCCTCGGCGATGCGTGCCTCGGTGTGCGAGTCCACCGCGGACGTCGGCTCGTCCAGGACGAGCACCTCGGGGTCCGTGATGAGCGACCTGGCCAAGGCGAGGCGCTGGCGCTGGCCGCCCGACAGGGACCGGCCGCGTTCGGTGATCCGGGCGTCCATCGGGTCCCCGGTGTCCAGGGACCCCTGGGCGAGCGCGTCGAGCACGTCGCGGCACTGCGCGGCGGCCAGGGCCGCCGCCGCGTCGACGTCTCCGGAGCCGGGCACGTCGAGCAGTTCGCGCAGGGTGCCGGAGAGCAGCACGGGGTCCTTGTCCTGTACGAGGACGGCGGCGCGCGCGGAGTCGAGCGGAAGTTCGTCCAGGGGTACGCCGCCCACCAGTGCCGACGGCAGGTCGGAGGAGGCGGCGGTGTGCCCGCCGAGCCTCTCTGCCAGCACCCCGGCGGCGTCCGGGTCGCCGCACACCACCGCGGTGAGGCGCCCGGCGGGAGCAAGCAGACCCGTCGCGGGGTCGTACAGGTCTCCTGCGGGCACGACCGCCTCGCGCGACCCCTCGCCGTCCGTCGCCCGCTCCAGGGACAGCACCCGCGCGGCGCGTTTCGCGGACGGACGGGAGAAGGAGTACGCCATCGCGATCTCCTCGAAGTGGTGCAGCGGGTACGTGAGCAGCATGACGGCGCTGTACACGGTGACCAGTTCGCCGACGGTGATCCGGCCCTCCCGGGCCAGGTTCACGCCGTGCCAGACGACCGCGATGAGCAGCAGCCCGGGCAGCAGCACCTGGATCGCGGCGATCAACGACCACATGCGGGCGCTGCGCACGGCCGCGTGGCGCACCTCCTGGGAGGCGCTGCGGTAGCGGTCCAGGAACAGCTCCTCGCCGCCGATGCCGCGCAGCACGCGCAGGCCGGCGACGGTGTCGGAGGCCAGTTCGGTGGCGCGGCCCGCCTTGTCGCGCTGGAAGTCGGCCCGCCGTGTGGCGCGCGGCAGCAGCGGCAGCACCGCCAGCGCAAGGACGGGCACGCCGACGGCGACGACGATTCCGAGTGCCGGCTGGTAGACGACAAGGGCGACGCAGACCAGCACGATCGTCACGGCGGCGGCGGTGAACCGCGACACGGCCTCGACGAACCATCCGATCTTCTCCACGTCGCCGGTCGACACGGAGACGATCTCACCGGCCGCGACGCGGCGGGTCAGCGCCGAACCCAGCAGCGCGGTCCTGCGGGCCAGCAGCTGCTGGACGCGTGCGGCGGCGGTGATCCAGTTGGTGACCGCGGTGCGGTGCAGCATGGTGTCGCCGAGCGCGATGCCGAGCGCGCACACGGCGATCAGGCCGCCCGCCAGGGCGAGCCGCGCGCCGGATCGGTCCACGACGGCCTGGACGGCGAAGCCGACGCAGAAGGGCAGCCCGGACACGGAGACGAAGTGCAGCAGTCCCCAGCACAGGGCCTTCACCTGTCCGCCGAGTTGATTCCGACCGAGCCACACCAGGAAGCGGGGACCCGAACGGACATCGGGCTCACCCGGGTCGGGATACGGAAGGTCTTGGATCTGCATGACGTCCCAGGGGGCTCGTGGAAGGGGGTGGGGGATTCGGGGCGGGGTGAGAAGGGGGGAGAGGCAACAAACCGTGAAAGGTTCGCGTCACAGCGTGTCCGCAGGCAAACGATTTTCCGGCGCGAGGCAAAGATTCGGCCCGGACCGCCCGGATATGGCCTGGAAGCCGAGGGGCCGTACGTGTTCGTCCCGGGCGTGGTGCGACGATGGTCCGCATGCGAAATGGCGGTGCGATGCGTGCGACAGCCGCTGCGGCGGTCTGCGGTGCCCTTCTGATGTCCCTGTCGGCCTGCGGTGGTTCGGCCGGCGGGAGCGGCGGGGCCGGTGACGGCCGTTCGAGTGAAGGTGCCCGGCAGAAGCAGTCGCGTACGACCGACCTGAAGCGCATCCC
Organism: Streptomyces fructofermentans; assembly: GCF_014651055.1. Taxonomy (GTDB): domain Bacteria; phylum Actinomycetota; class Actinomycetes; order Streptomycetales; family Streptomycetaceae; genus Streptomyces; species Streptomyces fructofermentans. The sequence goes on from NZ_BMWD01000013.1 coordinate 197,990, forward strand.
CGGTGTCGGGGACAGACTCCAGCGGCGGATCCCCGCCGAGTCCCGCCAGGTCGTCGCGGTCTACGGCGAGGGCGAGGACTCGGCCGACTCGACGATCGTCCTGTACACGAAGTCGGGCTCCACCTGGGACCGGACCCGCGTCTGGCAGGGGCACAACGGCAAGAAGGGGTGGACCACCGACCACAGGGAGAACGACAAGCGCAGCCCGGTCGGGGTGTTCACCCTCAGCGACGCGGGCGGTGTGCTGGCCGACCCCGGCGCGAAGCTCCCCTACACCCGCTCGGCGGGCTTCCAGGCACCGCACTACTGGGCCAAGTCGCACTGGAACGACTTCGACTACGTCATCGCCATCGACTACAACCGCGTCAAGGGCACCTCCCCCAACGACCCGACCCGTCCGCAGGGCCAGTCCAAGGGCGGCAGCATCTGGCTGCACATGGACCACGGCAGCGGTACGTCGGCCTGCGTGAGCCTTTCCGAGTCGGGGATGCGCCATCTCCTGCGTACGCTCGATCCGGCCGAGCACCCGGTCGTGGTCATGGGCGACAAGGCGCACCTCAAGGCCTGACCCCGGCGGTGCGCGAGTGCGTCAGTAGTAGTGGCGCAGGGAGGGCCACAGGCGCGACCACGGCAGGACCGTGCCCGAGCAGAGGACCACGGCGGCGGCCTGCTCCTCGTTGCGCACGCCGTGCCCGTTGTCCACGCGGGCGACCGGTCGGCACCCGGTGAAGTACCGCTCGATGCCGTCGGCGCCCTGCTGCCTGACGAGCAGTACGGGTCCGTCGGCGGTGTCCGGCGGCGGACCCCAGTCGGCGTAGGCCATGTGGCCGGAGTGGGGGCGCGGCAGTCCGAGGGCGGGACCGTACCGGTCGAGGGCGCCCGCCTCGCCGTAGTTCTGCGTGAAGAGCACCGCGCTTGCCCGCCGGCCTTCGGGTATCCCGGACCAACCCCGTGCCGCCGCGTCGGCCAGCTCGGGCCACCCCAGCTGCTCGCCCTGCTCCTTGTTGAGCGCCATCGGGACGTCCAGCGCCGACGGCGGCAGCACGGGCAGTGTCACCGCCGCGTTGATCACGACGGTCACGGCCACGGCGGCAGCGGCGCCCACGGCGCGCAGCCGGGACGCGCCCGCGCGCCGAAGCTGTTCGAGAGCCGGAGCACATCCCGCCGCGAGGAGGACGATCAGCAGCGGCACGGCGTAGTACCCCTTGCCGCCCAGTGCGAGCACCAGCAGGCACAGCAACGGGTAGGCGAGCGCGAACGGCCGGGCGAACCGCAGAGCGGGATCGCGCCACAGCCGCAGCCAGCCGGCCACCCACACGGGGACGAACAGCGGCGAGAGGTAGATGAGTTGCTGCGGCACGAACAGGATGCGGTTCTCCGCCCCGTCGTCCGCGCTGATGCCGCCCGCGACGGTCAACTGCGGCCAGCCGTGGGCCGCCTGCCACCACAGCGCGGGCGCCGCGACGACCAGGGCTGCGGCCGTGCCCGCGAACAGCCAGGGACCGCGCGGAAGTCGGCGCGCCCCCATCGGGAGCACGGCCGCGAGCAGCACGAGTACCAGCAGGGCCACCAGGTACTTGTTGAGCAGGCCCGCTCCGACACACAGACCCGTCGGGACCCACCAACGTCCGTCCCCGGTGCGCAGAAGGCGCAGCAGCAGCCAGCAGATGGCCAGCCAGGCCAGGAGATCGAAGGTGGCGGTCGAGAGCATGTGCCCGACGGCCAGCGGCTGCCCGCCCACCCCCGCGAGTCCTGCCGCGAGGACCTGGACCCGCCGGTCGCCGCCCAACTCCCGTGCGATCAGGGCGACCACGAAGAGAGTGGCGACGAGCGCGAGCGTCGCCGGGACCCGGAGCGCGGCCGGTGACTCCCCGAACACCTCGGTGGCCACCCGGGCCGCGAACGGTGTCAGCGGGGGCTGGTCGGTGTAGCCCCAGGCGAGGTGGTCCCCGGCGGCGAGGAAGTACAACTCGTCCCGGTGGTAGCCGTACCGGCCGGACAGCGCGGTGAGGACGGTGGCGAGGACGGCCGCCAGGCCCGCCACGGGGCCGAGCGCGAATCGGGGCAACCCGTGCGTCGCGGAGGCCCGTTCCCGATCCATCGCGCCCCCGTCGCCGTCCGGTGGCACCACGGTACTGAGCGCATCCGCGATCCGTCAGACCCCGGACGGATCGCGCGACAGCCATCTCCGGGTGAGCGCCTGCTCCGTCCGCCGGCTTCTGCCGGGCCCGTCACCGCCGGGCCCGTCCGCGACCGCCGGACGGTCCCGCGCCGCCCCGCCTCGTCCGCGCCGGTCGGACCCCGCCGCTCCGGCATGGTCGCAGCCGGCGGACCTTGACACTTCGGCCCGGCCGCAGCCGGCGGACCCCGCCGCCCGGGCCCGGTCGCTACCGGCGGACCCCGCCGCTCCGGTCAGTCCGCGACAGGCCCGGCGTCTCCCGGGCCCGTCCCCGCGGCCGTCCCGCCGTCGATCAACGTGTCGAGCAGCCCCCCGAGCACCTCGCGCTGCTCGCCCGTCAGCGGTGCGAGGATGTCCTCCGCCGCGGCCCGGCGCGCGCCCCGCAGCTCCCGCAGGGCCAGACGGCCGTCGTCCGTCAGCTCGATCCGGATCACGCGGCGGTTGCTGGGATCGGGGACGCGGCGCACCTTGCCGCTCGCCTCCAGGCCGTCGACCAGCGTGGTCACGGCCCTCGGCACCACTTCCAGCCGCTGCGCGAGATCGGCCATGCGCGGCGGTGACCCGTAGTGCGCGAGCGTGCGGAGCAGACGGGACTGGGCCGGGGTGATACCGAGCCCGCGCGCCTCCAGGTGCCGCTTCTGGATGCGGTGCACGCGACGGGTCAGCCGCAGCAACTGCTCGGCGAGCAGGCCGTCGGCGTCGGGGGAGTTCATGCCGGGAACAATATCAGGACCCTGTGCATTGTGAGCATAGGTAACAATGAGCTATGCTCCGTCAGTCATCGTCCGCCCGTCCTCCGAAGGAGCCCATGCCCCGCGACGACATCACCTGGACACCGCCACCCGTCGAGGCCGGACAGCCCCGGCAGGTGCGCCGCATCCTCGGACTCTTCCGCCCCTACCGCGGCCGCCTCGCGGTCGTCGGCCTGCTCGTCGGCGCCGCTTCCCTCGTCTCGGTCGCGACACCGTTCCTGCTCAGGGAGATCCTCGACACCGCGATCCCGCAGGGGCGCACCGGCCTGCTGAGCCTGCTGGCGCTCGGCATGATCCTCAGCGCGGTCCTCGGCGGGGTCTTCGGCGTCCTGCAGACCCTCATCTCCACGACCGTCGGCCAGCGCGTCATGCACGACCTGCGCACCGACGTCTACGGCCGCCTCCAGCGCATGTCGCTGGCCTTCTTCACCCGGACCCGCACGGGCGAGGTCCAGTCCCGCATCGCCAACGACATCGGCGGCATGCAGGCGACCGTCACCTCGACCGCCACCTCGCTGGTCTCGAACCTCACCAGTGTCATCGCCACGATCGTCGCGATGATCGCCCTGGACTGGCGGCTCACCGTCGTCTCGCTGCTCCTGCTGCCGGTGTTCGTGTGGATCAGCCGGCGCGTCGGCAACGAGCGCAAGCGGATCACCACCCAGCGCCAGAAGCAGATGGCGGCCATGGCGGCCACCGTCACCGAGTCCCTCTCCGTCAGCGGCATCCTGCTCGGCCGCACGATGGGCCGCTCCGATTCGCTGACCCGCGCTTTCGCGGACGAGTCCGAGGGCCTGGTGGACCTGGAGGTCCGCTCGAACATGGCGGGCCGCTGGCGCATGGCCGTCATCGGCATCGTGATGTCCGCGATGCCAGCCGTCATCTACTGGACCGCCGGCCTAGCCCTCCAGTTCGGCGGCGCCGCCGTCTCGCTCGGAACCCTCGTCGCCTTCGTGTCGCTCCAGCAGGGCCTGTTCCGGCCCGCGGTCAGCCTGCTGTCCACCGGCGTTCAGATCCAGGCCTCGCTCGCCCTGTTCCAGCGCATCTTCGAGTACCTCGACCTGCCCATCGACATCACCGAACCGGAGAACCCGGTCCGTCTCGACCGGATCAAGGGCGAAGTGCGCTTCGAGGGAGTCGAGTTCCGCTACGACGCTGCGAGTGCTCCGATCCTCGACGGCATCGACATCACGGTGCCCGCCGGAAGCAGCCTCGCCGTCGTCGGCTCCACCGGCGCGGGCAAGTCCACGTTGAGCCACCTGGTCCCGCGTCTGTACGACGTCACGGGCGGCCGTGTCACGCTCGACGGCGTGGACGTGCGCGACCTCGACTTCGACACCCTGGCCCGCGCGATCGGTGTCGTCTCCCAGGACACGTACCTCTTCCACGCCACAGTGGCCGACAACCTGCGCTTCGCCAAGCCGGACGCGACGGACGAGGAACTGCACTCCGCCGCCCGGGCCGCCCAGATCCACGAGCACATCGCATCGCTGCCGGACGGCTACGACACCGTGGTGGGCGAGCGGGGGCACCGGTTCTCCGGAGGAGAGAAGCAGCGCCTGGCCATCGCCCGCACGATCCTGCGCGACCCGCCGGTGCTGATCCTCGACGAGGCGACCAGTGCCCTGGACACCCGTACGGAGCGGGCCGTGCAGGAGGCCATCGACGCCCTGTCGGCCAATCGGACCACTCTCACCATCGCGCACCGTCTGTCCACCGTCCGGGGCGCGGACCAGATCGTGGTGCTCGACGCGGGCCGGACGGCCGAACGCGGCACGCACGAGGAGCTGTTGGCGAGACAGGGCCGCTATGCCGCCCTGGTCCGCAGAGACGCCCAGCTCGCACCGACAAGATGAAGATATGCCGGGTTTATGACGATATTCGGGTTACCGTGCCCGCATGGAGACCTACACCCCGCCCACTCCGCCACGGAGAACGACCCGACTGACACGCCGGGGCCGCACCGCCCTCATCGCGACCGGCGCCGTCGTGGCGGCCGCCGCCGTGGCGGTGCCGCTGATGAGCACGGAGGACGTCAAGGAACCCGCGGCCCTGGTGGTCCCGGAGGGCTGGCGCTCCGGCCAGGTGTACGAGGCCGTGGACAAGGCCCTCGCCCTGCCGGCCGGCACCACCAGGAAGTCCCTGGGCAAGGCGAAGCTCAAGCTGCCGACCGACGCGAGCGGCAACCCCGAGGGATACCTGTTCCCGGCGACCTACCCGATCGACAAGAAGTCGACCCCGGAAGCGCTGCTCACGTACATGGTCGAGTCGGCCAACAAGCGCTTCAGCGGAGGCGCCGTCACCGCGGGCGCCGAGCGGAACGCGATGAACGTCTACCAGACCGTCACCGTCGCGAGCATCGTCCAGGCCGAGGCGGCCACCAAGGCGGACATGGGCAAGGTCGCCCGGGTCGTCTACAACCGGCTCGACCGGGGCATGCCGCTCCAGATGGACTCCACGATCAACTACGCGCTGAACCGCAGCACGCTGCGCACCAGCCGGAACGACACGAAGCTCGACAGCCCGTACAACACCTACTCGCGCATGGGGCTGCCTCCGACGCCGATCACCAACCCCGGTGAGGAGGCCATGCGCGCCGCGGTCGCTCCCGCCCAGGGCGACTGGCTCTACTTCGTCACCGTGAAGCCCGGGGACACGCGGTTCACGGCCAATTACGAGGAGCACCAGAAGAACGTGGCGGAGTTCAACCGCGTCACACAGAGCGCCTCGCCGTCCGCCGGCTGACCCCGGTCCTGCCCAGCCACGCCCCCGGCCGAGCCGGCACCACGGTCCGGACACCCTCGCCCGGGCACTCCGAAACTGCGGACACCGCATCCGCTCGTACGACCCAGTGCGACCCACGGCTTCTTCCACTCGCTCGCCCGCGGCCGGCGGGACGTCACGCGGTGGCCGGCGCACCCGCCAGCAGCCGCCTGATGTCCCGTACGGCGGCGCGCCCGGCACGGTTGGCGCCGATGGTGCTGGCCGAGGGTCCGTAGCCGACCAGGTGGACGCGTGGGTCGGCCACCGCGCGCGTCCCCTCGACACGGATGCCGCCGCCGGGCTCGCGCAGCCGCAGCGGGGCCAGATGGTCGATTGCGGCCCGGAAGCCCGTGGCCCACAGGATCACGTCCGCCTCGATGTGCCGACCGTCGTCCCACGCCACGCCGTCGGGAGTGATCCGGTCGAACATCGGCTGCCGGTCCAGGACGCCGTCATCGATGCCTTGGCGGACCGCGTCGTTGAGCGGCAGGCCGGTCACCGACACGACACTCCTCGGCGGAAGCCCCTTGCGGACCCGTTCCTCCACGAGTGCCACCGCCTCCCGGCCCACGTCCTCGCTGAACGGGCCCTCGCGGAACACCGGGGGCCGCCGGGTCACCCAGGTCGTCGCCGCGGCGTACGGCGCGATCTCCAGCAGATGCTGTGTTCCGGACGCGCCGCCGCCCACCACGATCACCCGCTGCCCGGCGAACTCGCCCGGACCGGGGTACTGAGCCGTGTGCAGCTGACGCCCGCGGAAGGTCTCCTGACCCGGGTAGCGCGGCCAGAACGGCCGGTCCCAGGTGCCCGTCGCGTTGATCAGCGCACGCGTCGACCACACGCCGTCGGAGGTCTCGACGAGGAGCCGCCCGCCGTCGCCCTCGCGCACGGCCCGTACGTCGACGGGCCGCCGGACCCGCAGGTCGAAGGTGCGCTCATACGCGTCGAAGTACTCCGCGATCACCTCGGAGGACGGCCGCGCGGGGTCCACGTCGGTCAGTTCCATGCCCGGCAGCGCGTGCATGCCGTGCACCTTCTCGTACGTGAGCGACGGCCACCGGAACTGCCACGCCCCGCCGGGGTGCGGCGCGTGGTCCAGCACGACGAAGTCGCGCTCCGGCTCGAAGCCGGTGCGTCGCAGGTGGTACGCGCTGGACAGGCCCGCCTGTCCGGCCCCCACGACGACCACGTCGACGTCCCGCGCCTGTGCTCCGATGTCGTTCACGCTTCTACCAACTATGGAAGCGGTGCGGATCTTCCCGTCCCGTCGGCCGGGCCGTCGTCCGTGTCGTCTGCCGGCCTGCCGCCCGGGCCACCGCCCGGGCCACCGCCTGGGCCGGAGGCGTTCCCGTGGCGCCCGGGGGACGTGGGGGCGCCCAGGCGCGCCAGGAGCCGGCCCCGCAGCTCGGCGAACCGCCGATCGGTGACATCGCGCGGCCGTCCCATCGGGACCGCGGCCTCGTACGCGATCGCACCCTCGTCCAGTACGAGCACGCGGTCGGCGAGCAGGAGGGCCTCCTCCACGTCGCGCGTGGCCAGCAGCACGGCGCAGCCGCGGCGCCGCCACACGTCGCCGACGAGGTGCAGTGCCGCGGTCCGGGCGGCGGGGTCCAGGGTGGCGAACGGGTCGTCGAGCAGCAGCAGCCCGGGGTCGTACGCCAGCGCCTGTGCCAGGGCGAGGCGGCGGGCCTCCAGGTCGGTCAGCGCGCGGAGCCGGGCGGCGGCGCGGTGCGTCAGGCCCACTTCGGCCAACAAGCGCTCCGAGGCGGCGCGTTCGGTCCGGCCGGGCGGTCCGGGCAGGACGCTGCGCCACACCTTCCGCCATGGTTGCCCCGGTCGGGGAGCCGGGAGTGCCAGGGCTCTGCGGCGCGCCACGAGGACGGTTCCCGTGACCTCGCGGTCGAGTCCGGCGAGGACGCGAAGCAGGGTGGACTCGCCGCGGCCCCCGTGTCCGAGCAGGGCCACGAACTCGCCCGTTCCGACGTCGAGTCCGAGGTTGTCGAGGACTGGCCTGCCGTCGAAGACGCGCGTCAGCCCGGCGACCCGTACCGCCGGGGACGGGGACGCCGGGGCCTTCCGACGCGGCGCCCGCGTGTCGTGCGCGGGCGCCTGAGGGGTGTTCTCCGGCCGGTGAACGTGGATCGCCATGGCGCGGCGGCCTTTCGGGGGGACGGACGGCGAAGCCGGCCGGCAGACGGCAGACGGCAGACGGCGGTGGGGCGATCCGCGACGACGGTCGGTGCGTGAAGGCGCCCGATCTCCCCGGCGGGACGTGAGCCGACGTCCTGGCACCGGAAGGCGGAACGGGCGCCGCGGCACGAACTCGCGCGTGCCAGAAGGCATTTGACGACCGTGCGAACGGTCGCAGAGCAGGTGTCGGCGCTACGGAATCCGCCGGGAGACGGCACGGTACGTGCGCTCAGCGGGTGCCGGAACGCGCGGCGGGGGAATGGTGAAAGGGCGTCAGCGACCGCGGCGACACGCGGCGGAGGCCACCCGCAGCAGGTCGACGTGACCGCGCTTGGTGAGCATGGCTGAACGCGACATGCCGCAGAAAGTAGTCAGTCCGACCGCGCACGGTCAACGGCGTCTCGCGCGGTGGACCCGAGAGGTCCGGCACACGCGGCACGCGGAAGGAGCGCGAGAGGCGGGAGGAGTGAGGGGCGGGAGGAGGGAGGGGCGGTGCCGGGAGCGGAAGGCGAGCGGGTGGCGGGTCCGATGGCCGATCGGGCGCGGGTCGGCGGCAAGGAGCCCGAACCATGGGTGAGGATTGGCCCATGCCCGATGCCTTCACCACCCGTGTCCTGAACGTCTCCTCCGGGTCCAGGGAAACGGTCGTCGACCTCACCCGTGACTGCGAGGCCTTCCTGCGGGATGCCGCGGGCGGCCGCGACGGCCTGCTCAACGTGTTCGTGCCGCACGCGACCGCCGGTGTGGCGCTCATCGAGACGGGCGCCGGCAGTGACGGCGACCTCCTCACGGCCCTGCACTCCCTGCTCCCGGCCGACGACCGCTGGCAGCACCGCCACGGCAGCGCGGGCCACGGCCGTGACCACGTACTCCCGGCCATCGTGCCCCCGCACGCCACGCTGCCCGTGATCGGCGGACGCCTCGAACTCGGCACGTGGCAGTCCGTGTGCCTGGTCGACACGAACAAGGACAACCCCGACCGCACGGTCCGGCTGAGCTTCCTCGCCGGGTAGTCCCGCAGGCGGCGACGGCGACCACTCGGCGGAACAGCGGCTCCTCAGGTACGCGCGGCCCGCGCCCACGGCTCCAGGCCCGGGGCCCACGGTTCCAGGGCCGGTCCTACCGCCCCGCGGCCCCCGCCCGCAACCCGTCCATGACCAGGTCCAGGAGCCGGGTGGCGCGGGGCTGCCAGTCGCTGTGCGGGTCGATCTGCCAGAGGCCGCCGATGGCGAGGATCAGGTCGTCCGCCGTCACCCCGGGGCGGATGGTGCCCGCCTCCTCGTTCGCGCGCAGGAGCAGCTCGGCCGCGGCGGTCACCGGCGCGTTGCCCGGCTTCGCCAGGCCTCCGGTGCCGCTCGTGGCCTGGCGGATCGCGTCGGCCAGGCCCGCCTTGGCCATGGCGAACCGGGCCAGGCGGTCCATCCACTCGCGCAGCGCCTGATCGGGCTCCCGGGAGCACAGCAGTTGGGCCGCGCTGTCGGCGACCTGCTGCATCTCGTGGCGGTAGATCTCCAGGACCAGCGCCTCGCGGTTGGGGAAGTTCCGGTAGAACGTGCCCTGCCCGACCCCCGCCTTCTTGGCGATGGCGCTCAGCGGGGCGTCGGCGGCGCGGGTCAGCTCGGCCAGCGCCACTTCCAGAATGCGTTCGCGGTTGCGCTGCGCGTCCGAGCGCAGCGGCGCGTCCTTCCTCTGCCCCACGGGTGCCTCCTTCACGGGGTCCGGCCGAACCCCGTCTTGCTAACCGGACAGCTGTCCACTACGTTTTCCTGCTAACGGACAGCTGTCCGGTTAGCTCCACCATAGCGGTGGGTGCGGTGGACCCGGGCGGCCGATGGCGGTCGCCGGCGGCTGTTCCTCCCCGCATCCTGCATGTTTTCGGACCCGACTCGCTACGTACAGCGCTCCTCGGCACGTCTCCTGATCCGTCCGGCCGCCGGACCGTCGTCCGACCCGTTCGGGACACGCGAAAGAAGGCACAGCATGACCCCACCGACGTCCAGCGCCATCACCCTGCACATCAACGGGGAGAAGCGCACGCTGCCCGTCGACCACCGCACCACGCTGCTCGACGCGTTACGCGAGAAACTCGACCTGACCGGCACCAAGAAGGGCTGCGACCAGGGGCAGTGCGGCGCCTGCACCGTGCTCCTCGACGGCCGCAGGACCGTCTCCTGCCTGCAACTCGCCGTGGCGGCCGAGGGCCGCGAGATCACCACCATCGAGGGCATGGCGGAGGGCGACCGGCTGCATCCGGTGCAGCAGGCGTTCCTCGACCTCGACGGCTACCAGTGCGGCTACTGCACACCCGGCCAGATCTGTTCGGCCGTCGCCGTGATCGAGGAGCACGCGGCGGGCTGGCCGAGTGCCGTGACCGACGACGTCCGGCCCGAGGCGGGGCCGCCACCGCTGACTCCGGAGGAGATCAGGGAACGTATGAGCGGCAACCTGTGCCGCTGCGGCGCGTACGTGTCGATCGTCGAGGCCGTCGCCCGGGCCGCCGCCGGACGGACGACCGCGGAGTCCGCCGGGCACCCGACCGTCGAAGCGGCCGGTCGCACGGCCGTCGAAGCCGCCGGACGGGCGACCGCGGCGAAGGCCGGGGAGGCGGCGGCATGAGGGAGTTCGGATACCGGCGGGTCCTCGACGTCTCCGGCGCGGTCGCGCTGCTCGACGCCGACCCCGACGCGAGGTTCCTCGGTGGAGGCACCAACCTCGTCGACCTGATGAAGACCGGTGTCGAGCGGCCCGCCCGGCTCGTCGACATCCGTGAACTGCCCCTGGACCGGATCGAGTCGGCACCGGACGGCGGGCTGCGCATCGGCGCGACCGTCACCAACAGCGACCTCGCGGCCCACCCCGAGGTCCGGCGCCGCTACCCGGCGTTGGCGCAGGCCGTCCTCGCCGGGGCCTCCGGACAGCTGCGGAACATGGCCACGGTCGGCGGGAACCTCCTCCAGCGCACCCGCTGCGGCTACTTCGCCGACGTGACCAAGCCGTGCAACAAGCGTGTGCCGGGCAGCGGTTGTCCCGCCATCGGGGGAGACCACCGCAACCACGCGATCCTCGGCGCCTCCGACCACTGCGTCGCCACCCATCCCTCGGACATGGGCGTGGCGCTGACGGCCTTCGACGCGGTCGTGTCGTACGAAACGGCCGCGGGGCCGGGCGAGTTGCCGCTCACCGACCTCTATCTGCCCGTGGGCGACACCCCGCACCGCGAGACCGCGCTGCCGCCCGGGGCGCTCATCACCGGCGTCACCCTGCCGCCCGCTCCCGTCGCCGCCCACTCGCGCTACCGCAAGGTCCGCGAACGCGCCTCCTACGCCTTCGCGATCGGCTCGGTCGCCGCGGCGCTGGACGTGCGCGACGGAGTCGTACGGGACGCCCGCCTGGCCTTCGGGGCGGTCGCCTCCCGGCCCTGGCGGGCCACGCGGGCCGAAGCCCTGCTGGCCGGAGCCCCGGCCGACGCGGCCACCTTCGCCGCCGCGGCGGACGCCGAACTGGCCGCCGCCCGGCCCCTGCCCGACAACGCGTACAAAGGGACCCTGATGCGCAACCTCGTGGTCGCCGTGCTGACCGAACTCGCCAAGGAGGCCGGCCGATGACCGCGCCCACCGCACTGCGTGGCGCGGTCGGCACCGCGCACGCCCGGGTGGAGGGCCGCGACAAGGTCACCGGCGCCGCCCGCTACGCCGCGGAGATCCCCTTCGCCGAACTCGCCCACGGCTGGCTGGTGCTGTCCACCGCGGCCCGCGGCCGCATCCGCTCCGTCGAGGCCGGGCCGGTGCTCGACATGCCGGGCGTCCTGACCGTCCTGCACCACGGCACCGCGCCGCGCGTCGACAGCGAGTACATCGGCATGCTCGGCGTCCCCCCGGACCCGAGCGTCGCACTCTTCCAGAACGACCGGGTCCCGCACGCCGGATGGCCGGTCGCCCTGGTGGTCGCCGAGACGTCCGAGCAGGCCAGGGAGGCCGCCGAGGCCCTGGTGGTGCACTACGAGGAGGAACCGCACGACATCGGGTTCGACGCCGGGCGGACGGACGCGTACCCGGTGGACGGGCACATGCCGGCCGTGACGGAGAAGGGGGACCTCGCCGCCCGGCTCGCCGAGTCCGCCGTCGTCGTGGACGCCGAGTACACCACCCCCGAGGAGCACCACAACCCGATGGAGCCGCACGCGGCGACCGCACGGTGGGACGGCGGCCGGCTGGACGTCGTGGACTCCAACCAGGGCAGCACCTGGGTCGCCGACGAGCTGTGCAAGCTCTTCTCGCTCGACCCGGCCTCGGTGCGGGTGCGGTCCGAGCACGTCGGGGGCGGCTTCGGCTCCAAGGGCGTCCGCGCCCACCAGGTGGCCGCCGTGATGGCCTCGACCCTCCTCCAGCGCCCGGTACGCGTGGTCCTGACCCGGCGTCAGATGTTCTCCCTCGCCGGATACCGCAGCCCCACCATCCAGCGGGTCAGGCTCGGCGCCGACCCCGACGGGCGGCTGCGCGCCCTGGAGCACGAGTCGTTGAGCCTCACCTCGACCGTGTACGAGTTCGTCGAACCGAGCGCCGGCGTGGCCCGGGCGATGTACGACGCCGACGCCCACCGCACGGCCAACCAGGTCGTACGGCTCGACGTGCCCACACCCACCTGGATGCGCGCGCCGGGCGAGGCACCCGGCTCGTTCGCGCTGGAGTCGGCGCTGGACGAGCTGGCCGAGAAGTGCCGCATCGACCCGATCGCGCTGCGCGTCCGCAACGAGCCCGGGACGGGACCGGTGTCCGGGCTGCCGTTCAGCAGCCGCAACCTCGTCGCCTGCTTCGAGGAGGGCGCCCGACGGTTCGGCTGGGCGGACCGCGACCCACGCCCGGGAATGCGACGCGACGGGCGCTGGCTGCTCGGCACCGGCACGGCCGCGGCCTCCTTCCCCGCGGGCGCCGGCCCCTCCACGGCCGCCCTGACCGCCGAGGCCGACGGCTCCTTCACCGTGCGCATCGCGGCCTCGGACATCGGAACCGGCGCGCGGACCGCGCTCACCCTGATCGCCGCGGACGCGCTGGAGACGGCACCCGAGCGCGTCCGTGTGCGCATCGGCGACAGCGACTTCGGCCCGGCGATGATCGCCGGCGGTTCGATGGGCACCCGCTCCTGGGCCTGGGCGATCACCGTCGCGGCGGGCGAGCTGCGCGAGCGGCTGGCCGCGGGCAACGGCATCCCGCCGGAGGGCGTCACCGTGCGGTCGGACACGACCGCGGCCATCGGCGCGCTCGCGCAGAAGGAACGGCACTCCTTCGGCGCGCAGTTCGCCGAAGTGGCCGTCGACGCCGGCACCGGCGAGGTACGCGTACGGCGCATGCTCGGCATCTTCGCGGCGGGCCGCATCGTCAACCCGCTCACCGCGCGGGGCCAGCTGGTGGGCGGCATGACCTGGGGCATCTCCATGGCCCTGCACGAGGAGGCGGTACGGGACCGGGTCTCGGGCGGCCATGTCGGCGCCGACCTCGCGGGCTACCACGTCGCCTCGCACGCCGACGTCCCGCACATCGAGGCGGACTGGATCGACGACCCCGACCCCGACGACCCGGTCGGCATCAAGGGCATCGGCGAGATCGGCATCGTGGGTGCCGCGGCGGCCATCGCCAACGCGGTCCGGCACGCGACCGGCGTACGCCACCGGAGTCTGCCGATCCGGCCCGACCGCGTCCTCGCCGCGGGCACCGGGGCGCAGGATGCTTGACCTCGCGGAGGAGCTGCACCGCTGGACCGAGGAGGGCAGGGACTTCGCCGTCGCCACCGTCGTGTCCGTGAGCGGCAGCGCCCCGCGCGGACCCGGCGCGGCCCTCGCGGTCGACAGCGAGGGCACGGTCGTCGGCTCGGTCTCGGGCGGGTGCGTCGAGGGGGCGGTCCACGACCTGTGCGTGCGCGCCCTCACCGACGGCGAGACCGTGCTCGAACGCTTCGGCCACAGCGACGACGACGCGTTCGCCGTCGGGCTGACCTGCGGCGGAACCATCGACGTCCTGGTCACGCCGGTCACCGCCGGCAGCCCGGACCGGGCGGTTCTCGGGACGGCGCTGTCGGCCGCCGCCCGGAACGCGCCCACGGCGGTCGCACGTGTCGCCCGGGGGCCCGCCGGACTCCTCGGCAGGGCCCTGCTGGTGCGCCCCGACGGCTCGTACGAGGGCGGGCTCGGCGGACGTCCGGTGCTGGACCGGACCGCGGCGGCCGAGGCCAGGGCCCTGCTGGACGCGGGCGGCACCGGGGCCGTCGAACTCTCGGAGGACGGCTCGCACTGCCCGGGAGGCCTCACCCTGCTCGTCGAGTCGAGGGTTCCGCCGCCCCGGATGATCGTCTTCGGGGCGATCGACTTCGCCGCGGCCCTGGTCCGCGCGGGCAAGTTCCTCGGCCACCACGTGACCGTGTGCGACGCCCGGCCGGTCTTCGCCACCCGCAGGCGCTTCCCCGAGGCGGACGAGGTCGTCGTGGACTGGCCGCACCGCTATCTGCGGAGCACCCCGACGGACGGTCGCACGGTCCTGTGCGTACTCACGCACGACGCCAAGTTCGACGTGCCGCTGCTCACGGAGGCCCTGCGGATGCCGGTCGCGTTCGTCGGCGCGATGGGCTCCCGGCGGACCCACGCGGACCGGGACCGCCGGCTGCGCGAGGCGGGCCTCCGCGAGCGCGAGCTGGCCCGCCTCAGGTCGCCGATCGGCCTCGACCTCGGCGCCCGTACGCCCGAGGAGACGGCTCTGTCCATCGCGGCGGAGATCGTCGCGGTGCGGCGCGGAGGCACGGGCGTCCCGTTGACAGGGACGGGCACGTCCATCCACCGGGACGGGGGAGAGCGGGGCGTGGTGGAGGCCGCCTGACGTTCCCGTCGACGGCCGTTCGCCCCCGGCCGTCGGCCCCCCGGGTCCGGACACCCCGCCCCCGCACTGTGCCGGGGCGGGGCGGGGCGGGGCTTCCGGACCTGGGTCACGCGGGTCCGGACACCGGGCCGTCCGCCGCTTGGAAGGACCGCAGCCGCAGGGAGTTGCCGACGACGAAGACCGAGGAGAAGGCCATGGCCGCACCCGCGATCATCGGGTTGAGCAGGCCCGCCGCGGCGAGCGGCAGCGCGCCCACGTTGTAGGCGAAGGCCCAGAACAGGTTGGACCTGATGGTGCCGAGGGTGCGGCGGGCGAGGCGGATCGCGTCCGCCGCCGCGCGCAGGTCGCCGCGTACGAGGGTCAGGTCCGACGCCTCGATCGCGGCGTCCGTGCCCGTGCCCATGGCCAGCCCCAGATCGGCCTGCGCGAGGGCGGCCGCGTCGTTGACGCCGTCGCCGACCATCGCGACCGAACGGCCTTGCTCCTGCAGTCTCCTGACGACGTCGACCTTGCCCTCGGGGAGGACTTCGGCGATGACGTCGTCGGCGTCGATGCCCACCTCGCGCGCGACCGACACGGCCACGGCCCGGTTGTCCCCGGTGAGCAGGATCGGGGTGAGTCCCAGCGCGCGCAGTCGCCGGACCGCCTCCGCGCTCGTGTCCTTGACGGCGTCGGCGACTTCGAGCACGGCGCGCGCCTCCCCGTCCCAGGCGACCGCGACGGCGGTGCGTCCGGCCGCCTCGGCCCTCTCCTTGGCCCGTCCCAGGTCCGGCGGCAGTTCCACGCCCTGGCGGGCCAGCAGGCGTTCACCGCCGACCAGCACGGCGTGGCCCTCCACGACACCGCGCACACCGAGTCCCGGCACGTTGGCGAACTGCTCGGGCGCCGGCGGTGGTCCTGCGGCGGCCGACGCGCCCTCGGCGACGGCGCGGGCCACCGGATGCTCGGACGCGTGCTCCAACGCGCCTGCCAGGCGCAGCACTTCGTCCCGGTCGGTGCCGCCGGCGGTGTGCACTGCGAGCAGGGTCATGCGGCCGGTGGTGACGGTGCCGGTCTTGTCGAGGACGACGGTGTCGACGCGGCGGGTGGACTCCAGGACCTCGGGTCCCTTGATGAGGATGCCGAGTTGGGCGCCGCGGCCGGTGCCGACCATGAGCGCGGTCGGGGTGGCGAGGCCGAGGGCGCAGGGGCAGGCGATGATCAGTACGGCGACGGCGGCGGTGAACGCGGCCGTGAGCCCTGAGCCGTTGCCCAGCCAGAACCCCAGCGTGCCCAGTGCGAGGGCGATGACGACCGGTACGAACACCGCCGAGATCCGGTCGGCGAGCCGCTGTGCCGCGGCCTTCCCGTTCTGTGCGTCCGACACCAGCCGTGCCGTGCGCGCGAGTTGGGTGTCGGCGCCGACGCGGGTGGCCCGCACGACGAGTCGGCCGCCGGAGTTCACCGTGGCCCCGGTGACCGGGTCGCCCGCGGACACCTCCACGGGCACCGACTCCCCGGTGAGCATCGAGGCGTCCACCGCCGAGGAGCCCTCGACGACGGTGCCGTCCGTGGCGATCTTCTCGCCGGGCCGTACGAGGAACCGGTCGCCGACCTTCAACTCGGACACCGGCACGGTCCGTTCGCCCCCGTCGGGGTGCAGTACGGTGACGTCCTTCGCGCCCAGCTCCAGCAGCGCCGCGAGCGCGGCGCCCGCCTTGCGCTTGGAGCGCGCCTCGAAGTACCGGCCCGCCAGGATGAAGGCCGTCACGCCCGCCGCGGCCTCCAGGTAGATGTTCCCGGCACCGTCCCCGCGGGCGATGGTCAGTTCGAAGGGGTGCTTCATGCCGGGTGTTCCCGCCGTGCCCAGGAACAGGGCCCACAGCGACCACAGGAACGCGGCGGAGGTGCCGACGGAGATCAGCGTGTCCATGGTGGCGGCACCGTGCCGGGCGTTGACGTAGGCCGCCCGGTGGAAGGGCCACGCGGCGTACGTCACGACGGGCGCGGCCAGGGCGAGCGACAGCCACTGCCAGTACGTGAACTGGAGCGCGGGGACCATGGCCATCGCGACGACGGGCACGGCCAGCACCACAGCGGTGACCAACCGCTCGCGCAGCGCGCGGAGTTCGTCGTGCGCCGCGCCTTCCCCGTCGCCGTCCCGTCCTTCGGCTCCGTCCCCGTCGCCGGTCCGCGGCTCGGCCCGCGCGGGCCGGTGCTCCTTCGCGGTGTACCCGGTGGACTCGACGGTGGCGATTAGCTCCTGGACGGAGACCTCGTCGGACCGGCTGACCCTCGCCTTCTCGGTGGCGTAGTTGACGGTCGCGGTGACCCCGTCCATGCGGTTCAGCTTCTTCTCGATCCGGGCCGCGCAGGAGGCGCAGGTCATGCCGCCGATGGCCAGTTCCACCTCGGTGCCGGTCGTCGTGGTGTCCATGGCTGCTCCTCGTGCGGATCGGTGCCGTCCGTGCCATGTATACCCCCAAGGGGTATGTGGTGCAAGCGGCCCATCCCGCTTGACTTTATACCCCCTAGGGGTATGTTTGCGGCCATGGAGGGCCCCGATCCGAGCCGTGGGTCCTCGACCCCGGGGAGACGACCATGAACACCGGACTGAGGATCACCGCGTTCGCCGCCGCCCTGGCCGCGACCTTCGGCACCGCGTACGGAGCGGGCAGGGCGCTCGATCCCGTCGTCGCCGAGAGCGCGGCCCCCTCCCACGACAAGCACGCCGAGGCGACGCCCGAACCGGAGGGGGGCGACGGCCACGCGGACCACGAGCCGGAGCGGGCGGTCGCGGGCGGCCTCCAGGTGTCCGAGGGCGGCTACACCCTGGACCTGCGGACCCGGCGCGTCGAAGCCGGGCGGCAGGCCGACCTGCGTTTCACGGTCGAGGACGGCGACGGCCGCCCGGTCACCTCGTACCAGCGCGAGCACGACAAGGAACTCCACCTCGTCGTCGCCTCGCGCGACCTCGTCACCTACCGCCACCTGCATCCCGTCCGCGCCGCCGACGGGACCTGGAGCGTCCCCGTCGAACTGCCCCGCGCGGGCGGCTACCGGGTCTTCGCCGACTTCACCCCGGCGGGCAAGGGGGCCGAGAACCTCACACTCGGCGCCGACCTCGCGGTCTCGGGCCCCTTCGAGCCCGAGCGGTTGCCGGCACCGCGCGCCACGGCGCGGACGGACGGATACGAGGTCGAGCTGACCGGCGGGCTGCGACCCGGCGCGGCGGGCGAACTGACGCTGAACGTCTCACGCGGCGGCAGGCCCGTCACCGACCTCCAGCCCTACCTGGGCGCGTACGGCCACCTGGTCGCCCTGCGCTCCGGCGACCTCGCGTACCTGCACGTCCACCCGAGCGGGGAGCCGGGCGACGGCCGGACGCGGCCCGGCCCCGGTGTCTCGTTCGAGGCCACGGCGCCGAGCGCGGGCGCGTACCGCCTCTTCCTCGACTTCAAGCACCGCGGTGTCGTCAGGACCGTGGCCTTCACAGTCCACGCGGGGGCCGCGCCGTCGGACGCCGACGGCCACGACGGCGGCGGGCACGCCGAGGAGACGCCGGGCGGGCACGGGCACTGAAGGCCGGCGCCCGCGGGCCGATGCGCCGGCGGGTCGGCAGGCACGCCCGGGAAGGCAGGAGGCAAGGCGGAAGGCGGCGGGACGTGGTTTATGGACCGAGTCCGGGCCCCGGGCTGAGTCCGGGCCCGGGCCCGGACTCAGCCCGG
>NZ_BMWD01000014.1:0-178543 GCF_014651055.1 Streptomyces fructofermentans
CGTCAGTCAGTGCCAGAGCCACGACCACCGGGACCCTGAGTATCAGCATCAATGTCAGTGCCCGGGGCTAGGCTGCCAGCGTCCGGCAGGTTTGCCCCAGATCAGGAGGATTCCGTGGCCACTCGACTCAACCCCTACCTCAGTTTCGGCGGTGACGCGCGGCAGGCGCTGGAGTTCTACAAGGGGGTGTTCGGCGGCACGCTGGCGCTGAACACCTTCGGCGAGTCCGGCCAGCAGGGCACCCCGGTGGCCGACCAGATCATGCACGGCATGCTGGAGACGCCGAGCGGCTTCACCCTGATGGGCGCCGACACCCCGCCGGGAATGGATTTCGACCCGGGCAACAACTTCTCGGTCAGCCTGAGCGGGGACGACGAGTCCGAACTGCGCGGCTACTGGGAGAAGCTGTCCGCCGGCGGCGTCGTGGCCGTTCCCCTGGAGAAGCAGATGTGGGGTGACGTGTTCGGCATGTGTACGGACCGGTTCGGCATCCCGTGGATGGTCAACATCAGCGAGGCGTAGTCCCGTCTCCACCGTCGGCGCCCGCGGAGACGCGGGCGCCCCGGCCGGAGCGCTGGGCGGCGTTGGAGGGGCGGGGCGGTCGGATTCGAACCGACGTCCTCCGAGATGTCGTCGCGGCGCACTACCTCTGTGCTACGACCCCGCCTTGTCCCTGATGGTATGCGCGGATTCCGGCTCGGCAAAGCGATATTGCGTCGGCGGCCGTGCCCAACGGCACGAGGCGTCGACCGGGAGCCTTCCACGCCGTGGTGGTCAGGAACCCGCCTCCATGAGTCGCGCCGCGAGCGTCGCCCCGAGTTCCCAGCACGCCTCGATGTCGTCCTTCGTCGGCTCCCCCGTCATGGTCACGGCGTCCGCCGCGCGTTTCCAGCCCAGGCCGGTGGTGACCGACTCGACGGCCCGCACCGCACCGGTCACGTCGTTGCCGCCGTGCACGTAGTAGCCGAACGGCCGGCCGCGGGTCTCGTCGAGGCAGGGGTAGTAGACCTGGTCGAAGAAGTGTTTGAGGGCGCCCGACATGTATCCGAGGTTCGCCGGCGTTCCGAGCAGGTATCCGTCGGCGGCGAGGACGTCGGAGGCCGTGGCGGACAGCGCCGCCCGCCGGACCACGCGTACGTTCTCGATCTCGGGTGTGGTGGCCCCCGAGACGACGGCCTCGAACAGGGCCTGGCAGTTGGGCGAGGGCGTGTGATGCACGATCAGCAGAGTGGGCACACGCCGAACCCTGCCCAAACCGCCTCCCGGCCGCAAGCCGCGCGCCTGAGGCCCGCACGCCTGCCGGCCGTGGACCGCGCCTCGGGTCATGCGTCGTCCTTCGGCGCGGGCAGCGCCGCCGGGCCCCCGGAGAGCTTCACGTCGAGGCCGCTGTCGGTGATCTCGACGGATGTCGCTCGCATGTCCAAGGGGTAGTCGGCAGCCGACCGCGACCGCTCCGACAGTCCCTTCTCCACCTGTTCGACGAGTCGGGCGGGTGCGGGACCGCCGAGGACCTCGGCGTGCTCGAGGGTCATGGTGACGCGTCCGTCCTTGAGCCGGGGCCGCAGGGTCACTTCGCCCAGGCCGCGTTGCCCCAGGGACAGGGTGAGTGTGCCCGCCTCGCCGTCGAGGCGGACGGCCGAGACCGGCAGCCGCTCGCTGGACGCGGCGAGCAGGGTGCGCAGGGACTCGGCGGGCACTCTCACGTCCACGCGGGTGCGGGCCACTGTGCCGTTCGGGGACCCGGTGAGTCGGACGTCGTCGAGTCGGGCCTTCACCGACACATCCGTGAGGGGGCCGAGGGCGGCGTGTTCGCTGCTGAACGTGAGGGCGTCGAGGTGGCGGTCGAACAGGTCGAGCACGGCCGGCCCGCCCTCGATCCGGACACGGCTGCCCTCGCCGAGGGTCTGCTCGGCGGCAGCGGCGAGACGGCCGTTCAGCAGGCCGCGGGCGACGAGTTCCGCCGCGGTCCCGAGGAAGAGCAGGCCCGCGAGGGCGGCCACTGCGGCGGACCCCGCCTTGCCGCGTGCGGACAGGCGTCGGACACCGCGGATCACTCGCGACCTCCCGATGCGGCACCGCCGGCACCGGCTGTGCCGACCGTGCTGGCCGTGCTGGCCGTGCTGGCCGTGCTGGCCGTGCCGATGGTGTCGCCCGCCTCTGTGCCGGCCGCCTCTGTGCCGTCCGCCGGCATCCGTTCCGCGGATCCGACCACGGTCGACCGCTCCCGTCCGGCGTCGGCCGCCGCTCCGGGGACGGTGGCTGCCCGGCCCTCGGGGTCCAGATGGGGCAGCACCCGGTCCATCCAGCGGGGCAGCCACCAGTTGGCCCGTCCGAGCAGGTACATCGTGGACGGCACCAGCAGGAGCCGTACGAGCGTGGCGTCGATGACGACACTGACGCCCAGTCCGAGCGCCAGCATCTTGACCACCACGTTGGTGGAGAGCAGGAAGGCGAGGAAGACGCTCGTCATGATCAGCGCGGCGCAGGTGATGACCCGGGCGGTGCCGGCCAGTCCGGTGGCGACGCTGACGTGGTTGTCCTTCGTGTCGAGCCAGGACTCCCGGATGCGCGAGAGCAGGAACACCTCGTAGTCCATGGACAGGCCGAAGACGATGGCGAACATCATCATCGGCACGTACGACTCCACCGGTACGGGTTCGGGGACGCCGAACAGGGAGCCGCCCCAGCCCCATTGGAAGACCGCGACGACGACTCCGTACGCGGCGCCGATGGACAGCAGGTTGAGCAGCGCCGCCTTGAGCGCGACGAGCAGGCTGCGGAAGACGACGAGCAGCAGCAGGAAGGCCGCGGCGACCACGACCGCGATGATGAGGGGCAGCCGGTCCGCGACCACGTCCCGGAAGGTGAGTTGGGCCGCGGTCGGACCGGTGACGTGACCGACCGCACCGATGTCCGCGAGGGCGTCCGGGAGGGTGTCGTCGGCGAGACGGTGGAGCAGTTCGGAGGTCGCCTCGTCCTCGGGCCCCGTCTCCGGGGTGACCGTGGCGATGAGCAGGGCCTGGTCCTCGGTGGCGGCGGGGACGGACACGGCGGCGGCACCCGGGGTGCGGGCCAGCGCGTCACGCAGGGAGTCCGCGAGTGCGGTGATGTCCGCCGTACTGCGCGCGCGGGCCCCGTCGAGGTCCACGACGACGGTGAGCTGGCCGTTGGTGCCGGGGCCGAAGCCGTCGGAGACGAGGTCGAAGGCGCGGCGGTCGGTGTAGTCGGCCGGGCCGGCTCCCGCGTCGACATGCCCGAGCCGCATCGAGGCCGCGGGCACGCTGAGCACGCCGAGGGCGAGGAGGCCGACGGCGAGGGCCTGCCAGGGCCGGCGGCCGACGGCAGCGGCCCACCGGTGCCAGGCGTCCGCCGTGCCGGTGGGTTCGTCGACCGGTGTCCCTATTCGCCGGCGGTCGATGCGGTGCCCGGCGATGCCGAGGAGGGCCGGGGCCAGGGTGAGCGCGGCCAGGGCGGCCACCACGACCGTCAGCCCCGCGGCGAACCCGAGCGTTCCGATGAAGCCGACGCCCGACGCGTACAGGCCCGCGAGTGCGAGGGCGACGGTCGCGGCAGCCACGACGACGGCTCTGCCGCTGGTGGCGACGGCCCTGCCCGCGGCCTCGGCGGGGTCGCCCGTTCCGTCGGTGTCGCGCAGCAGGCGCCGGTGACGGGTGATCAGGAACAGGGCGTAGTCGATGCCCACGCCGAGGCCCATCATCGTGGCCAGTGTGGGCGCGGCCGTGCCGAAACCGAACACCGCTGCCAGCAGGCCGAGCAGGGAGATGCCCGCGAGCAGCGCCACGACGGCGGTCAGCAGCGGGAACCCCGCCGCGGCCAGACTGCCGAACCCCGCCAGCAGGACGACCACGGCTGTCACGAGTCCGATGGTCTCCGACAGGTGGTGGGCGGCTTCCGGCCGGGCGAGTTGCCCCAGCGGTCCGCCGTACTCGACCTGCACGCCCTCGGTACGGAGCCCGCTGACCGCGTCGTCCACACCGTCCAGGTAGGACCGGTCGAAACGGACCGGGTTCTGGGTGAAGCGGATGGTCGCGATGCCGGTCGTCCCGTCCGCGGAGATCGCCCCCGGTGCCGTGAACGGGTCGCTGACCGAGATGACTTCGGGCAGTTCGCCGAGTTCGCGCAGGGCCCCTCCGACGGTGTCCCGGTGTGATTCGAGCGGTCCGTCGCCGGGGTGCAGCACGATCTGCGAGGCGGTGCCCCGGACCTGTTTCGAACCGTGCGCGTCCAGCAGGTCCGCGCCCGTCTGCGCGGAGGTGCCGGGCATGGCGAAGTCGTCCTCGTACGATCCGCCCCACGCGCGGTCTGCGGCGACGGCGGCCAGCAGCACGAGCAGCCAGGCAGCGAGCACTCTCCAGGGCCGCCGCGCGCACCGGCGGCCGAGGCGGTGCAGCAGCCCGGCCGGGGCGCGGTGTTCGGGTTCGGCTCGGCAGGTGTCGTCAGGTGTCCCGGTCGTGTGGGTCATCGTGCCTGTCTCGGTCGGGCCGCGCCGTTGCGCGGGTTGGTTCGGTGCCGCGGGTGCGGGCTGTGCGGATACGGGGTCGGTGCCGTGCGCGCGCGTGCGCAGGACGAGGAGTGTGACGGCCGCGAGCAGACCCGCCGCCGTGGCCGCGACGAGGCCGAGCAGCGCGAGTTCGCCCGGTCCCGCGCCAAGGGCCGCGCCCGGGTCCGGGTCCGGGCCCACGGCCGGGTCCGGATCCGTACCGAGCTGCACGGGCAGGTTCGCGCCCGGGTCCGTGCGCAGGCCCCCGCGCAAGTGCACGCCCGAGTCCGGGCCAAGGGCGGCGTCAACCGGAGGGCGCGGGTGGGAGGATGTGCCCGGTGTCGCCGATGCGGACGGCGGCGGGGCAGCCGAGGTGGACGGCGACGCGGAAGCCGTCGCAGAAGCCGAGCCGCACAGCGACACGAGCAGGGTGGCACCCACCGCAAGCAGAACCCGCCGGCCCGGCGCAGGAACCCGCACCCGCACCCGCACCCGCACCCGGAGACGCGGGGGCCTCCCCCACCCCGGCCGCAACCGCCACCGCGCCCGAGGGCGCACTCCGGCACCGCGCCCTCGCGCCGCCGTCACCTCTGCGGCCGTACGCGGTCGCGGCGCTCCACCCAGCGCTGGACCGCCTCGCCGTAACCGCCCTTCGACGCCTTGTCCCGTATCGGCCGGAGCGCGTCGCGCAACTCCTGTCCGCGCAGGCCGCGTACGGCCTTCAGGTCGTCCCGCAGTTCCGGGGGCAGGCTCTCGACGCGGCGCCGCGCCTGCTCCGCACGGATCCGTACCCGGGTGCCGTAGTTGCCTGCCAGCGCATCCTTCCAGACGCGCGCGGCGGCCCGGCGGCGTTCGTCGCCCTCCAGCGTACGAAGCTCCCGCAGATCCGCGCGCAGCTTCGGGGGCACCCGGCCGGGCAGCGGCCCCGGCTCGGTGACCGGGGCGGCGCCGGCGAGCAGCAGCGGCGAGGCGACCACCTCCGTGGTGGCCGCGTCCGCCGTTCCGGACTGCGGGGCCCACACGGTTCCCGCCACCGCGGCGGCGGCGAGCACGAGCGCGGGCACGGTCCGGCGTATCGCGGCGCGACGGATGCCGAAGCGGACGCGACGGATGCCGAAGCCGACATGACGGGTGTCGGAGTCGGGGCGCGGCGGCCCGAGGCGGACTTGACGCGTGCTGGAGCCGTTGGTGTTCACGTGCCCTCCCAGGTCTCGATCTCGCGTCCAATGTGCCGAAGCTGTCCGAGCGGCACGTTCGGCGAATGTTCGGGCGCTGTAAGGATCGGGCCCGCGGCGTCGGAGCACGGTCGGCGCTGGTTAGAGTCGGGGCATCCCCCGGGTCCTCGGGACGGCCGGCGTGTCCCGGGGCCCGAGGAGAGAGGCACATGGCGGAGAACAAGGGGCTCGTCCTGATCGCCGAGGACGAGCGGCACATCGCCGACCTCCAGCGCCGCTATCTGAGCCGCGAGGGCTTCGGCGTCCACGTGGAGGCCGACGGGAACGAGGCACTGGCCGCCGCCCGTCGACTGCGGCCGGTGGCGATCGTGCTGGACATCGCCCTGCCCGGCATGGACGGTGTCGAGATCTGCCGGCGGCTGCGTGAGGACGGCGACTGGACCCCCATCGTGTTCGTGACGGCACGGGACGAGGTCACCGACCGCATCCTCGGCCTGGAACTCGGCGCCGACGACTACCTCACCAAGCCGTTCTCGCCGCAGGAACTCGTCGCCCGCGTCAAGAGCCTGCTGCGCCGTGCCTCGGGTCCCCGGCAGGATCCGGTACACAGGGTGGGGCGGCTCGTCCTGGACACCGGTCGCCGCACCCTGCGTGTGGACGGCCGCCCCGTGGAGCTGACCACCACCGAGTTCAACCTGCTCGCCCATCTCATGCACCACCCCGGACAGGTCTTCTCCCGCGATCAGTTGCTCGCTCGCGTCTGGGGGTACGCGGGCTACCGTGACACGCGTGTGATGGACGTCTACATCTCCCAGCTCCGCGCCAAGCTCGGTGACGCCGGTGCGATCCGCACGGTCCGGGGCGTCGGCTACGGCATGATCGACGACGCGCGATGACCGCCCCGGGCCGTCGCGGCGTCCTGGCGGGGAACGCCGTCCGCGGCACCCTTGCGGGGAACATCGTCCTGCTGACCACGGCCGTCGCCGCGGTGGCCGTGCTGCTCACCGGGCTGTTCGCCTGGCGAATGATCCGTACGACCACCGAGGCCCGGGAGCGCGAGGACCTGGCGCGCCAGGCCGAGGTTCTCGCCCGTACCCCGCCCCTGGCCTCGTGGATGCTGGACCGCCAGCAGCGCATCGCCGGGCCGACCGGCACCGAACTCGCCCTCGTCCGGCCCTCGGGCGAAGTGGAGGGACCCGCGGCCGAGGCCGTCGACGCGGCGGGACGCAAGGCGCTGCTGTCCGGCCACGCCGTATCGGCGACCGCGGCCCTCGACGGCCGACGGATGCTCGTCGAGGGAGTGGCGACGCCCACCGGCGGAGGGCTGGTGCTCGTCCGGCCGATGAGCACCGTCGACGAGGCCACCGACCGCATCCGCGGCAGCCTGGTCCTGCCCCTGGCGCTGGGCCTGACCGGCTCGGCGCTGGCAGGAGCGCTGCTGGCCCGGCGGCTCGCCCGGCCCCTCACCTCCGCCGCAGCCACCGCCCACCGGCTGGCCGAGGGCGAGCGGGGGCTGCGGGTACGAGCGGACGGACCGACCGAGGTCGCCGAACTGGCCGCCGCGCTCAACGCCTTGGACGCGGCCCTGGCCCGAAGCGAGAACAGGCAGCGCGACTTCCTGCTCTCCGTCTCGCACGAGATCCGTACTCCGCTCACCACCGTGCGGGGATACGCGGAGGCACTCGCCGACGAGGTGGTGACCGGCGACGAGGTCCCCGGGATCGGCCGTGTCCTGCAGTCGGAGATCCATCGGCTGGAGCGCTTCGTGGGCGACCTGCTGGCGCTGGCCCGATTGGAGGCCGACGACTTCCGGCTCGACAGCGCGGACGTCGACCTGGACGCACTCGTCGCCGAGGCCGCCGCGGCCTGGTCGGCGCGCTGCGCCCGGCACGACGTCGACTTCCGCGTCGAACGCCCCGGGCACGCGCTGACGCTCACCACCGACGGCTTCCGTGTACGTCAACTCGTCGACGGACTCGCCGAGAACGCCCTGCGTGTCACACCGGCGGGCCGGCCTCTGGTGCTCGGCCTGTATCCCGAGGGCTCCGGCGCCCGGCTGGAGATCCGCGACGGCGGACCGGGTCTCACGGAGGACGACGCGGCGATCGCCTTCGAACGCGGTGCCCTCTGCGAGCGCTACCGCGGGGTCCGGCCTGTCGGCAGCGGACTGGGCCTGGCCATCGCGCACCGGCTCGCCCATCGGCTGGGCGGCACGATCACCGCCCGCGGACGCGCTCCCGAGGGCGGCGCGTGCTTCACCGTCCGCCTCCCCCCGCACCCCGCCACCGGCCTGCCGGCCAAGGACTTGCCCGGCACCGGCCGATCCGGCACGGACTCATCCGCTGCCGGTTCGAACGCGGCCGGCCGGACCGTTGCCGACCAGGCCATTGCGAGCAGGACGGTTACGGACGGGCCCGGCGGCGACCGGCCGACCGCCGACCGGTCCAGCCCCGTGCCGAGCGATCCTTACACTGCCCGAACTCACCCCTGACCGAGGCTTTGCCCTGGCACGGCAGACTCCTTCCGATGCCTCGCGCGGGAAGGAGCACTGTGCCATGTCCCTGCTCACAAGAGTCCTGTCCGGTCCGCCGAGGGCGCTGCGCCAATGTCTCGACTGTCCACCCCGGTGCCTGCCCAACGCGCTGGGCCGGGACTTGCGCGCCTGGCGTGCGGCGGACGGCCCCGAGCGGTCCGCGGTCGCCGCCCGGATCAGGACCGGAATGCTGGACGGCACGTACGGGGGTCGCGTACGGCGCCGGGCGCTCATCCGGCACGAGCGGAGCGCTCCCCGGGCCCTGGCGGACGACCTCCGGCGAGCCTTGGACCTGCCCGGGGAGGAGGCCCGGCGTTCGGCGGTCGACCGTGTCGTCCGCGGAATCGACCACGGCACCTACGGAGTCGCCCTGCGGTGGCCGTCACCCGCGCAACCACCCGCGGTGAAATACCCGTCGACCGCCTCGGCGCAACCGGAACCGCCATCGCCGTCAGGACGACCGGTGACCCGCGGCGCAGCCGTCACCAGGCGCGGAGTGCCCTGGGCCGCGCCTGACAAATGAGCTCTGGGATGCTTCGGTGTCCGCGCTCTGCGCAGGAAGGAATGCTTGAAGGAGTGGTCATGGGGGTCGAGCTGGAACTGCACTCGAGGCGACCGATGCGCAAGGGAGGGTCCCGGGACAGCTTGCTCCGGGGTTCGTACGAGCACGGAGAGGCGTTGTCGAAGGTGATGAGCACCCTCGACCGGCACGGCTCGGGCAAGCTCGTCTGGGTGGATCCGTACGGCGACACCCTGTTCAACGAACAGGAAGCGGCTGTCGCCCGCCAGGAAGTTACCGCCTTGGCACAGGGGTGTACTGATGCCAAGCAGAAGGCGGCTCTGGTCGACCTGGCCGAGTTGCTTGAAGCGTGTGCGGAGACGCCGGGGAGCTACTTGTGGTTCATGGGGGACTGACCGGGTTTAATCATTGCTCGTTCGGTCGTCGGGGTGCATCGACGGACACTGCGTCCGGAAGAGGGCGAGGGGCTCGTGCCGTCTCCGACACGAGCCCCTCCCATGACTGGCTGGCCCTTCACCCGAGCGCCTCGGGCCGACCGACCGACACCGGATCGACCGTGGTGACGGCCGGCAGCCGAATCGAGCACTGCACACCATCACGCAGATCTGGATGAAGATCTCTCCCCGTCTCGTGACGCGCCTCAGCAGCCTCGGGGGAAGTCGGCTGCCGGGCAGGGCGGGAGGCAGCCCGGGGAAATCACTTCACTACGACGTCGTCCCCGGCCGAAGTCGACGGCCCGGTCGTGGTGTTGCCGTAGTACACCCAGCGCCACGAGCCCGACTTCGACGCCTTCACGGTCGTCTTGAGAGCACCCGAGCCGTTCGCGTACACCTTCTTCACCGTGGTGTAGGAGGCGGCTCCGGTGGGCTTGAACTGCAAGGTCACCAGGCGGCCTGCGTAGGAGGCGTACTTCCTGGTCTCCCAGTTGGCCCGCGTGACCTTTCCGGTCACAGTGATGCTGCTGCCCTTGGTCACCGGCTCGGGTGAAGCGTTCACGCTCAGGCGGGAGTTGCGCTTGACGTAGACCGTGAGGCCCTCATCATCGGTGTCACCGCCGCCGCCCTGGAAGTACACCTCGGCCGCGACCTTCCAGGCCCCGGCCTCGCTGTTGCGCATCTCCCACTCGCTCGGGTCGAAGTACATCGTCTCGTTGAAGTCGCAGACGCCCGAGCTCACCTTGATGCAGTCGCTCGTCTCGATGGCGTGCCACAGCCGATCACTCGCACCGTCGCGGTACAGGAACACCGCCGGCCACTTCCACGTGCGGGTGGTCGCCATCCGGAAGGAGGTCGGCACCGCGACCTCGTTCGACACGCCGATCACGATCGGCTTGCCGCCGTTCACCTGAACGCGGGTGAACGAGGCCCCGCCTTCGGCCGCTCCGGCCGGAAGCGCAGCCACGCCGGTGAACACCGCGACCGCACCACCGGCCACGACTGCTCTCCAGAGCTTCTTCCCCACTTGAATCCCCGATCTCTGTATCGAAGGCGCCGGAGAATCGTCCTCCGGCGCCTTCGTCAGACAGCCGTGATCCATGCGGGGTTGTACGCCCGTGGATCACGATAGGGCCTCGGATGATCTTTGCCTCGCACGAGGCGATGCACCAGGCATGTGACTGCGTCACCGAAGCAAGTACTCAGGGGATGTCAGGGTGCCGACGGCGTCATTGCGATTGCGCGTGGGACAAACCCGGCTGCTCACCGCGAACGCTCGCCCCATACCCTCCGCACATGACTGACGATCCGTTCCAGTGCCGCTGCGTCCTGTGCCACGACTACGGCGACCGGGACGATGCGGACCGCATGGATCTGACGATCGCCAAGCATGTACGGCAGCATGGATGGCACGTCGTGATGGTCCCCGAAGACGAGATCGGCCCCGGATTCGCCTACACGATCGGCCTCGCGCACACCCACGGCGGTCCTGAACTCGCCATGTTCGGGCTCGATGTCCACGCCATGCACCGTGTGCTCAACACCCTTGGAGAGAAGGCCGCCGCGGGCGAAACCCTGGCGGCCGGCCAGGACCATTTCGATGTGGCCGACGGTCATCGGGTCGCGCTCAGGCAGGTCGATCGTGGCTGGTACCGGACCTTCTTCGGACAGGCCATCGGGTTCTACCGGCGGCCACCTCTACCCGTGCTGCAGGTCGCGTGGCCTGATCCCGAGAGCCGATTCCACTGGGATGAGCGGGCCGACATGAGCCATCGAGAGTCACAGCCTCAGTTGTGGCTGCCTCCGAGTGACCACCCTGTCGGGATCTGGACGACCGAACTCTGATCTCAAAGCACCGCACCATGGCGCAACTGTGCGCGAGCGGCCGGGCAGTTCACGACCCGGCTGCCGGCAGGCCCCGCTCCGGCCATGATCAGGTGTCCGAAGGTTCGACAGGTTCGACAGGTTCGACAGGTGAGGGTGGGCTGTGAGGGATTGGCGGAGCGATCCGACGTTCGCGATGTGCCGGGAAGTCGCGGACGGGGCGGACCTGGCCTTGTTCGCGGGCGGCTGCTTCGATGTACGGGCGGTGGTGGCCGGCATCCTGCCCGAGCTCCGACGAGACCTGCCCCTCGACGCCGTCCCGTGGGGAAACTTTCCCCACGGCCCCGATGTGCGGAAGGCCGTTGCCGCCCTCCGCGCCGACGGCGAACCGGGCGAGGACGCGCCCCGTGTGCTGTGGAGCCTGTGCGCCAACGACAGCCGGGCGGCGGCCGCCCTCGCCGTACCGTTCCTGATCCCCGTCGTCGCCGACCCCGACCACCCCCACCGCGCCGCCGCCCTCGACGCCCTCCCCGGACCGGCCCGCGCCCGGCACCTCGGCGTCGCCTCCCGCGCGGAATTCCTCCTTCACCGCACCGATCCCGCACGTCACGCTCCCGACGGACACGACGACTACGGCTACGAGGTGACCGCCTACCCGGCCGGTTGGTCGGTAGCCGCCGCCCGAACGGCGATCACCGCGAACACGCCGGCGCTCGTGCCCCTCCTCAACGACCCCGACCCTGCCGTCCGCGTCGACGCCTCGTACGTCCTGGCGACGGCCGCCGACCTCGACCGCGTCGTCCGGACCGCCCTGGCCGGAGGGTTCGCGGCGGAACGTGACCCCATGGTCCGTGCCGCCTTCGCCCTGGCCACCGCCGAGATCACCCGGGCCCACCCGCACCCGCCGACCGTCGCGTGGCTGCGCGAACGCTGGCGCGACGAGGCGGAGGTTCCCGAAGCCCGCCTGGCGGCGGCGATCGGATGGCTCTGCCTCACCGACGGCCCCGTCCCCGAGGAACTCCGCCGCACCGTCGACGCCCTCGCCGACGACGAACGCGCACACGCCATGGAAGCCCTGCCCTGGATGAGCGCCGCCTCCGGAACCGGCGAACCCGGACTCCTGCGCTGCAGGCGCTGCATGCTCCACCCGGACGGGCCCGACCCGGAAACGATCTTCTGGAACTCCCTGTTCTGAACGATCGGGCAGAGCGTGCGCATCGGATTCGTCCCGCGGTGCCGGCTGCGGTGCACGGGCACAGCGGATGCCCGCACTCGACGGGTGGGATCACAAGGGGGGATGGTCCAGATGTCCGCTCAGAGGTGGCCGTCCAGGAGCTCCCGCACCTCGGCGGTGGTCATGGGCCCCGTGGCCTGCGCCACCGCCTCCCCCTGCTTCAGCAGGACGCAGGACGGGGCCCCGGTGATCCCGTATCGCTCGGTCGCGGCCGGACACCGCGTGATGTCGGCGCGGACGACCGTCAGGCGGCCGCCCGTGCACTCGTCGGCGACGCCACCCATGACGAGGTCCATCACCCGGCAGGGCTCGACCGCCTTGGGCCATGTCCCGGTGAAGTACGCGAGGACCGGAACCGCGCTCATCCCGAGGATGAAATCGAACTCCGCGTCCTCACGGGGTCGGTGAACCCGATTCGCCATGAAACTCCTGACCTCACATTCCGTCCGTCCATCCTCATCATCTCCCGGCAGCGCAGACGCGGGCGTCGAGGACGGGTACGAGGTCGGTCGCAGCACATGTCAGCTGTCCCGAAGACCGACCGCCAACGTCAGTTCCAGGACCCGCTGTGGCGATGCGAGATCGGGAAAGAGCTCCCGCAGCTGCGACATCCGGTACCGGACCGTCTGGGGATGGACGAACAGCGCCGCCGCCACCTCGTCCCGCCTGCCCTGGTGCAGCAGCCACTGCCGCAGTGTCTCCTCCAGCCGCCGTGCGGTCGTGACGGGCAGGGTCCGCAGCGGTGCGAGGGCCCGGGCACGCAGGTCCGCGAACGCGTCCGCGTCGGCGCTCAGCACCAGCTCGGGCAGGTGGTCCTCGGTGTCGCGAATGTCGGAGGAGAGGGAGCGCGCGCGTACGGCTCGTGCGTACGAGGCGGACGCGCGAGTCCATGGCCGGGCCGGGCCGACCACGGCGGTGCGGTCGGTGAGCTGCCGCAAGATGTGTGACCGGTCGGCATCGGGGACGAGCAGCACCCCGGTGGCGTCCGGGAGGTCGTCGAGGACGAGGGTGCTCGGGTCGAGCACGCGGTAGGCGGGCCGGGCCTGGGCGGCGGGCAGCAGGACCGCGGTCAGCGAGACCGGAGGCTGCCACCCGGCCCGTTGGACGGACGCCAGCAGCACGTCCGGACTCGCCCCGGCGAGGAGGTCGCGGGCCAGGTGTTCCAGGTGGCGCTCGTGGGCCCGGCCCCGGGCGGCCAGTTCGTCGGCGTGGCCCGCGGCGCTCGCGGCGGAGAGCTCGTCGATGTAGGCGAAGGTCAGCTCGGCGAACTTGGCGACCTCGGCGGCGGGCAGACCTGCGGGGACGGCACCCTCGGCCAGGCCTCGCCAGGCCACGCGGGCGCCGACGCGGTAGGCGCTGAGCAGGGCGTCCATCGAACGGCCGTCCCGGACCTCACCGCGGCCCAGCTCGTAGGCCGCGTCACCGCCGTCGCCGCCCGCGGCGTTCCCGCTCGCGAGGTCCAGGTAGTGCCCCAGGGCGGTGCGGACGGCTCGGCGGATGGTGGCGCCCATGTGGCCCGAGAGGGCGTTGGCGTAGGGAGGGACCTCATCGATGATCGCCTGGACGACCTCGTCGGCGGTGGTCTTCAGCGCGGCCCGCAGTGCGGTGACGGTCGTCTCATCGAGGGCCAGCTCGCTGGCCCCACGGGTTACATGGCTCACGATTCTATTCCCTGCGAACAATTCTGCGGATCAAATTCACGTCCTGCGGTTAGGACTTTACGCCCTGGGACGCAGCAAGCTGGGGCCATGACGAGTACAGCCCTCCGCAGCAGGGCGTGGAATCTGCTGGAGATGGTCACGACGCCGCTCCTGCCGTCGGACTACCTCGACCTGGTCAGCCCGCTGCGTGCCGGCGCCGACCTGCGAGGGCGCATCGAGGCCGTGCACCCCGAGACGGGTGACGCCGCGACCATCGTGATCAGACCGGGACGGGGCTGGCGCGGCCACACACCCGGCCAGTACGTGCGGATCGGGGTCGACGTCGACGGGGTGCGACTGTGGCGCGCCTACTCCATCACCTCGCCGACCGGCCGCCGGGACGGACGCGTCACGATCACCGTGAAGGCGATCCCGGACGGCAAGGTCAGCAACCACCTGGTCCACAGGGCGAAACCGGGCACGCTGATCCAGCTCGACCAGGCGACCGGTGACTTCGTACTGCCCGAGGCCAAGCCCGCGAAGGTGCTGTACCTGACCGCCGGCAGCGGCATCACGCCCGTGATGGGCATGCTGCGCAACACGGAGTTCGACGACGCCGTCATGGTCCACTGCGCGCCACGGCCGCAGGACGTGATCTTCCGCGGGGAGCTGCACGACCTGGTCGCTGACAAGAGGCTGCTGCTCACCGAGGTGCACACCGACACGGACGGCATGCTGGACATCGCCCGTCTCGACGAGCTCGTGCCCGACTGGGCCGAGCGCGAGACCTGGGCCTGCGGCCCCGCGGGCCTGCTCGACGCCGCCGAGGAGCACTGGACCGGGCACGGCGTCCCGGAGCGCCTGCACACCGAACGTTTCCGCCCCGGCATCGTCGTCGCCGGCGAGGGCGGTGAGGTCACCTTCAGCGCCACCGGCAAGAGGGTCGACGCGGACGGCGCGACGCCGTTGCTGGACGTCGGCGAGGAGGCCGGCGTGCTCATGCCCTCCGGGTGCCGCATGGGCATCTGCTTCGGCTGCGTCACGCCGCTCAAGGCGGGCGCCGTCCGCGACCTGCGTACCGGTGAGATCACCGAGGCCGAGCCGGGCGTCCTCATCCAGACCTGCGTGTCCGCCGCGGCGGGCCCCTGCGACATCGAACGGTAGGAACACCTTGACCGCCATCGACCCGACCGCCCACCTGACCTCGGAGCAGATCGAGGAACTCGGCCGCGAGCTGGACGCGATCCGCGACGAGGTGATCGCCGACCGTGGCGAGAAGGACGCCGCCTACATCCGCAAGGTGATCTCGGCGCAGCGCAAGCTCGAGCTGGTCAGCAGAGGTGTGCTGCTGTTCTCGATCTTCCCGCCCGCGTGGGTGCTCGGTACCGCCGGGCTGTCCGTGGCGAAGATCATGGACAACATGGAGATCGGCCACAACATCCTGCACGGCCAGTGGGACTGGATGCGGGACCCGAAGATCCACTCCACCACCTGGGAGTGGGACCACGTCTCGCCGGCCGACCAGTGGAAGCACTCCCACAACGAGCTGCACCACACCTATACCAACGTGATCGGCAAGGACAACGACCTCGGCTACGGCATCATGCGCGTCGACGAGGACCAGCGGTGGCACCCGTTCCACCTCGGCCAGCCGCTGTGGAACTTCATCAACGCCTGCTTCTTCGAGTACGGCATCGCGGCGTACGACCTGGAGCTCGGCAAGAACCTGAGCAAGCGGCGCCGTAAGAACCCGGAGTTCCGTGCGCGGGCCAAGGCCGTGGGCCGCAAGATCCGCAAGCAGGTGCTCAAGGACTACGTGATCCACCCGCTGCTGTCGGGCCCCTCGTTCCTCCCCACGCTCGCCGCCACGTTCACCGCGAACCTGGTCCGCAACCTCTGGACCCACTCGGTGATCATGTGCGGGCACTTCCCCGAGGGTGTGCAGGTCTTCGAGCGCCGGTCGATCAGGGGCGAGACGCGCGGCCAGTGGTACCTGCGCCAGATGATGGGCTCGGCAAACATCAGCGGCAGCAGGGCCATGCACTTCATGACCGGCAACCTGTCGCACCAGATCGAGCACCACCTGTTCCCGGACCTGCCGAGCAACCGGTACGCCGAGGTCGCGGTGAAGGTGCGCGCGCTGTTCGAGAAGTACGAGCTGGAGTACGTCACCGGGCCGCTGCCCAAGCAGGTGTTCTCCGCGTGGCACAAGGTCTTCCGGCTCTCGCTGCCGAACAAGAAGCCCAAGGTCGGGGCGCCCGAGCGCGAGCAGGAGCTCGTCGCGGCCTGACTCCCGGGATGGGGATCGCTCCAGACCCTTCGGACGTACGGGCGGCACCACGGGGTTCGGTGCTGCCCGGGGCGGGTGTCGCGTTCCACGAAGGCGACGCGCGCCGACGCCTTTGCCGAGGAACCCGCACACCCGGCGCGTAGGCCCGGGTGATGCAGTCGTCGTTGGCATGGGCGCACCCACCACCGGCAGTCCGGCCGGCGCGATGACGACAGTGCAGGCGGCCACTGGTGGACGTCACGGGCCTCAGACGGATGACGGTCGCCGCGCGGCCGGCGATCGGCCAGGTCCGGCGGACGACGGTCCTCTCCCCCAGGGACGCACCTGCGTCGCCCCTTGCGGGGAGAGGCATCGGCCCAACGCCGGTTGTTCAAGCGGGCGGCGGGGAGGGCTGGGGCAGCGACAGGTGTGCCAAGTCCCCGGGCGGAGGAGTTGTCACCGACCACAACGGCGCCGTGGCGCCGTCGGCGAGAGCGGCGGGGGCGTCGGTGAGGTTCATGCGCCGGCGCAGCCTGCGGTAGAAGTCCGTCATCCCCAGGCGTACGGCACGCAGTTTGCGCGGTGAGGCGTACACCCCGATCCAGTCGCCGGGCTTGAGGACGCCGCGGACCAGGCCGTCGATGGTGACCGCGGCCGGGCTCGAGCGTTCGAGCAGGCGCAGTCCGACGGGTTCGTCGGGTGCGGCGACCACTGAGCGGTTGAACGGCATGTGGGGTGCGACGGGGGTGAACACGAGGGCTTCGCTGCGCGGCGAGAGGATGGGGCCGCCAGCGGCGAAGCTGTAGGCGGTCGAGCCGGTGGGGGTGGCGACGAGCAGGGCGTCGGCCGAGTAGGAGGCGAGCAACTGGCCCGCGATGTAGACCCCGGCCGAGACCTGGCGGTCCCGGGCGAGCTTCTCCAGCACCACGTCGTTGAGGGCCGCCACATCGAGCGGGATACCCCATTCGCCGCCCACTTCACAGTCGGCGCGCGCTCTCGGCGGGCGCAGGAGCGGGCTTTGGCCGTACCGCATGAAGGCCTCGATGTCCGAAGGCATCTCCAGGAGACAGGAGGTGCGCATGGTCAGGAACATGCGCTGCTCGATGTCGATCCGGCCCTCGCGTACGGCGTCCAGAGCCTCGCGCAGCGCCGTCATGGGGACCTCGGTCAGAAAGCCCACGCGGCCGAGGTCGACTCCGAGCACGAGCGCGTCGACGGCGTGCGCGACCATCGCGCCGCGTAGAAAGGTCCCGTCCCCGCCCAGCGTGACAATGAGGTCCGGATCGCCGGCCGCTGCGGCTTCCTGCCGGGCGGTGCGCTCTCCGTCGTTGCTCCACACGTCGATGTCCGTGCATCCGAGTGCGTGCTCGGCGCACCATGCGCCGACCGTGCGGGCGCCTTCCACGGCTTCTGGGCGCCCGCCGTGCACGATCACGCCGACCCGGCTCACCTTCATGTCCGCCTCCAGCGATCTCCGTCGCCTGCGGTGCGGGCCGACAGCCGCCCACCGGACTGCGGCCCCACGGGGGTCCAGCCCGGAGGCGCGGCCCGATCGGCAGGCAGGAGGGCTGTTCCGCGACCGTCCCCCTCCCCAGCCTGCTGCACCCGTCGAGCCGTCGCCCCAGGGAAACCCCCCGGGGTGGGCCCCCGGGAATGAGACCCGGGTGCGTACGGAACGACATCGTGGCGCCGCCGGACAGCTCCCCGGCCCCCGGGCGCGTCGGCCTGCGAGGCGATGGCTGCGCCGCTCCGGGCGCAGACCTTGGTTGGCCGTTCCTGGCCGACTGTCCGCCGTGGTGGTCGCGCTCGCTGTCGTCGCCCGGCTCGATCTTCGCCGACTCAAATCCAGCGATCGGCGTGGCGACCGGACACGCGTTGGTGGCCACCTGCGTGCCGCTCAACGGCCCGGGTCGCTCTGTCGGCGTACGGGGTACTCAAGTCTGTTCGACTCCCGGCCGATGCCCTTGCGGGAAGATCCACTTCTACGAAGGGCTGGACACTGTGACGTCAGCATCGGTGCGGCGGACGCTGGACCTGGTTGCACTGGCCGTCGACGACCTGCGGGCAGGGCGCCCGGTCATCGTGGTCGACGACGAGGACCGGGAGAACGAGGGGGACCTTGTCATGGCGGCCGAATTCGCCACGGCCGAGGCGATCGGATTCTTCGTGCGCTGGACCAGTGGGCTGATCTGCGCGCCGATGGCGCCGGAGGTCGCCGACCGGCTCCGGTTGCCACTGATGGTCCCGCCCCCGTCGGGCACCGACCCCGTCGAGGCGACCTCGTTCACTGTCTCCGCGGACGCCGTCGGCACCGGATCGGGAATCTCCGCCGCCGACCGGGCCACTA
This sequence comes from Streptomyces fructofermentans, assembly GCF_014651055.1. Taxonomy (GTDB): domain Bacteria; phylum Actinomycetota; class Actinomycetes; order Streptomycetales; family Streptomycetaceae; genus Streptomyces; species Streptomyces fructofermentans. Next base: position 18,478 of record NZ_BMWD01000014.1, read on the forward strand.
CCCTGCGGGTGCTCGCCGCCCCGCACACCCGCCCCGACGATCTGGCGCGCCCCGGGCACGTTTTCCCGCTGCGCGCCCGCCGCGGCGGGGTCACCGAACGCCGCGGGCACACCGAGGCCACCGTCGACCTGCTGCGACTGGCAGGCCTCGCACCCGTCGGAGTGATCAGCGAAGTCTGTCAGGACGACGGCTCCGTCGCCCGTTTCGAGGCGCTGCGCGCGTTCGCCGACAGCCACGGCCTCGCGCTCGTCTCCATCGACCAGATCGCGGACGCCCTGCAGCATCCGGACACGGTGACCGCGTGACCCCGATCCTCCGGGCCACCGTCTTCGACCTCGACGACACCCTCCTGGACACCCAGCACCTGTGGCCGGAGGCCTGCGCCGCCTTCACCGCACGCCACGGGCACCGCTGGCGTACCGAGGACACCCGCGCACTCCACGGCAACGGCGCCTGGGCCTCCTACGTGGCCGCCCTGTGCCCGGGCTCGATCGGCCCCGACGAGGTGACCGAGGCGTGCACGACGGCGATGGTCGACGCAGTCGGCGCCGGGCGCGTGCACGCGCTCCCCGGAGCGGTGAGCCTGGTACTCGAAGCAGCCCGCCACGGCATGGTCGGGGTCGCCACAGCCAGTCCGCGCCGTTTCGTCCACGCGGCCCTGGACCGGCTCGGGCTGACCGCCCGACTGCACACCGTGGTGTGCGGCGAGCACGTCACCCGGCCCAAGCCCGCCCCGGACGCCTACCGGCGCGCGGCATCGGAGCTGGACGTCCCGCCCTCCGACTGCCTGGCGGTGGAGGACTCCCCCAACGGCATCCGCTCGGCACGCGCCGCGGGTATGAGTGTCCTGGCCATCGCACGCGACGGCACCACGCTTCCCGCCGACATCGCCCGCCTGACAACCGCGCAGGCCCGCGATGCGACACGCGCCCTGCCCACACTGACCCGTCTGCTCTCCCCCCACAGCGCACCACACGTGGCACCGGCGCCGGCCTCGCCCAAGCCGTCGCCCGCATCACCAATCCCACGAACAAGCCTGCCCCGGGCCACACCCGCTCCGGGCTCCTCGGGCACGACAAGGTCGGCTCCGCGATGACCCGCCCGGACATCGCCGCCTTCCTCGTCTCCCACCTCACCGGCACGCGCCACCCCCGCGCGATGCCCGCCGCCAACCACTGAGGCACCAAGGCAGCGCCCACGCCTGGCGCGTGTGACGGTGGTTCCGATTCGTCCAATGCCGGACGGCGACATGCCGCTCGGCATCGAGGACGGCTGCGCAACCGCCAAGTGGCAGTGGCGGCCTGGCCGTAGGTGCGCTCGGTGACGTCGCCGGCGCCGCACCCGGCCATGTTCGTCCGGGTGGAGAGGCACTGGACCCTGAGATGGCCGTCGTCCTCCAAGTCGAGCTGCCTCCTGAACAGTTGGGTGAGCGGGTCTCGGCTGATCGCGTACCGGCCCGGTTCCCGGTCGCGCGGACGACCCGGTGCGGGTGGGTCCGCCGACCAAGGGGTTGACTACGGGACTTCCCGTGCGGCAGCCCGGCGAACTGCTCAACCGCACCGGCCGTGACGGATGTCCGGCCGCGGGCGCAGGATTCCCAGGTCCGGGCCGTGAGGCCCGCAGGGCCACGTTCGGCCCAGTGATGCGGAGCCGGCCTGTGTGGCGCACGGACGGTCGCCCCGGGGCGCGGTGGCCGCGTACTCCCGCGGCATCGTCTCCGGGCGTCGCCCGGGCACGATGAACGGACGGTTCCGGCCGTCCGCCGGACCGGTTCGAGGACTATGCTGCTGTACGGACGTCCCAGACCCCGGCGGCTTGTCGCTACCCGACACAGATGGCTGCAGGGAGCGGACTCTTCGTCTGCGGCCCGGCACATCCCTGGAGGAACCGGACGGGTCCGCTTCGCTGTCGGACCGGTGCCGTTGCTCCCCCTCCGCCGAACGTACGCCCTGACGGCAGCGCGCGCTGAGGCCAGGACCCCCGGCGTCACCGCGTCCGCTGCCGCACGGTCCACCGAACCGAGGCATCATGCCTATTCCGCAGCTCACCGTCTTCCGCCATGACCGAGGAAATCGGGTACTGATCACCCTGGCCGGTGAGATCGACCTGGAATCGGCCTCGCTGGTACGCACGGCGCTGGCGCGATGCCTGAGCGACGGCGTCCGCACCATCGACATCGACCTCACGCCTGTCACCTTCTGCGACTGCACCGGCCTGAACGTCTTCCTCCACGCAGCGCAGCTGATGACCGAGTCCGGCGGAACCCTGCGACTCCACCACCCGCCGCCGACACTGGGTCTGATCCTCGACCTCAGCGGCTCCAGGTCCCTGCTCCTCGACGATCAGCTCGGGCATCCGTCGCCCCCACCCGGGAATGTCCCCACCTCGACCACCCGGACACCGAGGTACCGGGCCGTTCCGCTTACCTCTGTGCTCTCGGGTGACGCGCCGTGACGGACTGGGCCGGTGGAGGGCAGCCACGACAGCCCCGTATCGGCGAATCGTCCACCGTGGATGCGGCCCGCTTACGCCGTGTGAACCGTGGGCTGGCACAGGATCTGAGCGGGAAACTGACGGATCTGTACGTGGACTCCCACGAGGCGTCATCGCGTCCTGATGCGTACTGCCGTCCGAGCCGCCGACAGTTCCTGAACCGTCTCACCGCCGACATCCGGCGGCCGGGCTTCGCGATGGTGATCGCGGAGACGGGTGGACTGGTGGGCTGCGCTTTCGGATTCCCGATGCTGAGCGACACCTTCGAGTGGATCGGGTTCGACAGCGGCCGACCGCGCGGCGTCGAACAACTCGCAGCGGCCGGCGGCATCTTCGCGATCACCGACATCCTGATCCTCCCGCACCCGCAGGACGCGCGCGTCGCTCTCCGGTTGCAGGAGCGGCTGCTGGTCGACCAGCGGGCATCGATCGGCGCCACCCTGGTGGACCGGGCCGATCACCCCACCCTCAACACCCTCCGTTCCTGGGGATGGCTGGACGTGGGAGCGTTCTGGAAGCCGACCGGCGCCACGCGGCTCCGGGTGCTGATCCTCCCGTCGGCGAACCAACACCGGTGAGGCAGGCGTGACTTGAGCAGGACGCCTGGACAAGGCGGCCTGGGTGAAGCCCGAAAGCCGCTCGGCCCGCATCACCGCGCCGGTCGCCGAGCCGACGGCCCCGTGGTGCCCGGACCGGTGTGGTGGACGTGTGCCCACGGCCGTCCCGCGGGCGCGTGGCAGGGGCCACTGGGCTTCGAAGTCCTGGCCGTCACCGCCCCGCCGCCGGATCAGCCGATCGGGGCGAGACCACGCACACTTCTGCCTGCGTCGTCGGCCCCGCGATGCCTTCCACCTGCTCAACTCGCAGCACAGCGCCCGCGTAGCCGCCTTCCTCCCCACCCGTCCGGGGTCAACTCCCGGAAATGGTCCGTCCCGTCCCTGACGGTTGTGAGGCGTCGGTGAGGTCGGCGCCGGTCGCGGCGTCCCGCTGAGAGCGCCCGCCACCGTGCCAGTCCAGGCACATGACGGTCGCGTCGTCCTCCAGGTGACCTTGGCCGGCGTCGACGATCGCGCCGATGAGGGCGCGAGCAGCTTCGCGGGGATGCAGCGCGCGGGTGCGAACGATCAGGTCCGACAGGTCCAGGCTCTTGGCGTTGCGCTCCAGCATGCCGTCGGTCAGCATCACCAGCCGGTCGTCCGGCCGCAGGTCCAGCGACTGCACCCGGTAGGTGTCCGGGGCTTGGAGGCCGAACGGCCTATCGACCTTCGGCGCGATCTCCTGTACCTGACCGTCCCGCATTCGCAGCGGCCAGGGGTGGCCGGCATTGACGAATTCCGTACCACCGTCGAGCAGACTGATCCGCAGCAGCTGGCCGGTGACATAGCCTCCGCGGCCGTGTTCCCGCACTGCGCGGTCGGCTTCGTGGGCCTGCTCCTCAAGACTCGCACCGGCCCGCCGCGCCCGGCGCAGGGCACCCATCAAGAGGGTGGCCAGAAGTGCGGCGTCGACGTCATGACCCATGGCGTCGGTGACGGAGAGCTGGACGGTGTCCCGGTCGATCACGTAGTCGAAGGTGTCGCCCCCGACGAGGTCCGCGGGCTCCAGCGCCCCGGCGACCGCGAACTGCGCCGCCTCGCACGCCAGCGACGCCGGGAGCAGTTGGTGCTGGATCTCTGCGGCCAGGCTCAGCGGGGTGGTGCGCCGTCCCCACTGGTAGACGTCGGTGAAGGACCGGTTCGCGATGACGATGTACGCCAGCGCGTGCGCGGTCTCGCCGATCTCCCGCATCGTGTCCGTGTCCGGCGCCGCGGGCAGGAACAGCTCGAGGAGCCCGATGGCGTCCCCGCGGTTGGTCACCGGGGCGACGACCCGCACCAGGGCGCCGTCACCCTGGTCGTCCACGCTCGGCCGCTGGGTGCGGATCACGTCGTCGTACAGGGTGCCCCGCAGGGTGATGCGCCGGGCGGGTTCATCGGTGTCGACGCTGCCCGCGACCCCCAGCCGTACGACGGAGCTGCTCGCGAAATCGGTGATGAGGAACGACACCGACACGGCTCGTAGATGCTCCTTGAGCAAGCACGCGACCACGTCGAGGGACTCCACGGGCGCTGCGGACTCCGCCGCCGCCAATGTCTCCGCCAAGGTCATCGCACTGCCCCGGTGGCTGCCGTCCCCGGGATGACGAGGGGCTCGCCCGCCGCCCGTCCCTCTTGCGGTCACAGCGGCTCCTTCACTGCTCGACGACGCTCAGGACTCCGTCCCGTGTGCACGAATGACCTCTGCCAAGCCCAGCACCGAACGGATCACATCGCACCCCGGGACGCGGGAGCCGCCCGGCCATCAGCCTCTCCCGAACGATGTGCGGCGGGGCCCATCCGCCGCGTCCGGCGCTTCGGCATCCCTCGAATGCAGTCACGCGGCTGCCAGGAGGATGGCCGTGTAGTGCGAGGTGAAGGCGGTGACGGTCAGGGCGTGGAAGACCTCGTGGAAGCCGAACCAGGCCGGTAAGGGATCGGGGCGCTTGAGGGCGTAGACGACCGCGCCCGCGCTGTAGAGCAGCCCGCCGGCCACGATCAGGACGAGTACGGCAGCTCCGCCGGCGTGCAGGAAGTCGGGCAGGTAGCACACCGGTGCCCAGCCCAGGACGAGGTAGCACGGGGTGTACAGCCAGCGCGGAGCAGTGACCCACAGGACTCGGAATGCGATGCCGGTCAGTGCGCCTGTCCACACGATCCACAGCAGCAGGGACCGCTGGTCCGACGGGATGAGGAGCACGGCGAGGGGGGTGCAGGTACCGGCGATGATCAGGAAGATGCTCGCGTGGTCCAGCCGTCGCAGGACCGCCTCCCCGCGCGGGCCCCACGTCCCGCGGTGGTAGACCGCGCTGGTACCGAACAGCAGGCAGGCCGACACCGTGTAGACCGAGCAGGCCGCCGCTGCCGCAGGCGAGCGCGAAACGGCGATCAGGATGACGCCGCCGACCAGCGTGAGCGGAAACACCCCGGCGTGCAGCCAGCCGCGCATCCGCGGCTTCGGCGCAGTCGCCGCCCGTTCCGCCCCGCCTTCCGGGCTGCACGCCTCCCGCCCCGCCGCCGGCCGACCGGTCGGGGCCGCAGGTGAAGAAGCGGCAGGGGCGCGCGGGGCGGCGGGCGGGGTGCCGCTCCGGGACTCCCGTCCGTGGGGAGGCGGCTGAGCCTCTTCGGCGATCATGCACTCATATTCTGAAGCAGTCGGAAGAGTTCCGCGCGGCCGCGTCGCGTCGGACCGCAGTGCAGGTGGCGGTCGTGTGCCGGGATGCGCGGCGGCCTGCGGCGTTGCTGCGCCGGGGTTGTTCGAGCTGGTCCTCGATGATGATGCGGCCGGCGGCCTCGATCGGGGTGCCGTGGTCGACCGGGTTCACGCAGTCGGCCCGGACCGGGCCTGGGCGAGCAGTCGACGGAGCGGGGTCGTGCGCCCGGTGGGGCGGAAGACCACCCGGAACCTCATGGCGCCCGGCAGGTTCGTCGGTCACCTGCGGCGTCAGCGCCCCCGACGATCCTCGCGCCTCCAGCGGGCCCGGTTCTGACGGCTGTACCGGCGGTCCCAGCGGTCGTGACGGTCCCGGCGCTGCTTGTAGCCCCGGTAGCCATTGAGATCGGAACCGTCGCCACGGATCCAACCTCCCCCGCGATCACGGCCGTGGCGGGTGACGCCGAAGATCAACGCGGCCGCAGCCACCCACCAGAGGGAATTGACAAAGCCGAGGCCGAACAGGACGGCGGTCAGAAGGAGAAGCAGAACGAACACGGCGGGCCTCCCAGGAGCAGAACAAACCATCACTGCCGGGGGCCAGGGCCTGTTCGCACAGCGTAGCCCTTTGCAGAGGTCGCGGACAGCGCCCCAGGTCCGCAGCGTGCGCCGGGAAGCGGACGACCCCTCGACGTCTGCCCCGGGAGTGCGGCGAGCGGTTACGTGCGTGGTACGGCCCCTTCGGCCGGCGTTCCAGGACCGGCATCGGTCCCGTGGGCATTCACCGGCCGTCAGGACCCGGACGCCGACGCGCAGTCCGAGGAGCCGCGGCTCGTGGTCAGGCGCCACCAGAAAATCTCTCCCCCTGAACACGTTCGGTGGGTGAGGCCCTTCGGCGGAGCGTACGAGGCGACGGGACGGCTGCCGGGCTGACGGTGCTTCACCTGCGATCAGCGCCCCGGCATGGGAGCCGCCCGATCACCATGGCGTGAACATCATGGTGCCCCTCCTCGGAGCAACCACGAGACCGGCCTCGGGACTATGCTGCGTACGGACGTCCCAGACCCTGGCGGGCCACCACCGCTTGGCCCACGTGCCCGCGGAGTGCGGACCACCCGTCCGCCCTCCCTGCGCACCCCGAGGTAACCGGCTGGGTCCCACGCTCCGGAACATCGGCTGCTGGAACGGTCATTCACCTGCCTGCACGACCGTACGACCGGCCGGCGCACCCGGTACGGTCCCGTGAACCGAGGCACCATGCCCATGGGCATCCCACCCATCCTGAACGTCTGCCGGCACGACACGGTCAACCGGGCGCTGGTCACGCTGACCGGCGAGATCGACCTGCAATCGGCGCTCTCGGCATACATACCGGAGGAGCGGTTCCCGCACGACGGCATCGACACCCTTGATGTCCGTGTCACCGACGTGGCCTCCTGCGACCACCGCGGCATCAACGCCTTCCTCCCCGCCCTGCCGCGCAGCACCACGGCCGAAGGACCATCGTCAACTGCACCGCTCGAGAGGGGCGTTGCAACACCTCGTCCCCCTCACCGACGGGGACTCCCGCTTCCTCGCCCTTCCGAATGCCTTCGCCGGGAGCCGACCGCCATCGCGGCCCCCTCCCGCGCACCGGGCGCGCATGACAGCGAGCGACCAGGGTCGACAATGCTGAACCCTGAGGCACCGAACGTGGCGGGCTCCCAGGACCGGGCGGATGTCGGAGGCGGCCGAAGGGCGGCCGAAGGGGCCACGCTTCTCACGCCGGATCTCCCCTTGGGGCTGCCGACGGCGTTGCGACCAGCAGATCTTGATCACCATGCCTGGACCCGGTGGTCGCCGTGATCCCCGACAGCAGGCCGGCGCGGATCCAGGCTCTCGTCGCCGAGCAGGCGGCTCTGCGCGGCGCCCGGGTGAGCGTCCTCGACGTGTGTACGGCGGCAGTGGCGGCTCTGCCCGTCGGCGGGGCCGGGATGTCCGCGATGTCCCTCAACCGGGCAAGTCATCCGCTGTGCAGCACCGACTCCGTCAGTCAGCACCTGGAAGAACTCCAGCTCACCCTCGGCGAGGGACCGTGCGTGGACGCCTACGTCCTGCGCTCGACGGTCCTGTGCCCCGACCTCCTGGCCGGTGAACTCCAGCGGCATTGGACGGTGTTCGCCGACGCGGCCCTGGAAGCCGGTGCCAGAGCGGTCTTCGCCTTCCCCCTGCAGATCGGGACCGTCAGCCCCGGCGTACTCGACCTGTACTCCAGCAGAGCCGTCGAACTGGACACGGAGGAGGTGGCCGACGCGATGGCCTTCGCCGACGCCGCCACGTTGATTCTGCTCGCTGCCCGGATCGGTGAGACGAGTGTCCCGTTCGAAACCCACGCGGCCGGCACCGGCCGGCAGGACACCAATCCCCCCGACGACCTGGGCGGATACCGAGCCGAGATCGACCAAGCCACCGGCATCCTCATGGTCCAGCTCGACGTCGGCTTCGAGGAAGCCTTCATCCGACTGCGCGCCCACGCCTACGCCCGGGGTACACGGATCTCAGCTGTCGCAGCCGACGTGATCGCCCACCGGCTCCGCCTCTCCTCGGACACAGCTCGGTCCGGCATCCAACCGCCGGAGGCGCGACCCCGCGACGAGGAGTCCTGATGCCCACGCCCCACACACAGAGGTGTGCACGATGAAGGAACAGCTGATGGCCCGGACGTTCGTCGAGCTCGCCGACAGTCTCGTCGCCGACTTCGACCTCATCGACTTCCTGCGCCTGCTCACCGATCGCTGCGTCGACCTGCTCGACGCGAGCGCCGCGGGCGTTCTGCTCGCCGACCGTGACGGCGTACTGCGTGTCATGGCCGCCTCCGACGAACGGGTGCGCCTCCTGGAACTCTTCCAGCTGCAGAACCAGGAAGGCCCCTGCCTGGACTGCTTCCACACCGGAACCGCGGTCTCCGTCCGCGACCTGCGCGACGTGACCGCCCGCTGGCCCCTGTTCGCCGCCCAGGCTCAGCGCAGCGGCTTCACGGCCGTCCAGGCACTCCCCATGCGCCTGCGCGACGAGGTCGTCGGTGCCCTCAACCTCTTCCACACAGCCCCGGCGCCGATCAGCCCCGCCGCCGCACCCTTCGCCCAAGCCCTCGCCGACGTCGCCACCATCAGCGTGCTGCAACAACGCACCACCGAGCGCAACACGCTCCTCAACGATCAGTTGCAGACAGCCCTCAGCAGCCGCGTCCTGATCGAACAGGCCAAGGGAAAGCTCGCCGAACGCCGCCACACCGACATGGAACAGGCCTTCACCACCCTGAGGGCCTACGCCCGCTCCCACAACCGCCGTCTCTCGGATGTCGCCCGCGCCTTCATCGACGAATCCGAATTCCTCCCCGGCCTCAGTTCCCGACGTTCCTGAGCGCGCTCTGCAAGCCGGAAGCGCGATGTCCTGGATCTCGCCCCGTTCGATGCGTAGCCCAATCTCCACGCCTCCGGGCTGCACCGCTCGGAGGCGCACTGAAGACACTGACAGCCCTCAACCGATCCGTGACGGAAGCCCGGGCTCACATCGCCCCTGGGTGCCGCCAGGCCGCAGCCGGTCCTGCGGAAACCGTCAACAGGGCGCGGTTCCCGACCTCAGGCTGTCTTCGTGACGGTGTCCATGCTGTCCATGAAGCACCCGGCCTCAGCCTCCGTGGCCCCGGGCGGTACGACCAGCAGGTCCCATCGGCCACGGCCGGGCGCCAGGAGACAGACGGTGGACGGGGCCTGCCGGCTGGTCGTCCTGCGCAGGCGGACCACCTGATCGGCCACGAGCAACCGCCCGGGGAACGGCGCCCATACGGCCTCGCCCACCAGGACACTGCTGACGTGCCCCCAGCCGGGCGGCAGTCCGCCCAGCAGCAGGGGCAGTTCGGACGTCAGATCGGTCGACCGGGGCCACCAGGCGCCGTCGATGCGCCGCGGCATGTGGACCTGTGCGAGTTGGGCCGACAGGCGCAGGCGTACGCCGGACGACGAGGAGAGCGGGGACGGGGGAGCGAGTGTCATGAGAACTCCTGAAGAGGACACGGTCCATCGGATTCACACGCGTCGGGCGGCGATGTGCTCCAGGGTGGGTCAGCGCGCGTCCCTCACCCGGCCGAGCCGCTCGAAAAGGCGGATGGCGGCGGTGGAGGGGTCCAACTGGCCGCGGTCGTCGTTCCGGGCGCGGCGACGAGGTCGGGAGCGTAACGCACCGCGGACGTGGGGTCGTTGCGGAACAGCCAGCCGACGTGAGCGTCCATCAAGCCCCGCGACCAGGCTCGTGCAGATGTGCCGTAGCGGTACGGAGAATGCGGATCGCCCGGGCGATCGGTGAAGGCGTGGTGGCGACGGTGAGTCGCGACCCAGCCGATCACGTCAACGCCGTGATCGTGAGCGACAGCCGTTCGCTACCGGTGCGCCGACACGTCGCTCCCCCGTGCGGGAAAGGTGCCCTCCCGTTGTACTCCAGGAGCGGCGGGGCGCTTTCCGGCTGCGCTGCGGACGGGGGACGGAGGAACTGGGATGACATGGGCGGTCCTTGACCTCGGTGACGTCAGTGCGGCCGGGGTCCTGGGCTGCGCCTCTTCGACGGCGGGTGGGTGGGTCGGTGCGATCGACGGACGGTGCTCGGACGCCGGGCCGGGGTGAAGCGGAACATCGGCCTGCGAAACGTCCGTTGCGAGATGCGGTCGTGTCCCCGTTCGCCAGGGGGCCGTGACACCGCTCGACGTCTGCGAAGGGTGACGGGCGCGCGTCCGCGACACGCAGAACCACTTCAGAGTCCACGGCGGCAACACGGACCTCCGTCCGGCCCTGCGCACGCGTGTGTGACCTCGGAACGGGGAGGGCGGTGCACGGCTTCGGATGTCACGGGGCGGAACCTGCCCGGACCTGTGCGGCCCGCGTCTTTCCAGCGACGAGGACGAGGCCCGTGCGATCACCGGCGTACGACGTGCCCTCGACGTCTTCACCGTACTCCTCCCGTACTGCAGCCGTGGCCGGACCAGGAGGACCGGGCGAAGGAGTACGGTGGAGGTACCGAGGGCATTTCGCACACCGGCTTCCACGCCGGGTCGTTCCCGGCGAAAGGCGAAAGCCGGACCGCGGCTTCACGGGCGGCCCGGGGATGGGTCCTCATCATGACCACTACCTTGGAAGCAACCCTCCCGCTGCGCTCACCCGTCGGAACTCCCCGCGCCCGTCTCGCGTTGAAGGCCGAGGTCCCCTCCCGAGGACTCCTCGACGGCGCCTGGTGGCCGCGGTCCCGCGACCTTCCGCGCGAACTGGCCGCGCTCACCGATGTCTTGGACTCCCTGTGGGGCCGCATCACCCATGTCGCCGTCAATCCCGAGCACTGGCCGGTCATCCCTCGCAAGGTGGCCGTCAGCGGTCATGCCGTGAAGGTCGGCTGGTTCACTCCGGAGATCGACCCGCACAAGCTTCTTCTGCTGTCCTACGGCACCGGCCGCTGGGACCTGCTGGTGATTCCGCCCGAGACCGGCCCGGAAGCAGCCGCACGTCTGATGGCGGCGGCATCCGAGCACAGTGGCCCGCAACTGACCGCGAGCGCGCTCATCATCGCCGACCGGGCCCTGCACGCCGTCTCCGTGCCCGACCAGGTGCGGACCGCGGAGACGGCGTGGGAGTCCGAGGGCGGCGCCTCGCAGGTCCGGGCGGCCGTCCCGAGCCTGGACAGCCGACTGATCATCGGCATGTGAGGTGCGCGGACGGCCAGGCAGGCTGCCTTCGAATCATGTATCAGCCCTGTGCCGTCACCGACCGCCGGGGGCTGCCGCAGGCGGTCGGCGCGAGGGCGAGCAGGGGCAGGGGCAGGGGCAGTGGCAGGGGCAGCTTCTGTCAGCACCGCGCGGCGCGGATCTTCATGGGGTGTTCGCCTGTTCGGTGAGCTTGCCCTTGCGCAGGTTGAGGACGCGGTCCGACTGGGCTGCCAGCCGTTGCGAGTGGGTGACGACGACCACGCATTTGTCCTGCTGATGGGCAAGGTCGCTGAATGTGTCGATGATTCCTTGGGCGGTGCCCTCGTCGAGGTTTCCGGTGGGTTCGTCGGCGAAGAGGATGTCGACGTCGCAGGCGAGTGCGCGGGCGATGGCGACGCGCTGCTGCTGGCCGCCGGAGAGCTGCATGACGTTGCGGGTGGCCATCGCCTTGTCGAGGCCGATGTCTCCCAGGAGTTGCAGGGCTCGTGCTTTGCGGCTTCCGGTCGCGGGCTTCGCGCCGGTGATCTCCATGGCGGTGGTGACGTTCTGGAGGGCGGTCATGTAGGTGAGGAGGTTGTACTGCTGGAAGATCGTGGCGGCGTGCTTGTTGCGGTAGCGGCCGAGGCCGAGGTGGGAGAGGTCCTGTCCGTTGAACGCGATGCTGCCCCTGGTGGGGGTGTCGAGGCCGCTGGCGAGGGAGAGCAGCGTGGTCTTGCCGCTGCCGGAAGGGCCCAGGATGGTGTAGAAGGTGCCGCGTTCAAAGGTGTACTCGACGTCCCGCAGGACCGTGGTCCGGCGGCGCTGTCCGGAGTAGGTGTGGCTGATGCCGGCCAGGTGCAGGACGGGCGGGGCCGTGGTGGTGGCGGTAGTCATGGCGGGTCACTTGCCCTTCGTGAGGATGGTGCGAGGGCTCAGGCGCAGCACGGACGCGGCCGGGACGACGGTGGCCAGGAGACCGATACCGATGCCGATGGCGCCGACGGCGGCGAAGTCCGCCGGGTCGAGTGCGACGGTGATCTCACCGATGGGGTCGGCGTTCTCCACGGGCCTGTCGTCCGGGTCGATGCCCTGGTCGAGTCCGGTGCTGCCGAGGGCCGGGGGTTTCCAGGAGTCGAGCTTCTGTGCGGCGGCGGAGGCTTCCTTTCCGAGCAGTGCCTGGCCGGCGCTCTGGGTCAGCTGCGGGGCGAACAGGGAGCTCACGCCGAGGGCCAGGACGGCGACGATCACGATCTCCAGAACCTGCTGGGCGATGAGCCTGCTCTTCTTCTCGCCCATCGCCAGCAGGACGCCGTACTCCGTGCGGCGCTGCTTGACGGCGAGATTGACCAGGAGGGCGAGTACGGCCGCGCCGGCGAGGGCCATCAGCCACATGGCGAGGGTGGCCGTGGAGCGGATGCTCTTGAGCGGGCCCGTCATCTGCTGAACGGCCTTGTCGTTGGCGTCCAGCTTGAAGCCGGCGAGCGCCGAGCCGGCGATCCGCTTCGCCCCGCTCTTGAACGCGTTCTGTGCGTCCGCGTCCTTCAGGAGGAACGTCGCCCTGCCGACCTTGCGCTGCGCGTTGCCCTCTGAGCCGAGGGCGGAGAGGCCGCCCACCGATCCATGGATCATGTTGGCCGGGCTGATGCCGTACTCGGGGTCGGCGTCGGTGGTGGGGCGCGGGTCGCGGTAGATGCCGCCCACGGTGAACTCGCCGGTGGTCTTCCCGTCGTTGCCGGTGAGGGTGATCCTGTCGCCGACCTCGAGGTCGTTCCGCTTGGCCAGTCGCTCCTCGATCAGGAGCTGCTTCTTGTCCTTGTCGGCGGCCGTGATGTGGCCACCGGACACGAGGGTGGACTTGCCGCTGCGGAAGTCGGGCAGCAGCGACGAGTCCAGGACACCCATGCCTATGGTTCCACCGGGGCCCAGGCCCATGGCGTCTTTCGGCCCTCCGTCGACGAGTTTGTTCCTGCCCGTGAGGAGGGCGCGGTCCCACATCGAGTAGGTGTACTTCTGTACCTGGGGCAGGGACCCGATCTTGTCGACGGTCGCGACGTCCATGCTGGGTGCCTGGAGCTGTGCGGCGTTTCCCATCCGGCTCATGTCCACGTCGAGGTTGACCTCGGCACCGACCGAGCGTTTGGCGTCCTGTTCGGCCCGGGCCGTCGCACCGTTGATCAGGATGCCTGCCAACACCATCACGGAGATGACGAGGAAGGTGGCGAGGGTGATCAGGGTGCGGCCCTTGCGGGCCCACAGGCTGAGCCCTGCGCGTTTGACGAAGTTCATGGGATCGGCTTTCTCGGTCCGTGCCGGCGGTTGAACGTCCGGCGACGTGGGATCGGCTATTCGGTGTCGGTGAGGATGGATCGGGGATGCAGGCGCAGGATCCCGATGCCGGGGACGACGGTGGAGACCAAGGACATCCCCAGCGCGATGCCGGCGACCTTGCCGACATCGGCCGCCTCGACCCGCACCGCGGGCGGAGCGATCCCGCTGTCAGGTGCGCGGGTCGCCGAGACCGGCTCGTCGTCCTGATGGCTCAGGAAGGCCTCCCCCGCGGCCTGTCCGCCCAGTGAGCCGGCCAGTGCGGCGATCGCGACCGCGGGCAGGGCCACGGCCGCCACCTCCACGAGGTGCTGGCCCATGAGCTTCCACTTCTTCTCGCCCATCGCGAGCAGCACCCCGAACTCGCAACGCCGCTCGCGGATCTGCAGCATCACGATGAGGCCGAGGATCAGGGCTCCGGCCAGGGCGATCACCCGGACGAGCAGGCCCGCGAACGTGCCGACCCGCTGAATGGGCAGGACCTGGTCCTTGTACGCCTTGTCGTTGACGTGGAACTCGAAGCCGCCCTTGCCCAGGAGATGCTCGGCCTCGACGTGCAACTGCCGGGCCTGGTCCGGCGAGCCGATCCTGAGCACCACCTCGCGCACTGTCGCGGTGCCGGAGGTCAGCTTCTTCGCTGTGTCCGCCGGAACGTAGAGCGTGTTGCCGGGGAGTTCATTCGGCGCGACCCACGTCGTCGGCTCCTGCGCCGGGTCCTGGAAGATGCCGACGATCTTCGGGGCCGACGTGCGCTTGCCGTCCGCGGACCCTATCCGGAAGGTGTCGCCCACTTTCAGACGGTTCTTGTCGGCCAGCCGCTGCTCGATCACCGCTACGTCGCGGCCCGCGTCCTCAGGGGTGATGCCGCGTCCTGCCGTCAGCTTCGTCGACCCGTACGAGAAGGGCAGCAGCATGTCCGAATCACGCACGCCGTTCACGGCCAGCGCGCCCTTGTCCTTCTTCCCGGCCGCGGTACCGCCCGGCTCCGGGACCCTCGACGTCAACGGCGCGAAACCCTGCGCGCCGGCCCGCACCGCGACCTCCGCGTTGTAGCGGTGCACCAGGGCGGAGCCGCCGAGCCGGTCAGCCAGGGCCGGGGTCAGGCCCTCCTTCCTGACGGTCGCATCGACGCCGATGGCGCGCTGCGCGTCGGCTTCCTGGCGGGCCGCGGCGGCCTGCAGCAGGAAGCCGCCCAGGAGCAAGGTGCAGATGACGAGGAAGATCGCGAGCAAGGCCGCGGTCTTGGACTTTCTGGCACCAAGGCTCGTCCCGGCACGCTTGACGAAGTTCATGGCGAAGACGAAAGCAGCCCGCTGTTTACTGGGGGATAAGCGTGTTACAGCAACATAAGGACCTGTTCGCGCGATCCGACCGGTCACCCTGTCGATCAGTGCGAAGGATGCGCTTCCGCGTCCTTATCCGCCTGTAATCACGATCTTGGTTTCCTGGAGTCATGAGAGTCCTGGTAGCCGAAGACCACCGTGTCCTGGCCCGTACCATCGCCACCGGTCTTCGCCGCCAGGCGATGGCCGTGGACATCGCCGCGACCGGCGACGAGACGGAGCGGATGTGCCTGCTCACTGCCTACGACGTGCTCATCCTGGACCGCGACCTGCCGGTCATGAGCGGCGACGAGGTCTGCAGACGGCTGCGTGAACTCACCGACCCACCCCCGATCCTGATGCTCACCGCAGCGGGCGAACTCACCGACCGGATCTACGGGCTGACCGAGCTCGGAGCCGACGACTACCTGGGCAAGCCTTTCGACTTCACCGAACTCGTCGCCCGCGTGCGGGCGCTGAGCCGGCGCGCCCCGAAGCCGCCCCCGTCCGTCCTCAGCTTCGGCAATCTCACCCTGGACGAGACGCGCCGTGAGGTGTCCGCGGACGGGACCACGCTGGAGCTGTCCGTGAAGGAGACCGCTGTCCTGCGGCTGCTGATGCGGGCCGGCGGAGCACCGGTGGCACATGACGAGATCGTCCGCGCCGTCTGGGACCAGCATCTCAACACGTCCACCGGCGTGGTCCGCACCACCGTCAGCCGCCTGCGCGGCAAACTCGGCGACTCCTGCCTGATCCTCACCGACAAGGGAGAGGGATACCGGCTGTGCGACTGAACCCCCGAGCGCTGCTGAGCAGGCTGCACTTCCGCACCCGCCTGGCCATGGCGTTCTCCGGACTCTTCCTCCTCGCAGGCATCGTCCTCCTCACCTTCGTCGTGATACTCGCCCGCCACGGAACAGCCCAGCAGGTCCAGGGCGTCGCGATCACTTACCAGGACGCGCCCAGCGGGCGGACCACACACCTCGAACCCGTACGCCCGACGCGTCCCGACCACACTGCCCGACCCCCGAGCGACGTCGCCACGCTCCAGAAGATCGAACAGACCGTGCAGGCCGTCCAGGACACCGCACTGCGCCAGATGGTGCTCTGGTCCGCCGTCGGCCTCCTCGTCATGGCCCTCCTGACAGGATTCCTCGGCTGGTGGCTCGCCGGACGCGCACTGCGACCCGTGTCCTCCATGACCGAAGCCGCCCGACGCATCAGCGAACAGAACCTGCACCAACGGCTCGCACTCACCGGGCCGGACGACGAACTCCACCGCCTCGCCGACACCTTCGACACCATGCTCGACCGGCTCGAGCGATCCTTCGAGAGCCAACGCCGCTTCGTGGCCAACGCCTCCCACGAACTCAAGACACCCCTCGCCGTCCAACGCACCACACTCCAGGTCGGCCTCGCCGACCCCCTCCCCGACGACCTCGTCGAAGTCCGCGAAGACCTGCTCACCGCCAACCGGGAAGCGGAACAGCTCATCAACGCACTCCTGCTCCTGGCCCGCGGCGACCGCGGACCGGAGAAGACCGAGCCCGTGGACCTCACAGCGAGCGCCGAGTCCGTGATCGCCGAACTCGCCCCGCTCGCGGCCGAATGCGGCATGCGCGTCGACACCGACGCCGCCACGTCGCTGGTCGTTCCCGGCGATCCCGTCCTGCTGCGCCATCTGCTGACGAACCTGGTCCGCAACGCCATCCAGTACAACCATCTCGGCGGCCACGTCCTCGTACGCTTCGACGCCGCCACCATGACGGTGACCAACACCGGTCCCCTCATCCCCGCCGACCGCATCCCCGACCTCTTCGAACCCTTCCGGCGCCTCGACCAGGACCGCACTGCGACCACCGGCCACGGCCTGGGCCTCTCCATCGCCGCTTCCATCGCCCAGGCCCACCACGCCACCCTGACGGCCCGGCCCGGCCCAGAGGGCGGACTGATACTCACGCTGCGCTTCCCCTGAGCGTCGGCCACGTCGGCGGATCACCCCTCTGACGACGGTGAGGGCCACCGAAACAGGAGGCAACGCCTGGCGTGCCCGGGACCGGCAGGTCTCCAACCACCACGGGTGAGACCGTCGCCATGATGTCCTGGGCGGGTCCATTTCTGCGCCGGGCCGGCGGGGGCAGCAGGCCTCCGCCCGGCCACAGCCGCCGCCACGGGCGCGGTTACTCCCGTGCCGCGCGGCAACCGCGCGAGTCAGGCGGCGCTCTTCACATGGCGGACCAGCCACGCCAGCAGGGCGTCCAGGTCGGCGGCGGCCGAGAGGAACCGGTCGACTGCCTCGGGGGTGTGCAGCCACTCCTCGCAGCCGAGGGAGCGGGCGGCGATCAGAGAACGGTGCCGCAGCAGGTCCGTACGACTGCCGCTCGTCGGGTAGCCGCGTGGAGGGCGTTTCATCACGTCCCCGGAGACGTCGTAGCCCTTGTTCCGCACGTCCTCGACGATGGCGGACAGTTCGCGGCCGCTCCCCTCGGCGGCCACGGCCTTGCGGAACATGTCCACCTGACCGGGATCGGGGTACCACCAGGCGCCCTGGATCCGCAGACCGTCCAGGGAGAACCGGACACCGATCTCGACCTTGCGGCCGAGGCGGATCACCGCGCTCTGGTTCTGCCACCACCAGGAGCCGGTGCGGTAGTGCCAGACGGAGAAGTCCTCGTAACGCGGGTCGGCGTCCGCGACATCGCTCAGCAGCGCGACCATCGGCCGGCGGACCAGGCGTTCGCGATCCGCACGACAGCGCTCACGGGTCGCGAGGGTCGGTTCGGCCTGGAGCTGCCACAACACGTCCATGGCCTGCTCCGGCCAACCCGTGAACTGTCCCTGCATGCGGGCAGGTTAGCCCACGCGCGGTCCACGTACGGGGACATCGGACGGGGAGCGGGGTGAAGTGGACTCCTCCCCGCACGGCTTGAATCAAGCCGTGGGGCCGTCGCCCGTGCGGAGGCCCTTCGCCCGTCAGCGGCCACGGATAAAACCCGTTGATGAGAGCGCGCCCCAACCCCGACGATCAGGCGCATGTCTGCTGCCCTGGCGCCGCTGCGTCACCGCCCGTTCCGTCAGCTACTCATCGGGACGACGGCGAACCTGCTCGGCAACGGCGTCGCGCCGATCGCTCTGGCCTTCGCCGTGCTCGACGCCACCGGCTCGGTCGGCTCGCTGGGGTTGGTGGTCGGCGCCCACTCCCTCACCAGCATCCTGTTCCTCCTCTACGGCGGAGTACTGGCCGACCGGCTGCCGCGCGGCCCGCTCCTGGTCGGCTGCAGCGTGGTGAGCGCCGCGAGCCAGGCGGTGATCGCCTCCCTGGTCCTCACCCACAACACGGCCATCCCCCTGCTGATGGTGCTCGCCGCGGTCAACGGGGCGTCGAGTTCCTGCTACCAGCCCGCCGCCCAGGCGCTGCTGCCCCAGACCGTGCCGGCCGACTCCCGCCGCGCCGCCCTCGCGCTTTCCCGGATCGCCGGCAGCAGCGCGATGATCGCGGGTGCCTCGCTGGGCGGCGTGCTGGTCGCCGCGGTCGGCCCAGGGTGGGGCCTGGCAGTCGACGCGCTGAGCTTCGCGCTCGCCGCCGCGTGCTTCGCCCAGGTCCGCGTCCAGGTCCCACCGCCCGTGCCCAGCCCCGGCGTGGTCCACGAACTGCGGGTCGGCTGGCAGGAGTTCACCTCGCGCAGCTGGGTGTGGGTGATCGTGGTCGCGTTCTGCTTCCTCAACGCCGGCCTCACCGCCTCGTTCACCGTCCTCGGCCCGGCCGTCGCCGACACCACCGGGATCGGCCGCACCGGCTGGGGACTTGCCCTCGCCGCGGGATCGCTCGGCGCGGTCGCCGGCGGCGTCCTGTCGCTGAAGTGGCGGCCCCGCCGCGCGATCCTGATCGGCTGCGCCCTGATGGGCCTGACGGCGACGACCCCGCTGCTGCTCGCGCTCGCCCCGTACACCTGGGCGCTGGTCGCGGCCAACTTCGTGGCGGGCGTGGGCACCGAACAGGCAGGTGTCGCCTGGTACTCGACCCTCAACGAGCAGATCCCCGAGGACCGCCTTGCCCGCGTCTACGCCTACGACGACCTCGGCTCCTACCTCGCACTCCCGCTCGCCCAGTTCGCCGCCGGACCCGCCGTACTCCTCCTCGGCCTCCATGCCACCCTCTACGCGGCCGCGGCGCTCATCCTCCTCGCCACGCTCACCATGGTCGCCACCCCGTCCATCCGCGCGCTGGCCCCGAAGCCCGCAGAACCACTGCCCGCCTCCGAAGCGCCGGTGCCTCGCTGAACTCGACCTGGACGCGCACAAGAACCGCAGGCGGCGTTTCGGGCACGCTCAGATCCTGTCGATCTGCCAGCCGATCATGCCGGTGGCTGCCTTGTCGCCCCTGACGTCGATACGGAAGGGCTCGTCTGCGGTGAGGCGTTGCTGGACCACGGCCCCGTCACACGGCACTGTGGCCTTGTTGCCCGCGCCGGCCGGGGTGAGCAACAGCCGGGCAGTGCCGGTACCGACACACACAAGGTTGAGGCGGTACGTCTCGCCCTTGTCCAGCACGGGCTCCGTGTGGATACCTTCGCTCGCCCGTTCCACGCCGGACTCCACCGTGCTCCCGCCGGCGAAGCCGGCGAGAGCCGCCTCAACCTGCCCGGTGAGCTCCTTCTCCGATACGCCGGGGGAAATGGCGCCCGCCGTCGCGGTAGTGGTGGGTGAAGGTGACTCGTCAGCGGTATCCCTGCCGCCGGACGTGCAGGACGCCAGCAGGAACGCGGACGCGAGTGCGATCCCCACATATGCGCCGACTCCCACATTCCCACCGGCCTTCGCCTTGGCGATCACCGCGCGCAGTTCCCACTTCGCATGCGGCTCCCGGACGCTGCCGGGTCGCCCGAAGGGTCATGGCTGTCGGCAGTTGCCATCGCCGTGGGCGCGCCCAGTACGAGCAGCGCAGTGGCAGCGCTGGTCGAGGCGCGCCGTGTGCCGATGCCCATGTCTCACCTCTCCGGTGGACCGCCCCCGTGGCGATCCATACCCGAGAACCTACGTACACAGCATGGGCACAACAAGAAGATGATCAACCTTCTGAGCGTAATTTGAGGATCCATCCACAAAACGAGCGAAATTCGCCCGACGCCCCCTATGGGACTGGGCCCGCTCCATCTCCTGACGTGACGGTTCGGGCGAAATTCATCATGTGCTCACGCCTGATCCTTGCGGAGGCCGAATACCTGGCCTTGGCTTCGCTGCGTCCAACCGGTTCAACAGACGAGGCACAGATGGCCCTCCGGCACGCAGTCGCCAGCCTGACCTTCCTTTCCGTACTGGCCGCTCCGGCCACGGCTCAGGCGGCTACAGCCACCCACGATCACCAGCACAAGCCCCCGCGCAAGACCGCTTTCGACCTGCAGGCACACCGCGGAGGCATCGGGCTGACCACCGAGGAGTCCCTCGAGGGCTTCGGCAAGGCACTGCGCCTCGGCGTCAGCACACTCGAGCTGGACACGCAGGTCACGAAGGACCAGAAGGTCGTCGTCACGCACGACCGCAAGGTCAGCGCCCAGAAGTGCGCGGACACCGCCCCGGTCGTACCCGACGATCCGCTCTACCCGTATGTCGGCAAGTACATCAAGGACCTGACTCTTGCCCAGGTCAAGACGATGGACTGCGGCTATCAGCAGCTTCCCGGGTTCCCGGAGCAGGAGCAGGTCAAGGGCTTCCGGATGGTCGAGCTGAAGGACGTTCTCGACCTGGTCAAAAGGTACAAGGCGAAGCGGGTCGGGCTGAACATCGAGACGAAGGTGGAGGCCGGCGCTCCGGAGCAGACCGCTCCCCGTGAGCTGTTCGTCCGCCGGGTCTTCGAGGAGATCCACCGGTCGGGCATCGAGAAGCAGGTCTCCGTCCAGTCCTTCGACTGGGGTGCGCTCAAGGAGATGCACCGGCTCGCGCCCGGCTACCCCCTGGTCGCCCTGACGAACTACGACTTCCTCCAGGTGGGCAAGCCCGGAGCGTCCCCCTGGCTCGGTGGGATCGACGCCGACGACTACGACGGCGACTTCGTGAAGGCCGCGGCGACCATCCGCGGCGTCACCGCGCTGTCCCCGAACTACGGTTTCCCGCAGAGCGGGACGATCGCGGACCCGGACTTCCGGTTCTACCCCGACAGGAAGATGGTCGCCGACGCCCACAGGCGCGGGCTGAAGGTCATTCCCTGGACCTGTGACGACCCGGCCACCATTGGGGCGCTCATGGACATGGGCATCGACGGGATCATCACCAACTACCCGAACCGCGTACGGCAGATCATGGCCGACCGCGGGATGCGGCTGCCCAAGGCGTATCCCGCACCGCGTCACTGATCCCCACGGCACACGCCCGGGCACGGCGTCCCGCGGACGTGTGCGAATCGCCGGCAGGCATTCCGGCGCCGCGTCCAGGCACCCGCCTTGCGTCGCCGTGCTGCCCCGGACGGCGTGTTCGTCCGGGGCAGCACGGCGGAAGCGGCACCACGCGGCTTCCGCGTGGCTGTTCCGTCACTTCACCGATCCGGCCATCACCCCCTGCACGAAGTGGCGCTGGAAGGCGAAGAACACGGCTACCGGGATCACCAGGGACAGGAACGCCCCGGGCGCCAGGACGTCGATGTTGCTTCCGAACTGGCGTATCTGCGACTGGAGTTCAACGGTCAAGGGCTGTGCGGAACCGTCGGCGAAGAGCAGGGCCACCAGCATGTCGTTCCAGACCCAGAGGAACTGGAAGATGGCGAGGCTGGCGATGGCCGGCCGGCCCACGGGCAGCACCAGCCGTGTGAAGATGCGCCATTCGTTCCCGCCGTCCATCCGGGCCGCCTCCAGCATCTCCTTCGGCATCTCCGCGAAGTAGTTGCGCAGCAGGAAGATGGCGAACGGAAGCCCGTAGGACACGTGGAAGAGGACGACGCCGGGAATGGTGCCGAACAGGCCGAGCTGGCCGAAGAGTTTGGCCACCGGCAGCAGCCCGATCTGGACGGGTACCACCAGCAGGGCGACGACGAGGAGGAAAACCGCGTCCCTGCCTGGGAAGTCCAGCCAGGCGAAGGCGTATCCGGCGAGCGCCGCGATGACGACGACGAGGACGGTTGCCGGGACCGAGATCAGTACGGTGTTCCAGAACGCCTGGGTCATGCCGGTGTTGCCCAGCAGCGCCGAGTAGTTGTCGAAGGACAGCTGCCCGGGGCTCTTCAGCGAGGTCCACCAGCCGCCGTCGGCCGTGTCCTGTGCCGAGCGCAGTGAGGACAGGAACAGGCCGGCGAGCGGGGTGAGCCATACCAGGCCGACGACGACGAGGAACGCCTGCACCAGGCTGCTTCCGAGCCCTCGCTTGAGCGCGTTCATCGTTGGCTCCCTCGGAAGCGACGGACGTTGAAGACCATGGCGGGGATGACGAGGAGGAGCAGCAGCACGCCCAGGGCGCTGCCAAGTCCCTGGTTGTTGCCGCCGCCGAACGACACCAGCCACATCTGGGTGGCCAGCACGGTGGCGTCTTCCTGCACAGGTCCCGGCGCGATGATGTAGATGAGGTCGAAGACCTTCATGACGTTGATGACCAGGGTGACGAAGACGACGGTGAGCACGGGTGCGAGCAGCGGGACGGTGATCCGTTGGAAGATCTGCCATTCGTTGGCCCCGTCCATCCGGGCCGCTTCGAGTGCGTCGCGGGGCAGGGCGGCGAGCCCTGCGCCGATGAGCACCATGGCGAAGCCGGTCCAGATCCACAGGTAGGCGCCGATGATGGCGGGTGTGACGAGCGCGGGTCCGAGCCAGGAGATGCCGTCGTAGGGCGGGGCGAAGTTCGACGCCGGCAACTGCAGGGTGTAGGAGCCCGATCCGAGGTCCTGGAAGCGGAAGGAGCCGTCGGGCGCCGTGGTGGTACTGGCGATGGTCCTGCCGTCCTGCGCGACTTGGACGGTCATGGCCGGCAGCCCGCTCTCCTTCCGGTCGACCTGGCCCTGCCGGCCGCCGCCGCCGCGGGTGAAGTCCAGGTAGACGACTCCGCGCAGTTCGTCGGGTGCCGCGGTGCGCTGGGCCGCCGGGTGGGCGGGCCGGGCGTTCTGCGGCAGGTCCTGCGGGAGGACGCCGACGAGGCCGAGGTCGACGGTACGGCCCGGGGAAGCGGTCGCGGTCGTGCGGTACGAGCCGTCGGCCTCCTCGGTCAGGCCCTGGCCGTTGCGGGGGCGGGCGGTGGGATAGGTCGATGTTCCGGTGAAGGCGTCGTGCACGGACACGGCGGCTGCGTTCAGGACGCCCTTGTCGGGGTCTTCGTCGTAGGCGAGCCGGAAGATGATGCCCGCGGCGAGGAAGGAGACGGCCATCGGCATGAACAGCAGCAGTTTGAACGCGGTTGCCCAGCGCACCCTTTCGACGAGGACGGCGAGGACGAGTCCGAGTCCGGTGAGCAGCGTCGGAGCGACGACCACCCAGATCGCCGTGTTGCGGACGGCCCTGATCGTGGCGGGGTCGTGGAACATCTCGCTGTAGTTGGCGCCGCCGACGAAGCGCGTGCCGGAGGCGTCGAAGAAGCTGCGGCCCACGGAGAACAGCACCGGGTAGACGACGAGCGCGCCGAGCAGCAGGAGTGCGGGGAACACGAAGGCGACGGCGATGATCCGGCCGCGGCGCCGGGCGCGGCGCCTGCCGTCGGGCTGGGTGACCGGCGGCGGCCCGCCCGCTTCCTTGAGGAGGGTGGCGGTCATGGTGATCAGCCCTTGTACGCCTTGGCCGCCGCGCTCTCCAGTGCGGCGGCGGTCCCCTTGGGGTTGGAGGGGTCGCGCAGGAAGTCCTGGAGCAGCTTCCACTCGCCGGCGCCCTTGGTCCCGCCGAACGCGGCCGGTGCCTGGTCGGACATGTCGAAGCGGACCGAGTCGCCGGCTTCGATCAGGGACTTGGCGGTCTCGCGGGTGACGTCGTCGCCGTAGGAGGCGAGGTCGAGCTTCTTGTTCGGGGACAGGAAGCCGCCCGCACCGGCCCAGACCGCGGATGCCTCGGGGGTGGTGAGGTACTCGAGGAACTGCATGGCGGCCTTCTGGTTCTTGCCGTCCTTGAGGACGACGGCCGCGTCACCGCCGCTGACCACGGGGGCTGTGCCGTCGCCGACCGCCGGGAAGGGGAAGAAGTCCGCGTCCTGGCCGATCTTCCTGCCGAACTGGTCCTTGGCGACTCCGGCGACGAAGTCGCCTTCGTAGACCATGCCGGCCTCGGGCTCGGGGCCGAAGACCTTCTCGACGGAGCCGGGGAAGTCGGTGTTGAGGGCTCCCTTCTGGCCGCCGGCTATCAGCTGCTTGTCCTTGAAGAGCTTGCCGAGGGTGGTGAGGGCCTCGACGACGGTCGGGTCGGTCCACTTGATCCGGTGGGTGGCCAGGGCGTCGTACTTCTCGGGTCCGGCCTGGGAGAGGTAGATGTTCTCGAACCAGTCCGTGAGCGTCCAGCCGTCCTGGCCGGCGACGGAGAAGGCGGCGAGGCCCGAGTCGGAGACGGTGCGCCCGGCCTTCAGCATGGCGTCGTACGTCGTGGGGGGCTTGACGCCGGCCTGGTCGAAGGCGTCGGGGCTGTACCAGACGGTGGACTTGTGGGCGGCCTTGAAGTACAGGCCGTACAGGGTGTCGTCGACGCTGCCGTAGTTCTTCCACACGCTTGCGTAGTCGGCGGTGATGGTCTGTTCGGCGGTCTTGGACAGGGGCGTGAGCCAGCCCTGCTTCGCGAACTGCTGGAGTACGCCGACCTGCGGGACCATCACGACGTCGGGGGCGTTGCCGCCCTCGATCTTGCTGCCGACGACGGTGGAGACGTTGTCGCCGGTGGAGACGAACTGGGTCTTGGCACCGGTCTTCTCGGTGAAGGCGTCGAGGACCTTCTGGAAGTTCTTCTGCTCGCTGCCGGACCAGACTCCGGCCACGGTGATCGTCTGGCCGCTGAGGGACTTGTCGTCGCTGCCTGCCGTGACGGGGCCGCCGCCGCAGGCGGTCGCGCCGAGGGCCAGGACCAGGGTGGTGCAGCTCGCGAGCAGGGTCGTACGTCGCATCATCGTTGATGCCCTTTCGGGAGAGCGTGAGATCGGGTGGGCGGTGTGGCTGCTGTGGGTGAACTTGCGGTGGGGCGTCAGGGATTGGCGGGGTCGCTGATCCACCAGGCGGCCGTGGACCCGGGCAGGACGCCGGGCGCGCAGGGGCCGCTGGAGAGGAGCGGGGTGGTGGAGACGGGTGCGGGTGTGGGTGACGTGCCGAAGTTGACGGCGCACACCAGTCCGTCGCCGCGGACGAAGGCGAGGACACCGGGTTCGGTGTCGAGCCAGCGCAGGTCGCCTTCCCCGAGCTGGGGAAGTGCGGAGCGCAGTTGGAGTCCGTCGCGGTAGAGGTGCCAGAAGGAGCGGGTGTCGGCGAGTGCGCGGTCGGTCGCGTACTGGGCGAAGTAGGCGGGCTGCGGCAGCCACGGCTTGGCGCTCTCCGCGCCGGGGGTGAAGCCGAACGGTGAGGCGTGGCCGGACCACGGCAGTGGTACCCGGCAGCCGTCGCGGATCCGGGCGCGGCTGCCGGTGCGGCGGAATATCGGGTCGGTGAGGACGTCGTCGGGGAGGTCGACGACTTCGGGCAGCCCGAGTTCTTCGCCCTGGTAGATGTATGCGGCTCCGGGCAGTGCCAGCATCAGCAGGGCGGCGGCGCGGGCGCGGGCGGCGCCCAGGCCGCTGCCTTCGGTGCCGAGTTCGCCGTAGCGGGTGACCGTGCGGACCTGGTCGTGGTTGTTGAGTACCCAGGTGACGGTCGAGCCGGTGCCGGCGATGTCCTGCATGGCCTCGGAGATGACTTTGCGGAAGGCGTCGGCGTTCCAGGGTGCGCTGAGCAGGTCGAAGAAGAAGGCCTGGTGCAGTTCGTCGGGGCGGACGTAGCGGGCGTGTTCGCGGGCGGTCGGCACGGAGACCTCACCGACGAGCAGCCGCTCCCGGCCGTCCCGGGCGGTGTACTGCTCGCACACGGAGCGCCAGTGGCGCCAGACGTCGTGGACCTCGGGCTGGTTCCAGGCGAGCGGGTTGACGGAGTCGCGGGTGCGGGCGTCGGCCTCGGGGTCGGGTGAGTCGGGCAGGTGGGGGTGCTTGTAGAGGCCGGCCGCGACGTCGATGCGGAAGCCGTCGACGCCCCGGTCGAGCCAGAAGCGCAGGACGTGGTCGAAGTGGCTGCCGACTTCGGGGTTGCGCCAGTTCAGGTCGGGCTGCTGCGGCGTGAACATGTGCAGGTACCACTGGCCGGGGGTGCCGTCGGGTTCGGTGACCCGGCTCCAGGCGGGGCCGCCGAACATGGCGTGCCAGTTGTTGGGGGGCCGGGTGCCGTCGGGCCCTTGGCCGTCGGCGAAGTGGAAGCGGGCGCGGGCCGCGCTGCCGGGTGCCGAGTTCAGTGCCTCCTGGAACCAGGGGTGGTCGCTGGAGCAGTGGTTGGGGACGATGTCGAGGAGCACGCGGATGCCGAGGCGCCGTGCGTCCGCCATCAGCAGGCCGAACTCGCGGAGGTCGCCGAAGAGGGGGTCGACGTCGCAGTAGTCGGCCACGTCGTAGCCGTGGTCGTGCTGCGGTGAGGGGTAGAAGGGGCTGAGCCAGATGCCGTCGACCCCGAGCTTCCTGAGGTAGGGCAGTCCGGTGCGGACCCCGGCGAGGTCTCCGATGCCGTCGCCGGTGCTGTCCAGGAAGCTGCGGACGTACACCTGGTAGATCACTGCGTCGCGCCACCAGCGGTGCGTGTTGAGCGTCACCCGTTGACCTGTCTGTGCGTGCCTTCGGTTATGCATGCATGTTAGGTAGAGGTGTCGCGAGGCTGTCAATGAGTGCGCGGACCGAGGAACTGAGTTGGGTAGCTATAAGCGCATATTCCACCCCGACACTCGCGAGATGAGACAGCAGCGTTACCTAACATGTAAGTAGGGAGTCGCCGGATGCGCAGAGAGGAGGGCTCAGCCCCGGCGCGAGATGGCGGCGAGTTCGCGCGCCAGCCGGCGCACGGCCGCTTCGGGCGTCTGGTTCCCGGCCATGGCGTCGTGGACCACGGCCTGCACGGCGAGACTCACCTGGTCGTAGCGGGGACTCTTGGGGCGCGGCGCGGCGGCGAGCACGCCGGCACGCAGCGTCGGCAGGTACGGGAAGCGGCGCACCAGCGCCGGATCCCTGTACAGGGCCGCCCGCACGGGCGGCAGCGCGCCCTGGGTGAGTACCTGCCGCTGCACCGGCTCACTCGTGAGGTACGCGATCAGACGGGCTGCGGAATCGGGGTGCCTGGCCTGCGCGTTGACCGCGAGGTTCGAGCCTCCCAGCACACTGGCCCCCGGCCCGTCCGGCCCGGGCAGCGGGACCGTACCGACCTTCCCCGCGACCGCCGAGCCCTCGGCGGCGGCACCCACGTAGGCGTAGGGCCAGTTGCGCAGGAAGAGGAGACGGCCGTCCTGGAAGGCCTGCTTGGACTCCTGCTCCTTGTACGCCAGCGCCTTCTTCGGGATCCAGCCCTCGCGTACGCCTCCGGCGAGGAAGTCGATGCCCCTGCGGGCCGCCGCCGAGTCCACCGTGACGCGTTCGCCCTCGTCGCCGAGGATCGTGCCGCCGGCCGAGTAGACCGCCTCGGCGGCGTTCACGGTGAGGCCCTCGTACGGCAGGAACTGACCGGCGTACCCGTCGAGCCCGTACTTCGGCGCGACGGTCTTCGCCTGCTGCTCCAGTTCGGCCCAGGTGCGCGGCGGCGCGAGCCCCTCCTTGGCCAGGATGTCCTTGCGGTACAGGAGCAGTCCGGCGTTGGTCACGTACGGAACGGCGTACAGCCTGCCGTCGTACGTGGCGGTGTCCACCACCGGCGACAGGAAGCTGTCGAGCGGGAACCGACCGCGGGGCAGCGGGGCGATCCAGCCGGCCGCGGCGAACTCCGAGGTCCACGCGACGTCGATGTTCAGGACGTCGAAGCGGCTGCGGTCACCGCTGCGCAGATCGGTGGCCATCTGTGCATGGGTCTCGTCCGCGGAGTCGGGCAGTTCGACGAGGGTGACCTTCTCGCCGGGGTGACCGCGGTTCCACCCCTCGAGCAGGGGACCGAGGTAGTTGGTCAGGTCCCCGGCGGTGGCCAGTGTCAGCGGGCCCCGCCCGGCCTCGTGCGCCCCCTCGGAAGACTTTCCCGAGGCGACGTAACCGGACATGGTCACCGCGACGACCAGGAGACCCCTACCGGCGGCGCGTATCCACCGCATAGGTTCCTCCCTGTACCGGCACCGGGCACCATCGCCCGGGTCAGAGCCATGTATACCTGTTAGCCATGGGGCGATACTAGGGGCCGCGGAACATTGGCCCTCAGCCCCAGGGCTGCCGGTGGATGGGACCGCGGCACACGACAACCTTGCCGTCCCGAGGGCGAACCGAGAAGAGCAGAGGGAGGAGAGACGCGAGTGCGGCTGCCCCTCCTGGCCCTGCTGGCACGCGGATCGGCCCATGGCTACGAGCTCAAGCAGGACCTTGAGCAACTCCTGGGCGCCGCGTACCCTCAGCCGAACGTCGGCCAGATCTATGTGACGCTCGGCCGCCTCGAGAAGTCGGGACTGATCGAGGGCGAGGAAGTCGAGCAGGCGAGCCGGCCCAACAAGAAGATCTACCACCTCACCGACGCCGGGCGTGAGGCGCTGCGCGCCTGGTACGAGGAGACGGCGGACGAACCGCGGGTACGCGACGAGTTCTTCATGAAGCTCGCCCTCGCCCCGCAGACCGGCCTCGCCGACCAGATCGCCCTGATCAACAAGCAGCGGCGCCAGTACCTCAACACCATGCGCGAACTGTCGAAGCTCGCCGCCACCGAGAACCGGGACAACCGCATCTCCCAGCTGCTCATCGAGGGCGCCATGCTGCATCTGCAGGCCGACCTCGACTGGCTGGAGCGCTGCCAGGAAGAGTTGGAGGAGCTGGAATGAGCCGCACCCCTCCCCGGCCGCGCGCCGAGAACCCGCCACGGCCCGCAAGCTCGGCGCCACCTGCCCAGGACAGCCGGGACACCCCGGTGCTGCGCGCGAAGGACCTGGTCAAGACACACCACGGCGAAGGGGCGCCCGCCCGCGCCGTACGCGGCGTCGACCTCTCCGTACGGCGTGGGGAGTTCGTCGCCGTCACCGGCCCGTCCGGCGCCGGGAAGTCGACCCTGCTGCACCTTCTCGGAGGCCTCCAGCGACAGGACTCCGGCTCCATCTGGCTGGACGGCATGTGCACGGACCGGTTCAGCGAGGCCCGCTGGGCGACCGAGCGCCGACGCCGCATCGGCATCGTCTTCCAGTTCTTCAACCTGGTGTCGAACCTCTCGGTCGCCGACAACGTCGAACTGCCCGCCCTCCTCGCCGGAGTGTCCCCCAAGCAGGCCCGCGCCGAGCGGGAGCAGCTCCTCGACGAGCTCGGCCTGCAGGGCAAGGAGCGCAGCATGCCGGGTGAGCTGTCCGGTGGTGAGCAGCAGCGCGTCGCCCTGGCCCGCGCCCTGGTCAACCACCCGCCCCTGCTCCTGGCCGACGAGCCCGCCGGAAGCCTCGACAGCAAGGGCACCCGCGAGGTGACCCGGCTGCTGACCCGCTTCCACCAGCGCGGCCAGACGATCCTGCTGGTCACGCACGACGCACGCCTCGCGAGCGCCGCGGACCGGGTGATCAGCTTCTTCGACGGACGGATCGCCGACGACGCCGAACTCGACCGGGTGCCCCCGCGCGGCACGGGCCTGGGCATATCCGGCGTGCTGGAACTGAAGGACTGAAGCACCATGCGTACTCCTCCTTCCCGGCGGCCGACGCGGCCCGGTGCGGGCAACCCTCCGCCTGGCGACGCCCGTCCCGTGCGTGTCCCCGCAGCCGCCGAGCCGAGAGGCTGAACGGGCATGCGTGCCACGTTGCGCTGGGCGCACGCCGACCTGCGGACCCACCGGGGTGAAGCACTGTTCATCGTGCTCGCCACCGCCGGGGTCGTCGCCTCGCTGCTGCTGGCCGCCGCCCTCTTCGGCTATGCCACGAATCCCTGGCAGCGGGTCTTCACCCAGTCGCACGGCGCCCACGTGTGGATCCACGCCGGCCCCACCGCGGACACCCGCAGGCTCGCGGACATGGACGGCGTGCAGTCGGTCGCAGGCCCGTATCCCACCGCCGTCACCACCGTCGAGTCACGCGGCACCCGGGCCTCCGTCGAACTGCGCGCTGCCGCCGAACCGCCCGCCACCGGCCGACCGCTCCTCACCTCCGGCCGCTGGCTGGACCCCGCCCAGACGGACGGCGTGGTGCTGGAGAGCAGCCTCGCCCGGGCCCTGTGGGCCGAACCGGGCGACATCCTCACCCTGCCGGGCCCCACCCGGACCCTGACCGTCCTCGGCGTCGCCGACAGTGCCGAGCCCCGGTACGGCCCCGGCGAACGGCCGGGCCTCGTGTGGGCGCTCACCCCACTGGTGCGGAGCACTGTCGGACACACCGGCCAGGTGATCGGCCTGCGGCTGACCGACCCGGGCGACACCGACTACGCCGTCCAACGGGCCGTCACCCTCCTGGGCGCCAGAGCCGTCACCGACGTCGCCCCCTGGCAGCAGGCCCGGGCGGAGGCCCAGGGCGACAACCGGCTGCTCGGACAGGTCCTCGGCCTGTTCGGGCTCGGCGCGCTGATCGCCGCCGGGCTCGCCATGCACGGCGCGATCGGCACCCGGATACGCGGCCATCTGCGGGACATCTCCGTACTCAAGGCCATCGGCTTCACACCGAGCCAGGTCGTACGGATCTTCCTGCTGCAGCACGTGGCGTACGCCCTCCTGGGCGCCGTGCTCGCCACCTCGCTCACCCAGGTGCTGGGCGGCCGGATCCCCGGGCGCCTCGGCGACGCGGTCACCGTGTGGCAGGGCGCACCGGGCCACACGGCAGCACTCGTTTCGGTGCCCGTGCTCGCGGTGCTGTTCATCGCCGCCACCACCGGCCTCGCCGCCTGGCGAGCCGGACGGGTACCTCCGGTGCCCGGGCTGCGAGCGGCGGCGCCACCCGGCGACCGCCTGCCACGACTGGCCCGCCGCGCCCTGGGCCTGCGGATACCGGCCGGGCTGGTGCTGGGGTGGCACAAGGTCTTCACGCGCCGGCCCCGCTCGCTGGCCACGGCCGCCCGCCTCGCGCTTCCCCTGCTCCTGATCGTCGTGGCCATGAGCGCCTGGACGACCATCGACCGTTTCGACACCCGGCCCGAGGAGATGGGCCTCGCGTCCACGCTCACCGTCCGCCCGGACGAGAGCCTCGGCGAACCGGACGTGAAGACCCTCATGGCCCGCAACCCCGACATCACCGGCGTCCACGCCGGCGTCCAGGTGGCGGCCTTGGTCCCCGGCCAGACAGGCACCATCGCCCTGCGAGGCCTGGGTACCCGCAAGGACCCCTATCCGTTCTCCGTGGTGGAGGGGCGTCCCGCGCGCGGGCCCGACGAGGCCGTGGCCGGCCAGGGCCTGCTCGACCTGCTGGACGTACGCGTCGGCGACTGGGTGCGGATGACCGTGGGCCCTCAACCGCAGATCCTGCACATCGTGGGGCGCAGCATCGAACCCGCCAACGGCGGCCGCGTCATCTCCACCCCCCTCGACACCCTCCGCGAGAACGATCCCGAACTGCGGCCCACCCTCTACCGGCTGCAACTGCGCCCCGGCGCAGACCCGCACCGGGTGGCCGCCGCGCTGACCGCGGACGCGCAAGGCCGCTTCGACGTCCACCCGGTGAGCAACCCGGCCGACGGGCTGTCCCCGCTGCGCGCGGTCGTCGCGGGCCTGATCGTCGTACTGGCACTGATCGGACTCATCGAACTGCTCACCGCGATCGGCGGCATGGTCCGCGAGGGCGAGAGAGACCTCCTGGCGCTCAAGGCCATCGGCCTGGCACCGCGGCAGATCACCGCGATCACCGTGACGGCGACGGCGTGCACGGCTCTCGCGGCGGTCCTGACCGGAACGGCTGTGGGGCTGCCCCTCGCCCACTGGCTGATCGATGCCCAGGGCAGGTCCAGCGGCATCGGCGCCGGTATCGCGCAGGGACCGCCCGCGGCGCTCCTGGCGCTGTTCGTCGCCGCCGCGGTTCTCGGCGCCGCCGCGCTGGCGGCCCTGCCCGCCGCCCGGGCGGCCCGCCTTCGACCGGCAGACACGCTGAGCGCGGGTGGCTGAGCCGAACTCCACCGCAGGCGGGACCGCTTGCGGGCACTGCCCGCCGAACCGCGCAGACGCCGGGGCGCATCTGGGCCGGGCTCGGGTCCACCGCTCCCCCACTGACGCCTTCGCCCGCGGACCCGGGTGGGGCCTGCCGGACGCCGCAGGAGCGCCCGGCGGGCCTTGTGACTCATCGTGGGACGAGCCGCTGTGCCACTCGGACGAGCTGGACCAGGACGGTCGGCAGGCCGTTCAGCGCGTGGAGTGCCGACGCGCGGTACGGGCACCCCGCCCTGGGTCACCTACTTGGCTCCGTTGCCGTACTCGGTGACGGTGAAGGCGTCGAGAAATTCGCCGACCTTCTTGTCGACAATCGACTTGTCGTCCCACTTGGCGGCTCGACCGCTTCGCAGCGCAGCTGGTTCTTCGTCACCTTGATGCCCTGGGGAACGTCCCGCACCTCTCTGCGGGACGCCGGTCGCCGGGCGGGGCGGGCCTCGCGGTGCCTCGCGGTTGCTGTCGGGACGCAGGATCGGAGGCGATGTCCGTGGCCCTCGCGTGGCAATCCGAGTGCACTGCCATGGTCAGTAGGGTCTAATGGGCCGTTGCGCACGGGTCAGCAGGTGCTGGTCGAAATCGGTGGTCAGCCCCGCTCCGGACCTGTGTGGTTCTCAGACTCTGGATGGTTGTGCATGGCTGCTGTGTCACCCGAATTCAACTCTGCCCGGCCCGAGGCGACTTCGTCCGGGTCACCCGCGGCGCCTCAGCATGCCGGCCTGTTCCTCCAGCCGCAGTACACCGTCGACCTTCCGCCCTTGGACGAGGAGGACGTGCTGCCCACGGAGCCTCCGTCACACGCCCCTCGGCGGGGCGGGGCGGCGCGAGGTCGATAGGACCTGTCGTCGCCTGCGGCCGGGCCCGGTGGGCACATCGCCCCGCCCGCCCGGCCGGAAGGCGGCTCCAGCGGCTCCAGGTCGGTGCACCCGGTCGTCCTGTCTCCGTTGTCGCGGGTCCGGCGGCTGTGACCGTGACACCCAGGGCCGGCTCACCCGGGCCGGTCGTCGCGGCCGGCGGGTCGCGCGCGGCGAGGGCCGCGCGGCGGTGAACACCGCCGCCGGACGACTGGACCGCGAGGTCGCCGAGTACGACCGAACTGCGTCTGTCGGCTCGCCCGCCGTACCTCCACCATGAGGGGACGGTCCGGTATCGGACCATCGACGACCCTCGGGAGGGGCCGTGAGACGTCTGCACACGTGCCTGGGGATGCTGACCGCGACCGTCACGGTCGCGGTCAGCATCCTCTTCGGCACCGTTCCGTCCGCCGCGGCTGTTCAAGTGACGACAATCAGGGGCGGCACCGTGCTCTACGCGGCCACCGGCGCACAGTGCGTCGTCGGCTTCAACGCGAAGGGCAACGGCGTCTTCTACGGTGTGATGGTCGGGCACTGCTCGGGCGCCCACACCACCACCTGGTACGCCGACGCGGCCCGCACCGTTCAGGTCGGGGTCACCGCCGGCGCCTCCTTCCCGATCGACGACTACGGGGTGGTCCGCTACACCTCGAACACACTGAACCTGCCCGGTGACATCGCGCTGGGCGGGGGCGTCAACCAGGACATCACCGGAGTCGCGAGCCCGACGGTCGGTCAGTCGGTCTGCCACGCCGGTCGGACCAGCGGGGTCCACTGCGGGAGGGTGACCGCGCTGAACGCCACGGTCAACTACTCCGAAGGCGCCGTCCACGGCCTGATCCGGTCCACCGCCTGCTCCGAGCCCGGCGACGCGGGAGCCCCGGCGTACTCCGGCACCCTGGCCGTCGGCTTCCTCGTCGGGTCCAGCGGCAACTGCACGTCCGGCGGAGTCTCCTACTACCAGCCCGTCGCGGAGGTCCTGTCGAACTTCGGCCTCACCCTGTACTGAGGGAACGCCGGAATCCGTCGCAAGCGCAGCCGCTTCGGCAGACGTCCGTGCCCCGCCGGAGCGCCGAGGTGACCCTGCCCGTACGCGCGATGTCAGGTACCGCTCGGCGGCAGGCGCTGCGGCACTTCTGTTCGCTCCCGACGACCTTGGTGCCGATCGCAAGTACGTCGGCAAGGAGCCGGCGGTGCAGGTCGGTCAGGTTCACGCGGACGGCACCTTCCGGACAGCGGCCAACTCGGGGAAGGCGGTTTCCCAGGCTTCCAGAAGCGGCCGGCTGATCAAGGTGCGCAACACTGGCCACTGTCCGAGCAGCAGGTCCCGGTTCAGGAGAGTGACCAGGTCCTGGCGCTGCCCTTCGGCCAGGACGGTGCGGTAGAGGCCCATCCGCGAGCGCGGCTGCTCCAGGTCGTACGAGCGGCGTCCCGACCAGGCCACGTGCACTGGCAGGTCGACCGAACCGTGAGTGGGGCCCTCCAGGTCCCCAAGACGCGCGGGAAGCCGCTTGGCGTACTGCTCCCGGAGCAGCTCGAACGCGTTCGGCACCGGAAAGCGAGAGGAGCGGAGAACCATGCCCCTGACTATCGCCTGCCCGCCCGCGCGGGTCACGACCGTCGAGGCGCGAACGCGTGCCGGGCCGTTGCCAGGGCTTCGGTGTAGTCAGATGCCGTCCGGTTCGGGTTGATCCACCGCACCTTGCGGTGTTCCGGGAGCGGAGTATGCGGCGGGGCGCTGGCCGCCGAGGCGGATCTCCTGGCCGTCGCGTCTCGCGTGGCCACAGTGCCGGGCAGTCCGAGCGGAGTGTTCGCGATGGTCACGAACGATGAGGCCGAGGAGATCGGTCTGGGGCGACGCATGGAACTGCCCCTCGGATAGTGCTCGACAGCGCCGGCGGGTGACACGCCGCCGGCTCGACGGCTCCCGACAAGCGGGACAGGCACAGACTTCCAAGATCATGGAGTTCTCGTGATGCCAGTCGGCGCAAACAATCAAGGGGAAGCCTCCGCGCCGATCAACTGCCCGAGCGCGTAAGGAGGTGAGCCACCCATGCGGCACCGAACAGCCCCAGCGGCACGAACGCACCTCCGAACGCCGCGGCCTCCCACGACCACCCGCTCCTGAAGCGCAGTACGCACATCAGCGTCAGCGCCACCGGCGGGCAGCAGAAGATCACATACTTGACGTCCCGCTCATGCACCTTGGGCTCCCATCCCTCCACGAGGAGCCCAAGGTTCCCACAGGGCACCAGGTGAACCGGTCCGGATTCGGTGGAAACTCGGTCCCCTCGCGCGCCGTCGGTCGGCGGTGCGATGCGAGCGGCCGCCGCCGGCGTCCCGCACGGACGCACCGCCGGCACCCCGAAAGCCCTCACACCTCGGGAACAGCCGACGGGCCCGGACGGGAGCCGTGTCGCGACATGGCGTTAGTCTGCTACTCGCGCCGCTCCCCGCGTCGCGCGAAGACGTTCGAGAGGACCAGGACGGACACATGTCGGGAGATGTCTCGCCCACCGAGAAGCACTCCGGCACCAGCCCGCAGCCCGAACTGCGCGCCTCTCACGCGGATCGCGACCGGGTGGTGGACGTGCTGCGTATCGCGGCGGGTGACGGCATGTTGACCGCAGACGAGTTGGACGAGCGTCTGGAAGCCGCCCTGTCGGCGCGGACTTTGAGTGAACTCGCCGTGCTCACCGTCGACTTGCCAACCGTGTCGACCGCAGCTGACGGTACTGCCGCAGAGGTCAAGGACGTCGTCCGGATCGCGCAGGTGTTCAGCGGCAAGGTCGAGAGGACGGGCCGCTGGGTGCTGCCGCGACGATTGGAACTCGCGGTGACCTGGTGCGACGTGACGCTCGACTTCACCGAAGCCGTGATCACTCAGGACACCCTGCGAATCGATGTCGCCATGACAGGCAAAACCCTGACGCTGGTCACAGGGCAGGGCGTCGAGGTCGACACCGACGGACTGACCCTGGTCCACTGCAGGCTCCGCCACCATCGCAGGCGGACACCCCCGGGCACCCCGGTCACCCTGCGCGTGGAACTGGTCGGCCACAAGGCCCACGGCAAGGTGGTGGTACGGCCCGCTCGTCGGACTCTGGGGCAGTGGCTGCTGCGCAGGCCCACACCCTCTCCGTAGGAGATCGGCTCAGCCGGGACGAACCGCCGGTGGGGCGTTTCACCAGTGACAACGCATCGGGGTGGAGACAGCGAAAGGGAGTCACGACCATCGGCACCCTGACGGCCGGCGGTGCTCATCCCGGAGCCCGGAAGGCCGGCACAGGTCGTGCGGCATCGCCGCCCGACGAGCATGCTGGAGAGACCAGTGCACCCGCGCACCTCAAGACGTCAACGGGCCACGGGAGGGTTGGAGTGATGCCGAATACCGCCTCCGACCAGGCGTGATGCCGTCCCACCACAGGGTCTCGGGCCCTCTGAAGATCTCGGGCGCAGCGCGGAAGGGACGCAAGGTGGAGCCGGTGGACCTCGGCCGATTCTGGAAACTGCTCCATGCGCTGCCCGCCCCGGACGATGCGCAGTTCCTCTACGGACCGGAAGCCGAC
This sequence comes from Streptomyces fructofermentans, assembly GCF_014651055.1. Taxonomy (GTDB): domain Bacteria; phylum Actinomycetota; class Actinomycetes; order Streptomycetales; family Streptomycetaceae; genus Streptomyces; species Streptomyces fructofermentans. The sequence goes on from NZ_BMWD01000014.1 coordinate 55,194, forward strand.
GGCAGGCTGCGTGAACGCAATCTGCGCCACTATCTCCAGCTGATGGGACACATTGGTCCCCGGACCGTCCTCCTCGGCGAAGCCCCCGGCTACCGCGGCGCCACCGTGAGCGGCATTCCCTTCATGAGCGTGGCCCAACTCCGGGCGAGACCCGGGCTGATCACGGGCTCCCCCGACGGGGACGGATTCGAGATCCCGGACGACCCGCCGGCACTCTCGGAAGCCTCCTCCACGATCGTGTGGCGTGCCGTCGCAGCGCTGCCGCCGCCGCTCCCGCTCTTCTGGCCCGTCTACCCCAACCACCCCCACGAGGCGGGCAAGCCGCAGAGCAACCGGACACCGCGGGGCAGTGAGGTCGCCGCGGGCCTGCCCATCGCTCTGGCCCTCGTGGAGGCTTTCGACATCGAGACGGTCGTGGCAGTGGGCCGCAAGGCGCAGGACGCGCTCGCGCGAAACGGCGTGAAGGCGATCGCCGTACGCCATCCCGCACAGGGCGGCGCTCGCATCTTCACCTCACAGATCGCCCGGCTCAACGATCTCGCAGCGGAGTGAGGTGCCTGGCCTCCAGCCTTGCCCCCCACCCCCTACCGACCCCAGCCGCCCCGTCCGCGTGATCACCTGGCGGCCCAGCCCTCGCACCGGGGCGGCTCAGCCGCCCGGCCTGCGCGAGCGGGGGCTCAGCGCAGTCGGCGTGCGCGCAGGACCACGTCGTCGGTGTGGTGAGCGCCTGCGCCGCCGTCCGGGGCCACGCGTGGCCGCTGCTCGTCCACCTGCGTCTCCCAGTCGTCGGTGAGCAGCGCGGCCACCATCGAGGGCCACACGTAGTCGGCCGGGTCGAAGCCGCTCTCGTGCGCCTGCTGGGTGTCCATCCCGGCGTGGTGCACGAGCAGCAGCACGCCGCCGGGCGCGACGGCCGCGAGCAGCGCCCGCTCGGCCGCGGCGTCGGGGGTGCGCAGCAGGGCCGGGTACTGCGCGGAGACCAGGTCGAAGGAGCCCGGCGGGAGCTCCGCCTCGGCCAGAGCGGCGTGCACCCAGCGAACGGTGACGCCGGCGTCCCGCGCGTGCCCGGCCGCCCGCTCCAGTGCCACGCCCGAGACCTCGAGTGCGGTCACGTCCCAGCCGCCGCGCGCGAGCCAGATGGCGTCCGCGCCCTCGCCGCAGCCGACGTCGAGCACCCGCCCGGGGGTGGGCCCGGCGGTCTCGGCGACGAGTGCGCCGTTGGGCCGGCCGCTCCACAGCTGCTGCCGCTCGGAGTACCGGTTGTCCCACTCCGCCCGCACCGCGGGATCGCCGAGATACCGGTCGGCGGGCAGGGTGTCGTCGGTGGCGGGCGGTCCCGCGGTGGTGTCGTCAGTCACGGGCCCACCGTCGCCGAAGGCAACACCGTGGTGCCAGTCCTTTTGCCGGTCCGGCAAAAGTGGTGCGTCTCACGCCGTCGGGGGCGGCGGACCTGGGGGAAGCAAGGTGTTCCTGCTGTGCTCGGTCGGCGTTCCGAGGGCACCCAGCGCGGGCTTCGCACGGCTGCCGACGACCGGGCCGCGCCCCGCCCCGCCGTGTCGTGTCGTGCCCGGGCCGGGCACCGGGTGTCCTGGTCGAACCGGCACACCGATCACACCACCCGGCCCGCCCGCCGCACTCGCCGTCCTCGACGGCCGAGGCCCGGGAACATCACTTGCGACTGCTCCGGCAGGCATTGGGCACCAGGGGCAGGGCATCCGGGAATGGGGCGGGGCGTGGACCACACCCGCGGGTTCGCCCGTCGACGTCGAAGAATCTCAAGGAGGAGAAGGTGAAGGGCTTCCGCAGCTTCATCCTGCGCGGCAATGTGGTCGACCTGGCCGTCGGTATCGTCATCGGGGCAGCCTTCACCGCCGTGGTGAACGGTTTCGTCGGCGCCTTCCTGACACCACTGGTCGGGCTGGCGACGGGCGCCACCGGAAACATGAACCGCAAGACCTTCACCGTGGGCGCCACGGAGTTCCCCTACGGCCCCTTCATCAACGCGGCGATCAGCTTCCTCCTCGTCGCCGGCGCCCTGTACTTCCTGGTCGTCCTGCCGATCAACAAGCTGCACGAGCGCCTGGCTCCCCACAACGACGTCCAGGCGCCGAAGCGGGACTGCCCCGAGTGCCTCAGTCCCGTCCCCGACCAGGCCCGACGCTGCGCCTCCTGCACCGTCGCCCTGCCCCCCGTACCCGCCCAGGCCGAAGAGACCACCCAGCGCACCGGGTGAACGACCGTCCACCCCTTTCAACTGGCGGCGTTTGCGCAGACGTTGCCCCTACTGTTCGATCATGCCTTTGACGTGCTCCCTGGCTTAAAGGGCAGGGATTCCGGTTTGGGTCGGTTGACCCTTCCGGGGGCTTCCTGTTTCACCGCGCTGTGCCGGGACTTTCGTCCTGGTCTTACCGGCGCTCCACGAGGCGTTTTGCGTCTCCGCCCGTCCGGCGGCGACGATTCGGCGTCCTTCAAAGAGGACGTTGCGTGCTGCGTTGTGGTCACGGTCGTGCACGGTGCCGCACGCGCTGCATGTCCACTGGCGGACGTGCAGGGGCTTGGGACCGTCCCGGAATCCGCAGGCCGAGCAGACCTGCGAGGACGGGAAAGCGCGGTCCACCTTGGTGAAGGTGCGGCCGTGGAGGGCCGCCTTGTATTCCAGCATGCCGACGAACGCCGACCATCCCGCGTCGTGCACGGACTTGGCCAGCCGGGTACGGCCGAGACCGGACACCGCGAGGTCTTCCACATACACCGCTTGGCTGTCGCGAATGATCTGTGTGGAAGCCTTGTGGTGGAAGTCCCGGCGCCGGTCCGCCACACGCGCGTGCTGGCGTGCGACCTTGATACGGGCCTTGGCCCGGTTCTTCGATCCCTTGGCCTTGCGGGACAGCTCCCGCTGAAGGCGCTTGAGTTTCTTCTCCGCCCTGCGCAGGAAGCGGGGGCTGCCGATCTTCCGTCCGTCGGACAGGACAGCGAAGGCGGACAGGCCGAGGTCGATACCGGTGTCGATGTCCACCTCGGGCAGGAGGTCCGGCTCGGTGTCCACGACGCAGCTGAGGAAGTACCGGCCACAGCTGTCCTTGGTGACGGTCAGGGACGTGGGCGCGGCCGGAAGCCGACGGGACCACGTGACCTTGAGGTTGCCGACCTTGGCCACATACACCGTGCCGTCGCCCTGGAGGCAGAAGGCATTGGTGTTGAGGCGGATCGACTGCCGGGTGTCCTTCTTCGACTTGTAGCGGGGAGGGCCGACCTTGCGGCCCTGCCGTTTGCCCTTGAGCGAGTCGAAGAAGTTCTTGTAGGCGGTGTCCAGGTCCCGCAGGGACTGTTGCAGGACGACCGCCGACACGTCGGCGAGCCAGGCGCGTTCCTCGGTGCGCTTGGCCTGGGTGATGCGAAGCCGGGACAGCTCGGCCGACTTCACGTACGGCAGTCCTGCCGCGTGTGCTTCCTTGCGGTCGCGCAGGCAGTCGTTCCACACCACGCGGGCGCACCCGAACGCACGTGTCAGCGCACGGCGCTGGGAGGCGTCCGGGTAGGCCCGGTAGTTGTAGCGGAGCTGCACACCCACGATCCTAGGACAATTGGTCTCATGGATGGGCAGAACGACTACAGGCGTGGCAGGCATGTTGTTTCGGCGATGCATGTGCACTTGGTCCTTGTGACCATGTCGAGCGGTCGCGTTCCCTCGACGAAGCGCCGACGGGGCCGCTGGTCGTGGTCGAGGCCGAGCGAATCGTGTATACCGAGCACTGGCTGCGCCGCGACGGATTCGCGCCACGTCAGTTCTGGACCCGAGCGGACACCTAGCAGGAAACTCTCGACCGGCCGCCGGGGCGCTCAGCGGGACTTGGCGGACTCCTCGGCTCGGGCCCGGCTGCCGGCGAGGCAGTGGGCGGGGGCGCCGGCGCGTTCCATTCTGTCGTCGTTCCGATCCGCAGCCGGTTGCCCGTCGAGGTCGCGCAGCTCGATCTCACGCGCCCATCGTCGCAGAGCGCCCGGGGCGGACCTTGCCCGATACGGCGCCGCCGGGGACGGTGGCGCCCGGCAGTGCGGACGGGCGGCGCCGCTCGGGCCGTCGGATGTCGTCGACCTTCGAACGGCTGCGTACCCGCACGCGCCGGGCCGGGCCCCGGGGACGGCACGCCACACGGTTGCCGGGACGCGGACGGCCTCCACTCGGCGCGGCCCATGGCGACGTGCACGGGGTGTGCGCGGGCCGTCGCGCCGAGGCGGCCCCCGGGTGAGCCGTGTCTCACCGGGGCGGCGCCGCTTGTCTATGCAACGAGTTGCATAGAAAGCTGTGGGGCATGGCGCTCGAACACGCGATCCTCGTCTCCCTGCTGGAGAAGCCCGGCTCCGGCTATGAGCTGGCCCGGCGGTTCGACCGGTCCATCGGCCGCTTCTGGACCGCCACGCACCAGCAGATCTACCGCGTTCTCAACCGCATGGAGCGCGAGGGCCTTCTCGCCGTCCGCGAGGTGCCGCAGCAGGGCCGCCCGGACAAGAAGGAGTACTCAGTCGCCGACCCCGGACGCGCGGCTCTCTCACGATGGCTCCACGAGCCGATCGAACCGGAGAGCCTTCGCCACGATCTCGCGGTGAAGATCCGCGGCACCGCCTTCGACGACCCGGCGGCACTCATCGGCGAGGTCGAGCGGCACCGGGCGGCCCACTGCGACCGGCTTGCGCACTACCTCGCCGGGGAACTGCGCGACTTCACCGGGCCCGACGCCCCGGCCCCCCTGGACGCGGGTCAGGAACTGCAGCACGTCGTGCTGCGCGGCGGCATCGCGTACGAGCGGATGACGATCGCCTGGCTCGACGACGTCCTCGCCACGCTCCACACCCTGGGCACGAAAGCCAGTGACGTGGCCGCCCCGCAGGGCAGCACGCCGGCCCCCTCGGCCTGAGCGGCCCACTTCCCCCGTCCCCGTACAGCACTCTCCGACCCCTCCTCCGGAAGGCGACCATCCATGGCCAGTTCCTTGCTGTTCAACCCGCACACCTACGACCCGACGCACTTCGACCCCGAGACGCGCAGGCTGCTGCGCGCCACCATCGACTGGTTCGAGGACCGCGGCAAGCGCCGCCTGATCGAGGACTATCGCTCCCGCGCCTGGCTCGGCGACTTCCTCGCCTTCGCCGCCAAGGAGCGCCTGTTCGCCACGTTCCTCACCCCGGCCTCGGCCGCCGCGGACGAGGACCAGCGCTGGGACACCGCGCGGATCGCCGCCCTGAACGAGATCTTCGGCTTCTACGGTCTCGACTACTGGTACGCCTGGCAGGTGACCGTCCTCGGTCTCGGCCCGGTGTGGCAGAGCGACAACACCGCGGCGCGCAGCCGCGCAGCGGACCTCCTGTCGCAGGGTGAGGTCTTCGCGTTCGGCCTGTCCGAGAAGACCCACGGCGCCGACATCTACTCCACCGACATGCTGCTGGAGCCCGACGGCGACGGCGGCTTCCGGGCCACCGGCTCCAAGTACTACATCGGCAACGGCAACGCGGCAGGCCTCGTCTCCGTGTTCGGCCGTCGTACCGACATCGACGGCCCGGACGGATACGTCTTCTTCGCGGCCGACAGCCGCCACCCGGCGTACCACCTGGTGACGAACGTCGTCGACTCGTCCAAGTTCGTCAGCGAGTTCCGCCTGGAGGAGTATCCGGTCGCGCCCGAGGACGTCCTGCACACCGGCCGCGCCGCCTTCGACGCGGCCCTCAACACCGTCAACGTCGGCAAGTTCAACCTCTGCACCGCCTCGATCGGCATCTGCGAGCACGCGATGTACGAGGCCGTCACCCATGCGCACAACCGCATCCTCTACGGCCGCCCCGTCACCGCGTTCCCGCATGTGCGCCGTGAGTTGGCCGAGGCGTACGTGCGTCTCGTGGGCATGAAGCTGTTCAGCGACCGCGCCGTCGACTACTTCCGCTCGGCCGGTCCGGAGGACCGCCGCTACCTGCTCTTCAACCCGATGACGAAGATGAAGGTGACCACGGAGGGCGAGAAGGTCGTCGACCTGATGTGGGACGTCATCGCCGCCAAGGGCTTCGAGAAGGACAACTACTTCTCCCAGGCGGCGATCGAGATCCGTGGCCTGCCCAAGCTCGAAGGCACGGTCCACGTCAACCTCGCGCTGATCCTCAAGTTCATGCGCAACCACCTGCTGGACCCGATCGACGTGCCCGCCGTGCCGACCCGGCTCGACGCGGCCGACGACGCCTTCCTCTTCCGGCAGGGACCGGCCCGCGGCCTCGGGTCGGTGCGCTTCCACGACTGGCGCCCCGCCTACGACGCGTACGCCGCGGTGGCGAACGTCGCCCGTTTCCGGGAGCAGGCCGACGCCCTGTGCGAGTTCGTCTCCACCGTCGCCCCCGACGAGGAGCAGAGCCGCGACCTCGACTTCCTCCTGTCCGTGGGGCAGTTGTTCGCGCTGGTGGTGCACGGGCAGCTGATCCTGGAGCAGGCGCGCCTGACGGACCTGGACGAGTCCGTGCTGGACGAGCTGTTCTCCGTGCTCGTCCGTGACTTCTCCGGGCACTGCGTCGAGCTGCACGGCAAGGACTCCGCCACCGAGCGGCAGCAGCAGTGGGCACTTGACGCGATCCGGCGCCCTGTCGTGGACGAGGCGCGTTCCGCGCAGGTGTGGCAGCGCGTGGAAGCGCTGTCGGGGACGTACGAGATGGCGCTCTAGCCGGCCGGCCCCACCGCGGGAAGTCCTTCCAACACCTGCCGGGGGCCTACTTCATCAACTCGTCCGGTCCGGCGTCCTGTTGCTCGCGGGGCGGCCGGGCCGGACGAGTGGTGGAGGCTGTTCCGACGTGACGGTGGTCCGTCGGGCGGGCCTGCCATGGGCGCAGCCGCGGCCACCAGCCCGGTACCGCCCGGCGGTAGGTCTCGTACTCCGCGCCGAACGTGCGACGCAGCCGCGGCTCCTCGTGCCACCGCGCGAACGCCCACATCACCATTGCGGCGAGCAGCCCGTACGCGAGCAGGATCGGGCGGCCGAGGAGCAGTGCCTGTCCGACGGTCGCCGCCGTGACCGCGACGTACATGGGGTTGCGCACATGGCGGTACAGCCCGCCCACCACCAGGTGCTCGGTGGGGGCGATCGGCGCGGGAGTCCCCAGCCCCTCCACGACGAACCGCGTGAAGGCGTGCACCAGCACCGCCGCCCCCGCCAACAGGACGACGCCGCCGAGCAGTCGGACGGGCAGCCACCAGTCTCCGGCCTGCCACCCCGTCACCCACCACGGCACGACCCCGGCCACCGTGCCCGGCACCAGCGCCATGAACACCGAACTCCCCACGGCCGCCCTCGATCTGCGCATGCGGTCAGGATGACCCCCGCGCCCCGCGCAGTAAACGGGACTGCCAACCTCCGGTCTGCGACGCCGAGTACGGGCAGGTCCTCGGTGAACACCCGGTTCGCCCGGCCGGGCGCGGGGCACAATCGTCTTCCGGTACGTGCCGGGGGGCGGGGGGAGCTGATGAGGCACGCCATGCGCTGGGTGTTGGTGGTGGCGCTCAACGTGGCAGCGTTCGCGGCGGTGTTCCTCCTCTTCTACGCCGTCGACATCGCGGCGTTCCAGAGGGTGCCAAGGACGGCTTGCGGGGTGTTCAGCGGCACCGCTGCTGCGCCGCCTTCCGGCTTGTCCGGCTGCGGTTTGCAGCAAGGTCGGAGCACCACCCCACCTCAGGCCCCAAAGGACAGCGGCGGCCCAGACGATCGCGTGTGTTGTGGCGACGGCAAGAGCTGCGGTGGCGAGAGTGAACAGCACTGCGCCGGTGACCACCAGAGCCCGTAGCCAGCGGTCGACATTGCGTCCGACGTGCCAAATGCTCACCAGGCATGCGACACCGAAACCTAGGAGAACCGCGTCGGTCGCTGCCCGAGCCCGGCGCGCTGTAGGTAGGCAGCGCTGTAGGCCTAGATGATCGTATGCCCGAGAACGAACGTCGTGACCGTGACCATGATCGCCGCGACACCCGGCACCACCAGGGTCTGCCTCAGGGGCGACTTCGCTGACTCTGGTGCGGGGCCCGAAGGCTTGGCGTCAGCCTGTTCAATGGCGGGTTGCCCCACACCGGTGACGGACACGCTGATCCAGCCGATGACGGCAAGAGCGACCAGGGAGACAGCGCCAAACGCCACCCGCCATCCCACCTGTTCACCGATCAGCGTGCCAGCCAGAACCCCCAAGGACAACGCCACAAGCGCGGCACAGTGCAAACCTTCGAGCAGGAGCAGTCTCCCAAGGCCCCGGTGCAGGGGCATGCGGTGTCGTGCGTCTCCCGCCTGCCAGCCTGATGCTCGAGAGGAAGCGTCCGGCGCAGTGACGTACTCCGTCCTGTGGGCGGGCGAGCACGGGCAGCGGTCTCCACCTCGGCGTGAACGACTTCAACCGGTTGCACCAGAGGCCACTACCCTATGGCCTGATACAAGATGCTTTCATCCGATTTGTGACATAACGTCGATCAATGACAGAGCGCTGCGCTCTGTCATCACCCGGCCCGCAGCGTCCCCAAGTGGTTAGCCAGAACGGTTGCCCGCGGACGGTGCAAGCCTCGATCGACTACAGCGGGGAGCCGTCCATGCCTGCCACCTCACAGAATGCCGAGATTCGCCCGTTCACCTTTGATTTCCCCGACGCGGATCTACAGGAAATGCGTCGGCGCATCAAGGCCACGCGCTGGCCCGAGCGGGAAACCGTCGCGGACAAATCCCAGGGCGTGCCGCTCGCCACGATGCAGGAGCTCGCGCGCTACTGGGCCGAAGACTACGACTGGCGCAAGTGCGAGGCGAGGCTCAAGAGCCTGCCGAACTTCATCACCGAGATTGACGGGCTGGATATCCACTTCATTCACGTCCGCTCCAAGCACGAGAATGCTTTGCCGCTGATCGTGACGCACGGATGGCCCGGCTCGCCCATCGAACAGCTGAAGATCATCGAGCCCCTGACCAACCCCACAGCCTACGGAGGGAAGGCTTCCGACGCCTTCGACGTGGTGATTCCGGCGATGCCCGGCTACGGCTTCTCGGGCAAGCCGACCACGAACGGCTGGGGTCCGCCGCGTATCGCCAGCGCCTGGGCAGAGCTCATGAAGCGCCTCGGCTACACGAAGTACGTCGCACAGGGCGGGGACTGGGGTGCCGTCGTCACGGATTTCATGGGTGCACAAGCCCCTGAAGGGCTGGCTGGCATCCACACCAACATGGCTGGTGTGGTTCCGGACGCCATCGACGCGGCGCTCGCAACCCACAACCCGGTGCCGACGTCCGATCTCACGGACGAGGAGAAGCGCACTGTCGAGCAACTGCAGTTCTCCTGGAACTACGTTGCCTACGCGCTCATTATGGGCTCACGCCCACAGACGCTGTACGGGCTCGCCGATTCGCCCGTCGCACTGGCAGCATTCATGCTCGACCACGACCCGAGGAGCCTGGACCTGATCGCCCGTGCCTTCGCGGGAGAAGACGAAGGCCTGACAAGGGACGACGTCCTCGACAACGTCACGCTGTTCTGGCTGACGAACTCGGGAATCTCCGCAGGACGCCTCTACTGGGAGGACCTGACAGCCGGCATTTCATTCTTCGGCGTCAAGGGTGTCTCACTCCCGGTCGCGGTGAGCGTCTTCCCCGACGAGCTCTACGCGCCTCCGCGGAGTTGGGCCGAGAGGGCGTACCCCAACCTCATCCACTACAACAAGCTCCCCAAGGGCGGCCACTTTGCGGCATGGGAGCAGCCGGAGTACTTCGTGGATGAGCTTCGTACGGGATTCCGGTCCCTGCGCTGAACGCCGTACGAGCAGCCGTCTCGCGGCATCGTCGGTGGAGCGTGGGCCAGACCTTCACGTTCAAGGGCGATTTCCCCGTCATGGAAAATGCCGTGTCGGGCACGGTTCAGATGAATGCGAACGAAGCGGAGGCGCGCAAGTTCGGCGTCGGACTCGGCTGGCCATGACGGAGCAGGGCATCGGTCTACGACCGGTGCCCTGCTCCTGCGCACGCTGCCGAAGTCGCTCCGGCCGGTTGGGTGATTCGCCGTCGTCCTGCGCGGTGAACGCATGCAGCTTGTACCGGCAATCACCGCGTTGGTGAAGCACCATTTGACAGCGAGATCAGCGGCGAAGTCTCCTAGCCAGTTCGGAATTCCTTCGAGTTCAGCGATTGGGCTCTCTGCTGGGACCAGGGCTGATCGGGGTGGGACCGGCAGCGTCGCGCCCGCCGTCTCCGCCTGGGTGGCACAGCCTGATGGGCACTCAGTCAGCCGCTCGCCGGTACAAGCAGCTGGCGGGGCGGGATCTCGGAGCCTGGCCCAGGATCACGGCTCGAAGGCGGCCTGGGCGTCCTGCACGCGCGCTGAGCATTCCCAACGTGTCTTCTTCGCCCGCCAGAGGGTCCTGCAGCTCAGGGGACGGCGGAAGGTCACCGGGGGCCTGCTCCAAAAGCGTCTACCCGAACGCAACCTCCCTCAGCACGGGTGGTCGGGTCCGGCCGGGGCACACAGGGCAGCTCGGGTCACATTGTCGGGGCCTTCTCCGGCTCGGCGAACGGCACGTCGAAGATCGCGGCGAGGAAGCGTTCGGCGTCGAGTACGGCCATGCAGCCGCTTCCGGCGGCGGTGACGGCCTGCCGGTAGGTGTGGTCCACGACGTCACCGGCGCCGAGACTCCCTTCACATTGATGCGCGTCAACGACATCACGACTTTGAGGCAGCGCTCTTCGTCGAGGTCGAACTGCCCGGCGAAGAGCTCCGTACGGGAATCGTGGCCGATGACGATGAACAGGCCCGTGACAAGGAGTTTGGACGTCTGTTCCGTCTTGAGGCTGTGCAGAGTAAGGCCGGGAGAGCTTCTGGTCGCCGCGGACAACGACCGCCGTGCTGTCCCGGGCGAAGGTGATTCTGGGGTCGGCGAAGGTGCGTTCCTCCACGACCATCGAGGCGCGCAGGCAGCCACGCCGGTGGACGACGGTGACCGACCAGTCGAACCGGGCGAGGAGGCTCGCTTCTTCCACGGCCGTGTCGCCGCCGCCAGTCGATGGTCTGGTCTTGAAAACAAAGCCGTAGCAGATGGCACACCAGGAACCGGCCGGTCCGGCGAGCGGGTCCTCGTTGGGGAGGCCGAGCTCGCCGTGCTGGGATCCTGCCGCCCCGATGACCGCTGTGGCGCGGTGCTCCGCGCCGGTCGCGCTCGTGATCGTTTTGGTGTCCCCGTAGAGGTCGGCGGCGACCAGGTGGTCAGGGATGAGTTCGTCGCCGAAGCCCTCTGCCTGGGAACGCATGTTGGCCGTGAGGTCGGGGTCCTGGATTCCGCTCTGAAACCTCGGGCAGTTCTTCACGTCGATGGTGTTGATCAGCGCGCCGCCAGCGGTAACGAACCGTCGAACACCTGCGGTTCCAGCGAAGCGCGTGCGGAATGCAGGACGGCGCCGTATCCGGCCAGCCCCGGAACCGATGGTGATCAAGTCGTCGAATTCACCCATGGGTTCCCTCGCAGACCGCCCTCTCGAGAACGGGAAGATTCCGCCATCTGCTCCGCCCCGGTGTTCCCTGCCGCCTCCTGCCCACGGGCAGCCGGGGCCCGCACCGTGCGACTCACTGCTGCTGGGCGTCGAGGAGGGCCAGACCAAGCGGAGTGGGACTGTGCAGCACGGAGTTCCGGTGGCGCAGCGAGGTGATCAGTCCGGCTTCGCGCAGTGTGGAGGCGTGCTCGCTGGCGCTGGCCGGGGCGATACCCGCTCGAGCGGCCAGTTCCTTTGTGGAGCAGTTGTGGTGCTCTGCGACGGCGGCAAGGACCGCGGTGCGGGTGCGGCCCAGCAGCGCCGACAGGCCGGCGGACCGCGCCGGGCCCGCAGCGGGAGCCGTGAGCTCGCGGCGCTGGTCGGGGCATGCCGGATAACTCACGCCGACCTGCCGGCCTTCGGTGACTACAGCGCGGGTGCAGAGCATCGACGGAATCAGCAGGAGGCCTTGTCCGTCCAGGTGGAGGTCCCGGGCGGCACCGCTCATCATGCGGATTTCCAGAACGGGTGGGTTCCACCGCATCCACTGGGGGTTGGCCTGGGTCAGCAGTTGCTCGACGCCGCCGGTGAGCAGCTGCTGCAGGCGCAGCGTGCGATCAATGGACAGGTGTTCCGTGAACTGGGCCCAGTACGGACCGAGCAGACACGCGTGGAGGTGGCTGAGCCCTGTGCAGACTTCGGCGAACAGGGAGGCGTCGTCGGCCAAGCGGCGGGCCCATGCGGGAAATGAAGGCCGGCGCCGCTCCGTTTCCATCAGGTTCGCCCTGACGCGGGCGCGGGGTGTGCCACGCACGTGGTCCACGAGGTCTTCGATGGCGCCCGTTCTGATGGGGCTGAGGAAGCCCGGCGAATGCCCCACGGCTGGCATGAGAGCCAGAGCCATGCGGGCCGGGGCGGTGAGCTGGGCGCGGGCGCGGCGGCGCCAGGCGTCGAGCCGGACGGGCTGGCTGCGGCTCTGCAGGGTGCGTGCGGCAAGTTCCAGCTCGTGCAGTGGCATCGGCGCTTCGGCCACGCGGGTACGGGCCAGGTCCTGGAGCGTGAAATGTATGCGGTAGGCCATGGCAGCCTGCGGCGGTCCTTCCGGAATGTCGTTCTTCGGGCCAGGCCGAATCACATCGAGATCGTTTTGATCAAGGGAGAAGCTGGGCCCGTCAGTCAGCCGATGTGACCCGGGGCGGACTCGTACGACGGGACGTGTGACTACGCAGGCCGGTCGCGCCCCGTGCGCACTCCCCACGGGCTGCCGTTGCGAGGGGGGTTGTTGCAGGCATGCCCAAACGCTTCATCACCTGCCGGAACGGTAGCGGTCACTGACTGGCTGCGCCTCACTCCGCCCGCCCCGCCATGTCGCCGGACGCGGTCCCCCGTACCCCCTCCCGAAGCGCCTGCGCGCAGCCGGCGGGAGCGGGCGATCGGCTCGCGGCGCAGGGCTGCCCGCGAAGCAGCGGTGGCGGCTGTCGGGCGGCCGGCCCATCACCAGCCAACAGGTCTGCCGTCGCTCGGAGTTGACGAGATGCGTTCACCTTCGATCGACGGCCTTTCAAGGAGGAACAGTGCAGCAACCCGCTGCTCGAAGAACGGGCGTGATGGCTCTGGGCATCACGGTCGCGATGCTGGGCGGTGCTCTTGCGCCCAGCGCGCTGGCGCTGCCCGCCGCCCGGCCCGCTGCCGGCAAGGCGACACCCGGCCAGGCGGCACCCGGAAAGGGCGTCCCGCCTGCCCGGACCGTCACCCTGATCACCGGCGACAAGGTGACCATAACCCCCGGCGTGAAGGGAACGCCTGCCACGGTGAGCGTGCAGCGCCGCCCGGGCGCCACCGGATCGGTGGAGACCCTCACCGATGACACCGGTACGTATGTGTTCCCCGACGACGCTGCGGCCTTTGTCGCCGACGGCCTCATCGACCGGCGGCTCTTCAACGTCACCGCCCTCGTCGCCCAGGGATACGACGACCGGCGCGCCGCCGCGCTGCCTCTGATCATCACCCGTGACACGGGCGCATCGCGGCTGAGCGCGGAGGACTTGCCGGGCGTCACCGTCAAGCGGCAACTGGCATCCGTCCGCGCCGAAGCGGTCACGGCGAAGCGCAGCAAGGCAGCAAGTCTGTGGGCCGCTCTCGTCGCGGCGCCGCACACCACGGCCCGTCGCGCGTCCGCCGGCTCACCGTCCCTGCCGGGCGGCGTCGACAGGATCTGGCTGGACGGCAAGGTCAAGGCGGCCCTTGCGGACAGCACGTCCCAGATCGGGGCGCCCAAGGTCTGGGACGAGGGCTTCACGGGCACGGGCGTCAAGGTGGCCGTACTCGATACGGGAGTCGACGTCGACCATCCCGACCTGGCCGAACGCATTGTCAGCAGCCGCAGCTTCGTGCCCGGTGAGGACATCACCGACCGGCGAGGACACGGCACCCACGTCGCCTCGATCATCGCCGGCACAGGCGACGCCTCCGAGGGCAAGGAGAAGGGCGTCGCTCCGGCCGCCGACCTGGCGATAGGCAAGGTCCTGTCCGACGGCGGCACCGGAACCGAATCCGGGATCATCGCCGGTATGGAGTGGGCCGCCAGGACCGAGCACGCCAAGATCATCAGCATGAGTCTGGGCAGCTCCACCGCCCACACCCAGACCGACCCCATGAGCAGCAGCGTCAACGCCCTCAGCAAGGAGACGGGCGCTCTGTTCGTCATCGCCGCAGGCAACTCCGGGCCCGGCCGGTACACCGTCAACTCGCCCGGAACGGCGGCGGCCGCGCTGACCGTGGGCGCGGTGGACTCCGCCGACCAGATCGCCGCGTTCTCCAGCAGCGGTCCGCGGGAAGGGGACGACGGCCTCAAGCCCGACGTGACCGCGCCCGGGGTGAATGTGCTGGCGGCCCGCTCGCAGTACGTGAGCGGAGCCGGCTTCTACACCACCAAGAGCGGCACGTCGATGGCCACGCCCCACGTCGCCGGCGCGGCCGCGCTCCTCGCGCACCAGCACCCCGAGTGGACGGGGCAGCAGCTCAAGGACGCTTTGATGAGCACCAGCACTGCGACCCCGACGCTCTCCGCCTACCGCGGCGGCTCCGGAAGGGCGGACGTCCTTGCCGCCTTCCGCGCCCAGGTCGTCGCGTCCGGTTCGGTCGACACCGGCCTGATCAAGTGGTCGCGCGACCCGCAGCCGGTCGAACGCCGCATCACCTACACCAACAGCGGCAGCAGCGCGGTGACCCTGCAGCTTTCAGTGGACCACCAGGAGAGTCCCGAGACGCTGTTCACCCTGGACGCCGACCAGGTCACCGTGCCCGCGCAGGGCAGCGCATCGGTCGGCCTCGTCGTGGACCCGCGTGGTGTGCCCGCCGCCGGCCACAGCGGGCAGGTCCTCGCACGGGACGACGCGGGCGCGGTGGCCGCACACACGGTGCTGAGCGCCACCACCGAACCCGAGCGCCACGACCTGACGCTCGTGGCGAAGGACCGCGAGGGCCGCCCCATGGCCGGCACCGCCACGCTCCGGGCCGCGCAGGGCCCCGACTTCCAGTTCTACAACGTGCCGGAGACCGGGCTGACCCTGCACCTGCCGCGCGACACCTACTCCCTGACGATGTTCAAGGATGTGCGCGGGGCCCATGGAGCGCATTCCACGGGCATGGCCCTGCTGGGCGACCCGGAGGTCGAACTGACGCAGGCCAGGACCGTCGCCTTCGACGCCTCACAGGCCCAGCAGGTGCGGGCTCTCACTCCCAGGCCGAGCATGCCGACGAACACCAGGGTCGACTACTGGCGCTCGTTCACATCCGCGCAGCCGCTGCCCGGAACCATCGGGGACTGGATCGGGAGCCGGATGATCGGCCCCGACTACGACAGCGTCTGGGCGCAGCCCACCCCCGGCAAGGTGACCCACGGAGGCTTCGCCTTCACCACACGCTGGCGATCCCCGCAGACTCCGCTCACCGTCTCCCACGGCGGACACGACCTGGATGTGCTTCCCCAGAACGGCGCCAGGCGCCTACCGGACGGCGCGACCCGTGCGGACGCTGTCTTCGCAGGCAACGGCACGCCCTCCGAGTACGCCTCCCTGCCCGCCAGGGGCAAGGCGGCCGTCGTGCGCCGCAGCACCGCCGTGAGCCCCTCTGAGCAGGCCCAGGCCGCCCAGGCCGCGGGAGTGAAACTGCTCCTCGTCGTCAACGACCGGCAGGGTCGGCAGAACAGTTGGTACGGCGACGCCGACTACGAGTCCCCCGGGCCGGTGGCGGTCGCCTCGGTGACCCGTGACGAGGGCGAGGAACTGATCACCAAGCTCTCCGCCTCACGCGGCGGTCATGTGCGCCTGAAGGTGACGGCTCATCCCGTTCCCTCGTACCTGTACGACCTGACCAGTTCCCACACCGGCGGCATACCCGAGAACCTGACTCACCGGGCCGACGCTCGGAACCTGGCTCGGGTGAACCTCAACTTCGGGCAGAACGAGAAGACCCCCGCCGCGGAGATGCGAATGGACTATCCCGCCTATGTCTTCGGCGGCGGCTGGAACTTCCTTCCCGAGCCCGTGGCACGCGGACCCCGTACCGACTGGGTCTCCACCGGCGATGGCACCAATTGGCAGCAAAAGGTGACTGTCCCCAACACCCTTACCGAGACAGCCGAACCGGTGAAATACCCCGTGGCCGGCACCCACCAGGACCAATGGCTCAGTCCCGTACTGCGCCCCCGCATGATCAGGGAGGACCTCCCGGTCCGGCAGGACGGCACCTCGCTGGCCTTCAGGGCACGCGCCTGGGGCGACAGCGGAACGGCACACGCCGGCGAGGGCTACGGCGGCGGCCTGTCGCAGCGGACCTCGCTCTACCAGGGCGACACGCTGCTCGCCGAGTCTGACGTCGACAGCGGACACGCCTGGGACCTGTCCCCTGACCGGCTGCCGTACCGGCTCGTGGTCGACGCAACCAACGACAACTCCTCGTTCAGCCCCTACTCCACCACCACACACACCGAGTGGGCCTTCACCTCCGCGGCCGCGGAGAACGACACCATCGCACTGGTTCAGCTCGACTACGCAGCCGAGTTGAACGACGAGGGCAAAGCCCGCCGAACCGCGGGCCTCGCCGTCACGCCCTCGGTCCTGGGTGCCCCGCACACCGGCATCGCCTCCGTGCGGGTGGAGGTCTCCTACGACGACGGAGGCACCTGGCACCGGCAGAACACCCTGCATCGCGACAACACCTGGAACACTCACCTGGCCGCGCCCGAATCCGCATCGTTCGTGTCGCTGCGGACCACCGCCAAGGACACGACGGGACGCTCCATCACCCAGACCGTCATCCGCGCCTACGGCCTGAAGTGACCCACGGACCGGTGCCGCCGCCGCGGCACCGGTCCTGACGCTCCACCCGACGAGGACGCGGAGGCCGCGGTGAGCACTGCACGATCCCGATGAGCGACCTCCACCACGACAGCAGCCGCGATGTCGCCGTTCCTCGACTTCCGCTCTGAACTTCGCACTCCGACGGCCGGGCGGGCAAGGCACCGGCCAGGCTGCTCTGCATGGATCCGAAGACAAAGCGAACCTTGCCTGGACTTCCGGACAATGCTGGTCGCCCTCGGATCCGGAGCCGCAGCGACTCTTGGCCTGTACTACACGCACAAGAACCACAACAGACCGAGGCACTGTTCGAGCACACCCGGGAGAAGGGCCGCGAACAGGCGGAGCTGACCCGCGAAGGACAGGTCACCGAGCGGTACGTCGAGGCGATCAAGCTTCTCGCGTCGGGCAACCTCACCGAGCGGCTCGGCGGCATCCACGCTTTCGAGCGCATCATGTGGGACTCCGAGAAGGACGACGCGACAGCCGTCGAGGTGCTCGCCGCGTTCGTCCGACGGCACAGTCCACGGAGCCCGCGACCACTTGGACCGGGCGTGGATGCTCTTCACCTCAGTCGACGGCACGAATCTGAGCGATGCCTCTCTCCAGGGTGCGTACCTGCGCAAGATCGATCTGCGCACAGCCCTCCTGAAGGCGGAGCAGCTGCTGAAATCCGAGATCTTCGGCATCACGAATCTGCCGTCAGAGATCGAGGGCGACCCGCGGATCCAGGCCCGCATCGACAGGTGCGAAGCAGCGCTCGCCGCTCGCAACGGCTTGATCCGTCCCGTGACGTGAACACACCATTCGATTCGGGCGTGGCAGCGGCCACCCCCGCCCCACCCCGTGCACCCGCCAGGCAGCAGTAGCCGCGTCAGGTGACTTAGAAGGCCCGCCACCGCTCCTCAGGAATCTAGGTCACATCGCAGATGTCCAGGTCAGATCCAGAACCCATCATGAAATGGCACCGGGGACACAGCAGCGGTCACTCACCGCGATGTCAGCCCGAGGAGGGCACACCTGCCCCCTTCACCAGGACGACACCTGCTGGACCGGTGCAGGACTTCCATTTCAGCGCTTCACAGTTCACGTATCAAGGAGACCAGCATGTCCGCAACGCCCGAGATCCGCCCGTTCACGTTCGAGGTCACTGACGCCCAGCTCGAGGACCTGCGCTCTCGTATTCAGGCAACGCGCTGGTCCGAGAAGGAGACGGTCACCGACCAGTCCCAGGGTCCGCAGCTGGCCACGGTCCAGGAGCTCGCACGCTACTGGGCGTCGGAATACGACTGGCGCAAGATCGAGGCCAAGCTGAAGTCCCTGCCGCACTTCATCACGGAGATCGACGGCCTGGACATCCACTTCATCCACGTCCGTTCCAAGCACGAGAACGCTCTGCCGCTGATCGTGACGCACGGATGGCCCGGCTCGATCATCGAGCAGCTGAAGATCATCGAGCCGCTCACCAACCCCACGGCCCACGGCGGCAGCGCGTCGGACGCCTTCGACGTCGTGATCCCCTCGATGCCCGGCTACGGGTTCTCGGGCAAGCCGACCACCACTGGCTGGGACCCGCAGCGCATCGCCCGTGCCTGGGGTGAGCTGATGAAGCGCCTGGGCTACACCAAGTACACGGCGCAGGGCGGTGACTGGGGCGCGATCGTCACGGACTTCATGGGCGCTCAGGAGCCCGAGGGCCTGGTCGGCATCCACACCAACTTCGCCGGGATCGTTCCCCCCGCGATCGACGCCGCGCTGGCCAATTTCCAGCCGCTTCCGGCCGGCACGGAGCTCAGCGAGGAAGAGCAGGCCACGGTCGACGAGCTGAGGTTCGCCTACTCGCACGTCTACTACGCGTACCTGATGGGATCCCGCCCGCAGACTCTGACCGGCTTCGCGGACTCCCCCGTCGCCCTGGCGTCCTACATGATCGACCACGATGCGGCCAGCCTGGACCTGATCACCAGGGCCTTCGCAGGCGAGGACACCGGCCTGACGCGTGACGACGTCCTCGACAACATCACGCTCTTCTGGCTGACGAACACGGGCGTATCCGCGGCCCGCCTCTACTGGGAGAACAAGAGCGCGTTCTTCGGCGTCAAGGGTGTCAAGCTGCCCGTCGCCGTCAGCGTCTTCCCCGACGAGATGTACACGGCGCCCAAGAGCTGGTCCGAGCAGGCGTACCCCAACCTGCTCCACTACAACCGGGTCGCCAAGGGCGGTCACTTCGCGGCGTGGGAGCAGCCGGAGAGCCTCGTCGACGAGATCCGCACCGGCCTTCGCTGGATGCGCTAGACGACGGTCTCCGTCCCTTCGCAACAGGCTCCGCGTCAGCTCGTGGCGGCCAAGTGGTCTGGCGACAGACCTGCTTGCCCGCCCGGGCTGAGCGGCGCCGGCGGGCACCGCATCCGAGGATGCGCCGAGCTCGTGCGGTGAAGCGGCGGGTCCTTGTGCCGTGCCCGGATGTTCCGCTCGGCAGCGTCGGGCCGGGCCCAGCGGGGTGCTGGTCGCCGGGACGAGGCGGCAGCACCGATCCAGAGGAACGGCCTGGTGATCCGTGGCTGAGTCCTTCGGCGGTCTGGTCGTGGGCCGCGATGGCGGTGTCGTTCGGCCACGGGCCCGCCGGCGGACCTTGACGTCAGGGCACACCGATGTCGTGCTGCGGCGGTGCCCGCAGCACTTCGTCCCGCACATGACGGTGCCGAAGGCCCGGCTCAACAGCCCTGGAGCCGGCCCGACCGGCCGCCGTGTCTGTGACATGCCTCCCGCGCGCCGAAGCGGCAAGGACAGACAGCTCCCCATCCGAGCCGAAAGTGACAAGTCATGACAATCAACAAGGAAAAAGCCGTGCTGGCAGGCGGCTGCTTCTGGGGCATGCAGGAACTGCTCCGGACCCTCCCGGGTGTGGTGAGCACGCGGGTCGGTTACAGCGGCGGGCACCAGATCCACGCGACGTACGAGAACCACGGGGGGCAGGCCGAGTCGATCGAGATCACATTCGACCGCGCTGTCACCGACTACCGCACCATCCTGGAGTACTTCTTCCAGATCCACGATCCGACCACGAGGAACCGGCAGGGTGGCGACGTCGGGCTCAGCTATCGCTCCGTCATCTTCTACCTCAACGAGAATCAGCGACGTGTCGCCAAGGACACCATCGCCGATGTGGACAGCTCGGGGCTGTGGCCAGGAAGGGTGGTGACCGAGGTGCTGCCGGTCGGCCCGTTCTGGGAGGCCGAACCGGAACATCAGAACTACCTCCGCCAGTACCCCACCGGCTACACCTGCCACTTCCCGCGGCCGAACTGGCGGCTGCCGAAGCGTAAGGAGTCCTGATGCGACTACTTCAAGGCCGGCATCTGATCCAGGAGGGCTCCCGGCATGCCGCGATGAGCGACCCGCCTCGCACGGTTGCCCTCGGCGCCGAGCCCGTCATCGTGGCAGTCGCGACCCCGCCCAGGGGTATTGCACCCGCCGTCGCCATGTCCGGCGTCCTGAGCGCGAAGCCCGCTGTCCGCGGGCGGCATCGGCGGCCTCGCAAGTCGGCACCGCTGAGGCTGCTTTCACTGTGCCGCCCAAGGCATCGACGACCTGCGGCACGGCTCACCACCCGGGGGCAGGACGTCGCGGGTGCCAAGCATCGCGGTCAACGGTCGCAACGTCCGCCCAAGAGCCTTGCCGTGTTCCGGGCAGGGGCACTCGGCGCACCCGGGAAGGCGTGACGTGAAACAGCAGCAACCCGGTCTTCCCTCGCAGGGGTTGCGGTTTCGGCCGCGTCGACCCGGCCGGGAAGCCACTGGCTCGCCGAGCCTCCGAGAACGCCGAATGCGCCAGTTCCTCTAACCCCTACGCGGAGAACGCTGAACTCACCGAAGCGGATCCGCACGTTCTCCGTGATGACGATCGACGATCACTGATCGCATGCAAGAAGCGCTGGATCCGCGGAACCCGGCGGTTCTACGGCTTCACGGCTGCTGCGGGCGCAGGATTCGTGCTGCTCATGATGGCGGATCTCCTGTTCAGCGCGTTCGGCGCCGGAGACGGCCTCGGAGTCAGCAGCGGTGGCCTCGGCCTCGTCTTCGGTGTTCTCGGCATCGTTCTCGGCGCCTGCTTCCTTGCTCTGGACACCGAGCAGGTGGAGGGCGGGATCGTCTGCGGTGCTCCGCGCAAGGAGTCATGGCGGGCATTACGGTTCGAACTGGCCCCATTTGCGGTTCCAGATGGCCCCATGTGGTCGTGCAGAGAGTCAGTGTTGCGGCTTGAGGCGGCCCCGGGTCCCGGTCTCGTGTGGCCCAGTCGACCCTGGTCAACCGAGAATCAGGAGTCGGCCTCTGAATCGCGCGCCCATTCCTCGCGTGGCCGTAGCTTCGCCAGGATCTGTCGGGCTTCGTTGCGGACCCCGGCGTCTGGGTCTGTCGCCAGCTCTCGGTACTGCTTGATCAGCCGGTCCGCACCTTGGGTCGTCATCCATTCGGGGTTGCAGTCCAGGGCATCACCGAGTTGGTCCACGGTGTCGTAGGTGCCCGCCTGGCTGTAAGCCAGCAGGACATGGCGCAGGCCGATGGTGTCCTTGCGTTCGAGCAATGCCTCGGCCGTTTCCTGGATGACCCATGTGTCCTGGGCGTCCAGGAGGAGGCGGTGGATGACGTCCGCCACATCCTCGATCTCGTCCGAACCCGCGAGCTGCCGCCCAGCCGCCCCGCGAACGGACCAGGCCAGCGACTCGGCATTCTGGATCGCGGTGTTCAGTTCTTGATCGTCGAGGGGTGCCATGCCCTCAGCCTGCCAGGAACCCCGGCGATCTCCGGATGATTTTCGCCGGCCTCGCTGCTGTCTGGCCCTGGTCCGGGAGGTGTCCCACCGCGTACCGTGCGAAGCACCCGGCTCGCCAACCTGGTGAACACCCTCGACCCCAAGCTCGTCGCCGCAGCCCTCGACATGGACACCGAAGGCGTCATGATCTACCTCGCCGACCACGTCGACGTCGGTCGGCTTTCCAAAGCCTTGAACAGTCCCAGACTCCACCCGCAGAAGCCTCGATGACGCGGACAACATTCATCTGGACCCCTGGCTGGGCCGGTTCTGCCGATTGCACCATCAACGATGGCCGGTCAGAAGGCAGGGCCCACGCCTCCTACATCAGCAACGCGCCCGAAGACCTGCTCAACGCGGTGACCAGAGTCGTCCTCGGTGCCCGCATGGTCAAGGCGCAATTCGAAGGCGAGCCGGGCGCTCACCGTTGGGTCTTCCACCGCTACGGCGACTTCGTGGACATCGACCTGTTGCTTCTGGAGGACGGGCGACGTCCCGACAGCGAGGGACAGGTCATCTGGGAGTCACGCCGCCAGGGAGTGGATGCGATAGCCAGGGCGGTGATCGACGGCTTCGACCGCGTCGCCCAGGACCTGGGTGAGGAGGCCTACCGCATGAGATGGCTGTCACCGTTTCCACGCACCGACCTGGAAGATCTGCGGACCGCATGGCGTGACACGTGTCCTCTCGCTGACGCCCCGCCCGCCGACGACAGTCTTGACGCACCAGTAACCCGTGAGACTTGGGCGACGTAGTCCCACACGGTCGAGTAGGCGATCTCCGCCCCGAACTCCTGCTGAAGCCTGACCAGGATCCGCTGCACGGTATGCCGCTGCTTCGGCGGAGACTCCAGGTCGTCCAGCGCGGCCACTGACCGATGGTCTTCTTGAACGGCCTCCAGCCTCGGGGCACACCGCAGTGGTGTTCGCCGTGGGAGCGGGACCGTCGAGTACAGGGCCTCTCGCACCAGCCGCCGGTGGACGCCGTACTTCCGCGCGAGCGCGCGGACCGACAGGCCCTCCCGCCACGAGTCCCGGCGGATCAGCAGGAACGGCTCTCCCTTCGAGGACACCACCCGGCATCGCCCCCTCAAGGAGACCTACGCCGAGCGTCCCAGCCCCAGGCCATGGGTGGGGCCAACTCAAGCCGGAACAACGCCCGAACGCTCCCACGCGCCCCGCCGCTGGGGCCGACTCGGGCCGAAAGAGTGGAGCCGAGTCGGACCGCAAATGCCACCCTGGCGGGCGGCGTTCGGCCTCACGTCGACGCTTGTTGGATCCACTTCGAGGCACTGCGTGTGCTTTCGATCCAGCGAAGCGAGGAGTGACGTTCGGCGTCGAGTCGCGAGACCGCGGTCGCTCTGCCCGCCGGATCCCGCGCAAAGCGGAGGCGGGTAGGGCGACATGAAGTCGGTCAGGGTCACGATGCCCGCGAGACGTTCCCTCTCGTCGCTGCCGACTGCCGACTGCTGACTGCTGACTGCTGACTGCTGACTGCTGACTGCTGACTGCCGGCGAAACGCGGTAGCGGCGCGGAACGTCGATGGCGTCCGCGGGTGTCCTACCAAGCCCGCCGAAGTGCGGCGATGGCTTCAGCCGTTGCTGCACGCGCCGCGGGCGTGGACGCCAGGGCGTTCAGCAAGACGAAGTCATGCGTGGTCGCGCTGTACCGAGTCGCGGTGACCGGCACTCCCGCGGCGCGGAGTTTCGCCGCGTACGCTTCACCCTCGTCACGCAGAACGTCCGCTTCCGCCGTGATGACGAGCGCCGGGGGCAGACCCGTGAGCTGCTCCGTGGTGGCCCTGAGCGGGCTCGCAGTAATCTCGGCACGTTGCGCCTCGTCGGCCGTGTACTGATCCCAGAACCATTGCATGGTGTCGCGTCGCGGCGGTTCGCCCTCGGCGAATTGGCGATAGGAAGGAGTGTCGAAGTTCGCGTCGGTGATGGGGCAGAACAGCACCTGCTGGACGAACGAGACGTCCCCGCGTTCCTTGGCCAGCAGAGTAAGGGCTGCGGCCATGTTGCCGCCCGCCGAGTCACCGACAAGAGCGAGTCGCGCGGGGTCGATGCCATGGTCGGCCCCCTTGTTGGCCAGCCATCGGGCCACCGCATAGCACTCCTCCAACGCGATGGGATATCGCGCTTCCGGTGCCGTCGTGTACTCCGGGAACACCAGGGCGGTTTGCGCGCCGACCGCCAGCTCACGTACCAGCCGGTCGTGTGTGTCGGCACTGCCGAAAACCCATCCAGTGCCGTGGAGGTACAGAGTGGCGGGCAGAGGGCCGGCAACTCCCCGGGGGCGCACGATGCGCACCGCGACGCTGTGTCTCGGTCCTGCGGAGACCGCGACCCAGCGGTCGTCGATCGCCGGCCGGTCCAGCGCTTCCGACTGCGCCTCCTCCAGCGCGGCACGGCCCCGTACGGGGTCTGGAACGAAGGGAGGGGATTCGGACACGGACGCCTCGAGGCCCTCGCGAACAGTCTGTTCCGGGACCGGGCCCCTCGGAGGTGAGGTGTAGTCAGGCATCGCATTCCTTGGCTGGTGTCGATCCCGCGCCCAGAGCGCGAAACTACCGCAGGTAGAGGCCCATTGCTCGACAAGGGGCCGGCCGCAACCGTGTAGTGCGGGACTTCGGTCCATGGAACTCTCCCAGCACCGGTCTGCGCATCGGTCATGTGACTGCGGGGCACCGAGTCCGGCCCACCGCGCCCGATGCGCAAGCAACACGGCCCTCGAGAAACACCGGGCAACGCATCAGAGGAGCCTGGAGCAGCGGCGTCTGCCCCCGACAACGAGACGCATTGCTGGTCGATGTTCGCACTGACAGTCGGCTGACAGATGCTGAGGACGGCACCCAGGAGTCACCGTGGGCGAAACTCCCGCATCTGGAAGGGGCGCCGCTCTGTGCCACTCGAAAATCCGAACTGCCCGGCCCGCGACCGGTCCGGTGGCAGCGACATCCGCGCTCTGCGCCTGCGTCTCGACCGGGTTGACCGGCTGTCGAATCGGTTTCCGCTCGGCGCCACGTTTCGCTACGCCAAGGCGGACCCTCTCGTCGTACTGATGGAACTGCAGCCGCCGGACGGTGGTCGGATCACCTGGGCAGTCTCACGTGACCTGCTCTTCGACGGCATGGAGGACGCAAGCGGGATGGGGGACATCCGGGTGTGGCCGTCAGTCGCCATGGGACGCCGCGTGGTGTGCATGAGGCTGGAGGCATACGGCCAGTCCTGCCTTCTCGAGATCGACCGGGACCGGCTGGAGAAATGGCTGCTGGAGACCTTCGATCTGGTTCACCCTGGCACGGAGTTCTGCCAGGTGGACTGGCAGGACAGTACAGCTGCCCTCTTCGAGGGGAAGCGGAGTCAGCCTTGACCGGGGCGCAGGCAGGCGCGGGAATCGCCTGCCTGCGCTGCTGTGTGCCGGTGGGTCGATGCCGTCAGCTGCGAGCTGATCGCCCCTTCGTCAGCCGAAGCGGCCGCTGGGATGTCTGCGGATCGCCGCGCAGACGGCGTCGGCCAGGGCGGGCACCTCGTCCAGGGTGAGGGGCGAGATGGTGATCCGGATGCCGGGGGGCGAGGCGAGCCGGAAGCGTGCGCCGGGTGCGACCGCCCAGCCGGCCTGCATGAGCCGGGTCACCGCTCCGGTCTCGTCGGGAACCTGCAACCAGACGTTCATGCTGCTGCGGCCGTAGGCTTTGACGCCACGGTCGGCCAGTTCTCGTACCAAGCCGTCTCGGCGTGCGGCGTAGGCGGCGGACACCGCCGGGATGTCCACTGCGCCGGTGCGCCAAAGGTGAGCCACGGTGTGCTGGAGCAGATGGCTGACCCAGCCGGGGCCGAGGCGATAGCGGCCCTGGACCCGGTCGACGGTGACGGGGTCACCGGTGAGAACCGCGAGGCGCAGATCGGGACCGTAGGCCTTGGCTGTCGAGCGGACGAGCATCCAGCGCCGCGTACTGCCGGTGAGCGGATGAAGTGGCAGTTCGGTCAGTCCGTGCACATGGTCGTCGTCGACAACGAGGACCTGCGGATTGTCCGAGAGGAGGGCACGCAGATCCCGGGCACGGTCGGCCGAGATCGCGGCGCCTGTGGGGTTCTGGCCGCGGTCGGTGACGATCAGCGCCCGTGCGCCCTGCCGCAGGGCCGCGGAGACGGACTGCGGCAGGGGCCCGTCGTCGTCCAGAGCGACCGGGACAAGCCTCAGTCCGAGGGCGGGGACGAGGTCGAAGACACTGCCCCAGCCGGGGTCCTCGACCGCGACCGCGTCACCGGGTCGCAGGTATGCGAGGAGCGCGCGCTCCATGGCGTCGAGAGATCCGGAGGTGAGGCCGATCGGGCCGTCGGGAACGCCGTCGGCATCGAACACGGCGCGGGCGAGGCGGCCCAGCTCGTCGTCGACGGGGGCGTGGCCGTAGAGCATGGGTTGCCGGGCGTTCCAGGCGGCAGCCTGAGCCATGGCCTCGCCGAGTGACGGCAGCAGCGCGATGTCCGGGTTGCCTGCGGAGAGATCCCGCACACCTGGTGGCACCTCCAGGCCGATCTCGTCGTGCACGGTGGTGGCGGGGCGCGACCGGACACGGCTGCCGCGACGGCCCGCGGTCTCGATGACGCCGCGGTCGCGCAGCAGGCGGTAGGCGGCAGCGACCGTGTTGGGGTTGACCCCAAGCTCGGTGGCGAGTTCCCGCAAGGGGGGCAGGGCGGCGCCTGGCGCAAGCGCGCCTTCCCCGATCGCACGCTCGACGCTCGCTGCGATCTCCGCCGCACCTCGGCCCGTAAACGTGTAGTCTCCTAGCACAAAGACATAGTATGTACTAGTTCAAAAGGATCGGCGCTATAACCTCCTTGCCCTCCTTCGGCGATGCGTCGGCAGGAACCGCACTCTCCCGACCCGCGTCGGCAGGCACGCTTCGTGCAATCGCCGGTTTGTGCCCGCGATCTTCCACGCGAAACACGTGTCCCGCCTCAGGTCGCCCCCGCGACGGCGTGCCAGGCCTGCCGCCGGCCCTTTCCACCCCGTGGGGAGCGGCTCTCTGCGCATGGTTCCCGCCTCCGGCCGCCGCACGGCGCCGGTGAGGACACCGGGCCCGCAGTCCGCCTGACCGTCACGCGAGAGGGTTCGCGCCGGCTCGTCACCGCCACTCGATCAGCCGTTGCTTCATCCCTGATCGATCACCCGGTGTCCTGCCGGCGTGCGGCCGCCAAGGTGCCGCCGCAGCCCGCAGCCTCCACGAGGTCGACAGCCGGCGCGGACCGGCAACACCGTGACGATCCCGGAGCCTTCGCCTTCCCCACAGAGCGGACGAGGTTACGCAGAGCCCGTCCTGCTCACCGCCCGGATCCGCCCTGCCCGCGGTCCCGGCAACCTTCTGGGACACAAAAGGGACCCGCGCACCCAACCGTCCTCCGTCCGTCGTCCGTCGCTGTGGTGAACAGCAACGCAAGGCTTCGACCATCTCCCGCCCCGGCCCTCTGGCCACGAACAGCAATGAGAGTTTGCAATGATCGGCAGTCACTCCCCTCCACGTGACACGGCCGGCCGCCTGATCGGTCGGGACCACGACCTTCAGCAGATCCGTGATCTGCTCAGCATCGGATCGGGAGGTGGAGCCCTCCTGCTCTCAGGAGAGGCCGGCGTCGGCAAGACGGCAGTACTGGACGCCCTGACCGAGACGGCACAAGCCGAAGGAGCCCAGGTACTGCGCGCTGCGGGTGTGGAGTTCGAGGCGAACTGCAGCTACTCAGGCCTCAATCAGGTCCTCTTCCCATTCCAGGAAGCTCTCGGCAAGCTGGAGACACCCTTCCGCGACGCTCTGCGCGTCGCGATGGGATTCGAAAGCGGACCTCCGCCGGAGCGGCTCATGGTCTCCAACGCAGTCCTGCTCCTGCTGAGCGCGGTCGCAGCCGGTGAACCCCTTCTCCTCGCTGTCGACGACCTGCCATGGCTCGATCAGGCAAGCGCGGCTGTACTGGGTTTCGTCGCACGACGGGCATCCAGCATCCGCATGAGCTTCATCGCCACCTCGCGTTCCGGTTCACAGGGCCTGCGCGACAGCGGTGTCCTGCCCGAATTCTGGCTGCAGCCACTGGACGAAGCATCAGCGGACCACTTGGTCAGTACGACATACCCGGATCTGGTCCCCAGTGCCCGTCAGCGCCTGCTGACCGTGGCACACGGCAACCCGCTGGCCCTGCTCGAGCTGCCGTACGCGCTGTCCTCAGCGCAGAGCCCGGCCGGCGGTGACGTCCCCGCCGTGCTACCGCTCAGCAAGCGACTGAAGGCGGTGTTCGGCTCACGGATTACGAGCTTGCCGCAGTCCTCCCAACGCCTCCTGCTCCTGGCCGCGCTGGAAGGCGACGGCGACCTCGGGGTACTGCAGGCGGCCTCACGGCAGGCAAATGACGGCTACGACCTCGACGACCTGGCGCCGGCCGAGCGTGACCAGCTGGTCCACATCGACGAGGGCGCACGACGACTGAGATTCCGTCACCCCCTCATCCGCGCGACGCTGGTGGAGAACTCCCTCAGCGGCGAACGCCGTGCAGTGCACGCGGCACTCGCCCACGTCCTGGTGGACCAGCCCGAACGACGGGCTTGGCATCTCGGGGAGGCAACCCTGGAGCCCGACGAGAACGTGGCCACCCTGCTGGAGGAGGCGGCCAGGATCGCCTTGCGGCGCGGTGACGCCGTGGGCGGCATGCAGACATTCATCCGCTCGGCAGATCTCAGCCCGCAGGGCCCGGACCGCACCCGCCGACGTGCGGAGGCCGCCTATGTCGGCGCCGAATCCGCAGGGGCGCTGCCCAGCGCTCAAAGGCTGCTGGACGACGCCAGGCACACCGCCCGGAACCCGGAAAGCTCTCTGCACTCGGCAGCGGCGACTGCGCTCCTCCTCCTGAACGGCGACGGTGATGTCGACACGGCCCACAGTCTCCTCGTGAACGCCGTTGAAGCAGGACCCCATACGTACGACGCCGACGACAAAACGCTCGTGGACGCTCTTCACACGCTGGCGCTCATCTGCTTCTTCGGGGCGCGCCCCGAACTGTGGCAGCCCTACGACCGAGCGCTGAAGAAGGTGACGCCCAAGGTGCCCGTGATCTTGTCGGCGCTGGGCAAGACATTCTCGGATCCGGCGCGTACCGGCGCCGCGGGGTCGCAGGACCTCGACGATCTTGTGGCAGGACTGTCCACTGTCACCGACCCCGTCCAACTCACCCGGGTCGGCACGGCAGCCCTCTATCTCGACCGCCTCGGAGATGTCCGCGAGACGTCATGGCGCGTGGTGCGCATGGGACGCGACGGCGGGCCCGCGCGCAGGTACCTGTCCGGTCTGATCCACCTCTGCCTGGACGACTATCTCACCGGGATGTGGGACGAGGCGGCGCAGCTGGCCGACGAGGGAATCCAGCTGTGCGACACCCACGGCTACACCGCCTTCGCCTGGTACTTCCTGTATGTACAGGCCATCGTCAACGCTGCGCGCGGGCTGTCGGACCAGGCAGACGCGACCGCCCAGCAGATCATCCACTGGGCGACGCGCCAGAAGGCGTACTGCGCCACGCACTACGCCCATCACGCGGCGGCCGTGGCGGCGCTGGGGCGCGCCGATTTCGCCGGAGCGTACGAGCACGCCACTGCCGTCAGTCCGATAGGGAGCCTCGCCTCACACGCGCCGCACGCCCTGTGGGTGACGATGGACCTGGTGGAGGCCGCCGTGCGAACCAACCGACAGCCGGAGGCAGCCGCCCATGTGCGAGCGATGCGGGAAGCCGACGTAGCGGCCATCTCCTCACGCCATGCCCTGCTGACGGAGGCGTGCGCCGCCCTGGCCACCCCGGACGACGAGGAGGCCCTCGCACTGTTCACGAAGGCATTGGCGGTCCAGGGCGCTGAGCGATGGCGGTTCGACTTCGCCCGCGTCCAGCTCGCGTACGGCGAGCGGTTGCGACGCATCAGGGCAACCGTGGAGTCCAGGGGGCCACTGAGCGCCGCGCTGTCCACGTTCGAACACCTTGGAGCAAGGCCCTGGGCGGAACGCGCCGAGACGGAACTGCGCGCCGCCGGCTCCGGCAAGCGCCGATCCGGGCCGTCCAAGGCGCAGGTACTGACCCCCCAGGAGCTCGAGATAGCCCGGCTGGCCGCTTCCGGACTGACCAACAAGCAGGTGGCGGAGCGTCTCTACCTCTCGCACAGGACTGTCGGCGCCCACCTCTATCAGATCTACCCGAAACTGGGCATCACGTCCCGCGCGATGCTGCGCGACGCCCTGGTTTCGTCCGTCGGAGAGTGAGTGGCGGACGAAGACCTCCGCTGCCGCCAATCCGCTTCCCCCAATTCCCTCGTTCCCCGGTCCCGTTTTCCCGGGGTTTCCCCTGGGGCGACACACACAACCGCGCCCCATGCTGTGAAGGTCACCGGTGGGGCACGCCCCTACCGGCGCGAACAGGGAGTTCTCGCACGGAGATCACTCGGTTCACGCACCGGGAGGAGCTCCGGTTCGCCCACGAGGGAGCGGGAGCCTCAAGCGCCGTAAGGGCATCGGTTCCGCTGCCTCGAACAGTGCGAGCACACGACGGCCACGGACCAGGACAACGGCCAGGCTATTGAGGACCGCTATGTCATACGCGGACAGCAGGACGCTGAAGAGCTCGAACCCTGTGCTGAAGCAGTGGGCGAGGAGGAATCCTGCTCCTGTGGTCACCGCGGTGCCGATCGCGGGACGTCCACCCGCGGGCAACGCGCCGGATGCGCCCGTGCTGAGCCTGCGCAAGGACGCGGTGCCGCAGACCGCCGGCACCGCGATGACCCTCGACGACGTCGTGATCCGAACGGCCCTCGCTCTGGGCGTGGCGGTCCTGGCAGCCGTCCTGTCGTGGGCACTGCTGCCCGTCGATTCGCAGAGCATGGGCAGGTCGTACGGAATCGCGTTCGGGGCCGCGCTGGTGGCCCTGGTCCTCGCCCTGGTCCAGTCGTTCAAACGCAAGCCGGTGCCCTCGCTGATCCTTGCGTACGCGGCGTTCGAGGGCATCTTCCTCGGCGTGATATCCAGCGCCACCTCCAACTACTTCTCCTACGGCGTGGTCGTGCAGGCGGTCGCGGGAACGATGGCTGTCTTCGCCGGTGTCCTGATCGCCTACAAGCTCCGCTGGATCCGCGTGACTCGCCGCTTCTACGGCTTCGTGCTGGCCGCGACGGTCGGCTTCCTGATCCTGCTGGCCGGCAACCTGCTCTTCTCCCTCTTCGACGACGGCGACGGCCTCGGCCTCCGCAGCGGAGGCCTCGGCATCCTGTTCGGAGTCATCGGCATCGCCCTCGGCGCCTGCTTCCTCGCCCTGAATTTCAAGGAGGTCGAGGACGGCGTGGCCAACGGCGCCCCCCGCGAGGAATCCTGGCTGGCCGCATTCGGCCTCGTCCTCACCCTCGTATGGATCTACATCGAAATGCTGAACCTGTTCACACTCATCGGCGACTGGGACCCGTAGCGGCTGGAGAATGAATTCCAGGCCCCAGTACGGAAGCGCTAGGACCACCCCTCGAAAAATCCGAACCGGGCGCGCAGAATTACAAGCGTCCCGCGAGAAATATGGAAGCGGGTTGACACAGATCATGGCCATCAATGAGGAAAGGGCCCTCCTGGCGGGCGGTTGCTTCTGGGGGATGCAGGACCTTCTCCGCAAGGTGCCGGGCGTCCTGAACACCCGCGTCGGCTACAGCGGCGGAAGTATCCCCAACGCCACATATGGTGACCACAGAGGCCACGCCGAGTCGATCGAGATCATCTTCGATCCGGCCAGAACGAGTTATCGCGAAATCCTGGAGTTCTTCTTCCAGATTCACGATCCGACCACGCGGAACCGGCAAGGAGGAGACGTCGGCTCCAGTTACCGCTCAGCCATATTCTATCTCGACGAAACACAGCGGGCCGTGGCCGAGGACGCCATCGCGGATGTCAACGCATCCGGCCTGTGGCCGGGGAAGGTGGTGACCGAGGTCGTACCTGCCGGCGCGTTCTGGGAAGCCGAACCGGAGCATCAGGACTACCTGCAGAATTTCCCTGATGGCTACACCTGCCACTTTCCTCGACCGAACTGGCGGCTACCGAAGCGTGCCGCAGCGTAGATCGTGAATTGCCGCATTTCCCCCTCTCCACAACGGCGCCGATACACGTGCCGAAATTGGGTTACTCCTGTCACGAAGGGCTGAGTCTCATGTCGTACGACATCGAGAAGCCGGATGAGCAATGGCGCGCGGAGCTGACTCCTGTCGAGTACAGGGTTCTGCGCAAGGCGGCCACGGAACCGGCGTTCACGGGTGAATACACCGACACCAAGACGAAGGGGGTCTACTCCTGCCGTGCCTGCGGCGCCGAGCTCTTCACCTCGTCGGAGAAGTTCGACTCCCGCTCCGGTTGGCCCTCCTTCTTCGACCCGAAGGACTCCGACGCGGTCGAGCTGGTCCCGGACCGGTCATTCGGCGTCATGCAGACCGAGGTCCGGTGCGCCCGGTGCGGATCGCACCTCGGCCACGTGTTCAAAGGAGAAGGGTTCCCGACCCCGACCGACGAGCGGTACTGCATCAACAGCATCTCGATGCAGCTGACACCGGACGAGAGCTGACGCAGGGGCCGCCCGTACGCTCCGCGTTCCACGAGGGCGCCAGGACGGCTCCGGGAACTAGACGGGCTCATGCGGCCGGCCGTCACCACGGTTCGCGAGGTAGCTGACGATCGTGTTGGCCACCGCCACCAAGGGCACTGCGACAACGGCCCCGCCAATGCCCGCCAGCAGACCACCGGCGGTCACCGCGAGGATGACCCCGAGCGGGTGGACTCGCACGGCCCGGCTCAGGATGAGCGGTTCAAGGATCTGCCCCTCGAGTTGTTGCACACCCAACACGATGAGGAACGCCAGCAGCGCGGTGAACACCCCCTCTGCGATGAAGGCGACGAGGACGGCCAACGCTCCGGAGACGAGCGCGCCGACCAGGGGAACGAACGCAGCGACAAAGATGACCACTGCCAGCGGTAGCGCGAGCGGAACGCCGAGGATGTGGATGCCCACGCCGATGGCGACGGCATCGATGAGGGCGATGATGACCGTGCCGTGGACGTACGCGGTGAGCGTGTGCCAGGCAAGGGGACCTGCGCCCTGGAGCGCCGGGCGGGTGGCGGCCGGGGCAAACTTGAGGCTCCATTTCCAGATGCGCGCTCCGTCGTAGAGCAGGAACAGCGTCGAGAACACCGTCAGCA
Source organism: Streptomyces fructofermentans (assembly GCF_014651055.1). Taxonomy (GTDB): domain Bacteria; phylum Actinomycetota; class Actinomycetes; order Streptomycetales; family Streptomycetaceae; genus Streptomyces; species Streptomyces fructofermentans. The sequence goes on from NZ_BMWD01000014.1 coordinate 88,124, forward strand.
GGACACCGGTCAGGAACTCCAGGATGACAGTCACACCTTGGATGCCGGCCGAGGTGAGCTCGTCGCTCATGGAACGGATGCCGTCGCTCAGCTTTTCGGTGAGGTTGTCGATCTGAGCTTCCGTGATGTGGAAGGGACTGTCGAGCAGCCAGCGCTTGAGTTCCTCAACGCCCTCCTGGAGGCGGTCGGAGAGGCTTTCCAGATTCGACATGACCTGCCAGACGATGAACCATCCGACCAGCCCGATGAGAACGAATCCGCAGAGCGCGGTCAGCAAGGTCGCGAGCCACTGGGGTACTCCATGCCGATTCAACCGGGCGACCGTGGGTTGAAGCAGCGCAGCAACGAGAATCGCGGCCGCCAAGGAGAGCACGAGCAGGCGCACGGCGCTGACAGCCTGTACCAACACCCATGCTGTGGCCGCGATGACGAGCAGGCGCCATCCGGCCTCCGCGGCAACGCGAACGCCCCACGGGACTGCCGCAGCGGGAGCGGGCCTGTCCGACGGCGCCCGTTTCACGGGTGGGGAGTCCGATTCCTTCGGCTCGTCATCTGCGGGCGTTCCCGACCCCCGCCCTTCAGCGTCCTCCTCGTCGGCACCGGGGCGCTTCGACCATTTTCGAGACCGCACGACCGCACCTGCGTTTCTCGGAAGGAGGCGCCATGGTCACAGGTGCACCACCACCTCAAGTGGGCAATGACAGATTTATACGACAATCATAAGAATGAATTGATTGCAGTACGTATCCGACACGCCTGTCCTGGAACGGCCCCTGACGGTTGGCCACCGCACCACGCATCACGGCCCCGGAGGACCCGGTCGGCGGCGGACGACGGTGAGCCTCTCATCCCGGATGAAGCCGAAGGATCACTCGCCCCGGTCCGACACCTCATCCAGAACGCGCTCCGGAGTGATCAGGCGCCGTACGAGCTGGTCGGCGACATCAGTCGGCCTCAAGTGGGTTCGTGCAGCCTGAACACGGGTGGCGATGCCATCCGGGCGGAGCGGTGCTCGATCCCAGGTGAGGACGGCAGTGATCGCCACATCCGCCAGAGCACGCAGGAGACGGGGCTCCATGCCGCTGAGGGCCGAAGGACGGCAGCTGAAAAGGTTGAGGGCGCCCAGCGCCTGGCCCCGGACGTGAAGGGGCAGGGCGTGCGCACCTTCGTACCCTGCCGCCAGCGCCAGGGGGACGAAGACAGGCCAGCGTTCCTGGTGATCTCGCAGCCCGACGGCATGGACCTGACGGCCCCTGGTGTAGGCGTCGATGCAGGGACCCTGGCGGATCTGTGCCTGCATCACCTCGGTCAGGGTGGCGCGGGCGTCCGTGGAGACGGCCGGCCGGAGTTGGCCGCGGGCATTCGCGAGCATGACACCGGCAGCATCGACGCTGGTGCGGTCGACGCAGTAGCGGGCCAACCGGTCCAGAAGCAGGACCAGGGAATCCAGACAGGCCGGAATCACTCCCAGGACACGGCCGAGGCGCTGCCGGCAGTCGGCCTCGGACACCAGGCAGCCGTCCGGACAGAGCGTGAGAATTGCGAGAGATCCCAGAAATTGCACCTGGGCCGTGTAGGGCATCATCGTGGTCTTCCCCTGATTCGGGGCGGCAGCCCTGGAAAGCGAGGCCTTGTGGGGCCACGGGGTCCGGCGCACGGCGAGTGCCGTGAACATGTCCGGCGTTCAAAGCCGCGACGACACCACAACATGCCGGGGCCCACCAGAATGGGGGCGGGGAAGACCTCAAGCGACGGAACCAGGCTGGTCCATCACTTTCACCATCTCACAGAACGCAAGGCATGAGGCGGTACGACCCAGAAAAGGCCAGAATGCGACCGTGGGGTGCGCCGGCTCGAGGGCACGCTTTCTCACTGGAGCTCCAAGGGCGGCAACGCCGCGTGGAGGTGCCTGCGAGAACTGACGCCGAGCTTGGCGAAGATGTTGCCGAGGTGCCACTCCACGGTGCGCGGACTGATGAAGAGCTGATTGGCGATCTCTGCGTTGGTGTGGCCCTTCTCGGCCTGCCTGGCGATCTGGGATTCCTGCTTCGTGAGTTCGAGGTCAGCACCGACCGTGCGCTTTCGAACGGTATCGCCCGTTACCGAGAGTTCCCTTCGAGCACGCTCGGCAAAGCAGTCGGCTCCTGCTTGGTCGAATACCTCACAGGCGGAGCGCAGGTGCGTGCGGCTCTCCTGCCGGCGGCTCTCGCGCCGGAGCCATTCGCCGTACAGCAGGCGGGCTCGGGCCAGTGGCATGACCATCCGGCAACTCCCGAGCGCTTCGATCGCCTCCTGATAGAGCGATTGAGCGGCCGGCCCATCGCTGAGCAAGGCCTGTGCGCACGCTTCCGTGCCCCGGGCCCAAGCGGTGCCACTGGCGCTGGTGCGTTCGGTGAGTTCTGCCAGCGCTCCCGCGGCGGTGGTCGGCTCCCCAGTGCGGGAGGCCGCCTCGATCAGCTCGACCAGAGCCCATCCGTATGTCCCGAGGTCCTCGTACCGGCACGCGCTCGTCGCGGCGGCCAGTGCGGCGTCGTAGCGACCGAGACCGTTGTACTGCACCGCGGCCGCGTAGTCGGCCAGGCCGAGAACCCGTCCCTCGCCCCGGGAGCCCGCTTCCTTGATGGTCGCTTCCCTGCGGTCGAGGTTCTGGACTTGCTGGGCCTTCCAACCGCCGAGCACGAGGGCAGCGTTGATCACGTCCGGGGCACCCGTGACGGCCGAGATCGCTGACACCTCGGCGATCTCCGCGGCTGCCGCATCGAACTCGCCGGAGAACACGTGGAAGCAGGCCCGGCCGTCCAGTGCCAGAGGAAGGACGGCGAGCGCGCCCTCCGCGCGGGCCTGATGGACGGCACCCGCCGTCAGGTCCTCCCACGCTTCGTCGTCCCAGACCTCCAGCGCGAGGGATTGGGCGATCGGAGCATGCGCCAACCGCAAACGGGACCCGCCCTCGAGCGCGGTCAGTGTCTGTTCCTCCCGCACGGTCCGCACGGCGTGCTTGATGGTCTGCACACTTGCGGAAGAGCCGTCGACCGTCAGACCGACCACGCTGTCCAGGAGGTCGTCGACCGTTCCGCGCTTCTGCGGCAGAGGTCCGGCACGGGCCGCGGCAGCCACCTGCTCCCGTACGGTCCCTTCGTTCAACCGTCCGGCGAAGACCAGCGCTCCGGCGGCTTCCAGAAGAGTGTCGCGTGCGGAGGCGGGGGCGAGCGGTGTCAGGCGGTTCGCCGACTCGAGCAACCGCAGGGGTGCCGCGCCGCCACGTGCCTCGGAGAACATCAGGCTGGCTCGCAGCCAGTCGAGTTGGGCGTGCTGAAGACTGTCGAGCGGGCCGGCCTCCGCGGTCGCCAGCAGGCCGTACGCGTCGTCCACCGCGCCCGCATCGACTTCGACCTGGGCGGCTGCCAGCGCGCGGGCCACGTGGCGCTCGCGGTCAGGCGTCAGTTCCGCCGAGCGATGCAGGAAGGAGGCCGACGCGGCGATGCCTCCTCGTAGTCGCGCTCGGCCCGCCGAGTCCTCCAGGTCACGGGCGACACTCTCGTCGGGCTGCGTCACGGTGTGGGCCCGGTGCCACGCTCTGCGATCGGGGGCGGTTTCGGGGTCGGTGGCTTCTGCAAGTGCTTGGTGCACCGCCTGCCGGTCGGGGACGGACATCCTGCGGTAGACGGCCGAGCGAACCATGGGGTGCTGGAAGCACACCCCGGTGTCGAACTGGATCAGTCCGGAGGATACGGCCGGCGCCGCGGCCGCCGCCGCTATGCCCTGTGATCCCGCTGCCCGGAACAGCAGGTCGACGTCCCCGGTCGGCTCAGCGGCGGCGATTTGGAGAAGCCGCCGGCTGTCCGGCGGGAGCAGCCGGAATCGCCGGTGGAAGGCGCTCTCGAGATAGCTCGTCAAGGAATGGCTGTCGGGAAGCCAGAAGCCGCCCGCAAGTTCAGTGGGCGCGAGGGTGGACGGCAGCTCCAGCAGGGCCGTCGGGTTGCCGTGTGCCTCGGCGACGATTCGGTCCCGCACCAGGGGGTCGAGCGGAACGCACACCACCGAATCGAGCAGGGCCCGGGCGTCGGGGATGCTGAGACCCTCCACAGTCAGGTCCGGCAGACCAGCCGTCCGGTCCTCCCGCAGTTCCTGCAGAGCGAAGATCAAGGCCACTGAGGTGTGTGCGAGGTGCTTGGCGACGAACGTCAGAACCTGCATCGACGTCTCATCGAGCCACTGCGCGTCATCGACGATGCAGACGAGGGGCTGGTCCTCGGTAGCCGTGGCCATCAGGCCGAGGACTGCCATGCCCACGAGGAGGCGGTTGGCCGCCTCTCCCTCTGCGAGGCCGAAAGCGATCGAGAGAGCCTCGCGCTGGGGAGCCGTGAGGTCGTGGAGTCGACTCATCATGGGCGCGCACAGCTGCTGGAGACTCGCGTACGGCAGCACCATCTCGGCCTCGATGCCCGAGACGCCCACCGTGCGGAACCCAATGGCGTGCGCCTCGACGTGGCGCAGCAGAGCGGTCTTGCCTATGCCTGCCTCACCGCGGAGGACAAGAACCGTGCCGCTTCCTGCCCGCGCCGTGTTCAGCGCCTGCTCAAGTGCGACCAATTGCTCGGACCGGCCCCGCAACGTGTTCGCTGTTCCTGCGGCGAGCTTGCCCATGGGCGATCATCCGGTCCGCTGATAAGGAAGTTCCATGATTCGGAGTCCAGGTCGTAAAACAGTCAACTGGCCAGACGTATTCCAGCCGTCGACTTAGAAAGGCTAGCCCTGGCGGATCGCCACTGCCAGATCGACGCTGACAGCAGCGACTGCGGCACGCCGTGTGACCAGGAGCCGCGCATCTCACCGGATCGCATGATTCCGAGCAGGCCACCCACGGGGTTTCCCCTGGGGCGAGCACATCCCTCTGGCACGAACCTTGATACGTCACACAAAGGCAGCAGTAACTCGCAGCAAGGAGAACCCGAATGTCTGTCATGGAAGAGACGACTTTCCAGCCGTTCACCGTTGACTTCTCCGACGAGGACATCGCCGACCTGCGTCGGCGTATCGCTGCGACGCGGTTCTCCGAAAAAGAGACAACCACGGACGTCGAGCAAGGTACACCTCTGGCGACCGCGAAGGCGGTCATGGAGTACTGGGGCAACGACTACGACTTCGGCAGGGTCCAGAGGAACGTCAACGCCTACCCGAACTTCGTGACCGAAATCGATGGCCTGGACATCCACTTCATCCACGCACGTTCGCCGCACGAGGACGCACTCCCCATCATCATCACCCACGGCTGGCCCGGCTCGGTCGTCGAGCAGCTGAAGCTCATCGACCCGCTCACCAACCCCACGAAGTACGGGGGCTCGGCATCGGACGCGTTCCATGTCGTGGTCCCGTCGATGCCCGGCTACGGCTTCTCCGGCAAGCCTGCCGAGGCCGGCTGGTCGACCGAGCGGATCGCCAAGGCCTGGGGTGTTCTGATGGAGCAACTCGGCTACTCGCGCTACGTGGCTTCGGGAGGCGACTGGGGTGCAGTCGTCACCGAACTCATGGGGGTCCAGGAGCCTCCGGGACTGGTAGGCATCCACACGAACATGGCCGGCGCGATTCCTCCTGCGATCGACGGCGCCCTCGGAACGGGCCAGCCCCTTCCGGCTGACACCCCTCCGCTCTCGGAGGAGGAGCAGAAGACGGTCGACCAACTGAAGTACGTGTACGCGCACGTCGCCTACGCACTCATGATGGCGGGCCGACCGCAGTCGCTGTCGGGCCTGGCAGACTCGCCCGTCGCCCTGGCGTCGTTCCTGCTCGACCATGACCGCGACAGCCTGATTCTGATCGGCCGGATCTTCGTCGAGGGCGCGCAGGAAGGCCTGTCGCGGGACGATATCTGCGACAACCTGACTCTGTTCTGGCTGACGAACACGGGTGTTTCCTCCGGTCGTCTCTACCGGGAGAACAAGGTCGGGTTCTTCAACACCAAGGGAGTCACCCTCCCGGCAGCCGTGAGCGTCTTCCCCGACGAGCTCTACTCCGTCCCCAGGAGCTGGGCGGAGCAGGCATTCCCGAACCTCATCCACTACAACAAGCTGCCGAAGGGCGGTCACTTCGCCGCCTGGGAGCAGCCGGAGTCCCTCGTGAGTGAGCTGCGCACGGGATTCCAGTCCCTGCGGTGAAAGGACCCGATCCCTCACGATAGGCGGGCACGGCGGCCGAGTCCTCGACGAACTCGGCCGCCTTCGGCTGCGCTACGCGTGGTCCGCGTCCGGCGGCGGGCACGTCCCCGCACCGAGCCGGGCGGAGCCGGTCCGATCCGGCGGGACAGGTGACGCAGCGTTCCGGCAGGCGTACTCCCGGACTGATGAGAACGGGTTTCCCATGGAGGGATTGACGCTGGTGGCATTGGTGGCGGGCAGCGCCACCGTGGCCGCGTTGGCGGCCCGCACGCGGATTCCGGCGCCACTTCTGCTCGTCGCTGCCGGGCTGGCTGCCGCGTACGTCCCGGGTGTTCCGACGTTCGTCCTCGACCCGCACATCGTGCTGCCGTTGGTGCTCCCACCCCTGATATATACGGCTGCTGCGGAGAGTTCCTACCTGGACCTGCGGACAAACATACGATCAATCGCCTTGCTGTCGGTCGGTTACGTACTTTTCGCGACCCTTGCTGTCGGGTACGTGGCGTACCGCCTGGTGCCCGGCCTGTCTCTGCCGGTGGCGCTGATGCTGGGTGCGATGGTCGCCCCACGCGATGCGGTGGCAGCCACAGCGATCGCTCGCAGACTCGGGCTGCCGAACCGCATCACGACCATCCTCCAGGGCGAATCCCTGGGAAACGAGGCGACCGCCATCACGGCCTACATGGTGGCGGTGATGACGGCTGTGGGTGCCAGTACCGGCTGGACGGGCGGACTGGTTCAGTTCCTGCTCGCCTCGGTGGCCGGGGTGGGGGTGGGCCTGCTGCTGATGGTGCCGATCCAACACCTGCGCAAGCGCCTGAAGGCCCCCCTCCTGCTGAACACACTCTCGTTGCTGATCCCGTTCGTCGCCTATGCGGCTGCCGAGCGGGTGCACGGATCAGGCGTGCTGGCCGTCGTGGTGGTGGCTCTGTACATCGGGCACCGCAATTGGGAGGTCGACTTCGCGACTCGGCTCCAGGAGGCCGCGGTGTGGAAGGTCGTCTCCTTCATCCTGGAGTCGGTGATCTTCGCACTGATCGGACTGCAACTTCCGGTGGTCGTCGAAGGGTTGGGTGACTACGCCGGCTCGGACGCCGCCTGGTACGCGGGCGCCGTCTTCCTGACGGTGGTCCTCTCGCGGTTCCTGTGGGTGTTCCCGGCGACCTATCTGCCGAAGCTGTCCGAACGCATCCGGAAACGGGAGGCGGACGCCGATTGGAAAGGGGCGCTGGTGGTGAGTTGGGCTGGCATGCGGGGTGTGGTCTCCCTGGCCATCGCCTTCTCCGTGCCGATATCCGTCCCTCATCGGAACCTGCTTCTCTTTCTGACCTTCACCACGGTCATCGGCACCCTGGTGGTGCAGGGCATGACGCTGCCCGCCCTGATCCGGGTTCTGAAGCTTCCGCCGAGGGATCTACGGGCTGAGACTCTTGCCGAGGCTCAGGCGCAGAGCGAGGCCTCGCACGCGGCCGAGGAGCGGCTGCGGGGCCTGCTTGAGGACTCAGCCAACAGCACCCTGCCGCTGCCGCTGGCCGACCGGCTGCGGACGGTACTGGAACAGCGCCGCAACGGGGTGTGGGAACGCCTCGGTGAGGTCAGCGAGAAGACGGGCGAATCCGTCGACGCCATCTACCGGCGCTTGGCGCGGGAGATGATCGCCACGGAGCGCAAGACCTTCGTGGGGCTGCGTGATCAGCGCCGGATCGACGACGAGATGCTGCGGACGCTCTTGCGTCGTTTGGACCAGGAGGAAGCGGCGGCCTATCGGGAGGAGTCGGCTTGATCCGCTCGGGTTCACCGCGGTCTCGTCATCGAGGTACTGGCGAGAGGCCGGGGCCACCGTCGGCATGCGGGCCGCGCTGGTCTGCCGTGCCTGATCCTGCTGGATCCATGGCCGTTGGGCGATCTCGGTCAGCGCGCCCGCCCGAGTGGCCGGCCGGTCTTGGTTGGTGGGGGCGGCCCCGGATCACCGAACGACCGTCGGTGTCTCGGGTGCCAGTTCCGCCCAGACGCTCTTGCCGTGTGTCTGGTGGCGAGTGCCCCACTGTTCGGCCAGGCTCGCAATGATGAACAGGCCTCTGCCGGTCTCATCAACAGTACGGGCGTGCCTCACCCGCGGCGTGCTGGTCGCACCGTCACTGACCTCGCAGGTCAGCAATCGCCCGTTGATGAGGCGAAGCTTCAAGGGAGGAGCACCGTAGCGGACCGCGTTGCCGACCAACTCGCTGGCGATCAGTTCCGTGTTGTAGGCCGTCTCGTCGTCCGTGCCCCAGACACGAAGCTGGTCTCGAACTGCCGCTCGGGCCACCGGCGCGGCTTCGGGGCCGGCGGGCAGGTCGCGGGTCAGTACGCGTTCCACGGGGAGCGGCTTGGTATGGGCGAGCAAGAGGAGGGCTTCGCCGCCTGCGAGCTCGTTCGCGATGTCTGCGCACACATCGGCCTGCGACCGCTTGCCGAGGCTGCCGAGAAGCGGCCGTAGCCGACCGGACGGCGCCAGAACCTCATCGGCGAGCGCGGCGGTGCCCATCACCAGTGTGCTTCCCGAGGGAAGGTCGGTGGTGGTCGCGGGGAACGGGGCGTTGCTCGTTTCGGCGAGAAACGGACCGAGAGGAACGGACAGGCTGTCTGAAGTGCCGTCAGGGAGGATGAGAACGGGCTCGGGCAGACCGGCGCGCGCGATGGTGCACGTGAGGTCGACCGGGTCGTAGATCACGATGGCGCAGGCAGCCGTGATCGGTTCGAGGTGCGGAAGATCTGCGGGTGGCATGGCGGCGTAGGCGGCCGCAAGGCGGGTCGTGGTGTCACTGAGACGGGCCAGCAGCTCGTCGGCCTGCAGATCGAGGGCTGCGAGGGTATGGATGGCGGTCCGCAGCAGCCCCATCGTGATGGCTGCGGTGATGCCCCGGCCTGTGACTTCGCCGACGATCAGCGCGGTCCGTGCGCCCGGCAGGTCGATGACGTCGTACCAGGCGCCCCCGCCTTCCGGGTCGGGAACGTGAAGGTGGGTGACATCCAAGCTGGCCTGCTTTGCCGGGTGCTCCGGAAGCAGCCTGTGCTGGACGGTCAGAGCGACGACCCACTCACGCATGTAGCGACTGGCGTTGTCTATGCAGAGGGCGGCATGTGCGCACACAGCAGACGCAACCGCCAAATCCTCCTCGTCGAAGGAATCCTGTCGCCGGTCGCGGTAGAAGGTGACGACTCCCAAGGCGCGGCCGTGCAACGACAGCGGTGCGACGATCAAGGAATTGGCACCGGACCGGTTGATGAGATCGGCCCGGGCCGCGTCGGCGGCCAGCCACGAACTGTCCTCATCCAGGCGGATGAGGCGCGGCTGAAGGTCCGACAGAACGCCTGAGAAGGGGGTTCCGGAAGGCAGGGGCCGCACGTCCCCCACCGGGATCGGTGAGACGGCCCCCTGGAAGGCTGCGTGGCGCAGCGGAGTGTCCTGCTGGGCAGGAATGAGCGGCGGCTCTTCTCCGCGGACTATGGCCTCGACCACGTCGACGACAGCCGCGCCGGCGAACGCGGGCACGATCGCGTCCACGACATCCCGGCACACCGTGCCGACTGTCGGCTGGGGCCCCACCTGCGTGCGGATCTTGTCCAAAATGGCCCGGCGCTCTTCCGACTTCTCATGCTCGGTGACGTCGGCGGTGGCCATGAGAAGGCCGATCGCCCTTCCTGCCGGGTCCTCCAATCGGAAGTAGGAAACCGAGAAGATGCGACGCCGGCACCGTCCTGGCCGGTGGGCACCTCGGACGATCCGCTTCACCACCGGTTCCCCGTGCTCCAGGACCCGTCGGGCCGTGACGCCCTCTTCCAGGGGATCCGCAAAGCTGTACACCTCGGTGAAGTGTTTGCCCACCAGGTGTTCCGCCGGCTCGTAGCAGCAACTGCTCGACATCGCGCTCCCCCGGACCACACGCAGTCGCTCGTCGAGTACGTGGAGTCCCACTGGGAACTGCGCGAAGAGAGCACTCAGAATCGCCTCGCCCCGCCGGGACGGACTGTCTGCCGCGGCAAGGACCTGCCAGAGGACCGAGTTGTCGCGCAGCACCGGTCTGACCAGCACCGAGGTGCCGTCCTGGGAGCCCTCTCGTCCCCACGGGCCCTCAGCCGCGAGTTCGGACATGAGGGTCGTCACGGGACGGCCGATGGCGTCCTCGGCGGCCCTGCCGAACAGTTCCTCGGCCGGACGCCCCCACTCGATCACGCGGCCGCTCTCATCGATCAGCGCGAAAAGGTCCATGCTGGGCATCTGAGGTCTCGTTCCTGCCGTCGGCCGGTGCACTACGCGGCCTTCTGACCTCTCTCTGCGGGGCATGGCCACGGGCAGCAGAGGTCATCGTGATCTCGGGCGAGTGCGGCGTCGAAATGGTCGCGGGGGCACCTTTCGCATGAGGGAGCCGGCCGGCCCGTGCTCGCGGCATCGGAGCAGGACCTTGTGTGACGAAGCACCGGCGCCAGGGCCCGGCGGCGCGTGGGAGGAGATGAGACGTCATTCGGGGCTGCGCCAGAGGTTGTCGAACGCGGCCCCTTCGACACTTCGCCGTCGGCGCTCGGCATCGAGTTCCAAGAGCGCGCCGTTGACAGCGGCGAGCACCGTCTCCACTGCGTAGTCCGCGATCTCCGGGGCGTCTCCATCCTGGTTGCTGTGGATACCGAGGCTCTCGGCAAGAGCGACGAGGACGGGCTCGGCGGACGCCCAGCGTTCCGCTGCCTGGCGGCGAGGAAGGGAATCGACCAGAACGGCCTGCCCGTCCCGGAGGCGGAAGCGTTTCCGGCCCTGCTGGACGACGAGCCCCTCCGCCTCGAAGGCGGCCACGTAGGTCTCGGCCAGGGAATCGCCTCTGCGCCACAGCCAGTCGCCGACCGACTCGTACGGCTCGGTCATGACGAGTGCGGCCGCAGCTTCCAGCAGCAAGCGATCCGCCGGTGTCGGCAAGTGGCCCGGCACTATGCGGCCGGCGTCCAAGCGGATGGTCGGGCTCTTCAGGAAGTCGATCACCTCGGCCCCTGCGAGCGCCAGCGACACCTCTCCCATCTGCACGGGGTGGCCGGCCTCGGCTTCGAGGGCGACGAACAGCAGGTCTCGGGGCGTGGTCATGAGGAACCTCACGTCCAATGCGTCGACAACGACGCGATGCTGAGGGACACGAAAGCAGCGGCCGGCACGGGTGCTTGGCCGCCGGCGCAACGGGCGCCCCCCACGAACCTGAGCGAGTGTCCGTATTCGAGTCTACGCAGCGTGCACGGTGCCGGCATCCTGCATGTCAGCGCAAGGCCGCCGCCGGACAGGCGAAGACCACAACCCGCGAAGCGCAGGTCGGGACAGCACCCGGGCTGACACAGCGCCCGTCCAGGACGGGGAGGATGTCAGTCTCCGGTGTCGAGTGGCGGGGCGGGGAAGGCGCCCTCCAGGTGGCGACGGGACTTGACGCCCAACTTGGCGAAGACGTTGCCGAGGTGCCACTCCACCGTCCGCGGGCTGATGAACAACTGGGCCGCGATCTCTCCGTTGGTATGGCCGTCCGCAGCCAGCCTGGCGATCTGGGCTTCCTGGCTGGTGAGGTTCCCGTCGATGCCGACGGCACGCTTGCCCGCGATCGCACCGGTGGCCGTGAGCTCCCTCAGCGCGCGCTCGGCAAAGCTGGTCGCTCCCATCACCCTGAACGCCTCGTAGGCAGAACTCAGATGAGTACGGCTCTCCTGGCGCCGGCTCTCTCGCCGCAACCACTCGCCGTAGAGCAGGCGGGCCCGGGCGAGGTACACAGCGATCCGGCATCGTTCGAGATGATCGATCGACGTCCGGTAGAGGGCTTCGGCCTCCGGCCCCTCGCTCAGAAGTGCCCGGCAGTAGGCCTCTGTGCCCAGGGCCCATGGGGTACCGCCGGCCTTCGTCCGTTCGGTGAGTTTGCCCAGCGCGGCCGCAGCGATGTCCGGGTGGCCGCTCCGGGAGGCCGCCTCGACCAGTTCGACCAGAGCCAGTCCGAAGAAGCCGAGGTCCTCGTACTGGCACGCGCACGTCGCGGCCGCCAGGGCTTCCTCAGTGCGGCCGAGGCCGTTGTAGAGCAGTGCGGTCGCGTACTCGGCCAGCCCGAGGGTGCGTCCTTCACCGCGTTCGCTGCCCTGCTTGACACTGGTCTGGATGATCTCCAATGCCTGCGGTTCCTTCTCGGTCCAGGCACCCAGCAGCAGCGCTGTCTGGCTCACGGGAAGGCTGCCCGTGGCCTCCGAGATCGCGTTTGCTTCGTCGATGAGATGGGCTGCTGTGGCGAAGTCGCCGGCGTAGGTGTGGAAGCACGCCTGGTAGTTCAGTGCCATGGGGAGGACGGCGAGCGCCCCCGCTTCCCGGGCGATCCTGACAGCGCCGATCCCCAACTCGTGCCACGCCTCGTCATCCCACAGTTCCGGTGCGAGAGGGCCGGGCGCCACCGGGCACGCCAGCCAGAGCCAGCGTTCGTCCTCTGTCGGACCGGACTTCTGTTGCTCCCGGACAGCGTCCAGTGCGTATTTGAGCAGATCTGCGCTGGCGGCGAAGCCATCGATGATCAACGAGGCGATGCCGTCCAGGAGCACATCGACGGTACGCACCATTTTCGGCGGACGCCCTGTTCGGGCGGCCTCGGCGACCTTTCGCTGCACGGGGCCTTCCGCGAGGCGGCCGGCGAAGACGACGGCGCCGAGGGCTTCCAGCAGGGTGTCACGGGCAAGGTCGGTGTCCAGGGGGACCAGCCGTTGCGCTGCTTCAAGCAGGAGGCCAGGTGCGTCGGCCCCTCGAACCCGGGCGAACACGAGGCGGGCACGCAATCGCTCGAGCCGAGCGCGTTGCAGTGGATCGAGAGGGCAGGATTCCGCGGCGGCCAGCATGTTGTGGGCCTGGTCGGATCCGCCTGCCTCAATCTCGATCTGAGCGGCGGCCAGCGCGCGCGGGGCACGGAGTACGGGATCGGGCGTCAGCTGGGCTGCCCGCTGCAGGAAGGAGGATGCTGCCGCCATGCCTCCCCTGCTTCGTACGCGGTCGGCGGAGCGTTCCAGGTCGGAGGCGACATCCTCATCGGGTTGAGCGGTGGCATGGGCGCGATGCCAGGCTCTTCGATCCGGGTCCAGGTTGGAGTCCGTGGCCTCTGCCAGCGCCCGGTGCGCCGCCCGCCGGTCGGGCTCGGATGCCTTTCGGTAGATGGCGGATCGAACCAGGGGGTGGTGGAACCGTACTTTGATGCCGAACTCGACAAGTCCTGCGGTTTCGGCCGGGGCTGCGGCGTCCCTGGGGATGCTCTGCAGAGCAGCCGCGCGCCACAACAGTCCGATGTCCGCGGTCGGTTCGGCTGCGGCAGTCAGTACAAGCTGCTTGCTGTACTGCGGAAGTGCCCGGAACTGCTGGTGGAAGGCGTCCTCGATGTAGCTCTCCAGGGGGTGGCCCGCGGAAAGCCAGAAACCACCGGCCAGCTCCGCGGGTGTCAGTGCGTTCGGCAGATGCAGGAGAGCCATCGGGTTGCCGCGGGCTTCAGCGACGATGCGATCCCTGACAACCGGGTCGAACGGGACGCGGACGGCCGATGCCAGCAGGGCGCGCGCGTCAGGTTCACTGAGCCCTTCGACGACCAGCCCCGGCAGGCCGGTCAACTGACGTCCTTCCGGCTCTCTCAGGGCAAAGAGAAGGGCAACGGGTTCGGCCATCAGTCGCCTGGCGACAAACGCCAGCACCTGCATGGAATCGTCATCGAGCCACTGGGCGTCGTCCACGCGACACAGCAGGGGATGGTCCCCCGCAGTACCGGCCAGCAGGCCCAGCACCGCCAGGCCGACCAGGAACCGGTTGGGGGCCTTGCCCTCCTTCAGCCCGAACGCGACGGACAGCGCGTCATGCTGCGGTGCGGGAAGGTCCTGGATCCGGTCCAGCAACGGTGCGCAGAACTGGTGGAGGCTGGCGAACGGCAGCCTCATCTCCGACTCGACGCCTGCGACGCCCGTGGTGCGGAATCCAACGGCCCGGACGCCTACGGCATCGAGCAGTGCGGTCTTGCCGATGCCGGCCTCGCCGCGAAGGACGAGAACACCGCTCTTGCCGGCCCTCGCTCCGTTCAATACGTCGTCCAGCAGGGCCAGCTGATCCCTTCGCCCCAGTAGCTGGGGCAGTGGTCTGACCGCGAAGTCGCCCATGACCCAATCTTCCCTGCCTGCGGTGTCAGAGGCGCGCCGACCAGGTGAGGACATCACGCGTGCCTCTCTCTTGGCCTCCGCCTCAGGAGGTGTTCGCCAGGCACAGGAACCAGCGCATCTCCAGAAAAGTGACCAAAGTTGCACATTATCATGATTTAGGATTTTTCGACCTTCATCCCACATGAAGGGTTGCCAACCGAATGACGCGCGTAGTTTGACTGCAGCCCGCACCGGGAGCCGGATCCCGTACCTGCACCCCGGTGGATTCCCCTGGGGCGACGCACACACCGCCTGAAGCAACCTGGACTGGTTGCCGACGCGGTCCCCAGCGGCGGCAGTAGGGAGATCCGCCTATGCCTGCGAAATCCGAAAGCTGAGCCACCGACCGTTCACGGTCAAGTCTTCCGAGGCGGGCGTCGCCAATCGGCGCAGGGGCATCGAGGCGGCACTGCCCAGTACAGCGGAACTTCACCGAAAGACGGCACCGCCCCGCACTCCGCACCACACGCGTTGATCGTACGAGCTGTCGAAGTACGCGATTTTCTCGGTGTGCCGGATGGCGGGGCACGTCACGGCCCATGGTGTGGAGCCGTCGTCGGAGCTCGCCCTGGGCGGAGACCGGCCGCGCGCAGGTCGTACGTCCCCAGGGTCGGCCGGGTCCCGAGCGCCCCCGGGGGTTTCCCGGGGGCGACATGGATCGGAGTGACCCATCGTGGACGGGGCAGCACCATGTCGCCGACAAAGGGGACGCGTGAAATGAATGTGCTTGAGCGTGCACACATGCCCTCGCTCGACGGGGCGACCCAGTGGTTCAACTCCGAGCCGCTTCATTCCCGCGAGTTGCGCGGGCATCCCGTGCTCGTACATTTCTGGACGCTGACCTGCATCAACTGGTTGCGCACCCAGCCCTACCTCCGCGCATGGTCGCAGGCCTACCGGGATGACGGGCTGATCATCATCGGAGTCCACACACCGGAGTTCTCGTTCGAGCACGGCATCGACCACGTGGAGCGGGCGCTCGCGGCCCGGGGCATCACCTACCCCGTCGCCGTGGACAACGACTACAAGATCTGGCAGGCCTTCGGCAACCAGTACTGGCCGGCGCTCTACTTGATCGACGCCGACGGCAAGGTCCGCGACCACCAGTTCGGCGAGGGGCACTACCCCGAATCCGAGCGCGTCATCCAGCAACTGCTGGGCATCGAACGCCGGCTCGTCCCGGCCGAGGGACGCGGGGTGGAGGCCGAGGCCGACTGGGCCCACCTCCGGACGCCGGAGACCTACCTCGGCTTCATCCGCACGGAGAACTTCGAAGCACCCGGCGGCTTCGTTCTCAA
This sequence comes from Streptomyces fructofermentans, assembly GCF_014651055.1. Lineage (GTDB taxonomy): Bacteria > Actinomycetota > Actinomycetes > Streptomycetales > Streptomycetaceae > Streptomyces > Streptomyces fructofermentans. Next base: position 103,782 of record NZ_BMWD01000014.1, read on the forward strand.
CACCCCGCGCGCCTACGAAATGCCTGAGCACCTGAATCCGAACCACTGGGCTCTCGCCGGCACGTGGACAATCAGGAGGGAGCATGTCCTGCTCGACCAGGCCGACGGCGGCATCGCCTGCCGTTTCCAGGCCCGGGACGCTCACCTCGTGCTGGCCAGGGAGGCCTCCGAGCCCATCAAGTTCCGCGTGACCCTCAACGGCAAAGCGCCCGGCCGATCACATGGCACAGACGTCGACGCGGACGGTGAGGGCCTGCTTGACGAGAGCCGCCTCTACCAGTTGGTCCGCACCCACGGCAGGGTGCAGGCTCAAACGCTCCAGGTCACGTTCGACGAACCTGGCGCCCAGGCATACGCCTTCACCTTCGGCTAGTTCGAACGGCGAAGTGGTCGCAGTCCCGTACGGACCTCTTCGACGAACAGCTCCGGCTGTTCCCAAGCCGGGAAGTGCCCACCCGCGGGAAGCCTGTTGTAGTGCATGAGGTTGGGGTACGCCTTCTCCGCCCAACTCTTCGGCGGCTCGTAGAGCTCACGGGGAAAGACACTCACTGCGACCGGCAGGGTGACGCCTTTGGCCCCGAAGAACGACGTGGTGTTCTCCGCATAGAGACGGGCGGCGGAAATCACCGTGTTCGTCATCCAGAAAAACGTGATGTTGTCGAGTACATCGTCTCGTGTCAGACGGTCTCCATCTCCGCCGAACGCCCGAGGTATCAGTTCCAGACCGGGCTCGAGCATGAAGGAAGCCAGGCCGACAGGAGAATCCGCGAGAGCCGTCAGTGATTGAGGCAGTGATGCCATCAGGTACGCGTAGTGGACGTGTGCGTACATGGAGGTGAGTTGTTCGACGGCCCGCTGCTCCTCCTCCGTGAAATCGCTGCCGGCAGGTACCGGCCTGCCCGTGGCGAGCGCCTGGTCGATCTCGGGCGGAACCGCTCCGGCCATGTTCGTGTGGAACCCGGCCAGGCCCGGAGGCGCCTCCACTCCCATCAACTCCGTGATGATCGCTCCCCAGTCGCCGCCCTGGGCCGCGTAGCGCGTGTATCCGAGGCGCTCCATCAGTCGGGCCCAGGCACGCGCGATGCGCTCTGGTCCCCAGCCGGTGGTGGTCGGCTTGCCCGAGAAGCCGAAGCCGGGCAGGGACGGCATTACGACGTCGAAGGCGTCCGCGGCGTCCGCGCCGTATGCCGTGGGGTTGGTCAGAGGATCGATGATCGCCAGCTGCTGGATGATCGAGCCGGGCCAGCCGTGGGTCATGATGAGCGGCAGGGCATTCTCATGCTTCGAGCGGACGTGGATGAAGTGGATGTCAAGTCCGTCGATCTCGGTGATGAAGTGCGGCTGAGCGCGCAGTTTGGCTTCGGCCCTGCGCCAGTCGTAGTCCGCCCCCCAGTAGCGGGCAAGCTCCTGAATCGTGGCGAGCTGCGTACCCTGCGACGGATCGTCCACCGTCTCCTTGTCGGGCCAGCGAGTCCCTTGAATACGTGCACGCAGGTCATCGATTTCCTCTTCTGGAAAGGAGAACGAGAACGGACGTATTTCTGTCTTCTGGCGGTTTGCAGGCATGTGGGATTCTCCCATTGGCTCCGGGGTCGCACGGCTTTCTTCCTCACCGTGACACGAAGTCGCCTGCCTTGGCCCCGTAGTTCCCCCCGGCACGCGTACGGCCAGGGGTGGGGCCCGCCCTGGCGGCCAGTGGGCCGACGTACCTGCGGCGGCCCACTCAACGGATCACCCACGAGCAGCAGAAGACGGTCCGCGAGCGTACGCTTGAAACCGCGTTTCGCAGACCCGGCACCGACCACTCGCGTTGAGCAGCCGACGTGACATGCCATCCCTGGATTTCTGTCCTGCTGGTTGCCGGGGGCCAAATGCCACGCATCCGATGAGATTCGGCACAGGAGGCCGCTATGGGTATCGCAGCCCTCAACGGAACAGAGGAATCAGACGAAGCGGCAGCCATGGACATGAATCTGGAGGTCGTCACGATACCGGTGACCGACGTCGACCGTGCGTTTCGCTTCTATCAGAGTCTGGGATGGCGGCTTGACGCGGACTATGAGGCAAAACCGGGCGGATACCGGATCGTTCAATTCACGCCTCCTGGCTCGGGGTGCTCAATCCAATTCGGTCGCGAGGTAACACCCGCAGCAGCTGGATCTGCCCAGAACACCTACTTGGTTGTGCGCGACATAGCCACAACCCGGGCTTGGCTGACGAGCAAAGGTGTCGAGGTGAGCGAGATCTTCCACCGCGTCTACGACACCGGCGACCAAGTGCAGGTGGAAGGCCCCGACCCGCACAGTCCCAGCTACCACTCGTTCGCGACGTTCAGCGACCCGGACGGAAACGGCTGGCTGCTCCAACAGGTGCAAGTACGCGAAACCGGACGGTGATCGAACCCGCAGGAACCACTCCGCACGACCATGGACGGCGCGCACGCATCAATCCTGAGAGAGCACGGGACGTGCGCCGGGTGTGGCGCCGCGACCAGTGCACGGCTACGTAATCGAAAACGGATCTCCTTGGTAGGAGGATCGCGCATGAGCAGCGTGATGCGACCGCTCCTCAATGGAGCCGCTGCCGGGGCTGTGGGCACGACAGCGCTCAACATTGCAGGCTATACAGACATTGTGCTCAGGGGTCGGCCCGTCAGCACAACACCAGAGGTGACAGCACGCACGATTGCCGAGAAGCTGCATGTCCGCATTCCCGGTCACGGCGAGATTCTGGAAAACCGGATCGCCGGACTCGGACCCCTGACAGGATTCGCCGTCGGACTGGGAATGGGTGTGGCACTGTCGGCGGCTCAGGCGGCCGGTTGGCACCCGTCCACGACATCCCGCTATGTCACCGCTTCCGTCGGCGCACTCATCGCGACAAACGCACCGATTGCGCTCCTCGGCATCTCGGATCCACGAACGTGGTCCGTCGCGGACTGGATCTCCGACATCGTCCCGCATGTCCTCTACGCGGCGGTCACCGTCAGCGTCCTGGACAAGCTGAACGCGGCCGACACGAGGTGAGGTGCCCCGGGCCTGCCTCTCATGGGAAAGCTGCGGCCGGCTCAGGACAGTGTGACCGCGTCCGCGGAGCGGCCGGACTCCTCAGGTCCGGCCGCCCAGGGCTCGTGGGTCAGACCAGTTGCTCGTGGGTCAGACCAGTCGCTTGCGGGTCCAGATGAAGATGAACCCGGCGACAGCGGCAGTCATCCCGAGAAGGATCGACGACCCGAGCCACTGCATGCCGCTCATCTGCGACATCGGCAGGTAGTCGACCGACCACCCCACGATGTCGGCCTTCTCCAGGCAGACCGCACGGGCCTCCTTCGAAGCCGCATGCACGCAGGTACTCGTACCGAGCGTGTCCCCCGCGCCGGTGACGTAGGACTGATCGAGCTGCAACGACCCGGACGGCACCTTCGGGAAGGACGAGCCGTCCACGCCCTTGTCCGTCGTCCGCGTGACGACCTGGCCGAGGTTCAACCGGTTCATGGCCCAGACCACTTGGACGACCACGCCGAACACGAAGGTGACCACCATGGCGAGGAGTGTGCGGCGCAGCACCATACCGATCGCGACACCCCCCACGACGGTGAACAGCGTGAGTGCGACCGGCACCAAGCCGGTGTTGTCGAACGCGGCACCGGCGGTCCAGTCCAGAATGTTGTTCTCGTCCTTGACCGGGGCCCACCACCAGCCGAAGACGAGGGAGATCGCGGTCATGCATACGACGACAACCACTGTGCTGATGCCGAGCTTCGCGGCCAGCCACTTGTTGGGGCTGACGGTCTGCGAGGTGACCAGTTTGGCCGTACCGCTCTCGAGATCGCCGGCGAGCAGCGGAGCACCGAGGAAGACGCCGAGTACAAGGGGTATGAAGCCGAGGCCCAGGCCGACCTTGTTGAACATGGCGCTGTAAGTGCCCGCTCCCTGCACCCAGTCGGCGGACAACTCACCGGGCCAGCCATGGATGGTGAGGAAGTCGATGAGGTCGGCCCGCTGGATGGTCATCCACAACACCGAGAAGGCGGCGCCGGCCAGGATGGTCCAGTAGGCGGCGCGATGCTGTCGCCAGGTGAGCCAGACAACGCCCGTGAGCCGCGGGCCCCGGGAACGCTTGGGGGCCGTTGCGGGTGCAGCGGTCCGGTTCATGTCGATCGGTGTACTCGTCACGTTGCTCATGCCGCTTCCGTCTCGGAGCCGTGGAGACGGCCAGGGACCTGGGCTCCGGGACTGATCAGCGCCGGCGCGTCGGGGCAGCGCAGGTAGGACAGAAGAAGCTCCTCCAAGTGCGGCGTGTGACTCTGCCACCGGTCACTCACCGGACCGTCGGGGCGGATGAGGGCGCTGGCCTGGCGACCGCTGGTGCGGTACTCGATGACGGTATGACGGGCGAGGTCCGCCGGGACCTCCGGAGATGGGTTCCGGCCCTGCCCAGGGGCGTTGTCCACACCTTGCAGCAGCATGTGGGCGCTGAGTATCTCGTCCACGTCACCGGCCATGCGCAGTCCGCCCGTGGAGATGACCAGGAGGAAGTCGCAGACGTCGCCCAGCTCGCTGAGCATGTGGGACGACATCAGCACGGTGGTGCCGCGCTCGGCGGCCGCGGCCAGCAAGGTACCCATGAGTTCGTGCCGCACCAGCGGATCCAGGTCCGACATCGGTTCGTCGAGCATGAGCAGGTCGGGGCGCTTGCCGAAGGCGAGGGCGAAAGCGACACGAGTCCGCTGCCCTCCTGAAAGCGTGCCGATCTTCGCGTGCATCGGTACGTCCCCCGCACGGACGATGCTCTCGGCGGCCTGCTGGTCCCAGCCGGGGTTCAGTTCGCGGCCCAACCGCAGGGTCTCGGCCACCGTGAAGCGGCGGAACAGCGGCTTCTCCTGGGCAAGGAAGGCCGTGCGCCTGCCGGCCTCCGCGGACTCCGGTGCTGCGCCGAACACCTTCAAGGAGCCGTTCGTCGGCTCCAGCAAGTTGGCGGCCATCGCCATGAGCGTGGTCTTTCCCGCCCCATTGGGTCCCACCAGCCCGCAGATCCTGCCCGCCGGCAGACGGAAGGAGCACTCCCGCAAGGCCCAGCCCCGGCGGTACCTCTTGCTGACGCCGTAGGCCTCGATGGCCGACTCCTCGGGTGGTCCCCCGAGGTCCATGGCGTTCCTGGCGTCACTCACTGATGCTCCTTGGTTCCTGACTGTTCACAATTCCCACGGCCCCGGCAGCGGCGTACTGCTTCTCCAGGACCGACGCGACCAGCGCGCTCACGTCGTCCCGTTCCAGGCCCGCTTCGCGCGCCCGTGCCATCCACCCCTCGAGCTCGCCACGCAACTGGGAGTCGGCACCCGCCTGAGGGCGCGCCAGTGACCTGCGCACGAAAGTCCCCAGGCCGGCTCTCAGCTCGACCAGGCCTTCGCGTTCCAGCTCCCGGTAGGCCTTGAACGTGGTGTTCGGGTTGATCGCGCAGGCCTCGGCCACTTCCTTGGCGGTTGGCAACCGGTCTCCGGGCGTGAGGACGCCCAGCCGCAGAGCCTGCTTGGTCTGCTGGACGATCTGCTGGTACGCGGCGATCCCGTTCCGTCTGTCGATGCGGAACTCCACGGCCTCAAACCCTTTCATCACTTCACTAGCAGAATGACGATGATGATGAAGGGCGGACCGCGACCTGTCAAACGAGCCCACCTGCAGTTTCCGCGCAAATGCGCACAAAATAAGCAATCGCCGACAGGCCCGGGAACTTGCCTGCGGGCGGCCCGTCCGGGCCGACTGCGCCACCAGGGCGACGGCGGCCAGGGCGACGGCTTCCTCCGGCGGGTCCGCCGCCCCGACCATCCTGGAACCGGACGGTCCGACGACGAGGTGGCACCCACGGGGGAGATACCCGGTGAACGGGACATCACGGGGCCGACCGCCGGTGCGGCTCGGCATGCGCGGCACGCACCGGCCTGGTGTCCACGTCCTGGCGATGGAACAGCCGAGGGGCCGACGGCCCCGGCGGAGTCCGCGGGGCCGAACCCACCGACGGCGCAACCGACTTCATCCCCCGCACGCTCGGTGACTCCGTCGACGACGACGACCGGCCTCGGGTCGCCGCCTCAGCAGCAACCCTTCTCCGCCGCCGCTTCCACTCCCCCCACGGCTTCCAGGCGGCAGAAGCAGGACGCCTCGATCGGTACGTCGGCCAGCGCGGTGGCGATCTTCAGTTGCTGGGCCACGATCTGTGCCTCCCCCGTCCTGCCCAGCCGGACGAGGCACTCGTGGAACCCGTGCAGGGCCCAGACGTTGCCGGGATGCTGCGAGGGGCGGGGCAGCGTGTCGTCGAGTCCCAGGTCGGCCCGGTAGACCGCTTCCGCCTCGGTGACCCGCCCTTGTTCGAGGAGCAGGGCCCCGTAGGCGTGCCGGGTGGGCTGCATCCAGCCCCAGGGTTCGTCGTAGGGAAGGCTGTCGTCGAGCTCGATCGACCGCTCCAGTGCGGCGAACGCGGCGTCGAAGTCGCCCTTGCGGTAGTCCAGTTCGCCGTCGAGCATGGCCGACGCGATGGCGAGAATGTCGGCGCACGTGTTGTTGAACAGCATCCGCGTCTCCGGGACCCTGCTCACCGCCCGGCGGAACAGCTCGCGTTCGGCCTCCGCCTCGGTGATCCGACCGGTGGCCGAGAGGGCGACACCGCGCGCGTAGTGGACCATCGCGGTCGTCACGCAGTACAGCACCGGGTCTGCGGGCAGCGGCAGTTCGAGGATGTCGGCCCAGCGCCCGAACCGGATCAGCACATGGACGCGCATGGCGAGGAAGCCCTCCAGCCAGTCCGCCATGGGCGGGCTCTGCACGCGCAGCAGTTCCTCCGGGACGGACGCCTCCAGGTCCGCGGCGGCGTCGAGGGCGGTCCGCGCCTGGCCGAGGAACATCGCGCCGTAGATCTTGAAGTGGTGGTTGTGCGAGCGGTACAGGGTGTAGAAGTTCATCGCGCCGTCCCGCGCGCGGACCTTCTCGTCGGCGGCGATCGCCGTGCTGTTGTCCGACACCACCCGCCGGTAGTCCCCGCACAGCACGTCCAGGTGCGTGGGCATGTGCTGGAGGTGTCCCGCGTCCGGGACCAGGCCGCGCAGCCGGTCCGCGACGGGCAGGGCCTCCTCCGGTGCCGGGGACATCTCCATCAGGTGGATGTACAGGTGCAGGACGCCCGGGTGAGCGTTCCCGCCCTCGGTGGCCAGCGCCCGGTCCAGCACGGCCCGGGCCTCGACGGTGCGCGCTCCCTCGGCGGGCTCGCCGGTACGCAGGTCCCACAGCTGCCAGGGCGTGAGGTTCATCAGCGCGTCCGCGTACAGGGTGGCCACGTCCAGGTCGTCGGGCGCGAGTTCGTGGACGGTTCGCATGCTGTCGGCGTAGGGCGCGTTCCACACCGCGCAGTCCTCCACGGCCTCCCCCTGCGGGTACCGGGCCCGCAGCGCGCCGATCAGGGCCTGCTCGACGGGCGTGGCCCCGCCGGCCTTCTCGTGCGCCCTCTCCACCGCGGCGTGGGTGCGCTCGACAGTCCGCGTCAGTTCCTCACCGTCGAAGAACTCCCACGGCTTGTTGTAGTTGGGGCCGAGCGCGTAGGCGATGCCCCAGTGGGCCATGGCGCAGTCGGGGTCCGCCTCGGCGGCGGCCTCGAAGCACCTCACGGCCTCCTCGTGGTGGAAGGCGTAGGACCAGACCAGCCCGCGGTCGAACCAGGTCTGGGCCTCCGCGGACGACGTCGTCACGGTACGGCGGTGGGTGCCGAGGTCGTAGTGGTACATCCGTGTCTCCCGCGTCCGCGGCCGACCGGACGGCAAGCGCGGACCGGTGCGCCCGGGCGGCCGGTTCCTCGCGCCGTCCCCGGCACGTGCTGGCCCCGCCGCGGCCCGCGCCCCGGGGGGATTCGTACGGTCGAGGCTAGAGGTGTTCGCGCACGCCGAGTAGCACGCCCCGGGTCCGCCGCCGCGTGTCGGACCCCGGCCGGAAGGCACCTGCGGACACGACGTCCGCGGGCCGCAGCCGAGAGCGCGGGGAGGTCCGCCGGCAGCCTCGCGACGGGCCCCGGACGGCGGACGCGCGGCGGATGGCGCCGGGCGGCCGGTCACCGGGGGCTTGCGGCACAAGGCGGCGAGTGGCGAACGGAACGCCCGCCCCGGCCTGGGTCGGCGGGGCGGGCGTCACGTCGGGCGTCAGGTCACGGAGTGATGCGCCACTGCTGGATGTAGCCCACGTCGATCGCCGCGAGGTCCCGCACCCGCAGCTTCCACGTGCCGTCGACGGGCTGCGCGGAGGCGTCCACGGTGAAGGTCTGGTCGACGTTGTCGGCGGAGCCGCCGCTGCGGTTCAGCAGCGAGTAGACGGTGCCGTCGGGGCCCACCAGGTCGACGGTCAGATCACCCCGGTAGGTGTGGACGATGTTGACGTACACCTCGGTGGTCGCCGAGGCGTTGCCCGGCCGGCCCGTGATGGTGACGGGCGACTCGACGGCGGCACCGACGTCGGGGATGTCGACGCGTGTCGAGTTGGCGTAGACGTACGCCACCCGCCAGTCGAAGGTCTCCGAGGCGGTGACGCCCGTGCTGTCGGTCACCGTGACGGTCACCTCGCCGGTGCCCGTGGTGGTCGGGACACCGGTGACGCGTCCGCTGTCGCTGATCGAGAGGCCCTCGGGCAGGCCGGTGGCCTCGTAGGTCAGGGTCGCGTCCGCGTTGGTGGTGTACGCGTCGACCTGGAGGGACACCTCCTGGCCCACGCCGGAGGTCTGGTCGGCTATCGGGGCGATGTTGACGCCCAGCGCGATGCGGTCGCCGACGTTGACGCCCGCCCAGGCGGCTGCGACGGCGAGGTAGGTCTCGCTGTACGCGCCGAAGAGGTCGGACGCGGCCTGGAGGGTCGCGACCCTGGCACCGGCGTAGTTGGTGGACGACGTCATGTACGTCGTCAGCGCCCGGTACCAGATGGCGCCCGCGTTCTCGATCCCGATGCCCGCGACCGGCACGCCGTCGTGGGTGGGGCTGTCGTAGTCCACGCCGTTGACGGTCTTCGCCCCGCTGCCCTCGGAGAGCAGGTAGAAGAAGTGGTTCGCGGGACCCGAGGAGTAGTGGACGTCGATGCCGCCCAGGGAGGCGTCCCAGTAGTCGCGGGAGGCGCCGTCCTTGGAGGGCTTGTCCATGTACCGCAGCGGAGTTCCGTTGCCGCGGATGTCGATCTTCTCGCCGACGAGGTAGTCGGGCACGTCGGCGGAGAGCCCGGAGTGGAACTCCACGGCGGCCGCGAAGATGTCGGACGTCGCCTCGTTGAGGCCTCCCGACTCTCCGGCGTACGTGAGGTTCGCGGTGGCGCTGGTGACGCCGTGGGTCATCTCGTGGGCCGCCACGTCCAGCGACGTCAGCGGCTTGTTGTTGCCGGCGCCGTCGCCGTACGTCATGCAGAAGCAGGAGTCCTGCCAGAAGGCGTTGACGTACGCGTTGCCGTAGTGGGCCCGGCTGTAGGCGGCCACGCCGTCGTTGCGGATGCCGTTGCGTCCGTAGACGTCCTTGTAGTAGTCCCAGGTGGCCGCGGCGCCGAAGGCGACGTCCACTCCGGCGGTCTGCCGGTTGCCGGGAGTTCCGTCACCCCAGACATCGTTGTCATCCGTGAACAGTGTGCCGGTGCCGGAGCTGCCCTGGTTCAGGTCGAAGGTGCGGTGCCCCGCACGGTCGCCGTCGACGAGCTGGTACGAGGAGCCGGACGCCGTGCTGCCGACGTCGACCGTGCCGCTGTACTGGCCGTGGCCCGTTCCCGTGTGCACGCGCTCGTATTGTGTGGCGACCTTGCCGGAGGCCGCGTCGGTGATGACGTGCAGTTCGCTGGGGGTGCCGTCCTCCTGCAACCCCTCCACGACGGACTCCCACGCCAGGACGGGCCTGGGACCTGCCGCCCAGACGACGAGCCGCGGCGCGCCCTCGACCTCGGTGCGCTCCACGTCGGCCGCCCTGCCCACCGCGAGGGCCTTGGCGGCCGCACGGTCAGCGGTGATCTTCGGCGTGGTGGTGGGGACCTCGATCGTCGCGCGGGTGGCCTTGGACACGGTGGTCCGGCCGTTCTTCACATGGACGACGAGGTCGCCGCCGAAGACGGGAAGTCCCGCGTAGGTGCGCTCGTACCGGGTGTGCCTGGTGCCGTCGGCGTCCTTGACCACGTCCTTGGCGACGAGCTTCTCCCGTGCGCCGAGGTCGAGTTGCTTCGCCGTGGAGCCTGCCGCGGCGGTGGCGCTCTTGAGGAGCGCGACGCGCTGGGCGGGCGACAGCGCGGGCTGGGCGGCACCTGCGCGCGGCGTGGCGACGATCTTCGAGGGGCCGGGCTCGACGGGTGCGGCGGACGCCGGTCCCGCCGTCACTCCGAGGGCGAGCAGTGAGCTCGCGGTCGTGAGCGCCAGGGCCGCGGCGCGTCTGCGCCGGCCGGCTGAGCGAGAGTGCACGGACAAGGGCTTCTCCTTCTGCGGCAGCCGGCCGTGGTGGGGCCGGCGACGAGCGGACCGGCGGGGTGCGGCCGGTCCGGAGCGGGAGCGGGCACGGAGGTGCGCGGCACGGGGCGGCGCACGGAGGAGCCCGCGATATCGGCGGCGCGTGAGACATGAGGGCGCGGTGACGCGCGAGTGGGGGGTGGGGGTACTGGGGGGTGTGAACGAACAGTGAATGTTCGACAGCAGAGTGACATCAGACTCATGGGCTTGTCATGGAAGTGACAACACAACGGCTTGAATTGACCATTGCATGCTGGGAGTTCGTCGCCGTCTGCACATCATTTCGGCCGCCTTCCGCGGCGGGCCCGCCGCCCTCCCGCGTCGGACACCGCACCGGCCCCTTCGTCCCCACCCGCCGCGGAACCCGGCCCTCCGGCCTCCGTGGCCCACCACGGAGGCCGGTACGCCCTCTCCCGGGCCGTCGTCCCCTCCGTCTCGCCGGTCTCCGGTCTCGGGCCTCGGTTCTCCGTCCACCGCCGGCGCGGGAAAGGACGACTGAAGGTCTTCCGCGCGATGCCGGACAGGGGTCGCGCGAAAACCGCCGCTCCCGGGCCCGGCCGCAACCTCGCCCCCCCTCGCGCCCTCCTCGAGGGCGACCGGACCAGGACGTTCCACCGGCCCGCCGACCCGAACCGCAGGCGCCCCAACTCACCCTCCGGACCCGCCCTTCACGCCGATCACAGCGACAACGCTCCTGGTCAGCGCCGCGTACAGGGTCCGACCAGGCACTTGAGGGGAAAGCCCTCGCGCGCTCGGCCCGCCGAATAGCGTGCGAAGGGCCGAGCCGCTCCCCCCACCTCCGCGCGGTCCATGTTCGTCGGGCCCGAACCCCGCCAGGAGACCCGGAATGTCCTACGACGACTCCGTCGCGTACCCAGTTCACCCCCACCACGGACGCCACTGTTCACCGGACCGCTCCCTCCTCGACCCGGCGCTCCCCGGCGAACGATTACCGGCTGCGGATCGGCCCCCCTCGTGGACCGGGCGCCACCGCGATCTGCGCATCCTGCGCCGGGCGTACCGCCGTCAGCGCCGCTGGACCACACTGATCCCGCTCAGCTACTTCTCCGCGTTCCTCGCCCTCTCGGCCGTCGGCCCCGGGTTCATGACGGAACCCCTCGTCGGCGGCCTGTCGACGGGCCTCGTGCTCGCCCTCTCCCAACTCCCCGCCGCATGGCTCGCCGTGGCCCTCTACGAGCGCACCGCGTACCGCCATGTCGATCCCCTGGCACGCCGCGTGAACCGGCACTCCCCGTGGACCGGCGGCGCGCGGGAGCGGGAGCGATGACGGAGTTCAGCGGCTCCACGCAGACCTGGTCCCTCGTCGCCTTCTCCATCGCCGTCACGATCACCCTGCTGCTGTGCGTCCTGACCGGACCCGGCTCGGACGACCTCGACGACTTCTACACCGGCTACCGGTCGCTGTCCCCGGTGCGCAACGGCCTCGCCATCGCGGGCGACTACATCTCCGCCGCGACCGTACTCACCATCGGCGGCGTCATCGCACTGTGCGGCTACGACGGCCTCGTCCTCGCGGTCAGCACCCTGCTGTCCCTGCTCCTCCTGATGTTCCTGCTGGCCGAACCGCTGCGTAACACCGGCAGGTTCACCATGGCCGACGCCCTGGCCCGGCGCATGCCCGGACGGGCGGTGCGGATCACCGCGTGCGTGGTGACCATCGCCGCGCTGGTCCCGATGATGCTCGTACAACTCGCCAGCACCGGGCAGTTGCTGGCCTTCATCCTCGGGTTCTCCGACCCCTCCATGAAAACGGGCTGCATCGGCGCGGTGGGCGCCCTGATGATCACGTACGCGGCCATCGGCGGGATGAAGGGGACCGCGCTGATCCAGATCCTGAAGATGGTCGTGCTCCTCGGCTCGGGAGCGGTCGTGTCCGTACTCATCCTCCGGACCTTCGACTGGAACCTGGGGACCCTGTTCAATACGGCCGCGAGGCGCAGCGGCGCGGGGCCGGACTTCCTGCACGGCGGGCTGCAGTTCGCGGGGGGACCGCATCCCGAGATCGACATGGTCAGCACGCAGTTCGCGATCGTGCTGGGGGGCGCCTGCCTTCCGCACGTGACCATGCGGATGTTCACCGCGAGCAGCGCGCGCCAGGTGCGGCGTTCGATGTCCTGGGCGGTGTCGTCGGTGGCGCTGTTCGTACTGGTGGCCACCGTCATCGCGATCGGCGCCACGGCACTGGTCGGCCGTGAGGGGATCACCGCCGCCGACCCCCGCGGGCACACCGCCTACCTGCTGGGGTCCCGGGCCGCGTTCGGGATGGACATCTCACGGGCGGAGACGTTGATCTTCACCACCGTGACCGCCGCCATCTTCCTCACACTGCTGGCCTCGGTGGCCGGAATGACACTCGCCTGCGCCAACTCGCTGGCGCACGACGTGTTCGCCAGCCGGGCCAAAGGGCTGTCACCGGTGCGCGAGACAGCGCTGGCCCGGGTCTGCGCCCTGCTCGTCGGCGGCCCGGTGGTCCTGCTCGCCGCCCTCATCCAGCACCGCAGCCTGCAGCCGCTGGCCACCATGTCCTTCTGCGTCGGCGCATCGGCCCTCGCCCCGGCTCTGGTGTACAGCCTCTTCTGGCGCCGCTTCACCCGCGCCGGGCTGCTGAGCACCCTGATCGGCGGGTCCCTGGCGGTCCTGCTGCTGATGCCCGGCACCAGTCTGGTCTCCGGGTCCCCGACGGCCGCGTTCCCGGAGGCCGACTTCAACTGGTTCCCGTTCACGACGACCGGCCTCGTGTCGATCCCCTTCGGCTTCGCCTGCGGCTGGCTCGGCACCATGCTCTCGGGCCGGCGCAGGGCCGAGCGCGCGCGCAGCCGGTACGAGGCGATCGAGAGCCTGATCCTGGCGGGGCCGCGGCAAAGGGGCAGATGACCCTCGGGGCCGACGGCGGCCCGTGTGTCGGACGGACGACGGGCCGGCCGCTCCGACGGGTCGACTGGGTCGGCCGGGCGGCGGGCGGTTGGCTGCGCCGGCCGGCCGGGCGGACGATTGCCTGCGCGGGCCGTCCGGCCGGGCGGGAGTCCGCGTGGGATCGGGAGCCTGCGTGAGCTCGGGAGCCGGCACCGGGACTTGGGCTGTTCATCGATTCGTCCGTTGGTCGCTGCGTGGCTTCATCCAGTCGGCCGTTCACCGACGGGACGGTGTGACGACGTGACAGCCAACGGGCGCACCACACGTCCCATCCGCCACATCTCGCCCCGAGGTTGCCGTGTTTCAGACGCCCCGCACCTGCCCGTCGCCCGTCGCCCGCTCGGGCCAACTGGCGCGTCCGGCAGGGAGAGGGCATTCGCGGCCTGCACGCCGTCCGATGCGATCGCGCCAAGGCCAAGCGACGAACCGGCCCCCGCCCCGTCATATCCGTGATCAAATCGATGCGCCACCATGCGTCGATTCGAACGTGAATGACCATGGAGAGTCACACTCTGGTGGACTTGTGCTTGAATGGTGAACATATCGGCCAGGCGGCTTGAAAGAGCCCTTGGCCGATCGTGGCCTCACCCGTCTTCGCAGTGGACGGGACGACGTGCGCGAGGTCGCGCACGTCGGGTCGCGCAGGCGGCGCAGGGGCGGAAGCCGGGCCCAACCGGCCCACCGTTCCGGTCCGTTCCACCCTCGCCGGTGGCGCGGCCCGTGCCGCCGTACGGCTCTCCGACCGAGGGTCGGCCCACTGCGCGCCGCGTTCCGGTCGGCAGGTCCCAAGGGGGGAGTTCTGCCCACGACCGCGCGCGGGTCCGCCGCCGGCGTTCGCCGAGCTGCTGCCTGATCAGGGGGGAAGTGTCATGAGCGACACAGTGTCCAATTTCCACTACGGAGCCGTCACGCCGATCGCGGCGTATCTGATGGCATGCCTCGGCGCGGCCCTCGGTCTGCGCTGCACGACCCGATCGATGCTCCGGCGCGCGCCCGGCGCCAGGCGCGCCGGATGGCTGACGCTCGGCGCGGTGTCCATCGGCTGCGGCATCTGGACGATGCACTTCATCGCGATGATGGGCTTCACCATCCAGGGCTCACTCATGACGTACGACCCCGCGCTCACCGTGCTGAGCCTGGTCGTCGCCATCGCGGTCGTCGCGGTCGGCATCTTCCTGGTGGGCTACCGGGGAGCGAGCCCCGCCACGCTGGGCACCGCGGGCGCGGTCACCGGCCTCGGCGTCGCCGCGATGCACTACATGGGCATGGCCGCGATGAGCGGCCACGGAAGCATCGACTACGACCCGCTCTACGTGGGTCTGAGCATCCTGATCGCCGTGGTCGCCGCGACCGCGGCGCTGTGGGCGGCCGTGTCGGTCCACGGGCTCTGGGCCTCGGTCGGCGCGAGCGCGATCATGGGCGTCGCCGTGACGGGCATGCACTACACGGGCATGACCGCGGTCACCGTCCACGTCACCGACGCCGTCGCGAACAACCAGTCCTCGGCGAGCCTGCTGTCGTTCCTGCTGACCATGGTCGCGGGTCCCGTGGTCGTCCTGATCATCGTCTCCGTGATCGTGATGTTCGACCCCGAGGTCGTCCTCGGCGACAACGACTGGAACAACGCGCAGCCGATCCGGCCCGCCCAGTTCCCCGACGCCGCTGCCGCCCCCGTGCCCGACGCGGAGCACGCACGCCCGCCGAGCGCCTGGTAGGCGACGGGCACGGCGTCTCCGCACCACCCCGCGTACCCCCAACGGGCGGCGCCCGGCAGCCCAGCTGTCCGGACGCCGCCCGTTGCCGTGCGCCTGTTGTTCGGTGGCCCATGGCTGTGGGTCACCGCTCAGATCTCGAAGAGGACCTCCTCCTGTGGCGGGATCGGAGGGTCAAGGACGTCACGAAGGCGGGCGATGTCCCGGCGCCACCTCGAGCCGTTCGCGGCTTCGGCCCACAGCTCGGCGAGTTCGGACGCATCGGAGACCACTCGGTCCAGGGCGTCGACGGCGAGCGTGCGAAGGGCTGCCGGAAGCTCCGGCAGCGGCTTCGACGGGCCGTGGTTCGAACACGCCGGCTCGCCGTCGGAGTGCTGGGCGACCACCAGGGCAACCGCGGCCACCGCCCGCTCCCCGTCGGGTGTGTCCAGGTGGTCCGCAGGTCTGGCGGCGCGTTCGAGTGCACCGCGGACCATGGACGCTCGTTCTTCCGAGGTCGCGTCATCCAGGTCGCCCCCGAAGTCGGCCGCGGTGTCGTTGTCGAAGGGGCCGATGTCCCAGGTGCCCATGTCTCTCCTCGCGCGACCGTCCGAGGATCGTCTCACCGGCCACTGACAGCGAGGTCGGGAGGCAGGCAGCACGCGCTCGCGCAGGAGCGTGAAGCCGCCACCTCCGTACAGCAGGCCGTCGGCTGACGGGATCCGGCGACGCGGTCACCGCGGCCGACACCTACATCGGATATCCGACCGTGGCGATGTCCGCAGCCAGATCTTCGAGCCGGGCGTCCGGGTTCAGGGCCGAGACGACCGCCTCTGTCAGCGGCTTGAGGTCATACACATGCCGGATCGCCTCCACGGGCGGGTCCACCTCGTAGTACCCCTCGGCGAACTCCCGATAGGCCTCGGCCCTGTCCTCCGCCAACAACCCGAACAACCACAGAGCACCATCGGCGTCACCGTCGCTCCCATCCGGGACCTGGACGTCTCCGCACCTCCACGCCGAGTCGCCGTGCTCGCGCCACAGACAGACGGTGGCCCGAGGGACACCGTTGTGGTCCTGGAACGCGGGCTCCCGCGCGAACGGACGGAAAGCCTCGGGAAGCGAGTCGAACAACCCGGGCCACGGCGCAGGCGGCGAAGCCCGGGACGCAGCGATCGGCGACTCATGGCTGTTCGCCTGCGCATAGACCCCAGCGCCGGAGAAGACGACGGCGTAGTCGTTCCCGGAGCCGTCCCGCATGGAGGCCATCTCCTCACCCGGCGCCCACCGAACGTCGTACGAGTAGTGACGCCACTGCCACTCCGGGCTCAGGACGGCGTCCAGCATCGCGAGCGCCTTCGAGCGGGCGCGCACGGCCTCGGGCGCCGGGAGCCGCTGGATCACTTCGTGGACACTCATGAGGCGATACAACCGGAGGCCACTGACAATGGCCCCGATCACCCCGGTGCTACCGCTCACCGGCAACATTCCCCGGCCGGCCGGCCGACCCGCCGGCCACCGCTCTCCGATGCCGTCGACAAGCGCTCCCAGTCCTCGGAGCGGGCAGCCACGCCGTCAGCGTCCACGCGCCGGGTGGAGCGCGGTGAACTCCCGTGCCAGCAGGCCCAGGACGACGAGGTCGTGGTGGCGGCCCGCGGCGAACACGTGCTCGCGCAGCCGCCCCTCCTCGACGAAGCCGAGACGGCGGTGGAGTGCGAGGGAGCCCTCGTTGTACGCGAGGACACTGGCCTGGCACTTGTGGAAGCGCCGCTCGGTGAACATGAACCGCAGCAGCAGGACGACGGCCTCGGCCGCATAGCCCCTGCGCCGGTGCTCCGCCCCGATCGTCACGCCGTGCTCGAACCGGCCCGCGCGCGGGTCGGCGTGCTGCGAGCTGACCGCGCCCACGGCCTCCCCCGTGTCGACGGCCTCGACGACCAACCGGAAGGAGTCCGCGCCGGGTCCCTGGGCGGAGTGCTCGGTGGCCCAGGCGCGGAAACTCTCCGCGGAGCGGGGCACGTCGAGAAGGTCCCCGAGACCCTCCTCGTCCTCGGCGAAGCGGCGGAAGGCCGTCCAGTCGTCGGGCTCGATCGCGCGCAGCCGTACTCGCGGCCCTGTCCAGAACGAAGTCATCCGCCATTGGATCAAGCGGAGCCACCAGGCGTCCAGGTCAGCCGGCTCCCAGTCGGGCCAGGGCCCGCAGCGCGGCGCCCCGGCCCCGGTTCGGGACCGTCCACAGCGTCTGCCCGCGCACGCCCCACCGCTCCAGCAGGGCGTTGGCCGCCAGGAATCCACTGGTCGCCGCCCGTTCCATCAGGGCGACCGGCAGGTCCGTACGCACGAGGTCGCCGGCCAGGACCAGGCCCGGGTCCGGGGTGCGGACGGTCGGTCGGCCCGGGTGGCCGCCGACGGGGAACAACGGGCAGTCGGCCCGCCATTCGTGCCGTTCGTCCACGACGCGCGCCGCCCGGGTCTCCGGCCACACGCGGTGCAGCTGGCCGAGCAGGCGCTTCTGCTCGACGTCACGCGTCGCGTTCTCCGGCAGGGCGTAGGCGTGCAGTTCGACCACAGACCCTCCGGTGCGCGCCGACCAGCGGGCGGCCTCGCCCTCCCAGCGCTCCAGGACACTGACGTTGTCGAGGGTGCCGTAGCCGCTGGTGCCCAGGAACCCGGGCCGGTCACCGGCCACCGGCCGGTCCAGCCACAGCCGGGAGACCAGGAACGGCGGTGCCGTGCGCAGCCGTGAAACCCGCTCCCGCCAGGGCTCGTCGGCCAGCCGCGGGGACCGTCCAACGACGTGGCGCAGGCCGCCGGTGTCCAGGGCCAGGACCACTGCGTCGTGACGGCTCTCGGTGTCCGCGGTCGCCACGACGAATCCGCCGTCCGGCAGTGGTGTCACCTCCTCGACGGCGGTCGAGGTGCGCAACCGGACACCGTGGCCCGCGAGGTAGGCGGCGAGCGGGTCCCACAGGGCGGCGGCGAACGGCTCCGCGGGCACGTCGAACAGCAGGCCCTCGGAGGATCCGAGGAAGTAGATGTGGAACATCAAGACCATCTCCGCCGCGGAGAGTTCCTCAGGGTCGGCGAAGAAACTGCGGGAGAAGACCTCGAAGGCGAGGTGGTGGGCGGCCTCGGGAAAGCGGATCGACTCCAGGAACTCGCGGGCGCTGATGCCGTCCAGGCTCCGGTACACGTCGGGCACCCGGACGTCGAGCAGGGGCAGCGCGGCGACCGGGTTCATCCGCAGCAGGTCGCGGGCCCCGAACGCGGGACTCAGGGCGACGAATCCGAGCGCGCTCCACGGCGGTGTCCGCGGGACCCGGCGGAAGCTGTC
Organism: Streptomyces fructofermentans; assembly: GCF_014651055.1. Taxonomy (GTDB): domain Bacteria; phylum Actinomycetota; class Actinomycetes; order Streptomycetales; family Streptomycetaceae; genus Streptomyces; species Streptomyces fructofermentans. Next base: position 122,235 of record NZ_BMWD01000014.1, read on the forward strand.
GCGCAGGCCGCCGCTGTGCTGGAGCGGATAGTCGGGAAGGCCGGTGAGCCGCTCGAACCGGGGATCGGTCCGCCGCAACAGACCCCGCAGGTTGTAGTACTGGCGGAAGAACGCGTGGAACCCGCGGCTCATCGTCGCCGTCGTGCCGTCCCGAAGCTCCACGGGCCAGCCGGCCACGCGTCCGCCGAGGACCGGCTCGCGCTCGTAGAGCGTGACGTGCACGCCGCGTTCCGCCAGCGCGGTGGCCGCGGCGAGTCCGGCGATGCCCCCGCCCACGACGGCCGTGCTCGGCGCGGGTCCACCGATGCGCCCGGCACCGGGCGCGGCGGGGACGACCAGCGTCCGCCGGTCCCGGCCCGGCCGCGCCCACCCCACCCGGCTCACCGCCGGCCTCCCGTGCGCCAGGTCCGGGTCACCATGGCCTTCGTACGCCCCGCACGGCTCACGATCGACCTCCCGTACGCCCCACGCGGCTCACCGTCCATGTCCCGTATCCCGCACACTCCTCGCGGCTCATCTTCCGTCTCCCGTATCCCGCACACTCCTCGCGGCTCACCGTCCGTCTCCCGTACGCCACGCGCGGGTTCACCGCAGGCCGGTCGGGGCCGTGTGCTGGCGGGTGGCGACGAACGTGTGCGTGATGCCTGTCTGCCAGCCGGGCAGCGGGAGGACCCGTACCCGGTCGAATCCGGCAGCTCGGAGGCGGGCGGCGAACTCCCCCGCCGTGTCGAACTCGACGACGCTGCGCCGCAGATGACGGTAGAGCCGGCCGTCCCCGAGTGCGGTGGCCACGGGCAGCACGGCACCGCCGCACACGGCGTTCCACACCGCCCGGTGTCCGGCCCGGCCGCTCAGGGTGTACTCGTGCACGGCCAGGCGACCGCCCGGTGCCAGCAGGTTGCGGACGGTCGCGAGGACACCGTCGGGGTCGGCGGCGTTGCGGAAGAGGTAGGCGGCGAACACCGCGTCGAAGTGCCCGTCCACCCCGGCCTCGGCCAGGCGTTCCGCCGGTGCGTGCACGAAGGTCACTCCGGGCCGCCAGGGCTTGGCGGCGGCTCTCTCGAGCATCCCGGCGGAGGCGTCCACGGCGGTGATCGCGGCGCCCGGCAGGACCCTGGCGAGGGCCGCCGTGGAGGCTCCCGTTCCGCAGCCCAGGTCCAGCACCCGCAGGCCGGCGCCGTCGTGCGGCAGCCCGAGACGGCGGGCGGAACGGCGCAGATGCGAGTGGTAGCCGGGGTTGGCGGCGACCAGGGTGTCGTAGCTGCGGGCCGCGTGGTCGAACGCCGTGGCCAGCTCTTTGTCGCGCAGCAGGGTCATACGGTCTCCTCGGGCACGAAGTGCGGGTTTCGCCAGGCGGCCCGGGGTCGCGCAGGGGTCACGCGCTCTCCTCGGACAGGGCGGTGCGGTACGGGTGGGCGGGAACGGCCGGGCAGAGGCCGTCGGTGCCGGACGGGCAGGACGGGCTGGACGGGCGGCACCGGACCGGACGCACGTGGCCGTGGACGGGCCCGGGGAAGCCTCGTCATGATCCGGGGAAGGGCCGGCGGGGCAGGTGCGGCAGCTCCGCGGCGGAGCGGAGCATCGGCAGGACCGGGGTGCGCAGGCCGATGGCGAAGTCCTCGTGGAGGTGCGTGCGGCCGTCGAGGAACCGGAGCAGCCGGTCCATCGGCACCCGGGAGAAGAGCCGGGCGAAGAAGACCGCACCGTCGACCCGGCCGCTGTCCAGGGCCCGCAGCAGCACCGCGTCCATCACACGCGAGCGGAGGGAGTGGGCGGGCGGCGGTACGGGGCGTCGTCCGGCGCGCAGGGCGTGCGCCACGGCCCGCGTCTGGCGCTGCACCGCGGCGAAGGTGTAGCCGGTCGACGGCCGGGTGGCCCCGCCCGCCGCGCCGATCCGGAAGACGGAGGGCCCGGTCTGCCGGGCGAACGGCGCGTCGGTCATCGGGATCACCCCGGTCTCCGTGGACACGACCTCCAGGCCGCGCAGTCCCAGCACGTCCTCGGTGTAGTGGCGCAGCGCCGCCTCGTACTCCTGCCGTGAGAGGACCCGGGGCGAGAACTCCGTGTACTCCACCAGTGCCTGGCTGCGCCCGGTCGGCAGCACGTATCCGAACGACAGGCCCCGTTCGGGCTGCGGCGTGCGGAAGTCCATGAGGTCCACCGCACCCGGGGCGAAGACGGGGCGGTCGCTGCGGACGAACCAGCCGTGGAAGTGCTGGAGCAGTGTGGTGCGGGCGGCCGGGAGGCTGCCGAGGGGCCGTGAGTCGAACACCCAGCGGGCGCTCACCCCCACCGGACGGCCCTCCGCGGTACGGCAGGCGACCTGGGCGCCCCGGGAGGTGCTCTCCACCGTGTCGACCACCGCCTCCAGGCGGCGCACGTGCCGGCTGGGCGCGAGGTCGTGGGCGACGAGTGCCTCGAAGTCCTCGGACCTGATCATCTTGTAACGCAGCGGGCTGATGTCGCCCTCGATCGGGCCGCCCGAGGGGGAGTGCACGCGCAGGCGCTGCCAGGACGCGGTGACGGCGGCGTCGTACCGGCCGCGGACCGGCTCCCAGAAGCACCAGGTGCGGCTCGGCGGGCGCAGCGGTCCGGGTGGCGCGTCGACGAGGACGACCGACGGCCCACGTGCCGCCGTCCCGGGACGTGCCAGCCGGTGGGCCAGCGACAACCCCGCGGCTCCGGCGCCCACGATGGCGACGTCCGCCTCCAGCACGACCGCTTCACTCCCCTCCGTCGGACCCGTACGAACTCTGCCGAGAGCATTCCGCTTCGGGTGCCCCTACGGATGCGGGCCACGCCGAAGGAGGGGACGGAAACGACGGGGATGCCCGGCGGGCCGAGGAAGCCGGAGGAGGCCGAGGCCGTGAAGCCGGGGAAGCGGGAGGGAGCCCGGAAAGGGGGGCGTGTGTCACCCGCGCCGCCCGCGCCCCGGACGCGTCACCCGCGTCACCCGCGCCGCCCGCGCACCGGACGCCGGAACGGCCTGATCGCCGCGCGCAGGAGGCGGCACAGGAATCTGACTGGTGCCAGGCGCAGGGCGAGCCCGACGGCACGGCGGTGAACACCGGGCGCGGACGTACGGGGTGGCGGCTCGGCGTGCGCGGGCGGCTCGGGTGCGTCGGGTGCCGCGTGCGTGGGCGTCACGGGAGGCGCCGCCGGGCCACGGGGCAGGTTCGGCCGAGTGGCGTCGGGCGGTGACGGGGCCGGGGCGGGTGGCCGGTGCGCGGGAGGTGGAGCGGCGTCGGCCCGTACCTCGCTGCTGATCGCCTCCCACACGCGCGGCGCCGGAGGCACGAGTGCCTCGTACGGGTACGTGGAACGTCCGGCGGCGACCACCCGCTCGAAGGCCGCGAGGCGGCTCCGGCAGGCCGCGCAGGCCCTGAGATGGCGGACTGCCTCGGCGGACCACGGGGTGCGCGCCCCGTCGAGGGCGTGCTGCGCGAGGTCGGCGGGCGACAGGTGCGGCGCGGGCTGCGGCACGGTCATGGTTCACCTCTCCGCTTCCTGGCGCCGGTGTCGGCCTGCCGATCACCTCTTCGGAAGCAGAGAGTCCTTTCGGATGCAGCGAGCCGAAAAGGACCCCTTCGAGGACCTGGCGACGACAGTGCATCGATTGTGCAACGTAGTCACCGAAAGTCACTCTGGACGCCGTCCGCCAGGAGGCACCGGCCGAGCCGGTGCAGTCCGCGCCGCGCGTGGCTCTTGACCGTGCCGAGCGGCCAGCCGGTGACCTCGGCCACCTGCGTCTGGGTCAGGTCGTCGTAGAAGGCCAGACTCAGCACGCGGCGCTGCGGGTCGGGGAGCCGCGCGAGTTCGGCGCCGACCAGGACGCGGTCGAGGACGGCTTCCGGCCGGTCCGCCTCTCGCGGCGCGCGGACGGACATCGCCGCTCCGGCGGCCGCCACCAGCTCGGCCCGCCGGGTCCGCGCGGAGAGCGCGTCGGCGATCTTGCGCCGGGTGATGCCGACCAGCCAGGCCGACAGAGTGCCTCGTTCGGGCACGAACCCGTCCCGCCCGCGCCAGGCGGCGAGGAACACGATCTGGGTCACGTCCTCGGCCTCCGAGGCGTCGCCGAGCGAGCGCCGTGCGAGCGTGTGCACCAGGGACCCCCACCGGTGGTAGGCGGCGGCCAGGCACGCCTCGTCGCCGCCCGCGAACCCCGCGGCGAGGTCCTCGTCGGCGAGGGACTCTGCGGCCGGGGCCCACAACGGGACGTCGGCGGGGGCCTGCGCGGTGGTCTGCTGTGCGGTCATGGTGACTGCTCCTCGTAGGTGCGGACCGTCGCTGCCCCGGGGCGGCCGACCGGTGTTGCGGTCCGGCCCGTGCCCCGGGAGGGGCTGTACGCTCCGGTCGCTCAGAGCGAATCCGGCCCCTTCACTTTGCGGAGCACGGCACCTGTGAAACAACTCGCATCGAGTCTGCATCGAAAAGCGCGAAGCGTCTTCTCCGTCCTTCGGCCCTGGGCGCATCCGTGTCCCCGGCCGAGAAGGAATGCGTAGGGACAGGGCCACCTCCGATCACGACGAGAGGAACCGGAATGCGCCCCAGCGAGGCGACGGACCATCCGGCGGGCGAACCACCGCCGGGCGTCCACCACTCCCCGGCGCGGGCCCGGGCGGCGGACCGGCCGCCCGGCGCCGACCCCGGCGACCCGCGCGCGATCGACGCGGACGTGGCGGGTGCCGTGGGCCGCGTCCTGGACCGCCTGCTGGCCGAGAGGGTCGCCACGGCGCGCGGACTCGACCCCGGGTTCGCCCGTGACCTCGCCGAGCGAGTCGCCCGCTTCACGCTCGACGGCGGCAGGCGCAGCAGGTCCCGCTTCGTCTGGTGGGCATTGCGGGCCTGCGGCGGCCCGGACGCGGCACGGGCGGACGCCGCCCTGCACCTCGGTGCGGCCCTCGAACTCATCCAGACCTGCGCCCTGGTCCACGACGACGTGATGGACGGCTCTCGGCTGCGGCGGGGCAGGCCCTCGCTCCACGCGGACATCGCCGCGCAGTACGGGGGCGCGGCCCCGGACCCGCGGACCGCGCGGTTCGGGGAGTCCGCCGGCATACTCGCCGGCGACCTCGCGCTCGCGTGGGCGGACGACATGGTCACCGACACCTGCGTGGACCGCCTGGACGCGGACACCTCGCGCCGGGTGCGCGAGATCTGGCGCGCGATGCGCACGGAGATGGTGGCCGGGCAGTACCTCGACGTCCGGGGCCGGCTCGCCCCGGCGCCCTCACCGGCCCACGCGATGCGCGCCGCCTGCCTCAAGAGCGCCCTGTACTCCGTCGAGCGGCCGCTCGCGCTCGGCGCGGCCTTGGCCCGCGCGGACGCGGCGACCACCCGCGAGCTGTGCGCGGCCGGGCGCTGCGCCGGAATCGCGTTCCAGCTCCGCGACGACCTCCAGGACGTGTTCGGGGACCCCCGTCGGACCGGCAAGCCCGGCGGGGGCGACATCCGCGCGGGCAAGCCCACCTATCTCGTCGCCGTGGCCGAAGCCCGTGCCGAGGGTGCCGGGGACCGGACGGCCGCGACGGTGCTGCGGCGCTCGCTGGGCCGCGCCGACCTGTCGGAGAGGGACCAGGCGGAGGTGCGGGACGTCCTGGTCGGCACCGGCGCACGCGCCGCCGTGGAGGCCAGGATCGACACGCTGGTCCTCCGGGGTACGCGGCACCTCGACTCGGCCTCGCTGGCGCCCGAGGGCCGGGACGCTCTGCTGGCCCTGCTGCGCACCGTGGCCGGCGCTCCCCCGGTGCCCCGTCCGGCCGACGGCCCGCCGCCCGGCAGCGGTGACGGCGCACCCGTACCGCTGCTGCTCTCCGTCGTCTCCGAAGGAGCCGCACAGTGACCAGGACACTTCCCGGGCGCACGGACCACGTGGTGGTCGTGGGGGCCGGCCTCTCCGGCCTCTCGGCCGCCCTGCACCTGCTCGGCGCGGGCCGGCGGGTCACCGTCGTCGAGCGCGACCCGCTGCCCGGCGGACGGGCCGGGCGGCTGGAGCGCGGCGGATACCGCATCGACACCGGCCCCACCGTGCTGACCATGCCCCACCTGGCGGACGAGGCCTTCGCGGCCGTCGGCGAAAGCCTGCGCGACCGGGTCGAGCTGATCCCCCTTCACCCCGCCTACCGGGCCCGGTTCGCCGACGGCAGCAGCCTCGACGTGCACACCGGCGCCGAAGCGATGGAGGCCGAGGTCGAACGCTTCGCGGGGGCCCGCGAGGCGGCCGGCTACCGGCGGCTGCGGCGCTGGCTGGAGAAGCTCTACCGGGCCCAGATGCGCCACTTCATCGACACCAACTTCGACTCCCCCTTCCAGCTCCTCACGCCCGACCTGGCCCGCCTCGCGGCACTCGGCGGATTCGGCAGGCTCGACGCGCGCATCGGCCGCCATGTGCGCGACGAACGCCTGCGCCGGGTGTTCTCCTTCCAGTCCCTGTACGCGGGCGTGCCCCCGGCCCGGGCCCTGGCCGCCTATGCCGTGATCGCCTACATGGACACCGTCGCGGGCGTCCACTTCCCCCGCGGAGGCATGCACGCGCTGCCGCAGGCGATGGCGGACGCCGCCACCGACGCGGGCGCCGAACTGCGCCTCGGCGAGGACGTCGTCCGGCTGGAGCGCTCGGGCGACCGCGTCACGGCCGTCGTCACCGCGCACGGACGCATCCCCTGCGACGCCGTCGTCCTCACCCCGGACCTGCACGTCAGCTACCGCCTCCTCGGGCACGTCCCGCTACGGCCGCGGCCCCTCAGGAACTCGCCCTCGGCGGTGGTCCTGCACGCCGGCACGGACCGCACCTGGCCGGGCCTCGCCCACCACACGCTGTCCTTCGGCGCGGCCTGGCACGGGACCTTCGACGAACTCACCCGCACCGGCAGCCTGATGAGCGACCCGTCGCTGCTGATCACCCGGCCCACCACCACGGACCCGGACCTCGCGCCGCCCGGCCGCCATCTGCACTACATCCTGGCGCCCTGCCCGAACACGGACATCGGGCCGCGGGCCGCCCAATGGGGCGACCTGGCACCCGGCTACCGGGACAGCCTGCTGACGGAACTGGAGCGGCGCGGACTCGACGGCATCGGTTCCGCCATCGAGGAGCAGTGCCTGGTCACCCCGGCGGACTGGCAGGCGAGGGGACACGCCGCCGGTACGCCCTTCTCGGTGGCGCACACCTTCGCGCAGACCGGCCCGTTCCGCCCCCGCAACCTGGTGCGCGGCACGGAGAACGCCGTGCTCGCCGGATGCGGCACCACCCCGGGCGTCGGCGTGCCGACGGTCCTGCTGTCCGGCAAGCTGGCCGCAGCCCGGGTCACCGGACGCACCGGACCCTCCGCCCGCCGGAGACGCGTCCCCCGTACCGCGAGCGAAGGGACGCCCTCATGACCGACCGCGAACTCGACGCGGCCCGCATCACCGACCCCACGCTCCGCGCGGCCTACACGCGCTGCCGCCGGCTCAACGCCCGGCACGGCCGGACGTACTTCCTGGCCACGCGCCTGCTGCCGGTCGAGCGCCGGCCGGCCGTGCACGCGCTGTACGGGTTCGCCCGCTGGGCGGACGACATCGTCGACGGCCTCGATCCGCTGCTCACCACCGCCCGGCGCGCGGCGGCCCTCGCCGCCCTCAGGGCCGAGCTGGAGCGCGGGCTGCGGGACGGCCGCAGCGGCGAGCCGGTGGTCCGCGCCCTCGCCGACACCGCCCGGCGGTACGCGATCGACCACCAGCACTTCGACGACTTCATGGCGTCCATGCACAGCGACCTGGACGTCACCGACTACGCAACCTACGAGGACCTGTGCGCGTACACGCACGGCTCCGCGGCGGTGATCGGGCTCCAGATGCTCCCGGTCCTCGGCACGGTGGTCCCGCGCGAGGAGGCGGCGCCGCACGCCGCCGCCCTGGGCGTCGCCTTCCAGCTCACCAACTTCCTGCGGGACGTCGGCGAGGACCTGGACCGCGGCCGCGTCTACCTGCCGGCCGACCTGCTGCGCGCCCACGACGTCGACCGTGAACTGCTGCACTGGAGCAGGGAGTCCGGCCGCCGCGACGCCCGGGTCACGCGCGCGCTGCGGGCGTTCGAGGACCTCACGCGCGGCGTCTACCGCGAGGCGGCGCCCGGGCTCGCCATGCTCGACCCCGTCTCCCGGCCCTGCATCCGCACGGCGTTCGTGCTCTACGGCGGAATCCTCGACGCGGTCGCCGACGACGGGTACGCGGTGCTCCACCGCCGGTCCGTCGTGCCGCGCCGACGCCGGGCCGCGGTCGCTCTCGACGGTCTGGTCCGCGTCACCGCCGCCCGGCTGGAGGCCCGGCGCGCCGCTCCCGCCGGCCGGCGGCCGCCACCCCGGGCGACGACGGCGCAACCCGTCCGACCCGTGCCGGAGCCGGTATGCGAGGAGGTCGCGTGAACCCCCGACCCGGCCGCCCCGCGGGGCGGTTCCCCCTGTCGCTGCGCAGGAGGCCGGTCCCCTGGGAACGCCAGCGGCCGACCTGGCGCGAGGCCCGCCCTGGTGTGATCGCCGCGGCCCTCAAGCGCGCGCAGGCCCGTCCCTCGGGCAACTGGTTCGTCGTGGGCGCCACGCTCGACGTACGCGGTGACCGCCCGCTGGCCCGGACGGTCGCCGGACAGGAGATCGTCGTCTGGCGCGACGCGCGGGGCCGGCTCGTCGGCGGCCCCGGCGTCTGCCCGCACCTCGGCGCACCGCTCGCGAAGAGCCCCGTACGCTGCGGGACGCTCGTGTGCCACTGGCACGGACTCGCCCTGAACGGCACGGCCTTCGCCGGCTGGGAGCCGCTGCCCGTGCACGACGACGGGGTCCTGGTGTGGGTGCGGCTGGACGAGGCGGGCGGTGAACGACCGCTGCCCGCGCCGCTCGTGCCCGAACGACCCGCCCCGGAGCGGTCCGTGTCGGCCGTCTACACCGGAATCGGCGTCTGCGAGCCCGAGGACGTCGTCGCCAACCGCCTCGATCCATGGCACGGCGCGTGGTTCCACCCGTACTCGTTCGTCGACCTGACGGTCGTCGACGTACCCGGTGCGAGGGCCTCCGGCACGACCGGCGGTACCGCCGGGAAGGAGGACATCGCCGAGGAGGGCGCGCACGACGGCTCGGCCGAGGGCGGGGACGGTTTCGCGGTCGACGTGTCCTTCAAGGTCGCCGGACGGCTGGTGGTCCCCGTGCGGGCCGTCTTCACCGCCCCCGGGCCGCGCACGGTCGTCATGCGCATCGTGGAGGGCGAGGGGGAGGGCTCCGTCGTCGAGACCCATGCGACGCCCCTCGGCCCCGACGACCGCGGCCGGCCCCGCACCGCCGTCGTCGAGGCCGTCGTGGCCGTCTCCGAACGCCGCGGCTTCGCGGTGGCCCGGGCGGTGGCGCCGGCGCTGCGCCCCCTCGTCCGCGCCGCCGCGGGACGGCTGTGGCGCGACGACCTCGCGTACGCGGAGCGCCGTCGGCATCTGCGCTCCACCGGCCGCTTCCCCGGCTGACCGCGCTCCCGGGCAGCTCCTCGGGCAGCTCGTACGAAACCGGTGCCTCCGAAAGCCCCCGCGGAGCCGAAGTGGGGGTGGGACGCGAGCCCGGTCCCGCCCGGCGGACGAGGGCGGGGCCGGGCCACGCCCGCACCCCGGCGGCCGAACCACAGGAGGACACGACGCCGATGAGACCGACCGGACCCCGCGTCGGCGAGCTGCGTGAACGCCTCGGCAGCGCGCTCTTCGCCCGGGTCGCGGGACCCGACGGCCCGCGCAACCGGGCCCGCATCCACGGGACGCCAGGACCCCGGTGGTTCGGGCCCGATCGTCCCGTCCGCAGGGTGCACGGCGACGCGTCGATGTTCATCGGCGGCCTGTCGGCCCTCCTGCTCCAGTCCCTCCACCCGCTCGCCATGGCCGCCGTGGCCGCCCACTCGGGCTTCCGGGGCGACCCGTGGGGCAGGCTCCAGCGCACCAGCACCTTCCTGGCGACCACCACCTACGGCACCGCCGACAGCGCCCGGCTGGCCTGCGACCAGGTACGGGCCGTCCACGCGCGGGTGCACGGCGTGACCCCCTCGGGCGAGGCCTACCGCGCGTCCGATCCGCACCTGCTCGGCTGGGTCCACGTCGCCGAGGTCGACAGCTTCCTGCGCGCCCACCAGCGTTACGGGCTCCGCCCCCTGACGGACGACGAGTGCGACGGCTACGTGGCGGACACGGCACGCATCGCCATCGAGCTGGGCGTCCCCGATCCACCGCTCAGCACGGCCGAACTCGCCCACCGGCTCGGCGCGTACCGTCCGGAACTGCGGGCCACCCGCGAGGCGAAGGAGGCCGGGCGCTTCCTGCTGCTGCATCCGCCCGTACCGCTGCTCGCCCGCCTCCCCTACGGCGTGCTCGCCGCGAACGCGGTGTCCCTGCTGCCGGACTGGGCGGCTGCCGAACTCCGGCTGCCGAGGCTGCCATTGGTCGAGGGAGTGTGCGTACGGCCGCTCGGTTCGGCCGTGACCTCGGCGGTCCGCTGGGCGATGGCCCCGTCGCGGCCCCCGACGTCCGCCCCGACGGGCTGAGAGGGAGTGCCCGGGGTGTCCTGCCGTGACCGTGCCCGGCACGGGCCCACCGTGCCGCGAACAAGTGGCGTTCCGCGAGGAGGGGCCCGGAACCGGTCGCACCGGGAGCCAACCCGCCGCGTCCGACCGGTGTCGAAGTGAGGCTGATCCAGTGCTGAGCCATCTGCCCGAATCCCGGGACGAGTTCGTGGGACGCCACCACGAACTGGCCGCTGTCGCGCAGGCGTTGCGGCAGCACCGTCTGGTGACGCTGACGGGCGGCGGAGGCGTGGGGAAGAGCCGGCTCGCCCTGCGCGCCGCCGAACAGGTGCTGCGCGAGGGCAGCCGGGGCGTCGCCTGGGCCGACCTCTGGCCGCTGTCGAACCCCCGTCTCCTCGTCGCCACCGTGGCGGACGCCCTCGACTTCGCCGACCACTCGTCGACGGTTCCGGTCGACGCCCTGTGCGCCTGGTTGGTGGACAAGGACGTCGTCCTGGTGCTGGACTCCTGCGAGCACCTCACGGAAGCCTGCCGGTCGCTGCTCGACCGGCTGCTCGGCGAGTGCCCCGGGCTGACCGTCCTCGCGACGAGCCGGGAACCGCTCGGGGTCCAGGGCGAGCACCGGGCGGTCGTGGACCCGCTGCCGACCGCCACGGACGCCGTCGAGCTGTTCCGCCACCGCGCGGCCGGGTCTGGGCCGGGCGGCCCGTGGGACCCGGCGACCACGGCCCGCCTGTGCGAGTGGCTCGAGGGAGTCCCCCTCGCCCTGGAACTGGTGGCGGGTCAGCTCGCCCACCGCACGCTCGACGAGGTCGCGCACGACCTGCGCTCACGCCTGGACATCACCGCGCCGGAGCGCACCTCCGGCCCGCCCAGGCACCGGGCCCTGCGCACCACCATCGGCTGGAGCCACGAGCTGTGCGAGCCCGCGGAGCGCCTGCTGTGGGCCCGGCTCTCCGTGTTCCGGGGCGCGGTGGACGCGGACACGGTACGCGCGGTCTGCGCCGGTGGGGCGCTGCACGAGAAGGATGTCGAGCCGGCGCTCACGGGGCTGGAGCGCGGCTCCGTCGTGTCCCGTATCGGAGACCGCTTCCGGATGCTCGACACCGTGCGGGAGTACGGCCTCATGTGGCTGGACGAACTGGGCGAGACCGAGTCGCTGTCCGAGCGGCACGCCCGGCACTTCCTGGAGCGCGGCCATGAGGCGCGCGAGGGCTGGCTGGGACCCGCGCAGATCGACGGGTACCGCTGGGTCGCCGCCGCCCACGCAGACCTGTGCGCCGCGCTCGACCACTTCCTGAGCACGTCCCCCGGCAGGGCGCTCGACCTGTCCGGCCGGCTCGCCCTCTTCTGGACCTGCTGCGGTCGTCTGCGCGAGGCGACGGCCTACCTGGAGGAGTCGCTGACGCTGTCCGAGGAGCAGGGCCCGGTCAGGACCCGGGCCCTGTGGGCCCTGGGCGTCGCCCGGGTGCTCAGCGGGGAGCATGTGGCGGCCCAGCGCCTCGCCCTGGCGTGCGAGCGTCAGGCCGTGCACCAGGAGGACCCGGAGGGCGTGCTGCACGCCGCGTACCTCCTGGGACTGGTCCATCTGCTGCGCGGCGGGCCGATGGCCGCGCGGTTCGTGGTCGACGGGGCCCTGGAGAGTGCCGGGGGCGAGCCCTTCGGCTCCGCGGGCCGTGTGCTGTGCCGGCTGGTGCGCGTCTTCGCCCTGACCGCGCAGGGGCTGCGCGAGGCGGCCCGTCGCGAGGCCGGGGAGCTGCGCGCGGACTGCGTGGCGCGCGGCGAGTGGTGGACGCGCTCGTACGCCGACTACCAGCTGGCGCTGATCTCACTGTTCGAGGACCGTGCGGGGGAAGCCGCCGGGCACGCCCGGTCGATGCTGGACGGCAAGCGCCGCATCGGCGACAGCTTCGGCATCGCCCTCGGCCTGGACCTGCTCGCCTCGGCACTCGCCGCCCAGGGCGCGGGCGAACCCGCTGTCGCCGCGTACGCGGCCGGGGAGAACTATTGGGACGCCGTGGGCCATCCGCAGCGCGGCACGCCGGAGCTGGGACCGGTGCGCCGGCAGTACGAGTCGACCGCCCGCTCCCTGCTCGGGGACGACGGTTACGACAGGGCCCTGCACAGGTCCGTGCTGCGAGACCCCGAGTCCGTCCTGCGGGAACTCCTCGACAGCTCGCCTCCCGGTTCCTGAACTCCGGGACACCGGATCCCGTCCGGGGGGCCGAGGCCACTGGTCCGTTGGCGGCGTCGGCGTCGCCCCTGAGGCACGGACTCGGTCCGCGCGCCCTCCCCGGGACCACCCGCTCATCCCCGGCGGGGCAGCGCACCGGACGTCAGGGGGCCGGGACCACTCTCCGCGTCGGGTCCCGGAGGGCTCGGCGCGACGGCTACCGGACCACTCGCGGTGACGTGTGCCCGACCGCCCGACGGAACCGGCCCCGGGGGGAGAGCCGCCGCGCCGGAGCCCTGTGCGGAAGCGGACGTGCCCAGGCCGGGCGCCTGCCTCCGGGCCGCGAGGGACTCGCGGGCCGCCTCGCGCGGGTGGCGCCGGCGCCAGTACGGGTTGTCGTGCGACAGCTTGCTGGAGACCCGCCCGTACATGCCGAAGGTCAGCACGACCAGGCCCATCACGAAGCTGAAGACGACATTGGTCATCCCGAAGTCCAGGACGTTCGCGGCCCTGTCCAGGATGAAGAGGTGGGCGAAGCCACTCAGCACGAACAGGGTTCCCACGACCATGTTGAGCGTCGAGGCGAAGTTGCCGCCGACCACCGCACCGCCGAGCAGCGCCAGACCGACCACGACGGAGATCAGGCTGAGGACCCCGTTGGTCGACAGGCCCGCGATGCTGTCGCCCCCGGTGTCGAAGGGGGACAGCCGGTCGGCGAACCCCAGCGTGCCGAAGACCAGCAGGACGAGTCCGCAGAACGCCGCTCCGTAGCGGTACACCGTGGCCAGCTCGTGGTCGACGGGAAGTTCGTCGCGCAGCCGCATGGCTGAAGTCCTTTCCTGGCAGGGACCGGCCGGCTCCCACCGGCAGGGCGGCCTCACCGGCCGCCATGGCCCCTATTCGCCGCAAACAGGACATACGGTTGCACCGGGCCCGGAGAAGCGGTCCCTCGGCCCGCATCGACCGCGGCCCGTGGGCACCCGCCCCCGAGCGGCTGCATCCGTGGCCCGCGCCCACGCGGAAGGATCAGTGCACCGGGTGTCCGCCACCCGGCTCCGGAACATTCCCCGAATCGAGGCGAGCCACCTGTGACCATCTCCCCCCTGCCGGCGCCGGGGGACGCCCGGTGGAAGTGAGCGCACACGCCGACACGGAGTCCACCGACGTGGGTGTGACCACGGGCTTCCTGGCGCGCAAGCTGGGCGTCTCGCCCACCACTCTGCGTTCCTGGGACCGCCGGTACGGGCTGGGCCCCGCCGTGCGACCCGACGGACGGCACCGCCGCTGGTCGCACGGCGACGTCGAGATGGTCCAGGAGATGTGCCGGCTCACCGCCTCGGGCGTCCCGCCCGCCGAGGCCGCCCGGGCGGCCAAGGAACACGCCCGCACGGCGGACACCGCAGCCCCCGGTCCGACTCCGGGGCCCGCGCCCACGGCGGCCCCGGCTCCGGCCGACGAGCACTCCCCCGCCGCGCGTGCCCGGGCCGCCGTGTCCGCGACCGCGCAGGTCTCCCACTCGGGTACGGGGCTGCCGCTCGGCGACGTGCGCCAGGAGTGCCGGGGCCTCGCCCGCGCCGCCGTACGGCTGGACGCGGCGGCGGTGCAGCGGCAGCTCACGGCCGTGCTGGAGGCCTACGGGCCCGCCGTGGCCTGGGAGGAGGTGATGATGCCGACCCTGCGTGCGGTGGGCCGCAAGTGGGAAACCTCGGGCGACCGGTACGTGGAGGTCGAGCACCTGCTGTCCTGGCACATCGCCGCCACGCTGCGGCACTCGTACGTGCGCGCGTCGTCGTCGGCGGCCCGGCCGGACTCCTCGCCCGTCCTGCTCGCGTGCCTTCCGGGCGAGCAGCACACGCTGCCCATCGAGGCCCTCACGGCGGTCCTGGCGGAACGGGGCGTGCCGGCGCTGATGCTCGGCGGGGCCGTCCCCGCCGAGGCCCTGCTGGCCTCGGTGCGGCGCACCGGGCCGTCCGCCGTGGTGCTGTGGTCCCAGTCCCGGTCGACGGCGAGCCTGGCCCTGGCCCGCCACGTCGCCGCGACGCGCTGGGGGATGCGGGGCGCGCGGACGCGGAGCGCGGTGCTGCTGTGCGGTCCCGGCTGGGGCCGGTCCGGCGAGGCGGGCCTCCTGCGTCCCACCGGCCTGCGGGACGCGCTGCGGATGCTTCCCGCGCGCTGAGCACGGCGCGCCGCCGGAGCAGGGCGCGCCGAGCCCCGGGAACGCGTGCCGCCGTCAGTCGGAGGTCTCCGGATAGAGCGCCTGCGCGATGCGGTGGTGCAGGTCGTGCTGGGCCTCGCCCGGCGGGGTGGGCGCCGCCTCCACGACCGACTGGGCGAGGGTGCGCAGTTTGACGTTGGTCTGCTGGGAGTGTCGGCGCAGGACCCGGAACGCCACGTCCTGGTTGACGCCGTACAGGCCCATGAGCACGCCACGGGCCAGGTCGATGTCCGCCTGGGAGGCGCGTGCCCGCTCGATGTCGCCGGAGGCGGTCCGCCGGCTCTCCTCGCTGACCGCGGCCGTCACGTCGACCGAGAAGCCCCGTACGGCGACGACCTCGCCGTCCTTGGTCCGTCCGTCGCCCACCAGGACGGCGTGCCGCTCGTCACCCTGTGCCGTCCGCACCCGGTGGTAGTACCCGAACGGGTTGCCGGTGCGCCTCCCGCGCTCCAGCGCCTGCTCCACTCCGCCACGGTCGTCGGGGTGCACGTGCTTGAACAGAAGGGCACCCGTCGGCGTGACCTCGTCGACCTCGTAACCGAGGAGCCCGAACATCTCCTCGGACCACCACCACGTGTCCTCCGGGACCCGGTACAGGAAGACCCCGGTCAGACCGTCCTGCTCGTCCTGCTCGTCATTCGGCAGGTCCTGCTCGTCCAGCACCGCGACGACTCCCTTCTGCGGAGAGGGCCGCGTGGGGCGGGCGCCCGGCGCGTCCTCCCTCTCCCTCGAAGTCTCGCACCTCCGCCCCCGGAGCAGCGCGGGAACCTCGGCAGGGGGCCGTCCCGGCGGCCGCGCGGCTCCCGGACGGACCGGCGCATCGCGTCTCCGGGGTGCAGGTGCAGGCCGTCGTGGCGCATTCTGACTGTGTCAGCCCCTCCGGCGGCGCAGGGACTAGGTGGGACGGATGACTGGGAGTGCCGAGCACCGACCCGGGACGTCCGGACGCCTGGACACGCTGCTCACCGACGTCATCAGGGAGGCGCTCAGCGCGGCCGGCGGCTTCGCGGGCGGCGTGTACATGCGTTCGAGTACGCCGGGCCTGCTGCGGCTCGCCGTGCTGTCCGGACTGCCGGGGCGGCTGTTCCGTCCCTGGTCGCGGCTGCACGTGGACCGCCGGTTCCCCGTCGCCGACGCCTACCGGCTCGGCGTCCAGGTGGTGCTCCCCGACGCCGCGGAGACGATGAGCCGCTACCCCCAGTTCGCGACGGGCCTGCCCTTCCAGTTCGGCTCCCTGCACGCGCCCGTGGCCGGGGAGCGGACGACCTACGGCGTGCTGACCGTCCTGCGCCCCGCCGTTTCGGACGCCACCGACGTGCTGCCGGACCGCGACCGGCTCGCCCAGTTGGCCGAGAACCTGGGATCCGCCCTGGAGGACCTCGAAGCGTCCGGCGGGACGGTCGCCTGGGACGGCGAGCCGCTGTGCGTACGGCCTCCCGCCCCGGGCTCGACGGCGGGCCGCATCGGCCGGTTCACCTGGAATCCCGCGACGGACGAGGTGACCACGGACCACCGTCTGCACGCCGTGCTCGGTGTGGCGCCGGGACAGCCCACAACGACGTCGGCCGAGCTGGCGGGTTCTGTGACCGCCGCCGACGCCCACCACGTGCTGACCGCCCTGCGGGAGACCGCGGCGGGCAGGCCGCCGCCCCTTCCGCTGCACGTGCGCTCCGTCGACGGCGCCCCTCGGCTCGTCGAGCTGTGGACGCCGTTCGACGCGTCCGTGCCGCGCGGCGCCCATCCGGTGCACGGGCTTGTACTCGATCCGGACATCGGCTCGGTGGCGGACGCCGGAGCGGACCTGCTGCCGGAGGGCGTGTTCTGCCTGGACCGGCTCGGCCTGATCGTCTACTCCAATCCGACGGCCGCGCATCTGCTGGGCCGGTCGATCACGGAGATGCTGGGCCGCTCCCTGTGGGAGGCGCTGCCGTGGCTGGACCGGCCCGGCTACGAGGACCACCTGCGCAAGGCACTGCTGTCGCCCGACCCGGTGCACTTCCACGTCGTACGGCCGCTCGGGCAGGACGACCGGGGGACCGCGGCGCCGCCCGTCGGTGACAGCCTCATGCTCTCCGTGTACCCCGGTCCCGGCCTGCTGACGTGCAAGGTCGTTCCCACGAACCGGGCGGCGGACACCTCGGCCGGCGCCCCGCTCCCGTACGGGCGGACACCGCACGAGGCGCCCGCGGCGAGCGGCGCGCACGCCGCCGAAGGGGCCGCCGGGGGCGCCGGTTCGATGGCGCCGCTGTACCGGCCCATCGTGCTCGCCATCGCGCTGACCGAGGCGGTCACGGCCCACCAGGTGTCCGCGGTGGTGATGCAGGAGCTGCTGCCGGCCTTCGGCGGCGGCCGGCTCGCGATCTACCTGCTCCAGGAGCAGCATCTGTACCTCGCCTGGGAGACGGGCTTCCCCAAGGGGTTCCTCGACCCGTTCGAGGGGGTGGGACTGGACGTCCGGCTGCCCGGGGTGGAGACGCTCACGAAGGGCCAGCCGCTGTTCTTCGAGTCGATGGACCAGCTCGCGGCGGAGTACCCCGGCATCCCCCTGGACACGACACAGGGCGCCCGGGCCTTCCTTCCGCTCATCGCGTCGGGCCGCCCGGTCGGCTCGTGCATCCTCGGCTTCGACCTCCCGCGCAGGTTCAGCACCGAGGAGCGCATGGTCCTCTCGTCGCTGGCCGGGCTGATCGCCCACGCCATGGAGAAGGCGCACCGCTACGACAACGAGGCCGCGCTCGCCCGCGGGCTCCAGCAGGCCCTCCTCCCCCGGCGGCTGTCGGCCCACCCCCGGGTGGAGACCGCGGGGCGCTACCTCGCGGGCACGCAGGGCATGGACGTGGGGGGCGACTGGTACGACGTCGTGGAGTCCGGGGACGGTCTCGCGCTGGTCATCGGCGACGTGCAGGGGCACGGTGTCCAGGCCGCCGCCACGATGGGTCAACTGCGCAGTGCCGTAAGGGCCTTCGCGCTCGGCGACCATCCCCCCGACGAGGTGATGAGTGGCACCAACCATCTGCTGATCGACCTCGACCCCGGGCAGTTCGCCAGTTGCTGCTACATCCGGCTGGATCCCGTGACCGGGCTGGCCCGGGTCGCCCGGGCGGGGCATCCGCCGCCGATCATCCGCTACCCGGACGGGCGCACCCACGTCCTGGACATCCCGGGCGGGGTGGTGCTCGGTGTGGACCCGAACGCCGACTACCCCGTGACGGACCTGGAGATGGAGCCCGGCGCGATCCTCGCGCTGTACACGGACGGTCTGGTCGAGCGGCCCGGCGCCGACATCGACGACGGCATCACCGCGCTGCGGGTCGCGCTGGCGGCGGCGGGCGCCCCGGCCACGCACCCGGGCGGCCGGTCCCTGGCCGGGATCGCGGACCGGCTCACCGCCCGCGCGCGGCACGACGCCGACCGTCCCGACGACATCGCACTCCTGCTCACGACGCGCCGGCAGACGCCCCGCACGCCCTGAGCACGCCCGCCCGGCCCCGCACGGCACGACGGCTTCCCGCGGACCCGGGCGACGGCCCGGGGTTCACGCCCGCGGAGGCCCGGGCAGCGGGCGGCCGAGGCGGACGGGAACGCCCGGGGAGTACAGCACGCTGGCGGGCTCCCCGGCCGGGGCCGGCAGTCCGGCCGAGGCGATGAGGTTCTCCTCGCACGCGACGAGCGTCGCCCGGTGCAGCGGCCAGCGCGGATGGTCGTTGGGCAGGAAGCGGGTGTGGCCGGGGTACGGGTTGTGCATGCCCCACCGGGCGGTCAGGAAGTGCTCCAGTTCCGTCGGCTCGGCGATGCGCTCCCCCGGCCTCACGACGAGCCTGCTGTACGCGCCGCGCGGCCCCGGCAGCCGTCGCACGCTGGAGTAGCCGACCGTGTCCCCGCCGTTCCGTACGGACATCCGCGACCACACGTACGGCAGCCGGAAGCCGAGGCGGCCCATGAGCACCGGCAGCAGCCTGGAGGCGTCCATCGAGCGGAACACCACCCCCCGGCGCCCGTGCGCGTCCACGGAGTACAGGCGCACGTTGGTCTCCGGGAACGAGCCGAGGTAGGGCACCCCGGGCAGGCGCAGCCAGCCGACCCGGCGCATCCGGAACGCGACCAGGCCGACGTAGGTGACCCCGTCGACGGTGTCGGGGACCGTGCCTGCCGGCAGGAGCCCGCTCACGGCCGCCGGGTCCACGGCCCAGTGCACGAAGGCCAGGTCCAGCCACTCCTGGGTGAGCAGGGGGCGGCGGAGCGCGACGGGAGCGTCGGGCGTGATCGGCTCCGGCACGGACGGAATGGTCGGCACGTCAGCCAGCATCGCAGGGCACCGGCCCGGATGGGACGGGATCATGGTCCCTGTGACGCGTTCCTCCGAGGGTGGCGGCCGCCTCACCTCCGGCCGGACAGCATCGAACCCGGCCTCGCCGGGGTCCTCGTCGGACACCGGCGGCCGGATGCCGGGGGCGCCGGTCAGACGTCGGTGGGCAGGCCGCTCACTTCGGCGATCCCGCGCAGCTCCTCGTCCTGGCGGTGCCGTTCGCAGATGAAGTCGGCGATCTCGCGGCACCTGACCGGGTCGGCCGCGGTGCCCGAGTCCGTGACGACCCTGACGGGCCCCGCGTCTTCGGTCTCGATCTCGACGATCTGGTTGTCCAGGCGCCCGGTGACGGCGACCGCCACGACGAGGGACGCCTCGTCGCGGATCTCCTGGGGCACGTTCTCGCCCTCGGCGCCTTCCAGGCTCAGTTCGATCGGCCCTGCTCGCTGCTCCTCGATCGCTTCGAGCACGGGTTCGACCATCCGCAGCAGCAGAGCGTAGTGCGGTGGCGTCATGCGGGCCCGCAGCAGATCGAGGTAGAGGTCCACGGGCCGACCTTCCGGCGCATTCTCTGATTCGCTCATGGGACTCGGCTTCCCCAATGTCGGCGACGTGATCGCATCTGTGTCCAGAATGGTCGATCTCATCGCCCGGCGCCCCTCGACGACGGCCGCGGGGCCGCCGCCGGAGGGCCACGACCGGTGCGGCGCCCGGCCTGCGGCCCCACGGCGAAATGTCGGGCCCGGTGCCCGATCCGGTTACGCGCCGCGCCTGATCCTGGCGGCCTTGCGCGCCTCGGCCGTCTGGCGGGCCTCGGCCGTACGGCGCGACTCCCCGCCCGTACGACCCGGCCGGCTGCCCATGCCCCGGAAGGGGGCACCGCCGCGCTGGGGGCGGTCCGCGACCGGTGCGGCCCCGGAGATCGGCACTCCGGAGGGCGCCTGGGCCCCGGTGATCCGGCTCAGCTCGGCCTCGCCGGAGCGGACCTGGGTGACCTGCGGCCTGATCCGGGCGTCGGACATCAGCCGGGTCATGTCGCGGCGCTGGTTGGGCAGGACCAGCGTGACGACGCTGCCGGACTCGCCGGCGCGCGCCGTACGGCCGCCGCGGTGGAGGTAGTCCTTGTGGTCGCCGGGCGGGTCGACGTTGACGACGAGGTCGAGGTCGTCGATGTGGATGCCGCGGGCCGCGACGTTGGTCGCGACCAGCACGGTGACGTCGCCGGTCTTGAACTGCGCCAGGGTCCGGGTGCGCTGCGGCTGCGACTTGCCGCCGTGCAGGGCCGCGGCCCGCACGCCGCTGCCCAGCAGGTGCCGGGTGAACTGGTCGACGGCGTGCTTGGTGTCGAGGAACATCAGCACGCGCCCGTCGCGGGCCGCGATCTCGGTCGCGGTGGCGTACTTGTCGGCGCTGTGCACGTAGAGGACGTGGTGCTCCATCGTGGTGACCGTGCCCGCCGACGGGTCGACCGAGTGGACGACCGGGTCGGAGAGGTAGCGGCGGACCAGCAGGTCGATGTTGCGGTCCAGCGTGGCCGAGAACAGCATGCGCTGGCCGCCCGGCCGGACCTGGTCGAGAAGCTCGGTGACCTGGGGCATGAAGCCCATGTCGGCCATCTGGTCCGCCTCGTCCAGCACTGTGATGTCGACCCGGTCGAGGCTGCAGTCCTTGCGCTCGACGAGGTCCATGAGACGGCCCGGGGTCGCGACGACGACCTCGGCTCCGGAGCGCAGTGCGCCCGCCTGCCGGCCGATCGACATACCGCCGACGACGGTGGCGGTGCGCAGCTTGAGCAGGCGGGCGAACGGCGTGAGCGCGTCGGTGACCTGCTGGGCCAGCTCGCGGGTGGGCACGAGGACCAGCGCGAGCGGCTTGCGGGGCTCGGCGCGGCGCCCGGCCGTGCGGACGAGCAGCGCGAGGCCGAAGGCGAGGGTCTTGCCCGAGCCGGTGCGTCCCCGGCCGAGGACGTCACGGCCCGCGAGCGTGTTCGGCAGCGTGGCGGCCTGGATGGGGAACGGCTCGTTCATGCCGAGGGAGGCGAGCTTCTCCAGCAGCGCGGCGGGCAGGTCCAGGTCGCCGAACGCGGCGACCGGGGGCAGTGCGGGGGTGAGGGTCTCCGGCGGGCTGAATTCACCCTGCGGGGCGGTGGGGCGGCGGCCCGGGCCACCCGAACGGGCGGTGGGCCGTCCCTGCCCCTGCGAGCGGGAGCGGCCGCCCCGGTCGGAGGCGGCGAAACCGTCCTTGCGGGACCTGGAGAAACGATCGTTCGTGCGAGCTGACCGGTTCATGAAGAACCTTCCTCGATATGGCACGTATCGAGGAATTCCCGGCGCGTGTGAGCCGAACGAATTGCAAGAACGAGCCGAATACCAGACGTGACGCGATGGTCCGCGCCGAGTGGCACGGCCGACGGCCGATCACGGCCGACGGGAAATCACCCGTGGTGGGGTGCGAGGGGCGAAATGACGCGGGTCCGGGGACCCGCGGCGCCCGGCCGGGGACGGTCCCCGGGAAAAGCAGCAAGCTGGGGCCCCACTGTCCAGTGGGACCCCAGCTGCCTCTGCGCTGCGACGTCAGGCGGGAGTGATGTTCTCCGCCTGCGGGCCCTTCTGGCCCTGAGTGACGTCGAAGTTCACCTTCTGACCCTCGTGGAGCTCACGGAAGCCCTGCGAGGCGATGTTCGAGTAGTGGGCGAAGACGTCCGGGCCGCCACCCTCCTGCTCGATGAAGCCGAAGCCCTTTTCCGAGTTGAACCACTTGACGGTTCCAGTAGCCATGTCCATATCCCCTTCGGGGCAGTGTGCCGGGGATTCACACCGTGTGAACCCCTATGTTGCCGCAATGAAACCGTCCGGAAAGAGCACCGGAAATGCAAAAGTGCCCGACGAGAACTTTCTCGCCCGAGGCACTTGAAGTTTGCGGGAACCACAACTGCAACTGGATCAAGGTTATCACGGGACCCCCGTCCGGCAAGGGGGCGCACGGGCGGCGCGGCTGTTTTCGACCGCGGATCACCGGCGCGCGCGAGGGGCCGCGCGCCGGGCGCCGGGACGCCGCGGGCGGTCGCCCGCACCGCCGGCCGCGGCAGCTCCGGCCGACTCTCCTCCCCTCATCGCCACCGTCCCCGCCCCGTCCGCGGTTCGACGACCGACGGACGCCGGTCCCCGGGCGCCGGACCGCGGGCGCCGGACTCCGGGGCGGGGCGTGGAGGTCGGTGCAGGCCTCTGGAAACTGACGACTCGTCAGGTTACGCTCCGCGCATGATTTCCACCGTGGTCTGGGGCACAGGAAATGTGGGCCGCGCGGCGATACGCGCCGTCGACGCCCACCCCGCACTCGATCTCACGGCCGTGCTCGTCCACAGCCCCGAGAAGGTGGGCCGGGACGCCGGCGACCTGGCAGGACTCGGCCACGGCCTCGGAGTCGCGGCGACCGACGACGCCGCGGCGGTGCTGGCCGCCGCACCGCAGGCTGTCGTGTACGCGGCGTCGGGCGACATCCGGCCCGACGAGGCGCTGGCGGACACGGGAGCCGCCATCAGGGCCGGCGCCGTGGTCGTCACCCCCTCGCTCTACCCCCTCTACGACCAGCGCAACGCCCCGCCCGAGTTCCGCGACCCGATCCTCGCCGCCATCGCGGAGGGCGGCGGGTCCCTGTTCGTCTCCGGCGTCGATCCGGGCTGGGGCAACGACGTCCTGCCACTGCTGGTGAGCGGGCTGGGCTCGGTCGTCGACGCGGTTCGCTGCCAGGAGATCTTCGACTACTCCACGTACGACCAGGAGAAGTCGGTGCGGTACCTCGTCGGCATGGGGCAGCCGATGGACTACGAGCCCCTGATGCTCGCCCCGTCGATCCCCACCATGGTCTGGGGAGGACAGATACGCCTCATGGCCCGCGCGCTCGGCGTCGAACTCGACGAGATCCGCGAGACCCTGGCGCGGCGGGCGCTCGACACCACGGTGAGCACCCGGACGATGGGCGAGTTCGAGGCCGGCACCCAGGGGGCGGTGCGCTTCGAGGTCCAGGGGTTCGTGGCGGGCGAACCGCGCATCGTCATCGAGCACGTCACCCGCATCCACCCGTCGTGCGCGCCGGACTGGCCGGCGCCTCCCAACGGTGACGGCGCGCACCGCGTGATCATCGAGGGCCGTCCGCGCATCGAGGTCACCGTCGAGGCGACCGACGAGGGCGAGAACCGGTCCGCGGGCGGCAACGCCACCGCGGTCGGCCGCCTGGTCGGCGCGATCGACTGGCTCGTGGACGCGGAGCCGGGCCTGTACGACGCGCTCGACGTCCCGCTGCGCCCGGCGGTCGGGCGGCTCGGCAGGAAGTGACGCCGAGGGCGGCGCGAGGGCCCGCCCGCTCCCCCGGCCGAGGCCAAGGACGGACACGAAGGAGTCCCGGATGAACATCGACATTCCCGAGGGCAGGAACGCGATCGAGTACGTGTGGGGCGAGATGGTCCCGGGCATCGGGCCGGCCGCCGCGAACTTCTCCCTGTCCGTCTACTCCCACACCACCCTGGGGCTGCGCGAGTTCGAGGCCGCCCGGCTGCGGATCGCGCAGATCAACGGCTGCCTCTTCTGCCTCGACTGGCGGACCGACCGGGACGGGGACAAGGTCGAGGACGGGTTCGCCGACGCGGTGGCCGCGTGGCGCACCACCGAGGTCTTCGACGAGCGCACCCGGCTGGCCGCGGAGTACGCGGAGCGCTACACCCTGGACCACCACGGCCTCGACGAGGAGTTCTGGGACCGGATGCGGGCGCGGTTCAGCCAGGCCGAGATCGTGGAGCTGACCATGAGCCTGGGTTCGTGGCTGGCGTTCGGACGGCTGAACCGGGTCCTCGGGCTGGACGCCATGTGCGTGCTGCCGGGCCACTGAGACGTGCCGGGGCCGACCGGCGGCGCCGGTCGGCCCCGGTGTCGAGGCGCGCGCTAGAGGTCGGTCGCGATGATCGTCTCGATGTTCCGTTCGGCGAGTGCCGTGATGGTGACGAACGGGTTGACGCTGGCGTTGCCGGGGATCAGCGCGCCGTCGATGACGTACAGGCCCGGGTGTCCGTGCAGGCGGCCGTAGTTGTCGGTCGCCTTGTTGAGCACCGCGCCTCCCAGCGGGTGGTACGTGAGGTGGTCGCCCCAGATCTTGTACGTGCCGAAGAGGTCGGTCCGGTAGATCGTCCCCTCCTTCGCGTTGATCTTGTCGAAGATCGTCTTGGCCATGTCGATCGACGGCTGCTTCCAGGCCGTCTGCCAGTTCAGGTCGACCTTCCCGGCGGCGGCGTTCCAGGTGAACTGCGCCCGGTGCGGGTTCTTGGTGATGGACAGGTAGAACGAGGCGAAGGTCTCGATGCCGGTGGGCAGCGGGGCCACCTCGGCGAACGCGCCGCCCGCGGCCCAGTTGTCGATGCCGGAGCACGGGATGGACGACTGCACGGCTCCGGTGGGGTCCCACAGGTGGTTGGCGCGGCCGCACATGACGTTGCCGTTCTCACCCCAGCCCTTGCCGACCTCGCTGTTGAGGTTGGGGAGCGCCCCGGTGGCCTTGAGCTTGACCAGGAGCTTGCTGGTGCCGACGCTGCCGGCCGCGAAGAAGACCCGGTCGGCGGTGACGGTCTTGGTCGTGGTCGTGTTTCCGCCGGTGTCGAGCTGGTCGATGACGACGGTGTAGCCGCCGCCGGCCGCCGGTGCCACCGAGGTGACCTTGTGCAGGGGTGAGACGGAGACCCGTCCGGTCGCCGCGGCCCGGGCGAGGTAGGTCTTCTGCAGGGACTTCTTGCCGTGGTTGTTGCCGTAGAGGATCTCGCCGTCGAGTGCGGACTTCGGGACGGTTCCGGCGGCCTCCTGCTCCATGTAGTCCCAGTCGTAGACGTCCGGGACGAAGACGAACGGGAAGCCGGAGCGCTGGGCGTGCTTGCGGCCCACCCTGGCGTACTGGTAGCAGGCGGCCGTCTCGAACCAGTCGGGGTCGACCGTGCCGACCCCCAGTCCCGCGTTGGCGCGCGGGTAGTAGACGTCGTACATCTCGGCGGCGGCGACCGAGGGCAGGACCGCGGCGAAGTTCTCCCGCTTGGGGGTGACGGCCATTCCCCCGTTGACCAGTGAACCGCCGCCGACGCCGCGGCCCTGGTAGACGATGATGCCGCCCATCTCCTCGGCGTCGAGGATGCCGGTGTAGCGCGGCACGTCCTTGTCCAGCGGGAACCCCAGGAAGTTGCTCAGCGGCTGCTTGGTCCTCGTGCGCAGCCAGTACGACCGGTAGTCGGGTGTCCTCGTGTTGGCGAAGATCTTGCCGTCCGACCCGGGGGTGTCCCAGGCCATGCCCATCTCGACCATGTGCACGTCGACGCCCGCCTGGGCCAGGCGCAGGGCGGCCACCGCCCCGCCGTATCCGGTGCCGATCACCAGTGCTCGGACACGCGCCCCGGGCTGGATGACCGCCGCGGCGGCGGCATGGGCCGGGACACTGTGCCCGACGACCGCAGCCGCTCCAAAAATAGAACCTGTTCCAACAATGAATCTTCGACGCGACACACCCCTCGGGCCCGTTTCACGCGCGGAATCTCCACTCATGCGCGGCTCCTCACTCTCCATAGAGTGAAACGGGTTCTACTGGGACCCTCATGAGAAGTCACGACATACCTATAGGTAACTTTTAAACGATCAGATAGTCGACATCCCGCACAGGACGGCCCCGCCCGGGGACCCCGGTAGGACTCCGGCGGGGCCCCTGTGTTCGACCGCGGCCGCCCCCGGCCAGCCGGGTTCCGGGACCCGCGGAGCCCGGACCCCGGGTCACTCACGCGGGTCCGGCGGGACCATACTGGGGACGAATCATCCCCCCACTCGCAGATTGCCCCATGTCGAACTCCCCCACCGCCCATCCATCGGTCCCCGACACGGTGTGGCTGGCCCGCGGCCCCGGCGGCGGACCGTCCGCCGCGGACGACGTCCGGCGCACACTTCGGCGCCTCGAAGCCGACGGGGTCGTCCACAGCCATCTGGACCTGCCCGCCCACGACGACACCGCGGACCACGTCTTCGAGGCCCGCTGGCAGGTCCGCGGCACCGTGACCGTACGGGCCCGGCTCGCCCTCACCACCCCGCAGGACCCCGGAACAGGACAGGAATGGCTGCTGGCCGCGGAGGCCGAGCAGCGCTGGGACGACGCGTGGCCGTCCCCCGTCACCATGTTCTGGCCCGACACGCCGGACGCCGCCTGGGACCGCGATCCGCTCACGGAACTGCGCGTGCGAGGCATCAACCCCCTCCCCGCCGACGAGAAGGACATACGCCGCGTGCTCGGACGCGGCGCCCGCGACCCCTGGCACATCCACGTCGTCGTCCACGAGGCGATGACGCCCGACGAACGGGGCCTGCGCCCCCTGGCGGAGCATCTGCCGCCGGGCCTGAGGCACCGCGTCGTGGAGCACCGCGCCGCCCCCCAGCAGTTGCGCCCCGTCAACTGGGCCCTGCGGGAGTTCGGCGTGCAGGTGCCGCGCGGCGGCGCGGTGGTGCTGCCCGGGTCGCCCGCGCCGTCCGGTCACGACCCGGAGGATTACTCCGTACGGAGTGTCTTTCTGGACGGCTCGGCGCCCGCGGACCTCATCGACCGGGTGAGCGCGTTCGACGCGCTGCCCCGGCCGCTGCCACCGGGCGCGGCCGACGCCCTCACCGCGCTGCGGGAGCACTGGCACCTGGTCACCGTCGAGGAGGACCTCGAACACCAGCGCCGGCTCGTGACGCTGTACTCCGAGGCCCTGGAGGCCATGACCACGTCACGGGACCTCTACCGGGAGGCCGCCGAACGGGCCCACGAGGCCCTGACCGCCCTGCAGGAGTCGGCCGTCGTTCCCGCGCCCGGGCGGCGCGAGCCCGGCGCGCCGGTGTCCTCGCCGCTCAAGCAGCTGACCCGGACGTTCGAACGGCTCAAGGGCACGGCCAGATGACCGTGCCCTCGTCCGGGGGCGCCTCGCGGGACCGCCCGCGGGGGTGGGGGGTCCGAATGCCGGGCGGGCACGTCTGCCCGCCCCGCGTCCGGACCCCCCGCGCTCAGGCGCCAGGCACGGTGTCCACGAAGGTGGTGCCGGCCGACCGGTAGGCGCCGACCTTCGCGGCGACCTGCGCGGGTGTCAGGACCTGGTCCTTGACGTGCAGGACGTAGTCGACCTGCTGGTCGTAGGCCCGCGGTGTCGTACTGGTCTGTCCCGCCAGGTCGATCAGCCACTGGTTGAAGTTGATCGACATCGGGCGCTCGGGCAGGTACGCGGCGTCGTGGGTGCCGAACAGCTGCCCGTCCAGGTAGTACTTGATGCTGCTGTTGTCGATGGTCAGCACCAGGTCGTGCCAGCCGCTGTGGCTCTGGCGGGACTCGGTGTGCTGGTTGACGGCCTGCCACGGGTCCGGGTTGTAGGTCTCCCAGGACGTCGTGTAGAGGATGTTCGACGGCTCGCCCCAGCCGCCGTTCGGCAGGTACTCGAAGTCGTACTCGGCGTAGTCGTCCGCCATCGGGGCCTTGAGGTCGTTGATGGTGAAGAACGTCTGGACGAGGCGGTCACCGTCCGGCCCGAAGCGGGGCGCGTCGCTGAACTTCACCCGCGCGGCATAGGTGCCGTTCTTGAACTTCGTCGCCTTGGTGAGGACTTCGGTCTGCTCGGTCGTCGCCGCGGTGCCGGCGGTCGAGGTCTCCAGGTTCATGACGGAGTTGCCGCCGGTGCTGGAGAAGGTGACGTTCTCGGGCGCCCAGGTGGCTCCGGGGACACCCGGCCCGCCGGAGTTGGAGCGCACGCTCCAGCCGTTGGCCGAGATCCTCGGGTCGGTGTGGTTGCTGTAGTTGAAGTCGTCGAAGAGCGAGGCGCCGTTGGCCGGCGGGTCGGTCGGCGGGTCCGTCGGGTCCGTCGGGTCGTTGCCCGCCGGAGCGGTGCCCCACAGTGTCCTGCCCGCCACCTGGGCCGTGATCTTCGACCAGTTCCCGTACGCCGTCTGCCCGGCCCCGAACGAGTAGTCGTCGCTCTGCTTCAGCGTCTGCCACGACGACTGGTGGAAGCGCAGTTGCATGTCGCCGGTGTCGGCGCCCGGGGCGAGCGATCCCGCGCCGGAGGTGAAGCCGATCTCCAGGTAGCGGTCGGCGGTCGCGGTCGGCTGCGCCAACGTGCCGAACGTACCGGTGATGTTGGCGCAGCCCTTCACGGCCCACGAACAGGCGAAGCGGTAACTCGCCCCGCCCGAGTCGGCCTTGAAGTAGTAGCGGAGCTTCACGGTGCTCAACTGCACCGCGCTGTCACCGGTGTTCTTGACCTTCAGCCAGGGTTCCGACTGGTCGGCGGTGGCTCCCGACGCGCTGGTCCGGTACTGCACGCTCACTGCCTCGCCTGCCGCGCTGGCGGTGCCCGGCAGTGCCGCGAGTCCGGCCGCTCCCACGGCCACGACCACTGCGGTCGCCGCTGCGGTACGCAGCCGTTGCTTGACGGATGTCATCGTTGTTCCTCTCCGGAACGGTGGGGGATTCCTGGGGGGATCACACGGATGGTGCTGCCGCGGTGGTGCGTCGCGGGGTTCAGGGACGGCGGCGGACGCCGAGCGCGTCGAGGCGTTCCAGGTGCCCGTCCAGCCGTTCATTGAAGTCGGTCCAGCCGGTCGCGCCGCTCCAGCCGCGGTCCGCGAGGGCGCACAGCCTCGGGTACGTGAGGTACTCGATGCGCTCGGGGGTCGTGACGAACTCCGTCCACAACTGCGCCTGGCTGCCGAGCACCCGCCCGGCCTCCTCGGGGGCGCAGCCCTCGGGCACCGGTTCGTGGGCGTGCACGGCGCGCAGGTCGACGACGGCTCCCGGCTGGGCGAGGGGTTCGTGCGGTGCGGCGGACTGGGCGTAGTCGAGGTAGGTGGCCCGGTGGTGGGCGCTGACCACGTCGTGGCCCCGGCGGGCGGCGGCGAGGGTGTGGGACGGGTCGCGCCAGGTCATCACGGTGAAGGAGAGCGGGAGTTCGGTACCTGTCTCGGCCCAGCCGACGGGCCGGCGGCCCCGCTGGACCAGGAATTCGCCGATGGCGCCGAGGAACCAGCCGTGCAGGGCCTCGGGGCCGGACAGTCCCTGGGCGCGGGCCCGTGCGCGGGCCGCGGCACTGCGGCTCCACTCGGTGGTGGGGCACTCCTCGCCGCCGATGTGGACGTACGGGGAGGGGAAAACGTCCATGACCTCGTCCAGGACCGTGCGGCAGAAGTCCAGGACCTCCTCGTGGACGCCGAGGACGGTGTCGCACACGCCCCATTGCGTCCAGACGTCGAGTTCGCGCCCCGGGTCGTTGCCCAGCTCCGGGTAGGCGGCCAGGGCGGCCCGCACATGCCCCGGCATCTCGATCTCCGGCATGACGGTCACGCCGCGGGCGGCCGCGTACGCGACGAGGTCGACGAGTTCGGCCCGGGTGTAGGAACCGCCGTGCGGGCGGTCGTCGTAGGTGTCGCTGCCCGCGGGTCCCGTCATGGACCGGGCGCGGTGCCCGCCGATCTCGGTGAGCTTGGGGTAGGCGGCCACCGGCATCCGCCAGCCCTGGTCGTCGGTGAGGTGCAGATGGAAGAGGTTGATCTTGTGCAGGGCGAGCAGGTCCACGTACCGGCGCAGGTAGGACACGGGCTGGAAGTGCCGGGCGACGTCGAGCATCGCGCCGCGCCACGGGTGCCGCGGCACGTCCGTGATCTCGGCGCAGGGCAGCAGCCAGGCGGTGCCGCGCCGGGGTTCCGCGGCCAGGGCCTCCACCGGCAGGAGCTGCCGGATGGTCTGGATGCCGTTGAGCAGCCCGCCCGGGCGGGCGGCGCGCAGCAGCACTCCGTGGGCGCCGATGGTGAGCCCGTACCCCTCGTCGCCGAGGCCGCCGAGGTGCGGGTCGAGCGCGAGGACGAACTCCCCGTCGGGGGCGGGCCGCAGGCGCAGTCCGGTGGCGGGGGCGAGCAGGGTGCGCAGCAGGTCGGCGGCCGGCTCCGCGCCGGGGCTGATCCGCAGGGTGGTGGTCGGGTCGAGGGTGAAGTGCCCCGGCCTGAGCGCGGCCCTGGTCGGGCGGGGGACGAGATGGGGCTCGGGATGCTGTGCGGGCACGGGTCGGCCTCCCGGACGAAGTCGCGGTGCGGGCGGGTGGGGGTCAGCCCTTGACGGCGCCGGCGGCGAAGCCGGAGGTGACGTGGCGCTGCAGGAGCAGGAACACCACGAGCGCCGGGACGGCGAAGAGCGTGGAGGCGGCCATGGTGGCGCCCCAGTCGGTGCCGAAGACGTTCTGGAAGGAGGACAGCCACACGGGCAGGGTGCGGTTGTCCTGCTGCTTGATGATCAGGAAGTTGGCGTACGTGAACTCGTTCCAGGCCGTGATGTAGCCGAACAGCGAGGTGGCCATCAGCCCGGGGGCGAGGAGCGGGAAGGCGACGTGCCGGAACGCGCCGAGCCGGGTGCAGCCGTCCACCTGGGCGGACTCCTCCAGCTCCGGCGGGATGGTGCCGATGAAGCCGCGAAGCACCACGATGGTGAACGGCAGCGTCATCATGAAGTAGACGAGGGTCAGCGTCGGCAGCCGGTCGAGCATGTGGGTGTCCCGGGAGATGATGTAGACCGGGATGATCAGTGACTCCCAGGGCGCCATCTGCGCGATGAAGACCATCAGCATGAACTGGCGCCGCCCCCTCCAGCGCATCCGGGCCACCGCGAAGGCCGCGCCCAGCGCGACAAGGAGGGAGAGCAGCACGGCGGTGAGCGTGACGAGGATGCTGTTGCGCCAGAACAGGCCGAAGCCGTCCGCGTCGACCGCGGCGCGGAAGTGGTCCAGGGTCCAGGTCCGCGGCAGCAGGGCGGGGTTGTCCGACTGGATGTCGCGGCCCGGCTTGAAGGCCGTGGTGGCCATCCAGTAGACGGGGAACAGGCAGACGACGACCGTGATCACGGCGGCCGCGTTCAGCGGGAGGCGGCGGATTCGGGGGCGGGTCGTGGTCATGAGGCCTCGTCCTCCTGGCGGAACATCTGACGGAAGTAGAGGACGAGTACGCCCGACATCAACAGGACGGTGACCAGGGAGGCCGCCGAGCCGAGGTCGTAGCGCTGGCTCGACAGCGCCATCTGCACGGCGTACACGGGGAGGATGGTGGTGGCGTCCCCCGGCCCGCCGTTGGTGGTCACCCAGATCTGCACGAACGCCTTGAAGGTCCAGATGACTTCGAGCGAGAGGACGAGCATGAAGATGGGCCGCACGACGGGGAACGTGATGGAGCGGAAGATGCGCGGCCCCGACGCCCCGTCCAGGCGCGCGGACTCGTACAGCTCGGTGGGTACGGTGGTCAGCGCCGAGTACAGGGTGATCGCCGCGAACGGTACGGACTGCCACACGACGAGGACCACCAGGATCGTGAAGGCGGCCGGCCCGTGCGCGAACCAGGGGTAGCGGTCGAAGGAGCTGAACCCCAGTTCCTTGAGGGCCCAGTTGACGATGCCGAACTCCGAGTGGAACAGCCACTGGAAGACGGTGGTGGCCGCGATGACGGGCATCGCCCAGGTGAGTACGAGAGCGCTGAGCACGGCGGTGCGCCCGAACCGGCCCAGCCGTTCGATCATCAGCGCGACCAGTGTGGACAGCGTCATGATGAGGACGACGTTGACCGCCATGAAGAAGAACGTGCGGCCCACGACCTCCCAGAAGCGCGGGTCGGAGAGCAGCGTGCGGTAGTTGTCGAACCCGACGAACTTCGGGTCGCCGAGGATGAGTTCGCGCAGCCCGAAGTCCTGGAACGAGATCAGGACGGTCCGGGCCAGCGGGTAGACGAGCAGGTAGAGCATCCCGAGGACGGCCGGCGCGATCAGGAGGTACGGCCACGGGCCGCGTCCGTCGGCCCGCCGGGTGTGCCGCGGGCGGTGCGGCTCCCGCGCCGCGGGGCCGGTGGAGCGCCGCTTCGGCCGGGTGGTGAGGGGGCGGTTCGCGGTCCGCTCGTGGGTGGCCGGCACGGCACTCTCCCTTCCGGTACGTGGGTGGTGTCCCCCGGTGGCCCGGGGGACGGACGGGGTCAGGAGCCGGACTTCATGGCCGTGGTGATGGCCTCGGACGCGGTGGCGGCCTGGTCGGCGGCGTCTCCTCCGGTGAGGACGGCCGTCATGTAGTCCTTGATGGGGTTCTTCGCCTCCACGGCGGCCCATCCGGGGGTGTTGGGCGTCGCCCGGCCGACGGCGGCACCGACCGCCATGGCCGCGGCGCCCGGGTCCGCGGCGACCGCGTCGGCCAGCGTGGTCTTGTTGGGGACGTAGCTCATGGCTACGGCGAGCTTCTTCTGCCAGGCGTCACCGGTCAGTTCCTTGATGAAGGTGTAGGCGGCGTCCTGCTTCGTGGAGACCATGGGGACGACGAGGTCGGACCCGCCGGTGAAGACGGCTCCGGGTGTGTCGGCGGTCTTGCCCGGGATCGGGAAGAACCCGAGTTTGCCCTTGAGTTCGGGGTTGTTCTCGACGACGACCTGGGCTCCGCCCGGCGTCGAGATCACCTGCGCGACCTGCCCCTTGGCCATGACCTCGGCCTGGGGCGGTTCGGCCTCGTCGGAGTCCCTCGGGCCCTTGCCGAGTGCCTGGAGCCGCTGGTAGAACTCCATGCCGCGCAGGGCCTCGGGGCTGTCGAGAGCCCCCTTCCAGGTGCCGCCCGACTCGGTCGCGAGCTCGCCGCCCTCGTCCCAGACGAAGCCGGCGAGGGCGTACCACATCTGGCCGGGCAGGTAGATGCCCTGGGTTCCGCCCTTGTTGAGTTTCTTGGTGGCGTCGATCCACTGGTCCCGGGTCTTGATCGCGGCCGGGTCGACACCCGCCTTGTCGAAGAGGTCGGTGCGGTAGATGACGACGCGGTTGGCTGCGTAGTACGGGATGCCGTACTGCTTGCCCTGGTAGGCGCCGGGTTCGGCCAGGCCCTTCAGCCAGTCCTTGCCGCCGAGGTCGGCGACCTTGTCGCTGAAGTCGAGCAGTCCGCCGCTCTGGGCGTACTGGGCGACCTGGGTGTTGCCCGTCTCGATGACGTCGGGCGCGTCGTTGCTGGCGAGGGCCGCGGTCACCTTCTGGCCGATGCCGTCCCATTCCTGGACCTGGACCTTGACGTCGATGTCCGGGTGGTCGGCCTCGAAGCCTGCGACGAACTCCTTCTGGAACTCCGCCGACACGCTGTCGCGCATCAGCCACACGTCGATCGTGGTCCGTCCGCCGGACGAACCGTCGCCGGACGAGTCGGAGGAGTCGCTGCAGGCACTGAGGCCGGCGGTCATCACGAGCACGGACACACCGGCAAGCAAGCGGAGCTTCACGGGTTCACCTCTGGAAGACATGACCAAACCACCTGACCAGTGAAGCCCACTGGACAGCTCACCTCTTGGTGGTGAACGAAGGTGGCATAGACCAATGTGGGCGTCAACCCATCCCGCACAGCGGGTTTTCGGCGGGCGCACCCCCGAGATATCGACATGCTTCGAGGACATGACCGGATAGACTGCCTTGACCAGCAGGCCAGACAGCCGAAAGAGTCGTACGTGGTCACACCACAGGTCAGGTAACAGGTCAACTGGTCAGACGAGATCCGCAAGAGGGGACACAGCATGGACGCCGACGCACCAGGTGCGGTGCTCAAGCGGGAGCGGGTTCGCGACTTCATCCTCGAACTCATCGAGTCGCAGCACCCCGGGGACGCGATCCCCTCCGAGCGCGCGCTCTGCGCCCGACTGGGCGTCTCCCGACCGACGTTGCGTGCCGCGGTCGACGAACTCGTCGCCGCGGGACTCCTGGTGAGGGAGCACGGCCGCGGCATGTTCGTGGCCCCCGAGAAGATCACCCAGGAACTCGTCTCCGGACAGCAGAGCCTGAGCCTCCCACCCGCCTCCGGCGTCTGGTCGAGCCGGCTCCTGGAGTTCACCACCATCCAGGCGGGAGCACGCGTCGGCCGCAAGCTGCGCATCTCCCCGGGCGCCGCCATCGTGTACGTCGCGCGCCTGCGCCTGGTCGACGGCGCCCCCATGGCCATCGAGCACCTGCACATCAGGGCCGACCTGGTACCCGGCCTGTCGGCCCAGGAACTGGAGGCCGGCGACCTGTACGAGCACCTGCGCGAACGCCACGGGGTGCATGTCCAGGAGGCCGTACAGGCCATCGAACCCACGGTCGTCACCCGCGCCGAGGCCGAACTCCTGGACGTCCCGGAACTCTCCCCCGCCCTGCTCTTCGAACGGCTCACCTCGGACACCACGGGCCGGCCCGTCGAGTACGTGCACTCGCTCTACCGCGGCGACCGGTACCGCATCGTCTCCCGCCTCGCCCTCGGCCCCTCCGCCGCGGTCCCGCCCGACCGCCTGGGACACCACCCCGGCATCCCGCCCGGGGACTTCGCCGACCGCGACCGCATCGCCTCCTCCACGAGCGGCGACATCCAGTCGGCCTACTGACGCGCGACGGCCGGGCACGCGCCGGCGGGCGGCCGGGGCACGGCCACCGCGGCCGCACGCGCCGGATAGGGTCCCTGACATGGAAAGAATCCTCGTGGTGGGCGCGACGGGCGCGGGCAAGACGACACTCGCCCGCGCCGTGGGCGAGCGCCTCGGGCTGCCCCACCACGAGATGGACGCGCTCTACTACACCGGCCCCGGCTGGGCCGTGGACGACGGCTTCGTCGACACCGTCACGCGCTTCTCCGACGAACCCCGCTGGATCGTCGACTCCATCGGCTCCTCCGAGGTCCGCGATCTGCTCTGGGAGCGGGCCGACGGCGTTCTCTGGCTCGACTACCCCAGGCGGGTCGTGATGCCGCGCGTGCTGCGGCGCTCCCTGCGCCGTACGGTCGCCCGCGAACGCGTCTTCGGCGGCAACCGGGAGACCTGGTCGGGCTGGCTGAGCCGCGAGCACCCGGCCTGGTGGTCGTGGTCCCAGCACGCGAGCCGCCGCGACGAGATCGAGCGGCGCACCCGGGACCCCCGGTTCACCCCGCTCCGCACCCTCCGCTTCGACCACCCCCACCGCGCCGCGGCCTGGCTGGCGTCCCTCTGACACCGCACCGCGAGGTTCGACCCCGCGGCCGACGCTCCGGGCCTCGGCGCCACGCGGTCCCGACGCGGAAGCGCCGGCCGCCGACCGCGACCGACTCAGGTGGTGACGAACCACCGCAAGAGGTACGTTCGCAAGGAGGGCCGGACAGAGGGCCGGACATACGGTCGCCCGACATGGCGACCGGCGGACCGCCCTGCCATCCTCTCCGCGGGCGAGGTGCTCCAATGAAGGTCGAAGGTTCCGTCGCGTTCGTCACGGGCGCCAACCGTGGACTCGGAGAACAGTTCGTCAAGGCCCTGTTCGAGGCCGGCGCGGCCAAGGTCTACGCCGGCGCACGCGATCCGGCGAAGGTCACGGCGCCGGGAGCCGTTCCCGTGGCCGTGGACATCACCGACCACGACTCCGTCCGCGCGGCGGCCGAAGTGGCCCAGGACGTCACTCTCCTGATCAACAACGCCGGCTCCACCACCCGCGCGGGCATCCTCACGGCCGAACTGGAGTCGTTCCGGCTGGAGTTCGAGACCCATGTCATCGGCACCCTCGCCATGAGCAGGGCGTTCGCCCCCGCCCTCGGCCGCAACGGCGGAGGCGCCATCGTCAACGTCCTGTCCGTACTGTCCTGGCTGTCCATCCCGGTCAGCGCCGGGTACGCCGCGGCCAAGGCCGCCGAGTGGTCGGTGACCAACGCCCTGCGGGTGGCTCTCGCCGAGCAGGGAACCCAGGTCACGGCACTCCACGTCAGCTACCTCGCCACCGAGATGGCCGCGAGCGTGCAGGGCCCCAAGGCCGATCCCGCCGAGGTGGCCCGCGCGACGCTGGACGGGGTCGCCTCCGGGCAGCACGAGGTGCTCGCCGACGAGGTCAGCAAGCAGGTCCGGGCCGCCCTGCCCGGGGGGCCGGACGCGTTGTATCCGCAGTTGCGCGGAGGCACGACACTCGTCTGACGCGCGAGGGCAACTCCCGTACGGAGGCGGCCGCGGCCGCCTCCGCGCCGCAGCCACCCCATGAGGTCCCCATGACAGGCACACAGGCCAACCAACCCAACCTGAACGGCCAGACCGTGGTCGTCATCGGCGCCAGCTCGGGGATCGGGCTGGCGACCGCGCGCCGTGTACGCGCCGACGGCGGCCAGGTCGTCATGGTCGGACGCAATCCGGAACGGCTCGAACGGGCGGCGGCCGAGATCGAGCCGCTCAGCACCGCGGCCTTCGACGCGGGCGACACCGACCGCGTCCGGCAGTTCTTCGACGACCTGCCCGACACCGTCGACCACGTCATCTCGACGGCGGGTTCACCGTCCTACGAGACCTTGGCGGACGTGGACGTCGCCGAGGCGAGCCGTCACATCGGTGAACGCCTCGCCATGACACTCGGAATCGCCAAGTACAGCCGGGGCAAGGTCCGGGACGGCGGAACTCTGCTGTTCATCGGCGGCACGGGCGGCCGGCGCCCCGGCGTCGGCAGGTCGCTCACCGCGGCCCTCACCGCGGCGCTTCCCGCCCTCACGGCCAACCTCGCGCTCGAACTCGCGCCGATCCGGATGAACCTGATCGCCGCCGGGTTCGTCGACTCGCCCCTCTCCGCGACACTGCTGGGCGACCGACTCGAGGCGCGACGCGAGGAGCTGCGTACGACGCTGCCCATCCGGCGGGTCGTCGGTCCCGACGACATCGCCGCCCTGGCCGTGCACATCATGTGCAATGAGGTGCTGACGGGCGCGACGTACGACATCGACGGGGGCCAGCAACTGCTGCCGGGCTGACGCCTCTCTCTGACGCCCCGCCTCAGAAGGCCGCTCGGGCCGACCTGGTGCCAGGTCGGCCCGAGCGGCGCTGCGGTTCCGGTGGTCGGCGTCATACGGCCGGTCCGAGCGGTCGGTCCGAGGGACCCAGATGCCGGCCGAGGTCGAGTTCGACGCCGTCCGGCTGCTGGAGTCCGCCGTCGAAGAGCCGCTTGACACGGTGGACGTTCTCCTCCCGGCCGGAGGTGCGGAAGAAGGCCCCCAGCGCGCTCCCGAACTCCTCCACCGACGGCTCGGTGACCTCGTCGACCAGTTGCTTGGTCCCCCGCACGGCTGCCTTGTCGAAGCCGGCGACCCTCCGGGCGAAGTCGTCGACGAACGCTTCCAGTTCCGATGCCGGCAGGACGCGGTTGACATAGCCGTACGCGGCCGCGAGGTCCGCCGGGACGTCGTCGGCGCCCAGCAGGACCTCCAGGGCCCGCCCCCGGCCCATCAGGCGGGACAGCCGGCCGGTGGGATTGCCTCCGGGCACCGATCCGATGCCGACCTCGAAATGACCGAGGACAGCGCCCGGGCCGGCGAAGCGGATGTCGGTCGCAAGGGCGAACTCACTGCCCGCGCCCCGGGCGCGGCCGTCGATCTCGCTGATGGTGAGGGCGGGCACCCTCGCGAGCCGGTACACGTTGTCGGCGTAGGGGTGCAGTCCGGACGCGGCGGGCTTCATGGCGGCCACCCGGGCCTTGTCCGCCAGGAGGTCCCAATGGGCCATGAAGAAGTCGGGGTTGGCGCTGCGGAAGACGACCACGGTGAGACCGGGGTCCTGCTCGATGCGTGTGATCAGCGCCGCGAGCTGCTCGATGGTGTCCGGGTCGACCAGGTTGATCGCACCGTTGGAAAAGGTCACCCTCCAATAGGTCGGACTGACCTGCTGCACGCTGAACTGCTCGTCGACGCTCATGAAATCGGTCCCGTCGTCACGGTGGTTGTGGTGCCGCATCGGCGTCCGCCGTCCGCGACAGGGCGCGGTCCCATCAGGCGCGATCCGCTTCGGCGACCGGCGGTGGTGACGCCCTGCTGTGCGGCGGACGAACGCCCGAACGCCCGGGTCCCGTCCCACGACCGGCACGCCGGCACCCGGCGCCCGGCCGGACGGGCGCCGCACGGATCAAGCGTAGACCCGCGTTCGGTCGCCCCGCATGTGGGCGCTCGGCCGTCGCGCGGGCGACGGACGGCCCGGCTGCCGCTCACCCCGGGCGGCCCGCAGGGTGCCGTGGATTTGCCGGACTTGCCGCAAGCCCAATCGGTCGCATCCACCGCCACGCCGAGGAAGGGGTCTTCTTCGGACTGCGGGGTCGAGCGGTCGGGCCTTGGACACGGGCCATGGCCGATGCGTCCTCGGTGCGGACGGTGGCGCCCAGGTTGCACTCGTTGTGGAACCGATCCGCGCCTCCGGCAAGGTGACTCCCGCAGCGGCCGGGACTAGCTCGCCGACACCTTCACGTCGTCCGACTCGACGTCCGTCGCGTACGCGATCGACAGTCCGGGCACCTCCTGGGCGACGCGTGCGACCACGGCCCGGTGCCAGCTTGCCGGGTAGCCCGACTCGGGGTGCGCCGCGCGGTACTCGGCGTCGTCCCGGTACGTGACGATCCCCGGCTCCGGGAGGTCGCCCAGACTGTCGACCGCCTTGTCGACGAACTCGCCCGTGAGTCGCTCCAGGTCCCGCAGGGCTGTGCGGACGCTGTGCGGGACAGGGCGCGCACCCTGCTCCCAGGCGTCCACCGTGCCCGCGGGAACGCCGACGTGTTCGGCCAGCCAGGAACCGGTGAGGCCCAGGAACTCGCACACCACCATGAATTCGGCGGATGTCATCGTGCGGCCCTCGTCGAGCGGACCGTTGGCGGAATTCTCGGCCATGGCTTCCCTTCTCGCGCTGAACTCTGAACTGCTTCCGGATCTACGGGAGACGGTCCCGACATGGTGTCATTCCCCGGACGGGCCGGCGCAGTCCGGCGTGAGGCGGCGGATTGCCGGAGGAGGGCTGCGGGAAGTCCGGTGCGGGCAGCGGGGATTGGCCGTGGGCCGGGCACATCCGTCATTACGACTTCGCGAGAACGGTTTCGACCCCGTCGAGCATCCGGCCCAGCAGGTGGAGCGCCCGAGCCCGTACAGGTGCCCCGCGCGCGGTGCCCCTCCAACGCGCTTGCGTGAACGACTCGACGGCGTCGAGGGTCCCGGTGTCGTCGCAGGCCGCCAGCACCAGGACGAACCGTACGTAGTCGCCGATGTCCGTGCCTAGGGGATGGTGGTCGGCGAAGCCCTGGAGGCGTGGTGTCAGGGCGGGCAGGGTCCGGGCCGTGGGGTGGACCACCGCGAGCGCGGCGAGCGCCAGGCGGACCGCCGGGCACTCGTCCGCCCAGCGGGCGAGCAGGTCCGCAGTCCGGCACCGGACGGCTTCCCCGGCCCGGTACTCGCTGTCGGGATCGGCGTGCGGCGGGGTGTCCGGCCAGCACTGGGCGCGGTGGCGCTCGGTGACGGTGGCCACGGCGAACAGGAGGCCGACCACCTGGAAGCGTTGGCGTGGTGGCACCCGGTCGTCCACGGCAAGGGCCGCGAGCAGCGGGACGGCTCCCGCGGTGTACGGGTCGCACGTGTCCTGGTGGAGGACCTCCGAGTAGAAGTCGCCGAGGAAGCGGCCGTCGTCGTGCCAGTACGGGTCGGCCGAGGGCGCGAAGAGCAGGGCCGCCTGGGGCGGTCGCGGGATCGGCACGCGGTCGGCGACGACATCGCGGTAGACCAGCCGGACCGGCGGACCGAAGACCCGGCCGGTCCGCCAGGCTTCCTGAAGGTCGGCGCCGCCCCCGTCGTCCGGGGTCGCGTACGGGGACGGGGTGGATGTCATGGCCGTCGCAGCCTAGAACCTGGGCATCCGGACGGGACCGGCGGGGCCGACGGACCTCGCCACAACTCCGGCTGCCCCCGGCGCTCTTGCCGCTGTAGGGGCGCTCGCCGCCAAGTCCGGTGTCCGACAGATCACATCCGGTCCGAATGAGTCGCAAAGCGATGATCTCCGTATATGTGGATCAGCGCCGGTTCGACGCCGCGCCGGATCCGGGTCCGCTTCCGCCTCCGGGGCACGCGGCATACCGCGGTCAGGTGCGCGGGCGGCATCGGGGCCGAGGCGGGACCGAGGTCCACCGGAGCCCTGTCGACAGGTCGGCGCGTGCGACGAGCCCGCGGGGGCGGCGATCCCCCGCGTACGGCCTCGCGGGAACCGTGAACGAGCAAGGAGCAGAGCATGGCAGGCAGTACGGGGACATCCACGTGCGGGGCGCTCACCGGGAAGGAGCTTGCCGTCGGCCCGTCGGGGGACCACCGGAGCGGTACAGCCCTCGCCGCGTCGAGGCCGCCGGTCCGCACCGCCGGCCTCGCGCAGCCTTCCGAGGCGGCCGGCGACGGCCCGGTGTTCGTCGACACCACCGGGCGTCGGCGGCGCTGGCTGCGCACGCTGGGCTGGGTGGTCGCGTTCTCGTGCGTGGGGTTCGCCGCCACGGTGACGGCGGTCCTGGCCCTCGGGAACGCCGCCGCGCCCTGGATCTCGCTGCCGGGCGGTGACAAGAAGGCCCGTACCTCCCGCGAGGTCCCCGCGGTCACGGACCTCCCCGCGCCGACGGTGGGTCCGTCCCCGGGCGCGCAGAGGGTGGATCCGGTCTCCCCGTCGGGTGCCCGGAACCTGACGGTCGACGGCGGGGAGCCCAGCAGAAACGTTTCTGAAGCTTCCGCCACGCCGTCCGGCACCCCCGGGAGCGGCCGGCCCCGCACCCCCGCGGAGACAACTCCCGCCTCCAAGGGCACGGAGGGCGGCACGCCCGCGACGACGTCGCCGGGTACCGCGACGGCCACCCCGTCCCCCTCGTCCACTCCCGGCGGCGACGGGTCGGACGAGGACGGCGAGGGCGGCGGAGCCGTCGAGGGCGGCTCCGGCGGCGGGGATGCCACCGCGTCGCCGACGCCCGGCGCCGGTGGCGACGCGATCGTCGCGGGCGGGCCCTCGGACACCCTTCTCCGCGGCCTGTCCCTGCTGACCCCGGCCCTCTGACACGGGCGGACCCGGAGCGGGGTGCGGCCACGGGTCGCCCCCGGCGGAGGACGGCACCCACCGACCGGCGCCCGCTCAGGCGAGCGGCACCCCGTCGACCGGCCGGGCGCCCCGCCCCCGGGTGGCCCGAACCCGCCGCGACGGGCGCCCGGTTCAGGCCCCGTCGCCGCGGTGTACGGGGCGTTCCATGCAGATCAGCCGCCCCCGGTCGTCCCACGACGGTACGACCGCGAAGCCGAGGCGTTCGTAGAGCGCGACGGCTCCCTCGCGCCAGGCCCATACGGACAGGCCGACCCTGTCGATCCCGGCTCCGGGTGCTTCGGCGAGGGCGTGCGCGACGAGTCCGGAAGCGACGCCGCGCCCTCGTACGGTGGGCTCGGTCCAGAGCCTCTTGAGCTCCGAGCGCCCGTCGACGGGCGCGGTCACGACGAGGCAGCCGGTGAAGGTGCCACCGAGTCGGGCCATGAGCACCAGGTCGTCCCGGAACGCATCGGCCGGGTCCAGGATCTCCGCGCGGTACCGGTGCGGAAGGTCGTCCACGGACGCGACGGC
The DNA here is from genome assembly GCF_014651055.1 of Streptomyces fructofermentans. Taxonomy (GTDB): domain Bacteria; phylum Actinomycetota; class Actinomycetes; order Streptomycetales; family Streptomycetaceae; genus Streptomyces; species Streptomyces fructofermentans. The sequence continues at coordinate 163,871 of NZ_BMWD01000014.1, forward strand.
GACGCCCTTCTCCGCCTCGGTCGCCAGGTGGTACGCCGCCAGGAGCCGCGCCAGACCGCGCTCGGGGACGCCGGCCCCGCCGGAGCCGGGCCGGAAGGCGTGGATGTCGATCGTGCCGGTCATCCCGTCAGCATCACACGCCCCAGCGGGGCCTGGTGACAGCGGTCCAGTACGTCCCCGCAGCGGCACCGCGCATGGCGGTGACCCTCCTGCGCCACATGCGCCTCGTTCGCCTGGTACGCCGCACGGGTCTCCTGCTCATCCTGTGCGCCTCGCCGACCCCGTACGTCGCGCAAGGCTGCGTGTGCCACGCCTGCCTCGGCGTGCCGACCGGCGAGCCCGCGGCCCCGACCGCAGGCCCGGCGGGCCTGTGCCCGCCACGCCCTGCCCGAGGTCTCGCGGGTCCGCGGTGTCACCGGTGCGCGGCGGACCGGCGCGCGTTCAAGCTCTGACCGAACGGGTCCGGTCGCCGGGCATCCTCAACACCCGTCCGCACGGCAGTCGTTCAAGCGGGATGCGGGCGAACGGCGCCTGGATGCGCGCTCCCGGTCGTCTTCAACTTCTGACACCCTCACGTCCGTCCGCCGCACCGCCGAAGGGACGTCCCAGCAGCTCAACGGGCATGCGGGTCGCGCGAGTTGCCCGGGTCCCCGCGAAGGCTCGTGAAGAAGACGCGTCCAAGGGGTTGCCGACCGATTGCCTCATGACTTAAATCAACGCCTGAAGTAAGTAGTGCGGTCAACCATTCGCCCTCCTCCCCCACCGGCGCCGTCCGGTTCTTCAGTACGCCCTCGCGCAGGAGCCCCGTCAGGGGGGCACCCCGCCCGTGAGCGACCCGGACGCCCCGTCCCGCATCATCCGAACGGAGTGCACGCATGAGACTCAGATCCTTGGGGATCGCCTTCGCCGCCATCGCGGCGCTGGTCGCCATCCCCGCCCAGGCGCCGGCCGCGGCGGCCGAGACGCCACTGTCCCAGGGCAAGTTCGCCACCTCGTCCTCCGACGAGAACGCCGGAACCCCCGCGTCCAGCGCGGTCGACGGCAACACCGGCACCCGGTGGTCGTCGGCGGCCGCCGACACGCAGTGGCTCCAGGTGGACCTCGGCGCGTCGGCCACCGTCACCCGGGTCGTCCTCAACTGGGAGGCCGCATACGGCAAGGACTACCGCATCCAGGTCTCGGACAACGGAAGCTCCTGGTCCGACATCAGGACCGTGACCGGCGGCGACGGCGGCACGGACACCCTCGACGTCTCCGGCCAGGGCCGGTACGTCCGGATGTACGGCACCGCCCGGGGCACCCAGTACGGCTACTCGCTTTGGGAGTTCCAGGTGTTCGGCGACGGCGGCGGAACGTCCCCGACGTGCGGCACGGCCAACGCGGCCAAGGACAGGCCCGCCACGGCATCCTCCACGGAGAACGGCGGCACGCCCGCAGCGAGCGCGTTCGACGGGAACACCGGCACCCGCTGGTCCAGCCAGGCGTCCGACCCCCAGTGGGTGCGGGTGGACCTGGGCTCGGTCCAGGACATCTGCCGCGTCGACCTCAACTGGGAGGCCGCGTACGGCAGGGAGTTCACCCTCCAGGCCTCGGCGAACGGCCAGGACTGGACGACCCTCAAGACCGTCACCAACGGCACCGGCGGCACGGCCTCGTACGAGGTGAGCGGCTCGGGACGGTACGTACGGGTCCACGGCACGGCACGCGGCACCGCGTACGGCTACTCCCTGTGGGAGGTCGCGGTGCACACGGGCTCCGGCGGCACCCCGCCCGTCGAGGGGGGCGGTGACCTCGGCCCCAACGTCATCGTCGTCGACCCCAGCACACCCAACCTCCAGGCCAGGTTCGACCAGGTCTTCGCCCAGCAGGAGTCGAGCCAGTTCGGCTCCGGCCGGTACCAGTTCCTGCTCAAGCCCGGTACGTACAACGGCATCAACGCCCAACTGGGCTTCTACACCTCGATCTCCGGGCTGGGGCTCAACCCTGACGACACGAAGATCAACGGTGACATCACCGTGGACGCGGGCTGGTTCAACGGCAACGCCACGCAGAACTTCTGGCGCTCCGCCGAGAACCTGTCGATCAAGCCCGTGAACGGCACCAACCGCTGGGCCGTCGCACAGGCCGCGCCGTTCCGGCGGATCCACGTCGAGGGCGGCCTCAACCTCGCCCCGGCGGGCTACGGATGGGCATCCGGCGGCTACATCGCCGACTCCAAGATCGACGGCACGGTCGGGCCGTACTCCCAGCAGCAGTGGTACACCCGGGAGAGTTCGGTCGGCGGCTGGACCAACGGCGTCTGGAACATGACGTTCTCAGGCGTGCAGGGCGCCCCCGCGACGAACTTCGACACCGGTCCGTACACCACGCTGGAGACGACCCCGGTCTCCCGCGAGAAGCCCTTCCTCTACCTGGACGGCAACGACTACAAGGTCTTCGTCCCCGGTAAGCGCACCAACGCGCGCGGCGTCTCCTGGCCCGCCAACGCCGGCGGCACCTCGCTCCCGCTGGACCAGTTCTACGTGGTCAAGCCCGGCGCGACCGCCACGACCATCAACGCGGCCCTCTCCCAGGGCCTCAACCTGCTCTTCACGCCCGGCGTGTACCACCTCGACCGGACCATCGAGGTGACGCGCGCCAACACCGTGGTCCTCGGGCTGGGACTGGCGACCCTCATTCCGGACAACGGCGTCGACGCCATGCACGTGGCGGACGTCGACGGCGTCAAGCTCGCGAGCTTCCTGATCGACGCGGGCGCCGCCAAGTCCGACACCCTCCTCCGACTCGGCCCGGCTTCCGGCTCGGCCGACCACGCCGCCAACCCGACGAGCATGCAGGACGTGTTCGTCCGCGTCGGCGGTGCCGGCCCCGGCCTGGCCGCCAACTCCGTCGTCGTCAACAGCGACGACGTGCTCATCGACCACACCTGGATCTGGCGCGCCGACCACGGCGAGGGAGTCGGCTGGGAGACGAACAGGGCCGACTACGGACTGGTGGTCAACGGCGACGACGTACTCGCCACCGGGTTGTTCGTGGAGCACTTCAACAAGTACGACGTGCTGTGGAACGGCGAACGCGGCCGCACCGTGTTCTTCCAGAACGAGAAGGCGTACGACGCGCCCAACCCGGCCGCGATCACGCACGACGGCATCGTCGGTTACGCGGGCTACAAGGTCGCGGACAGCGTCGACGTCCATGAGGCGTGGGGCCTGGGCAGTTACTGCAACTACACCTCGGACCCGTCGATCGTCCAGCAGCACGGCTTCCAAGTACCGGTCAAGGCGGGCATCAAGATGCACGACATCCTGGTGATCTCGCTGGGCGGCAAGGGGCAGTACGCCCATGTCGTCAACAACACCGGTGCCCCGACCTCGGGAACGGACACCGTGCCGTCCAAGATCACCCAGTTCCCGTGACGCGCGCGGAGTCGAGGTGACCTGAGAGCGTGCGGCCCGCCCCAGCGGCGGGCCGCACGTGCGTACCGCGCGCCGTCGGCGGCCCTACCGCCCGAGGTCCCTTGCCACCTCGCGGGCCGCGCGTGCTCCCGAGGCCAGAGCTCCCTGGACGGACCCGGTGGCGCGGTGGTCCCCGCACACGTAGCGCCCGGGAGTGACACGCGAGGTACGGCTCAGCGGCAGCGGGGGCGCCATCACGGGCAGGGCGTCGGGAATCGTGCGCACGGTCAGCAGGTCCCAGCCGCCGGTGTCGGACCCGTACACCTCCGCGAGCGCCGTACGGATCTCCCCCTCCCGACCCGGCCGGTCCTCGCCGAGCACCGAGGTGGCGACGAGGGAGGTCCCCGCGGGCGCGTAGCCGGGCACCACCTCGCTGAGCACGCACGTGTTCAGGAATCGACGCCGCGCGTCGGTGAGCAGGGTGGGTTCGGCGAGCGGGGAGCGCGTCGCGGCATGGTAGTAGGTCGTCGTCACGCGATAGCCGGGCACGTCGAGTCCGGGGAGGAGCGTCGCGGCCGGTACCGGGCCCGTCGCGACCACGACCGCACGGGCCGGGAGTTCGGTGCCCGTGGCCAGTTCGACACCGTCGTCGGTCAGCGCCGCCACGGGGGTGTCGAGGCTCACGGTCGCCCCGGGCAGGGCCCCGGCGAGCAGACGCGGTACCGCCCCGATGCCCTCTCCGGGCAGGCAGAGCGTACCGCGCAGCATGCTGCGCCAGACCAGGTGGAAGAACCGTCCGGACGTCTCCAGTTCGTCCTCGAGGAAGACGCCGGAGAGGAAGGGGCGGAAGAAGCGCTCGACGAACTCCTCGGAGAACCCCGCCGACGCGAGCGCCGTGCGGGTGGTGCGGTCCTCGCCGTGCTTGAGCACGCGTACGGGCGCCAGCATGTCCCGTGCCGACAGGGCGGCCAGCGCGACGAGGTCGCGGGTGCCCGCCAGCCGCCCCGGACGCAGGTCGGGCAGGCTGCGAGGGTTGCGGGTCGGGTCGCTGAAGCGCAGCGGACCGTCGTCCGTGTGCACCAGGACCCCCGGGGTGAAGGGCCTCAGCCGCAGTTCGCGCAGCGGCAGCCTGCGGCGCGCCTGCGGATAGGAGGTGTTGAACACCTGGAAACCGCGGTCGACGACGAACCCCTCGTGGCGGTCGGAGCGCATGCGCCCGCCGACCGCGTCGGAGGACTCCAGGACCTTGACGTCGAGCCCGGCCCCCAGGAGGTCGCGGGCGCAGGCCAGGCCGGCGAGTCCGCCGCCGACCACCAGGACATCGGGGACGCCGCGGGTGGCGGCCATGGCACTCTCCTTCGTTCGGCGCGTCCTTCCGGGAGCCGCGGCCACGGCGGTCCGCGGCACGCGCGGACCGCCGCGCATCGTCGTGCGCGGTCCCACGACGCATCTTCCCGCCGCGGTGCCCCCACGGACGCAGGGCGCGCGGAAGTGGGACCGTCGCGGCGGCCCGCGGGGCGCGGGGCGACCACCGCGCGCGGTCACCCTGGCGCAGTCACCAGGACCCGCACCGTCCTTGAGCGGGAGCGCGAGCGGAAGCGGGAGGTCGGGTCGGGTCGGGTCGGGTCGGGTCACCATCCCCTGACGCCCGCTTCGGCAGCCGGCTCCGCCCGGCCCCGGTGCGCCGGGCCCGCCGGTCGTGGCTGTCGCCACGGGGCTGATCCGCTACGTGCCCGGCGCCCGGTACCGGATCTGCTCCGCCTTGCGCAGGGCGTCCAAGGTCTCGTCGACGGTCAGGAGAACGGTCGTCTCGAAGGAGCTGAGTGCTCCGCCCCCGCTGATCGCCAGGGCAACCGCGGCCATGGACACGTCGTCGGGAGCCTCCCACAGGTTGTAGCCGTCGTGCGTGCCGAAGGCGTACCAGAAGCCGTGGAGCCTTCCGCCGACGGACTCGATGTAGGACTGTGCGGCCTTCGCGCGGTCCTCCGGGTGGCCGATCAGCCTCGCCCACGTCTCCGGCGTGTAGCTGAACCTCGACAGGTAGAGCGGCATCATGTCTCCCTTTCGTCCCTCAAGGGATGCCCCACCGGGCAGCAGACGCGACGGGAACCGCCTGCCTGCCCCCCGAACGGCCGGAGGTGCTGACAGGCGCGGCTGGACACCCCGGCACCCCGGCGCCCGGTCAGGCGGAGGCGAAGGCCTCCTCGGGGGCGTCGTCGAGGACGAACCCGTTGTCAAGGCGCACGCGGACCGTGACGAGGAGCATCCGTCGCTGGTGGACGTCCCAATGCTCCTCCAAGGCCCCCACCTGCTCCTCCAGTTGGGTTCTGCTCGCCCGCGGCATCTGGTGGCCGAAGTCGTCGAGAAGCGACTTGAGACGCAGGTACTCACGGACCTCGTGGCTCTGCTGCCGATGGTGCTCCACCACCTGCTCGACAGTGCCCTCGATGCCCGCGGCCAGGGCCAGGGAAGCGGTGAAGGCACCCGTCTCCTCCGAGGGCTCACCGGCGAGGGTCACCGACTCCCCCACTCGGAGATCCATGGCCAGCCGCACCCGTTGGCCCACGTTCAGCGTCATCGGTCCTTCGTCCTCCCAGTCGTCGCCGGCGCCCGGCTCCACATGTCGCCGCCAGGCATACCGGACAGGGAGCATGATCCCACCCTCACCTCCGACCACTCCCGCCTCCGGCCACGACAGGATCGAAAAGGGCTTCCGCCGCGACTCGGGCCTGGCCATAATCCGGTCATGACCGGGAACACCTCACGTGCATACCAGGAGCGCTACGGCTGGGACCTCAGGACCACCGGAGTCGTGTCGCTCTCGGCCGTCTTCACCGCTGTCCTGCTGCTCCCGAACATTCCCTTGATCGCGCGAATACTGGGCCTGCCCCTGTTCGGCGCGGGCGGGCTGTTCATGGCGTACATGGCACAGAGCCGCAAGGTCGCGTTCCGGGTGGACGAGACGGGTGTACTCCTCGGCGGAAACCCCGCCCGGTACGGGGCGACCACCGCCCACGTGCCCTGGAACGACATCAAGGGCCTCGTCCTGTGGCGCCAGGTCGCGGGCGGTGCCTCCGTGTCCTACGTCGGGGTCGCCCGCAGGAAGGGCGCGCCGGCCCTGCCCGGAGACGGCCCGAACGCGCGTGCCGCCCTGAAGCGTCTCGTTCCGGTTCCCGCCGATACGGCCATCGCGTCCCGGGCGATGACCGGATGGCGCGTCGACAAGGACCGACTGGCCGCTGCCGTGGCCCATTTCGCGCCTGGCACCCCTGTGCATGACGACCGCTAGGCGAAGCCGATCCTGGGCACGTCGGCCGGCGCCGGGAAGCCTTGGGGCGGCGGGTGCCGTCGCCTCGCGGCCGGCGTGCCGCCGCCCTCGCCCGAGGATCGCGGCACGCCATGCACGCGTGACGGCTGAAGCCCCTCCGCGACGACCGGTGCGTATGTCGGAGGTGGTCCAGGTTGGCTGACGTGGCTGGGCCGGTGCGGAGTTATCGGTATGTCGGACCGCTGGAGCTGAAGGCCGCGGTCCGTCCTGGTGGCGGTGGGTGTCGGATCGCCTCGGCGGGTGACTTCGACGGGTGGATCGGGGAGCAGCCGGCGGCGGAGCTGGCCGAACCGTTCACCTTCGTGGTCGATACGGACCGTGTGCTCCGGCTGGCGCCGCGGCGGAGCGAGCACGTGGCCTGTGCCGGCGGAGGCACGGTCCTGGGGGCCGGCGAGATCAGCTTCACGCGGGACGCGGACCGGTGGGCCGTAAGTGAGGTCAGCAACCAGTCCACCGGATACTGCCCGGACGTCAGCTCCTGGGTGGAGGTCGCCCGCGCGCTGGACGCCGTAGGACTTGAGCGGCCTTCCAGCTTCACCCACGAAGTGGTGTTCCGGCGGTGCCTCGACTGCCAGGAGCACAACATCGTGCGTGAGGACGACTTCGTCTGCGTCTTCTGCGGCAGCGATCTCCCCGCGGTGTGGAACGTCGATCCCACCGGGACTCGGATGGGACCGCCGGCTCCCTGATACGCCTTGCCCGCGCAGCACTTCAGCTCTTGGTGAGGAGCGCGTCGATGATCCCGTGGTGCCGGGCGGCCGTCAGATCGTGAGTCGAGTCGGGCAGCGCTGCTGCGACCACAGCAGACGTCCGAACGGATCGGCGAGGACCTGCGTGCTCGTGCCATGGCTCTGGAGATTCCCGACGTAGTACAGCGTGGTCGGCACCTCGCAGCGGCACGAATCACGGGGGCACTACATGGCTGCCATGGGGGCGGCTGCTCCCGCCCGGACTTCGTGGCGCTCGCGGAGTCCTTCGGCGTCCCCGGCGTACGCGCTACCCCGCACTCCCTGGCCGACGACCTCGCCAAGTCCGCTGCTACGCCCGGCCCTTCAGTCGTCGCGCTGCCTGCGGTGCTGCGGATGTTCGCGCCGACGCACCTGGACCGAGGCCGTGAGGCGACCCGTGCACCTCGGCCGAAGCCGGCTCGCCCCGGCCGGACATGACGGTGGGGCGGCACCAGGCCGCCCCACCGAACCCCCGTTGCCCGATCGCCGCTCAGCGCAGGAGCGCGCCGAAGTGGGCGCCCGTGGCGGGCGCCGAGAGGTCGCCGGCGCCGAACGCGAGGGACGACGTGGCCGTGAGACCGGTCGCCGTGCCGCGCAGCACCCAGACCGCCCCGTTCCAACTGTTCTCGGCCAGGGAACCGGCCGCGAGGTCGGCGTGGCCGTCACCGTCGACGTCCAGCAGCGCGCTGCTCGCACCGAACTGGTCGTCGTTCTCGGCGACTCCGGGTACCCCGGCGGTGTCCTGGTGGAAGGTCTGCGTACCGGCGCCCGTGACACCGGAGGCGCTGCCGGGGACCAGGGCGACGGACCCCGCGTCGGTGATGTCGCCGATGTCCTCGCCCGGGATGCCGAGCGCGATGTCGCCGAAGCCGTCACCGTTGACGTCCGCCACCGAGACCGTGGAGCCGATCCCGTCGCCCTCCTCCTCCACGCCGGGGAAGCCGGGCAGGTCCTGGTCGAAGGTCTGCACGCGCTGGTCGGACAGGCCGGAGGCCGACCCGAACGCGATCTGGACCTTGTCGCCGTTCCAGTAGTTGCCCACCACGACGTCGTCGAACCCGTCGTTGTTCACGTCCCCGATGCCGGTGCCCGTACCGGTCGACGTGCCGTCCGCGGGGACCCAGCCGCTGGTGAAGCCCGTGCTGCCGCCGCCGAGGAACAGACGGTTGCCCCACTGGCCGTCGCCCGCGTACTTCCAGGCGACGATGTCGTCCTTGCCGTCGCCGTTGACGTCGCCAGTCCGGGTGGAGCGGATGGGCCCACTGATCGAGTCGCCGTCCTCCTGGCAGCCGCCGTTGGTGGCGCAGGACGCGTCGTTGGCGTCGTAGCCCCACCAATCGGCCTTGTCCAGCAGCGGCAGGGTGGCGGTGGGCTGTCCGGCGCGGGTGACCGGGCCCTTCCACACGGTGGCATCGCCGCTCGCCGGGTCGTCGCCCGCGCCGGACAGGTAGGAGAACAGGGCGAGGTCCGTCTTGCCGTCGCCGTCGAAGTCGCCGGTCGTGGGGGACTGCCCGTATCCGGGTATGGCCGTGCCGCCGGTGAGTCCGGAGGCGGAGCCCCAGAGGATGACGGAGCCGGGACTGCCGCCCGAGATCACCAGGTCGCTGAAGCCGTCGCCGTCCAGGTCGCCCTTGGTGAAGTTGGTCCCGAAGCGCTGGTTCGCGGTGGCGGAGCCGGGAACGCCGCTGGTGGAGCGGCTGATGAGCTTCTTGTTGGCGGCAGAGACCCCATTGGCGGAGCCGTACGTGACGGCCACGTAGCCCGCCTTGGCCTTGCTGGAGATCGTGGCGTCCGGAGCCGACACGACCAGGTCGGCGTATCCGTCGCCGTTGAAGTCGTCCTGCGGGTCCGCGGACCCGGTGGCCGCCAGCGCCGGGCCCCCGGTCAGAGCCATGGCGCCGAATCCTCCGGCGACCAGCACCGCGGCTGCCAGGGGTGCGGTGAGCGCGGTACGGGTTCGGCGGTGTGCTCGGGACATACGTGAGCCTTTCGAGTCGGTCGGTTCTGTACGCGGAAGGCCGCGTTCAGTGGGTACGACTCGAGCCGGGCGATCCCAGTTGTACGTCCCAACGTCATGGATTCGTAACCGAGGAGACTGGTGTGGCGCTGAACTACCCCGTTTGCAAGAGGAGTTGAGCGCGTGTTGCGCGTGGGTGTGCTGGTAGCAGCAGGTGGGTGTCGGCAGCATGGAGCGCCGGCTGCCTGATGACAGGGCGTGAGGGGGCGGTGCCGACGGCACCCTGCGAGTTCCCTACGGGGGGCGAGGGGAGACGTTGTCCGCCGGTCAGCGGGCTGTCAACCTCACACGCGAAGATCCGTGCGCTCGTCGAGCAAGCTATGGCCGCCCTGAAGACCTGGCGGCTCCTGCGCAGGCTGCGATACTCCACCACTCGCATGACCAGCCTGGTCCCGACCGTCCTCACCCTGCCCCTGGCCTGCTCAAACTGAGTGGCTGTGGGAGATCGCCGAGACCGAGTAGGCCCATAAAGAGCGGAGTACGCCTAGGTTGCGAGTCGGCGACGACCTGCTCGGAAAGGTGAGTTCCGGGCCGATGGTTGAGCCATGTCCGAACTTGCCGACAAGCACCCCTCCGGCGGAGAGGCTGCCCTCACTGCAGGTTGTCTCCTGCTTCTCGTACTGGTGGCGGATGCGGCGGCCGTGCTGTTGGTCGTCATCGTGCTCACCGTCCGTGGACTGGGCCGGATGGACGCCAGCTCCGGACAGACAGCGACCAGCGTGCCGCCCCTGGACTGGGCGCCAGTGCTGGGCTTCGGCGCTCTGGCCTTGGCGGTCGGCGTAACGGCCGTCGTGCTGCTGCGGATCGGGCCCCGAGTTGCCGGCGCGGTGCAGCTCACGCTCTGCGTCTTCCTGGCAGTCCACACGCTGATGTCTTGGCCCTGACCCAGATGTAGTCGGAGTGGCAACGTAAGTGAGCGCTGGCCACTTTGCGTTGCCATCGAGGGCACCTGGGAAAGGAAGGATCCAGTGCAGGAACAGAAGTGGAAGACGCCCAGTGTCATCGCACCGCAGGTGGCCCGGATTCCATCGTGCGGATCTCGGGAAGGTTGGCGCGTTGCTGCTCGGCATCACGCCCCACATCTCCGCGCGCACTCCCAGACGACAGCGCGCCGATCACCCTGGCAGAGCGTCCGATGCGATCCCGAGCGGGCGGCGCGAGCGCGGAGGCCCCGCCGACGCGCAACCCGAAACGCGTGCCGCCAATCCCCCGAAGCGCGCCACCCACCCCACCCACCCCTTCTTTCCTTCTTCTTGTTGTCCGGTGTGGCGTGGAGGTGTGCTGAGGGGGATGTCGGGTGCGTGGTCGTGTGCCGTCCGGTCTTTGAGCTGCGTATGTGTGAGCTCGGCGGCTCGGGTTCCGCAACCTCGAACGCAACGCCTGACGCAACGGCAGGCTGCAACGCCGGATGCGACGCGGGTGCAGACCCTGCTCATCTGGAAGGCGTCCCGGCCCGGAAGCGGCCGACACCTGCGAAGCGTGCGGCCGGCGCGGGCACTTCCCGCCGAGCCGGTCGACGGCGAACCCGAAGAACTCCTGGAAGCAATTCAGAGCGCGGCGCTGCTCGGCTGCAGAGGCGTCGGCTCCTTCTCCAGCAGTCTGGCCCAGGACGACCGGCCGCTGCTGCAGACGCCGGATGCCCTCACCGAGGCCGGACGACGGGCGTGGACACGCAAGCGGGTCCGCGAGCAGGCTGAGATACGGGCGGCAGCCGTAGGACCCGGCTGTGCCCAGCACCGTCCGACGCGTAAACACGCACCTGCCGAGGGGTTGTTGGCCCCCTCGCGCTCCAAGTGGCGCGGCGGCGGACGGCCTTGGCACGGCCCCGGGGCGAAGCCCTCCACCCTTCCCCTGGCCCGTCTGCGCACGCTCGTGGTCAGGGCCCCGGAGGGGGCGACCACGGGCCACGCCACGGAGTGGTTTCGCAAATGTGACCGTGGTCGGGGCCGTATGGTCGGTGGTCCGGTCGGGGCTGACGGGTTCGCTGAGCGCCGGATGAGTCCGCCACCCGGCCCGAGGACCCGCATGACCGACCCCGCTTCACCAACGAGTTCGCCGACGCCCGGCGCCGCTGAACCACTGCGTCACCAGGTGCTGGCCGCGATCGCGCAGCACCGTCTCGCCACGACCGCTCAGCTGCGCCGGATGCTGCGGCCGCAGGGCTCGCGGCAATTGCTGTCCCGGGCGCTCAACACGCTGCGTTCCGAGGATCTCGTCGACTTCACCGTGCTGCCGGATACGCACCGCTCACGTACGCGCGCCTGGTACCTCACCCAGGAGGGCTCCCGCCTGACCCGCGGCCTGCCGGTCCTGCGGGGCCGGCCGCCCTACCCCATCACCTCGCGCACGGCCGCGTCGCTGAAAACCCCGCACACGCTCGCCGTCGTCCAGGCCCACCTGGCCTTCGCCGCCGACGCCCGCCGGCTCGGACACGAGCACGGCCCGTGGGACTGGACGCCGGAGGTGTCGCACTCGATCGGCGAGGGCGAGAGACTCACGGCCGACGCCCTCATGTACTACACCGTCGTCGAGACCGAGCGCCGGCGGAAGCTGCGGGCTTTCGTGGAGGTCGACCGCACCACCATGAGCAGCGAGCGCCTGGCCGTGAAGTTGATCGGGTACGCGCGGCTGTTCCAGTACGAGGTCCAGCCCGTCGGCCGCCGCAAGCCGGCCTCCACGGGCCCGGTCTGGCTCCGCTGGTATCCGGTCTTCCCCCGCGTGCTCTTCGTCCTCACCGGTGCTTCCCGGGCCAGGTTGGACCACCGAATCCGGGATCTGCAGGCGATGGTCGCCCAGCATCCGCTCGTGGCAGCCCTCGCCCGCGAAGTCCGACTCGCAGCCGCCGTGCTGGAAGACATCGAAAACCACGACCCCGCCACACCACCATGGGTGCCACTCACCGGCGGCGAACCCCGCACCTGGACCGACCTGTAGCAACCCCGCCGTGCACCTGAACAGACACGACACGACCTCGTGCCGCCGCACATCCACGGCGTCTTCCCACGGACCCCTACCGAAACGCCACCAAGGCACACACGCGAGGGACCATCCCCGCGGGTGCGGGGGCAACAGTTCACCCGGCCGGACCGACTGTCCGAGCTGGGACCATCCCCGCGGGTGCGGGGAGCAGAGCCGCTATCCACGCGAACTCGGTTCGACCCCAGGACCATCCCCGCGGGTGCGGGGAGCAGACGTCCAGCTTGTACACGGCGGAGGCCGACTTGGGACCATCCCCGCGGGTGCGGGGAGCAGACTGCCCGACCTGGGCCTTCAACTCCGACGCGGGATGGTTCCGGCACCGCGTGGACGTCGACCTCGGGCTTGTACTGCTCCCCGCACCTGCGGGGATAGCCCCCAACGCGCGCAATACGACGCAGGGCGGGCTGCTCCTCGCACCCGGGGAAAGTCGCTCGCCTGCGACCGAGGTCGCTGCCCCCTGCAGCCGCAGGTATGGTTCTGGCGCCAGACCGAGACGGGCCCGGGCACTGCCCGGCAGCGGGCGGAACCGAACCAGGGCCGCGTTGCCGCTGCCGTCCAGTCGGCTTCGATATGGTCTTCGCCGCTTTCGGCCACAGGCTGTCCACGGCCCCGGCAGACCCGTACCGCAAGCCCGGCCACGGCAGTTCACAGGAGCGCCCAAGAGCGCACGCAGATGCAACGCCCGGTTCGCGCGTGCCGACTGGCGCAGTCCTGTCCGTACATCTGTCATCCACATGGTTCGCTGAACAGATCAAGTAGGCCAGGGTCCCCCGCCACGCCGCACCTTCCTGGGCCCGACCATGCCCGATCCGGGCCCCAACCCCGGGGAGACCAGAACACACAGCCAGAACGCACAGCTGAGCCGTTCGGGTTCGGGTCAGAGCGTTCCGCACACTCAGTCAAAGCGCAGCGGGTCGCCGGAGCGCGGCTCACACAGCGTGCGCCCGTCGGGTCCGAATCGGCCCAGGTCCGTCTTCAGGGCAGCACTCGCGCCGATCTGCCGTGCTGTCCAGCCGGCGACATCGGGCAGCCGTCCTTTCGGGGGTCCGCCAGCCAGTGCCGCGTAGCGGCGGTCGGGGAGCGGGCCGGGGTGCGGGGCGTCGTGGTCGGTGCCGGAGATCCGGCGCTGCAAGCCCGTCATTCGGGTCAGGGCGTCGAAGTTCCCAAGCGGGCGTCGATCAAGTCGCGATGTTGGGTGGGACCCGGGCTCTTGCGCAGCGCGCTTGTGCAGTTGGTTGTGCAATGGTTCGTCGCTTGCGCAATGGGCCTTTGCGCAACTCGCGCAGCCGAGAGTTGCGCAATGTCACGCGGATCAGCCCCGACCCGGGCGCGCTCGGGGGGCGGGGCTGTCGATGAAGGAGTGTGGTCGTGAAGGGCGGTCGCCTACGCGGCGAAAGGCTCCATGAGGCTTCAGCCGAACGATCGTCCTCATGGGCTATGGGTGAGGCCCGGGGACACTGTCCCCTTCACAACCACGCATTCCACAACCCGCAGCCGGTCACGGTTGTTCCCGCCGTCGGCGTCTGTCGAGCGGACGCTTCTGCTCGGGTGGCGTTCCACTGGTGGGCGCGGCGGTCGCGCCACCCGATCCAGCCGCGGTCGTCCAGGATTGTCGGGATCCTGGATGCCGGCGTGATTGAGGAAGACCGTCAGGTCGTGGTCGCTGTCAGCTCGGTGGGGGCACGTGGTCAGGCGGCAGGTGCGCCAGCCGGACCCGTCCCGTACGAGTGCGCCGCGCACTTCGAGGTTGCGGAGGTGGTAGGCGACCGTGCTCTTGCTGCGCAGTCCGACCGCGGCGCCGATCTCCGTCATGGTCGGGCCTTCTCCGTGCTCTGCGATCGAGTGCTGGATGCAGGCCAGGATCTGCTCCTCGCGCTCGGTCAGGTGCGCAGGACGCCGGTTCACCGCGCGCCTTGCTGCAGTGCGCGGGCGTGACTGCGCAGCCGCGCACGCGCGGCCGGCGCCCGGCCCGGGCCCGACCAGAACGGGTGCCACCACAAACGGGCCGACAGCACCACCAAGCGGCGCCGGAGCTCCGCCGACCCCGCCGCAGGGCTCAGGCGGGGCTCGGCGAGGGCGGCATAGGTGCGGTTCCAGGCCGCCTGCAGCTCGATGAGGTCGTGAGGGAAGGCGATGGGGTCCATTCCCGTATTAGCTCATGTGTTCTATTTCTTGTTCAAGTCGACGTCCGGATCAACGGTGCCTGCGTTGCGGCAGGCGTCACGC
>NZ_BMWD01000014.1:178572-214157 GCF_014651055.1 Streptomyces fructofermentans
ACGCCTGCCGCAACGGTCTTCAAGCCGGATCACGGGCCAACCAGGTAAGAGAGCCGGCCCGCGCGAAGCTGCCACGACTGACCACAGCGGTGGCAACGAGTGACGGGGAGCGCCGGCCGTCGTTGAGCCGGACGCGTACCTCCACCCTTCCTGTGGGATACGCGCACGCCTGCCCTCGGAGTCCGCGCGGATACCCGGGTGCACGCTGCCGCGTCCCAACCCAGCCGGGCGCACCGACCGTCACCTGTAGGCCCGACCACACGCCCAACCACCACCGTGCCGAACCCCGACCACAGGGCCGACCACGGCAGGCCACAGCAGAAAGGCGCCCTGGGGCCGGCGGCGCGTTGCGGGTCGGACGCGTTCAAGGGTGCGATGCCGCTCTGTTCGCCTCCTCCCCACCAGCACATCGGGCACACCGCCAGCCCTCGATGCCCGGTCGGTGCGGCCATGCCGGTGATCAGGTGCTGGGCCATGTGGCCGGTGAACGTGCTGCCCGGCATGGGCGCCAGCGCGGCCGCCGCCAGGCCGGCCCCGCCAGCGGCGAAGTAGACGCCCCGGATAGCGGGCCAGACATCGCCGCGCCGGAGCAGCCGCTCGGCGGCCAGGAGGTACAGGCCGACCGTGAGCAGGGCCGCCGCGGCGGCGACCACGCTGGCAGTGCCGGGATGTGCCCGGCGGGCATGGGCATCGGCGCCATCAGCGCGGCCCTGGCACCGCCGACGGGTCGGCAGCCGCAGCCGCTGAGCGCTGGAGCGCACCACGAGGGCGCCGATGGCCCGAAGATGACCGCGATGATGTTCCAGGTCCAGTCGTAGCCGAGCAGGCCCGGCCTGGTCAGCGCTTCGCGACGGCGCAGGTCGGCCACGAGGGCCAGGCCGATGGCCACGGCGAACCAGCCGAAGGCGTGGAAGATGCCGTCGGAGACGAGGCCCACGGACGAGGTGGATTTGTCGTAGAAATGGTGCCTGTGCAGGAGTTGGTGGAACACGGTCTCGTCGATGAAGGCGGCGATGCCCACCCCGGTGAGGACTCCTGACCAGACGGTGCGCTGGAGACGGGGTTCCCCGCAGTGCGGGGGCGGTGGCCATGGCTCATCCGTGCTGCGGATGTTCCAGACGGCCACAGCGTGAGCCGTAGCCCGATCAACGAGATCTTGTGCCGGCTTGCCGCCCAGTCGCCTGCCTGGATGCCGCCGCCCCGCAACCGGTCGACCGCGAGGACTAGGGACGGTCGCCGGTGCCGCCGCTGGTGGGAGTGGAGGTCTGATGATGGCCGCCGGGCCGCGGCGCTCGCTGGGTGTCGGCGATGCTGTCGCGGGCGGCCGCTGCGACCGCTTCGGGGGTGATGCCGAACTCGGTGTAGAGGCGCTGATAGTCGGCGGAGGCGCCGTAGTGCTCCAGGCTGATGATGCGTCCGGCGTCGCCGACCACGTCGCGCCAGCCCTGCCCGATGGCGGCCTCGACACTGACCCGGGCCCGCACCTGCGGCGGCAGGACGCGGTCCTGGTAGTCCAGGGGCTGGGTGGCGAACCATTCCCGGCAGGGCATCGACACGACCCGTACCGCCAGGCCGTCGGCGGCCAGCAGGGTACGGGCGTCCAGGGCGATCTGTACCTCGGAGCCGGTGGCGACCAGGATCACCTCGGGCTCCGTGCCGCCGGCCGGGTCCGCGAGGATATATCCGCCGCGGGCCGCTCCTTCGGCGGGGGAGTACTCGCCGTTGCCGCGGTCGAGGACCGGCAGGTTCTGCCGGGAAAGGATCAGCCCGGCAGGACGGTCGCCGTGCTCCAGGATGGCCCGCCAGCAGGCGGTGGTCTCGTTGGCGTCGGCAGGGCGCACCACGTCCAGGCCCGGGATGGCGCGCAGCGCGGCCAGGTGTTCGACGGGTTGGTGGGTGGGGCCGTCCTCGCCCAGTCCGATCGAGTCGTGGGTCCAGATGTAGGTAGCGGGAAGTTGCATCAGCGCGGCCAGCCGCACGGCGGGGCGCATGTAGTCGGAGAAGGTCAAGAACGTGCCACCGTAGGGCCGGGTCAGGCTCTGCAGGGCGATGCCGTTGAGGATCGCGCCCATGGCGTGCTCGCGGATGCAGAAGTGCAGGGTCCGCCCATACGGGCCACCCTTCCAGTCCTTGGTCTGCCGGTCCGTCGGCACGAAGGACGGCTCGCCGTCCATGGTCGTGTTGTTGCTGCCGGCCAGATCGGCCGAACCGCCCCACAGCTCCGGCAGGAACGGCGCCAGCGCACTCAGGACCTTGCCAGAGGCCGCCCGGGTGGCCATGCCCTTGGAGTCGGCGGGGAATACCGGCAGCGCGTCGGTCCAGCCCTCAGGCAGCCGCTGGTCCTGGAGGCGGTCGAGCAACGCGGCGCGCTCGGGGTTCGCGGTCCGCCAGGCCGCGAACCTCTCTTCCCACTCGGCGTGCGCCTGCCGCCCGCGGTCGCGGACCTCACGGGTGTGGGCTAGGACCTGGTCCTCGACGGTGAATTGCCCGGCCGGGTCGAAGCCCAGCAGTTGCTTGGTGGCGGCGATCTCGTCCTCGCCCAGCGCGGAGCCGTGGGCCTTGCCGGTGTTCTGCTTGGTGGGGGCCGGCCAGCCGATCAGGGTCCGCAGCATGATTAGCGAGGGGCGACCGGTCTCCGCACGGGCGGCCTTGGTCGCGGCGAGCAGGGCGTCGACATCCTCGACGTACGTGCCGGTGCTGGTCCAGTCGACGGTTTGCACGTGCCAGCCGTAGGCGGCGAAGCGGGCGGGGACGTCTTCGCTGAAGGCGACGTCGGTGTCGTCCTCGATCGAGATGTGGTTGGAGTCGTAGAAGACGGTGAGGTCGCCCAGTTCCTGGTGGCCGGCCAGCGAGGCGGCCTCGGCGCTGACGCCCTCCATCAGGTCGCCGTCGGAGGCGATGACGTAGACGTGGTGGTCGAAGGGGCTGGTGCCCGCCTCGGCGTCAGGGTCGAGCAGACCGCGTTCGCGCCGTGCCGCCATCGCCATGCCGACCGCGCTGGCCAGGCCCTGGCCCAGTGGGCCGGTGGTGATCTCCACCCCGCCGGTGTGGTGGTGTTCCGGGTGCCCGGGAGTGGCCGAGCCCCAGGTCCGGTACGCCTCCAGGTCGGACAGCTCCAGGCCGTAGCCGGCCAGGTACAGCTGGATGTACAGGGTCAGGCTGGAGTGCCCGCAGGACAGCACGAACCGGTCCCGGCCCAGCCACTGGTCATCGGCCGGGTCGTGCCGCATGACGTTCTGGAACAGCAGGTACGCCAGCGGTGCCAGACTCATCGCCGTCCCCGGGTGGCCGTTGCCGACCTTCTGCACCGCGTCGGCCGCCAGCAGCCGCACGGTGTCCACCGCCCGCACATCGACTGCGTCCCAGCCGGCCTGCCCCGCCACCGGGAGCGCCAGGGACTTGTCGCGTCGTACGGTGCCGCCGGACTGTTCGCTCGGCATGCCGTGCTCCTTCATCAAGCAGGTGAGTGGAAGGCAGCACAGTGCCCGTACCAAAGGATTCGGGTGTGCCGCCGTCCGCGTGAGGTGCGTCGTCTCGTGGGTCGCAACAATCCGCCACCCGCCATGGGGCAGGCGAGGGGATCGTCGCCGGAGCGATCAGCTGGCGGGCGCACTCTGGGGGTCGAGCGCGCGGGTGGCTGCTGCGGCCCGCAGCTCTTCCAGGGCCGTGCTCTGCTGCTCGGCGCGTTCCAGCAGGGTGTCCAGGTTCGTGGCGTCCAGGCGCCGGTCGGTGTCGGCCAGGGCGCGCAGGGTGCGCCAGCACGCTGCCTTGCCCTGGACTCCCAGCAGCATCGCCTCGGCTTCCAGGACGTCGCTGAGCGGGGAGCGGGAGAAGAGGTGGCCGTTGGTCTTCAGGCGGCCGGCCTTCTCGGCCACCCAGCCCAGGGCGGCCTTGGTGCGGTCGACGGACACGTCCAGGTCGGTCATGATCTGCGCCAGGGCGTCACGGTCCTCCTCCACCTGGCGGGCCAGGTCCGTCAGGACCGCTTCTTGTTCGTCGCCCTTCTTGGCTCCGGCGGCGCGCCGGAAGAGCTCCAGGCCGCCGGTCGCGCCGGTGTGGTGGTCGTTGAGGTAGATCGCCAGCAGGCCGGCACTGCCTGAACCGCCGTCTGCGGCCCCGGTCGCCGTCCCGGTGCCGGAGCGCATTTCCTCGCTCACCGAGGCTCCGAGCTCCGCCCAGCTGGCTTCGAACTTCTCCAGTCCCTCGCGCTCCAGGACCTCGGTCACGTCGGCGAAGTCGACGCCGGCGTCCTGAAGCAACGCAAGGTGGGCTTCGGCGGCGGCGTAGTCCCCGGCGGCCGGCGTGTGGGCGGGCAGGGTGCCGTGGTCGGCGAACGCGGTCAGCGTGGTGCCCGGCATGGTGTTGACCGTACCCGCGATGACCAGGTCGCTGACGTACATCGTGTCCGGGTAGTCCGGGTTCTTCACTCCGGTGGACGCCCACAGTGGTCGCTGGACGTTGGCTCCGGCTGCGGCCAGGCGCTGCCAGCGCGCTTCGGCGACCACCTGCTCGTACGCCCGGTAGGCCAGCCGGGCGTTGGCGACCGCGGCCTTGCCCTTGAGTTCCTTCGCGTGCGAGCTGTTCAAGGTGTCGAGGCGGCGGTCGACCTCGGTGTCGACGCGGGAGACGAAGAACGAGGCCACCGAGTGGATGCCCGACAGGTCGAGCCCCGCCTCCAGGGCCTGCTCGAGACCGGTCTGGTAGGCGTCCATCACCTTCCGGTACCGGTCCAGGGAGAAGATCAGTGTGACGTTGACGCTGATGCCCCGGGCGATGGTGGCGGTGATCGCGGCCAGTCCCTCACTGGTCGCCGGGATCTTCACGAACAGGTTCGGCTCGGCGACCGTCTCCCAGAGTTTGACTGCCTGCGTGGCCGTGGCCCCGGCGTCGCGGGCCAGTCGCGGGTCAACCTCGATCGAGACCCGTCCGTCCACCCCGCCGCTGCTGCGGTAGACCTCACGGAAGGCCCGGCAGCCCTCGCGCACGTCGTCGGTGGTCAGCGCGAAGACCGCGTCGTCGACCTGGGCACCCTGCGCGCCGAGACGGGCCAGCTGGTCGTTGTAGCGGTCGCCCTTGGACAGCGCCGAGGCGAAGATCGTGGGGTTGGTGGTGACCCCGACCACGTGCTTGCCGACGATCAGCTCCTTCAGCTCCCCGCCGGCCAGCAACTCACGGGACAGGTCGTCCAGCCACACCGACACCCCCGCGGCGGACAGCTCGGCGAGCGGATCGGACGAAGCGGATACAGACACGCGAAACCTCCAGGTGGAGCGGTGCCGCCCAGGCACACGGCTGTGCGTTCTGAAGACGATGCCTGCCCGCGGAGCGGACTCATGGCAGCGGCACCCGCTACCTTCCGTGTCTCCGTTTTCACCCGCCTCACTCACCGAAGGCCTCGCGGCATGGCCCGGGCCATGCGGCAGAACGCCGACGGCCAGGTCACCGGCCTGCTCGCATCGGCGCCCCTCACGCATGGCAATGGTGTGCATCCGTTTCCGTTTCATTGTCAGACGCGGCGGCCCGGAGCACAGTCGGCAAGGGAAGGGAACTGCATCCAGACCATTTTGGGGACCGCATGTGGGAGCTCGTAGACGAGCTGCACGAGATCGAGAAGCAGCAGTACGACCTGGGGCTGCGGCATGCCGCAGTCATGCTGCGCTGGTGCTGGCGTCGGGCGGGGTGAAGGAGGCCGCGGCCCTGCTGCGGTTGGACCCCAAGACAGTCCGGGCCCGGGAGCGGGCCACCGACCTGGCCCTGGTGCCCTACCGGGGGGGGAACAACACCGACAAGGTGGGCCCCGACGGACGCGTCTACGGCGAGACCGGTGAGGAGGACAGTTCGGCTGCGCAACGCGACGCGGACCGCATGTGGTTCACCATCGCCCAGGACAAGAGGCCCCTGCTGGGCAACCGTGCTGGACGCGCCCTGTACGACGGGCCACGAGCGCAGACGACCCTGGAACGCTGGCATCAGATCCACGACCTGCTCGAGAAGGGCGCCGGCTGAGCGCTCCCGGGAGCCGGAAGGGCCGGAGACGCGGAGTTCCGCGGCTCGGGCTGGGTGACGGGCGTGGGTTCCGCCGTCGGCGGGTCGGGCTGGAAGGTGGCGCTGACGACCTGTACCGCGCCAGCGGCCGTCGCAGTGTCGGCAACCGCAGGGGGACCGGTACGGCCCGACCACACGCCAACCACCGCTGTGCCGAACCCTGACCACAGGGCCGACCACGGCAGGCCACAGCAGGCCACAGCAGGCCACAGCAGGCCACAGCAGGGATGGCGCCCTGGGGCCGGCGGCGCGTTGCACGTCGGACGCGTTCAAGGGTGCGACGGTGACGCTGCTCTGTTCGCCTCCTCGCCCGGGTGTGGCCATCCAGTCCACCACGAGGCGCGGGCCAGGTTAGATCCGATGTGTCCGTGCCGGGCGGAGCCGGCACGGACCCCTCCGCGTATCCCCCGCCCGGTGCCGCTCGTTGTACCGGGTGAAGTACGCCAGGCTCCCCCGCCTTGCGTACAGACGTGGGGCCCGAACCCCGCCCGGTCCCGGGCCCCACACTCCACCAGCACACCGCCGGCCCTCGGTGTCCGGGCAGGGCGTGTCTGAAGACCAGTGGAAACGCGAACGGTCACCGCCCTGCTCCGGCTCGTAGAGTGCGCGGCCGCCAGCGCCGAACCTGCCCAGCTCCGTCACCAGCGCGGCCCCCTCCGCGATCTCAGCCTCCGTCCAGCCCGTGACGCCGAGCAGCAGCCCGTCCAACGGCCCGCCGACCAGCTGCACGTAGCTGCGCCCCGGCTGGGGTTCCTACCGCGGGTCGTCGTAGTCCGTGCCGTAGACCCGCATTCTCAGACTCGTCTTCGCCCAGGCTGCTCACTGCATCGGGCACAACTCGACGTACGACCTCAGTAGGTGAAGGCGTCGCCGTCGCGCCGACTGCGGCTGCGCCCTACGGAATCCCGGCTGCGCAAGTCGAGTAGAGAGGTTCGCGGGCAGCTTGGCGCTTTCGTATGTTACTAGCGAAATAATCCGACTTGAGATCAGATTGACTGCATTCGACAGGTCAGTCCCACGCAGGTTGGCCCGGTGAACGTCGCCCCGTCCAACTCGGCCTCCGTGAGCATCGCCCCACGCAGGTGAGCCCGGGTGAGGTCGGCCTGTCTGAGTTGGGCGCCGGCGGGGTGGAGTCCGTGGAGGTCGAGTGGCTCCCGGGGATCGACGTGGGTGCGGGTGAGGGCGGCCTGTACGTCCGCTGCCGGTTCGGCGGGAAGCGGCTCGTCAGCAGGGCCGAAATTGGCTTTCGGGGCTCGGTGGCGGATGAAGTGGCCCAAGACGCGAGCGGCGTCGGCCTGTTCGGGGGCGTCCTGAACGATCT
Source organism: Streptomyces fructofermentans (assembly GCF_014651055.1). Classification (GTDB taxonomy): domain Bacteria; phylum Actinomycetota; class Actinomycetes; order Streptomycetales; family Streptomycetaceae; genus Streptomyces; species Streptomyces fructofermentans. The sequence goes on from NZ_BMWD01000014.1 coordinate 185,939, forward strand.
GTTTGAGTGCGAGGATGCCGCCGATGCGCACATAGATCTCGCTTGAGCCCAAGCGTTCGAGGGCCTTGGTGAAGGGGTCGGTGATCTGACCACGGCGGGTCAGGCGGTAGGTGCGGGCGGTGTAGAGCAGGGTGATGCCGGCGCCCAATGCGGCGGCGAACGCGACAATGGCGGTCCGCAGGCCGGTGACGAGGGAGGGCCGCCGACCCCTTCTTCAGTTCGGCATCGCCGAGGTGTCCGCCGTCGATGACGTAGGGCCCCTTCCAGATGACCCACGGCAACACGACCAGCAGCAGGGCCGCCCCCAGAGCGATCAGCACGACCACGCCCCAACGCCGGGCACGGTTCTTTCGCCGGACCCATGCCCGGCGCTGCTGCAACGAGCCAACAGGCCACGGCCACAGCCGCCTGCCGCGCTCTCCGATCCGACGCATCATGCGATCAGTCAGCCGACGCCGCGTCGAAGCTGGCGTCACCGCTCACTGACGTGCACGGGCACGACGTGGTCCACGGGTTATCGGAGCAGGGGCATGAGAACGCCGTCGACGATCTGTGCGATGTCCTCGTCACTGATCGGGCGATCGTGGACGACTCCCCAGTGAACGAGGAGGGCGATGGCGGCGGAGACCGCGATCGCGTGTCCGCCCTGTGGGTGGTTAGACAGGTCGCCACGCTGCGCCGCGTGGTCCAGCACGCCGGCGAGTGCCTGGTGCAGGGACTCGACGTAGCGCACTCGGATAAGGCTGCACAGCTCCGGCTCCTGGCGGGCCGTGTCCAGCAGGGCCGAGACCAGGTCGACCCGGGAGGTGTCCTGGCTGCCGATGGCGCTGGCGAGGGTGGCGAGGAGTTCGTCGCGCAGGTGCCCGCTGCCGAGGATGACCGGCATGACGTCGTCGGTGAGTCCGGCGTGGCTGAGGGCTTCTGCGGCGAGTTCGGCGCGCGAGGGCCAGCGTCGGTACACGGTCGCCTTGCCCACCCCGGCCCGTGCCGCGGCCTTGTCCATGGTCATGGCCGGGTAACCGCCCTCGGCGAGCAGCTCCGTCGCCGCGCGCAGGATCAGGGCATCCCGGGCGGGGTCGCGGGGCGGTCCGGAGAGGCCGGAAGGCCGCCGCAGCTGTGCGCCGGGTTGCGGCATGGGGCTCTCCTCGCGAACTGGGACTGATTTGTTTCGAGTATAGCCGGGCTGTTAACGTCGCCGAATACCCGGAACATTTACGTCTCGGGTTGGGGGTGCTTGATTCCGACAGTGAGGTGGCGCAGTGAAGGCCGTAGGTTTCACCGAGTTCGGCGGTAGCGAGGTCATGCGGGTGCTGGAGCTGCCCGAACCGCACGCGGGACCGGGGCAGGTGCGGATCAAGGTGGCCGCGGCCGCCGTCCATCCGGCCGACGTCAACATCCGCACCGGGCTCTCCGCCAAGTACAGCCCGGAGATGAACCCGCCATCGGACGTGTACGTCGTGGGGTGGGAGATCGCCGGGACGATCGACGAGGTCGGGGAGGGAACACGTTCGGAGCTGGCCCTCGGCGCCGAGGTGGTAGCGGTCACGGAGCCGAAGCTGGATCAGGGCGGACAGGCACAGTACGTGGTCGCACCGGTGGAATCGGTGGTCCGCGCACCCGGGGGAGTCGACCTGACGGCGGCCTCGACCCTGCTGATGGCCGCGCTGACCGCACAGATGGGCCTGGACGCGCTGGCCCTGACCCCGGGAGCGACGGTGGCGGTGACCGGTGCCGCCGGCGGGATCGGCGGCTACGCCGTGCAACTGGCCAAGGCGGCCGGGCTGACCGTCATCGCCGACGCAGCGGACAAGGACCGCGACCTCGTCACGAACCTGGGCGCCGATCACGTACTCCCCCGCGGAGACGGGTTCCCGGACGCGGTCCGCCGGCTGCGCCCCGACGGCGCGGACGGAGTCATCGACGGCGGGTCGGTGGGCGAGGCGGCGGCCGCAGCGGTACGCGACGGCGGCGCGATCGCGACCTTCAAGGGATTCACCGGTGCCACCGACCGGGGCGTGCGCTGGTTCCCCGTCTTCGTCTACGACCGCATCCGCGACACAGCCGCGCTGACGCGGCTGCGCGACCTGGCCGTATCCGGCGCCCTCACGCTCCGCGTCGCGGGGACCTACCCGCTCGAACAGGTCACCGAAGCGCACCGGCTCATCGAGGAAGGCGGGGTGCGGGGACGGCCCGTGCTCGTGTTCTGAACCGAGACCCCAGTACCCCGGCCGCGTCAGTCCTGACCGGCTCGGCGATGCCGCGCCGGGGCTGACAGTCCCGTGCCCGGACCCCAGAAAACACGATCAACCGAAAGCAGGCTCACCATGACATCCCACGACAAGGCCAAGGTGCTGGTCACCGGGGCGACCGGAATGCAGGGCGGCGCTGTCGCCCGCGCGCTCCTGCGCGCGGGACACCCCGTCACCGCGTTGGTGCGCAACCCCTCCTCCGATCCCGCCCAGGCCCTGGCCGCACTGGGCGCCGTCCTGGCCACCGGGGACCTAGAGGACGCCGCCTCCCTGGAAGCGGCCGGCGCCGGACACGACGCGGTCTTCTCGGTGCAGCTGGCCAGTGTCGACCTGGCCGATCCCGCCGAGAGCTGTCAGGCCGGCAACATCGTCACCGCGGCCCAGCGAGCCGGCATCACCCAGCTCCTGCACACGTCGGTGTCGGCGACCGGGTGGCGTGCCCAGCACCCGGACTTCGAGATCAACGATCCGGTGATGAAGGAGTACTGGGACCAGAAGGACGCGACCGAGCAAGCGATCCGGCGCTCAGGGCTGCAACGCTGGACCATCTTCAAGCCCGCCTGGTACATGGAGAACTTCCTCCCGCCCCGTCGGGAGTACATGGCCCCCGAGCTGCCTCACGGCAAGCTGGTCACCGCCATGAGCCCGCAGACCGAGCTGGCGCTCATCTGCGCCGACGACCTGGGTGCCGCTGTCGCCGCCGCCGTCGCCGAGCCCGACAGGTTCCACGAGGCCGAGGTCGACCTCGCCGGCGATGCGCCGACCTACCCGCAGATGGCCGACGTCCTCTCCCAGGTCACCGGCCGCGAGATCACCACCGACTTCATCTCCCTGGAAGAGATGACGCAGCGTAACGGCGCATCCGCAGCGTTCGGCGAGCGTTGGAACGACCGTGTCGGCTACCCCGCACGCCCCCACCACGCGGCCGCCTACGGCCTGACCACGACGCCCTTCGCACAGTGGGCAGCGCGGCAGGACTGGAGCACTCTGACTGTTGAACGCAACTGAACCTGGACGAAGTGCCCTGGTGCAGATAGGGGTGAACGTCAGACACTCAAAACCGGTTGACGCTGCGGTGGTCGGCTTCACCAGGCCGCGCTCGCGACCGCGAGCGCTCGTCGTCCAACTGCTTTATGGGCGACAAGCCCTGTCCCAGGGACTGACGGCGTCGCTCGCATCGCAGGCGGCCGGACTGCTCCCGGCCCCCGGACCGGACCGGTTCGGGTCGACGCCGGACGGCGAGCGCTACACCGAGAGCGGGCCGGGGCTCACCGCGGAGTTACTCGCGGGCAGTACGCGCCACCAGGTGGTCACCGTTGCACCCGTCCTCGCAGCCGAATGAGACCTGCACACGACGGTCACCGCCACGTCGGAGAAGAAGAACACCGCCGCGGACCTCACCGCAGAAGCCGCGCAATCCGACGCGGTACGCAGCCGCCCCGGCGCAGCCCCTCGTACGGTCCGCTGGGACACGGCACAGAACTGGTGAGGCGCGCCGGCCGCACCCATCGTCGCCGACGGTCCCTGCCGCGCTGACGGAGCCGGCACGGACCCGCCCGTCCCCATCAACGGCGGACGTCATGGATCAGCCAGCCCGCAGCACTGACGCAAACAGGGGCAGGGCCAGGCATCGACAACATGACGAAACCGCATGCCGTCGGCCACCCGCCTGCCGGTGCGGAGGAACCTTCGCCGGTGGCGGGGCGTTCACGGGAAAGATCACACAGTTCAAGCACAGGGGTGACTTCGATGGCACTGTTCGACCGGCTCAAGGACCAGGCGAAGACCGTGCAGCAGCAGATGCAGGGCCGCCAGGGCGGTGCCCAGCAGGGGAATTCCCCGTACGGCGGCTCGCACGGCACCTCGCCCAGCGGTTCACGCGGGGGCTCGCGCGCGCAGCTGGTGGGCCTGCTCAAGAACCAGCTCGGCTCGATCAAGACCGAGCTGAAGAGCGGTGCCTACCGGGACGCGAGCATGGCGATGTGCGCGCTGGTAGCGGCTGCCGACGGTCAGGTGGACGCGAGCGAGATCCAGCAGATGGAGTCGATGATTCTCGGCAACGAGGTGCTCCAGAACTTCCCGCCGGAGCAGCTGCGCCAGCGGTTCCACAAGCATGTCGACCAGCTCACCCGGAACTTCGCGCAGGGTAAGGCCGAGGCGCTGCAGGACATCGCCAAGGCCGCCAAGAAGCCGACCGAGGCCCGGGCGGTCATCCAGACCGGCATGGTCATCGCCGGCGCGGACGGGCACTTCTCGCAGGCCGAGCAGATGGTGCTCCGGGAGGCATGCGGGGTTCTGGGGCTGTCCCCCGCGGAGTTCCAGCTCTGATCTCGGCGGCCGGCGGAGGTGCTTGCCGGGGGTCGGCTTCCGTGAGCTTCTTCGAGGTTGCCACCGGTCGGGTGATGGGCCGTGCAGCGCAACGAGCGAGGCCCCCGGGCTGTTGATCGAGATGTCTGACGTCTCAATCACGTAGCTCGGAGGCCTCGTTGGTCATCCATCCTGCCGCACTTGACCTGCCGCATGCACTCGTGGAGTGGGTCACCATGCTGATCGTCACCCGTGAGGGCGACAGGCGCCGCAAGCTCGGGCCGTCCCAGCGCGCGATGGTGGCACTGGTGTGCCTGCGCGAACACGTCACTCCGGCGAGGCTCGCCGCCGGGTTCGGGATCAGCGAGTCCACCGCCCACGCCTACACCAGCGCGGTCGTCGACCTGCTCTCCGCCCGTGCACCAGGTCTGCTGAGGACACTGCGCGAGCATGATCCCGACTTCGTCCTGCTCGACGGGACTCTCACCGAGTGCGATCGGGTCGGCGACGGCCGGGCCGACTACTCCCACAAGCACCGGCGTCACGGCGTGAACGTGCAGGCCGTCACCGATCCCGACGGCCGGCTGCTGTGACTCTGATCAGCCTCGGCGACTGGATCCGCTCCCACCGGCCGGCGGAGTGCCGACGAGAGCTGGCCGGACCAGGCGGGCGTTCGCGGACCATCGCCGGAAGCGCCGGAGCCGGGGCTTCACGGATCCCACCTACCTCAGCAAGGTGTTCAAGCAGGCGTACGGCATCTCTCCCCGCAACTGGCGGGAGCGCCACAACTCCGCGCCGTCAAGGCGCGAGGTTCGCCGCGGCGCCCGCACGGCGGGGCCATCCTGACGGTGGCGCTCCCGCTCGTACCGCTCGCAACGTGATCGGCCGGTGCGTGCGTGAGCGCCAAAGGGGTGCACGGCGGCGTCGTGCACCCCGATGCCTCTGTGGTCATGAACCGCGGGTGCTACCCACCTCAAGCGGGCTGCGCCGCCCTCACAGATCACGCCGGATGTCGCCGTGGCGCTGGCACGTGACCTTGCCGGTGGCATCGCTGTACATCGGCCACTTCATGAAGGTGCGGGTCGCCGGACCGTACTCGCCGTCGACCGTCACGCCCGCCAGGGTCTGCGCCCGCCTCAGCGCGGCCTCCGTCCTGTCGCCGAAGGCGCCGTCCACGGTGAGGCCCGCGGAATAGCACCTGTTCAACGCCCGCTGCAACACCTCGACACCACTCAACGGGTAGGCGAGGGTGCCGTCACCGTTCGTCAGGTAGCAATGGATGCCGATGCTGTACCCGACCTCCGCCGGCAGCATCACCTTGAGGTCGCTGTTCCCGACTCGCTCGTGCAGCCAACGTCCCTGACAGTGCACGTAATTGCCGTGGGCCGCCGCGGCCGGCGCCATGGTAACGGCGCCCCCGAGCAAGCCGGCGAGCACAAGCCCCATGGTGAGAAGGCCGGATGGACGGGTTCGTACGCGAAATCTCACGCTTCCCTCAATTCGAGTAGGTGTACCTGACGAGACCGATGGTCAGGCTCAGGCCGTCCGCCTGTACGAAGGCTTGTCCGGCCACCGCAAACGTGGGTGCCCGGTGCCACGCCTGGATCGGTTTCCTGTGCTGCCGCTCCTCCACTGGCCTCGCTCATCGACCTTAGGCTCATCGCGCGCTTCGGACTTGGTCGTCCGTGCGGGGAACCTTGTCAGTCGTGCACCGCCGCAGGGATGGGAGGTAGTGCTCCCCAACGCGGCATGCGAACCCCGTTCGAGGCACTGAGCTTCTTCAGTGTTGCCTCTCCAGGGTGAGGATGGCCTTGGCGATTGACGTCATGCGGTTGGGGCTGCATCGGGATCTGCGGAAGATCCGCCAGGACTTCAGGCGGGCGACCCCGCGTTCGACGGGTGCCCTTGCCGCGGCCAGCGCACGGTTGCGGGTCTTCTCGGTGGGGGTCAGCTCCTGCAGGGGCCTGCGTTTGATGCCGTGGTCAGCCACGGGCCGGCGCCCTGGTAGGCGAGATCGGCCACGATCGGAACGCCCTGGCGCTCGCAGATCCGGATGATCCGGTGGGTTCGGGCGGCGGTCAGGTCATGGGCGCGGCCCGGCAGGGCGGGCGAGAGTCACAGCAGCCGGCCGTCGGGATCGGTGACGGCCTGCACGTTCACGCCGTGACGCCGGTGCTTGTGGGAGTAGTCGGCCCGGCCGTCGCCGACCCGATCGCACTCGGTGAGAGTCCCGTCGAGCAGGACGAAGTCGGGATCATGCTCGCGCAGTGTCTTCAGCAGACCTGGTGCACGGGCGGAGAGCAGGTCGACGACCGCGCTGGTGTAGGCGTGGGCGGTGGACTCGCTGATCCCGAACCCGGCGGCGAGCTTCGCCGGAGTGACGTGTTCGCGCAGGCACACCAGTGCCACCATCGCGCGCTGGGACGGCCCGAGCTTGCGGCGCCTGTCGCCCTCACGGGTGACGATCAGCATGGTGACCCACTCCACGAGTGCATGCGGCAGGTCAAGTGCGGCAGGATACGGAACCAACAGGGCTCCTGCGTTGCTGAGTTGAGGCGTCGAACACCTCCCTCAACGGCACGGGAGCCCTGTCCGTTGTGCGCCCCGATCCCACACCGCACCGTTACCCGACCGGTGGCCACTCTGAAGACGCTCAGTGATCCATAGCGGACTTGTCACAGGGCTTGCCGCTACTGGCGGGTGAGGCCGGCGGGATCGATGTCCACTGTGAACGGTGCACTGATCCGGGTGGTTGCGCCAGCGAGCGCTGTAGTGGTTTCCACGTATCGGCCGCCGTGCAGTTCGCTGACGATCAGCCGCGGTGCGGGATCAAACTCCAGGCGCCAGAAGTACGGAATGGCCGCTTCTGCGTAGAGGAGGGGCTTGAACTTGCGGTCCATGGTCTTGTTGCCGGGAGAAACGAGTTCGACCACGAGTTGCACCGCGTCCGCGTCCACGCTGACAGTGTCCTCGGCGGTGGCGCCTGCGTCGGTGACGACCAGGTCGGGCACCACCAGGCCGGACGGCAGCGTTACGTTGATGGCTTCGAGCACTTCCACCGGGGCTCCGGCCGCGCGAGCGGCAGCGTCCAGAATGACGTGGAGTCGGAAGGACGCCCGTTGGTGCCGGATCCCGGGGGCGGGTGACATCACGAGGGATTCGCCCAGTAGCTCGTAGCGCGTGGTGCGGTCTTCGGGCAGCGCCAGAACGTCGGCGACGGTCCAGGGGCCCGTGTGGTCAGTGGCGACGCTCATTCCTCCACCTCTTTCAGGTCGAGCGGTACTCCCAGTGTGACCCGGGCGGGGTTCCGCTGTCTTCGTCAGGCTGCACCTGTGGCTTCCTCATCGTAAGCGGGTGTATGGGGACGGTTGTCGTAGTGGTGCTCTCGCGTCCCTGCGCCGCTCCGACGCTCCCTTCGCGCCGGCCCTTGTTCGGTGCTGCGCGGAGGCTGCGCCGACGCGCAACCGGAGATGGCGCCTGCTCCCCCGTCCTGCGTTCCGCGTAATTCAGCGGCATAGAGGCACGAATCTGAGGTCTGACCTGCGAGGACATGGGCGAGGGCGCCTGAGAGGGATGAGACGAGCATCACAGTGAGCGTGCTGGCGCGGGACCGGCTGGCTCAGTTGGCCGCCGAACACGGTACGACGATCCGGAACCTGGTGGAGGAGTTGGCGCGGGACACGCCGACGAGGGCCGAGTACGCGGCGCGTGCTGAGCTGCCCCAGCGCGGAGGCCGAGGCGAGGGCCCGGGCGCTGCTGGAGCGTCTGGGCGGGGCGCAGCACGGCTCGCAGTCGGCCGCGTAGTAGCGGCAATCCCGGTCGTCCTCGACCACACTTCGGCGACTGCTCTGTACGACCCGAAGGATCCGTTCAACGAGGCGGTCGCCGCGTTCTATGTGCAGGCGTCCGGTGGGCTCGGAGATCTGTCCGCGCCAGCGCTGTCGCTGACGGCCGGCGACGCGGAGCGGCCCGGCCTGCTCAGCCACATCAAGAGGCTGCGGTTCATCCGGATCGAGGCATTCGACACCGACGCAGCCGTCACCGCCACCGGACTGCTGCGCTTCGGGCACTCCTGGGCCGCCGTCCACGCCATCCACGCCGCCCGCTCCTCAGCCGCACACCCGGCCGGGTGGTTCCTGCTCACGCTGACGCCCAAGGCGTACGCCGGCACCGGAGTCCATCCCGGCCAGTGACCGCCCACGCCCTCACCCACGGGGCTCGACAATGTACGGCCTTCACATTGCGCGGCCGCGAGCGATTTATCTCCGCCCACACTCTCCTCGACGGCCGCCAGCCCCCGCGCACGCGCCGGGATTTCTTCCGCCTCGCCGCCCGCGCTTCCGGTCTGCTCGGCTACATGGCCGTGAACACGGGCGACTTCGCGCTCTCGGCGGCGTACTGCACCGAAGCCCGGGATCTCAGCCGTGAGATCGGCGACCTGGACACCGACCTCTGGGCATGCGGAACCCTCTCCTTCAGCCTCTACTACGCCGGCCGGTACGACGAGGCGGACGCCTGCGCGGCCGCGGCCGCGGCCGTCGAGCGAGCCTCACGCCACGCCCAGTGCATCCGCCTCCTCGCAAACGGCCGGGCACGGGCCCTCGCCAAGACCGGCGACCGGCGTGCCGTCGAGCAGGCCATCGGACAGGCACTCCGCCTCTCCGACCTCCACGAGGTACCCGTCGGGCTGACCTCCTGCATCTCCTTCGAGCCTTACGGACGGGCCCGGACGCTGGCGAACGCCGTCACGTCGCACGTCGCGCTGCGCAACACGGCCCAGGTCCTGCTCGACGCCGAGCACATCAACGATCTGGTGGAGCACTCGTCCTCCTCCTGGAGCCGTTCGCTCGTACGCCTCGACGTCGCCACCGCTCTGCTGCAGCAGCTCACGCCCGACATCGACCACGCGATGGCGCTGGGCGGTGAGGCCCTGCAGTTGTGCGGAGACACACCGACCAGCTCCGTCTACCAACGCTCCCGTGACCTGCATGAGCAGGCCGGGCCGTGGCGTGACCACTCGGCGGTACGCGATTATGGCGAGGAGTTCCGGACCTGGAGCTCGCAGCCAGCGGCCCTGGCCATGGCGTCATCCGCGTCGTAGGCGCTGTCGATGTCGTCGTGCTCCGGGGCGGTGTGAAGCCGAAGGAGTACGTCGGGTGTCCCTGCTCAGCGCTGATCCCGCCGCGTTTCCCGCCGAGCCCCCCGCCGACACGCGTGATCCGGCGGTCACCGCGGCCCACGACTGGGCGGCGTTCAGCGCACTCGACGAGATGACCGACCACTGGGCACGCCCCGGCTGGTGGGACGGCAGCCGTGCGTACTACTGGATGCTGACCTTCCCGGATGATCAGCGGCTAGCCGCTCTCGCCGGGCACTGCCAGGAGGAGTTGGCGCCCCTCGGCCTCGACCCGGTGCCGACGGACGGACTGCACATAACCCTCGCCCGAGTCGGAACTCCCGGCGTCGTCACCCCCGGCCAGCTGGACAGCCTGGCGCAGGACGCCGAGGCGCTGCTGCCCTCCGCGTTCTCCGTATGCGCCATGCCGCTGGCCGGCTCCCGAGGCGCCGTCCGCCTGTCCCTAGGTCCCTGGGAACCCCTGCTCCGGCTGCACCACGCGCTGGCCAAGGCGGGGAACAGCGTCGATCTGGCCCCGAAGAAGCCGACGTCCGCTTTCCGGCCGCACCTGAGCCTCGCGTACAACAATCGTCGACGCCCCGCCGCCCCTGTCGTGGAGGTGGTCTCAAGCCTGCGTGCACTCCCGGCCGCCGAACTCTGCGTTTCGGCTGTCCAGTTGGTGGAGCTCCGCCGCGAGGGGCGGACGTACCGCTGGGATGTGCGGAAGAACGTCCCGCTCGGATAGCCCACCGGCGTCCAGGGCGAATACCACGACCACTTCCTTGCCGATCGGGGTCGGCCGGACCGACCAGTCGGAGGCCAACTCCCCGACAAGCAGCAGTCCGAGACCACTGCCTCTCAGCTCATCCAGCGACTCTCCGCGGAGCGTGCCCGGACCCTGGAGACATCCCGTCCCGCGTCGTGGACCCGCAGTACCGCCACGTCCCGGTAGACCTCCACGCACATGCAGTCCGGTCCGTCGGCTGTGTGCCTGAGCGCGTTGCCCACGAGCTCCGAGGTGACCAGAACGGCGTCGTCAACCCGTTCCGGCGCGGCACGTCCCTCGAGGAACTCTCGTACGTGTCTGCGCGCGAGGCCCGAAGGCCCCCGCATCGCCTGAACCCGGTACTGGCCGTTGAGGAAGCCGTTCCCGATGCAGTCGTCACCGGAAGGCTGGATGGCGACGGGCGGGCAGTACAGGGAATAGAGCGCTGCTCGTTCCCAGTCGCTCGCGCCCGCAGCAGCAGCACACAGAGCGTGCTCGATGAGGTCGTCGCCATGCCGGTGGAGGCGCTCGCAGTAGCTGCGAGTTGCGCCTGGATGGCTGAGAAGCCAGCGGCCCTTGGTGGCCTGCTCGGAGCCGAAGCCGGCAAGGATGCTCGAGGCACAGGCATGGTTGAGCATTTCGAGCACCCACGGCCGGATGCGTGCGGAACATCCTGGTGTGTTGATGTTTGTCCAGCCCTCGGGGCTGAGGAACACCTACCGGCAATCCAGCACCGAGCAGGCCAAGACCAGCGAACACACCAGGCACGCAGCCGATCCGAGCGCTTCACCCATCGACCCAATCCCTCTAAGGGTAGCGTGATCGATACACCGCCGAGCACCCACGGAACCCACGGAACCCACGCCAACTATGCCCCATTTGCCGGAATCGATGAAAGTGTGCGAAAACTCGCCTCGGGCGAACTAAACCCGCAGGTCGCACAGTATGCTCCCCGCACCCGCGGGGATGGTCCCCAGCGGCCGTCCCTCGCCGACGCGGCTCGGACCATGCTCCCCGCACCCGCGGGGATGGTCCCTGGGGCCCGGGTACGGCGGTCTTCTTGGCGGTATGCTCCCCGCACCCGCGGGGATGGTCCCTTTCGGCCCGGTACGCGGACGGCTGTAAGAGGTCCTAACAGAAGCTGTTGATCATGTGACTTTCGGCTTTGGCGGTCGTTGGTCTGGTCGTGGGGAAACGTCAGTCGCGGCCGTGGATCGTGTCGGATGAACTGTGGTCGCTCATCGAGCCGTTGCTGCCCGAGCCAGGGCCGAAGCTGGTCGATGGCAGACCGCGGGTTCCGGACCGGCAAGCCCTGTGCGGGATCCTGTTCGTGCTGCACACCGGGATCCAGTGGGAGTACCTGCCCCAGGAGCTGGGCTTCGGCTCGGGCATGACCTGCTGGCGGCGCCTGGCTGCGTGGAACGAGGCTGGCGTGTGGGACGAACTGCACCTGGTGCTGCTGCAGAAGCTGCGGTCGAAGGACAAGCTGGACTGGTCGCGGGCGGTGATCGACTCCTCTCATGTCAGGGCGGCCCGACGCGGCCCAAAAGCGGACCCAGCCCGGTCGACCGTGCACGGCCGGGCAGCAAGCACCACGTCGTCACCGACGCCCAGGGCATCCCGCTCGCGGTGTCGCTGACCGGCGGAAACCGCAACGACGTCACGCAGTTGCTGCCTCTGCTGGACAAGATTCCATCGGTGGCGGGTGTCGTCGGGCGGCCTCGACACAGACCCGATGCCCTGCTCGCCGACCGCGGATACGACCACGACAAATACCGTCGTCTGCTCTGGCAGCGCGGCATCCGCCCAGTCATCGCCGAACGAGGCGTGGAACACGGCTCCGGCCTTGGCATCTTCCGCTGGGTGGTCGAACGCACGATCGCCTGGCTGCACGGCTTCCGACGCCTACGGATCCGCTGGGAACGACGCGACGACATCCACGAAGCCTTCCTCGGCCTCGCCACCTGCCTGATCACCCACCGCCACGTCCAACGCCTTTGTTAGGACCTCTAAGGGCCTGCTCCCCGCAGACGTGGAGGTGTTCCGACGATCCTGACCAAGGTGCGGACGTTCGCGGTGTCCTCCCCGCCGACGCGGGGGTGTTCCGAGGGCTGAGCAGGGGCAGTGTCAGCTTCGGGCTACTGGGCGCTGCTCGGCCAAGCGGCCTCGACTGCTCGGATACGGCGACGCCCGCAACCTGTCCGCAGCGCCCGGCCAGCCCTGTTGGTGCGAGATGAACCTGGACGACGCCGTCGCTCAGATCGTGGCGCACATCCGGCAGTTCCGCCCCGACACCGCCGTCACACACGACGCACTCGTCGACATGCGCTGTCAGGCCAGAAGCGATACGCCCGCGCCCAGGCTCGCCAACGCTGCGGCCCGCGTGGTGCCGCGGGCCCAGCATCGGTCGACTCCAGGAGCCTGGGTCAGGGCAAGGAAGCGAGGATCTTCACAACGTTCTTCGCGCAGGTCAGTGGGCGATGCGGTTCATTACGGTGAGAAGTGGTGATGCCTTTGACGCCATCGTGATCTGCGCTTATGGCCCCAGGCGGGTGCCACCGCTCGTCGGCACGGTGCCGAAGCCCCTGATGCGCGACCCAGCAAAGCTGCCCTATCGCCTGTCGTCTCCCCGCCGAGGAACCCTGCGGGCGAGGGGATCTCATTCGCAACGCCTTCGGCCATGCAGTCGAAGCCGTGGCAGCCGCTCCGCTCCGAGCAGCACGCCCAGATCCCGCCACCAGCTCGGTCTCGCCGCGCCCGGAGCGCCGCGATAGCCGAGGCCTCGTCCAGGACGTCTTCGGCACACCGAAGCACGAGTACACCCAGTCATTGCTCAAAGCTGTACCCCGACTCGACCCGGTCTTCGACGAGGCCGATGCGCCGGCCGTCGCGAGGCCCGAGCCGGCCCTCGACATACGCGACCTCGTTGTCGAGTACGGCAGCCGAATCGGCGAAGGGTTTCGGGCCGTCGATCGAGCAACATTCGACGTCGCACCCGGCGAGATCGTGGCCCTGGTGGGTGAGTCCGGCAGCGGAAAGACAACGATTGCCCGTGCGGCCATCGGACTGGCACCCATCTCGGACGGCAGCCTGTCCGTCGTCGGACACGATTGGGCCGGCATCCGGCGCGCGGACAAGGCAGCAGTGCGCCAGCGCGTAGGCGTCGTCTTCCAGAACCCCGCAACGTCCCTGAACCCGCGCTACACCGTGGCGACTTCGGTGGGCGAACCGCTGCGCGTCCACCGCGGCCTCCGTGGACGAGAGCTGGATCAACGCATCGACACCTTGCTCGAAAATGTGGAACTCGATGCCAAGTGGCGGGACCGCTACCCGCACGAACTCTCCGGCGGCCAACGACAGCGGGTCGCCATCGCGCGCGCAATATCCCTCGACCCGGACCTGCTCATAGCCGATGAACCCACGAGTGCGCTCGACGTATCGGTGCAGGCACGAGTACTGGACACATTTCGCGAGCTGCAGGCACGGCTGGGTTTCGCGTGTCTCTTCGTCACCCACGACCTCGCGGTCGTGAACACTCTCTGCGATCGCGTCGTGGTGATGCACCACGGAAAGGTCGTCGAACAGGGCACTCGCAATCAAGTGCTTCACGCGCCCGCGCAGGAATACACAAGACGCCTGATCGCCTCCGCGCCCATACCCGACCCCACACTCCAACGGGAGCGACGGATCGCGCTCAAGGCCGGCTGAACCGGCGTGACGCCCAAGGCCGCCGTAGCGAGCTTCGGCGCCATGGTGTGCTCCCGGCACCCTCGCGCACCGCGCCCCCTTCGGCGATCTCCGAAAACCCGTGGAACAGAATCGCAGACCTTGACGTAAGCCCGCAGACGCGAACGTGATGGCGCGCAGGTCAGCGGCCTTGCCAACTCTCCCTTTCAGCGGCGGCTCGCAACGCTCCCCGGACGACGCCGCGGACGACACGACCTGAACGAAAAGGTGCCTGACGTGGCCAAGGGCCGAAAGAACGGTCTCCACCGAGAAATCTCCGACGAGCTGGGCGCCCTGATGCGCACGGGCTGGGCCCACACCACACAGCGCGATCTCCCGCCGGACGAGCAGGCGGCCCACGCGGCTCGCCGCCGCGCCACGCTCTCCGACCTGTTCCCGGGCGAGCGGCTGATCATCCCGTCCGGAGGCCTCAAGACCCGGTCGAACGACACCCACTACCCGTTCCGCCCGCACTCGGGCTATGTCCACCTGACAGGCGATCAGACCCATGACGGCGCGCTCGTGCTCGAGCCGCGCGCGGAGGGCGGTCACGAGGCGCACTGCTACCAACTCCCCCGCGACAGCCGGGACAGCGACGAGTTCTGGACGGGCATGACCGCGGAGTTGTGGATGGGCCGTCGCCGCTCCCTCGCCGAGTCGGAGCAGGCACTCGGTCTCCCCTGCCGTGACATCCGCACGATCTCTGCGGACCTGGCCGGCACGAACGTCCCGACCCGCGTCGTCCGCGGCCACGCCCCCGCGATCGAGGCCCTGCTCGTCACGGACAAGGAACGGGACGCCGAACTGGAGGAGGCGCTGTCGCGGCTGCGGCTGGTCAAGGACGCCTGGGAGATCGGAGAGCTGCGCCGGGCGGTGGACTCCACGATGCGCGGATTCACCGATGTCGTCAGGGAGTTGTCGCAGGCGGTCGCGACCTCGGAGCGATGGATCGAGGGGACCTTCTTCCGTCGCGCCCGCGTCGAGGGCAACAACGTCGGCTACGGTTCCATCTGCGCGGCCGGCGAACACGCCACGATCATGCACTGGGAGGAGAACGACGGACCGGTCCGCCCCGGCGAGCTGCTGCTGCTCGACGCGGGCGTGGAGACCCGCACCCTCTACACCGCCGACGTGACCCGCACGCTCCCGATCAACGGCACGTTCACTCCGCTCCAGCGCAAGGTCTACGACGCCGTGTACGAGGCGCAGGAGGCAGGCATGGCGGCGGTGAAGCCGGGTTCACTGTACCGCGACTTCCATGACGCAGCCCAGTGGTCGATGACCGAGCGGCTGGTGGAGTGGGGCTTCATAGAGGGCCCGGTGGACCGCGCCCTCGACCTCGGTCTCCAGCGCCGCTTCACCATGACAGACACCGGGCACATGCTCGGGCTCGATGTCCACGACTGCGCCCAAGCCCGCAACGAGGACTACGTCGACGGCGTCCTGAAGCCGGGCATGGTCCTCACTGTGGAGCCGGGCCTCTACTTCCAGCCGGACGACCTGACCGTACCCGAGGAGTGGCGCGGCATCGGCATCCGGATCGAGGACGACCTGCTGGTCACGCCGGATGGCTACGAGAACCTCTCGCGCGCGCTCCCCCGCTCGGCCGACGAGGTCGAGGCATGGATGCGGGAGTTCGCCGGATAGTCCGCATGCGGCCCGCGGAACCGGCTCAGGAACCATCCCCGCGGACGCTGGGAGCAGCCGACGCACCCGATGGCGTTAACCGTCTTGTCGGGACCATCCCCGGGGGACGCTGGAAGCAGGACTCCCAACCGAGGGACTCCACTCTTGAGCGACCATCCCTGCGGGGCGCGGGGAGCAGGTGAGTCCGGTCCCAGCCACAGCCGCCCGCCGGGGACCATCCCCACGGGCGCGGGGAGCAGGACGACGCCGCTGACGTTCTCGCCCGGCTCGAGGGACCATCCCCGCGGGCGCGGGGAGCAGGGCTGGGGAAGGGCGTCCACCATCCGGCACGCGGGACCATCCCCGCGGGCGCGGGGAGCAGCGGGCGGACGGGGATCTCCTCGAGCAGGAGTCGGGACCATCCCCGCGGGCGGCGCGGGGAGCAGATCGCGTCGTCCGTCACCCGGAAGCGCAGCGCGGGACCATCCCCGCGGGCGCGGGGAGCAGGCCTCGTCGTCCTCCGCGGCCGCGGCCGCCTTGGGACCATCCCCGCGGGCGCGGGGAGCAGACTGCGCGACCTGCGCCTTTAACTCCGGCACGGCCAATCTCGGAGCACTTTCAGAGAAATGGACAATGTGGACATAGAACAGCCATCGCCTTTCACCGACACCCGACCGTCCGCTCCACCCGGAAGGCCCAGCCAGCGAGCCATGCGCTCTGGCGTGTTCGTTAGTTTTAGCCTGCTGGGTTCTGGTTTACCGGTAGGCATTTTCCATGACGGGTGGGGGAATTGCTGGCGAACGCTCGAGCCGGCTGAGCACTTCACCCATCGACCCACTCCCTCCAGGGGTAGCGTGATCGATACACCGCCGAGCACCCACAGAACCAAGCGCCACCTATGCCCCATTTGCCGGAATCGATGAAAGTGTGCGCAAACTCGCCTAGGGCGAAACAAACCCGCAGGTCGCGCAGTCTGCTCCCCGCGCCCGCGGGGATGGTCCCGGCACCGCCGCCGACCAGATCGAGGAAGCCAACTGCTCCCCGCGCCCGCGGGGATGGTCCCCCGGCCGCCGACCTCGACATCGGCGACGCGCCCTGCTCCCCGCGCCCCGCGGGAATGGTCCCACCGCCGGCCCCATGAAGTCGAAGGTCTGGAACTGCTCCCCGCGCCCGCGGGGATGGTCCCTCCGGCCCCTGGAAGCTGGTCGAGGCGCTTGGCTGCTCCCCGCACCCACGGAGATGGTCTACCTCGGCACAGTCACCCTCGCAGCCCTCATGAACCCGCACATGATCCAAGAGACAGCGCCCAGAGCCGTAGGGGCCAGTTCAGGAAGCATCACAATCGTGTGGGTCCAATCGCCAGATCTCAGTAGGCTTCGCGCAATGTGCCGGGCCGTCTTCTGGTCGGGAGGATCACCCTCGCCGGACGCATGCGCGAGCGCCAGACAAGTCCTGACGACCCTGTCGTCGGCTCGCCAGTTCGTGGACAGGGCCACCGAGGCTCCGGCGAGGTGCGTGGCGGCTGCGCTGAGCGCCGCTGCCCGCCCGTCTGAGGTCCGTGCCGTCTCGGCATGGTGCCGGAGGGCTGCGCTGTCGCCCGTCACAGCAGACATCAGTGCGAGTTCTGTACAGGCTGGTTGCCCCGGTTGAAGCGAGCGCTGCCATCTGCTCTTCATGCCCGCGACGAGGGGGTGGTCCTCTTCCGGGATGTGCCCGAGGTGTTCCAGCAAGGCAATGACGGTCACCGACGGCGCATGCCACGACGTGGCGGTGCCTGCGCAGGAAAGTACGGCACGTCGGAGCGCTTGCCGCAGGCGCGGGTCGGGTTGCCGAGCGTTGGGATAGGCGAGCAGCAGAGCCGCGAGCTCGGGGAGGAACCGGAACGGGATCCCCTCGTCAATTCGTTGGGCCAGGCCCTCGACGAGTGGCTCGGCGATCTGTGCCGCCGCTGCGGGACAGTGGTGTACCAGTCCGGCAGCAACAGATGTCAATGCCTGCCGTTTTACCGCGGTGCCGGTGCTATCTGCGATCGTGGCTGTCGCCGCCGGCCCGTCGCCAGCGTAGGCGAGTGCTTGGGCGACGAGGTTCTTCAGGTCGGGGGGCGAGTCGTCGGACAGCAAGTGTGCCGCCCCGCCGGCATGACGCTCTGCTGCTTCGCTGTGCCCGCCGAGAGAGGCCCCGAGAGACAGTGCCGCCAGGTGGCGGACGCGGTCCGGAGTTCCGGGCAGACTGTTGGAGAGGGCTTCGGCCGTCGCGAATTCTCCTGCCGTCCCCAAGGCTTGTGACAGGGCCATCATCCAGCCTTCCAGGAGCGGCGGGCGCGTGGTCGTGATGGGCGAGCGCCGCAAAGCGGTCTCAAGCAGTTCACGACTGCGCAGGAGGTCGCCGGAACTCAGGTGCTGCTCTGCCTCGTGAAGCCTCAGAAGATGATCGGGCATTGGGCTGTCGTCAAAGGTGGGCAGGCCCATGGATGGCCTGTGCTTCTTCGCACGCTGGAGTGTCGGAGTGGGCCGAGACTTCCTCGTCCCGGTTGCGGGTTTCACTTGCTGCGATCTGATCCGTTCGCCCTCGGCTCTCCCTTGCTCGCGCTCCCCGTCCTTGAAACGGCGGTGCGCATTGTCCAGCTCTTTGAGAGCGGCTGCCGCCTGCCTGTCCTGGTGCGCTCGGCACTCCTCGCCAACTTCGATGAGTACTTGCGCCCGCTCAGGAAGAAGGTCGCCGAGCACGCCTATGTGCAGGTGTTCGGGCAGGGACGCCAGCAGTTGTTTGATGTCGTCGAAAGCGTGCCGCGTGGATCCTCCCGTCTCATCCACGGCCCGCGTGAGGCGGGCCAGTGTGCCTGCCAGTTCGCGGCGGAGGTGGGCCTGATCGTTCTCGGACAGTGCGTCAGGGTCAGCCAGCGCTTCGGCGAAGAGAGCCAGCGCCGTTCGTGTCGCCTTCAGAGCCACTTTTGGGCGTGGGGCGGGCAGTCGGGCGAGCGCCGGGGCGGCGGCAGCCCATACATCGACTGCTCCCAGCCCGTCCTGGGTGGTGAGTTCCTCGCAGATGGCCATGATGTGATCGCCAGCGATGCCGCTGCGTGGAGGGTTGGCGTGGGCGAGTGCACTCCAGAGGTCGACAGCGGCCGTGCGGGCGCGGGTACTGCCCTGGCTCAGGGTCTCCGCACGTTCGTGCAGTGCCGCAGCAATGTCCAAGTCCTGGACGGTGATCAGGATTTTGGCTGCTTCGGTCAGTGCCTCGACTCCCGCGCCTTGATCGCGGACTACAGCGCGGAGAAGTGATCGGGTGACACTGCGCCTGCCCAGTTCGACCAGTCTGCGGGCGGCTTCGAGGATCCGGGTGTACGTCGTCGGGTCTTGGAGCGGGCCGGGGAAGCCATGGCCGAGGTGGGTGAGCCATCCTTCTGCTTCTTTTACGACAGCGTCCGCTCCTGGCCGGTCCGCGTAGGCCATCTCCACCGCCACATCCGCGAGGTGGACGGCTCGTGCGGCCGGGGTCGGCGCGTAGCGGGCCACGTCGCGCGCGCGTGCGTCTTCACCCAGCCGGACGAGGAGCGCGGGAGCGCCGAAGGGCAGCTCACGCGCCTCGCCCTGCAGGACGGTCCGAGCGGCGGCCAGCGGGAGAAGTTCTGCCAGGTCGCCCGGCAGAGGGTCGGTGCCGTTGGCGTCGATCTCCGCCTCGTACGCGTCGAGTTGCGCGAGAGCCACATCGTGGCCGGCCACCGAGGCGAGTCGGCGCAGCCGTCGGGGGTCGAGGAGGTACGCGGCGCGGTCGGTGGCGTCCATCGAGAGGCGTTGCCCGTATGTCAGGGGGTAGGGGGGCGTTGCCTCGGGCCAGCCTGCCGTCTGCCACCGCTGCGCCCAGGTGAGGAGCGTGAGGGTGTGCCGTTCGATCTCCTCGTCTCCCAGGTCTGCACGGACCTCCCGGGCGAGATCGGCTCCGGCCAGGGCATAGGTTTGGAGTACTGGATCGTCCAGAACGAAGGCGCGCCCTTCGGGGCCTCGTAACAGGCGGTCGATGCGGTCGGCGGAGACGCCGACCAGTTCGGCCGCGTCCTGCGCGCGCAGGCCCCCGCCGGCCACGGCGAGGAGTCCCGCCACCGTTTTGCCCAAGGTGGTGGCGGCTGGTGGTGTCCGCCGGCTCTGCGGTGTCCCTGCGATGGGGCTGAGAGTACGCACGTGTTTGCGATGGCGCAGCGGATGCCGCGCAGCAACGTCCTCGGGAAGGACTGCCCAGCGCCGCAGAGAGACGATCACGCGCATACCGGCCGGAGGAGAGGCCGGCAGAAGCGCGGCGATGCTCCCACGGGGGAGGTCGGCATCGGTGGGGCTGTCCCCCGGGGCCGGGCCGGACCAGGCCACGTCGTCGTCGAGGCCGTCGACGACCAGGACGAGCTTGCGCTTGTGCTCCGCGCTCCTGTCTGCTGCGGCAGTAAACAGCTGCCTCAGCGACGGGGCTCCCCTCGGGATCCACGGCTGGGGCGGACATCGAAGCAGCGCGCCGATCTGCTCGACCATGCACTTCTCGAACTCGGCCCGCGTGTTGAGGCCGCACGCGGCTGAGACGAAGAAGTTCAGGATGTCGACGCCTCTGGGAGGCCGTCTGACGTAGTCGGCAAGTAGGACGGTCTTGCCCACGGGGGCGTCGGCCTGCCAGCACAGATACGACGGTTCCCCAGAACCGGAGTTCCGGATGAAGGCGTTCATGACCGCACGTTCACTCGCGCGCTCGCGGAAACCCGGTTGGGCAGGTTCAGCGGCCGGCCCGTGCGGCTGGACGAAGCGACCGCGCGCGTCCTTCGCCCACAGTTTCGTGGTCTGCTCGTGCTGCCTCTGGGTTCCTGCCTGCTGAGCCGCGCGCAGCGCGGCTTCCCATTCGGCGTCCGTGCGGACCGCGCTACCGGCCCATTGCTGCAGGGTGCGTACAACGAGCCAGAACTCTTCCGTCCGGCCCGCCGATGGGGCGCTGTGCCCGAGGCGCCAGTCCCGGAGAGTGGGGCGGGGAACCCCGAGCTGTCGTGCCGCGCCGCGTGGCGGCCCGGCAGCTTCCCACAGTTGGGTGAGCATCGCGCTCAGTTCCTCGGGCTCGGAGTCCTCGGTCATGCTCGCGCCCTCTCGGCATGCGACCGGCGAATGAACGCTGACCGGGTCGTCAAAGAATCCCCCTTCGACCTGCGGAAATCGCGAAATCAGGAAGGTGGCAACTCGCCGTCACCTGGCCCAGCTCGCGACGCTGGGGCCATCACCACAGCAGCCGGTTCCGGCTCTCTCCAGGAGGATGGCCCGTGTCCCAGATTTCGCAAATGCTCTACTGTACCGCCGCTTTGAGCGCGTGCGCAGGCTTGCTGTACGCAGGCGTCCTGTTCACTGTCGCTCTGGTTTCGGTGCTCGCCCCAACCTCCGAACGTCGCAAGGACGCACGAACCACACTCGCCATTCTCGTGCGCCGCCGGGCCCGGTGACTGGGACACGCTTCGGGACCTCGCGCGCCGGGCACTCTCCCACCAGCACGGCCTCGTCGGCCGAGGCAGGTATCAAGCGCCGTCCCGGCCCAGAACCCGAAGAGCTCGAGGTAGCACTCCCTCATCCGAACTCGACTTCTTTAAGCGCCTTTCTGGAGTATCCAAATTCATGTTCGATTCGCGCAGTACCTTCGCAGACATGCGAGATCGCGGTAGACATGCACCTACGTGACGGCTCGCCCTACAAGCCGTGTCGGCGGCCCCCGCTCTGCATCTGCAGAGGGGATGCCTCGACACGGGGGATGCTCATGGACGGACCGGTACGCGAATGGCTGGGGCGCCACGGAGGAGACTTGGTACTCATCCTGGTCGCTGCGGTGGTCAGCTCTTTATTCGATCGCCTCTGGTAGACGGCCGTTCTTGGCGCAGCAAGCGCGCCAAGAACGGCCTGCCCCAGCAGTAGGCGGTTCCCGTTCCGCGCAATCGGGACGGGAACCGTTCCGCGGCATCGCCGGCCTGCCCGCGATGCCGTGCCGAGGCTGCCGATAAGGCTCGGCAGCTCACAGTGTATGGAGCGGCCGCGTCAGAACTGCACCGTGGAAGGAGAGTTGAACGGAATCTGGAGAAGTGTTCTCCCGCCGACAGCGGGAATGGCCCGTCGACTCCTTTGAGGGCACTACTTGAGTCTTCCCCGCGTGCGCGGGGACTGCCGGCCCCTGGCATCCGGGGAATGTGCCGGGCCGCGGTGCAACTGTGCGGCTCTTCCGGCCGACTGCCGGTCAGCTGGCTGATCCACCTCCGACGGGAGGGTGCCCCATCCGCTGTTCACCACTGAGAGAGCGGTAGCCAGAATTGCCCGAATCTCCCCCGCCCGGACCCGACGGGCAGCGTCTCAGCTGGGATCCTCGCCGTCAGCCCTGCATCCCGACCGTGACCGTCGACGGCGCGACCGCCCATCACTCTCTGTGCGCGCTCCTGGCTGAGGCCGATGAACTGGCCGCCGTGGACTGCACTTCACCGGGCGAGACAGTCGCCGTCATCGAGTACTTGATGGCCATCTGCTTCGCCTCCCGAACCGCTCCGTCCTCGGACGAGGAATGGCGTGCCTGGATCGTCGGCCAGCGGGACCTGGCGTCGGCCGCCGCCTGGCTGGACAGCCAGCCGGACGACGCCTGGGACCTGTTCCACCCGAGTGTCCCACTCGCTCAGAACTCCCGACTCGCCAAGGACCTCATTGAGAGCGGCACCGGAACAGCGCAACTGGTCATCGAACACGCCGGCGACTACAACCAGCACTTCGACCACCACCACCTCGAGCTCAACAATCCACTGCCGGCAGCAGACGCCTTCCGCGCCACACTCACCCAGCACATATACGGCCCCTACGGGCGCGCCCGGATGCCGGGAAAGGAACTCGGCGCCAAGGTGACCAACCTCGCCGCTGGCCGCCTCACCGGAAGAGTCCGCGTCGTCGCCCTGGGGCAGACGCTCGGCGAGACACTGCGCCTGAACCTCTACCCGCCCGACGGCCCTGCGGATTTCCTCAACACCTCCTGGACCACCGCCGGCGTCGACCGCCGTACATTCGACGAGAAGCCAAGACCCCGGGTGCCGAGAAGCTCCGCAGACCTCCACAGTGCCCTGGGGCGCTCCGTGCTCCTGCACCCGGAGCGCGGGCCACACGGACAGATCGTCGTCGACAAGGTCCTGATCGGTGCCGGCGAACTCCTGGAACTCGACCCGGAACGGCACCTGCAGGACGCGGTGTTCCACGCTACGACGAACAACACGCGCAAGCCGTTGTGGCCGTCCCCCAGCAGGGCCCTCTGGCAAGAGGCCCACGCCCTCTACAGTGCCGTCCGGGACGATCGGATCGGACTGTACGCGCGACTGCGTGCCCTTCCATACGAGCGGAGGGGCAGCGGGGCCCCATACCAGCTGTGGGCAGTGGGACTGCTTGCCAACAAGACCCTGCCGGTCACCTGGACGCACGGCACCTACCCCTACGCCCCGGGCATGGCCGCCCACCTCTACCGGGCATCCCGCCGGGGCTCCGACATCGCCGAACACATCGCGAGAAGCCTGAAAAACGCGGCCATCGTGGCCGCCGAGACAGCCTTTCCCGCCATGCGGGACGCGGACGAGGCCGGCCAGGTGGCGCGGCTCGACGCCCGGTGGGCGTTCTGGCCCGCGGCCGAGTCCCCCTTCCACGAACTGCTGGACGAGGTGGTCGACAGAGGACCGCAGGACGACGACCCGGTGTCCGAGCCCCTCATCACCTACGCACAGGAGTTGCTGACCACCGGCCGAACCCAGCTGCTTCAGCGTCTGGACACCCTGCCGCCGAACGACCGCAACCACCGCGCGCGGGCCCGGGCCGAGCGGCTCTTCGAGGATGCCATGGCCGATGCCCAAGCCCCGGCCGAACTACGAGGGGAGATCGCGCGTGACTGAGCACCACCTGTCCCCCGGAACAGACCCGGAACACCCTGTGGTGCCGCACGACAGCGCGGCACTCACCGCCTGGCTCACCACACTCGTCCGCAACCGTGAGTACGGGACACTGGCCGAGCTGCGCCGGGCCCATGGCGGCACCAACGCGCACATCCGCGCCGGCTGGTACGGCGGCGATGCCCACCGGGCTCTGTTCGAACGGATGGCCTTCCTGTTCGCCGTCTACCACCAGGGACGTCCGCAGCCCTCGTACGGTCACGGCAGCCTCGGCGCCGCAGCCCGCCGGATCGGTGACGGAACCGGTCGCGGGCCCGACAACCCCGGAGCCCAGCGCCTGCTGGACCGGCTGGTCGCAAGCCGCCGCGTCCCCTGGCGCCACCTCCAGCACGCAGTCACCCGGCTGCGGTCCTGCGAACAGCCGCCCCCGTCCTGGACCGGACTGACCGACGACCTCCTCAACTGGAACGACCGCAAGGAGCGCGTCGCCTACCGGTGGTCGGTCGAGTTCCACACCCCTCCGGCGAGAGACCGTCAAGCACCGAACGAACCGACGACGCGGAAGGACACCCCCTCGTGACCGAGGCAACACCCCGAAGCCAGTTCCTCTCCCTGCACCTCCTCGAGACCTTGGCGGCGGTTCTCCCGGTGCGCGACGAGAACGCCCAGCCCAAGACGCTTGTCTTCGGAGGCGTGGAACGCCACATGATCACCAGCCAGGCCCGCCGCCGCGCCGAACGGGTGTACGCCCGCAACCGTGCCAACGAGGGCCGTGGAGCGCTCAAAGGCCGGAGCATGGGCGTCCGCACCCGGGAATGGGCGCTTCTCGCCGGACGCGAACTCGAGTCCACCCACGGCTGGGAGAAGGAAAGGGCCATCGACACAGCCCGCGCCGTGATGGAGGGCAGCGGCCTCAAGTTCGGCGACGCACAGAAGCGCACTGTGGCCAACCTGACGAAGGTCCTCATCTTCGCGCCCTCCGACGCCGCAGTGAAGATCGCCGACCACATCGCCGCTCATACCGCCGAGGTCGAGGAATGGCGCAGCACCTACCGCGAAGCCCAGGCCCGAGCGGAGGCAGCGAAGAAGGCCCGTCGTGCAGCCAAGAAGAAGGCCGCGTCGCCACCACAGACGCAAGAGCCGGAGGAATCGCCCACGGCCGAACCGGCCGCATCCTCCCTGCCGCCGCTGCCCAAGGCCACCCGCGACGCCGTTCTGGTTGCCCTCGCCCCCCGCGACGCCGTGGACATCGCTCTGTACGGCCGCTTCCTCGCGGAAATCCCCGATTCCCCGAACGTCGACGGCGCCATTCAGACCGGTCACGCCTTCACCGTGCACGAGGCCGAACAGATCGAAGACTTCTATGCCGCAGCCGACGACGCAAAACTCGACCGCAAGCGCAATGCCCTCAGCTTCCTCGACGCCGCCGATGACGCGGGGGCCGGCATGACCGGCTACCAGTCCCTGATCTCCGGCACCTTCTACCGCCACGCTGTCCTGGACCGAACCCAATTGCGCACCAACCTGCAGGTGGCAGGCATGAGCGAAGAAGAAGCCGAGACAGCCGCGTCGGAAGCCGAGAAGGAGTTCGTGAACGCCTTCGTCGAAGCGTTTCCGGAGGCCAAGAAGAACTCCACCGCATCCACCGGGTCCCTGCCCGCACTCGTCCTCGCCTTCGAGGGAGAACGCCCCTACAACTACGCGTCAGCCTTCCAGCGGCCGGTCGACGAAGGTCCCGTATCGGCAGGCGGGGAAGGACCGGCCGGTCCCGCAGCCGTGCGCAGACTGCTGCGTCACCACACCTTCGTCAGCCATCGCCGCCAGGACCTGCGCACCGCGAAAGTGCTCACCTACGACCCTGAGATCGACACACTGCTGGGAGAACTGGCGCTGCCCGACTCACTGACCGTGGTGGAGCAAGCCGAGGACCTCACCCCGTGAGCGACCCGCACGTGCTGCTCGTCCGGCTCGCCAGCCCTCTCCAGTCCTGGGGCCTCACAGGCCGGTTCACACTCCGTGACACACACAGCCGCCCCACGAAGTCCGGCGTGATCGGCCTGTGTGCCGCAGCACTCGGCCTCGATCGGGAAGAGCCCCTCGGAGAACTCGCCGAGGTCCTCTTCGGAGTCCGGGCCGACCGACCCGGAACGCCGCTGCGCGACTACCACACGGTCGGCGGCGGCACCTATCCTCTACGCCCCCGTGACCTCCTCACCGACCACCAGCGCGCCGACAAGGCCACGCCGCAGTCCATACCGGAGGAAATGCAGCCAGGACCGTTCGGCCGCAGCGAACTCGCGGCCTGGTACGGCTCACCGAAATACGTCGCCGCAGACCCGGCCTCGGGCGCCCTCGTCTCACGGGAGGTACGCCGCCACGCTCTGATCACCGAGCGCTGGTATCTCGCCGACGCCGCCTTCCTCGTCGGTCTGGAGCACCCCGACCAAGCACTCCTGGAGCGCATCGCCCACGCCCTGGAGCACCCAAAACGCCTGCTCTGGCTCGGACGCAAAGCGTGTCCGCCCTCCGGCGACATCGCCCTCGGAGTCGTTCCGGGCCCCCTCAAGCACGCCTTCGAGACACACGCCCTGCTCCCCGAAACGCCTTCCTACGAAGGCGAGTCGCATGCTCCGACAGTAGGCGCCCGCCCATGGGCATGGATCGAAAGCCCGCGCCCGCTGCCCGGTACCGGTCCCCTGTCGGACCAGCCCGTACGGTTCGGCGCGGACGGGGGCATTCACGGCCTCCGCTGGGAAACCCGCCACCGCATCACCATCGGCCCGCACGCCCGTGGATGGGACATCATCCTGTGAACACGACAACGGCCACGTCGCATGCACCGTCAAACCCCGGCGGTGCCGCCAGGTTCGTCGCCACCCAGACCTTGCTGGCCTTGGACGCCCGACACCCCTACGTCGCGAAATCCCTCATCGACGCACAGGACATGCACCGCACCGTCATGAGCGGCTTCTCCGGCTGGGTGGACAACGACAGCCCAGGCGCCCGCTCCCAGATGAACATCCTGTCCACCTGGACCGCCGACCTGCGGCAGGCACGACTCAACCTGGTGGTGCAGTCGTCCGTCCCCGCCGACTGGAGCGGCATTCCCCGGGCTGCACTGGCCGAACCGCCGGAGACTCTCACCATCGACCGCACCTTCCGCGCCGGCGACCGCGCCGACTTCCGAACGGTCGTCAATCCCGTCCGCAGCATTCCCGCCCCGCCGGGCTCACCACCGAAGACCCGCGGAACCCGGGTCCCCCACACCCGCCCCGAACACGTAAAAGCGTGGTTCTCACGCCGCCTGCAACCATCCGGCGAACCCGCCACCGGCCCCGATGGAGTCACGCGCATCGGAGGCAACGCGGACACCGAACGCCTCGCCCTGCGCATGCTCCCGCAGGTCTCCAGCCCAGCCCCGCACAAGGGCCTACGCATTGCCCGCGCAGAAATCAAAGGCAGCCTCACAGTGACCGATCCAAAAACATTTGTCGCCGCCCTCACGCAAGGCATCGGACATGCACGCGCCTACAGTTGCGGCCTGATCCTCGTACGCTAACCACTGTTCCAAGTCATCGACCGCCAGTGGCGGCTTCGCCCGGGCTGCTCGCACAACATCATCCGGTCCGCTGCACCCCGCACCCCGCACCCCGCACCCCGCACCCCGCACCCCGCACCCGCGGGGATGGTCCCTGTCCGTTCGCGTCGGTGTCCAGCTCGATGTCCTGCTCCCCGCAATCGCGGGGATGGTCCCGTCTGGGCGGTCACGGGCGATGCCGGGTCCGGCTACTCCCCGCACCCACCGAGTGGGCTAGCCGACCAAGTGGGCACGCACTCAAGGCATCCCGCCTCTGCCGAAGTCCCCGAAAGATCACCCTGGGTGGGCCGACACCGCGCTGGCGCCCACCGGATCTGCCTACCGTCTATTCGTCCGCGCGGTCCCCAACTGTCGCCGTCGAAATGCGGGGTGAACCGTTCCGGGTTCGATAGGGACTCGATCATTTGAGAGGATCGAGTCATGGCACGCCCTTCCCCTTACCCCCTTGAGCTGCGCAAGCGTGCGGTCCGCATGGTCGCCGAGGTGCGGCCGGAGTACGACACCGAGTGGTCCGCGATGAAGGCGGTCGCCGCCAAGCTGGGGATCGGGACGACCGAGACGCTGCGCAAGTGGGTCCGCCAGGACCAGATCGACAACGGAGCCCGGGCGGGGACGACGACAGAAGAGTCCGCGCAGGTCAAGGCGATGAAGAAGGAGATTGCCGAACTCAGGCGGGCGAACGAGATCTTGAAGGCGGCAGCGAGTTTCTTCGCGGCCGAGCTCGACCGGCCACACACGCGCTCGTAGCGTTCATCGACGAGCACCGGGACCGCTTCGGCGGTGTCGAGCCGATCTGCCGCGTGCTCACCCAGCACGGCTGCAAGATCGCCCCTTCCACCTACTACGCCTGCAAGAGACGCCAGGTGGCGCCCTCACCCCGGTCCGTGCGGGACGAGGGGCTCAAGGAGCAGATCAAGGA
>NZ_BMWD01000015.1 GCF_014651055.1 Streptomyces fructofermentans
CTCACAGCGCCGATGGTACTGCAGGGGGGACCCTGTGGGAGAGTAGGACGCCGCCGAACTAATCTTGATAAAGAGCTGGTCCCCGAACTTCGGTTCGGGGACCAGCTCTTTTTTGTTGTGCGTCACTTCGCGTTCACGTTGCACGGCGAGCATCCGCAGTATGCGTACTGCTGCAATGCTCAGGGCCGCCGGTGTGGGTGCCGGTGACGAGGTAGTCGTGCCGGCGTTCGGCAATGCCGAGGTCGCCGAAGCCGTCGTCCAGGCGGGTGCGACACCGGTGTTCGCGGACATAGACGGTTCGACCTACTGCCTCGACGCCGCAGAGGTGAACGCGGTCGTCGGACCGCGTACGGCCGCTGTCGTCGTCGTGCACCGCTTCGGCCGGCCGGCCGACATGACGGGGCTGTGGGAGGTCGGACAACGGCACGGGCTCCTCGTGCTGGAACAGGGCGAGTCGGAGACCCCGAACGGGGAGCTCGACGAGCGCAGGGCGCAAGCCGCGTTCCTCGACAGGCGGTTGAGGGGGGTGCGGACGCCGGAGAGCGGTGCCGGGCACACGTACCAGCAGTACGTCGTGCGGGTGCCGGGGAACGGGCGGCCGGACCGGGACGCGTTCGCGCGGGCCGTGCGCAGCAGGGGAGTCGACTGCCGGGTGCCGGTGAAGACCCCGGTGCACCGGATACCGCTGTTCCGGCGGGACGTCTGCCTGCCGGAGACGGAGCGGGCCGCGGACGAGACGCTGGCGCTGCCGGTCGGCGGCTTGTCGAGCAAGCGCGAGATGCAGCGGATGGTGTCCGCCTGCAATGCGCTGGGAGGGCTTCTGCAGCCCGCCTTCTAGGGCGTCGAACGCGGTTGGGAGCACGCTGCTGTTCGGGGTATGATCTATTCCGTTGCCGCGGGGGAGACCTCGACGCAACAGGCCCCTATAGCTCAGTCGGTAGAGCGTCTCCATGGTAAGGAGAAGGTCAACGGTTCGATTCCGTTTGGGGGCTCAGACTCGAAAGGCCTCCGCCCATTGGGCGGAGGCCTTTCGCATGTCCGGGGCCGGGTCCCGGCTCAGTCCTTGTGGAGGCCGGGGACGCGCATCGCGAGGATCGCCATGTCGTCGGACGGGGCGTCGGAGGCGAATCGTTCGACCGCGCGCATGATGCGGGCGGCCACCGCTCCGGCCGTCAGGCCCGTGCAGGTGGTGAGGACGTCCGCGAGGCCGTCGTCGCCCAGCATGCGGGTGCCCTCGCGGCGTTCGGTGACGCCGTCGGTCACGCACAGCAGGACGTCTCCCGGGTCCAGGGTGACCGTCTGCTCGTAAAGCTCCAGGTCCTCCATGACGCCGAGCAGCGGCTGGGGTTCGGCGGCCGGTTCGACGGTGCCGTCCTGGCGGAGCCGCAGGGGCAGCGGGTGGCCCGCGCAGACGACCTTGAGGAGCGCGGAGCCGTCCTCCTGCGGCCACAACTCCCCGTACAGGAGGGTCAGGAAGCGGCTGCGGGCGCCCTCGTCGAGGATGGCGGAGTTGAGGCGCTCCAGGACCGCGGGGCCGCCGAAGCCCTCGCGGGCGAGCAGGCGCAGCGCGTGGCGGGCGAGGCCGGTGACCGCGGCCGCCTCGGGGCCCGTGCCGCAGACGTCCCCGATCGCGAAGCCGTAGGCGCCGTCGCGGATGGGGAAGAGGTCGTAGAAGTCGCCCCCGACCTCGTTGCCCTCGCCGGCCGCGCGGTAGATGACCTCGACCTCCACGCCCTCGACGAGGGGGAGTTCCGGGGGCAGGAGGCTGCGCTGGAGGGACTGGCTGATGGCCGTGCGCTCCGAGTACAGGCGTGCGTTGTCGAGGGCGAGGGCGGCCCTGCGGCTCAAGTCCTCGGCCAGTTCCAGGATTTCCTGTCGGAAGTGCTCGTCGGACGGCTTGCCGAGCGTCAGCATGCCGATGACGCGGTTGCGTGCCACGAGGGGGAGTACGACCGTCTCGCCGCCGACGGCCGCGGCCGTCGCGAGGGTCGTGCCGATGCCGGAGTCGGAGTTCGGGGGTTCGCCGAGGCCCAGGCTGCGCATGGAGGTGCGCAGGGCGGCCTGGTGGGCGGCCTCCGCCGGGGCGGCCCACACACGGGCGCCCGGGGTCGGCACGGGGTCGGGCGGGGCGATCTTAGACAGGAGGGCCTTGAGGCCGTCGATGCGGTCCTCGTCCTCGTGCAGGACGTACGAGAGGTACGGGTCCGAGGCCTGGTCGGCGATCGTGTAGACCGCGCACCAGGTGGCCAGGGTGGGGACGGTCATCTGGGCCATGAGGGCGAGTGTCTGGTCGCGGTCCAGGGTGCCGGCGAGGAGGTCGGAGGCCTCCACGAGGAAGGAGAGGGAGCCTCGGCGCAGGCGTTCCAGCTCGCCCAGGCGGGCCGATTCGACGGCCAGGGCGATGCGGTCGGCGGCGAACTGGAGGCGCAGGGCCTCCTCGTTGGTGTACCTCCCGGGCGCTTCCGCCGCGACGCCGAGGGAGCCGGTGAGGCGGCCCTCGACCTTGAGGGGCACGGTGACGACCGAGCGCATCCCGGTGCCGCCCAGCAGGGGCACGGCCCCGGGGACGACCATGAGGTCCTCGTGGACGGCCGGCATACGGGCGGAGCCGTACCGTCCGGGGCCCGCCTCCACGGGGACGCGGGCGAAGCGCTGGCGGGCGGAGGGCAGGCCCGTGGAGGCGCGCACCTCCAACTCGGTCTCGTCGTCGGTCGCGAGGAGGAGGAAGGCGGAGTCGCCGTCGAGCATGTCGCGGGCGCGCTCCACGGTTCGCTGGAGGAGGCCGTCGAGGTCGTCGGGGGCCGGGGAGCCGATGAAGACCTCGAACGGGTCCGAGGCCTGGCCCTCGGAGCTGGTGGTGGTGTCGGTGGCCGAGGCGCGCAACGGGGTCTGGAGGACGGCGCGTTCGTGGTCGCGGACGAGCAGGCAGACCGTCGAGGGTTCGCCGCCGGTGTCGCGTACGCGCAGGTGTGAGGCGTAGACGGGGGTGACGCGGCCGTTGGCGCCGCGGAAGCCGTAGCTGCCCTCCCAGCGCGAGAGGCGGAGGGCCTCGACGATTCCGGTGCTCGTGCCGGGGGTGTGCGGCCAGGCGGCGAGATCGGTGAACGGTTTGCCGACGACCTTCTCGGCCGGGTGGCCGAAGAGCTCCTCGGCGTCCTCGCTCCAGGCGTTGATCGCGCCGGAGCGGTCGATCTGGACGACGGCGACGCGGACGCGGCCGTCGGCGAGGGGGAGCAGGTGGGTCGGGAGGGAGGGGCCCGCCGCCCGGGTGCCGACGGGGCGGTCCGGCAGTTCGAGCTGGAACCAGACCTGCTTGTGGGTCGGTGTGTACTCGACGCCCCAGCGGTCGGCCAGGGCCGCGCAGAGCTGGAGGCCGCGGCCGCCCTCCCGGTCGGGGCTGCCCATGTTGACGGCCGTCCCCTGGAGTGGGATCTCTCGTTCTGGGTAGCGGTCGGCCACCTCGATCCGTACACCGTCGTCGCTGCGCAGGCACAGGACGTCCGCGGACGTGCCGGCGTGTACCACGGCGTTGGTGACCAGTTCGCTGGTGAGGACCACGGCGTCGTCGACGATGTCGGCGAAGCCCCAGCCCTGGAGGGTGTCACGGACGAAGGAACGAGCGGTCGCGACGGACCGCCCGACGGGGTCGAAGCTGGCGGCCGCGCGCGCGGTGATCACAGAACTCCTTGTCCGGTTGTCGGCGGGCTGGGCTCCGTGGTCGGCCCGCTCCTGCCGGGGCAGGGGCTCGCTTCCCGTGGGCCTGGGATCCTGGGGTTGTCCCCCAGGATGCAGTCCGGTGGTCATGGTGCGGTGCCCTCCGATGCCTGCCCGCTCGTGATCGTGCCACCGCCCAGGCCGGAAGGACCGGCGCTGCTGGACAGCCGCATGCAAGGTTACTTACCTTCGCCGTCCACGCGGATGCCGGTCGCGCGTTTCCGCCCGCAGCGTGTGTGTGCGGACGATGTGCGAAGCTGCCGAACTGTTATGGCCTGGTTCAGGCAGGGTGAAACACTGGGCAGGCTTCAAGGGACGGTCCGGGCAGGCGAGTGCCTTCCGGTCGTCGAGCAGCAGTACCCGAGTACGCCGAGCAGTAATGGTCGACCCTTGCGGGAGGGACACAGTGGAGTCTGGCGCAGCGACGCGGGGCACGAAGACGCGCGCGAAAGGCGGACAGTCCCTGGGCAGTGAGCGCAAACCGCGCAATGGCACCACCGAGGTGGACACGGCGGCCCTGAACCGGCTGCTGACCGCCCTGGTGTCGATGCGGGACGGCAACTTCCGCAAGCGGCTCACGGTCACCGGTGACGGGGTCATGGCGGAGATCTCGGCCGTCTTCAACGAGGTGGCCGACCGGAACCTGCATCTGACGGGTGAGCTGTCGCGTGTGCGGCGCGTGGTCGGACGTGAGGGAAAGCTCACGGAACGCCTGGAGGCGGGTGCCTGCGAGGGTTCCTGGGCCTCGGCGATCGACGCGTCGAACGCGCTCGTGGACGACCTCGTACGGCCCGTGTCCGAGGTCGGCCGGGTGCTCTCCGCGGTGGCGGAGGGCGACCTGTCGCCCCGGATGGAGTTGCGGGCGCAGGCGGCCGACGGCAACGGCCATCCGCTGCGCGGCGAGTTCCTGAAGGTCGGCCGGACGGTCAACAACCTGGTCGACCAGTTGTCCACGTTCACCGACGAGGTCACGCGCGTGGCCAGCGAGGTGGGCACCGAGGGCAAGCTCGGCGGGCAGGCGCGGGTGCGCGGCATGTCCGGTTCGTGGAAGGACCTCACGGACTCGGTCAACACCATGGCCTACCGGCTGACGGCGCAGGTGCGGGACATCGCGCTCGTGACGACGGCGGTGGCCAAGGGTGATCTGTCCCGGAAGGTCACGGTTCACGTGGCCGGCGAGATGCTTGAGCTGAAGAACACCGTCAACACGATGGTGGACCAGCTCTCGTCCTTCTCGTCCGAGGTCACGCGAGTCGCCCGCGAGGTGGGCACGGAGGGCGAACTCGGCGGCCAGGCGCAGGTGCCTGGTGTGGCGGGCGTGTGGAAGGACCTCACCGATTCGGTGAACCTGATGGCCGGCAACCTGACGGCCCAGGTGCGGGGGATCGCACAGGTGACGACGGCGGTGGCCAACGGCGACCTGTCGCAGAAGGTGACCGTGTCGGCACGCGGCGAGGTCGCGCAGCTCGCCGAGACGATCAACCAGATGACGGAGACCCTGCGGACGTTCGCGGACGAGGTCACCCGGGTCGCCAACGAGGTCGGCGGCGAGGGGCGGCTCGGCGGGCAGGCGAACGTGCCGGGTGCGGCGGGTACGTGGAAGGACCTCACCGATTCGGTGAACACGGTCTTCCGGAACCTCACCACGCAGGTGCGGGACATCGCCGCGGTGACGACGGCGGTGGCCAACGGCGACCTGTCGCAGAAGGTCAGCGTCGAGGTCGCCGGCGAGATGCTGGAGCTGAAGAACACCGTCAACACGATGGTCGACCAGCTCTCCAGCTTCGGCGCCGAGGTGACCCGGGTGGCGCGGGAGATCGGCGTCGAGGGCGAGCTGGGCGGTCAGGCGCAGGTGCCGGGCGCGGCCGGTACGTGGAAGGACCTCACGGACTCCGTCAACACGGCGTTCCGCAACCTCACCGGACAGGTGCGCAACATCGCGCAGGTGACGACCGCGGTGGCCAACGGCGACCTGTCGCAGAAGGTCACCGTGGACGTCTCCGGCGAGATGCTCCAGCTGAAGAACACCGTGAACACGATGGTGGACCAGCTGTCGTCGTTCGCCGACCAGGTGACGCGGATGGCGCGCGACGTGGGCACCGAGGGCCGGCTCGGCGGCCAAGCCCGCGTGGACGGCGTGTCCGGCACCTGGAAGGACCTCACCGACTCCGTCAACTTCATGGCGGGCAACCTCACTTCCCAGGTGCGGCAGATCGCGCAGGTGACGACGGCGGTGGCCCGGGGCGACCTGTCGCAGAAGATCGAGGTCGACGCGCGGGGCGAGATCCTGGAGCTGAAGAACACCATCAACACGATGGTCGACCAGCTCAGCGCCTTCGCCGAGCAGGTGACGCGGGTGGCCCGCGACGTGGGTACCGAGGGCCGGCTGGGCGGGCAGGCACAGGTGCCGGGCGTCGCCGGCGTGTGGCGCGACCTGACGGACTCCGTGAACGGCATGGCGGGCAACCTCACCGCCCAGGTGCGCAACATCGCGCAGGTCGCGACGGCGGTGGCCCGCGGTGACCTGTCGCAGAAGATCGACGTGGACGCGCGGGGCGAGATCCTGGAGCTGAAGAACACCCTCAACACGATGGTGGACCAGCTCTCCAACTTCGCCGAGCAGGTGACGCGGGTGGCCCGCGAGGTGGGCACCGAGGGCATCCTCGGCGGGCAGGCCGAGGTCCAGGGTGTCTCCGGCACCTGGAAGGACCTCACGCAGTCCGTGAACTTCATGGCGAACAACCTGACCATCCAGGTGCGCAACATCGCCGAGGTCACGACCGCCGTCACGATGGGCGACCTGTCGAAGAAGATCACCGTCGACGCCAAGGGGGAGATCCTCGAACTGGTCACGACCGTCAACACGATGGTCGACCAGCTGTCGTCGTTCGCCGAGCAGGTCACCAGGGTGGCCCGCGAGGTGGGTACCGAGGGCCAACTGGGCGGCCAGGCGCGGGTGCCCGGCGTCACGGGCATCTGGAAGGACCTCAGCGACAACGTCAACCTGATGGCCTACAACCTGACCATGCAGGTGCGGAACATCTCGCAGGTCGCGGCGGCCGTCGCCAACGGCGACCTGACGCGGACGGTGACGATCGAGGCCCGCGGCGAGGTCGCGCAGCTCGCCGACACCTTCAACACGATGGTGAAGACGCTGAGTTCGTTCGCCGACCAGGTCACCAAGGTGGCCCGCGAGGTGGGCACGGACGGCATCCTCGGCGGCCAGGCGCGGGTGCCGGGCGTGTCGGGTACGTGGAAGGACCTCACCGAGTCGGTGAACGGCATGGCGTCGAACCTGACCGGCCAGGTCCGCAACATCGCGATGGTCACCACGGCCATCGCGAAGGGCGACCTGACCAAGAAGATCGACATCGACGCGCGCGGCGAGATCCTGGAGCTCAAGACCACCATCAACACGATGGTCGACCAGCTCTCCTCGTTCGCCGAGGAGGTCACCAGGGTGGCCCGCGAGGTGGGCACCGAGGGGCAGTTGGGCGGCCAGGCGCGGGTGCGTGACGTCGACGGCACCTGGCGCGACCTCACCGAGTCGGTGAACGAGATGGCCGGGAACCTGACCCGGCAGGTGCGTGCCATCGCGCGCGTGGCGACCGCGGTGACGCGCGGCGACCTCAACCTGAAGATCGACGTGGACGCCTCGGGCGAGATCCAGGAGCTTCAGGACTACATCAACAAGATGATCGCCAACCTCCGCGACACCACCATCGCCAACAAGGAGCAGGACTGGCTGAAGGGCAACCTCGCCCGGATCTCCGGTCTGATGCAGGGCCGCAGGGACCTGGCGGACGTGGCCTCGCTGATCATGAGCGAGCTGACCCCGGTGGTGTCGGCGCAGCACGGCGCGTTCTTCCTGGCGATGCCGCTGGACGACGGCAAGGACGTGGGCGCCGCCCACGACGACTCGTACGAACTGCGGATGCTGGGGTCCTACGGGTACTCGATGGGCTCCATGCCGACGTCGTTCCGGCCCGGCGAGACGCTCATCGGGACCGCGGCGAAGGAGAAGCGCACGATCCTGGTGGAGAACGTGCCGCCGGGGTACCTGAAGATCGCCTCGGGGCTGGGCGAGGCGCCTCCGGCGCACGTCATCGTGCTGCCGGTGCTCTTCGAGGCGACCGTGCTCGGAGTGATCGAGCTGGCCTCGTTCCAGCCGTTCACGCACATCCAGAAGGACTTCCTCAGCCAGATCGCCGAGATGATCGCGACGAGCGTCAACACGATCGCGGTCAACACGAAGACCGAGGTGCTGCTCAAGCAGTCCCAGGAGCTGACCGAGCAGCTCCGGGAGCGCTCGGCCGAGCTGGAGAACCGGCAGAAGGCCCTCCAGGCGTCCAACGCCGAGCTGGAGGAGAAGGCCGAACTGCTGGCCCAGCAGAACCGCGACATCGAGGTGAAGAACACCGAGATCGAGGAGGCGCGGCAGGTCCTGGAGGAGCGGGCCGAGCAACTCGCCGTCTCCATGCGGTACAAGAGCGAGTTCCTCGCCAACATGTCGCACGAGCTGCGGACACCGCTCAACTCGCTGCTCATCCTGGCCAAGCTGCTCGCCGACAACGCCGACTCCAACCTGACGCCGAAGCAGGTCGAGTTCGCGGAGACGATCCACGGGGCGGGTTCCGACCTCCTCCAGCTCATCAACGACATCCTCGACCTGTCGAAGGTCGAGGCGGGCAAGATGGACGTGTCGCCGACCCGGATCGCGCTGGTGCAGCTCGTCGACTACGTCGAGGCCACCTTCCGTCCGCTGACCGCGGAGAAGGGCCTCGACTTCTCCGTACGGGTGTCCCCGGAGCTGCCGGCCACGCTGCACACGGACGAGCAGCGGCTCCTCCAGGTGCTGCGCAATCTGCTGTCCAACGCGGTGAAGTTCACCGATTCCGGAGCGGTCGAACTGGTCATCAGGCCCGCGGGCGCGGAAGTTCCGGTCGCCATCAGGGAACAGCTCCTGGAGGCGGGGTCGCTGCGGGACGCGGACGCCGACCTGATCGCGTTCTCCGTGACCGACACGGGCATCGGGATCGCCGCGAGCAAGATGCGGGTGATCTTCGAGGCGTTCAAGCAGGCCGACGGCACCACGAGCCGCAAGTACGGCGGTACGGGACTGGGGCTGTCCATCTCGCGGGAGATCGCGCGGCTGCTGGGCGGCGAGATCCACGCGCAGAGCGAGCCGGGACGCGGATCGACGTTCACGCTGTACTTGCCGCTGCACCCCAGCGAACTGCCGCCGCAGGGCTATCCGCAGCTCGCCCCCTCCATGGAGAACGGCGAACTCGTCGGGGCCGGGGAGGACGGGGGCCATGTGGAGACCCCCGCCGAGGTCAAGTCCTACCAGGAGACGCAGAACGGGGCCGCGGCGCTCTTCAGGCGGCGCCGCCGGGCCCTGCCCGCGGGTGAGCAGCGGGGGGCGGGCACGGGGCAGCACACGCAGCCTCAGGAGTCCTGGGTCACGCGCGCCGAGGAGCGGGCGGCCGTGCAGTCGCGCGCGGTCTTCCACTTCGAGGGCGAGAAGGTGCTGATCGTCGACGACGACATCCGCAACGTGTTCGCTCTGACCAGCGTCCTGGAGCAGCACGGCCTGTCGGTCCTGTACGCCGAGAACGGCCGGGAGGGCATCGAGGTCCTGGAGCAGCACGACGACGTGACCGTCGTGCTGATGGACATCATGATGCCCGAGATGGACGGGTACGCGACCACGACGGCGATTCGCCGGATGCCCCAGTTCGCGGGCCTGCCGATCATCGCCCTCACGGCCAAGGCCATGAAGGGCGACCGGGAGAAGGCCATCGAATCGGGTGCCTCCGACTACGTCACCAAGCCGGTCGATCCCGACCACCTGCTCACGGTGATGGAGCAGTGGATGCGCGGGCAGTGACCGCTCGGCCGCGGTGCCGCGATCGGCGGACCGGGCGCGCGGGGCGCGCCCGGCCGGCCGGACCGCCGCGTCGCGTGAGCGGAATGTGCCGGGCAATGCTGACTGACTGTGCCCGGGGCCGTGTAGAGAGCCGGGATTCGGGGAACCTTCTGGTCTCCCGCTGCGTTTCTGCTACGTGCACAGTGACATCGCGGTGACAGGGTGTGGCGACAGGCGGGGTGCGGCTACCATGACCGGCACAAGGACGGGCGGCGCAAGGGAGTCGTCCCCTGGGATGGCGCCGGGTGCCACCCAAGGTCCTGTGGACAGGGGAGGCCCCATGCCGGGGCGAGGAGGGCGGGCCATGGTGCAGAAGGCCAAGATCCTCCTGGTCGATGACCGGCCGGAGAATCTGCTGGCGCTGGAGGCCATCCTCTCCGCGCTCGATCAGACACTGGTCCGGGCATCGTCCGGGGAGGAAGCGCTCAAAGCACTGCTCACGGACGACTTCGCGGTCATTCTGCTGGATGTCCAGATGCCGGGCATGGACGGTTTCGAGACCGCGGCGCACATCAAGCGGCGGGAACGGACCCGGGACATCCCGATCATCTTCCTCACGGCGATCAACCACGGCCCGCACCACACCTTCCGCGGATACGCGGCGGGTGCGGTCGACTACATCTCGAAGCCGTTCGATCCGTGGGTGCTGCGCGCGAAGGTCTCGGTGTTCGTCGAGCTGTACATGAAGAACTGCCAACTGCGGGAGCAGGCGGCCCTGCTGCGCCTCCAGTTGGAGGGCAACGGCGGCAAGGCGGTCGGCGAGGTGAAGGAGCCCGCGGGGCTGCTCGCCGAACTCTCCGCACGGCTCGCGGCTGTCGAGGAGCAGGCGGAGGCGCTCTCCAAGCAGCTCGACGACGACTCCGCGGACGCGGCGGCGGTCGCGACGGCGGCCCATCTCGAACGCAAACTCACGGGCTTGCGGCGGGCGCTGGACGCGCTGGAGCCGGGCACGGGGAGTGGGGCGGCTTCGCTGCCCTCGCAGAACTGACACGACTGTTCAGGGCCGGGCGCCGTGCGCCCGCCCACTACGCCGGTCGCTCCGGTACCCACCGCGTGGCGGTGGCCCCTCGCGGGGCCGACCATGACGTGGGCCGCGCGACCGGCGTTTGCGCGTGCGGTTGCGGCTTGCGGCTTGGGGTTGAGGCTTCTGGCTCCGAGGCCTGATGGCTCGGTGCTCGGTGCCAGTGCTCCGGTGGGGCGCTTTCCGTGAGGGTTCGTGGAGGCGCTTCCCTTGGAGGGCGTGACCGGAGCGCCGGAACGGGGGCGTCCGGGTGCAACTCCGGTGCCGGACGCGGGGATCGGGGCCCGTCGGCCGACTCCGAGGTCGAGCGGGGGCGGGACCGGGGACGCCCGGTGGCCCGTACGGCTTCCGTGCGTGACGTGCCGTCAGCCTGGCGCCCCGCACGGGCGACACGAACGGGTGAAGCAGTAGGCACACGTGTCCGCAGTGGTCTCCACCGGTAACCTCACACCCATGGCCTCACGTCAGTCCGCAGCCAAGAAGTCGCCCGCGAAGAAGGCGGCCGCTCCGACGAAGGCTCCGGCGAAGAAGGCCCCCGCGAAGAAAGCCGCCGCGAAAAGGGTGCCTGCGAAGAAGGCCGCAGCCAGGAAAGCCGCGCCCCCGAAGCCGGCGCCCAGCCCCACCGGGGGCGTGTACCGGCTCGTCCGTGCCCTGTGGCTCGGCATCGCGCACGCCGTCGGCGCGGTGTTCCGCGGCATAGGGCAGGGCGCCAAGGGGCTCGACCCGGCGCACCGCAAGGACGGCCTCGCCCTGCTGCTCCTCGGTCTCGCGCTGATCGTCGCCGCCGGGACCTGGTCCAACCTCCAGGGTCCGGTGGGCGATCTCGTCGAGATGCTCGTGACCGGCGCCTTCGGACGCATCGACCTGCTCGTGCCGATCCTCTTCGCGGTCGTCGCGGTCCGGCTCATCCGGCACCCCGAGCAGCCCGACGCCAACGGGCGCATCGTCATCGGCCTGTCCGCGCTCGTCGTCGGAGTGCTCGGGCAGGTCCACATCGCCTGCGGCTCGCCCGCCCGCGTCGACGGCATGCAGGCCATAAGGGACGCAGGCGGGCTCATCGGCTGGAGCGCGGCCACCCCGCTGTCGTACACGATGGGCGACGTGCTCGCCGTGCCGCTGCTGGTGCTGCTCACCGTCTTCGGGCTGCTGGTCGTCACCGCCACGCCCGTCAACGCCATCCCGCAGCGGCTGCGCCAACTCGGTGCCAGGCTCGGCCTCGTACAGCCGCCGGTGACCGACGAGCCCTTCGGCGAGGACGACGAGCGCTACGACGAGCAGTGGCGCGGAGGGCTGCCCGCGGGCGCTCGCAGGCGCGGTCCCACGCCGCAGGACTACGACCCGGACGGCGCGGAGCAGGAGGCGCTCTCCGAGCGCCGCAGCCGCCGCAGGCGGCCCGCCGTGCAGCAGCCCTCCCTGGACCGGCCCATGGACGCGGTGGACGTGGCCGCGGCCGCCGCGGCGGCGCTCGACGGCGCCGTCATGCACGGGATGCCGCCGTCGCCCCTGGTGGCCGACCTGACGCAGGGCGTGGGTGCAGACAGAGCGGACAGAGGGGACAGGGCAGACAGGGGCGACCGGCAGGACACCGGGCGCCGCGAGGACACCACGCCGGTGCCCGCCGCGCGCGCGAAGGCGGTCAAGCCCAAGCAGGAGATGCTGAAGGCGGGCGTCGCCGACCTCACCAAGCCGGCTCCGGAGACGCCGCGCGACCTGCCGCCGCGTGCCGAGCAGCTGCAGCTCTCGGGCGACATCACGTACTCCCTGCCCTCGCTCGACCTCCTGGAGCGCGGCGGCCCCGGCAAGGCGCGCAGCGCCGCGAACGACGCCGTCGTCGACTCGCTGACCACCGTCTTCACGGAGTTCAAGGTCGACGCCGCCGTCACCGGCTTCACCCGCGGTCCGACGGTCACGCGGTACGAGGTCGAACTGGGCCCCGCCGTGAAGGTGGAGCGCATCACCGCCCTCACCAAGAACATCGCGTACGCCGTGGCGAGTCCCGACGTGCGGATCATCAGCCCGATCCCCGGCAAGTCCGCGGTCGGCATCGAGATCCCCAACACCGACCGGGAGATGGTCAACCTCGGTGACGTGCTCCGCCTCGCGGCCGCCGCCGAGGACGAGCACCCGATGCTGGTGGCGCTCGGCAAGGACGTCGAGGGCGGCTACGTGATGGCCAACCTCGCGAAGATGCCGCACGTGCTCGTGGCCGGAGCGACCGGCTCGGGCAAGTCCTCGTGCATCAACTGCCTGATCACGTCCGTCATGGTGCGCGCGACCCCCGAGGACGTACGCATGGTCCTCGTCGACCCCAAGCGCGTCGAACTCACCGCGTACGAAGGCATTCCGCACCTGATCACACCGATCATCACCAACCCGAAGCGGGCCGCCGAGGCGCTCCAGTGGGTCGTGCGCGAGATGGACCTGCGCTACGACGACCTCGCGGCGTTCGGCTACCGGCACATCGACGACTTCAACGACGCCATCCGCAAGGGGAAGGTCAAGCTGCCGGAGGGCAGCGAGCGGGAGCTCTCCCCGTACCCGTACCTGCTGGTGATCGTGGACGAGCTGGCCGACCTGATGATGGTCGCCCCGCGGGACGTCGAGGACGCGATCGTGCGCATCACGCAGCTCGCGCGTGCCGCCGGCATCCACCTGGTGCTCGCCACCCAGCGGCCCTCGGTGGACGTCGTGACCGGTCTGATCAAGGCGAACGTCCCCTCCCGGCTCGCCTTCGCGACCTCCTCCCTCGCCGACAGCCGGGTCATCCTCGACCAGCCCGGCGCCGAGAAGCTGATCGGCAAGGGCGACGGACTGTTCCTGCCGATGGGGGCGAACAAGCCGACCCGTATGCAGGGCGCCTTCGTCACCGAGGACGAGGTCGCCGCCGTCGTGCAGCACTGCAAGGACCAGATGGCGCCCGTCTTCCGTGAGGACGTCACCGTGGGCACCAAGCAGAAGAAGGAGATCGACGAGGACATCGGCGACGACCTGGACCTGCTGTGCCAGGCGGCCGAACTCGTCGTCTCCACGCAGTTCGGGTCGACCTCGATGCTCCAGCGCAAGCTGCGCGTCGGCTTCGCCAAGGCGGGCCGGCTGATGGATCTGATGGAGTCCCGGAACATCGTCGGACCGAGCGAAGGTTCGAAGGCACGTGATGTTCTTGTGAAGGCTGACGAGCTGGACGGAGTGCTTGCGGTGATCCGGGGGGAGGCTCAACCGTAAGGAGACGAAGCGGTCCGGTTCCGCCACCGGTGGGTCAGGGCCACACGGGTGAACGGGCGCGGGTGACCGGGCCCGAAGCACCCGGGTGATCCGAACGTGACTCAGCCGTAAGGAAACGGTGAGCAACCGTTTCCCTTCGTCGCACGTCAAGTTGAGGGAGGGTGAGAGCCCGCCTTCCGCCACCGGGATGCCGGGCCATTCCGATGGCGTACAAAGTCATACCGCCCGGTTGCCCCACCCTTTCGTACCCCCCCTAGACTGAACCTCCAGCACAGGTGGCTACACGCTCGAAAGGCCCCCCCGTGTCCATCGGCAACTCCCCTGACGACAACTCCCCTCAGGACGAGCGTCCCTTCGAATTCGAGAAGGACGATCGTCCCTCGATCGGCCGTGCCCTCCAGCAGGCTCGTATCGCGGCGGGGCTGACCGTCGACGACGTCAGTAACGCCACCCGGGTCCGCATCGCCATCGTGCACGCGATCGAACAGGACGACTTCGGACCCTGCGGCGGTGACGTGTACGCGCGCGGTCACCTCAAAACCCTGGCGCGCGCCGTCCAGCTCGATCCGACCGAACTGCTCGCCCGCTACGACGACGAGCACGGCGGGCGGCCCGCGCCGACGGCGGCGGCACCCATGTTCGAGGCGGAGCGGATCCGTCCGGAGCGCCGCGGCCCCAACTGGACCGCGGCCATGGTCGCCGCGATCGTCGCCGTGGTCGGCTTCGTCGGCTTCACGATGTTCGGCGACGACGACGAGGACGGCCGGTCGACGCAGGTGGCCGAGGGTTCCACGCCGACCACCAGCAAGCCGGCCAAGACCACCCCCTCCCCGTCCAAGTCCGCCGACCCCAAGTCCGACCCGTCGGACAGCGCCATCGCGGCCGCGCCGCAGGACAAGGTGACCGTCCGCGTGACGGCTCCCGACGGGCGCAGCTGGATCTCGGCCAAGGACCACAACGGCCGGCTGCTCTTCGACGGCTTCCTGAAGCAGGGCGAC
The DNA here is from genome assembly GCF_014651055.1 of Streptomyces fructofermentans. Taxonomy (GTDB): domain Bacteria; phylum Actinomycetota; class Actinomycetes; order Streptomycetales; family Streptomycetaceae; genus Streptomyces; species Streptomyces fructofermentans. The sequence goes on from NZ_BMWD01000015.1 coordinate 14,885, forward strand.
TCCAAGACCTTCCAGGACAAGGAGAAGATCGACCTCGTCCTCGGTGACGCGGGCGCGCTCCAGCTCTACGTGAACGGCAAGAAGATCGAGGACGAGTTCGCACCCGGCCAGGTCGAGCGACTCACGTACACGAAGGGCGACCCCGAGGTCGGCTGAGTCCGCCTCCGGCCCCGGTCCCGTACCGCAGGGCCCGCTCCCGTACTCCGGGGGGCGGGCCCTGCGGCGTTCTCGGCGGCGGTCCGCCACGGCGGCGGCCGCCGGACCGCCGTGGCGACGGGAGCCCGTCGGCGCGTGATTTCGCGTGTTCGTGTCTCCCGACACACACCGATTCCGGTGGATTCACGGGTTCGGCCGGGGTTTCCGGGCCGGCGGCACCGAGCCGACCATGATCGGCCAACCCCGTCGACGTGGGCCGTCAGTGGGACGAAGTAGTCTTGAGTCCATGCCTGAACGCCGTACCGTCGCACTTGTCACTCTTGGCTGCGCCCGTAACGAGGTGGACTCGGAGGAGCTCGCAGGCCGTTTGGAGGCGGACGGCTGGCACCTCGTGGAGGACGCCGAGAACGCGGACGTCGCCGTCGTCAACACCTGCGGCTTCGTCGAGGCCGCCAAGAAGGACTCCGTCGACGCCCTGCTGGAGGCCAACGACCTCAAGGGCCACGGCAGAACCCAGGCGGTCGTGGCCGTCGGCTGCATGGCCGAGCGGTACGGCAAGGAGCTGGCCGAGGCCCTCCCCGAGGCGGACGGCGTGCTCGGCTTCGACGACTACGCCGACATCTCCGACCGGCTCCAGACCATCCTGAACGGCGGCATCCACGCCGCCCACACCCCGCGCGACCGCCGCAAGCTGCTGCCGATCAGCCCGGCGGAGCGGCAGAGCGCCGGCGCGGAGGTCGCCCTTCCCGGGCACGGCCCCGCCGACCTTCCCGAGGGCGTCGCCCCCGAGTCGGGCCCCCGTGCGCCGCTGCGCCGCCGGCTCGACGGCTCCCCGGTCGCCTCGGTCAAGCTGGCCTCGGGCTGCGACCGGCGGTGCTCCTTCTGCGCCATCCCCTCCTTCCGCGGCTCCTTCATCTCGCGCCGCCCGAGCGACGTACTGGGCGAGACGCGCTGGCTGGCCGAGCAGGGCGTGAAGGAGGTCATGCTGGTCTCCGAGAACAACACCTCGTACGGCAAGGACCTCGGCGACATCCGCCTCCTGGAGACGCTGCTGCCCGAACTGGCCGAGGTGGACGGCATCGAGCGGGTGCGGGTCAGCTACCTCCAGCCCGCCGAGATGCGCCCCGGACTCATCGACGTGCTGACCTCCACGCCGAAGGTCGCGCCCTACTTCGACCTGTCGTTCCAGCACTCCGCCCCGGGCGTGCTGCGCGCGATGCGGCGCTTCGGGAGCACCGACCAGTTCCTGGAGCTGCTCGACAGGATCCGCTCCAAGGCGCCGCAGGCCGGTGTCCGGTCCAACTTCATCGTGGGCTTCCCCGGCGAGACCGCCGAGGACCTGGCCGAGCTGGAGCGCTTCCTCACCGCGGCGCGCCTCGACGCCATCGGAGTCTTCGGCTACTCCGACGAGGACGGCACCGAGGCCGCGACGTACGAGGACAAGCTGGCCGAGGACGTCGTCGCCGAGCGTCTCGCGCGGGTGTCCCGGCTCGCGGAGGAACTGGTCTCGCAGCGTGCCGAGGAGCGCGTCGGCGAGACGCTGAACGTACTCGTCGAGTCCCTCGGTTCCGCCGACGAGGACGAGCCCGCGTACGGCCGCGCCGAACACCAGGCGCCCGAGACCGACGGACAGGTGCTGTTCACGAGCGGCGCGGGTCTGGTCGTCGGCCGTATGGTCGAGGCGAAGGTGGTCGGTACGGAAGGTGTCGACCTGGTGGCCGAGCCGCTCCCGGGCTCGACGGTGTGTCCTGAGGAGGCGGCCAGATGACCGGAGTCCCGGCATCAGCGGCGGGCGGCCCCGGCGCGCACGGTACGGCCGGCGCCTCCGCCACGGGAACGACCGGTACGGACGCGCCCCCCGCGGGCACGTCGGCCACGGGAACCACCGGCACGGACACGGCCGCAGCGGGCTCCGCCCGCACGGAGACTCCCGGTCTCACCGGGCCCGGCCCCTCCGGGATCACGGACCCGGAGGCCCTGCGGGCCACCGCACCCGAGGGTTTCGGCGTCACCGGCACGGATGCCTCCGGGGTGCAGGGCTCCAAGCAGCCGCGTGGCGGGAAGCTCGGCGCCGCGGCCGTCAACCAGGCCAGCCTCTGGAACGTCGCCAATCTGCTCACGATGCTGCGGCTCGTGCTCGTGCCCGGCTTCGTGGCACTGATGCTGGCGGACGGCGGATACGACCCCGTGTTGCGCGCCTGGGCCTGGGCCGCCTTCGCGGTCGCCATGATCACGGACGTCTTCGACGGGCATCTGGCGCGTACGTACAACCTCGTCACCGACTTCGGGAAGATCGCCGACCCGATCGCCGACAAGGCGATCATGGGTGCCGCGCTGATCTGCCTCTCCTACCTCGGTGACCTGCCGTGGTGGGTGACCGGCGTGATCCTCGGCCGCGAGCTGGGCGTCACCGTCATCCGCTTCGTGGTGATCCGCTACGGGGTGATCCCCGCCAGCCGCGGCGGCAAGCTCAAGACGCTCGCCCAGGGCATGGCCGTGGGGATGTACATCCTCGCGCTGGTCGGGCCGCTGGCCACCCTCAGGTGGTGGGTGATGGCCGTCGCCGTGATCCTGACCGTCGTCACCGGACTCGACTACGTACGGCAGGCCGTCGTGCTGAGGCGCCAGGGACTGGCCGAGCGGAAGGCCGCCGCCCGGGAGGCGCGCGCGTGACCCATCCGGCCGCCGAGGTGCTGCGACTACTCACGGTGAGGGGCGAGACGCTCGCCGTCGCCGAGTCGCTGACCGGTGGCCTGGTGGCCGCCGAACTCGCGGCGGTGCCCGGGGCCTCCAAGGCCTTCCGCGGCTCGGTGACCGCTTACGCCACCGACCTCAAGCGCGACGTCCTCCACGTCGACGCCGCACTGCTGGAGCGTCGCGGAGCGGTGGATCCGCAGGTTGCGGCCCAGATGGCGGCCGGTGTGCGCCGGGCGCTCGGCGCGGACTGGGGGATCGCGACGACCGGCGTGGCCGGGCCCGACCCTCAGGACGGACAGCCGGTGGGCACGGTTTTCGTCGCCGTGGACGGACCCTTCGGCGCGGCCGGAGAGGCGTCCGGCGGCGGGAAAGTGGCGGCGCTGCGGTTGAACGGCTCCCGTACGGAAATCCGTATGGAGAGTGTACGGAGCGTGGTCGCACTGCTTCTGGAGCAGCTTGTGGGCGAACGCACTGGGAATGAGCGGGCACAGGATACGGAACAGAACGGGGGGTTTTGATGTTTGCAGCCCTGAGTGAACACGACATCGCTCCCCGCACGGCCGCAGCGCTAGGCGGTACGGTGGGGCGAGAAGGATGCGGCTACGCGGTCCGAGGAGGGAGCCACCGATGATTCTGCTCCGTCGCCTGCTTGGTGACGTGCTGCGTCGGCAGCGCCAGCGCCAGGGCCGTACTCTGCGCGAAGTCTCCTCCTCCGCCCGAGTCTCACTCGGCTATCTTTCCGAGGTGGAGCGGGGGCAGAAGGAGGCATCCTCCGAACTGCTCTCCGCGATCTGCGACGCGTTGGACGTACGGATGTCCGAGCTCATGCGGGAAGTGAGCGACGAGCTCGCCCTCGCCGAACTGGCCCAGTCGGCAACAGTTACCGAGCCTGTACGCACGCCGGTACGCCCCATGCTCAATTCCGTATCGGTGACCGGTGTGCCGCCGGAACGGGTGACCATCAAGGCGCCTGCGGAGGCGGTCGACGTCGTCGCCGCCTGAGGCGTGAGGTGCGGCCCTCGCGGGCCGTTCCGTGAAAAGTGTGGGAGAGCCCCGGCCGGGGCCCCTCCGGAGAGATCCGGAGGAGTGCGGTCGGGGCTCTCGCATGTGCGGGTGGGGTGCCCGCGCGTGCGTGCGCCGCTGGGCCCGGTGGGGTGGGCGTCACGGGCGAGTGGGCGGGGAGGAGAGAGTGCCGCTCCGGTGCGAGACGGGCCGGGAGCCCGGGTGCGGTGGCTCGGCGGTCGCGGGACGGCGGTCGGGGCGTCGTGGTGGGGGTGCGGGGGCGGGTCACGGCGGGTCGCGGGGCCCCGGGTCCGGGGTTGCGGGTGGGGCGGGCGCGTGGCATCCGCCGCGGCCGCGGCGGGCGTGTACGCGGTGTGCACGAGCGTTTGCCGGTCCGGCCCGGTGCGGCCATGGTGGAGGAGGCGGGGCGAAGGCCGGGGGGCGTTGTCAACGCGGTGCCAACCGGAGGAACCCGATGTACGTCGTGAAGAGCCCGTTGTCCGATGCCGATCTGAAGACCGTCTCCGAGGCGCTTCAGGGCGCGCTGGTCGACCTCGTGGACCTGTCGCTCGTGGCGAAGCAGATCCACTGGAACGTCGTCGGGCCACGCTTCCGGTCCGTCCACCTCCAGCTCGACGAGGTCGTCGACACCGCGCGGCTGCACTCCGACACCGTGGCCGAACGCGCCTCCACGCTCGGCGTTCCGCCGGACGGCCGATCCGCGACCGTCGCCGGCACCAGCGGCATCGGACCCGTACCCGACGGATGGGTCAAGGACACCGACGCGGTGGGTGCCCTGGTGGACGCGCTCGGCGCGGTGATCGGGCGCATGCGGGAGCGCGTCCAGGCGACGGGCGACCCGGACCCGGTGAGCCAGGACATCTTCATCGGCATCACCGCGGACCTGGAGAAGCACCACTGGATGTTCCAGGCGGAGAACGGGTGATCGCCGGGCCCGGGCGGAGAACGGGTGACCGAGCCGGCCGGGCGGAGAACGGTGAGCGCGTGCTCCGGGCGGGGACGGGTGACCGCGCTGCGCACCGCCGGACCGTCCCACGGTTCGGGTGCGAGGTGGTGAAACGGGAGGGGTCGGCGCGCCGGGCGCGCCCCGTGCGTGCCGGTGCGCCCTGTTGCGGGTCGGACACGGCGATCTAGCGTCGGGCCGGAGGCGGTGCCATGGCAGGGCGATGGGGGCGAACAGGGCGGTGGACGCTGGCTGTGGGGCTCGGAACGCTGTGGTGGTGGGCGGTGCTACGCCTCGCCTTCGCCCCCGGCTCCGGAGTGCTGGAGGGTGCCGTCGCGGCGGGCGGCTGGGGACTGAGCCTGCTTCCGGTGCACTGCGTGTCGAAGGCCCGGGCCGCGGGGGCGACCGGGTCGGACCAGTGGATGCGACGGTTCAGGGAGGCCTGGCGGCGCAGGAGGGGGCCGCGTCTGGGGCCCACGTCCGGGGCATGAGGGGTTCGCTCGAGGTGCCCGGCGTGACCTGCGAGGTGAGGTGAGGGTCGTGACCTGCGAGGTGCGGTGAGGGGCGACGGGGTGTGCGGTGCCGCGCGGGCGGCTTCGCGCGGGCGTGGTTCCGGTTCGCGGGCCCGTCCTTCGGGGGGCGTCGGTCCCGCACGAGGGGCGTCGGTCCCGTCGCGTCGGCGTGCTTCGCGCGGGCGTGGTTCCGGTCGGGCGGGCGTGCTTCGCACGGGGCGTGGTTCCGGTGAGCGGGTCTCCGCCGGGCGCGGCGGAGGCGGCCGTCACCAGGGCATCGCCACACCCCCGTTCGGGCGAAGGATCTGACCCGTGGTGAACGACGAAGCGTCGCAGGCCAGGTACAGCACGGCGTGCGCGATGTCCTCCGGCTCACCCACTCGGCCCAGCGGTGACATCCGGGACATGAAGGCCTCGGTCTGCGCCTGTGCCGCGCTGTCGCCCCGGTCGGTCATCGGCGTACGGATCCAGCCGGGTGCGACCGCGTTGACCCGGATGCCGTGCGGGCCCATCTCCGTCGCCAGCGTCCTCGTCAACTGGACGACCGCCGCCTTCGCCGCCCCGTAGCAGAGCAGTCCCGGCCCGCCGGTGTCGACGGCGCCCGAGGCCATCGTCACGATGCTGCCGCGCGTGCCGGACGCGATCATCGAGCGTGCCGCGGCCTGGCAGGCGTGCAGCACTCCCTTGAAGTTGACGCCGAGTACGCGGTCGAGGTCCTCGTCGCGCGTCTCCAGGACCGTGCTGCGGTGCATGATGCCGGCGACGGCCGCCATCACGTCCAGGCGCTCGCAGCTCGCGACCGCCTCGCCCAGCCGGAGGCTGTCGGTGACGTCCACGGTGTGCGTACGGGCCGTACCGCCCTGGTCCTTGACCAGGGCCGCCGTTCCGTCGAGACCGTCTGCGTCGAGGTCGGCGCAGTGGACCGCTGCCCCCGCCCGCGCGAGCAGTACGGCACAGGCGCGGCCGATCCCGCTCGCGGCGCCGGTGACGAATGCGGTGCGTCCGGACAGGTCGTACGCCTCGACAGCCATGAGGGGACGGTACGAGGGTTTCTGACGGATCGTCAATTGGCGTGCGTCGCCCGGGAGCCGGATGCACGCGGCCTGATGGCGGCCGTTCTCAACGGTGGCTGCCCGGAGCGGGGGCCGGGCCCGACTGGCAGACCGGGCACCAGTACGTGGGCCGCTCGCGTGAGCCGTCGCCCTGGTTCGCCGCGCGGATCGAGGTGCCGCAGCGCAGACAGGGGCGCGGGGCCCGTCCGTACACGAACATGCTCGGGTCGCGGCGGCCCGTGGTGTTGCGGGCCGGCCGTTCTCGGTTGGCCTCGAGGAGCTTCTTCGCGAGGACGGGCAGTTGGGCGGCGTGCTCGGCGGGCAGCGCCCCGACGGGGAGCCAGGGGGTCGCGCGGAGCAGGAAGCACAGCTCGTTCTTGTAGATGTTGCCGATACCGGCGAGGTTGCGCTGGTCGAGCAGGGCCTCGCCGAGAGGGCGTTCCGGTTCGCGCCGCAGGTTCGCCAGAGCGGTGGCGGGGTCCCAGTCGGGGCCGAGGAGGTCCGGTCCCAGATGGCCCACGGCCCGGTCCTCGTCCTCGGTGCGGAGCAGTTCGAGAACGGGGAGCCGGTAGCCGACGGCCGTCCGCTCCGCCGTGCCCAGGATCACCCGGATCTGGTGGCTCGGGCCGCCCCTCCAGCGCTCACCGGGCGCGTACACCTTCCAGGACCCGTCCATCCGCAGGTGGGAGTGGAGTGTCAGGCCGCCCTCCACATGGGTGAGCAGGTGCTTCCCACGCGGGGTCACGTCCAGGACCGCACGCCCGGTGAGGTCGGCCGTGGCGTACCGGGGCACCCGGAGGTCGGACCGGGTGAGCACCTGACCGGCGAGGGCCGTGTGCAGGCGTCGGGCTGCCTGCCAGACGGTGTCTCCTTCGGGCATGGGATCCAGGGTGGCACGGAGGCGGTCGGGGTGTCGTGCTGCGGGGGACTGGGACTGGGACTGGGACGGGGACTGGGACTGGGACGGGGACGGGGACGGGAATGGGGGTCGGCGCCGGTGGCCCGGTCAGCAGGGTGGGTCGAGTAGCGGGAGTGCGGGGCCGGAGGGCCGGCCTGGAGGTGGGGGCGAGGGGCGGAGGACAGGGGACGGGGGATATGCCTCGGTGGGTCGGTGGTCGAGTGGCGGGAGTGGCGGGAGTGTGGGGCCCGGTGGTCCGGGTGGACCGTGGGGGCGCGGGTGGGCCGAAGGGAGCCGGGGCGGTGGCGCGGCGTCACGCGCGCAGGCGCAGGCCTCTGGGGGTCGCGTGGAAGCCGGTCGTCTCCAGGAGTGTGCCGAAGGGGGAGGTCAGGGCCGGGACCCCGTTGACCCGCTCGACCGTCACCGTGCCGAGGGTGCCCGCGCGCGCCGCTCCGGACAGCGCCTCGGCGGCGGCGTGCAGCCGGGGGTCGTGCAGGGGCGACTCGTCGGGGGCGGAGGGCCAGGCCAGCAGAGTCTTGCCGCCGCGCTCCATGTACAGGGTCAGCTCGCCGTCCACCAGCACGACCAGTGAACCGGCCTTGCGGCCCGGCTTGTGGCCCGCACCCGTCGGGGGTTCGGGCCAGGGCAGGGCCGCCCCGTACGCGTTCGCCGGGTCCGCGGCGGCCAGGACCGTGGCGCGGTCGGCGCGGTCGGCGCGCCCACGCGGAGCGGGACCGCCCGGGAAGGACTGCGGAGCCGCGCGGCGGTCGCCGGCGAACGGGGCAGCGTGGTCGCGTGCGCCGACCGCGCCGGGTCCGGTCGGGGAGGGCTGCCCGGGACCGCCGCGCAGGGAGTAGGGATCACTGTCCTGCGGCAGGGCGTCCAGGTCGGGCGGCCACGAGTCGTCCCCGAAGGCGTACGGATGCTCCGCGGGGCCCTCCCGCTGTTCCGTCGTGTGCGCGCCCGGCCGGTCGGGGCGGCCGGCACCGGGCGCCGCGGCCCAGGGCACCGTCAGGGGTTCTCCCCGCTCGCGGGCGTTCGCCGCCGCGCGCAGCCGGTCCACCGCGCCGTCCATCGCGAACTGCGCGGCACCGAGCCCCTCCACGACGTAGCCGCGCCGGGCCTGGCCGCTCTCCTCGAAGGCGGCCAGGATGCGGTAGACGGCGGAGAAGCCGCCCTCGACGCCCTCCGCCGCGACGGCGCCCCGGGTGACCACGCCGTGCCGGTCGAGCAGGGTCCGGGCCAGGGCGTGGGCGCGGACCGTGGCGTCGGGCTCGCGGTCGGGGAGCAGCGACCAGCGGCCGGCGACGGTCGGCGGACCGGTCCGTGAGGCGGGGCGGGCGGCGGCGGTGAGGCCTCCGTACCGGCCGCGGGGCACCGTGCGCTTCGCCCGATGCGCGGTCGAGCCCGCCGTACGGCCGGAACCCAGGAGTGAGCGCATCGGACCGAGCGTGTCGTTCGTCAGGCGGCCCGACCAGGCCAGGTCCCAGACGGCGTCGGCGAGTTGCGGATCCGTGGCGTCGGGATGCGTGGTGGCGCGCACCTGGTCGGCGATCTGGCGGAAGAACAGTCCGTACCCCCCGGACAGGGTGTCCAGGACCGACCGGTGGAGCTCGGTCGTCTCCAGGGGGTGCGGCGGGGGCAGGAGGAGGGGCGCGGCGTCCGCGAGGTACAGGGACACCCAGCCGTCCTTGCCCGGCAGCGCGCCGGCTCCGGCCCAGACCACCTCCCCGGCGGCGGTCAGTTCGTCGAGCATCGCGGGAGCGAAGTTCGCGACACGGGACGGCAGGACCAGCTTCTCCAGCGCGGACGCGGGGACCGACGCCCCCTGCAACTGCTCGACGGCGCGCACGAGTCCGTCGACGCCACGCAGGCCGTGGCCGCCCCCCAGGTGCTGCCACTGCGGCAGGAACTGGGCGAGGGCGGCGGGCGGCACCGGCTCCAACTCGTGGCGCAGGGCGGCGAGCGACCGGCGCCGCAGCCTGCGCAGTACCGTCGCGTCGCACCACTCCTGGCCGATGCCCGCCGGATGGAACTCGCCCTGCACGACCCGGCCGCCCGCCGCGAGCCGCTGGAGGGCTCCCTCGGTGACCGCGGCACCCAGGCCGAAGCGTGCCGCGGCGGCGGCCGACGTGAACGGGCCGTGCGTGCGCGCGTATCGCGCGAGGAGATCGCCCAGCGGGTCCTTGACCGGTTCCGTGAACGCTTCGGGAACCCCTACCGGCAGGGCGGTGCCGAGGGCGTCGCGCAGCCGGCCCGCGTCCTCGATCGCGGCCCAGTGCTCGGCCCCCGCGACACGGACCCGGATGGCACGCCGGGCCGAGGCCAGCTCGCGGGCCCACTCCGGGTCCGCCCCGCGCTCGGCCAGTTCGGCCTCTGTGAGCGGCCCGAGCATCCGCAGCAGGTCGGCGACGCTCTCCGGGTCCTTGGCCCTGCGGTCCTCCGTCAGCCACTGGAGCTCGGTCTCCAGCTCCGTCAGCACATCGGCGTCCAGCAGCTCGCGGAGCTCCGCCTGGCCGAGCAGCTCGGCCAGCAGACGCGAGTCCAGCGACAGGGCGGCGGCGCGCCGCTCGGCGAGCGGAGAGTCGCCCTCGTACAGGAACTGCGCGACGTAGCCGAACAGCAGGGACCGGGCGAACGGCGACGGCTCGGGGGTCGTGACCTCGACGAGCCGCACCTTGCGGGACTCCAGGTCGCCCATCAACTCGGTGAGCCCGGGCACGTCGAAGACGTCCTGGAGGCATTCGCGGACCGCTTCCAGGACGATCGGGAACGAACCGAACTCGCTTGCCACCTGCAGCAGTTGGGCCGCACGCTGGCGCTGCTGCCACAGGGGTGTGCGCTTGCCGGGGCTGCGGCGCGGCAGGAGCAGGGCGCGGGCCGCGCACTCACGGAAACGGGACGCGAACAGGGCGGAGCCGCCGACCTGGTCCGTGACGATCTGGTTGACCTCGCCCTTGTCGAACGCGACGTCCGCCGCGCCCACCGGGGCCTTCTCGGCGTCGTACTCCGTACCGCGCTTCGCGGGTTCCTGGTCGAGCAGGTCCATGCTCATCAGGTCCGCGTCCGGCAGCCGCAGCACGATGCCGTCGTCGGCGTGCATGACCTGTGCGTCCATGCCGTAGCGCTCGGAGAGGCGGGCGCCGAGCGCGAGCGCCCAGGGGGCGTGGACCTGCGCTCCGAACGGCGAGTGCACGACCACGCGCCAGTCGCCCAGCTCGTCCCGGAAGCGCTCGACGACGATGGTGCGGTCGTCGGGGATGTGCCCGCAGGCCTCCCGCTGCTCGGCCAGGTAGGACAGGACGTTCTCGGCGGCCCAGGCGTCCAGGCCCGCGGCGAGCAGCCGGAGCCGCGCGTCGTCCTTGGGCAGCGAACCGACCTCCCGCAGGAACGCGCCCACAGCGCGGCCCAGTTCGAGCGGCCGGCCGAGCTGGTCGCCCTTCCAGAACGGCAGCCTGCCCGGTACCCCGGGAGCGGGCGAGACCAGGACGCGGTCGCGCGTGATGTCCTCGATGCGCCACGAGCTGGTGCCCAGGGTGAAGACGTCGCCGACACGCGACTCGTAGACCATCTCCTCGTCGAGCTCGCCGACCCGGCCGCCGCCCTTCTTCGGGTCGGAGCCCGCGAGGAACACGCCGAACAGGCCGCGGTCCGGGATCGTGCCGCCGGAGGTGACCGCGAGCCGCTGGGCGCCGGGGCGGCCCGTGACGGTGCCGGCGACGCGGTCCCACACCACGCGCGGGCGCAGCTCCGCGAAGGCGTCGGAGGGGTAGCGGCCCGCGAGCATGTCGAGCACCGCAGTGAACGCGGACTCCGGGAGCGAGGCGAAGGGCGCCGCCCGGCGGACCACGGTGAGCAGGTCGTCGACCTGCCAGGTGTCGAGCGCGGTCATGGCGACGAGCTGCTGGGCCAGCACGTCCAGCGGGTTGGCCGGGATGCGCAGCGACTCGATGGAGCCGGTGCGCATCCGCTCGGTGACGACGGCGGCCTGCACGAGGTCACCGCGGTACTTGGGGAAGACCACGCCCGTGGACACCGCGCCGACCTGGTGCCCCGCGCGGCCCACGCGCTGGAGTCCGGAGGCCACGGAGGGCGGGGACTCGACCTGGACGACGAGGTCCACCGCGCCCATGTCGATGCCGAGTTCGAGGCTGGAGGTGGCGACCACCGCGGGCAGCCTGCCCGCCTTGAGGTCCTCCTCGACGAGGGCGCGCTGCTCCTTGGAGACCGAGCCGTGGTGGGCGCGGGCGATGACCGGCGGGGCGCCCTGGGCGGCGCCCGAGCCGCCCATCAGCTCCGCGGGCGAGTGGTGCTCACCCAGGGGCTCGCCCGTCGCGCGCTCGTACGCGATCTCGTTGAGCCGGTTGCACAGGCGCTCGGCGAGCCGGCGGGAGTTCGCGAAGACGATCGTCGAGCGGTGGGACTGGACGAGGTCGGCGATCCGCTCCTCGACGTGCGGCCAGATCGACGGGCGCTCCGCCGCGGTGTCGGAGTCCGCGACGGGTGAGCCGCCCAGCTCGCCCAGGTCCTCCACCGGCACGACCACCGAGAGGTCGAACTCCTTGCCCGACGGCGGCTGGACGATCTCCACCCGGCGTTGGGGGGAGAGGTAGCGGGCGACCTCGTCGACCGGGCGGACCGTGGCGGACAGGCCGATCCGGCGGGCCGGCCTGGGCAGCAGGCTGTCCAGCCGCTCCAGGGTGAGGGCCAGATGGGCGCCGCGCTTGGTGCCGGCGACCGCGTGGACCTCGTCGAGGATCACCGTGTCGACCCCCGTCAGTGCCTCGCGTGTGGCCGACGTGAGCATCAGGAAGAGGGACTCGGGGGTGGTGATCAGGATGTCCGGCGGCCGGGTGGCCAGGGCCCGTCGCTCGGCCGGCGGGGTGTCCCCGGAGCGGATGCCGACCTTCACCTCGGGCTCCGGCAGACCCAGACGGACCGCTTCCTGCCGGATGCCGGTCAGCGGGCTGCGCAGATTTCGCTCCACGTCGACCGCGAGGGCCTTCAGCGGGGACACGTACAGAACCCGGCAGCGCTTCTTCGGGTCGGCCGGCGGAGGGGTCGAGGCCAGCTGGTCCAGGGCCGCGAGGAACGCCGCCAGGGTCTTGCCGGAGCCCGTCGGCGCGACCACCAGCACGTCCGAGCCCTCACCGATCGCCTGCCAGGCCCCGGCCTGGGCCGACGTGGGCGCGGAGAAGGCCCCCGTGAACCAGGCACGGGTCGCGGGCGAGAAGCCGCTCAGGGCTCGGTGTACGGAGCTGACCATGCGTCCATCCTGCACCCGGACACTGACAATGGGGCTGACCTGCGGCGATGTGGTGATGCAGTGGCGTGGTGGGGCCGACCCGGGGCCGGTGGGCCCCCGTGCCCGGTGGCACGGCGGTCCGGCGCGGCTCCCCGCCGGACCGCGAAGCGCCCTTCCGCCGCGATGGCGGAGAATGAGGGCATGGCGGGCACGGGACAGGAGCGGGCGCGGCACTGGCAGTACGCGGAGCTGCCCGGTGTCGACCTGCTGCGTGCGCGCTATGTCCGCAAGACCTTCGTCCGCCACACGCACGAGAACTTCGTCATCGCCGCGATCTCCGACGGCGTCGAGGTCTTCCACCACGGCGGAGCGGACCAGTACGCGGGACCCGGGTCCCTGGCGCTGGTCAACCCCGACACCCCGCACACGGGACGGGCCGGGGTCCCCGAGGGCTGGCGGTACGGGGCGGTCTACCCGTCGCCCGAACTGGTGGCCGAGATCGCCGCGGAGAGCACCGGCATCCGCGGCGCCCCCGGGTTCACCGACCCGGTCCTCGACGACCCGTACGCCGTGAATCTGGTCCATCAGGTGCTGCGCGCCGCGGACGAGGGGAACGCGCTGGCCGCCGACACGCTGTTGCGGGTCGCCGTGACCCGGTTGCTCAGGCTGAACGGCGGCGTCCTGCCCCGGCGGGCACCCAGGACCGCCGGTGCCCGCCTCGCGGCACGCGCGCGTGCCGTGCTGGAGGAGCGCATGGCCGAGCCGCCCACTCTGGAGCGGCTGGCCGCGGAACTGGGCACCAGCCCCTTCGCGCTCCTGCGGGCCTTCAGGGACGCCTACGGAATGCCTCCCCACACCTGGCTCACGGACGCACGGGTCCGGCAGGCGCGCAGGCTCCTCGACGCGGGCAGCGCACCCGCCGAGGCCGCCCTCGCCGTGGGCTTCACCGACCAGCCCCACCTCAACCGGCACTTCACCCGGATCGTGGGCGTGCCCCCGGGGGCGTACCAGCGGGAGCGCAAGAACGTACAAGACCCGGGTGGGGACCTTCGCCTAACGTCCGGGGCGTGGCAGAACAGACAGCTCCCCCAGACTCCCGCGGCCAGGCCGACGGAAAGCCCGACTCCGCCGTCGTACGAGACGCCCTCGGAGTCGGGGTGGCCGTCGGACTGTCCGGCTTCGCCTTCGGGGTGACCTCGGCGGGCAGCGGGCTCACCGTGCTCCAGACCTGCGCCCTCAGCCTCCTGGTGTTCACCGGCGCCTCGCAGTTCGCCCTCGTGGGGGCACTGGCGGGCGGGGGCAACCCGTTCACGGCGGCAGCGGGAGCGTTCTTCCTGGGGGTGCGCAACGCGTTCTACGGGCTGCGGCTGTCGCAGTTGCTGGCCCTCCCGCGCGCGGTGCGGCCGTTCGCCGCCCAGTGGGTCATCGACGAGACCACCGCTGTGGCACTGGCCCAGCCGACGCGCCGCAGCGTGCGGATCGGCTTCACGGTCACGGGCCTGACGCTGTACGTGCTGTGGAACCTCACCACACTGCTCGGCGCGCTCGGCGCCGAGGCCATCGGCGACACCGACGCGTGGGGCCTGGACGCGGCCGGCCCCGCCGTCTTCCTGGCGCTGCTCGCGCCGATGCTCAGGAGCACCACGGAGAGGGCCGTCGCCGGGATCGCCGTCGTCCTCGGGCTCGGCCTGCTTCCCGTGCTGCCCGCGGGGGTCCCCGTCCTGGTGGCCGCACTCGCCGCCCCGGCCGTCCTGTGGGCGGAAGGCCGCCGCAGGGGGCGTACGGACGCGGGGGCCCAGGACGACATGCCGGAGGAGGACCGATGAACATCTGGATCGCGATCGGGTTGACGGCCGTCGGCTGCTACGCCGTGAAGCTCGTCGGGCTGCTCATTCCCGCGGGCGCCCTGGAACGGCCGCTCGTGCAGCGGCTCGCCGCCCTGCTGCCCGTCGCCCTGCTTGCGGCGCTCACGGCCCAGCAGGCTTTCGCCGACGGACGTGAGCTGGTCCTGGACGCGAGGGCGGCCGGACTCGCCGCGGCCGCCGTGGCGCTGCTGCTCCGCGCCCCGTTCCTGGTCGTCGTGGCGGCGGCCGTGCTGGTCACCGCGGGGGTACGGGCGCTGACGGGCTGAGCGCGGGACCGGCGCGCGCACGCGTGCCGGTCCTCCCGGCATCGGCCGGCCCGGCGGGAAGGGTGCGCCCCGCGCGTGGTCGGTCCCGCCGTACGGAATGCACGCGCTTTTCCGCGCCGGACACGGTTCGCCGTCCGGAAGGTGCGGTCCGACCGGCAATTCGCACGCCTGCACGGCAGCCCTGCACGACAGCCCTGCACGACAGAAGGGCGGGCGGTGCGCCCGAGGAGCCGCCCGTACGTCCGAGAGGCCGTCGTCGGCGCACAGCGCGTACGCGCGGGGGTGTGCCGCCCGTGACTCCGCCGGTCAGTCGACGGACAGCCCGTACGCGCGCAGGGTGCGCAGCGCCTCGATCGTCACGACGGGACGCGCTTCGAGCGCGGCGCTGGGCGCCCACTGCCGCCACAGGACGGGCCAGCCGCCGTCCTCCTGCTGCAGGCCCACCAGGAACTCCAGGGAGCGCGTCATCTCCGCGTCGGTGAACCACGCGCGCGCGAGCGAGTCCGGCGTCTTGGCGTAGTCGTGCGGGAAGTGGTGCTCCCGCGGCGCGTAGCCCGGTGCCACGGGGTACGCCTCGAGGTGGTCGGGGTCCAGCGCCGCGAGGCGCTGCTCGCGCACCAGGCGGCCGAGCCGGTCGGCGGCGGCCTCCGCGCGCGGGCGGTCCGGCGCGGAGTCCAGGAAGGCCACCGCGGCCTGAATCTCGTAGGGGTGGGACTTCTCCAGGGACTCCACCGCCTGCCAGCAGAAGTCCGTGGCTCTGAACAGCCATGCGTGCCACACCCCGTTGCGGTGCAGCAGCCCCACCACCGGACCGGTGGCCAGCAGTTCGCTCGGCGGGTCGTCGACGATCGGCACGAAGGGCGCCGCCGGGTAGCCGCGCTGGCTGGGATGGACCGCCGGAAGCGCGCCGTCCGGTGTCGACACGGAGGTCAGGTAGCGGCACACGCGCTCGACCCGCTGTCCTCCGCACCGGCCGATCGAGGCCAGGACCCGCAGCGCGTGCGCGGTGTGCAGGGGCTGGCTGACCGGGCCGCGCAGGTCGGGTTCCAGCGCGTGGCCGTAGCCGTCGTCCTCGTTGCGGTAGGCGGACAGCGCGGTCTCCACCGCGTCCGCGCCGCCGCCCAGGAAGTGGTACGCGAAACGCCGCTGTTCGAGCACGCGCGCGGTGAGCCAGACGAACTGCTCGGCGCGGGCCAGAGGACTGGGCGCCTCGGGCGTCGGGGGGAGTGGGGATGCTCCTGATTCGGCCATGGGTCAGACCGTAGGACGGAAAGCGTTCTCGTCGAGGGGTCCCGGCGAGGGCCCACTCTCAGGGGCGGGATACTGGGGTCATGCGGTTGACGGTCTTCTGGGAGCGGATGGCGGAGCACTTCGGCGCGGGGTACGCCGAGACCTTCGCGCGCGACCACGTGATGTCGGAACTCGGCGGGCGGACGGTGCGGCAGGCGCTGGACGCGGGCTGGGAGGCGAAGGACGTGTGGCGGGCGGTGTGCTCCGCGGTGAACGTTCAGGACGAAAACCGCTGACCGGACAGGCGGATCCGTCGGTGGGGGCCGATTGTCGGTGTCGTGGGCGAGACTTGCTCCGTGGCATCGACAGATGAGAGCACGCAGGTCGGACAGCACGCGTCCCCGTTCGGCCCGATACCCCCGGGGACCCGACCCGGAGGCACCGACGAGGGGGGTTCACGCATGCCCCCGTGGCTGCCGCGCGCCATGGTGCTCGCCCTCGCGCTCATCGCCTGCTTCCAGCTCGGCAGTTGGGCCTTCCACCAGCTGACCGGACTGCTGATCAATGTCCTGATCGCGTTCTTCCTGGCGCTCGCCATCGAGCCCGCGGTGAGCTGGATGGCCTCGTACGGCCTGCGCAGAGGGCTGGCGACGGCGCTCGTGTTCCTCCTCGTGATGATCGTGGGCGCGGGTTTCGTGACGCTCCTCGGCTCGATGCTCGCGGGTCAGATCATCGACATCGTCGAGGACTTCCCGAAGTACGTCGACTCGGTCATCAGCTGGATCAACACGACCTTCCACACGGAGCTCAGCCGGGTGGACATCCAGGACAGCCTGCTGCGCTCGGACTGGCTCCGGAAGTACGTGCAGAACAGCGCGACCGGGGTCCTGGACGTGTCCGCGCAGGTGCTGGGCGGGCTCTTCCAGCTCCTGACGATCACGCTGTTCGCGTTCTACTTCGCCGCCGACGGCCCCAGACTGCGGCGCGCCCTGTGCTCCGTCCTGCCGCCCGCGCGGCAGGCCGAGGTGCTGCGCGCGTGGGAGATCGCCGTCAACAAGACAGGTGGCTACCTGTACTCGCGCGGACTGATGGCACTGATCTCGGGCGTCGCGCACTACGTGCTGCTGGAAGCCCTGGGGGTGCCCTACGCGCCCGTGCTGGCCGTCTGGGTCGGCCTGGTCTCCCAGTTCATCCCCACCATCGGCACGTACCTCGCGGGCGCACTGCCGATGCTGATCGCCTTCACGGTGAACCCCTGGTACGCGCTGTGGGTGCTGATCTTCGTCGTGATCTACCAGCAGTTCGAGAACTACGTGCTGCAGCCCAAGCTGACCTCCAAGACCGTGGACATCCACCCCGCGGTCGCCTTCGGGTCGGTCGTCGCGGGCACCGCCCTGCTCGGTGCCGTGGGCGCGCTGATCGCCATCCCCGCCATCGCGACGCTCCAGGCGTTCCTCGGGGCCTACGTGAAGCGCTACGACGTCACGGACGACCCCCGGGTTCACGGGCGCCGCGAGCGCAGTCCGAGCAGTCTCCTCGCGCGGATACGAGGCGTGCTGCGGGGTTCCCGGGACTCCGCCGCGGTGGAGGACGAGGAAACCCGCGACTCCTCGTGACGCACGCGTTCCGCCGGGTGTAGGACCCTGGAAGGGCCGGCCGTCGCCGAGGGCGGCCGCTCCACGGCGCCGGAGGGCGCCTTTCGGCGCGCACGGCACCGGCCGTACGACCACGGAAGCGCCCCGCAGGGGGCGGGCCGGGGCCGGCCGCGACACGCACTCCTCCGAGAGCGTGGTGCGCTTGACACAAAAATCGAACATCTATTCTTATTGAGGTTCTGGCGAGGCTCAGAACGGGATGTCGGCGGGGATTTCATCCAGAAGTGCCCGAGTTATCCACAGGCCGGACGGGCGTCGGGGCGGATTGTCAGTGGCAGGCGTTAGCGTCTTTGACGTGAAGCGATCGACTCAAGCAAATCGGGTGGAACCCATGGCAGGAACCGACCGCGAGAAGGCGCTCGACGCCGCGCTCGCACAAATTGAACGACAATTCGGCAAGGGCGCGGTGATGCGCCTCGGCGAGCGCCCGAACGAGCCCATCGAGGTCATCCCCACCGGGTCGACCGCACTCGACGTCGCGCTCGGTGTCGGCGGCCTTCCGCGCGGCCGCGTGGTGGAGGTGTACGGCCCCGAGTCCTCCGGAAAGACGACCCTGACCCTGCACGCGGTGGCGAACGCGCAGAGGGCCGGCGGCCAGGTGGCCTTCGTGGACGCCGAGCACGCCCTCGACCCCGAGTACGCGAAGAAGCTCGGCGTCGACATCGACAACCTGATCCTCTCCCAGCCCGACAACGGCGAGCAGGCTCTGGAGATCGTGGACATGCTGGTCCGCTCCGGCGCCCTCGACCTCATCGTCATCGACTCCGTCGCCGCCCTGGTGCCGCGCGCGGAGATCGAGGGCGAGATGGGTGACTCGCACGTGGGCCTCCAGGCCCGTCTGATGAGCCAGGCACTGCGGAAGATCACCAGCGCGCTCAACCAGTCCAAGACGACCGCGATCTTCATCAACCAGCTCCGCGAGAAGATCGGCGTGATGTTCGGCTCCCCCGAGACCACGACCGGTGGCCGGGCGCTGAAGTTCTACGCCTCGGTCCGTCTCGACATCCGCCGCATCGAGACGCTGAAGGACGGCACCGACGCGGTCGGCAACCGCACCCGCGTCAAGGTCGTCAAGAACAAGGTCGCGCCCCCCTTCAAGCAGGCCGAGTTCGACATCCTCTACGGGCAGGGCATCAGCCGTGAGGGCGGTCTGATCGACATGGGCGTGGAGCACGGCTTCGTCCGCAAGGCCGGTGCCTGGTACACGTACGAGGGCGACCAGCTCGGCCAGGGCAAGGAGAACGCGCGCAACTTCCTGAAGGACAATCCCGACCTCGCCAACGAGATCGAGAAGAAGATCCTGGAGAAGCTCGGCGTCGGCGTCAGGCCGGAGGAGCCCAAGACCGCCGAGGCGGGCGCGGACACGGCGGGTACCGCCGACGACGCCGCGAAGACCGTTCCCGCTCCTGCGGCCAAGGCCACCAAGTCCAAGGCCGCGGCGGTCAAGAGCTAGTCCGTGACACGACGAACCGACTGGGCCGAGTACGTCCACCCCGTCGCCTCGGCAGGCCAGGGGCGCGGGGGTGACATCGGCTCCGCGGGAGACAGCGACGCGGCGTACGGCGATCCGGAGGGTGCCGGCCGGCCCGACGGTGACCCGTGGGCCGGTGACGGTCCGGAGCAGGGTGAGGAGCCGCCCCGCGGCGGCTCACGACGTGGTGGTGGCCGGAGCGGCGGCCGGTCGTACGGGGACGACGGACCACCGGGTGACGGGTCGCGCGGTGACGGCGCGCGACGCGGTGGCGGTCGCGCCGGACGGGGCCGCGGCAGAAGGCGTGGCTTCGGCGACGCGTCCGGCGATCCGTCCGCCGACCCGCAGGACGGAGGCCCCCCTTCCTCGTCGAGGGCCGAGAAGGGGGACTCTCCGGGGGACCCGGCTGAGCGGGCGAGGGCGATCTGCCTGCGCCTGCTCACCGGGACCCCGCGCACGCGCAAGCAGCTCGCGGACGCGTTGCGCAAGCGTGAGATCCCGGACGACGTGGCGGACGAGGTGCTGTCCCGCTTCGAAGAGGTGGGGCTGATCAACGACGGCGCCTTCGCCGACGCGTGGGTGGAGTCGCGGCACCACGGCCGGGGCCTCGCCCGCCGGGCGCTGGTGCAGGAACTGCGGACCAAGGGTGTGGACTCCGCACTGATCGACGAGGCGGTCGGGCAGCTCGACTCCGAACAGGAGGAGGCGACCGCGCGGGAGCTGGTCGCCCGCAGACTCCGCTCGACGCGCGGCCTCGACCGCGACAAGCGGATACGGCGGCTCGCGGGCATGCTCGCCCGCAAGGGCTACCCGCAGGGAGTGGCCCTCCGGGTCGTACGGCAGGCGCTGGAGGAAGAGGGCGAGGACACGGAGTTCCTCGGCGAGGAGGAGTTCTGAGCCTGCCTCGCAGCGGGGCCGCGGGCAGGGCGCGACGATCGCGGGAGCGGTGACCGAGCCTGGACCGGGGGCAGCGCTCGGGAGTTCTGCTCGGTGCGAGTGCGAGTGCGAGTGCGAGTGCGGGTTCGGACCGCCGCTGCCGCTGCCGCTGCCAGTGCCCGGTTTCGGGTGCCGGTCGGTTGCTCCGGACCGGATACCCGTCCAGGCCCGAGCCCGTCTCTTGGCCACAGTGGGCGGGACCCGAGCCGCGTCGGCCGCCGAACCGACGGGATCGGTGCCGCTTCGACCGCCGAGCGGGGCGCGAGCGGAGTCACTTCGGCCGCCGGACAGGCAGGGTCGGAGCGCCGGAGCAGGCAGGACCGGAGGCCACTCCGGCCGCCGGTGTTTCCGTGGTCGACGGCCCGGACCGCCGCGCGGTCGGTCACTGGGCAGTCGGCCGACACGCGCGGACCGCGCCGCCGTCGATCACCGGGCAGTACCCGGCCGCGGGCGACCGACAGGCGACAGGAGGTCGACCCGAGCGGGAAGTCCCCGCCGGGGCCGATCGGAAAGCTGCCCGCCGGCCGAGAGCGACTACGGTCCCGCTGGCCGAGCGCGATCACCGCCGCGCCCGCAAGGAGCGATCGCAGACGCCTGCCCCGCCCCACCCCACCCCGCCCCGGGACGGACGAGGACCCATGGCCACGGCTTCGGTCCGGACCGTCAGGGCGCCACCGCCGCCGGGGAGTCGCCGGCAGGGCGCCACCGTCGTCGGGGAGTCGCCGTCAGGGCGCCACCGGCAGGACGCCACGGTCAGGGAGTGACCGTCAGGTAGTCACCGGCAGGCCGGCCGCGCGCCAGGCCTGGAAGCCGCCGATCAGATCGGTCGCCCGGTGCAGCCCCAGGCGGTGCAGGGACTCCGCCGCGAGGCTCGACGCGTACCCCTCGTTGCAGACGATCACGACACGCAGGTCGTGGCCTGTCGCCTCCGGGACGCGATGGCTGCCCCGGGGAACGAGCCGCCACTCCAGTTCGTTGCGCTCGACGACGAGCGCGCCGGGGATCAGCCCGTCGCGCTCACGCAGGGCCGCGTACCGGATGTCGACGAGCAGCGCGTCGCCCGCCCGCGCCTCGTCGTGGGCCGCCCCGGCCTCCACGCGGTCGAACCGCGCGCGAACCTCTTCGAGCAACTCGTCGATCCCCGGCGGGTGTTCGGCCGTCACTGCCAGTCCTCCGGACGCTCGACCTGCTCCAGGCGCAGGATCTGGCCGCTGCGGCTGTAGCGGCGGATCTGCGGCAGGGGCGGGTAGTAGGCGTGGACGGAGACCGCGTGCTCGTCGGCGGACTCGTTGAGCACCTCGTGCACGTGGTGGCGGCCGAAGGAGCGGCCCTTCCCGGCCGACAGCCGTCGTTCCCGGTCGATGCCCTCGGTGAGTTCGAGCGTCTTCCAGCCGTCGGTGGGGAGCCGGGCGGTGAGCGAGTTCTCCTTCAGCTCGCCCGAAGCGGTGAGGAAGGCGCCGACCGACTCGGCGTGGTCGTGCCACCCCGTGCCGGTGCCGGGCGGCCAGCCGATGAGCCAGGCCTCGCTGCCGCCCGGCCCTTCGAGGCGCACCCACGTACGGCCCTCGGGGTCGAGCGGGAGGGAGGCGATGAGATCGGCGTCGGCGGCAGTGCGACGCACGAAGTCGAGCAACTCGGCCTGGGTGGGCGCGTGCGGCGGAGCGGAGACAGCGGGAGACACAGACACGGGTACCGTCCTGATCAGCGTTCGCGTGGGGGCGCGCGGCAGCACACTGGCGCTGCGCGCGGGAAGGGGATGCGAATTCAGCAGGACGGGCGACACACGCAGCCCGCATAGCGGACCAGGTCCATATGGACCCTCCGCCACAGGCGCACACAGGTGTCGGTCACGATCCGGAGTACACCACGACGGTCCGGACCGGTCAACCGAGTGTCACCGTATGGACGGAGGGGCCCTTCAGGACGTATGCGCGCCGGCTTCGGCCGTGGCCCTGGGGCCGCCGAGAGCGGCCTCTGCGGCCTCGTAGAGGTCGGCCGGGCGCACACCGCCCAACGCCGTGACGAGATGGCCGTCCGGACGGATCAGGAGCACCGTGTGCGGGGCCGCCCCCGGGTAGTCCTCGGCGACCAGGAGTTCGGCGTGCTGCGGCAGCGCGGTCACCGCGGCGGCCAGCCTCGGCATGATCCCGGCCGTCACCCAGTGCTTGCGCTCCCAGACACCCGTCCCCGGCGCGATCAGCAGCACCAGGAGGGCCCCTCGGCCCATCCGGTCCCGCAGCCGTACGAAGGAGCCGTCCTCGGCCGTCACCCGTACGTCGACGACCTGCGCGCCGACCGCCGTGCCGATGTCGACCGACGACTCGGCGCGCGGGGACGCGAGCGGCGAGTCGGCGTACGCCCCCGGCGCGCCCAGTGGGCCGCGCCCCAGGTGACCGTCCGTGAGCAGGGCGTCGTGGCCGCGGGCGGAGCCGGGCACGGCGGACCGCAGCCCGCCCGCGCGCAGCACGGGCAGCGACTGGTCGGCCGCGCGCAGCCGTGCCGCGACGACCGCGCGCCGCTCGACCTGGTAGCTGTCCAGGAGCCCCTCGTGGGAGCCGTGGTGCCAGGCGAGGGCCAGCTTCCACGCCAGGTTGTCGGCGTCCCGCAGTCCCTCGTCGAGACCCTGCGTACCGAGCGCGCCGAGCAGATGGGCGGCGTCTCCGGCCAGGAAGACCCGGCCGACCCGCCATCTGCGCGCCAGCCGGTGGTGGACCGTGTGGACACCGGTGTCGAGCAGCTCGTACGACGGTGTCGTCCCGCCGTTCCACCCCCCGAGGGTCTCGCGCGCCCGGGCCACCAGCAGGTCGGGCGTGACCAGGTCCTTGCCGGGCGGCAGCAGCCAGTCCACGCGCCACATGTCGTCGGCGAGAGGGCGTGCGGTCACTTCGCCCGCCGAGGGGCCCGAGGTCCGCCACGGGGGCATGCGGTGCAGCAACGCCTCGCCGGGCCAGGGGAGTTCGGTCCGCAGCGTGGCGACGGCGTGCCGTTCCACGGCGGTCCGGCCGGGGAACCGGATGTCCTGGAGTTTGCGCACCGTGGAGCGCGGTCCGTCGCAGCCGACCAGATGGCTGCCGCGCCACCACGTGCCCCTGGGGCCGCGGGTGTGCGCGGTGACACCGGAGTCGTCCTGCTCGATCGAGTCGAGGCGGCTCTCCACGGCGACCTTGATCAGGCGCTCGGAGGCGATCGCCTCGCGCAGGGCGCCCGTCAGCACGTGCTGGGGGAGGTGAACCGGCGCGGCCTCGTCCGGCCCGAACGTGATGTGGCGCATCACCTGCTTGCGCCGCATCGACCGCCATCCGGCCCAACGGAATCCCGCCGCCGCGACGGGCAGGCCCGTCAGCCGGTCGGCCAGGGCGGCGGTGTCCTCGCGCAGGACGGCCGTCCGGGCGAGCCGCTGCTCGTCCTTGCCGGGTCCTTCGTCCAGGACGACGCAGGGGACCTCCTGGCGGGCCAGAGCAAGGGCGAGCGTCAGTCCGACGGGCCCCGCTCCGGCGATGATCACCGGGTCCACGGCGCGGCGCCCCCTGCCCGGAGCGGTGTCCTGAGCGTCTTACCGGGACTGGCAGGTGGAGCGGGGTGCACGATCACAGAACGTATGCAACCCATTGCCGCTGCTTGCGTCAAGTGACGGAGGGGCGGGGCCCGGCAGGCGGTGTCCCCTGGGGCCTCGGGAGATCACTCCGCTCCCGCGACGCGGCGGGGGCAGTGGCCGATCGCCACTGCCCCCGTACCCGCAGAACCGCTTGACGACTCGTCAGGTCTTCCCGCCGTGCCCGGTGGCGGCCGTGCCGCCCACCTCACCGGCGTTCAGGTCGTCCACGGCGTCGGCCGCGAGGACCGCTCCCGTGCCGCGCTTGCTGCGCCGCAGCCGCTGCTCCAGCCAGCTCGCGAAGCTGGTCAGGATGAAGTTCAGCACGATGTAGACGACCGCGACCACGATGAAGCTCGGCACGACGTTGGCGTAGTTGGCCGCGAGCGTGCTGCGAGAGTTGAGCAGTTCGGTGAAGTTCAGCAGCACGCCGCCGAGCGCGGTGTCCTTCACGATGACGACGAGCTGGCTGACGATGGCCGGCAGCATGACGGTGACGGCCTGGGGCAGCAGGATGCTGCTCATCGTCTGGCCCTTGCGCAGGCCGATCGCGTACGCCGCCTCGGACTGGCCCCTGGGCAGCGAGAGGATGCCCGCACGGACGACCTCGGCGAGGACGGACGCGTTGTAGAGCACCAGGCCCGTCACGACCGCGTACAGCGGGCGCTGCTCGCTGCTGACGTCCGTGTAGCGCACGTAGATCTCGTTGGCGAACAGCATCAGCAGCAGTACCGGGATCGCCCGGAAGAACTCGACCACGGTGCCGGACACGCCCCGCACCCAGCGGTGGTCGGACAGCCGCGCGATGCCGAAGACCGCGCCCAGCGGCAGGGCGATCACCATCGCGATCGCCGCGGCCTTCAGGGTGTTGGCGAGGCCCGGCAGCAGATACGTCGTCCAGGCCTGCGTCGTCGTGAAGGGCTCCCAGAGGTCCCACTTCAGCTGGCCCTTCTCGTCCATGGTGGTCCAGACCCACCAGAGGAACAGGGCGAGAAGGACGAAGAAGACCACCGAGAGGATCACGTTGCGCCGCTTGGCGCGGGGGCCCGGTGTGTCGTACAGAACGGAGGTCACCGCTTCACCGCCAGTCGCTTGCTCAGCCAGCCGAGGACGAGACCGGTGGGCAGGGTGAGTACCACGAACCCGAGCGCGAAGACGGCGCCGATGGCCAGGGTCTGCGCTTCGTTCTCGATCATTGTCTTCATCAGGGTGGCGGCCTCGGCCACGCCGATCGCGGCCGCCACGGTGGTGTTCTTGGTCAGCGCGATCAGCACGTTGGCCAGAGGTCCGATCACCGAGCGGAACGCCTGCGGGAGCACGATCAGCCGCAGCACCTGGTTGAAGTTCAGGCCGATGGCGCGTGCCGCCTCCGCCTGCCCCACGGGCACGGTGTTGATGCCGGACCGGATCGCCTCGCAGACGAAGGCAGCGGTGTAGGCGATGAAGCCGAACACGGCCAGCCGGAAGCCCTGGACCTTGAAGTCGTCGGGCGCGCCCATCGTCATACCGAAGATGTCGGCGAGGCCGAGCGAGGTGAAGACGATGATGACGGTCAGGGGGATGTTTCGGACGATGTTCACGTAGGCGGTGCCGAACCCGCGCATCAACGGGACCGGACTGACCCGCATTCCAGCCAGCAGGGTGCCCCAGACGAGGGAGCCGACAGCGGAGAGGGCGGTGAGTTTCACCGTCATCCAGAACGCCCCGAGGACGTCGTAGCCTTCAAGAAAGTCGAACACGATCTCCCGCGCTTCCGGGTCTGTGGCGTAGGTGAAGGGCGTGGCGCGCCGCCGCGATCGTGGTGAGCGGCGGCGCGCCCGCGGGTTCCCGCGTTACTTGACGATGTTGCCGATCTGCGGGGCGGGCTCGTTCTTGTACTCCGCCGGACCGAAGTTGTCGTCGACGGCCTTCTGCCAGGCCTTGTCGGCGACCATCTTCTCGAGGGCCTTGTTGACCTTGTCCGCGGTCGCCGTGTCGCCCTTCTTGATGCCGATGCCGTAGTTCTCGTTGCTGAGCTTGAGCCCGGCGAGCTTGAACTGGCCCTTGTACTTGTCCTGCGCGGCGAAGCCCGCGAGGATCGAGTCGTCGGTGGTCACGGCGTCGACGGCACCGCTCTGCAGGCCGGCGATGCACTCCGAGTAGCCGCCGTACTCACGGAGCTGGGCCTTCGGGGCGATCTCGGCCTTGACGTTCTGCGCCGAGGTGGAGCCGGTCACGGAACACAGCTTCTTGCCGTTGAGGTCCGTGGCCTTGGTGATGTCGGAGTCCGACTTGACCAGCAGGTCCTGGTGGGCGAGCAGGTAGGGGCCGGCGAAGTCGACCTTCTCCTTGCGCTCGTCGTTGATCGAGTACGTGGCCGCGATGAGCTTGACGTCGCCGCGGGCGAGCGCGTTCTCGCGGTCGGCGCTCTTGGTCTCGACCCACTCGATCTGGTCGGCGTCGTAACCGAGCTCCTTGGCCACGTAGGTGGCCACGTCCACGTCGAAGCCGGAGAACGAGCCGTCCGGCTCCTTCAGGCCCAGACCGGGCTGGTCGTACTTGATACCGATCTTGATCTTGTCGCCGCCGCCGGAGCCGGACCCCGATCCGGTGTCGCTGTCGCTGTCCTTGTCACCGCCGCCGCAGGCGGTCGCGGTCAGGGCGAGCACGAGCGCGGCGGCCGCCGCGGCAGAGGCCTTGCGAAGCTTCATGGTGAACATCCTTTGCTGGTGAAGAGGTGTGGAGCGTCGGGTGCGGATGACGTGGACTCTCGGCGGGCTCGGTCGCGGCCCGTCAGTGGTGAAGGATCTTCGACAGGAAGTCCTTGGCCCGGTCGCTGCGGGGGTTGCTGAAGAACTGGTCCGGCACAGCCTCTTCGACGATGCGGCCGTCCGCCATGAACACCACCCGGTTGGCGGCCGAGCGCGCGAAGCCCATCTCGTGGGTGACGACGATCATCGTCATTCCGTCGCGCGCGAGCTGCTGCATGACTTCGAGGACCTCGTTGATCATCTCCGGGTCGAGAGCCGACGTCGGCTCGTCGAAGAGCATGACCTTGGGGTCCATCGCGAGAGCCCGGGCGATCGCCACACGCTGCTGCTGGCCGCCGGAGAGCTGGGCGGGGTACTTGTCCGCCTGCGAGGCGACACCCACACGGTCCAGCAGCCCGCGGGCCTTCTCCTCGGCCGCCTTCTTGTCCGTCCTGCGGACCTTGAGCTGGCCCAGCATCACGTTCTCGAGCACGGTCTTGTGGGCGAACAGGTTGAACGACTGGAAGACCATGCCGACGTCCGCGCGCAGCCGTGCGAGCTCCTTGCCCTCGTGGGGCAGCGGCTTTCCGTCGATCGAGATCTCGCCCGAGTCGATCGTCTCCAGGCGGTTGATCGTGCGGCACAGGGTGGACTTTCCGGACCCGGAGGGCCCGATGACCACGACGACCTCACCACGGGTGATGGTCAGATCGATGTCCTGGAGCACGTGCAACGCGCCGAAGTGCTTGTTGACGTTCTTCAGCACGACCAGATCGTCAGCCGTGGGAACGGCGTCCTTGGTCACCGAAACTTCGGTCATCGGCCTCTTGCTCCGTCCTCCTCGGTTGCGGAGGACAGTAGTGATGCCGCACGACCAGCGTCATTACATCTGAGGGGAAATTGAGCATAACGATCCGGCAGCGGCCGGACACTCTTCGTGAACGGCGCCCCGCGCGCATACCGGCTGAGTAACGGAAGCGCGACGCGCGTCGAACATGCTTGACGCCGCGCGCGTCCATCGGCCTGACTGCCATGGTGCACGCGCGCGTGCAGCCAGTCCAACCACCGCGAACGTACGACCGATGAACCGAAGGGGGCCGGAATGCGACTGCTTCTCGTCGAGGACGACAACCACGTCGCCGCCGCCCTCTCCGCGGTTCTCGCACGGCACGGCTTCCAGGTGGTGCACGCCCGCAGCGGCGAGGAGGCCCTCCAGGCGCTCGTCCCCGAGGGGGCCGGCTTCGGCGTGGTGCTCCTCGACCTCGGCCTGCCCGACCAGGACGGCTACGAGGTCTGCGGCAAGATCCGCAAGCGCACCAGCACCCCCGTGATCATGGTGACCGCGCGGGCCGACGTACGGTCCCGCATCCACGGCCTCAACATGGGGGCCGACGACTACGTCGTGAAGCCGTACGACACCGGGGAGCTCCTCGCGCGCATCCACGCCGTCAGCCGGCGTACCGTCCCCGACGACGCGACGGCCGCCACCGAGACGGTGCTGCACCTCGGTTCCGTCCGTATCGAACTGCCCACCCGGCAGGTCAGCGTCGACGGATCGGCCGTCCAGCTCACCCGCAAGGAGTTCGACCTGCTCGCGCTGCTGGCCCAGCGCCCCGGAGTGGTCTTCCGCCGGGAACAGATCATCAGCGAGGTCTGGCGAACCAGTTGGGAGGGGACCGGACGCACCCTTGAGGTGCACGTCGCGTCCCTGCGCTCCAAGCTGCGGATGCCCGCGCTGATCGAGACCGTGCGCGGCGTCGGATACCGGCTCGTCGCGCCCGGCGTCTAGCGGGCCGGAGTGCGCGCACGCCTGCTCCCGCTGCTCATCGTCCTGATGGCGGCCGTGCTGCTGGCCCTCGGCGTTCCGCTCGCCGTGAGCCTCGCCGCCGCCCAGCAGCAGAAGGTGGTCGTCGACCGCATCGACGACACGGCCCGCTTCGCGTCCCTCGCCCAGTTCGTCACCGACCTGCCCAAGGGCTCGCGCGTCGCGGTCACGGACGAGCGGCTCGACACCCTGAGCCAGGAACTGACCAAGTACCACGGCCTCTACGGCATCAGGGCCGGTGTCTTCTACCGCGACGAAGAAGTCATGGCCAACGCCCCGGTGAACTGGTACGTCCCCAAGAAGGGCGAGGTCCGCGACGCGTTCGACGAGGCGCTCCAGAGCCGCCGGAGCCACGACCCGAGGCAGGTCTGGCCGTGGCAGCGGGACCGGCTCGTCGTCGCGTCCCCCGTCATCCGGGACGGCGACGTGGTCGCGGTGGTCGTCACCGACTCGCCCACCGGCCAGATGCGTTCGAAGATCCTCCAGGGCTGGCTGCTCATCGGCGCCGGCGAGATCGCCGCGATGCTCCTGGCCCTGGGCGCCGCGCTGCGGCTGACCGGCTGGGTGCTGCGGCCGGTACGGGTCCTCGACGCGACCACGCACGACATCGCCACCGGCAGGCTGAAGTCCAGGGTCGCGGTCGCCGGCGGCCCCCCGGAACTCAGGCGGCTGGCCCGCTCGTTCAACGAGATGGCCGACAACGTCGAGGACGTCCTGGAGCAGCAGCGCGCCTTCGTCGCCGACGCCTCCCACCAACTCCGCAACCCCCTGTCGGCCCTGCTGCTGAGGATCGAACTGCTCGCCCTGGAACTGCCCGAGGGCAACGAGGAGATCGCCTCGGTCCGCACCGAGGGCAAGCGCCTCGCCCAGGTCCTGGACGACCTCCTGGACCTCGCGCTGGCGGAGCACGCCGAGGCCGACCTCCAGCTCACGGACATCGGGGAGCTGACTGCCGAGCGCGTGGCGTCCTGGTCCCCGGTCGCCGAGAACAAGGGTGTGCGGCTCGTCGGGAACTGCCCCGCCACGACGGCCTGGGCCGATCCCGTCGCCCTGTCCAGCGCGCTGGACGCGGTGATCGACAACGCGCTGAAGTTCACTCCGGAGGGCGAGTCCGTCGAGGTCGGCGTGGCGTCGAACGGGGAGACGTCGACCATCGTCGTCACCGATCGCGGTCCCGGGCTGAGCGAGGAGGAGCTGAGCCGTGTCGGCGACCGCTTCTGGCGCAGCCCCGGCCACCAGAACATCAAGGGCTCGGGCCTCGGCCTGTCCATCTCGCGGGCCCTGCTCGCGGCGGGCGGCGGGTCCATCGCGTACGAGCGCCACGAGCCGCACGGGCTGAAGGTCACGGTGACGGTGCCGCGGACCGTGCCGGGCGTCTGAGCGGGCCGCGCGTCGTCCGGGGCAGCGCGTCGTCCGGGGCCGCATGCCCTCCGGGGCGGCCCGGAGGGGGCGTATGTCCGCCGCGGAACACTCAGGCGGAGCCCGCGGGCCCGGAGCCTCAGGCGGAGCCCGCGGGCCTCGTACGGGCCGTCAGGGCTTGACCGACCTGTAGTAGCGCCCGGCGCCCTCGTGCAGGTCCAGCGGGTCCGTGTAGATGGCAGTCCGCAGGTCCACTCGCTGGGCCGCGTGCACCTTCTCCCCGATGCGGTCGCGGCTGTTGATCACCGCGCGGGTGACGCCCTCGGTGAGCGCGGGGTCCGTCCCGGCGTGCGTCACGAGCAGGTTCGCGACGGCCACCGTCTGTACGGGGTCCCCGGCCTGGGCCTTGTGGTACGCGTCCGGCGGCACCACGGCGGACCGGTAGTATCCGGCCTCCCCGCGCTGCTCGTGCAGCTTCTTGACGAGTTCCGGGCCTATCGGCACGAGCCTGATGTCGAAGCGGTGGGAGAGGTCGGTCACGGCACTCGTCGGGAGTCCGCCGGACCAGAAGAAGGCGTCGATCCTGCCCGTCTCCAGCAGCTCCGGCATGGTCGCTATGCCCGCCGAGACCGGCCGGATGTCCTTCTGCGGGTCCAGCTCGGCCGCCTTGAGCACGTGGTTCGCGACGAGCCGCACGCCGGAGCCCGGCTGCCCCACCGCCACCCGCTTGCCCCGGAGCTGCTCGATGGACTCCACGGAGGAGGTGCGGGGGACGACCACGTGCACGTAGTCGTCGTAGAGCCGTGCGCAGCCGCGCAGCAGAGCGGCGCCCTCGCCGTGGTCCAGCACGTACCGCTCCACGGCGTCGGCCGCCGCGATGGTGAAGTCGGCCTCCCCGGTGGCCACCCGCTGCACGTTCTGCTGGGAGCCCTCGCTCGTCTCCAGCGTGACGTCCAGCCCCGGCATGTCCTTCGCGAGGGCCTTCTGCAGCAGTTCCCCGTAGAGCTGGTACACGCCGTTCTGCGTTCCCGTGCTGATGGAGATCGTCCCGCCGGGGGACTTCTCGCCCAGGGGCAGCAGCCACCACAGCAGCAGCCCGAAGGCCACGAAGGCGGCGGCCGAACCCTGGAGGGCCCGGCGCCTGCTGATACGGGGGCGCGGCTGGAGCATGCGCGCGATCCTGCCAGCTCGCCCGCCGTGCTGGCCAGGGCGGGGCTCACACCGTGCGCACGGACCCGTCGTGGGGGCGGCGTCGGCCTCGGCGGGCGCGGCACGCCCGCCGACGCCCGAGCGGCCCATGCTCACCGCCCCGGCGCAACGGTTCCGCCGACGGCCGTGCCACCCGTGTGCGTCCGCCGCGGCCGGAGCCCCGGGTGCCGGGCCGCACGCCCGCGACGGGCGGCTGCCCGGGGCGTGCGTGCGGCCCGGGGCGGGCCCGGCCGCCGCCGCCCGACGCCCGTGCTGTCGGGCAGGGCGTCCGCGCGAGCGGCTTCCGTCCCGGCCCGCGACGGTCCGTGGCGGGCTGCTCGTCCGCCGTCCGCATCCGGTGGCTGCCGGTGTCGGCCCGGTCGGCGTCGACCGGCCGCGGGCCGTGCCGGGCCGGTCGTCCGCGACCGTGCCCACCCGCACCGGGGCAGTTCGCCCCGGCCGTGCCCGCCGCGCCCGCCCGCCGTACCGGCCTGGCCGTCGCCCGCCGGTGCGCCCCGTGGCCGGCCGGTACCGCCCGGCGTGCGGGATCGGCTCGTTCCGGCCGGTGCCCGGGGTCTCGCGGGGGCGGGGGCACCGGGGCGGCCGGACGTACTCCGGGCACCGCCTACCCTTATCGCATGAGCAGCAGCGACCGGAGCCGGACAGTGGACCTCACGAGAACGTATGAAGTGCGCACCTACGGGTGCCAGATGAACGTCCACGACTCCGAGCGGCTGTCCGGGCTGCTGGAGGACGCCGGATACGTCCGCGCGCCCGAGGGTTCCGACGGTGACGCCGACGTCGTCGTCTTCAACACCTGCGCGGTCCGGGAGAACGCCGACAACCGCCTCTACGGCAACCTCGGCCGGCTCGCGCCCATGAAGACGAAGCGCCCCGGGATGCAGATCGCGGTCGGCGGCTGCCTCGCCCAGAAGGACCGCGACACCATCGTGAAGCGGGCGCCCTGGGTGGACGTCGTCTTCGGTACGCACAACATCGGCAAGCTGCCGGTCCTCCTGGAGCGCGCCCGCGTGCTGGAGGAGGCGCAGGTCGAGATCGCCGAGTCCCTGGAGGCGTTCCCCTCGACGCTGCCGACCCGCCGCGAGAGCGCGTACGCGGCCTGGGTGTCCATCTCCGTCGGCTGCAACAACACCTGCACCTTCTGCATCGTCCCGGCGCTGCGCGGCAAGGAGAAGGACCGCAGGACCGGCGACATCCTCGCCGAGATCGAGGCGCTGGTCGGCGAGGGCGTCTCCGAGATCACCCTGCTCGGCCAGAACGTCAACGCCTACGGCTCAGACATCGGCGACCGCGAGGCCTTCAGCAAGCTCCTGCGGGCCTGCGGGCGGATCGAGGGCCTCGAACGCGTCCGCTTCACCTCGCCGCACCCGCGCGACTTCACGGACGACGTGATCGCCGCGATGGCCGAGACCCCGAACGTGATGCCCCAGCTGCACATGCCGATGCAGTCCGGCTCCGACACCGTCCTGAAGGCGATGCGGCGCTCGTACCGGCAGGAGCGCTACCTCGGGATCATCGAGAAGGTACGGGCCGCGATCCCGCACGCGGCGATCACCACCGACATCATCGTGGGCTTCCCCGGCGAGACCGAGGAGGACTTCGAGCAGACGCTGCACGCGGTCCGCGAGGCGCGCTTCGCGCAGGCGTTCACGTTCCAGTACTCCAAGCGCCCCGGCACGCCGGCGGCCACCATGGAGGGGCAGATCCCCAAGGAGGTCGTGCAGGCGCGCTACGAGCGCCTCGTCGCCCTCCAGGAGGAGATCTCCTGGGACGAGAACAAGAAGCAGGTCGGCCGCACGCTCGAACTGATGGTCGCCGAGGGCGAGGGCCGCAAGGACGGGGCCACGCACCGCCTGTCCGGCCGCGCGCCCGACAACCGCCTCGTGCACTTCACCAAGCCGGACACCGAGGTCCGCCCCGGCGACGTCGTCACCGTCGAGATCACGTACGCGGCCCCTCACCACCTCCTCGCCGAGGGCGAGGTCCTGGAGGTTCGCCGGACCGGGGCGGGCGACGCCTGGGACCGGCGCAACGCCGCCGCCGCGGCCAAGCCCGCGGGCGTCATGCTGGGCCTGCCCGGCATCGGCGCGCCCGAGCCGCTGCCGGTCGCCGCGGCCGGCGGGTGCGCCCGCGACTGACCGCGCCCGGGCGGGACGCCGCCCCTGACGCCGTATGCCGCGGCGCCCCCGCCCGCCGTACGCCGCGGCGCGTCCGAAGCCGTACGACGCGGATTCCGCGGCCGGGCACGGGGGGCGGGGCGTTGGGCCCGCGGCCGGTCCCGCCGACGTGCTCACCGAGGTGTGACGCCCGGCGGCCCCTGTGGGGCTACGCTGCCGATCATGCTTGTCGCCGCCGCTGTGAGCCCCTGCCCGCCCCTGCTCGTGCCCGAGGTCGCCGCGGGTGCCGCGCCCGAGCTGGACGCCGCGCGCGCCGCGTGCACGGACGCGCTGGGGGTGCTCGCCGCCGCCCGCCCCGACCGGCTGGTGGTGGTGGGACCCGCGGAGGAGGGCGCGCGCGGGCCCTATCCGGAGGGGGCTCGCGGGTCGTTCCGCGCCTTCGGCGTCGATCTCGACGTCCGGCTGGGCGGCAACGGGCCCCGGCCGCGATGGCGTTCGGCCTGGTCCGAGCCCGTGGGGAGCGCGGACCGCGAACTGCCCGCCTCGCTGGCCGTCGCGGCCTGGCTGCTGAACCGCACGGACTGGTCCGACGCCCCCGTCGAAGGGCTCGGGCTGGAGGAGACCCTGGAGACCGAGCGGTGCGTCGAGGCCGGGGCGGGCATCGCCGCGCGGTCCGACCGGGTGGCCCTGCTGGTGATGGGCGACGGCAGCGCCTGCCGCACGCTCAAGGCGCCCGGCTACCTCGACGAGCGGGCGGCGGGCTTCGACGCCGAGGTCGCGCGGGCGCTCGGAGCGGCCGACGTGGCCGCCCTCAAGGCGCTGGACGCGGGACTGGCGCAGGAACTCAAGGCGGCCGGACGTGCGCCCTGGCAGGTGCTCGCGGGCGCGGCGGACGGCGCGGGCCTGTCGGGGGCCCTGCTGTACGAGGACGCGCCGTACGGCGTGGGGTACCTGGTGGCGGCCTGGTCGTAGGACCCGGGCGCCGCGCACTCGCGCGCCCGCCCGCGTCGCGCCCGGGAGCACCGCGGACGGCCCGGAACATCGAGTGGTCCGTGGCCGTCCGCCGATGTGCCGCCGACCCGCCGTCGTACGGAGCCGGGGTGCCGGGGTTGCCGGGCTGCGGGGGATGCCGGAGTGCCGGTCGCACCGGGCGTGCCTTCGGCGACGGCCTGGTGCCGTGTCGTCCCGTGTGCCGGCGCCGGCCCTCGCGCGCGGAGGCGCTACTTGCGGGCGCTCTCGCCGGCCTCGCTGTCGGCCGCCTCCTCCGCGGACTGCTGCTTGGGGATCTCGACGGCCTCCGAGGCGAGCGCGCCGGACTGCGGGGGCGCCGAAGCCTCCCGGGGCTGCGAAGGCTCCTCGGGCTCCGCTGACGCCGAAGACCCTGCGGGCTCCGCGGGCTTCGGGGAGGCGGACGGCCGCGACGGCTTCGGTGACTCCGCCGCGACCGCCGACCCCGCCGACCCCGCCGACTCCGCCGTCTCGGCCGCCCCGGACTCCTCGGTGGCCGGCGACCCCGAACCGGGGGCCTCCGGGCGGGGCGCGGCCTCCGGTCCGGCCTTCGCCGCCTCCGTCCCCCCGGCCGGCTTCCCGGTGCTCCCTGCCGCGTCCGCGGAGGCGGCCGCCGCGGTCCCGTCCGTCGGGGCGTCGGCCTGTGTCCCGGAGGTTGACGCCCTGTTCACGTCCGTGGACTTGGACTTGGATCCGTCTTTCCGAAGAAGTCGTGCGAAAACGCCCATTTCAGCTCCATGGCCTGCTCATGCGGGTGAAACTCCGTGTCACCCGGTGCGTCCCATTGCGGCGCCCGGGGCGCCGGTCCTCGAAACCGACGGCCGGAACCTCGCAACAGGCAACGACCCGGGCCGTGGGGCGTCACGTCGCTCGTTCGTGAAGTGGCCCCGAGGTTTGCGAGACTGGGGCGGTGAGTAGCGCAGCTCCCGTTCCGCGGGTCATCGCCGTCGTCGGTCCCACCGCGGCTGGAAAGTCCGATCTCGGCGTCCATCT
Organism: Streptomyces fructofermentans; assembly: GCF_014651055.1. Classification (GTDB taxonomy): domain Bacteria; phylum Actinomycetota; class Actinomycetes; order Streptomycetales; family Streptomycetaceae; genus Streptomyces; species Streptomyces fructofermentans. Next base: position 49,666 of record NZ_BMWD01000015.1, read on the forward strand.
GGCCCAGCGCCTGGACGGTGAGGTCATCAACGCCGACTCGATGCAGCTGTACCGGGGGATGGACATCGGCACCGCCAAGCTGACCCCGCAGGAGAGGGCCGGTGTCCCGCACCACCTCCTGGACGTCTGGGACGTCACGGTGACCGCGAGTGTCGCGGAGTACCAGCGCCTCGCGCGCGAACGCATCGACGCGCTGCTCGCCGAGGGGCGCTGGCCGGTCCTCGTCGGCGGCTCCGGCCTCTACGTGCGCGGTGCCGTCGACAACCTGGAGTTCCCCGGCACCGACCCCGAGGTGCGGGCCCGCCTGGAGGAGGAGCTGACCCTGCGCGGATCGGGCGCCCTGCACGCGCGGCTGGCCGTGGCCGACCCCGAGGCGGCCCACGCGATCCTGCCCAGCAACGGCCGCCGCATCGTGCGCGCCCTGGAGGTCATCGAGATCACCGGCAAGCCGTTCACCGCCAACCTCCCCGGCCACGACTCCGTGTACGACACCGTCCAGATCGGCGTCGACGTCGCGCGCCCCGAGCTGGACGAGCGCATCGCCAGGCGCGTCGACCGCATGTGGGAGGCGGGACTCGTCGAGGAAGTGCGCGCACTGGAGGCGCACGGGCTGCGCGAGGGGCGTACGGCGTCGCGCGCCCTCGGCTACCAGCAGGTGCTCGCGGCGCTCGCCGGGGAGTGCACGCAGGACGAGGCGCGTGCGGAGACCGTGCGTGCCACCAAGCGCTTCGCGCGCCGTCAGGATTCCTGGTTCAGACGCGACCCGCGGGTGCATTGGCTCAGTGGGGCCGCGACCGATCTCGCGGAACTTCCGCAGCTCGCGCTGGCGTTGCTCGAACGACCGGTCACAGCCTGATCACGTCCTGGCATCGGGACGCTCCGGCCGTCATCGCGGCCTTCGGGGGCGTGCCATCATCGAGCTTCGATCGACCAAGTGGAGTCCGAGTGGGAGGGCGCGTGGCGATGGAGGCCGGCCCTCGTGACACCGCACAAGGCGCGGAGCGGGACACCGCCGCCGGCGGGACGCACGACACCGCGCAGGACCAGCAGGACCCCGACGGGGACCGGCTGAGCCCCGACGGACCCGACGAGATCGCCGGGGGCGTGACCGCCGACGGACCCGACCCCGAGGAGATGTTCCCGGGGCCCGAGTTCGAGGTCGAGCTCCGGCCGCAGCGCCGGATGCGCATCTGGCAGCTCGCACCCATCGTCGGCCTCGCCGCGCTCGGCTCCCTGATGTTCGCCTTCCCGCTCGCCTTCGACTTCGGCGACAGTGGCGCCATGATCGCCATGCTCGGCCTGCTGATCTGCTCGTGCGCCGGCGGCTGGGGCATGATGGCCGCCCGCCGCGTGGGGTACACCTGGCCGGGCCTGCCGCAGCGCGGCTCGGGCCGCCGCCCCGACTGGCGCGTCGCCATCGGCTACGCCGTGCTGCTGGCCGCCGTCGTGGCGCTCGCGGTGTGGCGCGTGGCCCGCCTGCGCTGAGCACTCCCGCCCCGGCCCCCGGACCGGCCCGCGCGGGTCCGCCCGCCGGACCGTTCGGAGGGGCTCCGCCACGACCCCTTACGATCGAGGAATGAGCACGCGGATCGCCTTCCTCAAGGGGCACGGGACCGAGAACGACTTCGTGATCGTCCCCGACCCCGAGAACACCATCGACCTCCCCCCGGCCGCGGTCGCCGCCCTGTGCGACCGCCGCGCGGGCATCGGCGGCGACGGCCTCCTGCACGTCGTACGGTCCGCCGCGCACCCCGAGGCCCGCGCCATGGCCGGTGAAGCGGAATGGTTCATGGACTACCGCAACGGGGACGGCTCGGTCGCGGAGATGTGCGGCAACGGAGTGCGCGTGTTCGCCCGCTACCTCCAGCACGCCGGACACGTCACCGAGGGGGACATCGCCGTCGCGACGCGCGGCGGGGTGAAGACCGCGCACATCGCCAAGGACGGCGACGTCACCGTGGGCATGGGCAGGGCGATCCTTCCCGAGGCGCAGGCCACCGTGAGCGTCGACGGCCGCACCTGGCCCGCGCGCAACGTGAACATGGGCAACCCGCACGCCGTCGCCTTCGTGGAGGACCTCGACCACGCCGGACATCTGTTCACCCCGCCGCCGTTCAGCCCCGCGGCCGTGTACCCGGACGGCGTGAACGTGGAGTTCGTCGTCGACCGTGGTCTTCGTCACGTCGCTGTGCGTGTCCACGAGCGGGGTTCCGGCGAGACGCGATCGTGCGGCACGGGGGCGTGCGCCGTCGCCGTGGCCGCCGCACGCAGGGACGGAGTCGATCCCGCGGTGACCGGTACGCCGGTGACATACACCGTCGACGTGCCCGGCGGGCGGCTGGTCATCACCGAGCGGCCGGACGGCGGGATCGAGATGACCGGGCCCGCGGTCATCGTCGCTGAGGGTGAGATCGACCCCGGATGGCTCGACTCCGCGACCCTCTGACCCTTCCCTCGAATGGGTGATCCGTTTCACGCTGGGCGAGAGGCGGTCGGCCGGGCGTGGTGGGGTCGGTAGCATCAAGCACCGGCACGGACGGGGGAACGACGCGATCCCCAGAGCCGAGTACGCCATGGGGCACCCCGTCCGCCGGTCCACGCAGCCGGAGGTGCCCATGAGTGCGGAGGCCACGAACCCCGCGACGCCCGGCCCCATGACGCCCGGAGCTCAGCGCAGGCGGGGCCGCCCCCGGATCGATCTGCGACGGCTCGGCCGGGCCGCTCTACTGGGTCCCGCAGCCCGCGACCGGCTGCCCGACGCGATCGGCCACGTGGCCGAGGCCCATCGCGCCCATCACCCCGACGCCGACCTGGACCCGCTGCGCCGCGCGTACGTGCTCGCCGAGTCCTCGCACCGCGGCCAGATGCGCAAGAGCGGCGAGCCGTACATCACGCACCCGCTCGCCGTGACGCTGATCCTCGCCGAACTCGGCGCGGAGACGACCACGTTGACCGCCTCCCTGCTCCACGACACGGTCGAGGACACGGAAGTGACGCTCGATCAGGTACGCGCGGAGTTCGGCGAGGAGGTCCGCTACCTCGTCGACGGCGTGACCAAGCTGGAGAAGGTCGACTACGGGGCCGCCGCCGAGCCCGAGACGTTCCGCAAGATGCTGGTGGCCACGGGCAGCGACGTGCGCGTCATGTCGATCAAACTCGCCGACCGGCTGCACAACATGCGCACGCTCGGCGTGATGCGCCCGGAGAAGCAGGAACGGATCGCCAAGGTCACCAAGGACGTCCTGATCCCGCTGGCCGAACGCCTCGGAGTCCAGGCGCTGAAGACCGAGTTGGAGGACCTGGTCTTCGCGATCCTGCATCCGGGGGAGTACCGCCACACCAGGGAACTGATCGTCAACAACGCCTCGCGCACGGACGATCCGCTCGCCGAGGTCCGGGACGAGGTCCGCGGAGTCCTGCGAGAGGCCGGCATCCAGGCCGAAGTCCTCATCAGGCCGCGGCACTTCGTCTCCGTGCACCGCGTCTCCCGCAAGCGCGGCGACCTGCGCGGAGCCGACTTCGGCCGGCTCCTGGTCCTGGTGAACGAGGACGCCGACTGCTACGGCGTCCTCGGCGAACTGCACACCTGCCTCACCCCGGTCGTCTCGGAGTTCAAGGACTTCATCGCCGTCCCCAAGTTCAACCTGTACCAGTCGCTGCACACCGCGGTCGCCCGCCCCGACGGGCAGGTCGTCGAAGTCCTCGTACGCACGCACCAGATGCACAAGGTCGCCGAGGCCGGTGTCATCGCCCTCGGCAACCCCTACGCCGCTCCCGCGGAGGAGCAGGCGGACACCGACGGCCCGCGCCCCGCGGACGGCGAGCGCGCCGACCCCACCCGGCCCGGCTGGCTCTCCCGGCTGCTGGACTGGCAGGAGGCCGCCCCGGACCCCGACACGTTCTGGTCCACACTCCGCGAAGACCTCGCCCAGGACCGGGAGATCACCGTCTTCCGCCCCGACGGCGGCACGCTGGGACTGCCCGCGGGCGCCAGTTGCGTCGACGCCGCGTACGCCCAGTACGGCGAGGACGCGCACGCCTGCATCGGCGCCCGCGTCAACGGCCGCCTGGCGAGGCTGAGTACGGTCCTGAGCGACGGCGACACCGTGCAACTGCTCATGGGACAGGACCCGTCCTCGGAGCCCTCCAGGGAGTGGCTGGAGCACGCGCACACGCCGGTCGCACGGATCGCCATCACCCGGTGGCTCGCCGCCCATCCGGTGCCCGCCGCACCGCCCGAGGCCCCCGCCGCGGCCGTCCGGCCGTCCGTGGACGGCCCCGCCGCCCGCCCCGCGGCCGCGGACGTCGTGGTGGACCGGCCGGGGGCGACCGTACGCCTGGCGGGCTGCTGTACACCCGTACCGCCCGACGCGATCACCGCGTTCTCGGTACGCGGGGGAGTGGTGACCGTGCACCGCGTCGAATGCGCCGGCGTCACCCGCATGAAGGGCGCGGGGCGTGCGGAGGTCGACGTGCGGTGGGGCGACACCACCGAGTGCCGCGTCACCCTCGTCGCCGAGTCCTTCGGGCGGCCCCATCTGCTCGCCGACCTCACCGAGGCCATCGCCCTGGAGGGTGTCGCCATCGTCTCGGCGACCGTCGAACCGCCCAGCCAGCAGCGCGTACGCCACACGTACACCCTCCAACTCCCCGACGCCGCGCACCTTCCCGCACTGATGCGGGCCATGCGCAACGTGCCGGGCGTCTTCGACGTCGGCCGGGCCCAGCACCAGGCCGGCATGCCGTAGCCGGGCGCGGGCCGCCCGTTCCCCCGACACCGGCATCGCCCCGCGGCCGCACGCGCGCCCTCCCGATCCGACTTGCCGTCACATCGCCCGCACCCGTCGCGCTGGTCGCGCTGGTTCCGTCGTTCCCGCTCGTCCGTCCTGTGCCTGCCGGGGGCCCGTTCGGGTGGACCCGGTGCGAGTCGGCACCGCGGGACGGGCGGACGCTGATAGCCGTGGTCCATGCTGCGCACCCCCAGGACCACCCCCCGTACCGGGACGCCCCGCCCCCGCACCCGCCGACGGCTGCGGACGGCGTTCCTCGCATCCGGCGCCTGCGCCTGCCTGATCGCCGCGAGCGCGCCCGCGCCCGCCCCGCTGGGCATCGGCGACCGCCTCTTCCCGTACCTCGGCAACCCCGGATACGACGTCAAGTCGTACGACCTGGCCTTCACCTACCCCGGGCGGAACACCGAGCCGCTCCCGGCGGTCACCACCATCGAGGCGCGTACGACGGCCTGGCTGGAGCGGATCAATCTCGACCACTCGCACGGAAGGGTGCGCTCGGTCGAGGTCGACGGAGTGCCCGCCGACTTCAGGAGCGCGGGCGAGGACCTGGTCGTCACACCCGAGAGGCGCCTGCCGCCCGGGGTCCGGACGCGGATCACCGTGCGCCACGACAGCGACCCGGTGTCCGGCAAGGACCAGGAGAGCGGCTGGGTGCGCACCGACGACGGCCTCGCCATGGCCAACCAGGCCGACGCCGGACACCGGGTCTTCCCCGGCAACGACCACCCCTCCGACAAGGCGATGTTCACCTTCCGGATCACCACGCCCAAGGGCTACACGGCCGTCGCCAACGGACTGCCCGCCGGTGTGACGCGCCGGGCCTCGGACACCACCTGGGTGTACCGGACCGAGCACCCCATGGCCACCGAACTGGCCCAGGTGTCCATCGGGCGCTCCACCGTCCTGCACCGCGCCGGCCCGGACGGCCTGCCCGTGCGGGACGTGGTGCCCACCAAGGACCGCGAGAAGCTCGAACCGTGGCTCAGGAGGACGCCCGCCCAGATCGAGTGGATGCAGGAGAAGGTCGGCGACTACCCCTTCGAGACGTACGGCGTGCTGATCGCCGCAGCCCGCACCGGGTTCGAGCTGGAGACCCAGACGCTCTCCCTCTTCGAGCGGGAGATCTTCACCCGGCCCGAGTACCCGAAGTGGTACGTCGAGTCGATCATGGTGCACGAGCTGGCCCACCAGTGGTTCGGCGACAGCGTCTCGCCGCGCACCTGGTCCGACCTGTGGCTCAACGAGGGGCACGCGACCTGGTACGAGGCCCTCTACTCCGAGGAGAAGGCCGGCCGGCCCATGGAGACGCGGATGCGCGCGGCCTACCGGGCCTCCGACACCTGGCGCGCGTCCGGCGGTCCGCCCGCCGCCCCGAAGGGGGCCGAGCCGGGCGAGAAGCTCAGCATCTTCCGCCCGAACGTCTACGACGGCAGCGCCCTCGTCCTGTACGCCCTGCGCGAGGAGATCGGCCGCCGGGCCTTCGAGCGGCTGGAGCGCGCCTGGGTGAACACCCACCGTGACGGCGTCGCGGACACCCGGGACTTCCGGCGCCTCGCCTCCGGCATCGCGGGCCGCGATCTCGACGCCTTCTTCGAGGGCTGGCTGTACGCCGAGAAGACCCCGCCGATGCCCGGGCACCCCGACTGGCGCAGCGAGACACCCGCGCGGAAGGCCCCGGCCGGGCCGCTCCGGGCCCCGCACCACGCGGGTGGCGGCTCCCGATAAGTCGGGTGACGAGACGGGCCGTCCCGTGCGACCATCGTCGCGTCGGCGCCGACGGGGGCCGGCGGCGGCCCCCCGGGACGCGGCCGGGAATCTCCCGGCGGCCCCGGACGTTGTTCACAGTGATGGACGGGAGTCCGTCACCCCACAGGTATCCACTCGACGTAAGGACCCAATGACCTCCTCTTCTTCCCCTTCCCAGGACGCGCAGAGCCCCGCGCAGAACTACCCCGAAGGTCTTCGGGCCGATGCCCTGATGGAAGAGGACGTCGCCTGGAGCCACGAGATCGACGGAGAGCGGGACGGCGATCAGTTCGACCGCTCCGAGCGCGCGGCCCTGCGCCGCGTCGCGGGCCTCTCCACCGAGCTCGAGGACGTCACCGAGGTCGAGTACCGGCAGCTCCGCCTGGAGCGCGTCGTGCTCGTCGGAGTGTGGACGTCGGGGACGGCGACCGACGCGGACAACTCGCTGGCCGAGCTGGCGGCCCTCGCGGAGACCGCCGGAGCACTCGTGCTCGACGGCGTGATCCAGCGCCGCGACAAGCCCGACGCGGCCACCTACATCGGTTCCGGCAAGGCCAACGAGCTGCGGGACATCGTGTTGGAGACGGGCGCGGACACCGTCATCTGCGACGGTGAGCTCTCGCCCGGCCAGCTCATCCACCTCGAGGACGTCGTCAAGGTCAAGGTCATCGACCGCACGGCCCTGATCCTCGACATCTTCGCCCAGCACGCCAAGTCCCGGGAGGGCAAGGCGCAGGTGGCCCTCGCGCAGATGCAGTACATGCTGCCGAGGCTCCGCGGCTGGGGCCAGTCGCTGTCCCGTCAGATGGGCGGCGGCAAGGGCGGCGGCCTCGCCACCCGTGGTCCCGGTGAGACCAAGATCGAGACCGACCGGCGCCGCATCCGCGAGAAGATGGCGAAGATGCGCCGGGAGATCGCGGACATGAAGACCGGCCGCGAGATCAAGCGCCAGGAGCGCCGCCGCAACAAGGTGCCCTCCGTCGCCATCGCCGGGTACACGAACGCGGGCAAGTCCTCCCTGCTCAACCGCCTCACCGGGGCGGGAGTGCTGGTGGAGAACTCGCTGTTCGCGACCCTCGACCCGACCGTGCGCCGGGCCGAGACCCCGAGCGGGCGCCTGTACACGCTGGTGGACACCGTCGGCTTCGTACGGCACCTGCCGCACCACCTCGTCGAGGCGTTCCGCTCCACCATGGAGGAGGTCGGCGACTCCGACCTGATCCTGCACGTGGTGGACGGTTCGCACCCCGCGCCGGAGGAGCAGCTGGCCGCCGTGCGCGAGGTCGTCCGCGACGTGGGCGCCACCAAGGTGCCCGAGATCGTGGTGATCAACAAGGCGGACGCGGCCGACCCGCTCGTCCTCCAGCGCCTGATGCGCAACGAGAAGCACTCCATCGCCGTCTCGGCCCGGACGGGCCAGGGCATCGACGAGCTGCTCGCGCTCATCGACGTGGAACTGCCGCGCCCCTCGGTCGAGATCGAGGCACTCGTGCCGTACACACTCGGCCGGCTGGTCGCGCGGGCCCACACCGACGGCGAGGTGATCTCCGAGGAGCACACGCCGGAGGGCACGCTGCTGAAGGTGCGGGTGCACGAGGAACTGGCCGCGGAACTGACACCGTACGTACCGGCTCGCGCGGTCTGATCCGCAGCACGGACCGACCGAAGGCCCGACCCCCTTGAGGGGGCCGGGCCTTCGCCGCGTTCGGGCCCGACTCCCGTGAGGGAGCCGGGCGTTCGACGCGTCCGGGCCCGACTCCCGTGAGGGGTAGGGCCGGTGTTGTGTGCGAGCCCTCAACTCCTCCAGGAAGCCAGGGGCCTTCGCCGTATGCGGGGCGACCCTCCTCGCGAGAGGGTCACGCGCGGGGCGCCTACTTGGCGCCGTACGTCCTGCTCATCGTGTCGTAGAGCTCCTCGGCACCCGCGCCGAGCCGCGGTCCGGCCAGCCAGGTGTTGTCGGACGGGCCGATCGACGTGTTCGAGACGAGCTTCGTCGTGCCGCCGACGACCCTGAACCAGCCGCCGCCGGACGAGCCGCCGGTCATCGTGCACCCGATGCGGTACATCGTCGGCAGTTCCTGGCCGAGCGACAGCCGGCCGGGCCGGTCGACGCACTTGTGCATGATCAGGCCGTTGAACGGGGGCGCGGCCGGGTAGCCCCAGGCCCCCATGGAGCCCGCCTTCGCCGCGTCCGGGGTGGAGAAGTCCACCTCCAGCGCGTTGCCGACGGTCTCCTCCAGGGACTTGGAGCCCGACTGGGGCTTCACGTGCAGCACCGCGTAGTCGTACGCGGCACCCGCGCCGCCCGACTCCGAGCCGCCCTCGATCCACTCCTTGGACGTCGAGGCCCAGTCGGCCCAGTACTGGCCGTACGGGGCGATCTCCCGCTCGGTCGCGCCCGCCAGCCCGGACTCGGACTTGCCGAGGTCGTTGTACGCGGGCACGAAGGCGATGTTGCGGTACCAGCCGCCGCCACCGCCCGCGTGGACGCAATGCCCCGCGGTCCACACGAGGTTGGACCGACCAGGGTTGCGCGGGTCCGCGACGACCGTGCCGGAGCAGACCATCGAGCCCTCGGGGGAGTCGAAGAAGACCTTCCCGACCGGCGCGGCGAAGTCGTGGTACGGGGTCTTCTCGCGACGGGCCGGCACCGGTGCGGGCGCGGGGTCGCTGACCCCCTGGTTCGCGGCGGCGTCCTTCGACGAGATGGTCTTGTCCGGGTCCTCGGCCGACTTCATCCGCTCGGGCTTCCAGAGGCCCTCGATGACCGGGTTCACGAAGTCCCGCGCCTCGCTGAGCCACTTGTCGCGGTCCCAGTCCTTCCACTCGCCGTCGCGCCACTTGTCGACGTCGATGCCGTGCTCCGCGAGCCGGTCGGCGATGTCGCGCGGAATCCCGATCCGGTCGTCGCCCGAGGACTTCGACCCCGTGGCGGACGGCTTGCCCGCGGCGCCGTCGTCGCCAGGGCCGCAGCCGGTGGCGGTGAACAGCAGGGCCGCCGCCAGCCCGCTGGCGGCGAGGACACGGCGCCGGTCGCGACGCCTCGTGAAGGACGGACGTATGGAACGCATGGTGCTGCTACCCCCGATGGGACGTGAAACGGTCGACTGGGCGCCGGGTCGCGGGGATCGCACCCCGCGAGTCCCGCACCGCACACCTGCCGTGCCCGGAACGGGGTGCGCGGGTGCCGGTGCGGCTTCCCGGGCCCGAGAGCGGGACCGGGACGGACCGGTGGCCGGCGGGCGGGGCTCCCCGGCCCCGTTCCGCCGTCCGTCCGTCCCGCCCACCGCTACTGCTTGTCGGCGAACTTCTCACTCACCGCGTCGTACAGCCCCTCGGCCTCCTTGCCCAGACGCGGGCCGGCCAGCCAGCCCGCGGTCACCGGGCCGATGGAGGTGTTGGACACCAGCGCGGCCTTGCCGTCCGCGCCGGTGGCCACCCAGCCGCCGCCGGAGGAACCGCCGGTCATCGTGCACCCGATGCGGTACATCGTGGGCTCGGACCTCGCGATGGACAGCCTGCCCGGCTTGTCAGCGCACTGGTACATGGTCTCGCCGTCGAAGGGCTTCGCCGCCGGGTAGCCGGTCGCCGTGATGGCGGCGACCTGCGGTACGGCCGGGGCGTTGAAGTTCACGGGCAGCGCCGAACCGACCGTCTCCTCCAGGGACTTGCCGTCGCCACCCTTCTCCGGCGTCACGTGAATGACGGCGAAGTCGTACGAGGCGCCCTGGCCTCCGGTGGCACCGCCCTGCTCGATCCACTGGTCCGAGGTCTGGGCCCAGTCACCCCACCAGACGCCGTACGGAGCGACCTCCTCCTTGGTGGCGCCCTGGAGCTCAGCGGCCGACCGGGCGTCGTTGTTGTACGACGGCACGAAGGCGATGTTGCGGTACCAGCCGCCCTTCTTGCCGGCGTGCACGCAGTGGCCCGCGGTCCACACCATGTTGGACTTGCCGGGGTGGGCCGGGTCCGCGACCACGGTCGCCGAGCAGACCATCGTGCCCTCGGGGGAGTCGAAGAACACCTTGCCCGCCTCGGGCGCGCTGTCGTGGTAGCCGGCGGGAACGGCCTTCGCCTCGACCGGCGCGGGCTCGGGGTCGGTCACACCCTGGTCGCCCGAGAGATCGCTCTCGTCGACACCCTTGCCCTGGTCGGGGTCCTCGGCCTCGCGCATCCGGTCCGGGTCCCAGAGGTCCTTGATGATCGGATTGACGTAGTCCTCGGCCTCGCGGAGCCAGTCGTCCCTGTCCCAGTCCTTCCAGGCGCCGTCCTTCCACTTGTCGATGTCGATCCCGTGTTCTTTCAGCCGGTCCTTGAGGTCGTCCGGGATCTTGATCTTGCCGTCGCCCGCCGCGGAGGCCGTGACGCCGGCGCCCGCCTCGGTGTCCTCGCCGGAACCGCACGCGGTGGCGGTCAGCGCCAGCGCGGTGGCCAGGCCGACCGCGCCCAGCTCGGGGAACGCTCTGCGGCGCGGGCGCCGCCCTCGGCGGTCGGCGAAGAGCGGGCGTATGGGTCGCATGGTGTGACTCCCCCTGGAGGTGAACGTTCAACTCTGTGCTGCCAGATGGGGCTTCGCGCGGATCCGGAACCCGCGCGCTCCCCCGGTGGACCGTCGGCGCTGATCAGCGGGAACCGCTGAACGGCACCACAGACTATGCCGTTGCTGTGGGGGACTTCCGACGGACCCGCAACGGTTCCGTCACGGCCCGGATCTTCGGTGCGCCGTTGCCCCTCGCGATTCCCGTCGTTGGTACGTACGGGGGACGTTCGGGCTGCGTTCATCCCCCCGCCGCCTGCCACCGGGCGGGCCGGCAACTCGCCTCTGAGCAGCGGGAGGACCAGACAGACGTGGCTGTGACCGAGCCCGCGCCCGAGGCGGCGCCCGCCGTGCCCGAGACCGCGGGCGCGCCCGCGTCGAGCGACGGCACGGGGGCGCGCGGAGCGCACGAGGGCATCCTGAGGCGTCAGTCGGCGCGCGAGTCCGCGGCGCGCACCTACGCGCGCGCCCTGCCGATCGTTCCCGTGCGGGCGCGCGGAATGACCATCGAGGGCGCCGACGGGCGCCGGTACCTCGACTGTCTCTCCGGCGCCGGGACACTGGCCCTCGGTCACAACCACCCGGTCGTCCTGGAGGCGATCAGGAAGGTCCTCGACTCGGGCGCCCCGCTGCACGTCCTCGACCTGGCCACCCCGGTCAAGGACGCCTTCACCACCGAGCTGTTCCGCACCCTGCCGCCGGGCCTCGCCGACCACGCGCGCGTGCAGTTCTGCGGCCCCGCCGGCACGGACGCCGTCGAGGCGGCGCTCACCCTGGTGCGCGCCGCGACAGGGCGCAGCGGAATCCTCGCCTTCACGGGCGCCTACCACGGGATGACCGCGGGGGCTCTCGCCGCGTCGGGGGGCGCCTCCGACGTACGGGTCGCCCGGCTGCCCTATCCGCAGGACTACCGCTGCCCCTTCGGCGTCGGAGGCGCGACCGGGGCCGAACTGGCCTCCCGCTGGACCGAGTCGGTCCTCGACGACCCCAAGTCCGGCGTGCCGCAACCCGCCGGGATGATCCTCGAACCGGTGCAGGGCGAGGGCGGGGTGATCCCCGCGCGCGACGACTGGATGCGGCGGATGCGCGAGATCACGGCGGCCCGCTCCATTCCGCTGATCGCCGACGAGGTCCAGACGGGAGTCGGCAGGACGGGCGCCTTCTGGGCGGTCGAGCACAGCGGGATCACCCCGGACGTGCTCGTCCTCTCCAAGGCCGTCGGGGGCAGCCTGCCCCTGGCCGTCGTCGTCTACCGCGAGGAACTCGACGTGTGGGAACCGGGGGCCCACGCCGGGACGTTCCGCGGCAACCAGCTCGCCATGGCGGCGGGCGCGGCGACCCTCGCGTACGTCAGGGAGAACGGTCTCGCCGGGCGCGCGGCCGACCTGGGCGCCCGCATGACGGCCCGACTGGGCGGCCTGGAGACCGACTTCGACCTCGTCGGCGACGTACGCGGGCGGGGCCTGATGATCGGTGTCGAGCTGGTCGACCCGCAGGCACCGCCCCCCACCACCGGGGGACCGCCGCCCCCCGCTCCCGGGCTCGCGGCCGCCGTCCAGCGCGCTTGCCTGCGGCGCGGGCTCATCGTGGAGCTCGGCGGACGGCACTCCAGCGTGGTGCGCCTGCTGCCTCCACTGACGATCAGCGACGAACAGGCGGACGCGGTGCTCGACCGGCTCGCCGACGCGGTGGCCGAGGTCGCGAAGAGCGCGGTGCCCGGGGTCGCGACGGAACGGGTGCCGGGGGCTCGGGCTGGCGGGGTGCCCGGAGGCCGGACCGAAGGGGTGCCGGGGGCTCGGGCCGGCGGGGTGCCGGTTCGCTCGGGTGCGGTGCCCGATGTGCGGATGGGCGCTGTGCCGAAGGTGCGTCCGGGCCCGGCCACGACTCCGGGCCCGGCCACGACTCCGGGCCCGGACCCGGGCCCGGCCACGGCTCCGGACCCGGCCGCGGCTCCGGGCGACGGGAACCGCCGGCGTGCGGTGAACGTGCACGCCCCGCGGTGCGAGCCCTCCGGGTGGCCGGCCCTGGTCGGGCCGCAGGGCTGCCCGCCGGAGGCCGCCGCGAGGGCCGAACCGGACGGACGCCTCCCCAGCCGCGCCCCGGAGGTTCCCACCCTGCCGAACCCGGCCACGGAGCCCGCCGGTTCGAACCGGTACCCCTGAGCCGGCGCGGACCGGCACCCCCGACGGCGAGGAATCAGCCAGGCGCCGCGTACGCCGGAACAACCACGGTTCGTCGCCGTACGAGCCCGAACCATCCAGCGAGGAACGCTCTTGAACGCCACTCCCGTACCCGACGGCAGTCCCCGCACCCTGGAACGGGGAGCCCGCGCAGGGCAGGATCCGCCGACCCCGCAGGTCCCGCCGAGCCCGCACGCGCCCGGCCCGGCGTCGCTCCCCGGGCAGCAGGGAGGCGCCGGAACCCCGGAGCACCCGCACGCCGCGGACCTGTTGGACCACCCCGACCCGTACACCGCTGCCCAGGCCGCGGGCATCGAGAACCTGCTGCGCTGCTGGGTACGCGAACAGGGCGTCACCGCACCCGACGGCGGAACCCTCCGCATCCCCCTGCCCGGGGCCGCCGTCTCCCTGATCGTGCCGGTCCACCACTGGTCTCCCACGGGCTGGCACCGGTTCGGCCTTCCCTGGTTGTCCGACGACCCCGACGGCGCGTTCCCCACCGACGCGGTGACGCTGGCAGCCATGCTCCGGCGCGAGACTCCGGCGGACAGCGCTCCCGCCGGAGCCCCCGGCCCCGCCTCGGACCTCGGCCTCGCCTCGGACCCCGGCCCCGCCTCCGAGACCGCCTCCGCCGTGCGCCCCGTTCCCTCCGAGCCGGACGCCGGTCCCACGCGGGCCGACTCCGCCAACGTGGGCAGGCCCGCCGGGCCGTGGAGCCCCGCCCTGCCGGACGCCGCGGCGGCGGGCGACGATCTGGTGGACCGCGTGGCCGACTCCGTACGACGGACCGCCGTGTTCGTCTCGGACCGCAGGGCGAACCCGTCCGACCACCCCGACCTCTTCCTCTCCGCCGAGCAGTCATTGCTCCTCGGACACCCGCTGCACCCCACCCCGAAGAGCCGCGAAGGACTGTCCGAGGCCGAAGCCCGGAACTACTCGCCCGAACTGCGGGGCTCCTTCCCACTGCACTGGATGGCCGTCGCGCCCTCCGTGCTCGCCACCGACTCCGCGTGGACCGAACGGGGCCGCCCCGTACCAGCGGCACAGCTCACGGCCCGGCTCGCCGCAGGGAACGCCGCGACGAGCGAGGGTCTGCCGGACCTGCCGGACCTCCCGGACGGATACGCCGTCGTGCCCATGCACCCCTGGCAGGTCCGCGCGGTCCGGCACCGCCCTGAGCCGGCCAAGCTCCTGGACGCCGGACTGATCCGGGACCTCGGACCCCTCGGCGCCCCCTGGCACCCCACCTCCTCCGTCCGGACGCTCTACCGCTCCGGCGCCCCCGCGATGCTGAAGCTCTCCCTCGGCCTGCGCATCACCAACTCCCGCAGGGAGAACCTCCGCAAGGAACTCCACCGCGGCGTGGAGGTCCACCGACTGCTGCGCGCCGGCCTCGGGGCACGCTGGCAGTCCGCCCACCCGGGCTTCGACATCGTCCGCGACCCGGCCTGGCTCGCGGTGAACGACCTGGACGGCGACCCCGTGCCAGGCATCGACGTGATGATCCGCCACAATCCCTTCGCGCCGACGGACGACGTCTCCTGCGTCGCGGGACTCGTCTCACCCCGCCCCCAGGGCCGGTCGTCCGCGGAGGGGACCCGGAACGCGTCCGAGGGCGACCGGCTCCGCGACCCGGCCGGGGAGCCGTCGAGCGGGCGGGGCGAGCCGCAGGCGCGGTCCCGTCTCGCCGGGATCGTGACGCGTCTCGCCGGCCGCACGGGCCGTTCGCGCGGCGCCGTGGCCGCCGAGTGGTTCCTGCGCTATCTGGAACACGTGGTCCGTCCCGTGCTCTGGCTCGACGGCGAGGCAGGGATCGCCCTGGAGGCGCATCAGCAGAACACCCTGGTCCTGCTCGACACCGAAGGCTGGCCGGCAGGCGGCCGCTACCGCGACAACCAGGGGTACTACTTCCGCGAGTCGCGTCGCGCCGAACTGGACGAGCGGCTTCCCGGCATCGGGGCGCGCTCCGACACGTTCGTGTCCGACGAGGTCGCCGACGAGCGCTTCGCCTACTACCTGGCCGTCAACAACGTGCTCGGCCTCATCGGCGCCTTCGGTTCCCAGCGGCTCGCCGACGAGCGCCTGCTGCTCGCCGCGTTCCGCGGCTTCCTCGGCAAGGCCGCCTCCGGTCCTGGCCGGCTGCGCACCTCCCTGCCGGGCCACCTGCTCGACTCGGCCGTCCTGCGCTGCAAGGCCAACCTGCTCACCCGGGTGCGGGGACTGGACGAGCTCGTGGGGCCGGTCGACACCCAGTCCGTCTACGGGACCATCGCGAACCCTCTTCATTCCCGCAGAACATGACCCGTCCAGCCTTCTGAGAGGAGCGTCGCCGTGACTCCCACCGATGCGAGCACCGACGCCGGTTCCGCCCCCTTCACCGACCACGGCAACGGCACGGGGCCGGGCACGGACTGCGAGGACACCCTCGAACTGCGCCTGCCCGGCGACTTCCTCGCGCTCCTCGGAGAGCGAGCCGAGGAACCTGCGGGAGCGGACCAGGCCGGCGAGGAGCTGGGCCCGTCGCGGCGCACGGCGGGTCGTCGCACCACTGCCCCTCTCTTGGCGCCACCGGTCACGTCCTCGGGCGACGACCTGCTCGACCGGGTCGCCGACTGGGGGCCGACGGCGACACCGGCGGGCGTGCTGCGGCTCCTCCCCGTACGCCTGGACCGTGACGTCCCACTCGTGAACCGCTGGATGCACGATCCCGCCGTGGCCGCGTTCTGGGAGCTGTCCGGGCCCGGGCCGGCGACCGAGGCGCATCTGCGGGCGCAGCTGACGGGGGACGGCCGCAGCGTCCCCTGCCTGGGCCTGCTGGACGACACCCCGATGAGCTACTGGGAGATCTACCGGGCCGACCTGGACCCCCTGGCCCGCCACTATCCGGCCCGCCCGAACGACACCGGCATCCACGTCCTCATCGGCGGGGTGGCCCATCGCGGACAGGGTCTCGGCACGACACTCGTCAGAGCCGTGTCCGACCTCGTCCTCGACCGGCGCCCGAACTGCGCACGCGTCGTGGCGGAGCCCGACCTCCGCAACATCCCCTCCATGTCCGCCTTCCTCAGCGCCGGCTTCCGCTTCTCCTCGGAGATCGAGCTGCCCGGGAAGCGGGCGGCCCTCCTGATCCGTGACCGGGCCCTTCGCGATCTGCTCTAGGCCGCCACTCCCAGTACACCGCTCGCGCCGTTCAGGTTCCCTTTCCAGGAGATCCCGTGCCGTATATCCCCGCCGCCGGGTCCGCCGGGTCCGCCGGGTCCGCCGGGTCCGCCGGGTCCGCCGGGCAAGCCGTCGCGGCACTGTCAGCGGCCGGTGCACGGGAGCTTCCGCAAGGACCGGCGGGTGGCTCCCGCGCGGGCTTCCGGGCGCCCGTCCTGATCACGCCCCCCGCCGTCGGCTTGATCGCCCGGTTGTCAGTGCGGCCCCGTAGGGTGGTCGCGCTATGACAGAGCCCTCACTCCCCGAACTCCTGCATGCCGCCGTCACAGCTGTCGGCGGTACGGAGCGCCCTGGCCAGGTGACCATGGCCGAAGCCGTCGAGCAGGCCATCGACGACGGCTCCCACCTGCTGGTCCAGGCGGGCACCGGCACCGGAAAGTCGCTCGGCTACCTGGTGCCCGCGCTCGCCCACGGGGAGCGGGTCGTCGTCGCGACGGCCACACTGGCGCTCCAGCGCCAGCTCGTGGAGCGCGACCTGCCGCGCACGGTGGACGCCCTGCATCCGCTGCTGCGCCGCCGCCCCGAGTTCGCGATGCTCAAGGGGCGGTCGAACTACCTGTGCCTGCACCGCCTCCACGAGGGCATGCCCCAGGACGAGGAGGAGGGCCTCTTCGACCAGTTCGAGGCGGCCGCGCCCACCAGCAAGCTGGGCCAGGACCTGGTGCGGCTGCGCGACTGGGCGGACGAGACCGAGACGGGCGACCGCGACAACCTCACCCCGGGCGTCTCCGACCGTGCCTGGTCGCAGATCTCCGTGTCCTCCAGGGAGTGCCTGGGAGCGTCGAAGTGCGCGTACGGAGCGGAGTGCTTCGCGGAGATGGCCCGGGAGCGCGCCAAGCTCGCCGAGGTCGTCGTCACCAACCACGCCCTGCTCGCCATCGACGCCATCGAGGGAGCCTCGGTCCTCCCCCCGCACGAGGTGCTCATCGTCGACGAGGCGCACGAGCTGGTCTCGCGCGTCACCGGAGTGGCCACCGGCGAACTCACCCCCGGGCAGGTCAACCGTGCGGTGCGCCGCGCGGCCAAGCTCGTCAACGAGAAGGCCGCCGACCAGCTCCAGACCGCCGCCGAGGGCTTCGAGCGACTGATGGAGCTCGCGCTGCCCGGCCGCCTGGAGGAGGTCCCGGAGGACCTCGGATACGCGCTGATGGCCCTGCGCGACGCGGCGCGCACGGTCATCTCGGCGATCGGCGCGACCCGCGACAAGTCCGTCGGCGACGAGGACGCGGTGCGCAAGCAGGCCCTCGCCTCCGTGGAGTCCGTCCACGACGTGGCCGAGCGGATCACGAACGGCTCGGAGTGGGACGTCGTCTGGTACGAGCGCCACGACCGGTTCGGCGCATCCCTGCGGGTCGCCCCCATGTCGGTCTCGGGCCTGCTGCGCGAG
Organism: Streptomyces fructofermentans; assembly: GCF_014651055.1. GTDB lineage: Bacteria > Actinomycetota > Actinomycetes > Streptomycetales > Streptomycetaceae > Streptomyces > Streptomyces fructofermentans. The sequence continues at coordinate 67,528 of NZ_BMWD01000015.1, forward strand.
AAGCTCTTCGCGGACCGCTCCGTGGTGCTGGCCTCGGCGACCCTCAAGCTGGGCGGCGACTTCAACGGCGTGGGTGCCTCGATGGGGCTCGCCCCCGAGGGCACGACGGGAGAGGACGTCCCGCCCTGGAAGGGCCTCGACGTCGGTTCCCCCTTCGACTACGGCAAGCAGGGCATCCTGTACGTCGCGAAGCACCTGGCGCGTCCCGCCCGCGACGGTGACCGCGGCGACATGCTCGACGAGCTGACCGAGCTGATCCAGGCCGCCGGCGGCCGGACGCTGGGCCTGTTCTCCTCGATGCGGGCCGCGCAGCTCGCCGCGGAGGAGCTGCGCTCACGCATCCCCGAGTTCCCGATTCTGCTCCAGGGCGAGGAGACGCTCGGCGAGCTGATCAAGAACTTCGCGGCCGATCCGAGGACCTGCCTGTTCGGCACGCTCTCGCTCTGGCAGGGCGTGGACGTGCCGGGCACCAGCTGCCAGCTGGTCGTGATGGACAAGATCCCCTTCCCGCGGCCGGACGATCCGCTGATGAGCGCCCGCCAGAAGGCGGTGGAGGACGCGGGGGGCAACGGCTTCATGGCTGTCGCGGCCACCCACGCGGCCCTGCTGATGGCCCAGGGCGCCGGCCGTCTCGTACGGGCGACGGGCGACCGGGGTGTGGTGGCCGTGCTGGACCAGCGGCTCGCCACGGCCCGGTACGGCAGCTATCTGAAGGCCTCGCTGCCGGACTTCTGGTACACGACGGACCGCAATCAGGTGCGGCGCTCGCTGGCCGCGATCGACGAGGTGGCGCGGAAGGCCGAGGAGGCCGGACAGGTCCAGCAGGCCGAGTCGTCCGGGAATGCCTAGACACACGAGTGGGCCGCCCTCAGGGGCGGCCCACTCGCGTACGCGTCGGGACGGTGCAGGGCCCCGGAACCGGCGCAGGGGTCCCGGGGCCCGGTCAGGGGCGGCGACTCACACGCGCCGCAGCACCGCCACGACCTTGCCGAGGATGGTCGCCTCGTCACCGGGGATCGGCTGGTACGCGGAGTTGTGCGGGAGCAGCCACACATGGCCGTCCTCGCGCTTGAAGCGCTTGACGGTTGCTTCGCCGTCGAGCATGGCCGCGACGATGTCGCCGTTCTCCGCCACCGGCTGGCGGCGGACCGTCACCCAGTCGCCGTCGCAGATGGCGGCCTCGATCATCGAGTCGCCGACGACCTTGAGGACGAACAGCTCGCCGTCGCCGACCAGCTGGCGGGGCAGCGGGAAGACGTCCTCGACGGACTCCTCGGCGAGGATCGGGCCACCGGCGGCGATCCGGCCGACCAACGGCACGTACGACGCGGCGGGCTTGCCCGCCGTGTCCGTCGGCTGCACGGTCGACTGGTCGGAGCCCCGGACCTCGTACGCCCGCGGACGGTGCGGGTCGCGGCGCAGGAAGCCCTTGCGCTCGAGTGCCATCAGCTGGTGCGCCACCGAGGAGGTGCTGGAGAGGCCCACGGCCTGTCCGATCTCCCGCATGGACGGCGGGTATCCCCGGCGCTGCACGGAGTCCCTGATGACCTCGATCACCCGGCGCTGCCGGTCGGTGAGTCCGGAACTGTCCGCCCGGATGCCTGGAGGTCGTCCCGGCAGGGAGCGTGCGGGCTTGGGGCCCTCCTGGTTCACGACTTCATTCATGGCATGCACCGGCTCAAATCGGCCCTGGGAGCGGTCCTGGGCAGTGATGGTGGCACTGTCTGCGGTGGTGGTCACGTCGGCCCCTCTCGTTCGTCTCCCTGCTGGACAACGGTAGTGGCTTTCGAAAGGTTGCGCCAAACACACGTTCGAGTGAAAAATCGTGATTGACCGGACGTGATCATGCGTCTGGGTGTATGGCTAAAGCTGCTCGCGGCGGACAAAAGTGCTCATTGCTGTACTCTTCACCGCCGAGGCGTGGACCCCCGCGGGTCCGTGCCGGTCGCGAGCGGGCCACGGGCGGGCGGCGCGGGAGCGGGCGACAGTCTGCCACCAGGTGCCCGCCCCGCCGGGAACCGGCCCCCCTCGGCCCCCCTCGGCCCCAACGACTCCGTGGTGCCCACCGTATCCCCGTACGTCCCCGATGGGTACGGCCGTGCGGCACGTGCCCATACGGGCGCGACACGCGCGGACGGGGCGAATTTGTGGGCCAAGCCCCACATGTAGTGGTTGGATTGCCGCAGCAGCCCAGAAGTTGTGGTCCCCCGGTCCTTCGCGGTCACGGGCATCGCCTATGCTTGGGGCTGCTTCGAGGGGCTCAAGGGCCCTGGCGAGGCCATTGAGTCGTGCTGCGAAGGAGGGTTGGAGTTCGATGCACTGCCCCTTTTGCAGGCACCCCGACAGCCGTGTCGTGGACAGCCGTACGACGGACGACGGCACGTCGATCCGCCGGCGCCGCCAGTGCCCCGACTGCTCTCGCCGGTTCACGACCGTCGAGACGTGCTCGCTCATGGTGGTCAAGCGGTCCGGGGTCACCGAGCCCTTCAGCCGCACCAAGGTCATCAACGGCGTGCGCAAGGCGTGCCAGGGACGGCCCGTCACGGAGGACGCCCTCGCCCAGCTCGGTCAGCGGGTCGAGGAGGCGGTGCGTGCCACCGGGAGCGCCGAACTGACGACCCACGACGTGGGGCTGGCCATACTCGGCCCCTTGCAGGAACTCGACCTCGTCGCCTATCTGCGCTTCGCGTCCGTTTACCGGGCGTTCGACTCGCTCGAGGACTTCGAGGCCGCGATCACGGAACTGAGGCACGAGACGCAGGGCCCCGCGGCGGCCGATGACGACGCGCGCGGGGGATGCGGGGGAGCCGGGTGCTCCGGAGGGGCTGTCGAAGGCCCCGGCGGCCCCGGTGGCGCCGGTGTTCCGGTTCCCGCCACCGCCGCCGACTGACGGGAAGGCCGGTCGGGCCTGGCCGGCCGGCGGCGAGCACAGAGACCTGTCACGGGCAGCGGCGTAGGCGATGCCCGCGACACCAGACACACACCGTGCCACGGAAGAACGCGGCACTTCAGGGCGTTTTAGCCTGAAACAGGGAGACGGCATGACAGAGACGGCGAGCGGTCCGGCACGAGGGTCCCGAGCGAAGGCCGCCAAGGTCAGCAAGGGACTGCGCGTCGAGCGCATCCACACCACGCCGGGCGTGCACCCGTACGACGAGGTCGCCTGGGAGCGCCGCGACGTCGTCATGACCAACTGGCGTGACGGCTCGGTCAACTTCGAGCAGCGTGGTGTCGAGTTCCCCGACTTCTGGGCGGTGAACGCGGTCAACATCGTCACCAGCAAGTACTTCCGGGGCGCCGTGGGCACCCCGCAGCGCGAGGTGAGCCTCAGGCAGCTCATCGACCGCATCGTGAAGACGTACCGGAAGGCCGGCGAGGACTACAAGTACTTCGCCTCGCCCGCCGACGCCGAGATCTTCGAGCACGAGCTGGCGTACGCCCTCCTGCACCAGATCTTCAGCTTCAACTCGCCGGTGTGGTTCAACGTCGGCACGCCCCAGCCGCAGCAGGTCTCGGCCTGCTTCATCCTGGCCGTCGACGACTCGATGGAGTCGATCCTCGACTGGTACAAGGAAGAGGGCATGATCTTCAAGGGCGGCTCCGGCGCCGGCCTGAACCTCTCCCGCATCCGCTCCTCCAAGGAGCTCCTCTCCTCCGGCGGCAACGCCTCGGGCCCCGTCTCCTTCATGCGCGGCGCGGACGCCTCCGCGGGAACCATCAAGTCGGGCGGCGCCACGCGCCGCGCGGCCAAGATGGTCATCCTGGACGTCGACCACCCCGACATCGAGGACTTCATCCAGACCAAGGTCAAGGAAGAGGAGAAGATCCGCGCCCTGCGCGACGCGGGCTTCGACATGGACTTGGGCGGCGACGACATCACGTCCGTCCAGTACCAGAACGCCAACAACTCGGTCCGGGTGAACGACGAGTTCATGAAGGCCGTGGAGAACGGCGACTCGTTCGGCCTGCGTGCCCGCATGACCGGCGAGGTCATCGAGCAGGTCGACGCCAAGTCGCTGTTCCGCAAGATGGCCGAGGCGGCCTGGGCCTGCGCCGACCCGGGCATCCAGTACGACGACACGATCAACCGCTGGCACACCTGCCCGGAGTCCGGCCGGATCAACGGCTCGAACCCGTGCAGCGAGTACATGCACCTGGACAACACGTCCTGCAACCTCGCGTCGCTCAACCTGATGAAGTTCCTGAAGGACGACGGCAAGGGCCGCCAGTCCTTCGAGGTCGAGCGCTTCTCGAAGGTCGTCGAGCTGGTCATCACCGCGATGGACATCTCGATCTGCTTCGCGGACTTCCCGACGGAGAGGATCGGCGAGAACACCCGCGCCTTCCGCCAGCTCGGCATCGGATACGCCAACCTCGGCGCCCTCCTCATGGCGACCGGCCACGCGTACGACTCCGACGGCGGCCGCGCCCTCGCGGGTGCCATCACCTCGCTGATGACCGGCACCTCGTACAAGCGGTCGGCCGAGCTCGCCGCGGTCGTCGGCGCGTACGACGGCTACGCCCGCAACGCGCAGCCGCACCAGCGCGTCATGAAGCAGCACTCCGACGCCAACGGCACGGCCGTGCGTGTGGACGACCTCGACACGCCGATCTGGGCCGCCGCCACGGAGGCCTGGCAGGACGTGATCCGCCTCGGCGAGAAGAACGGCTTCCGCAACGCGCAGGCGTCCGTCATCGCGCCGACCGGCACCATCGGCCTGGCGATGTCCTGCGACACCACCGGCCTGGAGCCCGACCTCGCGCTGGTCAAGTTCAAGAAGCTGGTCGGCGGCGGCTCGATGCAGATCGTCAACGGCACCGTGCCGCAGGCCCTGCGCCGCCTGGGCTACCAGGAGGAGCAGATCGAGGCGGTCGTCGCCCATATCGCCGAGAACGGCAATGTCGTCGACGCCCCGGGCCTCAAGCCCGAGCACTACGAGGTCTTCGACTGCGCCATGGGCGAGCGCTCCATCTCCGCGATGGGCCACGTCCGCATGATGGCCGCGATCCAGCCCTGGATCTCCGGCGCTCTCTCCAAGACGGTCAACCTGCCGGAGACGGCGACCGTCGAGGACGTCGAAGAGGTCTACTTCGAGGCGTGGAAGATGGGCGTCAAGGCGCTCGCGATCTACCGCGACAACTGCAAGGTCGGCCAGCCCCTCTCCGCGAAGACCAAGGAGACGGAGAAGTCCGCGACGGACGCCGTCACGGCCAAGGCCGAGGACACCATCCGTACCGCGGTCGAGAAGGTCGTCGAGTACCGCCCGGTCCGCAAGCGCCTCCCCAAGGGCCGTCCCGGCATCACGACCTCCTTCACGGTCGGCGGCGCCGAGGGCTACATGACCGCCAACTCCTACCCCGACGACGGTCTCGGCGAGGTCTTCCTCAAGATGTCGAAGCAGGGCTCGACCCTCGCGGGCATGATGGACGCCTTCTCGATCGCCGTCTCGGTCGGTCTCCAGTACGGCGTGCCGCTGGAGACGTACGTCTCGAAGTTCACCAACATGCGCTTCGAGCCGGCCGGCATGACGGACGACCCGGACGTGCGGATGGCGCAGTCGATCGTCGACTACATCTTCCGCCGCCTCGCGCTCGACTTCCTGCCCTTCGAGACGCGCTCGGCGCTCGGCATCCACTCCGCCGACGAGCGGCAGCGGCACCTGGAGACCGGTTCGTGCGAGCCCTCGGACGACGAGGTCGACGTCGAGGGTCTCGCGCAGTCCGCGCCCCTCGCGCAGGAGCTGAAGGCCGTCGTCACGCCCAAGGTCGAGGTGCAGGCGGTCGAGCCCGCCCCGAAGCAGGTGCACACCAGCGCGGAACTGGTGGAGATGCAGCTGGGCATCCAGGCGGACGCCCCCCTGTGCTTCTCCTGCGGTACGAAGATGCAGCGGGCCGGTTCCTGCTACATCTGCGAGGGCTGCGGCTCGACCAGCGGCTGCAGCTGATCGCGGCACCCCGCTGAGGGTGCAGCAGCGTGGTTCGGAGCGGTGGAGCCGTGTCTCGGCTCCACCGCTCCGGTGTTCCCGGCGTCCGCCGGGCAGGGTCGCGGCGCCGGGCCGGACTCCCGCGGACCCGCGGGACGTCTTGCCGCGCGGGCAGCCGCGATGGCAGGCTCGGCGACATGACCAAGAGAATCGAGTCCTCCGTCCGCCGATGAGCGGGACGCCCGGGACGAAGCCGCCCGGAGCCGGGACCTCCCTGTTCGAGCACGCCCTTCGACTCCATGGGGCTACCCCCGACGCCGCGCTGCCGCGGAACGGCGAACCGTACCCGGACGACGCGTACCGCCGCGGGCGGCCGGCAGCGGAGCATCCGTGTCACCGCGACCGGATCGGGGCCGAGGTCGCCGCGGTCCTCGACGAGCACTTCGCCGACCCGGGGACGGACCCCGGTGTGCTGTTCGGCCGCTTCCAGGACATCCACGTCCCCATCCATCCGAACCCGCGCATGGCCGGAGCCGCCGCGCGAGGGGGAGACCGGGCGCGGGAGGCCGGGCGCCGGCTCGTCGTACACGGTACGGACAGGGACGACGTCGCCGTCGGTCTGGCACTGCTCGCCGAGGTGTGCACCGAGGACGACATTCCCCTGCTCCGCACCATCGGGCTCCTCTCGTGCTCCTTCGGCGCGCTCGCGGCGCACGCGCTGGAACGGCTGCCGGGTGGTGCGGGTCCTCTCCTGTGGCTGGCGGACCGGGTGGCCGGCTGGGGCCGGGTCTACGTCGTCGAGTCGTTGTGCCGACTGGCCGACGCGCATCCGGACGTCCGTCCCTGGCTGCTCCGGACAGCGGTGGACGGGGACTTCCTCAACGGATGCTTCGCGGGCACGGTCGCCGAGACGGTCGACCTCCGCCGGGCACTCGCCGGAACGGCCGCGGACCCCGGGATCGTGGACCACGCCGGCGAACTCCTCCACGTCCTGACCGGCTGCCAGGGCATGGGAATCACCCTCGCGGACCTCCCGCACGCCGAGGACGTGCTGGCCGCGTACCTGGGACACCTCGGGCGGCTCGGGCCTTCCCCGCGCCGGTACCGCGCGGTCGCCCATCTGGCCCTGGGCCTCGGTGAAGGCGGTGACGTGGGCTCGATCGGCCCCGCCCGACGCTGGTGGACCTTCCGCGACGGCTGTCGCGCACTCCTGGACCGCGAGGAGTGGTGCGCGACGGCGCGAGAGGCTCTCGCGGCCGGGGACGAGGACATGGCCCGGCTCGCCGAGCGGTCGGCCGGCGACCTGTGTTCGCGGGCGTTCGGCGACGCTCGGCCCTCGCCGCGCCACGGCTGACGGCAGGAGCGGTCGCCCTCCACGGCACCCCGAGCACGCAGGAGGGGCGGAACGGTCGATGCCGTTCCGCCCCTCCCGCATGCGCGGGGTCGTGCTGCGCCGCCCCGTCCGGGGTCGGCCGCTCGCGCGGTCAGGATTCGTGCGGGCTGCCCATGATGAGGGCGAAGGCCGCCGGGTCCGCGTCGTAGCCCTGGACGCGGGAGTGGAAGAGCCACTCGCCGGTGTCGTCGCGCAGGAACTCCCCGACGGTGGTGGCCGTAGAGCCCAGCACCTCGGCGAAGCCGTCCTCGGCGAGGACCGTGTAGGCCTCGCGGATCCGCAGGGCCGGATTGCGCACGTCGCCGAAGGCCCGCCGTCCGTCGCGCTGCTGTATGGCGACACCGACCACCACGCGCGCGTACCGCTTGTCGAGGCGGGTGAGTTCGAGGGTCATCACCTCGTCCCAGCCGAAGCCCTTGCCGTCCTTGCTGTCGCGGTCGAGGTAGATCGTGCCGTCCGGGGAGCGGCTGCCGAAGTGCACCACGTAGTCGGGTGCTCCGTGCGGGTCCGTCGCGAGGTAGGTGGCGGCGACGACGTCGAGATCGGTGGCCGGTTCGCCGACGGGACTCGGGTCCCATTTCACCGAGACCTCCGCCTTGCTGATGCCCTTGTTGAGGCCGTTCACCGGATTCTCCCCTCCTGGTCCCCCAGTGTCAGACACCCCAACTGCCTGGCAGTTGAAGCGTGTTGCCCATCGTGCCACGCCCACGGGGGCGCTCGTGCGGAGGCAGTCCACCGGAGCGTGACCGGCGCCACGTTCCTGGGCCGTACGATGGCGCGGTGCTGGTCAAGTGGATTCGCTGCACCGTGGTGGACCGCCGCGGTTTCGAACGGGGGCAGCGGAAATGGGCGGGGCTTCTGGGGGAGCCGGGATTCCGGGGACAGGGCGGGGGCTGGAGCCGGGGACGGCGCGAAGTGGCCCACATCTTCTCCTTCTGGGAGAGCCGTGCCTTCTACGACTCCTTCATGGCCCGCTCCCATGACCGGCTCGCCTCGACCCAGTCGGGCACGTTCAAGGACGCGCAGGTCAAGCTCTTCGACCACCGTTTCGACGTGAAGACCGGCTTCGAGCCGCGCTTCACCGAGGCCGACCTGGTCCGGGTGGCGCACTGCCGTGTCCACGAGGAGCGCGCCGAGCACTTCGCGCTGATGCAGGAGAAGGTCTGGAACCCGGCGATGGCGGGCTCGCCCGGCATGCTGCGCGGCCTCTTCGGCGAGGCGCCGGGCCACGAGTTCCTGGTCCTGTCGATGTGGAAGTCAGCCGCCGAGCACGGCAAGTACCGGGCCGAACGGGTCGAGCGGCTCGCCCTGCGCGCCCAGATAGAGGCGGACGTCGCGGCGCTCACGGGGGACATCGTGCAACTGGAACCCACCTGGACGGTCTGACCGGAGCCGACGTGGTGGTCGCGCCGGCCCTGCTTTCGGTCATTCGTTCGGTCGCGGGGCCGGGTCCGCGAAATCGCCATGTACGACCGGAAACAACCACGATTCGCGTGACCTCTGTCGTACGGATTGTGTGACCTGTGCCGTACCGACCCCGTACGACTGCTCGAACGGCCGTGTCCCGATCTAGGGTTTCGGTATGGCACGACCACGGCGCATCGTCCTTGTCCGGCACGGCGAGTCGGTGGGCAATGCCGATGACACGGTGTACGAGCGTGAACCCGACCACGCCCTGGCGCTCACCGAGCGGGGGTGGGGGCAGGCCGAGGAGACGGGCAAGCGGCTGCGCGAGGTCTTCGGCCGCGAGCGCGTAAGCGTTTACGTCTCCCCCTACCGCCGTACGCACGAGACCTTCCGCGCCTTTCACCTCGACCCCGACCTCGTGCGCGTGCGCGAGGAGCCGAGGCTGCGCGAGCAGGACTGGGGGAACTGGCAGGAGCGGCACGACGTACGTCTCCAGAAGGCGTACCGCGACGCCTACGGGCACTTCTTCTACCGCTTCGCGCAGGGGGAGTCCGGTGCCGACGTCTACGACAGGGTCGGCGGCTTCCTGGAGAGCCTGTACCGCAGCTTCGAGGCGCCCGACCATCCGCCGAACGTGCTCCTGGTGACCCACGGCCTCGCCATGCGGCTGTTCTGCATGCGCTGGTTCCACTGGACCGTCGCGGAATTCGAGTCGCTCTCGAATCCGGGGAACGCGGAGGTGCGGATGCTCGTTCTCGGGGAGGACGGCAGGTACACCCTCGACCGCCCCTTCGAACACTGGCGTGATCCGGAACCGTACGGAGTCACCGGATAGAGTGGCAGGGCAATGACCGCTGACTCCTCTCCCGACGGGCGCATGGACCGCGCCCTGTCCAGCCTGCGCGGACTCGCGGTGGGAGACGCGCTCGGCTCGCAGTTCTTCGTGCCCGCGAACTACCCGCTGCTCAAGCGCGCCGAGCTGCCGTCCGGTCCCTGGCGGTGGACCGACGACACCGAGATGGCGTCCTCCGTGGTGGCGGTTCTCGCCGCCCACCGACGCGTCGACCAGGACGCGCTGGCCCACGCCTTCGCCGACCACCACGACGCCGGCCGGGGCTACGGCCCGGCGGTCAGCCGCCTGCTGCGGATGATCGCGGAGGGCGGCGACTGGCGCGAACTGGCCTCGGCCCTGTTCAAGGGCCAGGGCTCGTGGGGCAACGGCGCGGCGATGCGGATCGCGCCTCTGGGCGCCTGGTACGCGGACGATCCGGAGCAGGCCACGCACCAGGCCGAGATCTCGGCCTACCCCACACACCAGCACCGCGAGGCCGTGGTCGGCGCCATGGCCGTGGCGGCCGCCGCCGCGCTCGCCGCGGCGCCGGGCGGGCCGCCGAGTCCGCAGGCGCTGCTCGACGGAGTCATCGCGCTCGTGCCCCGCAGCGCCGTGGGCGCCGGGCTGCGACGCGCGCGGGACATGCTCGACTACGGCGACGCGACGACGGTCGCCGCGGTCCTCGGCTGCGGGCGCCGGACGACCGCGCACGACACCGTGCCGTTCGCCCTCTGGTCCGCCGCGCGCGCCCTGGGCGACTACGCGGCCGGCTTCTGGGCGACGGCCCAGGTGGGCGGGGACATGGACACGACCTGCGCCATCGTCGGAGGCGTCGTGGCGGCAGGCGGCGGCGCGCCGCCCGCCGAGTGGGTGGAGCGCACCGAGGATCTCCCGGGCTGGCTGCCGGTGGAGGCCGGGGTCCCGGGGGTCGGCGCGTAGCTGCGCCCGGAGGCCCGTATCGGGGTCCGGTGCCCAGTCCTGCCCGCCGCGGCGAATCCCGCCCCAGCGTCCAGGCGCGCCCGCCGTCGTGAATCCGGCCCCAGCGTCCGGTCGCGCCCGCTGTCGTGACTCCGGCCCCAGCGTACGGTCGCGCCCGCTGTCGTGACTCCGGCCCCAGCGTACGGTCGCGCCCGCTGTCGTGACTCCGGCCCCAGCGTACGGTCGCGCCCGCTGTCGTGAATCCGGCCCCAGCGTACGGTCGCGCCCGCTGTCGTGAATCCGGCCCGAGCGTCCGGTCGCGCCCGCTGTCGTGAATCCGGCCCCAGCGTCCGGTCGCGCCCGCCGTCGTGAGTACGGGTCGCTCGGAGAGCCGTGCCGCGGACGTCGTTGCTCGCGTGGTCGGCGCTTCGGGCCCGGGTGCGATACCAGGGGCGACTCGGGCAGTGGTCTGTCCCGCCATCTCCCGTCTCACGCGTCTCTACTGTCACAGCCATGACACAGAAGATCCGTGCCCCGTCCTGGTCGACGCCGCGCGGATAGCCTGCCGCCACGCCGCTTGTTGATCATCACGAGCGCGCGCCGACGAGACACCGGTCCACGCACGGCTGCCGCCGCGGCCACGGGTGTGCGCCATGCGGGCCGGTCAGGAGGGGGTCCTGTGTCCGACACGCCGTCCGATGACGAGCCGAGAGAGGCGCAAGCGAAGGATTCGGCGGTCGGGCCGACCGCCGGGGTGGTTGGGGGTGCCGGTGCCGGTGCCGGTGCCGATTCGGCCCGTGCCGATGCTGATGCCGAGGCCGGCCAGGGCCGCAAGGCCGGTGAGGCCGATGCCGATGCCGATGCCGATTCTGGGGCCGGGGCCGGGGATGCCGAGTCGGAGGGCGCCGAGTCGGAGGGCGTCGAGGCGGAACGTTCCGTCGCTTCCGGGGCCGCCGGGGTCCGGGTGGCGGCCGGGTCCGTGAGGGCCGCCGCCAAGGCGGCCGACGCCTCCGGGCGCAATCCGCAGCGCGACCTGGGCCGGGGGCGTGCCGGCGTGCCGGAGGGCCTGCCCGGACCCGCCGTCGAGTCGTGGTTCGCCGACATCCATGCCGCGCCGCCGGCCCCCGTCATGACCGCCACGCTCTGGTCCGCCCTGGCCACCGGCCTGCTCAGCATGCTCATGCTCGAAGACGGCCTCGCCCTCAACCTCCTGCTGGTGGCGATACCGGCCACGTTCGGCACGTACGTCGCCGCCCGGAACGCGGGTCGGCAACTGCGCCGATGGACGGTGGTGTGGGGTGTCGCCGGGTTCGCGCTGCTTGCGATTCCACTGCTCCGCGACGCGGGATGACCTTCGTTCCTCGCTCTCGTCGCGGCCCTCGGCGCGGGGTCCCTGGCCCTGCACGGCGGGCGTACCTGGACCGGGATGCTGTTCGGCCCGATCGGCCTGTTCACCTCGCTGGTCACCGGCCCCGCGTGGGGCTGGCGCGGGCTGCGGGCGCGCACCGGCGGCGCCCGGGGCAACGCGGGCCCCGTACTGCGCGCCGTCGCGGTCGCGGCGGTGCTCCTCGTGGTCTTCGGCGCCCTGTTCGCGGGGGCGGACGCCGCCTTCGCGGAGATCCTCTCCGGGCTCGTGCCGGACGCCTCGGTGTCCGACGGTCCATGGAAGGCGGTCCTTCTCGTCCTCGGTGTGGCGGGCGCGCTCGCGGCGGCCCACACCGCCGCCGCGCCCGTGCAGTGGGACCGCGTCGAGGTACCCGCCGGCCGCCCCCGGGGCCGCGTCGAATGGGCGCTGCCGCTGGTCGTGCTCGCCGCGCTCTTCGCCGCCTTCAACGGCGTCCAGCTCGCCGTCCTGCTCGGTGGCTACGACTCCGTACTGGAGCAGACCGGCCTGACGTACGCCGAGTACGCGCGCCAGGGGTTCTGGCAACTGCTCATGGTCACCGTCCTCACCCTGCTCGTCATCGTTTTCGCCCTGCGCTGGGCCCCGCGCGACGACACCCGGGACCGCACCCTGGTGCGCGCCGTGCTCGGTACCCTCTGCGCGCTCGCCCTCGTCGTGGTGGCGTCGGCCGTGCGGCGCATGGACATGTACGTGGACGCGTACGGGCTGACGCGGCTGAGGATCTCGGTGATGGCCGTGGAACTCTGGTTCGGCCTGGTCATCGTGCTGATCATGGCGGCCGGTGTCTGGGGCGCCCGCTGGCTGCCGCGCGCGGTGATGGCCAGTGCCGTCGCGGGCGTACTGGCTTTCGGCTTCGCGTCGCCGGACGCCATGATCGCCGAACGCAACGTCCAGTTGTACGAGAGGACGGGCACCTTCGACCTCGACTACGCGCGTGAGCTGTCGGCGGACGCCGTACCGGCACTCGACGGGCTGGAGGAGCCGCTGCGGTCCTGTGCGCTGAAGACCGTCGCGCAGGAACTGGAGGACGACGACAAGCCCTGGTACGCCACGAGTTGGGGCGAGGCGCACGCGCGGACCGTGCTCGACGGCAAGGGAGTGTCCCCGGATGCCGACTGGCGGGTGTGCAGCCGGCTGGGCATGGAGTTGACGTACCGATGAGCTGAACCACGCCCCGTGACAACGGCGTCGCTGTCCGGGTGACCGGCAACTCGGGTTCGCGGCCGGGTGCGCGGCCGTGGAGGGCTGGTTGTGAGCACCGCGACCTTGCGCGGAGGCCGGGGCAGGCCCCTCCTGGGGTGTGCCCCGGCCTTCGAGCGTCCGGGCCAGCGGGGTTCCGTTCAGGCTCCGGCGGGGCCCGCCGTGCCCGCCAGCGCGTCCAGGTCGCTCCTGCGGACCCGGATCACCACCGTGGCGACGACCAGGGCGAGCACGGCCATCGCGACCGCCGGGACGAAGGCCGTGGAGATGCCGTGGGCGAGTACCTCGTGGCTCCAGGGCGCGGGCAGTTGGCGGGTCGAGGCGAACTCCGCCTTCTGCTCGGCCGAGGCCGTGGCCATGAAGTCCTGCACCTGCTTGTCCGCCTCGTTGCGGCTCGCCGTCCCGAAGACCGTGGTCAGGATCGAGAGGCCGAGCGAACCGCCCACCTGTTGCGTGGCGTTGAGCAGGCCGGAGGCGGCGCCCGCCTCATGCGTGGCGACTCCGGAGACCGCGGTCAGGGTCAGCGTCACGAAGTTGAGGCCCATGCCGAAGCCGAACAGCAGCATCGGACCGAGCACCCCGCTCGCGTACGAACTGGCCGGATCGATGAAGGTCAGCCATCCGAGCCCGACCGCCACGAACGCCGAGCCGATCGTCATGAACGGCTTCGGACCGAACACGGGCAGGAACCGTTGCGACAGACCCGCGCCGACCACGATCGCGACCGTCACGGGCAGGAAGGCGAGGCCCGCCTCGATCGGCGTGTACAGCAGCACGTTCTGCACGAAGAGAACGATGAAGAAGAACATGCCGAACATCGCCGCGGCCAGGCTCAGCATGATCACGTACGTACCGGAGCGGTTGCGGTCGGCGAACATCCGCAGGGGTGTGATCGGTTCCTTGGCGCGGCTCTCGATCAGTGCGAAGGACACGAGCAGGACCACCGCGGCACCGAACGAGCCGATGGTGAGGCTGTCCCGCCACCCCTCCTCCGAGGCCCGGATGAATCCGTACACGAGGGAGGCCATACCGGCCGTCGAGGTGAGCGCGCCCGCGATGTCGAAGCGTCCCGGGTGCCGTTCCGACTCGCTGATGTAGATCGGCGCGACCACGGCGATCAGCAGGCCGATGGGCACGTTGACGAAGAGGACCCAGCGCCAGTCGAGCCACTCCGTGAGCATTCCGCCGGCCAGCAGGCCGATGGCGCCGCCACCCGCCGAGACGGCCGCGAAGACGCCGAACGCCCTGTTGCGCTCGGGCCCTTCGGGGAACGTCGTGGTGATCAGCGCGAGCGAGGTGGGGGAGGCGATCGCGCCGCCCACTCCCTGGAGCGCGCGCGCCGCCAGCAACTGCCACGGCTCCTGGGCGAGTCCACCGAGCAGCGAGGCGGCCGTGAAGAGCAGGATGCCGGTCATGAAGACCCGGCGACGGCCGAGGATGTCACCGGCGCGGCCGCCGAGCAGCAGCAGACCGCCGAACGTGAGTGTGTAGGCGCTCACGACCCAGGTGAGGTCGGTGGTGGAGAACTTGAGGGCGCCTTGAATGTGCGGGAGCGCGATGTTCACAATCGTCGCGTCCAGTACCACCATGAGTTGGCAGGCCGCGATGACGGTGAGCGCGATGCCGGGATGCCCCTCCCGGCGGGCCGCTCCTGGCTTCTGATCCTGAATCAACGGAGAGGTTGTCACTATTGTTCCCCCACAGAGGTGTTAGTGAACGCTCGCGTTCACTGCCATGCAAACGGTAGTGAATCCCCGACAGTGAACGCAAGCGTTCACTGAACTTGCTTCCGGATTGCGTCACTTGACCGCTCGCGGATCCCCCGGTCCGCTGGGTGCGTGCCCGTTCGCGCACGCACCGCACAACCGCCCAAACGGAGACACGCTCATGACTACTTCGAGTTGGACGGCCGCCTCCGCTCAGGTGGCTTCCTCGCGCCGACGCGGCGCCGTGCTCGAACGCGCCATCCTCGATGCCGCCCTGGAGCAACTCAGCACCGTCGGCTGGAACGGGCTCACGATGGAAGGCGTCGCCGCCGGCGCCCAGACCGGCAAGGCCGCCGTCTACCGGCGCTGGCCCTCGAAGGAGGACCTCGTCGCCGACGCCCTCCAGGCCGCGCTGCCCCCGCTCCAGGGCGTGCCCGATCTCGGGAACGTGCGGGACGACCTGCTCGAACTGTGCCGGCGCGCGCGCCAGGCCATGTTCTCGCGCCCCGGGTTCGCCCTTCGCTCCGTCCTTCACGAATGCGACAGCTCTCAGGCCGAGCGGTTCCACGGAGTGATCTTCGAAGGCGTGATCGAGCCGACCGTCAAGCTGCTCCGCGAGGTGATCGGCCGGGGAATCGAGAGGGGAGAAGTGCGGCCCGACGCCGCGAACCCCTACGTCTTCGACGCCATCCCCGCGATGATGATGTACCGCTCGAAGGTGTGCGCGAGCGAATGGACCGAGCGGGACCTCGAAGAGATGATCGACCAGTTCATGGTCCCGCTGCTGAGGCCCGGGGTCGCCTGACCCGTCCCCGGGCGGCCGCCGCGGGGGGCCGGGGCCGCCCGGGGAGGCCTGGGTGTCGCGACGGGTTCCGGGCGGCGTAGTCTGAGGACGCCATGCCGTACGAACCACCCACCCACACCGTCGAGCGCTCGCTGCGCGCCACGACCGGAGCCAAGGTCGTCGCCGGCGTCGACGAGGTGGGGCGCGGCGCCTGGGCCGGCCCGGTCACCGTCTGCGCGGCGGTCACGGGCCTGCGGCGTCCGCCCGAGGGCCTCACCGACTCCAAGCTCCTCACCGTCAAGCGGCGCAACGTCCTCGCCGAGCAACTGGCGACGTGGGTGACCTCCTACGCCCTGGGCCACGCCTCTCCGGAGGAGATCGACAGCCTGGGGATGACGGCCGCACTGCGCCTGGCCGCCTGTCGCGCCCTGGAGGCACTGCCGGTGCGTCCCGACGCGGTGATCCTCGACGGGAAGCACGACTACCTCGGGGCGCCCTGGCGGGTCCGTACGGTGATCAAGGGCGATCAGTCCTGCGTCGCCGTCGCGGCCGCCTCGGTGATCGCGAAGGTCCAGCGCGACAAAATGATGGCCGAACTGGGTGCGGACCATGCAGACTTCGGATTTGCGGCCAACGCCGGGTATCCGTCACCGGTGCACAAGGCCGCGCTGGAGTTGCGGGGCCCCACCCCGTACCACCGGCTGTCGTGGGCGTATCTTGATGCGCTGCCCCAGTGGCGGCACCTCAAGAAGGTCCGCAGTTGGGCGAACGAAGGCGTTCCGGAGATCGAAGGGCAGCTCGGCTTCGATTTCTGACGGTTCCGTTCGCACTCACGTGCCACCCGCTCACGCGGGTCGCATCGGCGTTTGATAAAAATCAGCTCATGCCTCTCATTCCCGAGGAGCCTCAGATTCACGAGAGTGCCCAGGGTCCCCGCGTCGCTCCGGCCAGTGGCCGTACCGCGCCGACCCCCCGTCCCGTACCCGGCCCCCGTCCCGCGGCCCCGCCGCGGCCCGGCCGTCCGGGTCCTGTCCGGCCCGCGCCGCCGGTGCAACGAGCACCGCGCGACACGGCCGTGGTCAAGCCGGGGCCGTCCGCTCCGGTGGCCCCCGCCGCTGCCTCGACCCCGCAGATCCAGCTGATCCCGGCCTCGGCCCAGGGTGCGCTCGACGCGGCCGAGGAAGCGGTCGACCTGCTTCTCGAGTCGGGCCGGTCCCCCGGTGAGGTGCTGGTGATCACCACCGGCGAACCGCACCCGTGGGCCGCGCACGAACTGTCGTTCGGCGAGACCGCCTACTGGGCTCAGCACGACGCGGGAGACGACGTGTTCTACGCCGACGCCTCCGCCGTCGCTCGTGCCGCGTCCCGTCCCGTGGTCGTCGTCGCCGTCAACGGCGGGCCCGACTCCGTCGCCGCCACCGCCCTGCCACAGGCCCTCGGCCGAGCCGGTGCCCTGCTGATCGTCTGCGGTGACCCGCAGCAGATCAACTCGGTGCTGGGCGCCGGAGTCTGAGGACCCCCACCTTCCTTGGGTCCTCGGGGTGGAATGCCACTTCGGGTGGCATGACGCACGGTGGTCCGCTCGACGTGTGCCGGTACGGGGAACTGTGCCGGTGCTCCGAGGGCTCCGCCGTGCTCACGGCTCGGGTTTTGCCCGCTGTCCTTTGTGGGGGCGGCCCGTGCGCTGGCCGTGGCGTGGGCTTGTTTCTGCGTGTGCGTGTGCGTGTCCGTGCGCGGGTTGCGGTCGTGGCTGTCGCGGTTCGCGTGCCGGGGTTCGAGGCCGTGGAGCGCGGTGGTTTCGGAGTGCGCCGGCTTCTTCGAGGGTTGGCGGTTCCGGAGACCGGTGGTGGCTCGGCTGGGCGTCGCGCCATGACGTCGGTCGGATCCGGAGCCCGTGCGCGGGTTCGGCCCCGCTCCGTTGCGGTACGCCGTGGACCGTCCCTTCTCCGTGTGGCCGTGGCCTGATTGTGCGGGTGAGCCCTTCACGTGTGTGGGGGCTGCTCCTGGGTCGGGCCCTTGCCGCGTGCCGCCGCCGGTGTGCGCCCGCCGGTACCGGTCCGAGGTCGTCGGACCGGCTTGCGGGTCGTGTGGCGAGCGCGTTCTCGTGTTCCGGTGTTTCCGGTCCCCCGGAGGATGGACTGTCTCCGGTGCGGTGCGGTGCGGTGCGGTGCGGTGCGGTGCGGTGCGGTCGGGTCAGCGTGCGGCCGCGCGGCGCAGCAGCTCCGAGGCGGCGCCGCCGGTGCGGGGCTGCACGGGTTCGGCGGCGGCGAACGCTTCCATGGACTCCGGTATGGAGTCCGAGCTGGGGCGGCGTCCGCCCCGTCCCTCGCCGAGCACCTGCCAGCCGTCACGTGTCAGCGTGATGTACGCCCCGCAACGCAGCCCATGCAGAGTGCAGGCGTCCCGCAGCCCCCACATCCACGCTCCGTCCTCCTCCGTCCAGCGCGCGTCGCCGTCCCGGCAGTACAGCAGTACGGCTGTACGCACCGGAGTGCGGCGCCGCAGGTCGTGCGGGATGACCCGGCGCAGCTGCGCGAGCAGCGCGTTGCGGAACACCCAGCCGTCCGCCGGGGTCGGCCGGCGCGTGAAGGACGCGCTGGCGTTGAGCCGTTCGTCCGCGTCGAGGACGGCCACGACGGCGGTCGTGGGCCCGGGCCGATGCCGCGCGTGCAGTCCGCTGACGACCTCTCGCGGATTTCGCAACAGGGGAATCCCTGCGGCGGCCCATTCGGCGGGTTCGAGCATCCGGGCCAGTGGGTTGGCGGAAGCGGACGTCGATATCGATGCCGCCGAGGACGGAGCGAATCCGAAGGTCACGGTCCTCCCTTCGGGTACGAGCCCGCACTGCGGGCGGGGGTCGGACTTGGAGGGCGCATCGCGGCGCAGCCCGAACGGGCGGCCCGTAAAGGGCCGCGCGGGGCGCGAGACCAATTCTTCCTGTCGAACTTGGTTGCGGCAACGAGCAATTGGGGCCACTGACCGGTATCAGTGAAACTGTCACATATATCCCTGCACCAGTGTCGTCCGCAGAACGGGTATGTCACCCCTGCACTGCGAGGACCAGCGGCAACACCCCCTGCGCCCCGGCCCGCCGCAGCATGCGCGCGGCCACCGCGAGGGTCCAGCCCGTCTCGGTCGAGTCGTCCACGAGCAGGACGGGGCCCTCGGCGCGAGCCAGCTCCTCGGCGAGACCGGGGGGCACCACGAGGGCGCCGTCGAGGGCCTTCAGCCTCTGTGCGCTGTTGCTTCTCGACACCTGAGCCGCCTCGGCCCCGGCCGCGTACTCGATGGAACCCAGCAGCGGAAGCCGTCCGACCTCGGCGATCCGCGCGCCCAGCGACCCGACGAGCTGCGGTCTGCCGCGCGAGGCCATGGTGACGACGCCGACGGGCCGCGCCGAGGCGTCGGGGCCGCCCGAGGCCCAGCCGCCGGGTCCCCGGGCCCAGTCGGCGAGCACGTCGACCACGGCCTTGACCACGTCGTCCGGCACGGGGCCGTCCGGGGCCTGGGGCGCGAGCATCGGCCGGAGCCGGTTGCCCCAGCCGATGTCGGAGAGCCGGCCCAATGCCCGACCGGAAGAGGCCTGTTCGCCGACCGGGATGCGCCCCTTCAGATCGACTCCCACCGCGGCGAGGCCCGTCGGCCACATCCTGCGCGGTTCGACCTCGACTCCCGCCCGGTCCAGCTCGCCGCGTGCCGAGTCCAGGGAGGCCGACGACACGGCGTCCGTGAACCGAGGAGCCGAGCAGTTGTCGCAACGTCCGCAACGTGCCGCGCCCTCGTCGTCCAGCTGCCTCCGCAGGAACTCCATGCGGCAGCCGGTCGTGGTCACGTAGTCACGCATCGCCTGCTGTTCGGCCGCGCGCTGCTTGGCGACCCAGGCGTACCGCTCGCTGTCGTAGGTCCACGGTTCGCCCGTGGAGATCCAGCCGCCCTTGACGCGCCGGACCGCACCGTCCACGTCCAGGACCTTGAGCATCGTCTCGAGCCGGGACCTCCTCAGCTCCACCAGTGGTTCGAGCGCGGGCAGGGACAGGGGGCGGCCCGCCTGGGCTAGGACGTCCAGGGTGCGCCGAACAAGCTCCTCCGGCGGGAAGGCGAGCGACGCGAAGTACTGCCAGATCGCCTGGTCCTCCTTGCCGGGCAGCAGGAGCACCTCGGCGTGCTCCACTCCGCGGCCCGCGCGGCCCACCTGCTGGTAGTAGGCGATGGGGGAGGACGGCGACCCCAGGTGGACCACGAAACCGAGGTCGGGCTTGTCGAAGCCCATGCCGAGCGCGGATGTGGCTACCAGCGCCTTGACGCGGTTGGCCAGCAGGTCCTCCTCCGCCTGCTGGCGGTCCGCGTTCTCCGTCTTACCCGTGTACGACGTCACTGTGTGCCCGTTCTGTCGCAGGAACGCTGTGACCTCCTCCGCCGCGGCCACGGTGAGTGTGTAGATGATCCCCGAGCCGGGCAGTGCGTCCAGGTGCTCGGCGAGCCAGCCCATGCGGTGGGCGGCGTCAGGGAGTTGCAGGACGCCGAGGCTCAGGCTCTCGCGGTCCAGCGGGCCGCGCAGGACAAGTGCGTCGGTGCTGCCGCCGGTGCCCAGCTGTTCGGCCACGTCGGCGGTCACGCGCGCGTTGGCCGTGGCGGTGGTGGCGAGGACCGGGACGCCCGGGGGGAGATCGGCGAGCATGGTGCGCAGACGGCGGTAGTCGGGCCGGAAGTCGTGGCCCCAGTCGGAGATGCAGTGGGCCTCGTCGACCACGAGCAGACCGGTCGCCGCCGCGAGCTTGGGCAGTACCTGGTCGCGGAAGTCCGGGTTGTTGAGTCGCTCCGGGCTCACGAGGAGCACGTCGACCTCGCCGGCCGCCACCTCGTCCTGGATGGTGTCCCACTCCTCCGTGTTCGACGAGTTGATCGTCCGCGCGCGGATTCCGGCACGGGCGGCCGCCTCGACCTGGTTGCGCATCAGGGCCAGCAGCGGGGAGACGATGACGGTGGGGCCGGCTCCCTGCTGGCGGAGCAGCGCGGTCGCGACGAAGTACACGGCCGACTTGCCCCAGCCGGTGCGCTGCACCACCAGGGCCCGGCGCTTGTCGGCGACCAGTGCCTCGATGGCCCGCCACTGGTCCTCGCGCAGCCGGGCCTCGCCCTCCGGGGCGCCGACGAGGCGGGCGAGAACGGTGTCGGCCGCGGTGTGCAGTGCTTCGTTGCTCATGGCCCCATGCAACCCGATGGGTCGGACAAAGCGCGAATGAGACCCGTGGGCTGTGCATAACCCTTGGCGTGGGCATGGCCGGGGTTATCCACAGGGGCAAGCGGAATCCTGAGATCCGCGCGATGGTCACGGCATGACGAATCACAGCGAAACGACCGGGAATGTCGACGACGGTGACATCGGTGGGGCCGGAGCGCACGGCGGAGGCCGGGAGGGGGCGGCTGCGTCGGTCGGCGGACGGGACGGGACCGTCGGCGGCCCGCACGCCGAGCACCAGGTCACGCTCCGCACCCCGGGCGAACTGGCCGATGCGTTGCCCTACCTGCTCGGATACCGCCCCGAGGACAGCATCGTCCTCGTGGCCCTGCACGACCGTGACGGGCGGGGGCGGTTCGGAGGGCGGGCCAGGCTCGGCATCCCGGCACTCGACGACGACTGGCCGTCGGTGGCCGGGCAACTGGCTCACGGGCTGGTGAAGGGCAGCGAGCGCAGGGGCTCGCACCCCGAGAGCATGGTCGCCTTCCTCTGCCAGGACCCGAAGGACGGGGAGTCCGGCAGGCAGGTCATGGAACGGCTGCGCCCGTTGGCGCAACTGCTTCGTACGGCCTGCGGAGCCCTGGACGTGCCCGTCATCGAGGCCCTGTGTGTCTCGGACGGCCGCTTCTGGTCGTACTGCTGCCCCAGCGAGCGGTGCTGTCCCCCCGACGGCACTTCCATGGGGATGCCCGGCACGTCGGTGCTCGCAGCCGCGGCGACCTACGCGGGACTCCAGGTGCGGGGCACGCTCAAGGAGCTGCGGGCCAGGCTCAGCCCCTGGGAGACCGCCGGGGTGCGGGAACAGGAGACCGCGCTCGACGCGGTGAGCATGGCGTTGATTCCGCGCATCCTCGACGACGAGAGCCGGGCGGAGGTGGCGGACCGGACGCTGGACCTGGCCCGGCTGGTCATGCGCAGGCTGGCCGCCGTCGCCCCGGTGGTCGGCACGCTCACCGCGGATCGCCGGGACGACGAGGCGCTGGCCCACGACGAGGCCGCCACCCTGATCCTCGGACTCCAGGACCGCACGACGCGGGACCGGGCCGCGGCATGGATGGAGGGCGACGAGGCAGGACCGGCCCTGCGCCTCTGGCGGGCGCTGGCCAGGCGCTGCGTCGGTTCCTACGGCGAGCACGCCGCTGCCCCGCTGACACTCGCGGGCTGGGTCGCCTGGTCCTCCGGCGACGAGCTGGAGGCCCGCGAGGCTCTGGCGATGGCACTCGGAGCGGATTCCGGATACCTCTTCGCGCGCCTGCTCCACCAGGCGTGCAACGAAGGGCTGGACCCGGAGGCGATCCGGCGCTGCTTGCGCGGGGAGGGTTCCGATCGCCCGGAAGCCGAGACTCCGGGTTCCCCTCCCGCCTCGGACTCTGCTGGCGGGGTCGAGGGCGTCACGGGGCATGCCCAGACACGCTCGCCCCGGCCGGCCACCCGCCGCCGACGCAAGCCGCGGTCTCCGGAGAGCGGACCGGGTCGTCACCCCGCTGGGAAGGGCGCAGGACGTCCGGGTACCCGATCCGCCGTTGGCGGGGGTGGCCGTCCGGTGTCCGCAGCCGACGGCGAGCCCGCGATGGAGGGTCCGACCCGGAACGGGTGCGACGCGGGAGACACCGCCCCATCGCGCCGAGAGTCCGGCCGTAGGGGGAAGGGGCGGGGAGACACGTGAGTTCCGGGGACCAGCGTCGGATCGGGCGGTCCGCCGACCGGGGTCGGGTGCTCGGCGATGCCGCGCGGTGCGCTGGCGGGAAGCTCGGGAGGGTTTCGGTCCGCACCGGTCGACAGAGGCTGCTCCGGACCCGGCGAACCCGGCATTTCGTGTACTCGAGCTCAGCTCTGACGGCCGTCGCACACCGGTCTCCGCGGCAACCGGCCCACGGCCAATCGGTCGGCTTCCACCGGCCCGTGCGTAACCGGGAGGGGGCCACTCCGTTCACCTGGGTGTCGCAGCTCGTGGCCGGGCCGTGCCGCGTCGGAACGCCATGGTCGTCGCCCTCGCCCAGCAGCAGCCCCTCACACGCCGCCGAGCGCACCCAGCGCACGGAGCACAGAAGAAGCCGCCCCATGTCTCAGCCCACCCCTTCCTCCGGCCCGAACGGCGAGCGCCCGACGCCCGACGGGTCCACACCCCTCTCGACGCGCCCGGCCGGATCTCCGGCCACGCAGGCACGGATCCATCCGCCGCGTGGGACGGTGAACCCGCCGCCCGCGCACACCGCCCTCATCTGCGTCGCCCTGCCCGGACTCGCGATCTCCTCGGACCAGGGCCAGTTGACGGGTCAAGGGCTGGAGGGCTTCTACCGCTCCGGTCTGCGCATGCTCTCCCGCTGCCGGTTGCGGGTGGCGGGCCGGGAGCCACTGGCGGTCCAGGCACGCATGATCGCCGCCGATCAGGCCCGCTTCATGGCGACGCTGAGCCTGACCGCAGACGGCGGTCCCGATCCGGGCGTCACGGTCGAACGGCTTCGTCATGCCGACGGCACTGAGCGGATCACCCTGCACAACGCCTCGCCCCGCCCTCTGCGCCTCCCCGTCGAGGTGGCGCTCGGTACCGATCTCGCGGAACTGGCGGCGGTCGCCTCCGGGCGGGCTGGCCCCGAGCTGCCCGCGAGCGTCCACGACTCCGGATTGCGATGGACCAGTCCCACCGGCCACTGCGTCGTCATCGCGGAGCCGCCGCCCTCCGACGCCCTGGCCTCGGCCGGACTGCTGCGCTGGGAGCTGGAACTCCCACCCGGCGGCACACGCACCCTGGAACTGAAGGTGCGTCCGACAGGGGCCGGGCCCATGAGGACGGTCGCGCGCAGCGCCACGAACCCGCTCGCCCCGGCCGGGGCGGCAGGAGACGATCCGAGGGTCCACCCCCTGCTGCGCACGAGCATCGAGGACCTCCAGGCCCTCCTGGTGCGGGACCCCGACCACCCGTCCGACACGCACCTCGCGGCCGGCGTGCCCTGGCGCTGCGGTCTGGCACCGGCGGACGCCCTCGCCGCGGCACGCATGGCGCTGCCGCTGGGCACCCGGCTGGCGGCGGGAACACTCCACACCCTGGCCCGTGCGCACATCACTGACGAAAGCTCCCGGAGCGGTCCGATCCCGGGGCCGCGGAGGCACGTCGGCACGCATCTGCCGCCGAGCTGCACGGGACAGGAAGCGACCCTGCTGTATCCCGTGGTCCTCGCCGAGGCCAGACGCTGGGGACTTCCCGAGCAGGAGATCGAGAAGCTGCTGCCCACCGCCGAGCGCTGCCTCAAATGGCTGAGATCCGCAGCCGGCGCCGGAACCTACCTCCCCGATCCGCACCCCGGCGGGCCGTGGCGCTGCGAGACACAGGCACACGCCCATCGGGCGGCGGTGCTGGGCGCGGACCTGCTCGACGCCTACGGCAGGAGCGGTGGAGCCGAGCTGAGACAGTGGGCCGGCGAACTGAGATCCGCCTTCCGGCGGGACTTCTGGATCGAGAGCGGTGCGGGTGGCAGGCCCGCCGCGGCGCGCCTGCCGGACGGAAGGCTCGTGCCGCACCTCGGCGCGAGCACCGTCCATCTGCTCGACACGGGCCTGCTCGGAGCGGGCGAACATGCGCCCGGCCTGCTCGACAAGACCCAGACGGAACAGCTGGCCCGGCTGTTGGGCGGCCCCGCCATGGACTCGGGCTGGGGGTTGCGCAGCCTGGGCGCGAGGGAGCCCGGGTACAACCCGTTCGGGCATCGAAGCGGCGCCGTGCGGGTCCATGAAACCGCGGTCGCCGTCGCCGGGTTGGCGGCCGCGGGCTGTAAGGAGGAGGCCGGTTCGCTGCTGCGGGGCGTGCTGTCGGCCGCGGAGAGCTTCGGATACCGGCTGCCCGAGATGTACGCGGGGGAGCAGCGCGCCACGGGTGCCGGCCCCGTGCCGCACCCGACCGCCTGCCGGCCCGCGGCCACCGCGGCGGCCGCGGGAGTCCTGCTGATCACGGCCCTCGCCGGAGTCCGGCCGGACGCGCCGGCGCGGACCGTGACGCTGCGCCCCTTCGAAGGCGCACCTCTCGGCGAGATCGAGCTGACGGGACTGCGTATCGCCGGGGCCCCGTTCTCGGTACGCGTCAGCAGGCTCGGCCTGGCCATGGTGGAGGAGGCCGCCGACGGTCTTCAGCTGGGGGTGTGAGCGTCGGCGGGGGCACCGGTCGGACGGTCGACGCGGCCCGCCGCCGGGTGTCGGGCGGAGCCGTGGATCAGCCAGGGAAGCGACCGACGAAGGGAGTGTTTATCGTCAGGCAGACGACTATGATCGCGGCATGCCCTACGACCCGTCAGCCTTTCCGCCGTTCGCTGTCACCGTTGACCTGGTCGTGCTGACCGTGCGTCGTCACGCCCTGTGCGCGCTGGCGGTACGGAGGGGTGAGCCGCCCTTCCAGGGGCGGTGGGCGCTGCCCGGCGGCTTCGTACGGGAGGACGAGGACCTGTCGCAGGGCGCGGCTCGGGAACTCGTCGAGGAGACCGGGCTGACCGCCCACGATCCGTCCGATCCCGCGCAGGTCAACGGCGCGCACCTGGAGCAGCTCGCGACGTACGGCGACCCCAAGCGTGACCCGCGGATGAGGGTGGTCAGCGTGGCCCACCTCGCTCTCGCACCCGACCTGCCCGCGCCCAGGGCGGGGGGAGACGCGAACAGTGCCCGCTGGGCGCCGGTGGAGGAACTCCTCCAGCAGGGCGGCTACGGCCGGGACGGCGAGCAGGCCGCACCGCTCGCCTTCGATCACGCGCAAATCCTCTCGGACGGCGTGGAGCGCGCCCGCTCCAAGATCGAGTACTCGTCGCTGGCCACCGCCTTCTGCCCCACCGAGTTCACGGTCGGTGAGCTGCGACGCGTGTACGAGGCGGTCTGGGGGGTCGCGCTCGATCCCCGCAACTTCCACCGCAAGGTGACGGGCACACCGGGCTTCCTCGTGCCCACCGGCGGTACGACCACCCGGCAGGGCGGCCGCCCCGCGCAGCTGTTCCGTGCCGGCGGCGCCACACTGCTCAACCCGCCGATGCTCCGGCCCGAGGTCTCACACCTCGGCTCTGACACCTCGGCTCTGACGCCTCGGCTCTGACGCCTCGGCTCTGACGCCGGCTGTGGGGCCGACATCTCCTCGGGCACTCGGTTCGTCTCGGAGCGCGAGTGGACGGGGAGGCCCCGAGAGTTCGGGTGCGGACGGTTTCCGGGCCCCGCCGCCCGGTCAAGTGGCGCGGCTGATGCGGGGCGTGGATCGGAGCGCGCCCAGGGTACCCGCAAAACGGCACATATCGCGCTATCTTGCGTTGGGTGATCCAGGCCATCGGACTGACCAGCAACACCCGCAAGGAGCTTCCGCCCGCCGTCGACGACGTCTCCTTCGAGGCGCCCGCGGGCCGCGTCACCGCGCTCCTCGGCGCGCCGGGCGCGGGCAAGACGTCGGCCCTCCGGCTCATGCTCGAACTCCAACAGGGTCGCGGAATCACCCACTTCAGAGGGCGCCCGCTGCACCGCATCCCGCACCCCTCGCGTGAGGTCGGCGTTCTCCTCGGCGAGGTTCCGGGGCATCCGGCCCGTACCGTCCGGGGGCAACTGCGCATGCTCTGCGCCGCGGCGGGCGTACCGACCGGGCGGGCCGACGAAGTCCTCGAAGTGGTCGGGCTCGTCAGCCTGCGCGACGAACGCCTGGCCACGCTCTCGCGCGGCACGGACCGTCGTCTCGGCCTGGCCTGCGCGCTCCTGCCCGACCCGCACACCCTCGTGCTCGACGCCGCCGCCGACGGCCTCTCCCCTCGTGAAAGCCGCTGGCTGCACGGGATTCTTCGCGCGCACGCGGCGGAGGGCGGCACCGTGCTGTTCTCCACGGACGACCCGAAGGAGGCCGCCCGGACCGCGGACCGGGTCGTGACGCTGGAGGAGGGCAGGCTCGTGGCGGACCAGCCGGTTGCCGACTTCGCCCGTACGAGGCTCCGGCCGCGCGTCGCCGTCCGCAGCCCGCACGCGGCCCGGCTCGGTGCCCTGCTCGCCAAGGAGGCGCGTACCTCCCGTCGCTCGGTGGAGGTCGTGCACGAGGACGGCAACCGCCTCTCGGTGTACGGCAGCACCTGCGCGGAGGTGGGCGAGGCCGCGTACCGGCACGGCATCCTCGTTCACCAACTCGCCGACGAGGTGGGCGACATGGGTCCGACGCCCACCGTGCTGCCCGCGAACCGCGCCGAGGCCTCCGAGGGGCATTTGGGCGTCGCGGAGTGCCGTCCCGGCGCATCGGTCGGTGGAGCCGGGACCAGTGGAGGGGGCGATACGCCGGTTCCGGCCGGTGAGGTTGGCGCCGCGCACGCCGAAACCCCGGCCAGTGCCATCGACATGTCGACCCGTGCCGTGAGGCCGGATGTTGCCGCGGCAGCCCCTGGCGAGGTTCGTCCGGAGCGCGGGGCGTCGGCCTCGGGGATCACGCCGACCGCCCAGGCTTACGAGGCGCCCGCGGAGTGCCCCGTGCCCACTGACCCTCCCTCGGCGCCCGCCGGGGCCCTCGCAGAGCCCCTCGCGACGCCCGTCGGCAGCGCGGAAACCGCGGACGAGCGCGCGGACGGCACCGGCAACGCTGATGCGGCCGAGGGTGTCGAAGCGGCCGACACCCCCAATGGACTTCCCGGAGCCCCCGGAGCCCCCGGAGCCCCCGGAGCCCCCGGAGCCCTCGGTGCCGCCGGTGCCGCCGGAGCGGCCGGTGCCGCCGCAGCCGCCGACGCGGCCAGAGCTCATGGGGCCCCTGGTGACGTCGGTGCCGTCGGACGCGTCGAGCGGGATCGGACCGCAGGTGAGTCCCCCCTCCCGCCCCCCATCGCAGTCCGCCACGGCGCGGGCCCCCTGCGCCCGTTGCGCTACGAACTGCGGCGCGTGACAGGGGTCGGAACCGGTTACCTCACCGCGGTAGCCGTGCTCGTCAGTTCCGTCGTCATCTCCGTGCTCCTGGCCAGGGCCGGGCACACACCTCAGGCGCGACTCCTCGCCGCGTGGCCACGCGAGTTCCCCCTGCCGCCGGCCGCGCTCGGGGCGGGGCTGCTGGGGGCGATCGCCTTCGGTGACGAGTTCAGGCATCCCGCTCTCGCCGCCGATCGCGGCACCGTGCCCCGCCGACTGGGACTGCTCGTCGCCAAACTCCTCGTGGCCACCGTCACCGCGCTGCTGCTCGCCACGGTCACGGTGGGCGTGAACGCCGAACTGCTCTACCTCCTCTACGGACAGGAGCTGACCGGTGTTCCCGCGGACTGGCTCTCCCTGAGTGCGAGTTGGCTCGGTCTCATGGTGGGCTGCGCCTGGGCGGGCGTTCTCGCGGCGGGCATCTTCCGGTCGACGACGGCCGGACTCGCCGCGGTGGTCGCCGTACCGATTCTCGTCGTGCCGCTCGTACAAAAGGTCTTGGAGGGACCGTCTGTGCGGACGGCCGCCGGGATCTCCACGCGGCTCCGTGAGCTCGTTCTGGTGCCGTGGCCCTTCGGCGGTGAGCGCTATCTGACGGTCGTGGCGGGAGTGGTCGCCCAACCCGTGGGCGGGGCACTGATGTTGTCGGTCACCGCGCTGCTCTGCACGTATCTGTTCACGACCCTCCGGACGAGGGTCCGATGACGACTGTCCGTACACGCGCGTTCCGTCATGTACGCAACTCCGCTTAGAACGCCCATTTCTTTCCGATAAGGCGTCAATTGCGACGGGGTGAGCGATCACCCTTTCGTGTGCTTTTCACCAAAGACCTCAAGGGAGTTGGGGACGGAGCCGACAAAAGATCCGTGAGTACCCTTGCGCACACCATGATGACCAACGCCCGCTCCGCAGACTCCGGCCTCGCCGGACCGGGCGAACACAACCGCTACCCCTATGCGGAGACGGTCGGTGCCGACCGGCTCAGTTCCTCGGTGTGGGACGGCAGCGACCAGGAGCTCGGCCGCGTGGGCCGCCGTGCCGCCGGCAGCCGCGGCCGCGGACTGCACGGCCAGCTGGTTCAGCAACTTGGACAGATGATCGTCTCCGGTGACCTGGGTGCGGACCGACCGCTCGTGCCCGAGGAGATCGGCCAGCGATTCGAGGTCTCCCGCACCGTCGTGCGGGAGTCGCTCCGGGTGCTGGAGGCGAAGGGCCTGGTCAGCGCCCGCCCCAATGTCGGAACCCGTGTACGTCCGGTCAGTGACTGGAACCTCCTTGACCCGGACATCATCGAGTGGAGGGCTTTCGGGCCCCAGCGCGACAGTCAGCGACGTGAGCTGAGCGAGTTGCGCTGGACGATCGAGCCCCTGGCCGCCCGCCTCGCCGCCGGACATGGACGCGAGGACGTGCAGCAGCGGCTCACCGACATGGTCGAGATCATGGGGCACGCCTTCGGGCAGGGCGACGCGCTCACCTTCGCCAGGGCCGATGCCGAGTTCCACTCCCTGCTCATCCAGCTGGCGGGCAACCGCATGCTGGAGCACCTCTCCGGGATCGTGTCGGCCGCGCTCCAGGTTTCCGGCGGCCCGGTCGCGGGCTGTGACCGGCCGAGCGACGTGTCCCTCACGCACCACGCCCGCATCGTCGACGCGCTCGGCACCGGGGACGGTCCGGGCGCGGAAGCCGCCATGCGTCAGCTGCTGACGGTCCACCCCGAGGCGGAGCGTGTCGTGCCCGCGCCGCGCGAGCACTGATCGCGCGTCGAGCGCGATGTGGTCGGGAAGCGCGTGCCCCGCGAGGCGTCGCTCGGCCGGTGGACCGCCCGCCACCGGATCTCGCCGGATTTTCGAAGAATCCGGCGGGGTTCGGCAGTGCGATGAGATGCTGGGGTTGTCGGCTGACCGCCTTTGACGGTGTCTGACCGCTTTAGGGTGCTTACGGGGTGTGACTCGGGCCACGCAGATTGGGCGTAACGCTCATCGGAACAGCGCGATGACCTAAGAGGTGACAGCCGAGCAGGGAATACGGACGCCGAACAAGGCGCTGTGACTCTTCCCGGCCTCCCGCCCGCGCCGTCGGCCCATCCCCAGTCGGCGGTCGTCGGCCCCTGTTCCTTCGCGGACGGGGCCGGAAGCCGTTTTCCAACGTTCCGAGAGGTTGTTCGTGTCGGCCAGCACATCCCGTACGCTCCCGCCGGAGATCGCCGAGTCCGTCTCTGTCATGGCGCTCATCGAGCGGGGAAAGGCTGAGGGGCAGATCGCCGGCGATGACGTGCGTCGGGCCTTCGAAGCTGACCAGATTCCGGCCACTCAGTGGAAGAACGTACTGCGCAGCCTCAACCAGATCCTCGAGGAAGAGGGTGTGACGCTGATGGTCAGTGCCGCGGAGCCCAAGCGGCCCCGGAAGAGCGTCGCAGCGAAGAGTCCGGCCAAGCGCACCGCCACCAAGACCGTCGCGGCGAAGACGGTGACGGCCAAGAAGGCCACCGCCACCGCCGCTCCGGCGATGCCTGCCTCCGACGCTTCCGCCGAGGACGAGTCCGCCACCAAGGTGGCTGCCAAGAAGACGACGGCCAAGAAGGCCGTCGCGAAGAAGACCACCGCCAAGAAGGCGACGGCCAAGAAGACCACCGCCAAGAAGGACGACGTCGAGCTCGCCGACGACGACGCGGCGGAGGAGACTCCCGGTGCCGCCAAGGCCGGCGGCGACGAGCCCGCCGAGGACGGCGCCCAGGGCTTCGTCCTGTCCGACGAGGACGAGGACGACGCGCCCGCGCAGCAGGTCGCCGCGGCCGGCGCCACCGCCGACCCGGTCAAGGACTACCTCAAGCAGATCGGCAAGGTCCCGCTGCTCAACGCCGAGCAGGAGGTCGAGCTCGCGAAGCGCATCGAGGCCGGCCTGTTCGCCGAGGACAAGCTGGCCAACGCCGACAAGCTCGCTCCGAAGCTCAAGCGCGAGCTGGAGATCATCGCCGAGGACGGCCGCCGGGCCAAGAACCACCTCCTGGAGGCCAACCTCCGTCTGGTGGTCTCCCTGGCCAAGCGCTACACCGGCCGCGGCATGCTGTTCCTGGACCTCATCCAGGAGGGCAACCTCGGTCTGATCCGCGCGGTCGAGAAGTTCGACTACACCAAGGGCTACAAGTTCTCCACGTACGCCACCTGGTGGATCCGTCAGGCGATCACCCGCGCGATGGCCGACCAGGCCCGCACCATCCGTATCCCGGTGCACATGGTCGAGGTCATCAACAAGCTCGCCCGTGTGCAGCGCCAGATGCTCCAGGACCTGGGCCGCGAGCCCACCCCGGAGGAGCTGGCCAAGGAACTCGACATGACCCCCGAGAAGGTCATCGAGGTCCAGAAGTACGGTCGTGAGCCGATCTCCCTGCACACCCCCCTGGGTGAGGACGGCGACAGCGAGTTCGGTGACCTCATCGAGGACTCCGAGGCCGTCGTCCCGGCCGACGCGGTCAGCTTCACGCTCCTCCAGGAGCAGCTGCACTCCGTCCTGGACACCCTGTCCGAGCGTGAGGCCGGCGTCGTCTCGATGCGCTTCGGTCTCACCGACGGCCAGCCGAAGACCCTCGACGAGATCGGCAAGGTCTACGGCGTGACGCGTGAGCGCATCCGCCAGATCGAGTCCAAGACGATGTCGAAGCTGCGGCACCCGTCGCGGTCGCAGGTTCTGCGCGACTACCTCGACTAGGTCGTCCCGTACGCCACCGCGGGCCCGGTTTCCCCTTTTGGGGGAGCCGGGCCCGCGGTGTGTTTTGGCGTGCGGAGCGCGGTCGGCTGGATCACTCTGGGTGTCCCATGGCAACCCCTGAGTGAGGAGTGCGCATGCGTCGTCCCCTGGTTCGAGCGTTGGCCCTCGCGGCCGCGGCGGCCGTCATACCGCTGGCCGTTCCGGCACCCGCGGCAGCCGACGTCATCATCGGTGGCTTTCCGGTCGAGATCTCCGAGAGTCCCTGGGTGGTGGCCCTGTCCAGCCGTGACCGGTTCGGGGGTACGCGCGGGGGCCAGTTCTGCGGCGGTGTGGTGGTCGGCCGCTCGACCGTGCTGACCGCGGCCCACTGCATGAGCGAGGAGGTGCTCGGCGCGCCTCCGCGGCAGGCCCAGGATCTGAGGGTCGTCACGGGTCGCGGGGATCTGCTGTCCGGCGTGGGCAAGGAGATCGCCGTGACGGAGACGTGGATCAACCCGGAGTACGACAGCTACACGAACTCGGGGGACTTCGCCGTGCTCACGCTGGCGGAGCCGGTCGCCGACAGCTCGGTCATCCCCATGGCCGCTTCCGGGGACGCCGCGTACCGGGCAGGCACGGAGGCGGCGGTCTACGGCTGGGGCGACACCACGGGGAGTGGCGACTACGCGACCACCCTGAGGGCGGCCGGCGTGCAGGTCTTCTCGGACGCGGCCTGCTCGGAGGCGTATCCGGGCGGTGGCGACGGCGAGTACATCGCCGCCTCCATGGTGTGCGCCGGCCAGGAGGCCGGCGGCAAGGACGCCTGCCAGGGGGACAGCGGGGGCCCGCTGGTCGCCCAAGGGCGGCTGATCGGTCTGGTGTCTTGGGGGAACGGCTGCGGGCTCGCCGGCAGCCCTGGTGTCTACACGAGGGTCTCCGAGGTCGTCAGGGCGCTCGGAACAGGCCACTGAGCGTGCACTGACACGATGCCGTGCACGAGCGACGGAAGGCCGCTCCTGGGGCCAGGAGCGGCCTTCCGGTCACCGGCCTGTGCCGGAGTCGGCTCGTCGTCTAACGCGAAGTGTCAGTGCTCTTCGTCGTTGGCGCTTGCCGGGGCGGCCGTGAGCCGCTCCGTCTCGTCCTGTATCTCAGCAGCGACCTTCTTGAGTTCCGGCTCGAACTTGCGCCCATGGTGGGCGCAGAAGAGCAGCTCACTACCGCTGAGGAGGACGACGCGCAGATATGCCTGGGCGCCGCAACGGTCGCAGCGGTCAGCGGCCGTCAGCGGGCTCGCGGGGGTCAGAACAGTAGTCACGTCGCCTCTTCTCTAGCTCGACGAGCTGTCGTACCAGGGTCAACATCCAACCAGGCCGAAAACGTTCCCGCTCGTGGCTCTTCCTCGAAAAAAATCTTCGAGTCGGCTGTCTGCTGCCGGTTGGCGGCGAATGAGCCGTATTGCGTTTCTTCGTGTCTTACGGGTTCGCGCTCTGTCAGGTTCGGTCCTCCCGGCTGGCTTGCCGGTTGTTCATGAGGACGTGCCCGGAGCCTAAATGGTTCATGCCCCGAAGGGAACGTGATATGTACTTCACCCGATCGAGGGATCGAACAGGCATGCGACTCTGGACTAGTGTGACTTTGGACGAGGGTGGCGTTACAACGGCTCTACCAGGCCTCGGTACCCTCAGACCGGCGACCGAAGCCGTGCCCTTACCCAAAAGGGCCCCATCTGAAATTCAGCGAGGAGCGAACCGCGTGACCGCCGAGACGTCCGTGCCGTCCACAGCCCTGCTGACCGGAGCAGACCGTGACGGTTCCAACTACACCGCGCGGCACCTGCTCGTCCTCGAGGGGCTCGAGGCCGTGCGGAAGCGCCCTGGCATGTACATCGGCTCGACCGACAGTCGTGGCCTGATGCACTGCCTCTGGGAGATCATCGACAACTCCGTGGACGAGGCTCTCGGAGGCTACTGCGACCACATCGACGTGATCCTTCACGACGACGGCTCGGTCGAGGTGCGGGACAACGGCCGGGGCATCCCGGTCGACGTGGAGCCCAAGACCGGCATGTCCGGCGTCGAGGTCGTCATGACCAAGCTGCACGCCGGTGGAAAGTTCGGAGGCGGCTCCTACGCGGCTTCCGGCGGTCTGCACGGCGTGGGTGCCTCGGTCGTGAACGCCCTGTCGGCGCGTCTGGACGTGGAGGTCGACCGCGGGGGCAACACGCACGCGGTGAGCTTCCGGCGGGGCACTCCGGGTGCCTTCAAGGCGGACGGCCCCGACGCCGCGTTCGACGCCTCGAACGGCCTCCGCAAGCTCAAGCGGATCGCGAAGACCCGCACCGGTACCCGCGTGCGCTACTGGGCCGACCGCCAGATCTTCCTCAAGGACGCCAAGCTCTCCCTGGAGCACCTGCACCAGCGTGCCCGCCAGACGGCGTTTCTCGTCCCCGGGCTGACCATCGTGGTCCGCGACGAGTTCGGACTCGGCGACGGCGGCAGCAAGGGCGAGGAGTCGTTCCGCTTCGATGGCGGAATCAGTGAGTTCTGCGAGTACCTGGCCACGGACAAGCCGGTCTGCGACGTCCTCCGCTTCTCCGGGCAGGGCATCTTCAAGGAAACCGTGCCCGTCCTCGACGAGCACGGTCAGATGACCCCCACCGAGGTCACCCGTGAGCTCGGCGTGGATGTGGCACTGCGCTGGGGGACCGGCTACGACACGACGCTCAGGTCGTTCGTGAACATCATCGCCACGCCCAAGGGCGGCACGCACGTGGCCGGCTTCGAGCAGGCCGTCGTGAAGACGGTCAACGAGGTGCTGCGGTCGAAGAAGCTGCTGCGCGTGGCCGAGGACGACATCGTCAAGGACGACGCGCTGGAGGGTCTCACCGCCGTCGTCACCGTGCGGCTCGCGGAGCCCCAGTTCGAAGGCCAGACCAAGGAGGTGCTCGGCACCTCGGCGGCCCGGCGCATCGTGACGAACGTGGTCACCAAGGAGCTCAAGGCCTTCCTCACTTCCACGAAGCGGGACGCCGCCGCGCAGGCCCGCGTCGTCATGGAGAAGGCCGTCGCCGCAGCGCGCACGCGGATCGCGGCCCGCCAGCACAAGGACGCGCAGCGCCGGAAGACGGCCCTGGAGTCCTCCTCGCTGCCCGCCAAGCTCGCAGACTGCCGCAGCGACGACGTGGAGCGCAGTGAGCTCTTCATCGTCGAGGGGGACTCCGCGCTCGGTACGGCCAAGCTCGCCCGCAACTCGGAGTTCCAGGCGCTCCTGCCGATTCGCGGAAAGATCCTCAACGTCCAGAAGTCGTCCGTCACGGACATGCTCAAGAACGCCGAGTGCGGTGCGATCATCCAGGTCATAGGGTCCGGGTCGGGTCGTACGTTCGACCTGGACGCGGCGCGCTACGGGAAGATCATCCTGCTCGTGGACGCCGATGTCGACGGGGCCCACATCCGCTGCCTGCTGCTGACGCTCTTCCAGCGCTACATGAGGCCCATGGTCGAGGCGGGGCGCGTGTTCGCGGCTGTTCCGCCCCTGCACCGGATCGAGCTGAGCCAGCCCAAGAAGGGCCAGGACAAGTACATCTACACGTACTCGGACCGTGAGCTGCGGGAGACGCTTCTCGAACTCCAGCGGAAGAACGTCCGGTACAAGGACTCGATCCAGCGCTACAAGGGCCTCGGTGAGATGGACGCCGACCAGCTGGCCGAGACGACCATGGACCCGCGGCACCGGACCCTGCGGCGGATCAACATCTCCGACCTGGAGGCGTCCGAGCAGGTGTTCGACCTGCTGATGGGCAACGACGTCGCGCCGCGCAAGGAGTTCATCTCCAGCTCGGCCGCCACGCTGGACCGCTCGCGCATCGACGCGTAGGCGGTCGGCGAGCGGATGCCAGACCGCCCGGGCGGCCCGGACAGCCCGGCGGGTCTGGGCGGTCTGGACCTGCGAGGGTGACCGAGCCGGCCAGGGCTACTTCGGTGACGGGGTCGACACGGCTTGCGGTGGCGACCGGACCCGCCAGGGGTGACGGGGCAACCAGACCCGCCTGCGCGAACGGGGGCGACCGGGTCGACACGGCTGGCGCGACCGTCACGGCCGACGAGGTCGGATCGGCAGCATCGGTGTGCGAGGGACCGGTGTACGGAGGATCGGCGGGGGCGGCAAGGGTCGAGGTCGCCGACAGGCCCCTGCCCTGATCGGACGGACGGGAGGCCCCCTTGGTGGCGCCTCCCATCAGGGGCGTCTCAGCCGGGGGTATCTCCACCCGGGGGGCATCTCCACCCGAGGGTGGAGACCGGGTGCTGTCGGAATCCACCCATGATCCACCCGGGGTCCGATCTGCGGCCCCGCCCGCTTCCGTAGCGTCGAAGACGTCGCCGGCGTCCGCCGCCGACACCGCTCTTCCCCGCACACGGAGGCCGCGATGTCCGGGCTTGTCGACGCCTTGGCGATCCTCGCCGTGGCCGTTCTGGTGATCACCCGCCAGCTCGGCACCCGCCGCATGGACGCCGACCGGAGATGGTGGCTCCTGCCTGCGGTTCTGGTCTTCCTCGCGCTGCGGGAGCCGGCTCTGCTCGACCCGCACCATCGGACCGCCTCAGCACTTCTCCTGACCGCAGAACTGCTGATCGGGGCGGCGATCGGCCTGGGGTGGGCATGGACGACGACGCTCTGGCGGACGCCCGACGGTGTCCTGTGGAGCAGGACCACCAGGACCGGTGTCGCGGTCTGGACGGTCGGCATAGCCCTGCGGGCCGCCCTCTTCGGAGTGGGAGCCGTCCTCGGTCTACGACAGGACACCTCCGCCCTGCTCCTGGCGCTCGCGGTCACGCTGCTGATTCGCTCCGGGGCACTGGTCCACCGCGCGCGGTCACTGGGCCCGGTGATCGAGAAGGGCGCGGCATACGGTGACGGCCTGCCCAGGTCCGTGAAGAAGGAGCCCGTGTGACCGAGAACGTCTGGCTGCGCTGGCCCTCTCGGGAAGCGCTGTCCCGAGCGGGGCTGCCCGGGGTCAGGCGCGCTCTCGCCTGGGGTACACGCCTCGTGGCCCTCGGTGTCCTCCTCGGCGTCACGTTCACGGACAGTGACCTGCACGGATGGGAGATCGCCTGGGCAGCTCTCGGGGCGGTCGTCTGCGGGCTCGGAATCCGGGGCTTCTGGAATACCACCCTCGAACACCGGCTGCTGCCCTCCGCGCTGCTGCTCGCGCTGCTGCTCGCCCTCGCGGTGCTGGCGCAGGGCGCGGGCCTGCGAGCCGCCGCCGTCGTCCTGTGGTGCGGGTGTGCCATCAGTGCCATGGAAAGGCTGCCGCTGGTGGCCGCACTGCCGGCGACCTCGGTGGCGTTGGGAGCCTATGCGGCGGTCGATCGCGGCGGCTGGCCGACCGTGCTGGCCACCACGGCGGGTCTCGCCCTGGCGGGGTACGTCCTCAGGCTGGACGCGGAGGCCAGGGGGAACGCCCAGCGGCTGCTCGCCCAGGAGCGGGCCGCGCGGGTCGCCGAGGCGGAGTCGGCCGCACTCGCCGAGCGGGCCCGGATCGCTCGGGAGATCCACGACGTCCTGGCCCACAGCCTCTCCGCCCAGCTCGTGCACCTGGAGGCGGCCCGGCTGCTCATCGAGAGAGGGGCGGGACGCGACCAGATCCTCGACCGTGTCGTGGCCGCCAGAGGCATGGCCCGCGAGGGCCTCGCGGAGACCCGGCAGGCACTCTCCGCACTGCGGGGCGAGATGACGCCGCTGGAGGAGTTCCTGAGCGAGCTCGTCGCGGAGTCGGAGAATGCCGAGGTCACCGTCACGGGTGAACGGCGCCCGTTGCCGGCCGAGGCTTCGCAGGCGGTACGCAGGGTCGCGCAGGAAGCTCTGACGAACGTCAGGAAGCACGCTCCGGGCGCCGACGTCCGCATACGGCTCGAGTACGGCGAGCACGAAGTGACCCTGGACGTGAGGGATTCGGGTGCGCCGCCGGGGGAGTTCACGCACTCCGGGGCCGGATACGGTCTGCTGGGCATGAGGGAGCGGGCCGAGCTGCTCGGCGGATCGCTGGAGGCGGGCCCGGGCGAGGAGGGATTCGTGGTGACGCTGAGGGTGCCCGTATGACGGAGGACGGCGGGGCGCCTGCCCGGGTCGTCGTGGCCGACGACCAGACCGTGGTGCGCGAGGGCATCGTCATGCTGCTTGGTCTGCTGCCCGGCATCGAGGTCGTCGGTGCCGCCGCCGACGGTGACGAGGCCGTCCGACTGGTCGCGGAACTCGACCCGGACGTCGTGCTGATGGACCTGCGCATGCCCCGCTGCGACGGAGTGGAGGCGACCGCGCGCATCAGGGCCGAGTATCCGAGGACGCAGGTCGTGGTGCTCACCACGTTCGACGACGACGCGTCGCTGTTCCCGGCGCTCGGTGCGGGGGCACGCGGCTACCTCACCAAGGACGCGGACGGGGACGAGATCGTCCGGGCCGTGCGGAGTGTGCTGTCCGGAGACGCCGGGCTGTCGCCGAGCATCCAACGGCGGCTGCTGGAAAGGCTGTCGGGGCCGGAACCAGCCGAGCCGGAGCGGTCCGCGCCGGCGGCGGACGGGCTCACCGCGAGGGAGACGGAAGTCCTCGTCCTGATCGCCGACGGCCTGAGCAATCAGGAGATCGCCCGTGCGCTGCACGTCTCCACGGCCACGGTGAAGACCCACATCAACAACCTCTTCGCCAAGACGGGGATCAAGGATCGCTCGCAGGCGGTCCGTTACGCCTTCCGTAACGGACTCGTGCGGCCACCAGGGGGTTGAGTCACCTGATGGGGTGAAGAGCGCGGAGAGAAGAGTCAGGGATCTTCCCGATCTGTCCATCCTTGGGACACGCGGCCGGAACGGGCAGCGGACAAGGAGAGTTCGGTGGAGAAGTACGACGGTCCCGACTCCGGAAGGGTCCGGATCGACGACCCCTGGTACGACGCGCTCGCCTCCGGCTGGGGTGAATTGGACGGCACGGGCGCGCCCGCTCCCACCGTGCCGCCCGCGCGCCAGGAGCAGGACGACCGCGCGGCACGGGCGGCCGACGTCTACCTGGAGGTGCAGCGCAGCGCGGCCTTCCAGGAGGTGCGCAGCCGCTACCGCAGGTTCGTCGTCCCGGCTGTCGCCGTCTTCTTCAGCTGGTACCTGGCCTACGTGGTGACGGCGACGACGGCACCGGGCCTCATGGCGCGGCCCGTCGCCGGCGCGGTGAACGTGGCGATGCTGGCGGGACTCGGTCAGTTCCTCACGACGTTCCTGTTCACCTGGGCCTACGCGCGGCACGCACGGCTGCGCAGGGACCGGGCGGCGCTCGATCTGCGGTGGGACACGCAGGAACTGACGCGCGGCGTCGCGGGCGGTGAGCGGTGACCGGGAACCATCAGACGCTGGCACTGCTGCTCTTCAGCGTGTTCGTGGCGGTCACGCTGGCGATCACGACCTGGGTGAGCCGTCATCGGCATGGCTCGGCGGAGGAGTTCTACGCGGGCGGACGACTGTTCTCGCCGATGGAGAATGGTTTTGCCATCGCGGGCGACTACATGTCGGCCGCTTCGTTCCTCGGAATCTCCGGGCTGATCGCTCTCTTCGGCTACGACGGGCTGCTCTATTCGGTGGGCTTCCTCGTGGCGTGGCTCGTCGTGCTGTTCCTCGTCGCCGAACTCGTGCGCAACTGCGGCCGGTTCACGCTGGCCGACGTGGTCGCCGCCCGGATGAGCGAGCGCCCGGTGCGGATCGCCGCGGGAACGTCCTCGGTGACGGTCTCCGTTCTCTACCTGGTGGCGCAGATGGTGGGCGCCGGCAGTCTGGTCGCGCTGCTGCTCGGCGGTACCAGCGAGGCGGCGCAGGCCTGGACGGTCATCGGGGTCGGCGCGCTGATGATCGTCTATGTGTCGATGGGAGGCATGCGGGCCACGACCTGGATCCAGATCGTCAAGGCGGTCCTCCTGATGGGCGGGGCGATCACGCTCACCGTGCTCGTGCTGGTCAGGTTCCACGGCGACTTCAACCAGTTGCTGCGTACGGCCGCGGAGCGGAGCGGACACGGGAGTTCGTTCCTCGCGCCCGGTCTCAAGTACGGCGGGGACTGGACGGCCCGTCTGGACTTCATCAGCCTGGGCCTGGCCCTGGTGCTCGGCACCGCGGGTCTGCCGCACATCCTGTCGCGCTTCTACACCGTTCCGACGGCCCGGGCCGCGCGCCGCTCGGTCGTCTGGTCGATCGGCCTGATCGGCGGGTTCTACCTGATGACGATCGTGCTGGGCTTCGGGGCCGCCGCGATCGTCGGCTCCGACACCGTGCGCGGGTCGAACGCGTCGGGCAACACGGCGGTTCCGTTGCTGGCGCTCGACCTGGGTGGCGGACCGGCCTCCTCGGGAGGAACGGTTCTTTTCGCGATCGTCGCCGCGATCGCCTTCGCGACCATTCTGGCGGTGGTCGCCGGGATCACGCTCGCCTCCTCGACGTCCGTGGCCCACGACCTGTACGCGTCGTTGCGCCGCCGGCACGCCAAGCCCCGCAGTGAGGTGGCCGTCGCACGAACCGCCGCGGTCGGCATCGGAGTTGTCGCCATCGCGCTCGGCCTGCTCGCGCGCGACCTCAATGTGGCGTTCCTCGTGGGACTCGCCTTCGCCGTGGCCGCGTCGGCGAACCTTCCCGTGCTCCTGTACTCGCTGTTCTGGCGGAACTTCACGACCCGTGGCGCCGTGTGGTCCGTGTACGGAGGGCTCGGGCCGGCGCTCGTGCTCGTCCTGCTGTCGCCGGTCGTGACGGGGAGCCCCGCCTCGCTGTTCCCCGGTGTCG
Organism: Streptomyces fructofermentans; assembly: GCF_014651055.1. Lineage (GTDB taxonomy): Bacteria > Actinomycetota > Actinomycetes > Streptomycetales > Streptomycetaceae > Streptomyces > Streptomyces fructofermentans. The sequence continues at coordinate 107,712 of NZ_BMWD01000015.1, forward strand.
ACCTCCAGTACTTCCCGTTGGAGAACCCGGGCCTGGTGTCGATCCCCCTGGGCTTCCTCGCGGGCTGGCTGGGCACGGTGACCTCGGCGGAGCCGCCGGACGAGGCCAAGCACGCGGAGACCGAGGTGCGGGCGCTCACGGGTGCCGGCGCGGTCTGAGTTCCACGCGTACAAGGGGGGTCCGGCCAGCGACTTCCCGGTGCTGAGGCACCGAGGGAGCCCCCGTGCGCCCGTGGATCGTGCGGGCGTACGGGGGTGCATGGCAGCCCGGGCATCACGGGACGATCAGGGCTTCACCCACGCGTACCGGTGCTCGGGGCGCCCCGTGTCGCCGTACTTGAGGGAGAGGTGAAGACGCCCCGCCTGCTCCAGATGGCGGAGGTAGCGCTGAGCGGTGGAGCGGCTGAGGCCCGTCTCGGCGGCGACCTCGTGGGCGGACAGCGGGTGGTCGGCCCGGTGCAGGACAGCACAGATCAGGTCCGACGTCGGCTCCGAATGGCCGCTGGGCAGGCCGGGGGACGAAGGGACCGGTGTCGTGCGCAGCGCGCCGAAGATGCGGTCGACCTGCTCCTGCCCGGCAACGCCCCGGTCGCCGACCCGGTCGACCGTGCGGCGCAGGGCGGCGTACGAGTCGAGCCGGGTGCGCAGCGCGGCGAAGGTGAAGGGCTTGACCAGGTAGTGCAGGGCTCCGAGGCGCATCGCGGTGCGCACGGTCTCCACGTCGCCGGCCGCTGTGATCATGATGACGTCGGACCCGTAGCCGATCTCCCGCATCTGCTGGACGAGTTCGAGGCCGGTCCGGTCGGGCAGGTAGTGGTCGAGCAGGATCAGGTCGACGGACCCGCGGGCCACCGCGGCCAGTGCCTGGGCGGCGTTGTGCGCGCGGTCGACCACCCGGAAACCGGGCACTCTGCCCACGTACTTGGCGTTGATCTCGGCGACACGGAAGTCGTCGTCGACGACCAGGACGTCAATCATCGGGCCTCTCTCCCCGAGCCCGGGCGACCGGTGGGCCCGCGCTGTCGGCTCCAGTGTTCTAGCGCGAGCAGAACGAGCACAACACCCTTCTGCGAGCAGAAGAACGCCTTGCGCCCACAAGACTGATGCCGTGGCCGCCACGCTCTCTACCGTCCCGGGGCATGGGCACGCCCACCCGCCCCGCCGACCGACCGCGGGGGCGGGCGGCAGGTGCTCGGGGCGGTCGTCCCTGCGTGGCGGACACCGGATGCGGGCCCGGCGACAACGGGCCCGGCGGGGTTCGCGGCGCGGCCGCCCGCCGACCCTCGTACGGCTGAACTCCCCTGCCGGCCCGTACGGAGGAGGGACACGGTTGCTTCCCCCGGACCCCGGCCGTGTCCTCAGGCGCGGGTCGCCCAGACGTAACGGTGCTCCGGGCGGCCCGCGTCACCGTACTTCAGCGACAGCGTGGCCCGTCCGGTGCGCTCGAGGAGCTTCAGGTAGCGCTGGGCGGTCTGCCGGCTGAGCCCGGTGCCGTCGGCGACATCCTGGGCCGACAGGGGCCCCTCGGCCGTCATCAGCGCCCGGCGCACGGTTTCCGCGGTGGTCGGGGAGTGGCCCTTGGGCAGATCGGGCTCCGAACCGGCGGAGAGGGCGCCGAAGATGCGGTCGACCTCGGACTGCTCGGCCTCGCCACCCCCGTCGAGCGTGCGGCGCAGGTGCGCGTACGCCTCCAACTTGGCCCGCAGCCCCGCGAAGGCGAACGGTTTCACCAGGTACTGGAGCGCGCCGTGGCGCATCGCCGCCTGGACGGTCGAGACGTCACGGGCCGCGGTCACCATGATCACGTCGGTCTGATGGCCGCGCCTGCGCATCTCCCGGACGACCGCGAGCCCCGTCTCGTCGGGCAGGTAGTGGTCGAGGAGCACCAGGTCCAGGTCCGGCAGCTCCTCCAACCGCCGCAGCGCCTCCGCGGCGGAGTGCGCCTCGGCCGCGACGCGGAACCCCGCGACCTTGGCCACGTAGGCGGCGTTGACCCGGGCGACCCGGACGTCGTCGTCCACGACCAGTACCTCGATCATCGCGACTCCTCTGCGGCTGCTGCGGCCTCTTCTGCGGCCCCTTCGACGGACGTGGTGAAGTTCTCCAGGAGGAAGCCGGCGGCGGGCTCCGGGGCGAGGCCCGGATCCGCCAGCGCCTCGGGGAGCACGACGGTGAACACCGCGCCGCCTCCGTCCGCCTCCGCGACCCGTGCGCTGCCACCCTGCCGTTCGGCGAGCCGTCGCACCAGGGAGAGACCGATGCCCCTTTTGCCGTGGGCGGGCGGCTGTTTCGTGGACCAGCCGTCCGTGAAGATCAACTCGCGTTGTCCGGAAGGGATGCCCGGTCCGGTGTCGCGCACCGTGAGGACCGCCGTGCGCCCCTCTGCACGCAGTTCGACCTCCACGCGCGCGTGGCCGGTGCCCGCGACGGCGTCGAGCGCGTTGTCGACGAGGTTCCCCATCACCGTCACCAGACCCCGGGGATCGATCAACCGGTCGGGCAGCAGCGTCCCGTCGGAGATCCGCAGAGCCACTCCGCGCTCCGCGGCGACGGTGGCCTTGCCCACCAGGAGGGCGGCCAGCAGGGGATCGTGGATCTTCTCGGTGACCTGCTCGGCGGTCGCCCTGTGCTCGCCCACCACCTCTCCGACGAACTCGACGGCCTCCTCGTACATCTCCAGTTCCAGCAGTCCGAGCAGTGTGTGCATCCGGTTGGCGTGCTCGTGGTCCTGGGCGCGCAGGGCGTCGATCAGCCCCCGGGTCGAATCCAGCTCGCGGCCCAGCCGCTCCACCTCGGTGCGGTCGCGCAGGGTGGCCACGGCACCGCCGTCGTCGGTCGGCATGCGGTTGGCGACGAGTACCCGCTGACCTCGGACCGTCAGCAGGTCGGTCCCGGTCACCGTGCCGGCCAGCACGTCGGTCGTACGGCCTTCTCCCAGCGCCTCGGCCAACGGCTCGCCCACCGCTTCGTCGCCGATGCCGAGCAGGCGCCCCGCCTCGTCGTTGAGGAGCCGGATCCGGCCCTCCCGGTCCAGCGCGACGACGCCCTCCCGGATGCCGTGCAGCATCGCCTCGCGCTCCGCCAGGAGCCCCGCGATATCGGAGAAGGCCAGGTCGCGCGTCTGTCGCTGGACCCGCCTGGAGATCAGATAGGCGGCCAGCGCCCCCACCGCCAACGCCCCGCCCGCGTACGCGAACAGACCGGGGATCGCATGGATGAGCCGGGCCCGCACACTGTCGTACTCGATGCCGACGGAGACCGCCCCGACGATGTCCCCCTCGTCGTCGCGCAGCGGCACCTTGCCGCGTGCGGAGCGGCCGAGCGTGCCGCTGTCGATCTGCATGACCTCCCGGCCCGCCAGCGCCTGCCGGGGATCGGTCGAGACGCGTTCGCCGATCTCCGCGGGGTTGGTGTGCGACCAGCGCACGCCGTCCATGTTCATGACCACGACGTACTCGGCGCCACTGGCCAGGCGTATCCGTTCAGCCTCGGCCTGCACGGGTCCGTCCGCCGACGCGGGCGTCGACGTCAGTTCCTCGGCGAGCCGCGGCTGCGCCGCCGTCGTCTGCGCGATCGCCAGCGCGCGGCGCATCGCCTGGTCGTCCAACTGCTCGCTGAGCGGAGCGAGGAACAGACCCGTCGCGAGGACCGCGACACCGGCGGCTATCGCCACCAGCATCAGCAGCACCTGCGAGAACATCCGCCTCGGCATCCCGAGGCGCAGTCGTCGTGCGGGAGGCGTGGGACTCATGCCATGACGGTACGGGGAAGCGCGTCCGGCGCCCGAGGGGGTGTGGGTGGTACTCGTGCGGGCCGTGGTCAGCCGGCGTCGGCAGGCTCCGGGACGGCTTCGGTCAGTTCCCTGACCGCCATCACGTCCATCCGCGCGGGGGAGCCGAGGGCCGAGCCGCAGCTCTCGGGGCGGGGCGGCAGAGAGGCGCCCCGGGCCACCGTCACGAGCCATCGGCGGCCGTCCGTGTGCGCGACCGTGACCTCCCAGCGAGGAGCGGCGCCGGCCGTGCCGACGACGGCGAGCACGCCCGCCGCGTACTCGTGGGCGGCCGTGCGCACCGCGAGCTCCGCGGCCTGCCCGGGCCGCTCCCAGGCGGAGCTGCCCCGGCACCCCTCGGTGACGACCCGCCCTTCCCGCACGCCCTGGAGCACCTCCTTGACGGCATGCGCCTCGGCGCGCCCGTACGCGTACCCGGACGGCAGCACCAGGACCGTGGGGGAGAAGCGGTGGCCCCCCAGGTGCGTGACCTCCCAGACGCCCTCCACCCCGGAGGCGGCGAGTTCGGCGGCGAGTGGGCGGCCCAGGAGCGCGCAGCAGCGGTCGCGCTTGCCGTTGGTGCAGACGAGGGCCAGCGGTTCCCCGGTGTGGGGGCGGCCGTCGAGAGCGGAGTCGAAGGTGCCAGGCAGGCCCGCGCCCAGCCCGGCGAAGTCGAGGTCGAGCAGGCGCCGGGGGTCGGACGTGACGGCCTGGTGGAGCCACGTGTTCCCCGGCGCGGTGTGGGCCGCGTACACCCGGCGTTCGGAGATGGTGCGGCAGTCGGCGTGGCGTCCCGGGCGGCGGATCAGCGCGATGCGTACGCCGATGCCCTCAGCGGCCTTCTCCAGGGCGCGGCCGAGCACGGGGTCCAGGTGGCTCGACGTCAGCGCGTCAGCACCCCAGGGGCCCGGCTGCTCGATCAGGAGCCAGGTTCTCGCAGTGGCGGCGGTCCCCGCGAGGGGCTCCTCCAGGTCCCGGGAGACCTTGGCGCACGTACTCACAGAGGTGAGCCTAACCTGACTTGAACGACGGTGACGTACGGGGCGGGAGTGTCACCGCCCCGGAAGGGGCTGGGGCGGCCGCGGGCCCACGTACTGACCGCTGGGGCGCATCCGCAGCGGGGCCTCGCCGTACTCCTCCAGCGTGTGCGCGATCCAGCCCGCCGTGCGCGCCACGGCGAAGATCGTCTCGCCCGCCGAGCCGTGCATGCCGGAAGCGACCGTGAGGACCGCGAGGGCCAGGTCGACGTTGGCGTGCAGAGGTACGTGGCGGGCCGTGGTCGTCACGACGTCGCGGGCCGCGGCCAGCACGGGGGCGGCGCCGGGGACCTCCTCCAGCAGGGCGAACAGCGCCCGCGCGCGCGGGTCCTCGCCGGGATAGAGCCGGTGGCCGAGCCCGGGTACGCGCCGGCCCGCGCGCAGCTCGTCCTCGACCACGGGTGCCGCCGAGCCGCGGTCGAGGACGTCGAGGAGCATCCGGTGCGCCAGACCGCTGGCCGCGCCGTGCAGAGGGCCCTCCAGGACGCCGAGGCCCGCCGAGACGGCGGCGTAGGCGTGGGCGCGCGCTGACGCGGCGACCCGGACCGCGAGGGTCGAGGCGGCCAGGTCGTGGTCGACGAGCAGGGCGAGCGCCGTGTCGAGGGCGCGCAGGGACGCCTCGTCGGCTGTCCGGCCGCTGAGCCCTGCCCACAGGCGGTGGGCCAGCGGGCCGTCGTCCGGGCGGCCGTGCCGCTTGGGCGGCAGGGCGGCGACCAGGGTGGGGATGAGGCTGCGCGCCGTACCGAGGACCGCCTCCTCGGAGAGGTCGAAGCGCAGCGGGTCCGCGGTGGCCGCGGCGATGGCCGCCACGCGGAGCCGGTCCGTCGGGCCCGTGTGCTCGGGCAGAGCGCCCACGGCGCGGCGGGCGACGGCGACCGAGGCCTCGGGTGCGGTGAACGTGATCCCGGGGCGCATGACCCCCGTCCAGAGCCACTCGGCCACCTCCTCGTACGAGTGCCGCGCCGCCAGCTCGGCCGCGTCGACGCCTCGGAAGTAGTACCGGTCCTTGTCGATCAGGGTGATCCGGGTCCGTACGGAGAGCGTGCCGGTCGCCGGTGAACTCCGCACCGGTTCGCGCCTGTTGCGGCGGGCGAGTGCCTCGACCTCCCTGGTGTCGAAGGTGCTGCCCCGGCCGCCGGGGCCGCGGCGGCTGGAGAGCTGGCCGCGGCTCACGTACGCGTACACCGTCTCGGGCTTCACTCCGAGCAGTTCGGCCGTCTCCCGAGTGCTGAGGCGCCGGCTCTCGGAGGTGCGGTCCTGTTCTTGATCCCTCATGCGGGCCACCGTATCTGTACAGGTCTCATATTGATTCAATCAATATTGACAAGAAATAAGTCAAGCATGGACAGTCGAATCAAGTCCAGGGAGGAAAGCATGTCGATCAACCGGGCCGAGACCGCCCCTGTCGATGTACCGCGAGGACTCGCGGGCGTCGTCGTCACCGACACCGTGCTGGGTGACGTCAGAGGGACCGAGGGCTTCTACCACTACCGCCAGTACTCGGCCGTCGATCTCGCGAGGACACGCGGCTTCGAGGACATCTGGCACCTGCTGATGCACGGTGAACTCCCGGACGAGGCGCAGCGTTCCGCCTTCGTCGCACGGACGGCCGAACTGCGGCGGCTGCCCGCGGAGGTACGGGCGGCGCTGCCCGTCATCGCCGCGGCGAGCGAGGGATCGGGGGCGCTGTCCGGGCTGAGGACCGCGCTGTCGCTGCTCGGTGCGGCGCGGGGGTTCAAGCCGGTGTACGACCTCGACACCGAGCGTCGACGGGCCGACGCGCTCGCGGCGTCGGCCGCCGTGCCGACACTGCTGACCGCGCTGTACCGGCTCGGGCAGGGGCTCGAACCGGTCGAGCCGCGTGACGACCTGCCCTACGCGGCGAACTACCTCTACATGTTGACGGGTTCGGAGCCGGAGCCCCAGCGGGCCCGCGCGATCGAGCAGTACCTGATCTCGACCATTGATCACGGATTCAATGCGTCAACGTTCACGGCCCGGGTGATCACGTCGACAGGTGCTGACGTGGCCGCCTGCCTGGTCGGCGCGGTGGGGGCACTCTCGGGGCCGCTCCACGGTGGTGCCCCGAGCAGGGCGCTGGACACCCTCGACGTGATCGGAACGCCCGACCGCATCGACTCCTGGATCCGGGAACGGGTGCTCGCCGGCGACCGCATCATGGGCTTCGGGCATCCCGTGTACCGCACGGAGGACCCCAGGTCCCGGATGCTCCGGGGCATCGCCGAGCAGTTCGGCGGCCCGCTGGTCGACTTCGCTGTTGAGGTCGAACGCAGGGTGGAGGCGATCCTCGCGGAGTTGAAGCCCGGCCGTGAGCTGCACACGAACGTGGAGTTCTACGCGGGTGTCGTCATGGAGCTCTGCGGGCTTCCGCGCGAGATGTTCACGCCGACCTTCGCGGCGGCGCGGGTGGTGGGGTGGAGCGCCAACATCCTCGAACAGGCCGAGGATCCGAAGATCATCCGCCCGGCGGCCCGTTACGTGGGACCGGGTGCGCCGGTGGCCGTGCCCGCGGTGGCTTGAGGGCCTTGCCTGGAGCCGTCGCATGCATGGGTGGACGCGCGGAGGGCCCGGTCGCGCACCGTGCACATAGTCCAGTCAACGGAGTTCGTGCACAACGAAATTGACCCGGCATCGTGTTGATGCCGGGTCGGTCGACCACGCCAGGGCGAGGTGAACCCTGTCCGGAGAGTCCGGTCAGGCCTCGGGGATGTCCGCCTTCGCGCGCACCAAGGTGTCGCGCGTGATCACCACGATGCGTTCGTAGTCGGCACGTGAAGCGTCGGGCGGAAGCTCCGCGTCGAGTTCCTTGGTGGCCTCTCGACCGATGACAGCGAAGCTGCCGTCGCTGAGCTCAAAGATGTCGGGGCACGACTGACCAGTAGCGCTCCCGCGCTCGCGTGGTGAAGCCCCGACACGTCGCACGATCTTCACGGATAGTTTCCAACCTTATAGCTCGATGAATGGCTTTTCTCCGAGCTGTGCAGGTTCCTCGGAGCGTGCGGACTCCGAGATTCGTGGTCGTCGGAGGCGATCTCCGAGCGCGTTGGGTGGTCGTCGGAGTGCCCGACCACACAGGGAGGGCAGCGAAGGCAACAATAGCCATCCGGTTGCTCGTGGTGTGTGAGAAACGGCATGTGGCCCAGTGAACTTTTCCGGCCTTCCTTGACGTCAGGTGGCGTTGGGATGATTAGCGCCCATTGGGGCCGTTGACCGTTGCAAGGAAGCGCGGACGCTGTGCACCGAGACGTGAACGGCGAGCGTGGGGAGTGGAGCGTTCGGGACGTTACGAGGGCTCGTCGGGCGGCTCACCGACGACCCACCACTCGTCGGTGTCGGAGTCGGCCTGTTCCTGTATCAAGTCGTCCATCATCTGCCCGAGTTCGGCTTCCTCGGAAGCGTCCGGGAGGCTCTCCCGATGGTGCCGGGTCGCGGACCAGTACTCCTGGAAGATCCGGTTCTGGCACATGATGCGGAAGTGCCCGTGGAGCTCGCGCCGCGTCAGGGCGCCTATGCGATGGAAGTACAGGGCGTTCACATAGAGGGCGTTGGCGAAGAGGTACTGCCGTTGCTTCTCCGGCGTGACGTCGCTCTCGTAGGTGTTCAGCACGGCGGCGAGAGCGGGGTCGTCCATGGCCTTGCACAGCAGGTCGAAGTGGAGTCGGTGCTGTTCGGTGAGGGCGGCGCGCCTTCGGTGCCGGCTGCCCGCCACCGCGACGGAGTCGCTCGCGGACGCGAACCTGGACCGAGCGGCCGCGAGCCGCCCCTTCCACAAACTCTGTCTGGCCATGTCAACCCCCGAGTCAGGCGACCGTCCGGCAGTCGTCGGGTGCGGGCGACACGGAGCGGTGGGCGGCGCGCTTGCCGTCTCCCAAGGGTGCCGAGCGGCTCTGATCGGCGGGGAGGCGGAGAGGAGGCGCACGGGGGGAAGCGCGGGTCGCGCAACTCGGCGCCATGTCAGACGTGTGCCCCGCGAGCGCCGCTAACAATCGTTCACTTCGTGGCGTTTCCACCGTCTCGTATCCTGGATCGGCATTCGTTTCCCGTCGTGAGAGCCGGTTCGTGAGCCGGTGCACGCAATGGTGTGAGAGAGGTCGCGCGTTGAGTCAGGCGAGCCCCCAACAGATTCCGGTCCTCGTTCTCGCCGGCTTCCTGGGCTCCGGGAAGACCACCTTGCTCAACCACCTCCTGCACCGCAGCGGAGGCAGCCGGATCGGCGCGATCGTCAACGACTTCGGGGCGATCGAGATCGACGCCATGGCGGTGGCGGGTGCCCTCGGCGACTCCACCGTCTCCCTGGGGAACGGGTGCCTGTGCTGCGCCGTGGACGCCAGTGAACTCGACGTCTACCTGGACCGGCTCGCCCAGCCCTCGGCGCGTATCGACGTCATCGTCATCGAGGCGAGCGGCCTCGCCGAACCGCAGGAGCTGGTGAAGATGCTCCTGGCCAGTGAGAACCCGCGCATCGTCTACGGCGGTCTCGTCGAGGTCGTCGACGCCGCCGAGTTCGACGCCACGCGCGAGCGGCATCCCGAGATCGACCGGCACCTGGCCATCGCCGATCTCGTCGTGGTCAACAAGGCGGACCGCGCCGCGGACCTGGAGCGCGTGACCGGGCTGGTCCGCACGCTCAGCGACCGCGCGGCCGTCGTGCCCGCCTCGTACGGGCGCGTCGACCCCGAGTTCCTCTTCGACTGCCGTCCGTCGGAGGAGCGCATCGGGCAGCTCTCCTTCGACGACCTTCCGCACGACCGGGAGGAGGCCGAGGCCGAGGACGAGGCGGAGGGCGGGGCCGAGTCGGGAATCGGGACGGCCGGCGGGGAGGGGGACGCGCACCGCGGCCATCTGCACTCCGCCTACACGTCGCTCTCGTTCGTCTCGGAAGTACCGCTGGGGCCGCGGCGGTTGATGGAGTTCCTCGACAGCAGACCGGAGGGCCTCTACCGGATCAAGGGGTACGTCGACCTCGGTCCCGCCGACCCCCGCAACCGGTACGCGGTGCACGCGGTGGGCCGCTTCCTGCGCTTCTACCCGGAGCCGTGGCCCTCGGGCGAACGCCTCACCCAACTCGTCCTCATCGGCTCGGGCATCGACACCCCGGCCCTCGCCAAGGAGCTGGAGGGATGCAAGGACGACGCCCCACACGCCGACGAGCACAGCATGTGGGGCGTCCTCCGCTACGTGCAGGAGCGGGACCCGGAGGTGGGCCCGCACCCGGAACCGGACCTGGACCTGGCCCCGGACGCTCAGGCGTCGGGCGACGCGGACGCCTGAGCCGGGGGTCCGTCAGGCCTGGACGGGGCCCGCCACCACCGAGACGGTCTTCGCCAGCGAGACACCCGAGCCGTCCCGGCGCGGGTCCATCTCCGGCAGTTGCGCGGGCGTGCCGTCCTTCTGCGCGGCCCGCGCGGGAGAGGGGCCGGCCCATCCGAGGCTCAGGCAGTCCTCGCCCTTGAGGAAGCGCTGGCAGCGCACTCCACCCGTGGCCCGGCCCTTGCGCGGGTACTGGTCGAAGGGTGTCAGCTTCGCCGTCGTCTGGACCGAGTCGTCGAGCGTGCCGCGCGAACCCGCGACGGTGAACACGATCGCGTCCACGGCGGGGTCCACCGCGGTGAACGAGATCACCTTGGCGCCCTCCGTGAGCTTGACGCCCGTCATGCCGCCGGCGGGACGGCCCTGCGGGCGCACCTGGGAGGCCTGGTAGCGCAGCAGTTGGGCGTCGTCGGTGATGAAGACCAGGTCCTCCTCGCCGGTGCGCAACTCGGTCGCGCCGACGATCCGGTCACCGTCCTTGAGCGTGATGACCTCCAGCTCCTCCTTGTTGGAGGGATAGTCGGGCACCACGCGCTTCACGACACCCTGCTGCGTGCCGAGGGCCAGCCCGGGCGACGACTCGTCGAGCGTCGTCAGGCAGACGATGCCCTCGTCGCCCTCCAGGGTCAGGAACTCGGAGACCGGGGCGCCGCCGGAGAGGGTGGGCGCCGCCGCCGTCTCGGGCAGCTGAGGCAGGTCGATGACGTTGATCCGCAGGAGGCGTCCGGCGGACGTCACAGCGCCGATCTCGCCCTGCGCCGTCGCCGGGACGGCGGAGACGATCAGGTCGTGCTTGGCCCGCTTGCCGTCGCCCTCGCCGAAGGGGTCGCCGTTGGCGGTGCGCGCGAGCAGTCCGGTCGACGACAGCAGCACACGGCACGGATCGTCGGCCACCTGGAGCGGCACGGCAGTGGCGGCGGTGCCCGCGGACTGCAGCAGCACCGTGCGCCGCTCGGTCCCGAACTTCTTGGCCACGGCGGCCAGTTCGGTCGACACCAGTTTGCGCAGCTCGGCGTCCGAATCCAGGATGCCGGTCAGCTCGTCGATCTCGCCGTTGAGCCGGTCGCGCTCGGTCTCCAGCTCGATCCGGTCGAACCGGGTCAGCCGGCGCAGCGGCGTGTCCAGGATGTACTGCGTCTGGATCTCGCTCAGCGAGAAGTGCTCGATCAGGCGCTCCTTGGCCTGCGCCGAGTTCTCGCTGGAGCGGATGAGGCGGATGACCTCGTCGATGTCGAGCAGGGCCACGAGCAGGCCCTCGACCAGGTGCAGCCGGTCGCGCTTCTTGGTGCGGCGGAACTCGCTGCGGCGGCGCACGACCTCGAAGCGGTGGTCCAGGTACACCTCCAGCAGTTCCTTCAGCCCCAGCGTGAGCGGCTGGCCGTCCACCAGCGCCACGTTGTTGATGCCGAAGGACTCCTCCATCGGCGTCAGCTTGTAGAGCTGCTCAAGGACGGCTTCGGGCACGAAACCGTTCTTGACCTCGATGACCAGACGCAGGCCGTGCGCGCGGTCGGTGAGGTCCTTCACGTCGGCGATGCCCTGGAGCTTCTTCGAGCCGACCAGGTCCTTGATCTTGGCGATCACCTTCTCCGGGCCGACGGTGAAGGGCAGTTCGGTGACGACGAGGCCCTTGCGGCGGGCCGTCACGTTCTCCACGGACACCGTGGCGCGGATCTTGAAGGTGCCCCGGCCCGACTCGTACGCGTCCCTGATGCCGGAGAGGCCGACGATGCGGCCGCCCGTCGGCAGGTCGGGGCCCGGCACGTACCTCATGAGCGTCTCGAGGTCGGCGCCCGGGTGGCGGATCAGGTGCCGGGCCGCCGCGATGACCTCGCCGAGGTTGTGCGGCGCCATGTTGGTCGCCATGCCGACCGCGATGCCCGACGCGCCGTTCACCAGGAGGTTCGGGTAGGCGGCCGGAAGGACCTGGGGCTCCTGCTCCTGGCCGTCGTAGTTCGGCGCGAAGTCGACGGTGTTCTCGTCGATCGACTCCGTCATCAGGGAGGTCGCGTCGGCCATCCTGGCCTCGGTGTACCGCATGGCGGCCGGCGGGTCGTCGTTGCCCAGGGAACCGAAGTTGCCGTGGCCGTCCACCAGGGGCAGGCGCATGGAGAACGGCTGCGCGAGTCGCACCAGGGCGTCGTAGATCGACGCGTCGCCGTGGGGGTGGAGCTTACCCATGACCTCGCCGACGACCCGGGCGCACTTCACGTAGCCGCGATCGGGGCGCAGACCCATCTCGTTCATCTGGTAGACGATGCGGCGGTGCACGGGCTTGAGGCCGTCGCGGGCGTCCGGCAGGGCTCGGGAGTAGATGACCGAGTACGCGTACTCGAGGAAGGAGCCCTGCATCTCGTCGACGACGTCGATGTCGAGGATGCGCTCCTCGAAGTCGTCGGGCGGCGGGGTCTTCGTGCTGCGGCGGGCCATCGCTGCTGCGGCTCCTTCACAGTCTCTGCCGGGGCATGAACGGGTGTCTGACGCGGTCCATTGTGGACCGGCGTACTGACAACGTGGACCACGACCCGTCCGTTGGCGTCCCGCGGGCCCCCCGCCCGACCTCCGGAAGCGGCCCGGAAGTGGCCTTGTCGCACCTCCGGAAGCGGTCCGGGAGTCGCCTCGTCACACCTCCGGAAGCGGTCCTGGGGACGTGCTGCCCCACATCCCGAAGCGGTTCTGGAGACGTCCTTCCGGGTCGGTGGCGGGAGTCCCCGACTCCGCACCCCCGTGGCACGCGAGCCCACGGGACCGGGCCGCGGAGGACGCCGCGCCACCCGCCCGGTCACGGTGCGCCACACTCACCGGGGGCACCACACTCACCACACTCACCGGAGGCACCGGAGGCACCGGAGGCACCGGAGGGTCACTCGCGCAGGCGCCCCGCACCACCCGCCCCGGGCACGGCGGACCGCCCGGCCGTACGGGTGTGCGGACCACGGGCCCGGTGCGCGTTCTCGCTCTCGGCGTACCCGACGCGGGAACTTCGCCGACTGTCCGCGCGCTTGCATACAGTGGCACGACCAGTAGCAATCCAGCAGTTCTCCGCGATCGAAGGGACGTACATGCCCATGGGTCACACGGCCACAGCCGAGGCCGGTTCCGGCGGCCTGACAGCGACCGAGCACCGCCTGGCCAACGGGCTGCGTGTGGTGCTCTCCGAGGACCACCTGACCCCGGTCGCGGCGGTGTGCCTCTGGTACGACGTCGGATCGCGCCACGAGGTCAAGGGCCGCACCGGGCTCGCCCACCTCTTCGAGCACCTGATGTTCCAGGGTTCGGGCCAGGTGAAGGGCAACGGCCACTTCGAACTGGTCCAGGGCGCAGGCGGCTCGCTCAACGGCACCACCAGCTTCGAGCGCACCAACTACTTCGAGACCATGCCCACGCACCAGCTGGAGCTCGCGCTCTGGCTGGAGGCCGACCGCATGGGCTCGCTGCTCGCCGCGCTCGACGACGAGTCGATGGAGAACCAGCGGGACGTCGTCAAGAACGAGCGGCGCCAGCGGTACGACAACGTCCCGTACGGCACCGCGTTCGAGAAGCTGACAGCCCTCGCGTACCCGGAGGGCCACCCGTACCACCACACGCCGATCGGTTCGATGGCGGACCTGGACGCGGCCACCCTGGAGGACGCGCGCGCCTTCTTCAGGACCTACTACGCGCCCAACAACGCGGTCCTGTCCGTCGTCGGGGACATCGACCCCGAGCAGACCCTCGCCTGGGTGGAGAAGTACTTCGGCTCCATCGCGGGCCACGACGGCAAGCCCGCCCCGCGTGACGGCGCGCTGCCGGAGACCATGGGCGGGCAACTGCGCGAGGTCGTCGAGGAGGAGGTCCCGGCGCGTGCGCTGATGGCCGCCTACCGGCTGCCCGAGGACGGCACGCGCGCGTGCGACGCGGCCGACCTCGCCCTGACCGTGCTCGGCGGCGGCGAGTCGTCCCGGCTCTACAACCGGCTCGTACGCCGGGACCGTACGGCCGTCGCGGCCGGGTTCGGGCTGCTGCGCCTCGCGGGAGCGCCCTCCCTGGGGTGGCTCGACGTGAAGACGTCCGGTGACGTCGAGGTGCCGGTGATCGAGACGGCCGTCGACGAGGAGCTAGCCCGGTTCGCCGAGGAGGGCCCCACGGCCGAGGAGATGGAGCGCGCCCAGGCCCAGTTGGAGCGCGAGTGGCTGGACCGGCTGGGCACCGTCGCCGGCCGTGCCGACGAACTGTGCCGGTACGCGGTCCTGTTCGGCGACCCGCAGCTCGCGCTGACGGCCGTCCAGCGCGTCCTGGACATCACGGCCGAGGAGGTCCAGGAGGTCGCCAAGGCCCGCCTGCGCCCCGACAACCGCGCGGTGCTGGTGTACGAGCCGATCGCCCCCGACGAGGCCGACACGGAAGCAGCCACCGACGCCACCGACGCAACCGATGAGGAGGCGGCCAAGTGACCGAGCTCGCCACGATGGAGTTCCACCCGCAGCCCCAGGCCGGCGAGGCCAGGCCCTGGGCGTTCCCGGAGCCCGGGCGCGGCACGCTCGACAACGGCCTGACGGTCCTGCGCTGCCACCGGCCCGGCCAGCAGGTCGTGGCCGTCGAGGTCCTCCTGGCGGCGCCGCTGGACGCCGAGCCGCAGGGTCTCGACGGCATCGCCACGATCATGGCGCGCGCGTTCTCCGAGGGCACCGACAAGCACTCCGCCGAGGACTTCGCCGCCGAGCTGGAGCGCTGCGGCGCCACCCTCGACGCGTATGCCGACCACCCCGGCGTGCGGCTCAGCCTCGAAGTCCCGGTCTCCCGGCTGCCGAAGGCCCTGGGACTGCTCGCCGACGCCCTGAGGGCGCCCGCGTTCGAGGACAGCGAGGTCGAACGGCTGGTGCGCAACCGGCTCGACGAGATCCCGCACGAGACCGCGAACCCGGCCCGCCGTGCCGCCAAGGAGCTGTCCAGGCAGCTCTTCCCGGCGTCCGCGCGCATGTCGCGCCCGCGCCAGGGCACCGAGAAGACGGTCTCGGCGATCGACTCGGCCGCGGTACGCGCCTTCTACGACAGCCACGTACGGCCCGCCACCGCGACGGCCGTGGTCGTCGGCGACCTCTCCGACGTCGACCTCGACGCCCTGCTCGGCGAGACGCTCGGCGCCTGGACCGGTTCGCAGGCGCAGGCCCGTCCGGTGCCGCCGGTGACCGCCGACGACACGGGCCGCGTGGTCATCGTCGACCGTCCGGGAGCGGTCCAGACGCAGTTGCTCATCGGCCGTGTCGGCGCGGACCGGCACGACCGCGTGTGGCCCGCCCAGGTGCTCGGCACGTACTGCCTCGGCGGCACCCTCACCTCCCGCCTGGACCGCGTTCTGCGCGAGGAGAAGGGATACACCTACGGTGTGCGGGCGTTCGGCCAGGTGCTGCGCTCGGCTCCGGACGGCACGGGTGCCGCGATGCTCGCCATCAGCGGGTCCGTGGACACCCCGAACACGGGGCCGGCGCTGGACGACCTCTGGAAGGTGCTGCGCACCCTCGCGGCCGAGGGGCTGACGGACGCGGAGCGCGATGTCGCCGTGCAGAACCTCGTCGGTGTGGCGCCCCTGAAGTTCGAGACCGCGGCCGCCGTCGCGGGCACGCTCGCCGACCAGGTCGAGCAGTACCTGCCGGACGACTACCAGGCGACGCTGTACCAGCAGCTCGCCGCCACCGGCACCGTGGAGGCCACGGCCGCCGCGGTGAGCGCCTTCCCCGTGGACCGTCTGGTGACCGTGCTCGTCGGTGACGCCGCGCAGATCGAGGAGCCGGTACGGGCCCTCGGAATCGGTGAAGTCACCGTCGTGACCGCCGAGTAGACGCGGCGCGGGCGCGGTCGGGACACCGGCTGGACCCCGCGTGGACGCGGGGGAGCGCGGACGTTTCCCCGGGGGCCCGGGTGACTGAAGAGTCACCCGGGCCCCCGTTTGTCCGTATTGCCACGGAGGTTGCCTTTCTGCCCTGTGGCGTGCGCTACAAAAGCCCTGTTCCGTTTGTCGATTGAAAGAGGGTCCGTCTAGCGTCGATCCGGCTGTTCGTCAGGCAGTGCGCCGCGCCCGCGGCACCGGACAGTCATCGCCGAGTCCCCGTACGGCGCGAGCCAGGGGAGCCGGGGACCCGTACGCAGTCCCTGGGGTGAATCGGACGCCCTTCCCGAAGGGGGTCCGTAGGAGACCTTCCTGCTCCGAACCCGTCAGCTAACCCGGTAGGCGAGAAGGAAGGAAAGGACCAGCCACTTCATGGCGTTCACCCGCGCCACCGGGAAGCACCGTCGTCCCAGCCGCATGAACCGCACCACCAGCAGGACGATGGGCGTCGCCGCACTCGCCACCAGCGGCGTCGTGGGCACCCTGGCCGCTCCGGCGTTCGCCGCCGAGAGCGCGGTCGAGACGACCGGTCTCACCCAGGCCATCACCATCGGCGACTCGGTCGCCGAGCAGATCGACGCACAGGCCGCGGCCCAGCAGCACGCCGCGGACGAGACCGCCGCACGCGAGAGGGCCGAGGCCGCCGCGAAGCAGCGCGCCAAGGAGGCCGCGGCCAAGGCCGAGAAGGAGCGCGAGGCCAAGGTCCGCGCCGCCCGGGAGGCCGAGCGCAAGCGCCTGAACGCGTTCACCTCCCCGATCAGCGGCTCCTATGTCTCCATCGGTTACCAGGCGGGCGGGGCGGTCTGGTCCTCCGGGAGCCACACCGGCATCGACTTCCACGCCGCGAGCGGCACGGCGGTGCACTCCGTCGGCGCGGGCACCGTCGTGGAGGCCGGCTGGGGCGGCGCCTACGGCAACCAGATCGTCGTCAGGATGAACGACGGCACGTACACCCAGTACGGGCACCTGTCGTCGATCGGCGTCTCCGTCGGCCAGACGGTCGCCCCGGGCGCGCAGATCGGCCTCTCCGGTGCCACGGGCAACGTCACCGGAGCGCACCTGCACTTCGAGGCGCGGACTAGCGCGGAGTACGGCTCGGACATCGACCCCATCGGCTACCTCCGTTCGCACGGTGTGAGCCTCTGACGCGTACGGCGTCCCCCCCGGCGGCCCCCCGAGGCCGCGTCGGACGTCCAAGGCCCCGGCTCACCGAGCCGGGGCCTTCGCGCGTCCGCGTTCGGACCGGTGTCCGCCCCCCGTCCGCCGCCACCTCCCTTCCTCTCCAGCCCCCACCCTTCCTCCCCAGCACCCTCCTCTGCCGCCCGCTCTTCCGGCTCCGATCCTCCTCCGTCGGCATAAGTCCCATTCCGTCCGGCGCCGCACTCCCGCGCGTGCATCCGTACCGGAGGACTGCCTGTTCAGAGGTGGGGTGTGTCCAAAAAATAGCCATGGATTCCAGCCCGGCATCGGAATTTCCCGCCCACTGCAATAGAGTCACCGAACAGGCGTCAATCGACCGCGTTTCGCGGGGGTTAAGGCGGAGGTCCGGTCATGCGTATTCCCGCGCACTCGGTATGCACGGCGATCCGTGACGACATCGTCTCGGGTGTCTACGAGCGCGGCGGTCGGCTCACCGAGGAACTGCTCGCGCGTCGCTACGGCGTCTCGCGCGTCCCCGTGCGCGAGGCGCTGCGCACCCTGGAGGCGGAGGGCTTCGTCGTCACCCGCAGGCACGCCGGCGCGTGCGTGGCGGAACCCAGCGAGCAGGAGGCCGGGGATCTGCTGGAGATGCGGATGCTGCTGGAGCCCCTCGGGGCCGCGCGCGCCGCGCAGCGCCGCACGGAGGCTCATCTGAAGGTCCTGCGGGGCCTGGTCAGGCTGGGGCAGGAGCGGGCGAGGCGGGGCAACAGCGAGGATCTGCGCTCGCTGGGCGGCTGGTTCCACGAGACGCTCGCCCAGGCCTCCGGCAGCGCCTCGCTGACCTCGATGCTCACGCAGTTGCGGCACAAGATCGCCTGGATGTACTCGGTCGAGGCGCCGCTCGACCCGGCCGAGTCCTGGGTCGAGCACGGCGCCATCGTGGACGCCGTGGCGCGCGGCGACAGCGACCGGGCGCGCAGTGCCACGGCGCTGCACGCCGAGCGGTCGGCGACGGCGCACCGACTGCGCTTTCCCGGCACCGGCGATCGCGCGGAGCGTGTGAGGACCTCGCAACATCCTGTAAACACGGCGGGCCTGCGGAATTAACAGTGGAGCCGTATACAAAGAGAGATATTCGGCAGGAGCGCATTTCTGCTGCCTATTTCTCCGCGTGCCCGGAATTTCCGGGCGCGTCATTTCCGTACGCTGTGAAGAGCGGTGGCGGCGACCACGGGGAAATGGCTCGGAGCCTTCGGGAAACCCGGTTCACCCCGGCTCCCGCGGGGATCTCCGCCACCCGCGGTGAGGAATGCGCCGCGGTGGGCAGCGCGGCGCGGTGAGCAACGCGGCGGCGGTCCGGGCCGCGCGACGGCCCGCCGCCGGCCGCGGTGGACCGTCCGGGGTCCGTCCCGCTGCCGAGCCCGCGCGCGGAGTCGTGCGCGGACCGCCGGGAGCCCGTACGCGGACCGCGCGGAGCCCGTTCACGGACAGGGGGCGTGAACGGGCCGGCGACGCGGGGCGTACGACGGCGGAGGGGCGGCACCCGGACCGGGTGCCGCCCCTCCGCCGTCGTACGGCCGTGAATCAGACGGTCTCGGGGAGCTCGTCGAGACCCTCGGCGACCAGCTTGGCCAGGCGGTCGAGCGCGGCGTCGGCACCCTCGGCCTCGGAGGCCAGCACGATCTCCTCGCCGCCCTGGGCGCCCAGGCCGAGGACCGCGAGCATCGAGGCGGCGTTGACGGGGTCGCCGTCGGCCTTGGCGATCGTCACGGGGACGCCGGAGGCCGTGGTGGCCCGGACGAAGATGGAGGCGGGGCGGGCATGGAGGCCCTCGGCCCAGCCGACGTTGACGCGGCGCTCAGCCATGTGATGCTGCCCTTCAGGTGGCTCAAGGTTGTCTAGACCAGTGTTTCACACCGCGGGGCGTGCCCCAGGGGTGCGGGGGCCGTGCCCGGGACCGCCCCGGCCCCCAAGACTGCCTCGGGCCGCTGCCGTACGCGAGCCCTCCGGCGTCCCGCGCGCGGCGGCGGTCGGCGTGCACGGGCCCGCCGTTGTCGCATCAGAGCCGTACTCTGGGGGCCATGGAGACCGAGCCCGACCGGCACGAGTACCCCGCTCACTGGGAGGCCGACGTCGTGCTGCGCGACGGTGGCACCGCACGCGTGCGGCCCATCGAGGCCGACGACGCCGAGCGCCTGGTCAGCTTCTACGAGCAGGTCTCCGACGAGTCGAAGTACTACCGCTTCTTCGCGCCCTACCCGCGCCTGTCCGCGAAGGACGTCCACCGCTTCACGCACCACGACTTCGTGGACCGGGTGGGCCTCGCGGTCACCGTCGGCGGCGAGTTCATCGCCACCGTGCGCTTCGACCGCATCGACGCCGACGGCCGGCCCGCCTCCGCCCCGGCCGACGAGGCCGAGGTCGCCTTCCTCGTGCAGGACGCCCACCAGGGCCGCGGTGTCGCCTCGGCCCTCCTCGAACACATCGCCGCCGTCGCCCGCGAGCGCGGCATCCGGCGCTTCGCCGCCGAGGTGCTGCCCGCCAACAACAAGATGATCAAGGTGTTCACGGACGCCGGGTACCAGCAGAAGCGCAGCTTCGAGGACGGAGTCGTACGCCTGGAGTTCGACCTCGAACCCACCGACCGGTCGGTGGCGGTGCAGCGCGCCCGCGAGCAGCGCGCCGAGGCGCGGTCGGTGGCCCGGCTCCTCGCCCCCGGCTCGGTCGCCGTCATCGGTGCAGGCCGCAACCCCGGCGGGGTGGGCCGCAGCATCCTGGACAACCTGCGGGACGCCGGGTTCACCGGCCGCCTGTACGCGGTGAACGGCGCCCTCCAGGAGGAGGAGCTGGCCGGCGTGACGGCCCACCGCTCCGTGCGCGACATCGCCGAGCCCGTCGACCTGGCCGTCGTCGCCGTCCCCGCGGACCGGGTCCCCGACGTCGTCGACGAGTGCGGCGAGCACGGGGTGCAGGGCCTCGTGGTGGTCTCCGCCGGGTACGCCGAGAGCGGCCCCGAGGGCAGGGAGCGCCAGCGCGCCCTGGTGCGCCGGGCGCGCACGTACGGGATGCGCATCATCGGACCGAACGCGTTCGGCGTCATCAACACCTCCCCGGCCGTGCGGCTCAACGCCTCCCTCGCGCCGGAGATGCCGCGCCCCGGGCGGATCGGCCTCTTCGCCCAGTCCGGTGCCATCGGGATCGCGCTGCTCTCCCGGCTGCACCGCCGCGGCGGCGGGGTCACGGGTGTGACGGGCGTGTCGACGTTCATCTCCTCGGGCAACCGCGCGGACGTGTCCGGAAACGACGTCCTGCAGTACTGGTACGACGACCCGGACACCGACGTCGCGCTGATGTACCTCGAATCGATCGGGAACCCCCGCAAGTTCACCCGCCTCGCGCGCCGCACGGCGGCGGCGAAGCCACTGGTCGTCGTGCAGGGCGCGCGCCACGGCGGGGCCGCCCCGCAGGGGCACGCCGTACGGGCCACGCGGCTGCCGCACGCCACGGTCTCCGAGCTGCTGCGGCAGGCCGGGGTGATCCGGGTCGACACGATCACCGAGCTGGTCGACGCGGGTCTGCTGCTGGCACGCCAGCCGCTGCCCGCCGGACCGCGGGTCGCCATCCTCGGCAACTCCGAGTCGCTCGGGCTGCTGACCTACGACGCGTGCCTCGCCCAGGGGCTGCGCCCGCTGCCGCCGCGCGACCTGACGACCGCCGCCTCGGCCGAGGACTTCAGGGCCGCGCTGTCGAAGGCGCTGGCCGACGACGGCTGCGACGCCGTCGTGGTCACCGCGATCCCGGCGGTCGGCGAGACCTCGGCGGGAGACGCGGCGCTCGCCGAGGCGCTCCGGTCTGCCTCCGCGTCGGCCCCCGCCAAGCCGGTCCTCGTCGTCCACGTGGAACTGGGCGGACTGGCCGCCGCACTCTCCGCGGCCACCAGCACCGCACCCCCCGCGGGCCGCCCCGCGGCCATGCCCGGCACCGGCACCGGCGCAACCCCGCCCGGCACCGCCTCAGGCGGCACCGGCACCGCCACGACCGGCACCACGCGCGACGGCACCGGCACCACCGGAGCCCCCGCGCCCGACGACGACCGGTCCGGCCGCGCCCTAGAGCGCCCCGCCGACCGCGCGGCCGAGGGACGGGCCGCAGCCGGCAGCCTCACCGCCGCCGCCGACGGACCGGCCGCCGCCGAGGCCGAACCGGTGGCCGACACCCGCCTCATCCCGGCCTACCCAGCCGCCGAGCGGGCGGTCCGCGCGCTCGCCGAGGCCGTCAGGTACGGCCAGTGGCGGCGCGAGGCCGCCAACCCGGCACGCGTGCCCGAGTACGAGGACATCGACGAGAGGGGTGCAGTCGAGCAGATCCACCGGCTCCTCGGCCCCGACGACGGCCCGGCCGACACGGCGGGTCCGGCCGTGGGGGAGGGCGGCGGCACCACCCTCGGCCAGGACGACGCCTGCGCCCTGCTCGCGCGCTACGGCATCGACGTCCGCCGAGCCCGCCCCGCCCCCACCCCCGACGAGGCCGCCGCCGCAGCCGCGAACCTCGGCTACCCGGTGGCGCTCAAGACCACCGCCCCGCACCTGCGGCACCGCGCGGACCTTGGCGGCGTACGGCTCGATCTCGCGGACGAGGAGCAACTGCGCCGGGCGTACGCCGAGTTGACGAACCTCTTCGGGAAGCCGGAGGAGCTCCGCCCGGTCGTGCAGGCGATGGCCCCGCGCGGCGTCGACACCGTCGTGCGCGCGGTCATCGACCCGGCGGCCGGAGCGGTGCTCTCGTTCGGGCTCGCGGGAGCCGCGTCCGAGCTGCTCGGGGACACCGCGCACCGGCTGGTCC
The DNA here is from genome assembly GCF_014651055.1 of Streptomyces fructofermentans. Taxonomy (GTDB): domain Bacteria; phylum Actinomycetota; class Actinomycetes; order Streptomycetales; family Streptomycetaceae; genus Streptomyces; species Streptomyces fructofermentans. The sequence goes on from NZ_BMWD01000015.1 coordinate 129,696, forward strand.
CCGTCACCGACCGGGACGCGGCCTCGCTGGTCCGGTCGATCAGGACCGCGCCCCTGCTGTTCGGCTGGCGGGGCTCGGCACCGGCCGACACCGCGGCCCTGGAAGAGCTGCTGCTGCGTGTGTCCCGGCTCGTCGACGACCACCCGGAGGTCGCCTCGGTGTCCCTGGAGCCCGTCGTGGTCGCCCCGCACGGCCTGAGCGTCCTCGGCGCGGCCGTGCGGCTCGCGCCGCCGCCCGCGCGCGACGACCTCGGCCCGCGCACCCTTCCTGTGTACTGAGCGGTGCCTCGCAGTCAGTGCGCCCCCGTAGGATGGACGTCATGGCCAAGACCAGTACGACGACCCAGGGGCTGCGAGCGGCGATCGAGCGCAGCGGCTACTACCCGGCCCTCGTGGCCGAGGCTGTGGAGGCCGCTGTGGGCGGCGAGCCCATCCGGTCGTATCTGGTCCACCAGGAGACGACGTTCGACGCGAACGAGGTGCGCCGCCATGTGACGGTGCTCGTCCTCACGGGCAACCGCTTCATCGTGAGTCACACCGACGAGCAGGCGGCGGACAGCACGTCCCCGACGCCGTACGCGACCACCTCCACCGAATCCGTGAAGCTCGGCCGCATCTCCTCGGTCGTCCTCAGCCGGGTCGTCGCGAACCCGGAGAAGTACGTTCCGGGGACGCTGCCCCGCGAGGTCGTCCTCACGATCGGCTGGGGCGCGGTCGCCCGCATCGACCTGGAGCCCGCCGCGTGCGGCGACCCCAACTGCGAGGCGGACCACGGCTACACGGGCAATTCGACGGCCGACGACCTGAGCCTGCGGGTCAGTGAGGCGGGCGACGGGCCGGACGCCGTGCGGCAGACACTCGCCTTCGCCCAGTCCCTCTCCGAGGCGACCGCGGACGTCACGCGCTGATGGCACAGCCATTCTGGGACCACCCGGAACCGCTCGCCGTCGAGTCGGCCCCCGTGCCCGAATACGGGTCGGGCTCCCTGGCGGACCTGCTGCCCACCCTGGCCGCGGGCATGGGCGTGCCGGGCATGGCCGCCCCGCTGGCCGAGCTGGGCCCGGCCGACCGGAACTGCGTCTTCCTGATCGACGGCCTCGGCTGGGAGCAGCTCAAGGCGCACCCGGACGAGGCGCCCTTCATGAGCTCTCTTTTGTCCGGTTCCCGCGGCGGCACCGGCCGGCCCATCACGGCCGGGTACCCCGCGACCACCGCCACCTCACTGGCCTCGGTCGGCACCGGACTGCCGCCGGGCGCCCACGGCCTGCCCGGCTACACGGCACGCAACCCGGAGACCGGCGAGCTGATGAACCAGCTCCGCTGGAACCCGTGGACGGCGCCCCAGGTGTGGCAGCCGTACCCCACGGTGTTCCAGCTCGCCGACGCGGCCGGAGTGCACACCGCCCAGGTCTCCTCGCCGACCTTCCAGAACACCCCGCTCACCAAGATCGCCCTCAGCGGCGGGACGTTCCACGGCCGGCTCTCCGGCGAGGAGCGCATGGACCTCGCCGCCGGGCAACTGGCCGCGGGGGACCGCTCCCTGGTCTACACGTACTACGCCGAGGTCGACGGCAAGGGCCACCGCTTCGGCGTCGACTCGGACGCCTGGCGCGGCCAGCTCATGTACGTGGACCGGCTGGTCCAGCGGCTCGCGGAGCAGCTCCCGCCGCGCGCGGCCCTCTACGTCACCGCCGACCACGGCATGATCGACATCCCGTTCGACGAGCAGCACCGCATCGACTTCGACGAGGACTGGGAGCTGCGCGCGGGTGTCGCCCTGCTCGGCGGCGAGGGGCGCGCGCGGCACGTCTACGCGGTGCCGGGAGCCCAGTCGGACGTGCTGACCTGCTGGCGCGAGGTGCTCGGCGAGCAGTTCTGGGTGGCCTCCCGGGACGAGGCGATCGCCGCGGGCTGGTTCGGCCCGCAGGTCGACGACCGGGTGTACGGCCGGATCGGAGACGTGGTCGCGGCCGCCCGCGACGATGTCCTGATCACCGCCTCGGAGCGCGAGCCGAAGGAGTCGCTGATGGTCGGCAACCACGGTTCGATGACGCCGGCCGAGCAGCACGTCCCGCTCCTCGAAGTGCGGTCCTGAGCCCCTTGTCAGCCTTGTCCCTCTCGTCCCTGTCGTCCCCCTTGCATCGCTTGCCTTCGTTTCCTTCCTTGCCCCTGTCGTCCCCCCGCGTCACTCACACCGAAAGGTGCTCACTCCACCATGCCCGAGCTGGTGTTCTTCTCCGGAACCATGGACTGCGGGAAGTCGACGCTGGCTCTGCAGATCGAGCACAACCGTTCGGCGCGCGGCCTCCAGGGGATCATCTTCACGCGTGACGACCGCGCGGGCGAGGGCAAGCTGTCCTCCCGCCTGGGCCTGGTCACCGACGCGGTGGAGGTCGAGGACGACCAGGACATGTACGCGTACCTCGTCGACCACCTCTCGCAGGGCGGCCGGGCGGACTACGTGATCGCGGACGAGGCCCAGTTCCTCGCCCCCGAGCAGATCGACCAGCTCGCACGGGTCGTCGACGACCTGGGCGTCGACGTCTTCGCCTTCGGCATCACGACGGACTTCCGCTCCAAGCTCTTCCCCGGCTCCCAGCGCCTCGTCGAACTCGCGGACCGGGTCGAGGTCCTCCAGGTCGAGGCCCTGTGCTGGTGCGGCGCCCGCGCCACGCACAACGCCCGTACCGTGGGCGGGCACATGGTCGTGGAGGGCGCCCAGGTCGTGGTCGGCGACGTCAACCAGGCGGAGGACATCGGGTACGAGGTGCTGTGCCGGCGCCACCACCGCAAGCAGGTGACCTCGTCGACCGCCAGGGCCGGTGCGCTCTCGCCCGACGTGCTGCCGGTGGACGCGCTGTCCCGGCGCTGAGGCACTGGCCCGTTCGGAGTACCGGCCCCGCGCGCGCGGGACTCGCCGGCCGGCCCGCGGGGTGTCGCTGCGCGGCCGGGTCAGTCGCTGTGCCGGCTCGTGCGCACGATCGAGAACACCGCGCCCTCCGGGTCCGCAACCGTGGCGATGCGGCCGTGCGGGGTGTTCCGGGGCTGCTTGAGCGTGTGCCCTCCGAGGTCGGCGACGTGCGCGACCGCCGCGTCCACGTCCGCGACCTCGAAGTACGTCATCCAGTGGGGTCCGCGGTCGCGGGGGAGCGCGTTGCCGACACCGTGGATGCCGGCCACCGGACGTCCCTTGATGTGCAGGGTGATGTAGTCGAAGTCGGCCGAGATGACGGGCTCCTGTTCGAAGCCGAAGACGGTCTCGTAGAACTTGACCACGCCCGAGGAGTCCCGGGTGATCAGCTCGTTCCAGTTGGGCGTGCCGGGGACGCCGGTGATGGCGGTGCCCAGGTGGCGCGCTGCCTGCCAGACGCCGAAGACGGCGCCCGAGGGGTCCGAGGCGATGGCCAGGCGGCCCGCCTCCGCCACGTCCAGCGGACCGACGCCGACGGTGCCGCCGCACTGCCGGACCGAGGCGGCCGTCTCGTCCACGTCGTCCGAGGCGAAGTACGGCGTCCACGCGATGGGCAGATGCAGGTCGGGCGGCAGCTGTCCGATGCCCGCGACCTCCTGGCCGTCGAGCTGCGCCCGCAGGTAGGAGCCCAGTTGGTGCGGTCCCGGCTGGAACTCCCAGCCGAACAGTTCCCCGTAGAACTCCTGGGTCGCGGCCATCCCGTGCACCATCAGGCTCACCCAGCAGGGTGTGCCGGGCGCGTACGCAGTGTCGTCCGGGCCGGCCGATCCCCATGCCTCGGTCATCGTCACCCTCTCCTCGGCGCCTCGTGGGGCCGTCTGACTTCCGCTTCCGAAACGCGCGTACCGCCGACGCGCGCGCTGCCGACACGTACTGGTGCACCCGGTGCCGATGGTCGCACCAACGGGCCCGTGGCGCGCTCCGGCCGAACGGCCCACCGGCGCACGGATGCCCGCATTGCTGTTTCCCGTCCGTTTCCCGATGATTGCCCGCCGATGTCGGTTCGGCAGCACGGCGCGTGGTCGTTCCCGCACGCCTCGTGTTCGGGGCGGCCCGGCCGAGCAGAGTAGCCCGACATGGACGATGCGGCCACCCCGTGCGCGAGGATGGTGGCCATGAACGCCATCATCTCCGCCACCGAACTCGCCGGCGACCTGGCTGGTCCGACCCCTCCCGTGGTGCTGGACATCCGCTGGCAACTGGGGGGTCCCAACCTGCGTACCGCCTACGAGGAGGCGCACATCCCGGGTGCCGTCTACGTGGACCTGGACTCGGAACTCGCTGCTCCGGCGGGTGCCGGGGGCCGGCACCCGCTGCCCGATCCGCAGGTGTTCGGCGCCGCCGTGCGTGCGGCGGGGGTGTCCGTGGACCGGGACGTCGTCGTGTACGACGGAGGGCTCGGCTGGGCCGCCGCACGGGCCTGGTGGCTGCTGCGCTGGACGGGTCATCCCTCGGTGCGCGTGCTTGACGGCGGCCTCGCTGCCTGGAGCGGTCCGGTCGAGTCCGGCCCGGCGGCTCCGGCCGCGGGGACCTTCGTGCCGGTGCCCGGAGGGATGCCGCTCCTGGACGCCGACGGGGCCGCGGCACTGGCCCGTACCGGTCTGCTCCTCGACGCGCGGGCCGCCGAGCGCTACCGGGGGGACGTGGAGCCCATCGACCGCGTGGGCGGGCACATTCCCGGCGCGGTCTCGGCGCCGACCACCGGGAACGTGACCGAATCCGGCCTGCTCCTGCCCGCCGCCGAGCTGGCGGAGCGCTTCACTTCGCTGGGCGCGGCCGACGCGTCCGGGGTCGGCGTCTACTGCGGTTCCGGAGTCTCCGGCGCGCACGAGGTCCTGGCGCTGGCGGTCGCGGGAATCCCGGCGGCGCTGTACGCGGGTTCCTGGTCGGAGTGGTCGCTGGACGAGAAGCGCCCCGTAGCGACGGGACCCGACCCGCAGTGACGGCGGCGCCCGGCGGGCGGCGCGACCGGGGGGCACGGGACCTGGGGGCACGTGACCTGGTGCCGCGAGGGGCGTCCGTCCGGGGGCGGTGACGGCGGAGAGGGCCCGCACCACGGGGGTGCGGGCCCTCTCCACGTCCTGGTTCCTAGTCCTGCTTCTTGCGGCGGGTCCCGAAGACGATCTCGTCCCAGCTCGGCACGGCCGCCCTGCGTCCGGGGCGCACCCCGTCCGCCTCGGCCTGCCGGTCGGTGGAGCCGACCAGCCGGTCCCGGTGGCTGCCCACCGAGCGCGGCATCAGCACGTCCGCGTAGGCGGAGCCCGCCGAGGCCGCGGGAGCCGGGGGCTCCTCCGCCTCGGGCTCCTGTACGGGCTGCTCCTCGCCCGGGAGTTCCGTCGCGGACGCGGCGGAGGCCGTGGAGCCGACGGCGGGCCGCTCGGGCACCACCATGTCGCCGCGGAAGCTCGGCACCGCCTCCAGGAGGCTGGTGAGCGAGTCGCGTTCGGCGGCTCTGTCGTCGAGGTCCGACTCGGACGCCTGCGAGGGCAGGGCGGGCCGCTCGGTCTGCCGGTCCAGGGCGCGGTCCAGCGGACGGTCGCGGGGCAGCCGGGCGATACGCGGCACGAAGGGGAAGCTGGGCTCGGCCGCCGCGAGGTCGTCGGACTCGCCGATCAGCGAGCGCGCCTCGTCGTCGACGGCCTGGACGAGCCGCCGCGGCGGGTCGTAGGTCCAGCTCGCCGAATGGGGTTCGCCGGCCACCAGGTAGACCAGCAGGACTTCCCAGGTGCCGTCGTCCCGGCGCCAGGAGTCCCACTGGACGGTCTCCTTGTCGGCGCCGCGCAGCAGGAGCCTCTCCTGCACCGCCTCGCCGAGCTGGGGACCGGTCGTCTCGCCTGGGCGGCGGACAGGAGTCTTCCGGGCTCGCTCCGCCATGAAGGCGCGCTCGGCGAGAACCGGACCCTCGAAACGGCGCACACGGTCGACGGGGATACCGGCGAGCTGGGCGACCTCTTCGGCGGACGCTCCCGCACGTATGCGCGCCTGGATGTCCCTGGGGCGGAGGTGGCTCTCCACCTCGATCTCGATCTGGCCGAGGCGGGGACGGTCGCCGCGGACGGCGGCGCGCAGACGCTCATCGATCGGAAGCGTGTACTCCGTGCTGTCCGCAGCCTTCAGCACCAGCCGTGTGCCGTCATTGGAGACGGCCACGACACGCAGTTCGGGCATGGGGACCTCCCGGGTGGTGCCTGCCGACGTCACGTGCGTCGCTGCTTCCGCTAGTCGAGTGTGGCCTGCCCGGGTGCAGCCTGCCACAACCTTGCCGAGTTGCCCGGCGTGTCGGGCATGGGCCCGGGATCGCCGTTATGGCACGGTTACCATTTCGCAACGCTAAGTGACGAACCTCATCACCCTGTGCAACGAGCCCCCTCCCGGCGGTCCTGGAAGGCCCCGGACGCCCTGGCGAGTGTCCGGACCCAGGGCTCGCAACAGTACTCCATTCGGGCCACTTGCGTGGATCAGCACGCCGCCGAACTTCTGTCCGGGGGCGGGAGTTGGCCACCCGGGGCGACGTTTCGATGACCATGGCGCGCGGTGCGCCGCACGGAATCACCGTAAATGCAGCTGAATCGAACCGATTGCTCTCGCCCGCGCGTCCCTCGCTGGTCTCTCCGGCTTCTCCGGCCCCGGGTGCGAACGCCCGCGCGTCCTCCACCGGCCGGGTGAACTCCCTTGCTGCGTCACACGCGAGGGTCCGCGCGAGCGGACCCCCCGCGGTCAGGCTCCGAGCACCCGGCGCAAGTAGTCGTTCCCGAAACGCCGTTCCGGGTCGAGCCGGTCCCTCAGTTCGGTGAACTCCCCGAAGCGCGGGTAGGCCCCGGCCAAGTACTCCGCGTCGCGCGTGTGCACCTTGCCCCAGTGCGGCCGGCCCTCGTGCGCGGTGAAGATGTGCTCGGCGGCGCTGAAGTAGGCCTGGTACGGCGTCCCGCGGAACATATGGACGGCGATGTACGCGCTGTCCCGGCCCGATGCCGTGGAGAGGGTGATGTCGTCCGCCGGCGCCGTGCGCACCTCGACCGGGAAGCTGACGCGCAGCCGGGAACGGTCGACCATCGCCTTGAGTTCGCGCAGTGTCTCCACGAGCGCGGCGCGGGGGACCGCGTACTCCATCTCCGTGAAGCGCACCCGGCGCGGGGACGTGAAGACCTTGTACGGAATGTCCGTGTACGTGCGCGCGGAGAGCGCGCGGCTGGATATCCGGGCGATGGCGGGGATCGTCGCGGGTACGGCCCGGCCCACCTGACTGGCCACCTGGAACACGCCGTTGGAGAGGAACTCGTCCTCGAAGAAGCCGCGCAGGGCGCCGACCGGCCGCTCGGGACCGGCGCTGCGATTGTTGCGCTTGGTGTTGCAGTTCCCGGTGTGGGGGAACCAGTAGAACTCGAAGTGCTCGTTCTCCGTGACGAGTTCGTCGAAGGAGCTCGTGACCTCGTCGAAGCTCATCGGCTCCTCGCGGGCCGACAGCAGGAAGATCGGCTCCACCGCGAACGTGATCGCGCTGATGACGCCCAGGGCGCCGAGACCGGTCCGCGCCGCCGCGAAGACCTCGGGGTTCTCCTTCTCCGAGCAGGTGAGCACCGAGCCGTCGGCCGTCACCAGTTCAAGACCCTTGATCTGGGCGGCTATCGAGGCGGAGTCGCGGCCGGTGCCGTGGGTGCCCGTGCTGGTCGCGCCGGAGACCGTCTGCTCCATGATGTCGCCCATGTTCGTGAGCGACAGCCCCTCGCGGGCCAGGGCCACGTTGAGGCGCTTCAGCGGGGTGCCGGCCTCCACGGTGACCGTGCCCCCCTCGCGGTCGATCCGCCGGATGCCGGTGAGCAGGTCGGGGCGGACCAGGACGCCGTCGGTCGCGGCCACCGCCGTGAAGGAGTGGCCGGTCCCCACGGGCTTCACCCGCAGTCCGTCCTCGGCCGCCCGGCGCACGACGTCGGAGAGTTCCTCGACGGAGGCCGGAGAGACCTCGCGGGCCGGCCGGGCGGTGACGTTCCCCGCCCAGTTACGCCAGGTGCCGCTCTTCCCGCTCACTGTGCTGCTCATGGGTCCCTCCCCGCTCCGGAACCGGCCTGCTCAGCCGGCGATACCCCAGGAAACCGACCGCGACCGCGACGGCCCCGGCCGCGACCGGAACCCCGTACCCGGCCCGCGCCCCGGCGGTGTCGATCACCCAGCCGGACAGTGAGGACCCGAGCGCCACCCCGACCGCGAGTCCGGTGCTCACCCACGTCATGCCCTCGGTCAGTTTCGCGCGCGGTACGTGCTGCTCGACGAGGGCCATCGTCGTGATCATCGTCGGCGCGATGGACAGGCCCGCAAGGAACAGCGCCACGGCCAGGAACAGCAAGTTTCCGACCAGTAGGAGGGGGATCATACTCACGGCCATCGCGCAGACGCCCAGCACCCACCTGCGGGCGGGCGCCCCCTTCGGGCGCAGCAGCCCGAACACGGCTCCCGCCGCGCAGGAGCCCGCCGCGTACACGGCCAGCACGACGCTCGCGGCGCCCTTGTGGCCCTCCTCGTCGGCGAAGGCCACGGTGACCACGTCGACCGCGCCGAAGATCGCTCCCGTCGCCACGAACGTGGCCACCAGGACCTGCAGCCCGGCCGAGCGCAGCGCCGAGCCGCCCGTGTGGTGCTCACGCGGGTGCGGCGGCGGCTCGGTGGCGCGCTGGGACGTCAGCCAGAACACGCCCGCGGCCAGGAAGCAGGCCGCGAGCAGCGGCCCCGCCTCGGGGAACCAGACCGTGGAAAGGCCGATGGAGATGATCGGCCCGAAGATGAAGCAGACCTCGTCGACGACCGACTCGAAGGCGTACGCGGTGTGCAGTTCCGGACGGTCCCGGTAGAGGAACGCCCAGCGGGCCCGGGTCATCGCGCCGACGCTCGGCACGCAGCCGATGCCCGCCGAGCAGAGGAACAGCACCCAGTCCGGCCAGTCGAAGTGCGCCGCCAGGAGCAGTCCGCCGGACGCGGCCAGCGCGAACAGCGTCGCGGGCCGCAGGACGCGGCGCTGCCCGTGCCGGTCCACCAGGCGTGAGATCTGCGGGCCGAGCACCGCGGCGGACAGCGCGATGGTCGCCGACAGCGCCCCCGCGAGTCCGTACCGGCCGGTGAGCTGGGAGATCATCGTGACCACGCCGATGCCCATCATCGACAGCGGCATCCGGCCGAGAAGGCCCGCGGTGGTGAAGCCCCTGGAGCCGGGGGCGGCGAACAGGGCGCGGTAGGGGCTGGGCACGAGGTCTCCGGTCGGATCCGGTAAGGCGTGAATAGGGCTGATACAGCTTACGAGTTAGGTGACCCTAACGCATTCACGGCCTCCGGGCGCCTCCCCGTCCGCCTGCCGTCCGGCCCCCCGCCGTTGTCCCTCCGCCGGAGCCGGGTGGCAGGATCGAGACATGCGAGACGCGCTCGATGCAACCCCCTACGACGCCCTGCTCCTGCTCTCGTTCGGCGGCCCCGAGGGTCCCGACGACGTGGTCCCGTTCCTGGAGAACGTGACGCGCGGAAGGGGCATCCCCAAGGAACGCCTCAAGGAAGTCGGACAGCACTACTTCCTGTTCGGCGGGGTCAGCCCCATCAACGCCCAGAACCGCGCCCTGCTGGAGGCCCTCCGCAAGGACTTCGCCGACCACGGGCTGGACCTCCCGGTCTACTGGGGCAACCGCAACTGGGACCCGTACCTCACGGACACCCTGCGCGAGATGGCCGCCGACGGCCGCCGCCGGATCCTGGTGCTCGCCACGAGCGCGTACGCCTCGTACTCGGGCTGCCGGCAGTACCGGGAGGACCTCGGGGCCGCCCTGACGACCCTGGAGGGCGAGGGCCTGGAGCCGCCGCGTGTCGACAAGCTGCGGCACTACTTCAACCACCCGGGATTCCTGGAGCCGATGATCGAGGGAGTCCTGGCGTCGCTCGCCGAGCTTCCCGAGGACGTCCGCGCGGGCGCGCACATCGCCTTCACGACCCACTCGATCCCGGACGTGTCCGCGGACACCTCGGGGCCCGTGGAGGGCCACGGCGAAGGCGGCGCGTACGTACGCCAGCACCTGGACGTCGCCACGACCGTCGCCGACGCCGTGCGTGAGCGGACCGGCACCCCGCACGAGTGGCGGCTCGTCTACCAGTCGCGCTCCGGAGCCCCGCACGTCCCGTGGCTGGAGCCCGACATCTGCGACCACCTCGAGGCGCTGCACGGCGAGGGCGTGCCCGCCGTCGTCATGGCGCCCATCGGGTTCGTCTCGGACCACATGGAGGTCCTCTACGACCTCGACACCGAGGCCACCGCCAAGGCCGCGGAGCTGGGTCTGCCGGTGCGCCGCTCGGCGACCGTAGGGGACGACCCCCGGTTCGCCGCCGCGATCCGCGAGCTGGTCCTGGAGCGGGCCGCCACCGAGAGCGGCACGGCCGTGAAGCCCTGCGCCCTCGGCGCGCTGGGCGCGAGCCACGACCTGTGCCCCGCGGGCTGCTGCCCGGCCCGGACCCCCAGGCCCGCCGCCGCGGGCGCCGACAGCCCGTACGCGTGAGGAGCGACATGACCGCCACAGCGGACGACCGCCTGAAGGCCGAACTCCTGGAGACGGCTCTCGACGCGGCGCTTCGCGCGGGAGCCTTCCTGCGCGACGGCCGCCCCGACGACCTCGGCGTGGCCGCCACCAAGTCCAGTGACGTCGACGTCGTCACCGAGATGGACATCGCCTCCGAGAAACTGATCACCGGACTGCTCGCCGAGCGCAGGCCGCACGACGGAGTGCTGGGCGAGGAGGGCGCCGACACCGAGGGCACCAGCGGCGTCCAGTGGGTCATCGACCCGCTCGACGGCACGGTCAACTACCTCTACGGGCTGCCCGCCTGGGCCGTGTCCATCGCCGCCCGCAAGGACGGCGAGACGCTGGTCGGGGTGGTGCACGCGCCGATGCGCGGGGAGACGTGCCGGGCCGTGCTGGGGCAGGGCGCCTTCGTGAACGACCGCCCCGCGCGCGTGCGGCCCGCCCCAGCCTTCGGGCTGGCCCTCGTCGGCACCGGCTTCGGCTACCTCGCCGCGCGCCGGGCGCGCCAGGCGGAGGTCGTCGGCCGCCTGATCCCGCAGGTCCGCGACATCCGCCGCGGCGGCTCGGCCGCGATCGACCTGTGCGACGTCGCCACGGGCCGCCTGGACGCCTACTACGAGCGGGGCCTCAACCCGTGGGACTACGCGGCCGGTGACCTGATCGCCAGGGAGGCGGGCGCGCTGACCGGCGGGCGCCCCGGGGACCCGGTCTCCACCGGGCTGACCGTCGCGGCCCCTCCAGGCCTCTTCGAGCCGCTCCAGGCCCGCCTGGAGGAACTCGGCGCCTGGCACGACTGACGCCGCCCGCCGGGCCGCCGCTCACGGGGACGACCGGGCCGCGGGGCCGTCCCGCACGGTTCGGGGACCCCGGGCACGAGAGGCCGCGGCCCGGCCCCACGCACGAGAGCGGGGCCCCGTCCGGATCCGCCGGGGCCCCGCTCTCGTACGAACCGGTCAGACGTGTGACACGCCGACCTGAACACCGTGCTCGGCTGCGAGGCGGTGCAGGTCGTCGAGCTCCGCCTGCTCGACCTCGGCGAGGAAGTCGTCGCCGGTCTCGCGCGCCATCGTCAGGTCGGACTCGGTCGCCCTTATGCGCTGCAGAAGTCCTGCGGTGAAAGCGTCCATGCTGCGCCCCCTCGTCCTGGGTCGTGGGTCGGTGGCACGGGGGTGTGCCGTCAAGAAGGGGCGATCACGTCTCGGGGTGCCCAGCGCAGCCCGGCCGGGCGGCGACGGTGCCGGACACCCACGCCCGCCCTGCGGAAGCGGACCGTTGCGTACCGCATGGTGGTGCGGCAAAAGCAGAGCGTGATCGCGGGGTGTAAAGCCGTCCTCCCCCCGCTCCCTTCCGCGGAAACCTCAACCCCGCGAGAAAATCTCCCATTCCCGGCCCCCGCGGCCGCCTTACAGCCGACTTATGGCCGAAAAGGGCAGGATGGGGTCCCACCCTCCCCACCCTCGGCTGCACTCGGGCGCGGGGACCCCCAAGTCAGACCCCGCCGGCGGGCGCGCGAGGCGCTACGCGGGTGGACAGAGGAAGGACAAGCGACGTGCGCGTACTCGTCGTCGAGGACGAGCAACTGCTCGCCGATGCCGTGGCCACCGGGCTGCGCCGCGAGGCCATGGCCGTCGACGTCGTGTACGACGGCGCGGCCGCCCTGGAGCGCGTCGGCGTCAACGACTACGACGTGGTCGTCCTCGACCGGGACCTCCCGCTGGTGCACGGCGACGACGTGTGCCGCAGGATCGTCGAACTCGGCATGCCCACGCGCGTACTGATGCTCACGGCCTCCGGAGACGTCAGCGATCGTGTGGAGGGTCTGGAGATCGGGGCCGACGACTACCTCCCGAAGCCCTTCGCGTTCAGCGAGCTGACGGCACGCGTGCGTGCACTCGGCCGGCGTACGAGCATGCCGCTGCCGCCCGTCCTGGAGCGCGCCGGCATCAAGCTCGACCCCAACCGCCGCGAGGTCTTCCGCGAGGGCAAGGAGGTCCAGCTCGCGCCCAAGGAGTTCGCCGTCCTGGAGGTGCTGCTGCGCAGTGAGGGCGCCGTCGTCTCCGCGGAGCAGCTCCTGGAGAAGGCCTGGGACGAGAACACGGACCCGTTCACCAACGTCGTGCGCGTCACGGTCATGACCCTGCGCCGCAAGCTCGGGGAGCCGCCGGTCATCGTCACCGTGCCCGGCTCCGGCTACCGGATCTGATGGTGGTGGCCACGACGCCCGCGCCCCCGAAGGCGCCCCCGAAGCCGACCTGGGACCCGAGACGGCCGGAAGCCCCGTTCCCCTGGCTGCGCCCGACGATCCGGATACGGCTCACGCTGCTGTACGGCGGCATGTTCCTGATCGCCGGCATCCTGCTGCTGTCGATCATCTACCTGCTGGCGGCCCAGGCGATCAACACCGGGAGCGAACCGCTCTTCAAGATCGTCGGCGGCGAGGAGATCAAGGTCACCAGCGAGACCTGCCGCGCGGCCAACGCCAGCCAGCAGCTCAACGAGTTCAACGAGGCGATCGCCAACTGCATCGACCACCAGCGCCAGGTCGCCCTCGACAACCTGCTCAGCCGCTCCCTGCTCGCGCTCCTCGGCCTCGCCGTGATCGCGTTCGCCTTCGGCTACGCGATGGCGGGCAGGGTCCTCTCCCCGCTCGGGCGGATCACCCGCACCGCGCGCGCGGTGGCGGGCTCCGACCTGTCGCGGCGCATCGAGCTGGACGGCCCCGACGACGAGCTCAAGGAACTGGCGGACACCTTCGACGACATGCTGGAGCGGCTGCAGCGCGCCTTCACCGCCCAGCAGAGGTTCGTCGGCAACGCCTCGCACGAGCTGCGCACGCCCCTGGCCATCAACCGCACGCTCCTCGAAGTGCACCTGTCCGACCCGGCGGCCCCCGTCGAGCTCCAGCAGCTCGGCAGGACGCTGCTCGCCACGAACGAGCGCAGCGAGCAGCTCGTCGAAGGGCTTCTGCTGCTCGCCCGCAGCGACAACCAGATCGTCGAGCGCAAGCCGGTCGACCTCGCCGAGGTCGCCTCGCAGGCGGTCGACCAGGTGCGCGGCGAGGCCGAGGCGAAGGGCGTGGAGGTCCGCGGGGAGCGTGCCGCGGCCGTCGTCCAGGGCAACGGCGTCCTCCTGGAGAGGATCGCCCTGAACCTGGTTCAGAACGCAGTCCGGTACAACGTGGCGCAGGATGGATGGGTCGAGGTCACCACGGAGATCAGGAACGCACAGGCGGTCCTGACCGTCTCCAATACGGGACCCGTGGTCCCCGCGTACGAGGTCGACAATCTGTTCGAGCCGTTCAGGCGGCTGCGGACGGAGCGGACGGGCAGTGACAAGGGCGTGGGCCTCGGCCTCTCGATCGCCCGGTCGGTGGCCCGTGCGCACGGCGGCCACATCGTCGCGGAACCGCGCGAAGGAGGTGGACTGGTGATGCGAGTCACCCTGCCTGTCTGAGAGCATGTCGCCGACATACGGGGATGTTCGCTTTGCGCGGAATTTTCTGGGCGGGCGACTACCACCCCCGTGTGTGATCGATCACAAGGGCGATTTTCCGCTCATCCACTCTCCGTGATCAAGGTTGTCCCCGGAAAGCCCGGAAAATCCGGGTTTTCGAGGGTCCAGATCACGGGAAGTACACGGTGAGGCGCCTTTGAAGTGCGGCATTCGGACCGTGTACGGTCCCGTTCGCCATCCAAGCCGATCACTCTTCGCGAGTCCGGTTGGGTGTCGATTGAGTAACAGACCTTGATGTGAGGCAAAATCTCCGCCTCAGGTCGGGCACAAGTCCGGCCTCTCACGCGTTACGTGCGCTGGAGACACCGCAGACACCCAGAGGGGGAGAGCGACATGGCAACGGATTACGACACTCCACGCAAGACCGACGACGACGTCGATTCGGACAGCCTTGAGGAACTGAAGGCCCGCAGGAACGACAAGTCGACGTCGGCTGTCGACGTGGACGAGTTCGAGGCCGCCGAAGGCCTGGAACTGCCCGGTGCGGACCTCTCGAACGAAGAGCTGGCCGTCCGGGTCCTGCCGAAGCAGCAGGACGAGTTCACCTGCATGAGCTGCTTCCTGGTCCACCACCGCAGCCAGCTGGCCCGCGAGAAGAACGGCCAGCCGATCTGCCGCGACTGCGACTGAGGCAGGGTCGGCCGTGACTGGCTCGACCCCGCCCTGGAAGCGCCGCTTCCGCGACCAGGGAGCGGCCGGTCCGTCTTCGGACGGCGTACGTGATGACGAGCGGGGCCACCCGGCCTCGCTCGAACCAGTGGACGCGACAGGCGCCTCCGGTGCCCTTGAGGTGCCGGTTCCCGAGGCGTCTGTCGCCAAACGCCGGGTGGCCGCCGTGGGCCACGGGGTGAGGGAAGGCGTCCGCAAGGGCGGCAGCCGGGCCAGAGCGGCTCTGGCGTACCTCACCGACCGGATCATCGAGAACGCCCCGCGTATCCCCGTACGGGACCTCGAGGCGCTCCGCAGGCAGTTCCCGGGCCTGGGGCCCGAGCAGCTCGCCGACAAGCTCGTCGCGGGCGCGTGCAACGCCACGTCCACCGTGGGCGCCGGCGTCGGCGCCGCCGCGATGCTGCCCGTTCCGCCCGCCATGCCCACGGAGCTGGCCGCGGAGATCACCGGCGTCGCCGCGATCGAGATGAAACTGATCGCCGAGTTGTACGAGGTCTACGGCCTGCGGCCGCCGGGCAACCTCAAGCAGCGCACCACCACCTACCTGAGTTCGTGGTCGGAGGAGCGCGGCATCGACGTGACCAAGCCGTCGACGCTCAACGCGGCCCTCGGGGGCCAGATGAAGCGCGAACTGCGCCAGCAGATCATGAAGCGCATGGTCCGGAACCTGCCGAACCTGATGCCGTTCATGGTCGGGGCCGCGGTGGGGGCGCTCATGAACCGACGTGACACGAGGAAGCTCGCCGAGCGCATCCGCAAGGACCTCCGCAAGGCGCAGGTCCCGTGGGACGCCCTGCCCGCCCAGCCGCGTCTGGAGCGGCCGGAGCATCCGCTCACGATGGACGACATCAACCGGGAATTCGATCGCTGAGCCGCCCGGGCGCCCCTGCCCGCCGCATCCGGCAAAGATCCGGTCCGTGAAAGGGAAAATCTCCGTTCGGACCGACGCCGCGGGGACCGGCTCCGCGAAGGGCTGGACGGACCGGTTCCGGAACCTGTTCCAGCTACGGACTTCTCCTGCGACCGGCGATTCGGCGACCGGCGACGGATGTGCGGCGTCGGCTCGGCGTTCGACCTCCGGTCGGACCGACTCGCGACCTCTCGAACGGGCTGTCGATCGCCCGGCCGCCCGGCGAGGGGCACATCCGTGCGGGCGCGTCCGGACCGATCCGGGACCGATCGGGACCGATCCGGTTCGAGGCCGGTTCCCGTCCGGGCGCCGGACGGGGCTACGCGGAGGCGCGGGCGGTCTCCAGCGCCGCGGCGAGACCCTCCGGGTCGCGCGTCGACAGATACGCGTACGGAGTCGGGTCGGCGGGGTCCGTGATCTCCACGCGCACGGCCGTCGGGACGTAGGCGCGCAGCAGCATGAACGCACGCCCGTCGGCCTTCACCGTGCGCCAGGCGCGGGCCTCCTCGGGGTCGAGGACATGGCACTCGCCCAAGGCGGAGACGGGGATCCGGGCATCGCCCGCGATCAGGGAGCCCGCCACCACGCGGATCCGCGCGGAGCCGTACGAACTGGCGACCACCGCCGCGGCCGCGGTGCCGCCGACCAGGCCGCCCAGCAGCGGCAGCGTGCCGAACGGCAGCAGGATCAGGGCCATCGAGACACCCACCATGAGGCAGATGAGCCACCAGGAGCGGGGGGCTGTCAGACGTTCTTCGTACGGCGGGGCGGAAGGCTGCATACGGCCTAGCCTGCCACGGTGCGTACCGTCCGCTGACGCGGAGGTAAGGTCTGCGCCTGTGAGTGGTACATCTTCAGCTCTGCGGCCCCCGGCCGACGCCGTGGCGCCGGTGCGCCATCCCGACGCGCCCGCCCCCGGGGAGTTGCTCGGCGCGCACTACGACCAGTGCTTCGGCTGCGGCGGCGGGCAGCCGCACGGCCTGCACCTGGAGGCACGCGCCGGCGACGGGGTGAGGATCACCGCCGAGTTCACCGTCAAGGCCGCCCACCAGGGCGCGCCGGGCCTCGCGCACGGCGGGGTGCTCGCGAGCGCCCTCGACGAGACCCTCGGTTCGCTGAACTGGCTGCTGCGCACCATCGCGGTGACCGGACGGCTGGAGACCGACTTCGTGCGGCCCGTGCCTGTGGGGACGGTGCTGCACCTGGAGGCCGAGGTCACGGCCGTGGCCGGACGCAAGATCTACTCGTCGGCCACGGGGCGCATCGGCGGCCCCGACGGCCCGGTGGCCGTCCGCGCGGACGCCCTCTTCATCGAGGTCAAGGTCGACCACTTCATCGACAACGGCCGCCAGGAGGAGATCCGGGCGGCCATGGACGATCCCGACCAGGTACGGCGTGCCCGCGCCTTCGAGGTGAACCCGTGACCGGGGCTCCCGTGGGCGTGCTGATCAAGCGCGTCGATCCGGACGTACCGCTTCCGGAATACGCGCACCCCGGTGACGCCGGAGCGGATCTGCGGACGACGGAGAGCCGGGTGCTGGAGCCCGGTGAGCGGGCCGTACTGCCGACGGGCGTGTGCATCGCGCTCCCCGAGGGCTACGCGGCCTTCGTGCACCCCCGGTCCGGGCTGGCCGCCCGCTGCGGTGTCGCTCTCGTGAATGCCCCGGGGACGGTGGATGCCGGGTACCGTGGAGAGATCAAGGTGATCGTGGTGAATCTCGACCCGCGCGAGTCCGTGCGGTTCGAGCGCTTCGACCGGATTGCCCAACTGGTCGTTCAGCAGGTCGAGAAGGTGCGCTTCCAGGAGGTTGCGGAACTTCCCGACTCGGCGCGGGCCGCAGGGGGCCTCGGGTCCACTGGCGGGCATGCCGCCGTGGGCGGCACAGCGGGTGGGAATCGATACGCTTCGGTCGTATCCGACCGGGAAGGACAGTGACGTGTTCGGACGTCGCAAGAAGGGCAGTGCCGCCGAGGACGCGGCGGGCGAGGCCGAGCAGGTCGTCGACGGCGTCGACAGTGCGGACGGGGCGGAGCGCGAGCGCGTGAGGCTCGAGCCGGAGCCGCGCCCCGACGGACCCTGGGACAGCACCGAGGTCCGCGAGCCGGCCGAGGGCCGGGTCGACCTGGGCGGACTTTTCGTGCCCGGGGTCGACGGCATGGAGCTGCGTGTGGAGGTCGCGGGCGACGCGATCGTCGCGGCCACCGTGGTCCTGCGGGACAGTGCCGTACAGCTCCAGGCCTTCGCCGCTCCCAAGCGCGAGGGCATCTGGGGCGAGGTGCGCGAGGAGATCGCCACCGGAATCACCCAGCAGGGCGGTGTCATCGACGAGGTCGAGGGCCCGCTCGGCTGGGAGCTGCGCGCCCAGGTGCCGGTGCAGCTGCCGGACGGAACGGGCGGCTTCCAGGTCGTCCGGTTCGTGGGCGTCGACGGCCCCCGCTGGTTCCTGCGCGGAGTGATCTCCGGGCAGGGCGCGGTGCAGCCGCAGGCCGCCGGTCTCCTGGAGCAGATCTTCCGGGACACCGTCGTGGTGCGCGGCGAGGGTCCGATGGCCCCGCGCGACCCCATCGTCCTGAAGCTCCCGGACGACGCGCAGATGGTCGCCGAGGGCGTCCAGCAGGAGGAGCAGGCCGGGTCCCGCTTCTCCGGCGGCATGGGTCAGCTCCAGCGCGGACCGGAGACCACCGAGGTCCGCTAGCCGCGGCGGAATCCGCAGCACGGAAGTGCGCGACGGGCCGCACTCCCTCCGGGGAGTGCGGCCCGTCGCCGTTCCCCCGGCCGGTTCCTGATCGGTGACTGCCCCCTGACCGGTGACCGTCCGTGCACTCGGGGCACTCGGGGCACTCGGGGCCCTCAGTCTCCTGGCGTTCGCGGGGCCCTTGGGGTTCGCGGGCTCGTAGGGCCCTCGGAGCTCAGAGGCGCCTCGGGCGGGCGGCACGGGGCACCGAACCCTCCTGCCCTCGCGGGATGCCGCTCGCCGTGCAGGTCCGGCGCGCCGGACTCCTTCGCACCGGCCCTCTTCGCACCGGCCCCCTTCGCACCGGACCCTTCGTGCCACCGGCGCCGGCGGCGGGACCTGGAGTCCGTGACCGGGTCCAGGTGCCGGCGCGGGCCCGCCCGGTGGCCGGGGTTCACGTTGGAGTGAACATTCGCCGGATCCGGACGCGCGACGACTACGCCCCGTCACCCTGGGAATCGGTGGGGCGACGGCGTCTTTCGGCCATCAACTCGTTCGCCCCCACCAGGACTTGATGACCTGTGCACACGCCATGGGGGACTGAATGAGCACGATCTGGATCGAGAAGGCGCAGCGCCTGGGGGACGGGACCATCGGAGGCGCGATGGACCACGCGTCGGTCCCGGGCCGCGTCGTCTGGCACACCACCGAGAGCGGCACGGGCGACGACGCCTTCCGTGCCGTCGCGGCGCATCTCATCCGCGTCACCGCCGAGCCCCACCTGCTCTACGACCCGACGACCGACCGGCTCGGCCAGTTCGGCCCGTTGAACGCGAGCGCCCGGGCGTTGCGCAACGACGGCGCGACCCGGTCCAACCGCGTCGGGAAGGTCTGCATCCAGATCGAGGTGCTCGGGCGGGCGGCCAAGCCGTTCACGGACACCTGGAAGCCGGGACCGAAGTACAGGGCGATGATGGCCGCCATCCGCTCCTGGGGGATCCCGGACACGTTCCCGGCGGGCCGGCTCGCCGCGACGGCCGCCGAGGCGAACAACCGCCCGCGTTCGGTCTGGATGGCCAGGGGCGGCCACTACGGCCACGCGAACATCCCCGGCAACGACCACTGGGACCCGGGCGCCATCGACCGGTCGGCCCTCTTCGAGGCCGCACCGGTGCCGCCCAAGCCGGGCCCGGGCTCCGGCGCCGCGCCCACGGGACCCGCGAAGCCGGTCGTCGACCTCGGCAACCTGGTGGCCGCGGCGATGCGCGATCCTGCGCTGCCGCAGGGCGGCAAGACGCACAAGGCGGACGTCCTGGTCGTCGAGAAGGCACTCGTCGCGGAGGGGCTCCTGCCCGCCCAGTGGGCCGACGGGTCGTTCGGCTCCCGGACCGTCGAGGCGTACGCGGCCCTCCAGCGCCGGTACGGGTTCGACGGCGCCGACGCCAACGGCATTCCGGGGCAGACCACCCTGCGCCGGCTCGGAAAGGAGCACGGCTTCACCGTCAAGCCCTGAGCCTGAGCCCTGACCCGGAGCCCTGACCCGGAGCCCGGAGCCCCGGGGTCTCTGATCCTCCGGCCCTGAGCCCGGAGCCCGCCCGGTCCCGTTCCGGGAATTCGCCCGCTCGGCCCGTGGTGCCCGGACGTCGTTCCGGCGCCACGGGCCGTCGTGCTGCCCCGCCGACCGCTCCTCTTGACGCGGACATGGTCTGTACCTATGGTCACGGCTCAACGCCTGTGTTCACAGAGGCATTCCAGGTTCACATACAGGAATGGATGGCTCCCCCACGATGCCGAACACCCCCACTCCGTCACGCCCCCGCCGCCGTCCCGGATCGCGTTCCGCGCTGTTCGTCACCGCGGCCGCACTCCTCGCGAGCGTTCTCACCTGGCCCGCGGCCGACCGCGCCGAGGCCGCGCCCGCCGCCTTCGCCCACCCCGGAGTCACCGTCTCCCGGGGCCAGCTGGACTTCGCCCGGCAGCAGGTGAACGCGGGCGCCCAGCCGTGGAAGGGCGCGTACGACCAGATGATGGCCGGCAAGTACGCCTCGCTCTCGCGCACCCCCAAGCCCCGCGCGGTCGTCGAGTGCGGCTCGTACTCGAACCCCAACAACGGCTGCACGGACGAGCGCGAGGACGCGATCGCCGCGTACACCCAGGCCCTCGCCTGGTACGTCACCCGGGACGCGCGCCACGCGAGGAAGGCGATCGAGCTGATGGACGCCTGGTCGGCGACCATCCAGGACCACACCAACAGCAACGCGCCGCTGCAGACCGGCTGGGCGGGTTCGTCCTGGCCCAAGGCCGCCGAGATCATCAAGTACACGTACGACGGCGGCTGGGCGAACTCCGGGCGCTTCGCGACGATGCTCCGCACCGTCTACCTGCCCGAGGTCATCAACGGCTCGAACTCCAACGGCAACTGGGAGCTGTCGATGATGGAGGCCGCCGTCGGCATCTCCGTCTTCCTGGAGGACAAGACGTCGTACGACAGGGCGATGGCCAGGTTCCGCACCCGCACGGCCGCCTACGTCTACCTCTCGTCCGACGGCGCGCTGCCGAAGACCGTGCCGAGCCAGAACCTCGACACCACGCAGAAGATCGTCAACTACTGGCAGGGCCAGTCGACCTTCGTCAACGGGCTCACCCAGGAGACCTGCCGCGACTTCACGCACACCGGGTACGGGATCTCCGCGATCTCGCACATCGCCGAGACCAGCCGCATCCAGGGCCAGGACCTGTACGGCACCGACGTCGGCGAGCGGCTGCGGCACGCGCTGGGCTTCCAGGCGAAGTACCAGCTCGGCGAGGCCGCCCCGGGCTGGCTGTGCGGCGGGTCCCTGCACCTCGGGCTCGGACCGGTCACCGAGGTGGGGCACAACGCCCTGCACAACCGGCTCGGCCACGCCATGACCAACACCGAGCGGCTGACCGCGCAGAACCGCCCGGCCGCGAGCAACAACCTCTTCGTCGCCTGGGAGACCCTCACGCACGGGGACAACCCGAACTGACCGGGTGTCCGGGGCCGGGTGGCGGGCGTGCGGACCGCCGCCCGGACCCCGCGGCCTGCCCCCGGGACCCCGCTGTCGCTGCCGGCGGCCCGGCCCCGGACCCGGTGGTCGGCACCCCGGCCCCGGACCCGGCGGTCGGCACTCCGCCGCCCGGAGCCCGCCCCGGCGGCCCGGCCGGACGGGGGCTCCGGCGTATCAGGGATGCGTCAAGGACTGCCGCCCACACGCCCCGCGCCCGATTTGTCGGGACTTCCGGTCGTAGGGTCGACCCGGCGTACGCAGTGCGTTTGGGAAGACAATGAGGCCATGGGACGCGGCAAGCTTCGGATCTACCTCGGTGCGGCACCGGGCGTCGGCAAGACGTACGCGATGCTGGCCGAGGCGCATCGCAGGGTGGAACGGGGCACGGACTGCGTGGTGGCCCTCGTGGAGCACCACGACCGGCCGCGCACGGAGGTGATGCTGCACGGCCTGGAACAGGTTCCGCGCGCGGAGCTCGGGCACCGCGGCGGGCTCTTCACCGAGATGGACGTCGACGCCGTGCTGCGGCGCGCCCCGGCCGTCGCCCTGGTGGACGAACTGGCCCACACCAATGTCCCCGGCTCGCGCAACGCCAAGCGCTGGCAGGACGTGGAGGAACTGCTCGCGGCCGGTGTCGACGTGGTCTCGACGGTCAACATCCAGCACCTGGAGTCGCTCGGGGACGTCGTCGAGTCCATAACCGGCGTCCGGCAGCGGGAGACAGTCCCGGACGAAGTGGTCCGGCGGGCCGACCAGGTCGAGCTGGTCGACATGTCGCCGCAGGCACTGCGCCGCCGGATGGCCCACGGGAACGTCTACCAGCCGGACAAGGTCGACGCGGCCCTGTCCAACTACTTCCGGCCCGGCAACCTCACCGCCCTGCGCGAGCTGGCGCTGCTGTGGGTCGCCGACCAGGTGGACGCGTACCTCCGGCAGTACCGGGGCGAGCACGGCATCCGCTCCACCTGGCAGGCCCGCGAACGCATCGTCGTCGGACTGACCGGCGGACCCGAGGGGCGCACCCTCATCCGGCGGGCCGCCCGCCTCGCCGAGAAGGGCGCCGGCGGCGAGGTCCTCGCCGTCTACATCGCCCGCAGCGACGGCCTGACCTCCGCCTCTCCCAAGGAACTCGCCGTCCAGCGCACCCTCGCCGAGGACCTCGGCGGCACCTTCCACCACGTGGTCGGCGAGGACATCCCGTCCGCGCTCCTGGAGTTCGCGCGGGGCGTCAACGCCTCCCAGATCGTCCTGGGCTCCTCGCGGCGCAAGACCTGGCAGTACGTGTTCGGGCCCGGCGTCGGCGCCACGGTCGCCCGGGACTCGGGACCCGACCTCGACGTCCACATCGTCACGCACGACGAGGCGGGCAAGGGGCGCGGCCTGCCGGTCGCGCGCGGCGCGCGGCTGGGCAGGACCCGTATCCTCGCGGGCTGGCTGGTCGGGGTCGCCGGACCGGCGCTCCTGGCCCTGCTGCTCACCCACAGTGACGCGGACCTCGGGCTCGCCAACGACATGCTGCTGTTCCTGACGCTGACGGTGGCGGCGGCCCTGCTGGGCGGACTCCTTCCGGCGCTCGCCTCGGCGGCCTTCGGCTCACTCCTGCTGAACTACTTCTTCACCCCGCCGATGCACCGGCTGACCGTCGCCGACCCCAAGAACCTCGTGGCCATCGTGATCTTCTTCGGGGTCGCGGTGTCCGTCGCCTCCGTGGTCGACCTCGCGGCCCGCCGGACCCACCAGGCCGCCCGGCTGCGCGCGGAGTCCGAGATCCTCTCCTTCCTGGCCGGCAGCGTCCTGCGCGGCGAGACCAGCCTGGACGCCCTGCTGGAACGGGTCCGCGAGACCTTCGGCATGGAGTCCGTGGCCCTCCTGGAGCGCGGCGGCGACGTGGAGCCGTGGCGCTGTGCCGGCAGCGTGGGCCCGCACCCGCCCGCGCTGCCCGAGGACGCGGACGTGGACATGCCGGTCGGCGACCACACCGCGCTCGCCCTCTCCGGACGGGTGCTGCCCGCCGAGGACCGGCGTGTCCTCGCCGCCTTCGCCGCCCAGGCCGTCGTCGTCCTGGACCGCAAGCGGCTCCAGCAGGAGGCGGAACAGGCCCGCGCGCTCGCCGAGGGGAACCGCATCCGTACGGCCCTGCTGGCGGCCGTCAGCCACGACCTGCGTACGCCGCTGGCCGCGATCAAGGCCGCCGTGTCGTCCCTCAGGTCGGACGACGTGGCCTGGTCCGAGGAGGACGAGGCCGAGCTGCTGGAGGGCATCGAGGCGGGCGCGGACCGGCTCGACCACCTGGTGGGCAACCTGCTCGACATGTCCCGGCTCCAGACCGGCACGGTCACCCCGCTGATCCGCGAGATCGACGTCGACGAGGTCGTCCCCATGGCCCTCGGCGGCGTCCCGGAGGGCAGCGTCGACCTGGAGATCCCCGAGACCCTGCCCATGGTCGCCGCCGACCCCGGCCTGCTGGAGCGGGCCGTGGCCAACATCGTCGAGAACGCCGTGAAGTACAGCCCCGAGGGCCGGCGCGTCCTCGTCTCCGCCAGCACGCTCGGCGACCGTGTCGAGGTCCGTGTGGTGGACCGCGGCAGGGGCGTCCCCGACGAGGCCAAGGAGCGGATCTTCGAGCCCTTCCAGCGGTACGGGGACGCCCCGCGCGGTGCCGGGGTGGGCCTCGGTCTCGCGGTCGCCCGCGGCTTCGCCGAGGCCATGGGCGGCACCCTCGGCGCCGAGGACACCCCCGGGGGCGGCCTCACCATGGTCCTCACCCTCAGTGTGGGCCCGTCCCGCACCCGTGCGCCCGCGCGAGCCGCGGCACCCGCCCAACCGGAAAGGCAGGCTTCATGACCCGCGTCCTCGTGGTCGACGACGAGCCGCAGATCACCCGAGCCCTCGTGATCAACCTCAAGGCACGCAAGTACGAGGTCGACTCGGCGGGCGACGGCGCCACCGCGCTCCGGCTCGCCGCCGCCCGCCACCCCGATGTCGTCGTGCTCGACCTGGGCCTGCCCGACATGGACGGCGTCGAGGTGATCAGAGGGCTGCGCGGCTGGACCCGGGTGCCGATCCTCGTGCTGTCCGCGCGCCACTCCTCCGACGAGAAGGTCGAGGCCCTCGACGCGGGCGCCGACGACTACGTGACCAAGCCCTTCGGGATGGACGAGCTGCTCGCCCGGCTGCGGGCCGCCGTCCGGCGGGCCGAGCCCACCGGGGCCGGCGAGGACGACGTCGTCGTCGAGACCGAGACCTTCACGGTCGACCTCGCCGCGAAGAAGGTCCACCGGGACGGCCGCGACGTGCGGCTCACCCCCACCGAGTGGCACCTCCTGGAGGTCCTGGTGCGCAACGCCGGCCGCCTGGTCGGCCAGCGGCAGCTGCTCCAGGAGGTATGGGGCCCCTCCTACGGCACCGAGACCAACTACCTGCGGGTCTACATGGCACAGCTCCGCCGCAAACTGGAGGCGGACCCCTCGCACCCCCGGCACTTCGTCACCGAGCCGGGGATGGGTTACCGGTTCGAGCGGTGAGCCGCGGCGAGGGGTCCCGGTTGGGGCGGCGGAACCACGGGTACGTAGCTGTCAGCGACCCCCGGTACGCTTCAGACATGAGCGCTGTCCCTCGTTCCGAAAAGCCGGTGGGCCGGTTCCGGCGCATGCTCGACCGGCTCTCCTCGTCGCAGGAGGACCTGGAGTCGGAGGAACTGCGCGAGGACACCGAGACCGCGGGATGCACGCGCATCTGTGACTGCCACGACCGACAGGTGGTCACGGTTGCTGGTACGTTGCGCACGGTCACGCTGCGCCCGAGAGCCGGTGTCCCGGCCCTGGAGGCCGAGCTGTTCGACGGTTCGGCCCCCCTGGACGTGGTGTGGCTCGGCAGGCGCTCCATCGTCGGGATAGAACCGGGACGCAAGCTGATCGCGTCGGGCCGGATCTCGATGAGCCGGGGCCGCCGCGTGCTGTTCAATCCGAAGTACGAACTCAGACCCCTCGGACGGGAGTAGCCGGTGACGTCGCTCGACAAGCCGACCGAAGACGCCCAGGACTCGCGGGCGGTGACCGAGGCCGCTCTCTTCGAGGCGTTCGGCGGTCTGCGGGGCATGATCGAGACGGTCCTCCCGGGCCTGCTCTTCGTCACGATCTACACGATCAACAAGGATCTGCACTCGGCCGCCATCGCGGCCGTCGGCGTCTCGATCCTGCTCGTCGTGGTGCGCCTCGTCATGAAGGACACCGTCAAGCACGCCTTCAGCGGCGTCTTCG
This sequence comes from Streptomyces fructofermentans, assembly GCF_014651055.1. Classification (GTDB taxonomy): domain Bacteria; phylum Actinomycetota; class Actinomycetes; order Streptomycetales; family Streptomycetaceae; genus Streptomyces; species Streptomyces fructofermentans. The sequence continues at coordinate 155,268 of NZ_BMWD01000015.1, forward strand.
GCGTGGCCTTCGGCGTGGTCTTCGCGATGATGACGGGCAACGCCAAGGACTTCTACCTGCCGGGCATGATCTACACGCTCGGCCTCGCCCTCGCCTACATCGTGACGACCCTCGCGGGCGTGCCCCTGATCGGCCTGATCCTCGGCCCGGTCTTCAAGGAGAACCTCTCCTGGCGCACCCGCAACCCGGGCCGCAAGAAGGCGTACGCGAAGGCCAGCTGGGCCTGGGGCCTGATCCTGCTCGCCAAGTGCGCGATCCTCTTCCCCCTCTACTGGTGGGCCGACACCACCCAGCTCGGCTGGGTCCTGGTCGCGCTGAAGATCCCGCCCTTCCTGCTCGCGGTCTGGCTCACCTGGGTCTTCCTCGCCAAGGCTCCGCCGCCGATCGACGTCTTCGCCGAGATGGAGGCCGAGGAGCGCGCGGCGAAGGAGCGGGAGTCCGCCGGCCGCTCGGCCGACTGAGTCCACCGCTTCGACCGAGTCCTCCACGCGTACGTGGAAGGGGGCGCCCCGGAAACCCGGGGCGCCCCCTTCCACGTACACGAGAGCGCGGGGTCAGCCGGCCGTGTCCTGGCGGCGGACGGACAGCAGGTCCTCCAACTGCTCCTCGCGGGCCTGGGCGGCCACGAAGAGAAGTTCGTCGCCCGCCTCCAGGGAGTCCTCGCGGGTCGGGGTGAGCACGCGGGTACCGCGGATGATCGTGACCAGGGACGTGTCCTCGGGCCACTCCACGGCGCCGACCCGCGTCCCCGCGAGCGCCGACTCGGGCGGCAGGGTCAGCTCGACGAGGTTGGCGTCGCCGTGGCTGAAGCGGAGCAGCCGGACCAGGTCGCCGACGCTCACCGCCTCCTCGACCAGGGCGGACATCAGACGCGGCGTGGAGACGGCGACGTCCACACCCCACGACTCGTTGAACAGCCATTCGTTCTTGGGGTTGTTGACGCGGGCGACGACGCGCGGGACCCCGTACTCGGTCTTCGCGAGCAGCGACACGACGAGGTTGACCTTGTCGTCACCGGTGGCCGCGATCACCACGTTGCAGCGCTGGAGCGCCGCCTCGTCCAGGGACGTGATCTCGCAGGCGTCGGCGAGCAGCCATTCCGCCTGCGGCACCCGCTCGACCGAGATGGCCGTCGGCGCCTTGTCGATCAGCAGGATCTCGTGCCCGTTCTCCAGGAGCTCGCCCGCGATCGAGCGGCCCACCGCGCCGGCACCGGCAATGGCGACCCTCATCAGTGACCGCCTTCCTCATCAGGGCCCTCGGCGAACGCCGCCTCGACCTTGTCGACGTCGTCCGTACGCATCATCACGTGCACGAGGTCGCCCTCCTGCAGCACCGTCTGCGAGGTGGGCAGCACCGCCTCGCCCAGCCGGGTGAGGAAGGCCACGCGCACACCGGTCTCCTCCTGGAGCCGGCTGATCCGCTGACCGACCCACGCCGTCGAGGCGTGCACCTCGGCGAGCTGCACACCGCCGGTGGGGTCGCGCCACAGCGGCTCCGCGCCCGACGGCAGCAGACGCCGGAGCATCTGGTCGGCGGTCCAGCGGACGGTGGCGACGGTCGGGATGCCCAGGCGCTGGTAGACCTCGGCGCGGCGCGGGTCGTAGATGCGGGCCGCGACGTTCTCGATGCCGAACATCTCGCGGGCCACCCGGGCGGCGATGATGTTCGAGTTGTCGCCGCTGGAGACGGCGGCGAAGGCGCCGGCCTCCTCGATGCCCGCCTCGCGCAGGGTGTCCTGGTCGAAGCCGACTCCGGTCACACGACGGCCGCCGAACCCGGAGCCGAGTCGCCGGAAGGCGGTGGGGTCCTGGTCGATGACGGCGACCGTGTGCCCCTGCTGCTCCAGGGTCTGGGCGAGAGCGGATCCCACTCTGCCGCAGCCCATGATGACGATGTGCACGACCGTCCTTCCGGTGTGAAAAATTGCTGCTCAGGCTGAAACAGGGTCTCAGACCGACGCCCAAGCTACACACGCGCGGTCCGCCAGGGGCACCCTTGTGCACGTTCGCCGCGGCTCCCGGCGATCAGCGGCGGCTGATGCTCCGCACACTCATGAGGGTCAGAACGCCGAGCCCGACGAGTCCGGCGGCGGCGCCGATGAGTTCCGCGGTGGCATGCATGGGACCTCCATGAACGGGCAACGGAAGGCAAAGATTTGGCCTTTTTCATATAGGCACGGAATCCGACTTCGCCGTGGAATCCGCAACCGGACGCCCGTGGGATTTCACTCGGAGGGCAGAACCCGGACAAACGTCACCACGATCGGTCGCCGCCGAGTGCGGGGGAGGGTGGGCGAGGCCGTGTGCGACCGCTTACGATCCTCTCCGTGTCCAAACTGACCGACCTGCCCAAACGGATCCTGATCGGGCGCGCCTTGCGCAGTGACCGGCTCGGAGAGACGCTCCTGCCGAAGCGCATCGCACTCCCCGTCTTCGCGTCCGACCCGCTCTCCTCCGTCGCGTACGCGCCCGGAGAAGTGCTCCTCGTGCTGTCCATCGCGGGCGTGTCGGCCTACCACTTCAGCCCCTGGATCGCCCTCGCGGTCGTCGTCCTCATGTTCACCGTCGTGGCCTCGTACCGGCAGAACGTGCACGCCTACCCGAGCGGTGGCGGCGACTACGAGGTGGCCACCACCAACCTCGGCCCCCGGGCCGGCCTCACCGTCGCCAGCGCGCTCCTCGTCGACTACGTCCTGACCGTCGCCGTGTCGATCGCCTCCGGCATCGAGAACCTCGGCTCGGCCGTCCCCTTCGTCGTCGAGCACAAGGTGCTCTGCGCGACCGCCGTGATCGTGCTCCTCACGCTGATGAACCTGCGCGGGGTCAAGGAGTCCGGAAAGCTCTTCGCGATCCCGACCTACGTCTTCGTGACCGGCGTCTTCCTCATGATCGCCTGGGGCGCGTTCCGCGGACTCGTCCTCGGCGACGAGATGAAGGCGCCCACCGCCGACTTCGAGATCAAGCCCGAGCACCAGGGCCTCGCCGGCTTCGCCCTCGTGTTCCTGCTGCTGCGCGCGTTCTCCTCCGGCTGTGCCGCGCTCACGGGCGTCGAGGCGATCAGCAACGGCGTGCCCGCGTTCCGCAAGCCCAAGTCGAAGAACGCGGCGACGACGCTCGCGATGATGGGCCTGCTCGCCGTCACCATGTTCTGCGGCATCATCGCCCTGGCCATGACGACCAACGTCCGGATGGCCGAGAACCCGGCGAAGGACCTCTTCGACAACGGCGTCGCCGTCGGCTCCGACTACGTCCAGAACCCCGTGATCTCGCAGGTCGCCGAAGCCGTCTTCGGTGACGGCAGCTTCCTGTTCATCGTGCTCGCCGCGGCGACCGCGCTGGTGCTGTTCCTGGCCGCCAACACCGCGTACAACGGCTTCCCGCTGCTCGGCTCGATCCTGGCGCAGGACCGCTACCTGCCGCGCCAGCTGCACACCCGCGGCGACCGCCTCGCGTTCTCGAACGGCATCGTGCTGCTCGCCGGCGCGGCCATCCTGCTGGTGTGGGTCTACGGCGCCGACTCGACCCGCCTCATCCAGCTCTACATCGTCGGCGTGTTCGTGTCCTTCACGCTCAGCCAGACCGGCATGGTCCGGCACTGGAACCGCCACCTGGCCACCGAGAAGGACCAGGCCAAGCGGCGCCACATGGTCCGCTCCCGGGCCATCAACGCGTTCGGCGCCTTCTTCACCGGGCTCGTGCTCGTGGTCGTACTGAGCACCAAGTTCACGCACGGCGCCTGGGTCGCGCTGCTCGGCATGGTCATCTTCTACGCGACGATGTCCGCGATCCGGAAGCACTACGACCGGGTCGCCGCGGAGATCGCCGCGCCCGAGGGGCCGTCCGACGACAGCGTGCGCCCCTCGCGCGTCCACTCCGTCGTACTGATCTCCAAGATCCACCGGCCGACCCTGCGCGCCCTCGCCTACGCCAAGCTGATGCGCTCCGACACGCTGGAGGCGCTCAGCGTCAAGGTGGACGCCGCGGAGACCAAGGCCCTGCGCGAGGAGTGGGAGCGCCGCGGCATCACCGTGCCGCTGAAGGTCCTCGACTCGCCGTACCGCGAGGTCACCCGGCCGGTCATCGAGTACGTCAAGGGACTGCGCCGCGAGTCCCCGCGCGACGTCGTCTCGGTGATCATCCCCGAGTACGTCGTCGGCCACTGGTACGAGCACCTGCTGCACAACCAGAGCGCGCTGCGGCTCAAGGGGCGGCTGCTGTTCACCCCGGGCGTCATGGTGACGTCCGTCCCCTACCAGCTGGAGTCCTCGGAGGCCGCCAAGAAGCGGGCCGGCAAGCGGCAGAACTGGAACGCGCCCGGTTCCGTACGCCGCGGTCCCGCCGAGCAGCGCCCGAAGGAGCCCTCGGCCCCCAAGAAGGGCTGAGCCGAGGCCCGGGACGTTCGGAGCCGGTGCGGGGGCCTGGTTGTCCGGGCGCGGGCACGGGTGTGTTCGTGGTGAGCGGTGAGGTCGGTCGGACGCCTTCGTGGTGAGCGGCCGGGCGACGTCCACGTAGACTGGTGGGCTGTTGTCCGGCCGTTCCCCATTTCGCATCTGGAGTCACCCCGCCATGCAGGCAGAACCGAAGAAATCGCAGGCGGGGTCGCTGGTCGGGCAGGAGTACGAGGTCGAGATCGGCCCGGTCGCCCACGGCGGACACTGCATCGCCCGCACCGACGGGGGCCAGGTGCTGTTCGTACGGCACGCGCTGCCCGGCGAGAAGGTCGTCGCACGGGTCACCGAGGGCGAGGAGGACTCGCGCTTCCTGCGCGCGGACGCCGTCACGGTCCTGGAGGCCTCCAAGGACCGGGTCGAGGCCCCGTGCCCGTACGCCGGGCCCGGCCGCTGCGGCGGCTGCGACTGGCAGCACGCCAAGCCGGGCGCGCAGCGCCGCCTCAAGGGCGAGGTCGTCGCCGAGCAGCTCCAGCGGCTCGCCGGCCTCACCCCCGAGGAGGCCGGCTGGGACGGCACCGTGATGCCCGCCGAGGGCGACAAGCTGCCCGCGGGCCAGGTGCCGCAGTGGCGCACGCGCATGCAGTACGCGGTGGACCCGGACGGCAACGCGGGTCTGCGCCGCCACCGCTCGCACGACGTCGAGCCCGTCGAGCACTGCATGATCGCCGCGCCCGGCGTGTCCGAGCTGGGCATCGAGGAGCGCGACTGGTCCGGCATGGAGTCGGTCGACGTGATCGCCGCGACCGGTTCGCACGACCGCATGGTGATCCTCGAACCCAGGCCCGGTGCCCGGCTGCCCCTCGTCGAACTCGACAGGCCCGTCTCCGTGATGCGCGTCGAGGAGCACGACGGCGGCATCCACCGCGTGCACGGCCGCGGGTTCGTCCGCGAGCGCGCCGACGACCGCACGTACCGCGTGGGCAGCGGCGGCTTCTGGCAGGTCCACCCGATGGCGGCCGACACCCTGGTGAAGGCGGTCATGCAGGGGCTGCTGCCGCGCAAGGGCGACATGGCCCTCGACCTGTACTGCGGGGTCGGCCTGTTCGCCGGCGCGCTCGCCGACCGCATCGGTGACAAGGGCGCCGTCCTCGGCATCGAGTCCGGCAAGCGCGCCGTCGAGGACGCCCGGCACAACCTCGCCGCGTTCGACCGCGTCCGGATCGAGCAGGGCAAGGTCGAGGCGATCCTCCCGCGCACCGGGATCTCCGAGGTCGACCTCATCGTCCTCGACCCGCCCCGGGCGGGTGCGGGCAAGAAGACGGTCCAGCACCTGGCCTCGCTGAAGGCCCGCAAGATCGCGTACGTCGCCTGCGACCCGGCGGCCCTCGCCCGCGACCTGGCGTACTTCCGGGACGGCGGCTACAAGGTGCGGACGCTCCGGGCGTTCGACCTGTTCCCGATGACGCATCACGTGGAGTGCGTGGCGATCCTGGAGCCGGTGAAGAAGGACGCCTGACCCGCCGTCGCGCGTCCAGGCGTCGGCGCCGGGCGTCACCCGCCGGGTCCGGGGGTGGTGGGGGACTGGCACTGCGACGGTGCCGGCGGGAATGATCGGGCCCCATGGGACAACGGGGACGCTGGGTGGCACGCGCCGTCATCGCCGTATGCGCGGCGGCCGCGGTGTGGCTGCTGGTGACGGCGGTTCGTGACGGCTGGGGTGTCGCCGACCCGTTGGCGAGCGTCCTCGGCTCGACGGCGGGGCTGGTCGCCCTGGCGGTCTCCCTGCGCGCGGTGCCGGGCGCGCACCCGGCCGCGACCACTCGTCCGGCGCCGCCCGACGTGCCGGAGTGGTGGGTGGACAGGGACGAGGCGGCCGCCGTCGTCCGGGCCGTCCGCGGGCGTGCCGGGCGCTGGGGGAGCGGCGCCCCGGTGGCGATCACGGCCGGGCTGCACGGGGCCGGCGGGTTCGGGAAGACCAGTCTGGCGAGATACGTGGCCGCCCAGCGTTCCGTGCAGCGCCGGTTCCCGGGCGGCGTGCACCTGATCACCATGGGCCGGGACGTGCGCGGCCGTGCGGCCGTCGCCGCGAAGGTCGCCGAGGAGACCCGCCTGATCACCGGCGACACCACCGAGGCCGGTTCGGACCCCGAGCGCGCCGGAGCACACCTGGGCACGCTCCTCGCCGGCCGGCCGCGCACCCTGCTGATCATCGACGACGTCTGGGAACGGGAGCAGCTCACCCCGTTCCTGCGGGGTGCCGAGCGGTCCTGCGTGCGGCTGGTGACCACGCGCCGGCCCGATGTGCTGCCGGCCGCCGCCGTACGGATCGAGGTCGACCGCATGACGGTGGAGCAGGCCAGGCTCCTGCTCACCCGCCGCCTCCCCGCTCCGCCGCGCCGCGAGGCGGTGGACGAACTGGTCGCGGCGACGGGACGATGGGCGCTGCTGCTGGGCATCGCGAACAAGTTCATCGCCGATCAGACGGCCACCGGAGCCGATCCCACCGCCGCGGCCGAGACGCTCCTGCGGCGGCTGCGCGCCGAAGGCCCCGCCGTCCAGGACCCCGGCGGCAGCCTCGACCTCAACAACCCCGACCGGCGCAACACCGCCGTACGGGCCAGCATCCGCGCCGCCTCGACCCTCCTGTCGTACGAGGAGGCCGAGCGGCGCTTCCACGAACTCGGGATCTTCGCCGAGGACGAGAGCGTGCCCGTCGACCTGGTGGCGACGCTGTGGCGGGCCACCGGGAACCTCGACGAGACCGCGACCCGCGCCCTGTGCAAGCAGATGGCCGACCTGTCGCTGCTCGGCATCGGGACCACCGTGCCCGGTGGAGCCGTCACCGTCCACGACGTGGTCCGCGACTACCTGCGTTCGGAACTGGGTCCCGCCGGGCTGGGCGCGGCGAACGCCGCTCTGCTCGACGCCGTCGAGGCCTCCCTGCCCGCGGCCGAGGACGGCGCGGCGCCCTGGTGGCGGGTCACCGACGGCTACCTGCTGGACCATCTCGTGGAGCACTTCCTCGACGCCCGCCGTTCCGAGGGCGCCCTCGCCCTCGCCGGTGACTTCCGGTGGATGCGCGCCCGCCTGCACCAGCGCGGCCCCACCGCCCCGTGGCGCGACCTCGACCGCCTGGGCGCTGCGGGCCGGCCCCTCGCACGCCAACTGGCCCAGGCCGCCCACCTGCTCACCCCCACTACCCCGCCGCACGCCCTCGACGCGGTCCTGCGCAGCCGGGTCACCGGCGCCCCGCACCGGCCCGCCCGTCCGGTGCCCGCCGGCACTCCCGTCCTCGTCGACCGCTGGCCCCCGCCGGACCTGCCCGACCCGGCCCTGATGCGCACCCTGACCGGCCACCGCGGGCCCGTGCACGCGGTGGCGTACAGCCCGGACGGCGAACGCGTGGCCACGGGCAGCCGCGACACGACGGCACGGATATGGAGCTCCGCGACCGGGGAGGCCCTGCACATCCTGACGGGCCATCACGGTCCCGTGCGCGCCGTGGCCTTCAGTCCCGACGGCCGCCTGCTGGCCACCGGCGGCCGTGACGCGACCGTGCGGATCTGGGACGCGGCCACCGGCCGGGCCGTACGGACCGTGACGGGGCACGACGGAGCGGTCCTCGCGGTGGTGTTCAGCCCGGACGGCACCCTCCTGGCCACCGGGGGCAGCGACACGACGGTGCGGATCTGGGACCCGGCCACCGGCGAACCGCTGCACACGGCGACGGGGCACGGGGGTCTCGTGTCCGCGGTGGCGTTCAGCCCGGACGGCTCGCGGCTGGCCGCCGGCGGCGCGGACGCGACCGCGCGGATCTGGGACGTCGTGGCACTCGGCCGGGGCCGCGGACCGGGTGGCGGGCCCGCCACCGGCGTCGGGGCGCCGCGCGTGCTGACCGGACACCGCGGGCCGGTGCGCGCGCTGGCGTTCAGCCCTGACGGCTCCCGCCTGCTGACCTGCAGCAATGACCGCACCCTGCGGATCTGGGGGCCTGGTGGGGAGGAGGCCCTGCACGAACTGTCCGGGGTGGTGCGGGCGGCGGGCTTCAGCCCGGACGGCTCCCGCCTCGCCACCGGCAGCCATGTCGCCGCGCTGCGGATCTGGGACACCGCGACCGGCGGCACGGTCAGCACCCTGACCGGACACCGCGGTGCGGTGCTCGCGGTGGCCTTCGGCCCGGACGGCACCCGCCTCGTCACCGGTGGGAACGATCGCATCGCCCTGGCGTGGGACCCGACCTCCAGCGGCACACCGGTACGGTCGACCGGCCGCTCCGACCAGTTGTACGCCGTCGCCGCCGCCCCGGACGGTTCCTGCGTCGCCACCAGCAGCCGCGAGACCTCGGTGCCGGTCTGGGACCCCGCCACCGGCGAGGTCGCCCGTACCCTGCGCGGGCACGGGGGAGCGGTGCTGGCGGTGGCGTTCAGCCCGGACGGCACCCGGCTGGCGACCAGCAGCAGCGACCGGACCCTGCGGCTGTGGGACATGGCCACCGGGGCGACGGTACGCACCCTGCGGGGACGCACGGACCAGCTCGACGCGCTGGCGTTCAGCCCGGACGGCACCCGCCTGGCCACCGGCAGCAGGGACGCGACGGCACGGCTCTGGGACCCTTCGACCGGCGACATGGTCCGCATACTGAACGGCCACCGCGGGCCGGTGCGCGCCGTCGCCTTCAGCCCCGACGGCCGCCTGCTGGCCACCGCCAGCCACGACGCGACGGTGCGGCTCTGGGACACGTCCACCGGCGACACCGTGCGCACCCTGACCGGCCACACCGACCAACTGCACACGGTGGCCTTCAGCCCGGACGGCTCGCTCCTGGCCACGGGCGGCGGCGATACGACCGTGCGGCTCTGGGACCCGTCCACCGGGGCCGTGACCCGCCTGTTGACCGGTCATCGCGCGCCGGTGCGGGCGGTCGCCTTCAGCCCCGACGGCTCCTGCCTCGCGACCGGCGGCGCGGACGAGACCGTACGCGTCCACGCCCCGGCGAGCGGGGAGGTCCTGACCATGATGCGCACCGACAGCGGTGTGTGGTCGTGCTCCTGGTCCGCGGACGGCCGGGCGTTGTTCGCGGGCACGACGGCCGGGCTGTTCGCCTTCGAGTACCTGGCCGCCGTCTGACGGCTGCGGACGGCCGCCGGTGCCGAAGGCAACCGCCCGCCCCGGGCTCACGTCGACGTGCCGCGCGGCCAGGGTCGGGCGTCGTGGCGTTCGAGGTCCCGGTTCAGGCGGCCCAGCAGCGACCCGAACTCCGCCACCTCCTCGGGGGTCCAGTCGGCCAGCACCCGTTCGAGGCCCGTGACGTTGCGCGCGCGGTCGGAGGTGAGCCGGCGCTCGCCCTCGGCCGTGATGGCGAACTTGCGGGCGATGCCCCCGGCCGGGTCCGGGATGCGTTCGACGACACCCGCCCGCGCCATGGCGGCCGTCTGCCGGTTGAGGGTGGAGACGTCGAGGCAGAAGGCCGCGCTGAGCTCGCCGATCGACATCGGCCCCTGTGCCCGGATGCGGCTCATCAGGAGGTACGCGCTGCGGTCGAGCCGTCCGTCCAGGCCCCGCGCGTGCGGGGTGAGCAGGTGCAGGTGGCGGCCGAGCAGCATGGCCTCGAACTCGATGAGGGCGGTCGGATTCTCCATGTGGGTCCTTCGGCTTCCGGCCCGGCCGCCCCCCGGAAGCGCACGGCCGTCCGGATGGAGCGGTGGTTGCGATGTGTAAGATGCACTCGAAGTGCATGATGCACATTCTATGCACGATGCAATCTGCCCGCGTGGTGCCGTCGCGCCATGGTCCGGAAACGTAGAAGGAGTCCCCGTGGATGGACTGGACACCGACAGTGTCGACAGTTCCCAGGCCGAGCGGCGCCCGGGCGGTGTCGTCGCCATCCTCGCCTTCGCGGGCATCGTGGCCGCGATCACGCAGACCCTCGTGGTCCCGCTGATCGGCGAACTGCCCACCCTGCTCGACACCAGCGCCTCGAACGCCTCCTGGGTCATCACCGCGACCCTGCTCGCCGCGGCCGTCGCGACCCCCGTCGCCGGACGGCTCGGCGACATGTACGGCAAGCGCACGATGCTGCTGGTCTCGCTGCTCCCGCTCGTCGTGGGCTCGGTGGTCTGCGCCCTGTCCTCCACCGTCGTCCCGATGATCGCCGGACGGGGCCTCCAGGGCCTCGGCATGGGCGTCGTGCCCCTCGGCATCAGCCTCCTGCGCGACATCGTGCCCGCGGAGAAGCTCGGCTCGTCCATCGCGATCATGAGCGCGTCCCTCGGTGTCGGCGGCGCGCTCGGCCTCCCGTTCTCCGCGGCGATCGCCGAGAACGCCAGCTGGCGCGTGCTGTTCTGGGTCGTCGCCGCGCTGGCCGTCGCCGTCGCCTCCCTGATCTGGTTCCTGGTCCCCGCGGACCGGGCGAACACCGCCGCGGGCGGCTTCGACCTGCTCGGCGCGCTCGGCCTGGGCGCCGGACTGATCTGCCTGCTCCTCGGCGTCTCCAAGGGCGCCGACTGGGGCTGGGGGAGCGCCACCACCCTCGGGCTGCTCGGCGCCGCGGTCGCCGCGCTGCTCGCCTGGGGCTGGTGGGAGCTGCGTACCCGCGACCCGCTGGTCGACCTCCGCGTCACGGCCCGTCCGCAGGTCCTGATGACCAACGCGGCGTCGATCCTGGTCGGCTTCGCGATGTACGCCCAGTCCCTCGTCGTGCCCCAGCTGCTGCAGCTTCCCGAGGCGACCGGATACGGGCTCGGCCAGTCGATGCTGGCCATGGGCCTGTGGATGGCTCCGGCGGGCCTGATGATGATGCTGATCTCGCCGATCGGCGCCAAGCTCTCGGCCGCCCGCGGCCCCAAGATCACGCTGACCGTGGGCGCCCTGATCATCGCCCTCGGCTACGGAGTCTCCCTGCCGCTGCTCGGCTCCACCGGCGGCCTGCTCGTCGTCACGCTGGTCTGCAGCACGGGTGTGGGCTTCGCGTACGGGGCGATGCCCGCCCTCATCATGAGCGCGGTACCCCAGTCCGAGACGGCGTCGGCCAACAGCTTCAACACGCTCATGCGCTCGATCGGCAGCTCGGTGTCCGCCGCGGTGATCGCCGTGGTCCTGGCGCAGATGACGACGGACTTCGGCGGATTCGCGCTGCCGAGCGAGGACGGATTCCGCGTCGCCATGCTGATCGGCTGCGGTGTGGGCCTCGTCGCCGCCGCCGTCGCCTTCCTCATCCCGGTTCCCAGGCCGGGCGCGCTGCCGGGCCCCGGAACGGCCCCCCTCGCCGCCCCCGGCACGGCGGAGAACGCCGGGACCGCCTTCGAGGCCAAGGCCTGAGCCGGTGGCGTCCGGGCGCCGCCGAGTCCGACGCCCGGACGCCACCGACCGGCGTACGCCCCGTCTTCACGGCTTCACGGCTTCACGGCTTTACGGCTTCAGGGCCTCAGGGCTTCACGGCCTCACGGACGCGCACCGGCCCGCGACCCCGGCACCGGCCGCCCCGCACCCCGGCGGGGCGGCCGCTCGCGTGTGCGGCGCCCGGAGCCGGCCGCGCACGGCCGTCGGCGCCACCGGTGGGAGACGGTGGGGGCTGGACGGGGGCTGAGGGCGGGGCGCCGGTCAGTACACGTCGCGTACGTACCGCTTCTCCGCCGCCAACTGCTTCACGTACGCGGCAGCCTCCGCGTCGCCCAGGCCGCCGTGCGTGACGGCGATGTCCCGCAGGGCGCGGTCGACGTCCTTCGCCATGCGGGAGGCGTCGCCGCAGACATGGAACCGGGCGCCGTCGCGCAGCCAGGACCACAGTTCGGGGCCGTGCTCGCGCATCCGGTCCTGGACGTAGACCTTGGCGCGCTGGTCGCGGGAGAACGCCGTGTCCAGCCGCATCAGCGTGCCGTCCCCGACGAACGCGGCGAGTTCGTCCTCGTAGTAGAAGTCGGTGGCCCGGTGCTGCTCGCCGAAGAACAGCCAGTTCGGCCCCCGGTGCCCCTGGGCCCGGCGCTCCTCGAGGAAGCCGACGAACGGCGCGATCCCGGTGCCGGGGCCGACCATCACCATCGCCGCCGCCGGGTCCTGCGGGGGCCGGAAGTGCGGTGAGCGCTGTACGAACACCGGTACGGACGTGCCCGGTTCGGTGTCCGCGAGGAAGGCTGAGCAGACTCCGCCGCGGGCCTGCCCGCCGACGCTCTCGTACCGGACGACGGACACCGTCAGCGACACGAGGTGCTGGTCCGTGAGCGGGCTGGAGGATATCGAGTACAGGCGCGGCTGGAGCCGCTTCAGGACTCCGGCCCACTCGGCGGCGTCCGCCCGCACCGGATGCTCGGTGAGCACGTCGACGGCCTGTCGGCCCCAACTCCACTGCGCCAGGCCGTCCTTGTTGTCCGGTCGCAGAAGCCGCCGCAACTCACGCCGGTCGCCGGTGCGTTCGGCGACGAAGCGCAGCAGGTCCGGGGTGATCCGCGTGATGTCGAGATGCCGGCCGAGCGCCTCGCCGAGCGTGGTCCCGCCGACTCCCTCGACCTCCACGGCGGCCGAGGGCGCGCAGCCGGTGGCCTCCAGCCATTCCCGCACCAGCGCGGGGGAGTTGACCGGACGTACGCCGAGCGCGTCGCCCGCCTCGTACAGCAGCGGGGAGCCGTTCTCGCCGGTGTCGAAGGTGAAGCGGCGTACCTCCTTGCCGGCCCCGGGCCGGCTGAGCAGCCGGTTGCCGACGAGCCGGGCGGTGACCGGCGAGGCCCTGCCCGGCCTGGTGACGGGAGCGGCGACGGGCCGCTCGCGGACGACCGGCGCCGGTGTCCGTGCCGGGGAGACCCCCTGATTGCCGGAGCCGGAGCCGGAGCCGGAGCCGGAGCCCAAGCCGGAGCCGGAGCGGGAGCCGGGGCCGGTTGCCTCTGCGCCCGGGACCGGTTCCTGCCCGCCGGGGGCGAGCGCGGTCAGCACCTGGTCGAGCCAGGCCCGCGCGCCGGTCTCGAAGTCCGGTTCGCAGTCCGTGCGCGGAGCGAGCCGTACACCGCCCAACTCGCCCATCCTGCGGTCGAGTCGGCGGCCGTGCCCGCAGAAGTCGTCGTACGAGGAGTCGCCGAGGGCGAGCACGGCGTACCGCACACCGTCCAGGCTGGGCGGTTCTGGAGTGTCCAGTGCCTCCCAGAAGCCGGAGCCGTTGTCGGGAGCGTCCCCGTCGCCGAACGTGCTGGTGATCAGCAGCAGGTCCGCGCCCCGCGGCAGCGCGTGCGGGTCCGTGTCGTCCATCCCGGCGAGGGTCGCCCGGTGCCCGGTCGCGACGAGCCGTTCCGCGGCGGCCGCCGCGAACTCCTCGGCGTTGCCGGTCTGCGAGGCCCACAGCACGACGACCTCGCGGACCGGCGGGGCCGCGGACCGGGGGGTGTCCGCCGAGCGCGAGTACATCCCGGCCAGCAGGCCGTTCACCCACAGGGCGTGCCCGGGGTCGAACGGGGCGTCGGACGGCAGGACGGGGACGCCGGTGGCGCCCGACGGGATGCCCGCGAGGAAGCCGGCCAGGTAACGGCGTTCGCGCGAGGTGAGGACGGGCGGCGGAGCGGCATCCACGCCGAGGGCCGCCGCGGTACGGGCCGCCACCCCCGCGGGCGTCCCACCCGCCGGACCCGCGACACCTGCTGCAACCACGGCGCCCGCACCATCCGCGCCACCAGCACCATTCGCGAGACCCGAGGCGCCCGGCACCACGGCCGTAGGGGTGAGGGCGCCGGCCGGGACCCCGCCCGAACCCGGGGCCGCGCCGCCGGGAGACGTACCGGTCGGGGTGGCCGCCGCACCCCTTCGGCCCCCCGGCGCCGCGTCCACCGGACCGCCCACCTTGGTGAGCGCCACCGCGCACACCTTCAACTCCGGCTGGAAGGACACCGGGTCCACCGCGTCGCTCGTCACCGCGTTGATGCTCAGGTACTCGCCGAACAGGTCGTTCCAGTGGAACGGCGCGAACAGGCAACCGGGTTGGACCCGGTCCGTCACCACCGCCGGAAGCACCGCCCGTCCGCGCCGCGACGCGACCTCCAGTCGGTCGCCGTCGCCGACCCCGAGCGCCTCGGCGTCGCTCGGGTGCACCTCCACGAACGGTCCGGGATCGAGCCGGTTGAGCCGGGCCACCCGGCCCGTCTTGGTGAGCGTGTGCCACTGGTGCTGCAGGCGCCCGGTGTTCAGGACGAACGGGAAGTCGTCGTCGGGCATCTCCGCCGGGGGCAGGTGCGGGCGCGCGTGGAACACGGCACGTCCGCTCGCCGTCGGGAAGAGCGGAGTCCCGCTCTCGACGTACCGGATCGGATTGCGGTCGGGGCCGTCCTCGCGCGCGGCCGGCCACTGCACGGGCGTCTCCCGCAGCCGCTCGTACGTGACACCCCGCAGGTCCCACCCGGTCCTCGGGTTCCAGGCCCGCTTGATCTCCTCGAAGACCTGTTCCGCGCTGTCGTACGAGAACCCCTTCTCGTACCCCATCGCGCAGGCCACCCGGGCGATCAGCCGCCAGTCCGCGAGCGCCTCGCCGGGCGGTTCCACGGCCTGGCGCGCCAGCGTCAGATTGCGCTCACTGTTGACGAGGACGCCCTCGGCCTCGGTCCACATCGCACCCGGCAGCACCACGTCCGCGTACGCGTTCGTCTCGGTCTCCGCGAAGACGTCCTGGGTGACGACGAACTCCGCGGCCTCCAGGCCCTCGATGACGGTCCGGCGGTTGCCCACCGAGGCGACCGGGTTGGTGCAGACGATCCAGCACGCCTTGATCGCCCCGTCGGCCATCCTGCGGAACATGTCGACCGTGCCCGTGCCGGCCCCGTCCTCGCGGAGCGTGCCGGGCGGCAGGTCCCACAACTCCTCGGTGAACGCGCGCTCCTCCTCGACGAGTACGGACCGCTGTCCCGGCAGCCCCGGCCCCATGTAGCCCATCTCGCGACCGCCCATCGCGTTGGGCTGCCCCGTGAGGGAGAACGGGCCCGACCCGGGCCGGCAGATCGCACCGGTCGCGAGGTGCAGGTTGACGAGGGCGTTCGTGTTCCAGGTCCCGTGCGTCGACTGGTTGAGGCCCATGGTCCACAGGCTCATCCACTCGCCCGCCCCGCCGATGAGCCGCGCCGCCTCCCGGAGGTCCGCCTCCGGTACGCCCGTCGTCTCCGCGACGGCCGCGGGTGTGTACGCGGAGAGGAAGGCGGGCATCGCCTCCCAGCCCTCGGTGTGCGCGGCGACGAACGCCTGGTCCGTGTGCCCGTTCTCGTGGAGCAGGTGCAGCAGCCCGTTCAGCAGGGCCAGATCCGTGCCCGGCCTGATCCGCAGGAACAGGTCGGCCTTGTCCGCGGTCGCGGTGCGCCGCGGATCGACGACGACCACCTTCGCCCCCGCCGACCTCACCCGCTCCATCATCCGCAGGAAGAGGATGGGATGGCAGTCCGCCATGTTCGAGCCGATGACGAGGAAGACGTCCGCCTTCTCGAAGTCCTGGTACGAGCCGGGAGGCCCGTCGGCGCCCAGCGACAGCTTGTAGCCGGCGCCCGCGCTCGCCATGCAGAGCCGGGAGTTGGACTCGATCTGGTTCGTCCCCACGAACCCCTTGGCCAGCTTGTTCGCCAGGTACTGGGCCTCCAGGCTCATCTGCCCCGAGACGTAGAACGCGAAGGCGTCCGGCCCGTGCTCGTCGATGATCGCGCGCAGCCGCCGCGCGGTCTCGGCGATCGCCGCGTCCACGGGAGCGGGCACCGGCTCGGCGCCGCGGTCGTCCCGCACGAGCGCGGTCGTCAGCCGCCCCGGCGCGGCCAGCATGTCCGCGGTGGTCGCGCCCTTCGTGCACAGCCGGCCCCGGTTCGCCGGGTGCGCCTTGTCCCCGGACGCCTTCAGGACCGTACGCCGTCCGTCCGGACCCGCCCCGATGTCGAGGACCATGCCGCAGCCCACGCCGCAGTACGAGCAGACCGTGCGGACCCGCGTCGTGGGGGTGGTCGTGGTCACACGCTGCCCTTCTCCGTACGTTCCCTGTGCCGCCCCGCGCCGCGCCCGGTCCGTCCACGGACCGGCGCCCGAACGGGGCCTCGGTCCGTGAGCGTACGAATTGCCCGTTACGCCTGTGTCACGTGGCGCGATCATGAAGAGTTACGCCCGCCACACAGCGCCCGCGGGGCCGGTGTGAGGGAACCCGTGGCGGGCGTCACCGGCTGCGGTCCGTGTCGTTATTGGGCCGAACGGGTGACCATGCGTAAGAATTGGTCGGTGCAGGCAATCAGTGCGAGTCAGGTCGGGGGGAGCCGGTGAACAGCCACGACGTCACCGATGAACAATGGGAAGGGCTCGCCCAGGTCGTGCCGCTGCGGGGCCGCGACGCATGGCCTTCGGCGGTCGACCACCGGTCGATGCCCGAGGCGCGGACCGAGGCGAGGCGCCGTTTCGTGGTGCTCCGGGTCAATGTCTTCGCGGACGCGCGCGAGGTCGCCGAGACCCTGATGGCGGGCGTACCGGTCCTCCTGGACCTCAGCAGCGCCGAGACGGACGTCGCCAAGCGGGTGCTGGACTTCAGTACGGGCGTCGTCTTCGGGCTGGCGAGCGGGATGCACCGGGTCGACCGGAACGTGTTCCTGCTCACGCCGCCCGGCACCGAGGTGGGCGGACTCATCCAGGGGGCGGGGATACCGGGCGCGTGAACACGGGTGGGGTCCCCGGGGCTCTCTGATTCGTCGGGGGTCGCCGGAGGCGTTGCGGGCGGCCGGGTCGGCGGGGCCGGACGGGTTCGTCGGGGCGGCCGGACTCGCGGGGGCCGCCGGGTTCTTGCGGGCCCGGCGGCCGTGGGGCGTCCCGGGGCGACCGGCCGTGAGGGGCTTCCGGGCCGTGACGGGCTTCCGGGTGTCCGGTCGTGAGGCCGCTCCGGGGGCAATCCGGCGCTGCGTGCTCGGGAGTGCTCGGGAGTGCTCGGGAGTGGGTGCCGGATCGGCGGGGCGTCCCGCCGGGCGTACTTCGGCGTCCGGTACCCCGTTCGTAGGAAGATCGTCGGACGAAACGGTTCGGCCTTCACCCGGAGCCCTACCGTCCGGATATGACCCCGACAACTCCCGCGAACCGGGCGGAGGCCGTGGCGCGCCCCCAGCGGGCCCACCCGGAACGGCCCTGCGTCACCGAACTGCGGCTCTCCTCCTTCGCCACGCACCGCGGCGCCGGATTCCCCCTCGGCCCGCTCAGCCTCTTCGCCGGGCCCAGCGGCAGCGGCAAGTCCAGCGCCCTGCGCGCGTACGAGGCGCTCGCCCGGCTCGGCGGCGGCGCCGAGCTCGGCGAGGTGTTCCCCGACCCCGTCGCCTGCGTACCCGAGCGGGCCCGCCCCGACGCCCAGCGGCGGCGGGGCTTCCGCATCGGCTGCACGGCGGACGGCCCCGAAGGACCCGTACGGCTCGACCTCGCGGTGCAGGCCGAACCCGAACTGCGCATCGTCGGCGAACGGTTGACCGCGGGCGGACCGACCCTCCTGGAGACCGCGCTGCGCGACCCCGGAAAGCGCAGCGTGCAGGCCGCGTGGCACACCGCCGGGTCGTCCCCCGTCACCCGCGCGCCGCTCCCCGACGACCGGCTGGGCACGGCACTGCTGCCACTGCGCGTCGCGGGCAGGACCGACGGCCAGCGGCAGGTCCTCGCCGCCGCCGAGCAGATGGTCGTCGCGCTGCGCTCCGTCTTCCCCTGCGACCCGCAGCCCCGCACGATGCGCGCCCCCGTGCCCCTCGGCGCGGGGCGCCTGTCGCGCGGCTGCGGCAACCTCGCCGAAGTGCTCCGGCGCACCCGGGCCGAGTGCGCCGTCCGCCACGGACTGCTCGTCGACGAGGTCAGGGCGGGATGCTCCGGTCCGGTCCGCGACCTCCTGGCGGAACACCCGCCCGGCGGGTCCGACGCGACGGTGCGGGCCCTGCTCGACCGCGGCGACGGACTGCGGACGCCGCTCGGGCACCTGGGGGACGGCGAGCTGAGGCATCTCGCGCTCTCCCTGGTGCTCCTCACCGGGCCCGGCGTGCTGGAGGTGGACCCGGCCGGAGAGGTGCCCCCGGCACTGCAGACGCTCACCGTCCTGGCCGACGGGTTCGACCGCGACCTGGACGCACGCCAGCGGGAGTGCCTTCTGCGGCTGGCGGCCCGGATGTGCGAACGCGGCCACATCCGGCTGGTCGCGGCCGTGACCGACGCGAGCTGGGCGGCGGGGGTGGACGGGGTCACGGTGGTACACCTTGGGCCGTGACGGAACTTGATGTGGCGACCTTGCAGCGCAGGCTGGCCGAGTTCGCGGCGGCGCGGAACTGGCAGCCCTTCCACACGCCGAAGAACCTCGCGTCGGCGCTCAGCGTGGAGGCCTCCGAACTCATGGAGATCTTCCAGTGGTTGACCCCCGAGGAGTCGGCCCGGGTGATGGACGACCCCGGGAGGGCGCCTCGGGTGGCGGACGAGGTCGCCGACGTGCTGGCGTACTTGCTGCAGTTGTGCGGGGTGCTCGGTATCGATCCCCTTGCGGCTCTCGATGCGAAGATCGACCGGAATGAACTCAGGTTTCCCGTGGGGAAGGAGCCGGGCGCGGACGTCTGATCGTCCACCCGCCGCGCCCTGAGGGGGATTTTCAACTCTTCTGTCACTCTCCGGAGTTGTCGATCTGTCCACAATCAATTCCGTGTCCACAGATTTCGGTCTTCCTCTGGCTTTTCGTCCCGATGGACCTCACTCTGGGTAGTGGACAGGCGGAGTTCGGGCAGGCGTGTGTCAAGCGCGTCGGGACAGACGGGGGCAGCGCATGGAAGCGGTGCGGCTCATCGGCGCGAGCAGGTGTGCCCTGATGGGGAGCGGCGACGTCCCCGAGATCATGACGGAGGCCTGGCAGGCGCACGCGCTCGCCCAGGCGATAGGCAGCCGGCTGGCGGTGTCGGGCCCGCCCGAACTACGGGGCGAGGCACTCGGACTGACCGAGCTCGCCGGCCGGGGATGCGGGGTGCTGGACGCACCGGTTCCGGACCTGGGAAGCCTGCGCGCGGCCCAGCTCACCGAACTGGGGGACGCCCGCAGCGCTCTCTCCGACCTCGGCGGGCTTCTCGCCGAGGTCGGCATAGCCCTCGTCGGCACGGCCTGCGCCGCCGCCGACGAGGGGACCTACTGGCAGTGCATGGAGGCGATCGACGCGACGGACGAGGCCCGCGACCGGGTGCTGGAGATGCTCCGCAAGCTGGCGGTACGGGACCAGGGGGCGACGGCGGGTTAGGCGGGTCCGCGACGGGGAGCGAGGCCGGCACGGGTTCGGGTGCCGGGCGGGTCACCGGCGGGCACGGGACCCGGCGCCGCTGGCCGCCGGATTTCACCCGACCGGGGACGCAGTCGCCCGGCGGAACCGACGGCCTCGGCGGGCGCCCGAGCGTGCAGGATGGAGGCATGGATCTTCGAATCTTCACCGAGCCCCAGCAAGGGGCGACCTACGACACCCTGCTAGCCGTGGCGAAGGCCACCGAGGACCTCGGCTTCGACGCCTTCTTCCGCTCCGACCACTACCTCAGCATGGGCTCCTCGGATGGCCTTCCCGGGCCCACGGACGCCTGGATCACCCTGGCCGGACTCGCCCGGGAGACCCGGCGCATCCGACTGGGCACGCTGATGACGGCGGGCACGTTCCGGCTTCCGGGCGTGCTGGCGATCCAGGTCGCGCAGGTCGACCAGATGTCCGGCGGCCGGGTCGAACTGGGCCTGGGCGCAGGCTGGTTCGAGGAGGAGCACAAGGCGTACGGCATCCCCTTCCCGAAGGAGAGGTTCGCGCGTCTGGAGGAGCAGTTGGCGATCGTCACCGGGCTGTGGGGGACGAAGACCGGCGAGACCTTCAGTTACGACGGCACCCACTACCAGCTGACCGACTCACCCGCGCTGCCCAAGCCCGCGCAGTCCCGGGTGCCGGTGCTCATCGGCGGGCACGGAGCGACGCGCACCCCGCGCCTCGCCGGGCGCTACGCCGACGAGTTCAACATGCCCTTCGCCTCGGTCGCAGACAGCGAGCGGCAGTTCGGCCGGGTGGCGAAGGCGGCGGAGGACGCGGGTCGCAGGGCCACCGACCTCGTGTACTCCAACGCGCTCGTCGCCTGTGTCGGCAAGGACGACGCGGAGGTGGCCCGCCGGGCCGCGGCGATCGGCCGCGAGGTCGACGAGCTGAAGGCGAACGGCCTGGCCGGCACCCCGGACGAGGTCGCCGACAGGATCGGGGCGTACGCGGCCGCCGGCTCCCAGCGGATCTACCTCCAGATCCTCGACCTCGACGACCTGGACCACCTGGAGCTCATCTCGACCCGGGTGCAGTCGCAGCTCGCCTAGGGGGTGCGTCGCGTGCGTCGGTGCGTTGGGTGCCGGGTGCGTCGGTGCGTCGGTGCGTCGGTGCCAACGCGCCAACGCGCCAACTCGTGGGTGCGGGTGCGGGGTGCGCCGGGTGCAGGGGGTGAGCCGGGTGAAGGGGGTCGGGCGGGTCCGTGGGCGGGACGGGAGCGGGTCGGCTCGGCTCGGCCGGGTCGGCCCGGGTCGGGTCGGGTGGCCGCGTCTGCCGGTCCGGCGTCCGGTGGTCGGGCGGTCTGCCGGGTCGGCGGTCGGGCGGTTGGGCCAGCGGTCGGGTGGCCGGGGTCGCGCAGCCGGGCGTTGGGGCGGGCCAGCGGTCGGGCGGTCGGGGCGCGCGGCCGGCTGATCGCGGTCGGCGGATCGCGGTGGCGGATCGCGCGACGGACGCGCCGTGGCAGCCGACCCGGCGGGTCGTGGGGAGTTCGTCGGGCCGGTCTCCGGTTCGGGAGAAAACCCCTGGTCGGGCGTGGGGCGGCACGTCATACTCGGACGCGTGTTCCTGACGATCAGTACCACCGGCACCCCAGAGCGCCCAGCGACCGACCTCGGTTTCCTGCTGCACAAGCATCCCGACAAGGCGCAGGCGTTCTCGACCTCCTACGGCACCGCCCACGTCTTCTACCCCGAGGCGGGCGAGGATCGCTGCACGGCGGCGCTGCTGCTGGAGGTGGACGCGGTGGCGCTGGTCAGGCGCGGCAAGGGCAAGGGCCGCGGCGGCGCTCCCGACGCGGCCCTCGCGCAGTACGTGAACGACCGCCCGTACGCGGCCTCGTCGCTGCTCGCGGTCGCGCTCAGCGGAGTGTTCTCCAGTGCGATGAAGGGCGCCTGCCGGGCCAGGCCGGAGCTGCCCGACCGTCCGCTGCCGCTGCGCATCGAGGTGCCCGCCGTGCCGGCCCGCGGTGGCGCGGGGCTCGTGCGCGCGCTGTTCGAGCCGCTCGGCTGGACGGTCACGGTGGCGCCGGTCGCGCTGGACGCCGAGTTCCCCGAGTGGGGCGACTCGCGGTACGTGGGTCTCGTGCTGGAGGGTGAGCAGCGGCTCGCCGACGCGCTGCGGCACCTGTACGTGCTGCTGCCGGTGCTCGACGACGCCAAGCACTACTGGGTGGCCACCGACGAGGTCGAGAAGCTGCTGCGGGCCGGCGAGGGCTGGCTGCCGGCGCACCCGGAGCAGAAGCTGATCACCAGCCGCTATCTCTCGCGCCGCTGGTCGCTGACCAGGCAGGCCATGGAGCGGCTCGAACTCGTGCGGCTCGCGGAGGCGGACGACAGCCAGGTCGAGGAGATCGACAACGCCGTCGACGAGAGCCAGGACACGGACGAGAAGCCCGTGCCGCTGGCCGTGCAGCGGCGGGACGCGATCGTCGCCGCCCTCCGGTCCGCGGACGCGGGCCGGGTGCTGGACCTGGGCTGCGGCCAGGGCCAGCTCGTGCAGGAACTGCTGAAGGACACGCGGTTCACCGAGATCGTCGGCGTGGACGTGTCGATGCGGGCCCTCACGATCGCCTCGCGGCGGCTCAAGCTGGACCGCATGGGCGAGCGGCAGTCCGAGCGGGTGCGGCTGGTGCAGGGCTCGCTGGCGTACACGGACAAGCGGCTCAAGGGGTACGACGCCGCCGTGCTGAGCGAGGTGATCGAGCACCTCGACCTGCCGCGGCTGCCCGCCCTGGAGTACGCGGTGTTCGGTGCCGCCCGCCCGAGGACCGTGATCGTCACGACACCGAACGTCGAGTACAACGTCCGCTGGGAGACCCTCCCCGCGGGCCATGTGCGGCACGGGGACCACCGCTTCGAGTGGACCCGTGAGGAGTTCCGCGCATGGGCCGGGGCGGTGGCCGAACGGCACGGATACGGGGTGGAGTTCAGGCCCGTCGGGCCGGACGACCCGGAGGTGGGACCGCCCACGCAGATGGCTGTCTTCCACACGACCGCCCGGAACCCGAAGGAGGAGAAGGTGGCATGACCGACGCACAGCTCAACAAGACCCGTACCCTGCCCGTCACCGACCTGTCCCTCGTGGTGCTGATCGGCGCCTCGGGCTCGGGCAAGTCCACGTTCGCCCGGCGGCACTTCAAGCCGACCGAGGTCATCTCCAGCGACTTCTGCCGCGGCCTCGTCGCCGACGACGAGAACGACCAGAGCGCCAGCGCGGACGCCTTCGACGTCCTGCACTACATCGCGGGCAAGCGGCTCGCGGCGGGCCGGCGCACGGTCGTCGACGCGACGAGCGTGCAGCAGGAGAGCCGCAAGCAGCTCGTCGACCTGGCCAGGAAGCACGACGTGCTGCCCATCGCCATCGTGCTCGACGTGCCCGAGGAGGTGTGCGCCGAGCGCAACGCCTCGCGCAGCGACCGGGCCGGCATGCCGCGCCGTGTCATCCAGCGGCACACCCGCGAACTCCGGCGCTCCCTGCGGCATCTGGAGCGGGAGGGCTTCAGGAAGGTGCACGTCCTGCGGGGTGTGGAGGAGATCGAGAGCGCCGAGGTCAGGACGGAGAAGCGGTTCAACGACCTGACCCACCTCACGGGTCCGTTCGACATCATCGGCGACATCCACGGCTGCGCGGCCGAACTGGAGTCGCTGCTCGCGAAGCTGGGCTACGAGGACGGGACGCACCCGCGGGGCCGTACGGCCGTGTTCGTCGGTGACCTGGTGGACCGCGGCCCCGACTCCCCGGGAGTGCTGCGCCGGGTGATGTCCATGGTCGGCTCGGGCGACGCGCTGTGCGTGCCGGGCAACCACGAGAACAAGTACGGCCGCTTCCTCAAGGGCCGCAAGGTCCAGCACACGCACGGCCTCGCCGAGACGATCGAGCAGATGGAGGGCGAGAGCGAGGAGTTCAAGGCGCAGGTGCGGGAGTTCGTGGACGGGCTGGTCAGCCACTACGTACTCGACGGCGGCGGGCTCGTGGTCTGCCACGCCGGCCTGCCGGAGAAGTACCACGGCCGGACGTCCGGCCGGGTGCGCTCGCACGCCCTGTACGGGGAGACGACCGGCGAGACCGACGAGTTCGGGCTGCCGGTGCGCTACCCGTGGGCGGAGGACTACCGGGGCCGGGCCGCGGTCGTCTACGGCCACACCCCCGTGCCGGAGGCCACCTGGCTCAACAACACCATCTGCCTGGACACCGGTGCCGTGTTCGGCGGCAAGCTCACCGCGCTGCGCTGGCCGGAGCACGAACTGGTCGACGTACCGGCGGAGCGCGTCTGGTACGAGCCGGTGAAGCCACTGGCGTCCGAGGCGCCGGGCGGGCACGAGGGACGGCCGCTGGACCTCGCCGACGTGCACGGCCGCCGGGTCGTCGAGACCCGGCACGCGGGCCGTGTCTCGGTGCGCGAGGAGAACGCGGCCGCCGCCCTTGAGGTGATGAGCCGCTTCGCGGTGGACCCGCGGCTGATGCCGTACCTGCCGCCGACCATGGCGCCCACGGCCACCTCGCGGGTGGAGGGCTATCTGGAGCACCCGGCCGAGGCCTTCGCGCAGTACCTCGCGGACGGGGTGGCGCGGGTCGTGTGCGAGGAGAAGCACATGGGCTCGCGCGCCGTGGCACTGGTGTGCCGGGACGCCGGGGTCGCACGGGTCAGGTTCGGCGCGAGCGGCACGTCCGGCGCGCTCTACACCCGCACCGGCCGGCCCTTCTTCGACGACGCGGCCGTGACCGAGGAGATCCTCGGGCGGGTGCGCGACGCGGTCACGGAGGCCGGGCTCTGGGACGAGCTGGAGACCGACTGGGTGCTGCTGGACGCGGAGTTGATGCCCTGGTCGCTCAAGGCGTCGGGACTGCTGCGCTCGCAGTACGCGGCGGTGGGTGCCGCGGCCGGTGCCGTGTTCCCCGGGGCGGTCGCCGCCCTGGAGGGGGCCGCGGCGCGGGGTGTCGAGGTCCGGGACCTGCTCGCCAAGCAGCGGGAGCGGGCCGCCGACGCGGCCTCGTTCACGGACGCCTACCGGCGCTACTGCTGGACCACGTCCGGTCTGGACGGGGTGCGGCTGGCCCCGTTCCAGGTGCTCGCGGTGCAGGGGCGGAGTCTCGCCGGGATGCCGCACGACGAGCAGCTCGGGCTGATCGACCGCGTCGTCGCGGGCGACCCGTCCGGGCTTCTGCAGACCACGCGGCGGCTGTTCGTCGACACGGGGGACGCCGAGTCCGTGCGGGCGGGCGTCGACTGGTGGCTGGAGATGACCGGGCGCGGCGGCGAGGGCATGGTCGTGAAGCCGGTCCAGGCGATGGTGCGAAGCGGTGAGGGGCGGCTCGTCCAGCCCGGCATCAAGTGCCGGGGCCGGGAGTACCTGCGGATCATCTACGGTCCGGAGTACACGCGTCCGGAGAACCTGGACAGGCTGCGGGGGCGCTTCCTCAACCACAAGCGCTCGCTGGCGCTGCGGGAGTACGCGCTCGGTCTTGAGGCGCTCGACCGGCTCGCCGAGGGCGAGCCGCTGTGGCGGGTGCACGAGGCGGTGTTCGGGGTGCTGGCGCTGGAGTCCGAGCCGGTGGACCCCCGGTTGTAGCGGAGCGGCCCGGTCCCTGCCCCGGCGGCGGGGGCCGGGCCGTCCGCCCTACCTGGACGCGGTGCCGGCCCGCTTCCGGGGCCCCGCCGGGCGCCCGACTCCGGGGCCCGTCCGCCCGGGCCCTCCCTCCCCGGGGGCCCGTACTGCCCCCCGGTCGGTCAGACGAGCAGCCGCAGCCTGGTGTCCGCGATGCCGAGGCGCACGGTCTGCCCCCAGGTGAGGTGCAGCGCGTCGCTCTCCATCCCGTCGCCGAACGCGATGAGGTGGTCGGACTCGACGGTGAGCCGGAGCCGGTGGGAGCGGGTCAACTCGCCCGACACCAGCGAGGTTCCGGTGGCGGGGGACGGCCAGGCCTCGCGGACGAACCACAGCAGCCGGTCCTCGGCGGGGCCGGGCAGCGCCAGGGCGCTCGCCCGCTCCTGCCACAGGGAGCGCAGCCAGCCGGTCGCTCCGGTGCCCGTGCCGATGAGGACCCCCGACGAGGCCTGGGCCTCCGGGGCGGTGCTCTCGTCGTCGGGGCCGAGCCGGTAGCGGGCCGTCTGGTGTCCGGGGGAGCCGAGGCAGATCTCGTTGAGGGCGGTGAGCCGCTGGGTGTCGTCGGCCACCGCCTCGACCATGGTGAGTTCGTCGGCCGCCGGGGAGCCGGAGACGGCGCTCCGGAGCAGCGCCGCCGTGTCGCAGGCGCGGTGCCGCACCAGGACCCCCGGGTTGCGGCCGGGGTCGGTGTCGACGCCGAGCACCGGCTGCCCCGTCAGGTACTTCGCCGTGTTGGCCACCAGCCCGTCCTGTCCGACCACCACGACGACGTCCTCGGGAGCGAACAGGAAGCGGTCCAGGTCGGCACGCTCCACCCTGGTCTGACGCCAGGTCAGCGGCACGGCCGAGGCGACCTCGGCGAGCGCGTGGCGCGTGCGCCGGTGCCGCTCGGCCACCTCCTCGATGCTGCGGCCCCGGGAGGAGAGGAAGAACGCGGCCTGCCCGTGGGTGCCGTGCCGGGCGGTCAACTCCTCGTACTCGGTGGTGCGGTGCACGAGCACGGCACGCGGTGCGAGGCTCAACTCCGGTCACCGCCGTGCGTGCCGAGTCTCGCCAGGAGTGCGGTGAGGACGTCGGGGGACACGGTGAGGTTCTCGATGCGGGGGAGGTTCTCGGCCAGCCGGGTGCCCGTCAGGGCGTGCAGGGTGGAGACGTCGATGTCGGCGTGCGCCCGGAGCCAGTGCGCCTGGGCCTCGGCGCGGGCCTCGCCGACCTCGCGGGCGGCCTGGGCCTCGGCGGTGGCGAGTCGCACGGCCTTGGCGGCCTCGGCGTCCGCGAGCCGGACGGTCCGGGTGGCCTCGGCCTCCGCGAGCCGTACGGTCCGTGAGGCCTCGGCGTCCGCGCGCACCGCGTCCGCCGCCGCGTGCTCCTCCGCCTCGCGGCGCGCGTTGGTGCCGCGCTGGTCGACCAACTGTTCCTCGCGTCGCGCGAGTTCGATCTGGCTGTCCAATTCGTTCTCGGCGATGGCCCGTTCGCGTTCGACGGCGACGGCCCGGCGCTCGTACGTCGCCCGGTCGGCCTCCTGCTGGATCTGCTCACGGGCCGGGGTGCGCAGGGCGCGTTCGACCTCGGGTTCGGGCCGGACGGCCATCACGCGGACGGCCACCACCTCGATGCCGGTCGCGGGCAGTCGCGGCTCCGCGGCCAGTCCGGCCGAGATCCGCTCGCGCACGGCGGCGACGCCGTCGACGAGGGCCGCCGCCAGCGGGGTGCGGGCCAGGACGTCCAGCGCGTGCTGCTGCGCCGTCTCGGTGAGCAGCGTGCCGAGCTGTTCGAGCGGGGCGCCCCGCCATACGCCCGTGTCGGGGTCGATGGAGAAGTCGAGGCGTACGGCCGCGACGGCGGGGTCGCTGATCCGGTAGGTCACCGTCGCCTGCACGGAGACGTCCTGGAAGTCCGCGGTACGGGCATGGAACGTCATGGCCAGTTCCCGGTCGTCCACCGGTATCTCGGAGAGCGTGGCGGTCAGCGAGCGGAACCAGAAGCTGAGCCCCGGTCCGTCGTGCACGAGCCGGCCCGACCTGTGGTGCCTGACATGGGCGGCGGGCGCTCCGCGCAGGTGGCGCCAGCCGAGTCGGCGGGTGATGTCGGCCATGGTCCCCTCTTTCTTTTCGTCACGCCGACGATATTAGATCACCTGATTATCGTCAAGGGGACGAGAAAAGGAATCTGCGGCGAACCGGAGGGTGAACACGCGTCCGGATGGTCAGGATGGAGTCATGGCACTCCATGTCGACTCCGAGGCCGGGCGGCTGCGCCGCGTCATCCTGCACCGGCCGGATCTAGAGCTCAAGAGGCTCACGCCCAGCAACAAGGACGCCCTGCTCTTCGACGACGTCCTGTGGGTGCGCAGGGCGCGCGCCGAACACGACGGCTTCGCCGACGTCCTGCGCGACCGCGGGGTCACCGTCCACCTCTTCGGCGACCTGCTGACCGAGGCCCTGGCGATCCCGGCGGCCAGGTCCCTCGTGCTGGACCGGGTCTTCGACGAGAAGGAGTACGGTCCGCTCGCCACCGACCACCTCCGGGCGGCCTTCGACGCCCTGCCCGCGGGCGAACTCGCGGAGGCGCTGGTCGGCGGGATGACCAAGCGCGAGTTCCTGGAGGCGCATCCCGAGCCCACCTCGGTGCGCTTCCACGTCATGGACCTCGACAACTTCCTGCTCGGCCCGCTGCCCAACCACCTGTTCACCCGGGACACCTCCGCCTGGATCTACGACGGCGTGTCCATCAACGCGATGCGCTGGCCGGCCAGGCAGCGCGAGACCGTCCACTTCGAGGCGATCTACCGCCACCATCCGCTCTTCCGCGACGAGGCGTTCCACGTGTGGTCGGAGGGGCAGGCGGACTACCCGTCCACCATCGAGGGCGGCGACGTCCTGGTGATCGGCAACGGCGCCGTACTCATCGGCATGAGCGAGCGCACCACGCCCCAGGCGGTGGAGATGCTCGCGCACAAGCTCTTCGCCACCGGCTCGGCGCAGACCATCGTGGCGCTCGACATGCCGAAGAAGCGGGCCCTCATGCACCTCGACACCGTGATGACCATGGTCGACGGGGACACCTTCACGCAGTACGCGGGGCTCGGCATGCTGCGCTCGTACACCATCGAGCCCGGCGTCGGGGACAAGGAGCTGAAGGTCACCGACCATCCGCCGGAGCACATGCACCGGGCGATCGCCGCGGCGCTGGGGCTGAACGAGGTCCGGGTGCTGACCGCCACCCAGGACGTGCACGCGGCCGAGCGCGAGCAGTGGGACGACGGCTGCAACGTGCTCGCGGTCGAACCCGGTGTGGTCGTCGCCTACGAGCGCAACCAGACCACGAACACGCATCTGCGCAAGCGGGGCATAGAGGTCATCGAGATCCCCGGCAGCGAACTCGGGCGCGGGCGGGGCGGCCCGCGCTGCATGAGCTGCCCGGTGCAGAGGGACCCCGTCGGCTAGCGGGTGCCTTCCGGGGCGGGGTGCCGTCGCGTGACGGGTGCCGGCCCCGTCGGCCGCGGGGCGCCGTCCGGCGGCGCGGGGGTACCGTCGCGACGCCGGACGGCGCGTGTTCGACTCGGAGGTCCGATTCGAAAATGGGGCCGTATAGAAATGTGAAGCATCGTATAGAATTCCAAGAGTCCCTGTTGATGTAACCCTGGAGCGCCCCATGGCGACAGTCCCGTACGCCCTCGCCGGCCGCCACTTCGTGAAGGAGCTGGACTTCACGGAGGAGGAGTTCCGCGGCCTGGTCGAGCTCGCGGCCGAGCTGAAGGCCGCGAAGAAGGCAGGGACCGAGACGCAGCGGCTGCGCGGCCGGAACATCGCCCTCATCTTCGAGAAGACGTCGACCCGCACACGCTGCGCGTTCGAGGTCGCGGCCGCCGACCAGGGGGCGTCCACGACCTACCTCGACCCGTCGGGTTCGCAGATGGGGCACAAGGAGTCGGTGAAGGACACCGCCCGCGTCCTCGGCCGGATGTTCCACGCGATCCAGTACCGGGGGGACAGCCAGGAGGGCGTCGAGGAGCTGGCGGCCCACGCGGGCGTACCCGTCTACAACGGTCTGACGGACGACTGGCACCCGACCCAGATGCTCGCCGACGTGCTGACCATGACCGAGCACACCGACAAGCCGCTGCGCGGGATCGCCTTCGCCTACCTCGGTGACGCGCGGTTCAACATGGGCAACTCCTATCTGGTCACCGGCGCGTTGCTCGGCATGGACGTACGAATCGTCGCGCCGAAGGACTACTGGCCCGCCGAGGAGGTCGTCACGCGGGCGCGTGAGCTGGCCGTGCGCAGCGGGGCCCGGATCACGCTCACCGACGAGGTGGAGCACGGGGTCGCGGGCGCCGACTTCGTGGCGACGGACGTCTGGGTGTCCATGGGGGAGCCCAAGGAGGTCTGGGACGACCGGATCGCCGCGCTCGGTCCGTACGCCGTGACGATGGACGTGCTCCGGGCCACCGGCAACGCGGACGTCAAGTTCCTGCACTGCCTGCCCGCCTTCCACGACCTCGGCACGAAGGTCGGCCGCGAGATCCACGAACGGCACGGCCTGGAGTCGCTGGAGGTCACCGACGAGGTCTTCGAGTCGGCCCACTCGGTCGTCTTCGACGAGGCCGAGAACCGGCTGCACACGATCAAGGCGGTGCTGGTGGCGACCCTGGCCTGAGCGCCCGCCGCCCACTGCCCGCCGCCCACCGCTCGCCGCCCGCCGCCCGCCGCTCGGAGGCCGCCGCCCGCCGCTCGGAGGCCGGTGGGCGGAGGTCGGAAGTCGGAAGTCGATGGTCGGAAAGTCGCCGGTCGGCTGCCGGGGACTGCTGCCGGAGACGGCGGCCGGTGTTCGGTGACCGGTGTTCGGCGGGGTCCTGGGGTGCGCCGCCGTCAGGACGGCTTCCGCTGCGACGGCACCACGGGCAGTCTGAACCAGACCGCCTTCCCGGACTCGGTGGCCCGGTGGCCGCACGACGAACTGAGCGTGCGGATGAGCAGCAGCCCGCGGCCGTGCTCCTGCCAGGGGTCGGGCTCGACCGACGGCTCGGGGACGGTGAGGTTGCCCGGCGGGGCGGGGTCGGGATCGTGCACCTCGACGCGGCAGCCGGTCGGCAGCAGCTCCACGACCAGCTCTATGGGCGCGTCGCCCTTGGTGTGTTCCACGGCGTTGGCCACCAGCTCGGCGGTGAGCAGCTCCGCCGTGTCGCTGTCGGCGGCGTGCTGGATGTCGGCCAGTGCGCTACGGACCAGGGCGCGCGCGACGGGCACGGCCGCGGCGGTGTGCGGCAGCGCGACGCGCCACGAGGCTGGGGCGGAGGGTTCGTGCAAGGCGGGTCCGTTCATGGAGCAGGATGTCCTGCTTTCAATGTGGGGAATGGTACGACGCAACCGGGCGCAGATGACCGGCGGGCCTTTTTTCAGGACTTTCGACCCTGTATCGGGCTGCGTACCCAGCCGGCCGGCCCGGCTCCCGCGATCCGCCCTCTCGTTACCGGGCTATCGAGGAGTCGTGACTCCGTGACCGTCCTATCGCGCACTCGTGACGACAGTCACATATGCGTGATAGCTTCGTGATGCGGCGACACCGCCGTTCCCGACGCGTCCAGACCGCCGCCCCCGCCCGAGGAGGCCGCACGTCATGAGTCCCTTCACCGGCTCCGCGACCCGCACGCCCGACTGGCAGCATCTGCGCTGCGACATCACCGACGGTGTGGCCACGGTCACCCTGGCCCGCCCCGAGAAGCTGAACGCGCTCACCTTCGGCGCCTACGCCGACATGCGCGACCTGCTCGCCGAGCTGTCCCGCGAGAGGTCCGTCCGCGCCCTGGTACTGGCCGGGGAGGGCAGGGGCTTCTGTTCCGGCGGCGACGTCGACGAGATCATCGGCGCCACCCTGTCCATGGACACCTCCCAACTGCTCGACTTCAACCGGATGACCGGCCAGGTGGTGCGTGCCGTACGGGAGTGCCCGTTCCCGGTGATCGCGGCGGTGCACGGAGTCGCCGCGGGCGCCGGGGCCGTCCTCGCCCTGGCCGCCGACTTCCGGATCGCGGACCCCAGCGCCCGCTTCGCCTTCCTGTTCACGCGCGTCGGGCTGTCCGGCGGCGACATGGGCGCCGCCTATCTGCTGCCCAGGGTCGTCGGGCTCGGCCACGCGACCCGGCTGCTGATGCTCGGCGAACCGGTGCGCGCCCCTGAGGCGGAACGGATCGGCCTCGTCAGCGAGCTGACCGAGGAGGGCCGCGCGGACGAGGCCGCGCTGGCGCTGGCCCGCCGTCTCGCCGAGGGGCCGGCCCTCGCGTACGCGCAGACGAAGGCCCTGCTCACCGCGGAGCTGGACATGCCGCTCGCCGCCTCCGTCGAACTGGACGCCGCCACCCAGGCCCTGCTGATGAACGGCGAGGACTACGCCGAGTTCCACGCCGCCTTCACGGAGAAGCGGCCGCCGAAGTGGCGGGGGAGGTGACGCGGGGATGCGCGTCGCGGTGATCGGCGGGGGACCCGGCGGCCTGTACGCCGCCGCCCTCCTCAAACGCCTCGACCCGACCCGCGAGATCACCGTCTGGGAGCGCAACGCCCCCGACGACACGTTCGGCTTCGGCGTCGTCCTCTCCGACGAGACGCTCGGCGGCATCGAGCACGCCGACCCGGCCGTGTACGCGGCCCTGCGGGCGGAGTTCGTGCGCTGGGACGACATCGACATCGTGCACCGGGGCGTGCGCCACACCTCGGGCGGCCACGGCTTCGCGGCCCTCGGCAGGCGCCGGCTCCTGGAGATCCTGCACGATCGATGCCGCTCGCTCGGCGTCGACCTGCGCTTTCGAACGCCGGCCCCGGCCCCGCGGCGGCTCGCGGAGACCCATGACTTGGTGATCGCGGCGGACGGCGTGCACAGCGGCACCCGCGAGGCCTTCCGGGACGTGTTCCGTCCGCGCCTGGAGACGCACCGCTGCCGCTACATCTGGCTCGCCGCCGACTTCGCCCTCGACGCGTTCCGTTTCGAGATCGCCGAGACCGAGCACGGCGTCGTCCAGCTGCACGGCTACCCGTACGCGGCCGACGCCTCCACCGTCATCGTGGAGATGCGCGAAGAGGTCTGGCGGGCCGCCGGGTTCGCGGAACTCGGCGAGCAGGAGTCCGCGGACCGGTGCGCCAAGATCTTCGCGGACGCCCTCGGCGGGCGTCCGCTGCTCTCCAACAAGTCCGCCTGGACGCGCTTTCGGACCGTCGTCAACGAACGCTGGTCGCACGGGAACGTGGTCCTGCTCGGCGACGCCGCCCACACCGCGCACTTCTCCATCGGCTCCGGTACGAAACTGGCGGTCGAGGACGCGCTGGCACTGGCCGCCGGCCTCACGGAACACGCCGACACCGCGAAGGCCCTCGCCGCGTACGAGGAGGAGCGGCGTCCCATCGTCGCCTCCACCCAGCGGGCCGCGCGCGCCAGCCTGGAGTGGTTCGAGGACCTGGGTCTCTATCTCGACCAGCCGGCCCGCCAGTTCGCGTTCAACCTGCTCACCCGCAGCCGCCGGGTCACGCACGGCAACCTGCGGCTGCGCGACGCGCGCTTCACCGCGGACGTCGAGCGCGGCTTCGGCTGCCCGCCCGGCACACCGCCGATGTTCACTCCCTTCCGGCTGCGCGGCCTCACCCTCGCGAACCGGGTCGTCGTCTCGCCGATGGACATGTACTCGGCCGAGGAGGGCGTCCCCGGGGACCTGCACCTCGTCCACCTGGGCGCCCGGGCGCTGGGCGGCGCCGGCCTGGTGATGACCGAGATGGTGTGCGTCAGCCCCGAGGGACGGATCACGCCGGGCTGCGCCGGGCTCTACACCGACCGGCAGGCCGACTCCTGGCGCCGGATCACCGACTTCGTCCACACGGGGGCGCCGGGCGCGGCCGTCGGTGTGCAGCTCGGCCACTCCGGCCGCAAGGGCTCGACCCGGGTGATGTGGGAGGGCATGGACGAGCCGCTGCCCGAGGGCAACTGGCCCCTCGTGGCGGCCTCCCCGATCCCGTACCGACCCGGCAGCCAGACCCCGCAAGAAGTGACGACCAGTCAGCTGACTTCCATACGGCACCAGTTCGCCGAAGCGGCGCGACGGGCGGTGCTCGGCGGCTTCGACCTGCTCGAACTGCACTGCGCCCACGGCTATCTGCTGTCCGGCTTCCTGTCGCCCCTGACCAACCGCCGCACGGACCTGTACGGCGGCTCGCTGGAGAACAGGCTCCGCTTCCCCCTGGAGGTCTTCGACGCGGTCAGGGCGGTCTGGCCCGACGGCCGTCCGATGACCGTGCGCCTGTCGGCGACCGACTGGGCCGAGGGAGGGACCACGGGTGACGACGCGGTCGAGTTCGCCCGGGCCTTCGCGGCGCACGGCGCCGACGCGATCGACGTCTCGACGGGTCAGGTGGTGGCGGACGAACGGCCCGCCTACGGCCGCTCGTACCAGACGCCCTACGCGGACCGCATCCGCAACGAGACCGGGGTCCCCGTCATCGCCGTGGGGGCCATCTCCTCGTGGGACGACGTCAACTCCCTGCTGCTGGCGGGCCGTACGGACCTGTGCGCGCTCGCCCGGCCCCATCTGTACGACCCGCACTGGACGTTGCACGCGGCCGCCGAGCAGGGCTACGCGGGACCGGGCGCCGAGTGGCCGGCGCCCTACCGCGCGGGCAGCCGCCCCCCGCAGACCGGCCGCACGGACCCGCCCCGGCCCCGCCTCCCGGCGGGCGGCTGAACTCGGCTTCCACCCGGACCGGTTGGCCGGCTCGCCGTGTCCAGCGGCGCGAACTCCGGTACGGCGGGA
Source organism: Streptomyces fructofermentans (assembly GCF_014651055.1). Lineage (GTDB taxonomy): Bacteria > Actinomycetota > Actinomycetes > Streptomycetales > Streptomycetaceae > Streptomyces > Streptomyces fructofermentans. Next base: position 189,314 of record NZ_BMWD01000015.1, read on the forward strand.
CTCCGCCTACGCGCGTTCGGGCACCGGGCCGGTCGCCGGTACCCCCGCGAAGGCCGCGCCCGCGTCGCGCAGCCGCCGGTGCAGCGCCTGGAACACCGCCGCCGAGTCGGCCCCCGGCCAGTCCTCCGGGAGCAGCGTCGCGGGCAGTCCCGGGTCGGCGTACGGAAGATGCCGCCAGGTGTCGAGGGCCAGCAGGTAGTCGCGGTACGCCTCCTCGGCCGGGGTGTCGCCACGGGCCTCCCAGGCGCGCAGCACAGGCGCGTGGCGGTCGAGGAACGCCTCGTGCTGCTTGGCGATCGACGACAGGTCCCACCAGCGGGCGACCGCGTCCGCCGTCGCGGTGAAACCCAGGTGCCCGCCCCGGAACAGTTCCACGTACGGGTCCAGGCGAAGGCGCTCCAGCGTGTGGCGGGTCTCCTCGTACAGGCGCGCGGGCGCCAGCCACACGCCGGGCGCGACGGCACCGAAGCCGAGACCGGACAGCCGCGAGCGCAGCACATGCCGCTTCTGCCGTTCGGACTCGGGCACGGAGAACACCGCCAGCACCCAGGTGTCGTCCCGCGCGGGAGGGCCCGCGTAGACCCGCCGGTCGCCGTCGTCGAGGAGCTGCCGCGCGTCGGGCGACAGCACGTACCCGGCCGCGCCGGACGCCGTGCGGGCCGGGACGAGGAGCCCGCGCCGTTTGAGACGGGACACCGACGAACGCACCGCGGGCGCGTCGACACCCGTCGCGGCGAGGAGCCGGATCAGTTCGGCCACGGGTACGGGGCCGGGCACGAAGCGACCGTACGCGCCGTAGAAGGTGACGATGAGGGACCGGGGGGTGTGCTGCTCGGACACGGTGGTCACTCTAGATCGTCGGCGTCACGCCGGACGGCCGTCCCCGGTGGACGGCCGGCCCTGCGCCGGCGCCGGACCGGCGTCCATGGGTACGGGCGGGGGATCGGCGTCCGGGCGCAGCCGGAACCGCTGGAGTTTGCCCGTCGCGGTGCGCGGCAGCGCGTCGAGGAACACGAACTCGCGCGGGCACTTGTACGGCGCCAGTTCGGACGTCAGGAAGGCGCGCAGCCCGTCGCTGTCCGGCCGGACACCGGGCCGCAGGACGGTGTACGCCACCACGACCTGGCCGCGGGCCGCGTCGGGCCGCCCCACGACGGCCGTCTCGACCACGTCCGGGTGGCGCAGCAGGGCGTCCTCGACCTCGGGCCCGGCGATGTTGTACCCCGCCGAGATGATCATGTCGTCCGCGCGGGCCACGAACCGGAAGTAGCCGTCGGAGTCCCGGACATAGGTGTCCCCGGTGATGTTCCAGCCGTTCCGCACGTACTCCCGCTGGCGTGGATCGGAGAGGTAGCGGCAGCCGACGGGTCCGCGCACGGCCAGCAGTCCGGGCTCGCCGTCGGGCACGGTCCTGCCCGCGCCGTCGACCACGCGCGCCTGCCAGCCGGGCACCGGCACGCCCGTGCTCCCTGGGCGTACGTCGTCGTCGGCCGCGGAGATGAAGATGTGCAGCAGCTCGGTGGCCCCGATGCCGTTGATCACGCGCAGGCCCGTGCGGTCGTACCAGGCCCGCCAGGTGGCGGCGGGCAGGTTCTCACCCGCCGACACGCAGCGCCGCAGGGACGAGATGTCGTACGCGGCCGGCTCGGCCAGCATCGCCCGGTAGGCGGTCGGCGCGGTGAACAGGACCGACACGCGGTGCTCGGCGATCGCGGGCAACAACTGCCTGGGGCCCGCCTGTTCGAGGAGCAGCGCGCTCGCGCCCGCGCGCAGCGGGAAGACCACGAGACCGCCCAGCCCGAAGGTGAAGCCCAGCGGCGGGCTGCCCGCGAAGACGTCCTCCGCGCGGGGCCGCAGCACGTGCTTGGAGAAGGTGTCCGCGATGGCCAGCACATCCCGGTGGACGTGCATGCAGCCCTTGGGGCGGCCGGTCGTGCCGGAGGTGAACGCGATGAGCGCCACGTCGTCGGCCGCCGTGTCCACGGGCGCGAAAGGCTCCGCGGACGCGTCGCGGCGCAGCAGGTCGTCGGGGGCGTCCCCGCCGTACGTGACGATCCGCAGCCCCGGGACCTCCGCCTTCGCGAGGTCGTCCACCGAGCGGATGTCGCACAGCGCGTACTGCACCCGTGCGATGGAGCAGATCGTGCTCAGCTCGTGCGGGCGCTGCTGGGCGAGGACGGTCACGGCGACCGCGCCCGCCTTGAGCACCGCCAGCCAGCACGCCGCGAGCCAGGGGGTCGTGGGCCCGCGCAGCAGCACGCGGTTGCCGGGCACCACTCCGAGACCGGAGGTCAGCACGTGCGCGATCCGGTCGACACGGGCGCGGAGTTCGCCGTACGTCCAGACGTCCCCCGTCGCGGTGCGGAAGGCCGGACGCTCGCCGGGAGTGTCCGCGAGCAGCTCCGCCGCGCAGTTGAGGCGCTCCGGATATCGCAGCTCGGGCAGGTCGAATCGCAGCTCGGGCCACTGGTCCTGCGGCGGGAGGCGGTCGCGCGGGAAGGAGTCGACGTGGGCCGAGGTCGTCGGCCGCGCGGCATCCCCGTGGTCGCTGTGGTCCATGACGGTTCGCCCCCTTGTCGTGGTGGGCTCGCACCAGGAGCGTATCGTGTTGGTGACGACAGTCAACGGTCCGCGATAACCTCGATGGGAAGCCCGACAGGCGAGAGGGGACCGGCCGTGCCCGCATTCGCGCTCGATCCGGAACAGACCGACTGGTGCGCGCAGTTGCGCGACCTCGCGGCAGAACGGCTGCGGCCCTTGGCCGACAAGGGCGAACCGGGCCGCGTCAACCGCGCGCTCATCGCCGAACTGGGCCGACTCGGCCTCCTGGACCGCCTGTTCACCTCGGGCGCCCTCGACCTCTGCCTGATGCGGGAGTCCCTCGCCCGGGTCTGCACGGAGGCCGAGACCGCGCTCGCCCTCCAAGGGCTGGGCGCCCACCCGGTCCAGGCCCACGGCACCCCGGCCGTGCGGGAGCGGTGGCTGCCGGCGGTACGCCGGGGAGAGGCCGTCGCGGCGTTCGCGCTGAGCGAGCCGGGCGCGGGATCGGACGCGGCCGCGCTGGCACTGCGCGCCGAGGGGGACGCGGCGGACGGCTGGCGCCTCACCGGTGAGAAGTCCTGGATCTCCAACGCCCCCGAGGCCGACCTCTACACCGTGTTCGCCCGCACCGCGCCCGGTGCCGGGGCACGCGGCGTCACCGCCTTCGCCGTCCCCGCCGACCGCCCCGGACTCACCGGCGCCCCCCTCGACATGCTCTCGCCGCATCCCATCGGCACCCTCGCCCTCGACGGCGTCCCCGTGACCGCGCAGGACGTGCTCGGCGAGCCCGGCGGCGGATTCCGCGTGGCGATGGGCACCCTGAACCTCTTCCGCCCGAGCGTCGGGGCGTTCGCGGTCGGCATGGCCCAGGCCGCACTCGACGCCACCCTCGCGCACACGGCGCAACGCCCGGCGTTCGGAGGGGTTCTGAAGGACCTTCAGTCGGTGGCGCACCAGGTGGCCGAGATGGCGCTGCGCACGGAGGCGGCCCGCCTGATGGTGTACGCGGCCGCGGCGGCGTACGACGCGGGCGACCCCGAGGTGCCCCGGCGCGCTGCGATGGCGAAGCTGCTCGCGACGGAGACCGCCCAGTACGTGGTCGACGCGGCGGTCCAACTGCACGGGGCCCGCGCGCTGCGGCGCGGCCACCTGCTGGAACACCTGTACCGCGAGGTGCGTGCGCCGCGGATCTATGAGGGGGCGAGCGAAGTCCAACGGACGCTCATCGCGAAGGAGTTGTACGCGAAGTCGTACGCCGGGACGAACGGGGAGCAGCGATGACCACCGAGCGCGTCAACCCGCCGGGGCTGTCGCCGCCCACGGGCTTCTCCCACGCCGTCACCACCACGGGGTCCCGCCTCGTCTTCCTCGCGGGGCAGACGGCGCTCGACAAGGACGGCAGGATCGTCGGGGCCACGCTCCCGGAGCAGTTCGAGCGCGCGCTCGCCAATCTGCTCACCGCCCTGCGCGAGGCGGGCGGTGCTCCGGCCGACCTGGCCCGCGTCACGGTCTACACCACGGACGTCGACGACTACCGCGCCCACGCGGCCGAACTCGGGCGCGTCTGGCGGAGGTTGGCCGGCCGCGAGTACCCCGCGATGGCGGTGATCGGAGTGGTCCGGCTCTGGGACACCCAGGCCCTGGTGGAACTCGACGGGGTGGCGGCACCGGACTGAGGCAGGGACCGGCGGGTACGGTCGCGCCGGACACGCAAGCCGAGCGGCGACCATCCGGCGGCAGCGGTCGGGCAGCGGTCGGGCAGCGGTCAGGCGGCGTAAGGCGGCAGCGGTCAGGCGGCGGTGGTCAGGTCGCCGACCGGCACCCGGTGCGGGCCGACGACCCGGCCGTCGGGCAGCAGCGCGCCCGTGTCGTCGAAGGCGATCGCCCCGTCGCACAGGAGGTACCAGCCCTGCTCCGGGTGCGAGACGACGATGTGCGCGTCGTCGCGGTCGGAGCGGGCGTCGGACGGGCAGGAAGGCTGTCGGGAACACATGGCGCACCTCCACGTGCGAGTGGTCCGGCGGCGGTGGGCCGCCGTGTACGGATCGTATGGAACGACCATGCGCCCGCGGCGGACCCACCGGAACAGCCGGACGGGAAGCGTGACAACACGCGGACAACTCCCGGACGCGGCGGGGACGGACGGTGCGGACTCGCCACCGAAGGAGTGACGGTCACGGCTGCGGGCGGGAGGGGCCGGTACCTGTGGTGGTCCCTACTCCAGGAGGTTCTCCGATGCCACTGCGCCAGGTCATTGCCGCAGCCGCCGGCGCCGCGCTGCTGCTGGCCGCCGCCCCGTCCGTGTCCGCCCTCTCCACGGTGCCGCGCCTGTACGAGCCGTCCGAGACGGTGACGGTCGACGCGACGGGCCGTGTCGCCCCCGACGGCACGATCACCCTCTCCGGCACCTATCGCTGCGTCGGCGGCACCGGACCGGTCTTCGTGAGTTCCTCGCTGGGCCAGGGCGACAGCGAGGTGCGCAAGGGCGTCGGCGGCACGAGCGCGGTCTGCGACGGAGCCGAGCACCGCTGGACGAACACCGACCGCGCGGAGCCCGGCCGCTTCGAGCCCGGACCGGCGCGCGTCGAGGCCACGTTGATGGAACTGCGTCCCAGCGGCGGCCTGCCGTTCCCGTACTTCCACGCCAAGCAGCAGCGGGAGATCACGCTCGACGCACGCTGAGTCCGGACGCGGCGCCCGGCCGGCCGGTGCCGTCCCCCGCGCGAGGTGAACGGCACCGCCCGCCTGCCCGGGTTCAGCCGCCGGGCCGCCCGCAGCCGGACCCGAGGTCCTTCCAGCGGGCGTACACGCGCCCGATCTCCCCCAGGTACGGCCCGAGCCGGAACCGGACCTCCTCGACGACCCGACCCGAGTCGTCCGGGAACATCAGGTCGGCCCAGAACACCAGTTCGCCCCGGAGCCGCACCGTGATGTCGAGGCCGCCGGGCTCCCCGCCGCAGCCGTGATCCGGGCCCGCGTCCGGCCGGCCCCCGAACGGCGGCGCGAGCGGTGGCGGCGAGGCCACGCGTACCGTGCGCGGCGCGTCGGACGGGTGGAGCGGCCCGCCGGGACGCAGCAGTCGGCAGGGACACAGCCCGGCCGCACCGCTGCGGCTGCGCGCCACCAGGTCCAGGCCGTCCACGAACAGCTGGGTGTGCGCGCCGGAGCACGCGGGCGGCCCGGGGCACACGCCGATGAGCAGCGAGCTGATCGCGCGGGACCGGGACCCGGGCGCCCCGCCCCGACTCCCGCGCGCGGGAGTACGCGGCATCCGCCCCACCCGGTGACATGCGCGGATGGTAGCGGGGGTCCGGGCCGAAGGCGCGTGCCCCCGGCCCGGGGGACCTCAGATGTCCCGGAAGATCTCGATCTGCGCCCCGACCGTGTTGAGCCGCTCGGCCAGGTCCTCGTACCCGCGGTTGATGACGTACACGTTCCGCAGGACCGACGTGCCCTCGGCCGCCATCATCGCCAGCAGGACGACCACGGCGGGCCGCAGCGCGGGCGGGCACATCATCTCGGCGGCGCGCCAGCGGGTCGGCCCCTCGACCAGTACGCGGTGGGGGTCCAGGAGCTGGAGGCGGCCGCCGAGGCGGTTGAGGTCGGTCAGGTAGATCGCGCGGTTGTCGTAGACCCAGTCGTGGATCAGCGTCTTGCCCTGCGCGGCCGCGGCGATGGCCGCGAAGAAGGGGACGTTGTCGATGTTCAGGCCCGGGAACGGCATCGGGTGGATCTTGTCGATCGGCGCCTCCAGCTTGGACGGCCGCACGGTCAGGTCCACCAGGCGGGTACGCCCGTTGTCGGCGACGTACTCCGGGGTGCGGTCGTGGTCGAGGCCCATCTCCTCCAGGACCGCGAGCTCGATCTCCAGGAACTCGATCGGCACCCGTCGCACCGTCAGTTCGGACTCGGTGACCACCGCGGCGGCCAGCAGGCTCATCGCCTCGACCGGGTCCTCGGAGGGCGAGTAGTCCACGTCGACGTCGATGTTCGGGACGCCGTGCACGGTGAGCGTCGTGGTGCCGATGCCGTCCACGCGTACGCCCAGGGCCTCCAGGAAGAAGCACAGGTCCTGGACCATGTAGTTGGACGAGGCGTTGCGGATGACCGTCGTGCCGTCGTGGCGGGCCGCGGCCAGCAGCGCGTTCTCGGTCACGGTGTCGCCGCGCTCGGTCAGCACGATGGGGCGGTCGGGGGAGACCTTGCGGTCCACCTGCGCGTGGTACAGGCCCTCGGTGGCCGCGATGTCCAGACCGAACCGGCGCAGCGCGATCATGTGCGGCTCGATGGTCCGCGTGCCCAGGTCGCACCCGCCTGCGTACGGCAGCTTGAAGGTGTCCATGCGGTGGAGCAGGGGCCCGAGGAACATGATGATCGAGCGCGTACGGCGGGCGGCCGCCGCGTCGATGGACTCCATGTCCAGCTCGGCCGGGGGCACGATCTCCAGGTCCACGCCCTCGTTGATCCAGCGTGTGCGGACCCCGATGGAGCCCAGTACCTCCAGAAGGCGGTAGACCTCCTCGATGCGCGCGACGCGGCGCAGCACTGTGCGGCCCCGGTTCAGGAGGGTCGCGCAGAGCAGCGCCACGCACGCGTTCTTGCTGGTCTTCACGTCGATCGAGCCGGAGAGCCGGCGGTTGCCGACGACTCGCAGATGCATCGGACCCGCGTAGCCGAGCGAGACGATCTCGCTGTCGAGCGCTTCACCGATTCGAGCGATCATCTCAAGGCTGATGTTTTGGTTACCGCGTTCGATGCGGTTCACCGCACTCTGACTGGTGCCGAGCGCCTCGGCCAGATGGGTCTGTGTCCAGCCGCGATGCTGACGGGCATCACGGATGAGCTTGCCGATGCGTACGAGGTAGTCGTCTGCCATGGCGGCAGGCTATCTCAGATATGAGATGAGGCATCTCGGGGGGTCCAGTGGAGTGATGGGGTCTCAGCTTCACTTGGAGCGCTTGGTCGTGGTGCGTCGCCAGCCGAAGGGGCCGGGCAGGTCCATGGAGGTCGTACGGCGTCCGGTGCTGCTGTGCGTGTGCTTCGGCCCGTTCTTGCCTCCGGTGGTGATGGACCACGAGCGCTTGTTGATGTTCAGTCGCACTCCGGGCAGGATCCGGAAGCTCTTGCGGAATGTGAGCGGCATGGGTGACTCCCTTCCTCGGTCGCCGGATACCCCGGATGGCGGCCGGTACGCCGAACGGGTGTACGCGAGGGGTCCATGTCCCTTCCCGGGTGCGCGGATTGGCCGGGGTGCGCCCGCCGGGCCCGGTGCGGCACGCGGGGGAGCGGGGCGCCGGTGCCTGCCGGGGTGAGGGGCCGACCGCTCCTGGTGTCGTCGCCCTCGCGCGGCACGAAGTGGTGCGGAGGCGGTCATTGACCGTGTGTCGGGTGAATCCGGGCGCCGCCGTGATCCCGGACGCGCCGCACCCCTGGTCGCCGCGGCCGTCTCCCCGCCGGTCGCGGCCGTCCCGGGCCGCCGTGACCTCGCGGTCCGTCCGTGCCCACCGGGGGCCGGCCGTCCCGGCCGCCGCGCGTGCCGCGTGCGCGCCCGGCGGCGACCCGACTGCCTCCCCCTGTCGCGGGCAGGCGTGGGGAGGGGGATCGTGCGACGGGACACACCCTCCGGGCATGACCGCTCAGCGGTCATGTACTAGAGTTATCTCGACATCGAGATATCTGCCGAGGCGTACCGCAGCCGCCAGACCGGTAAGGGTTACCTAACTTAGCCTTACCTTAGCGGATCGGCCGAGAGGGCGTGGCGGCAGGATGCGGTGGTAGGCGCACATGAATGAAGGAGACTGTCGTGTCGGCGAACAGCTTCGACGCCCGTAGCACGCTCAGCGTGGGCGACGAGTCGTACGAGATCTTCCGGCTGGACAAGGTGGAAGGCTCGGCCCGCCTTCCGTACAGCCTCAAGGTCCTGCTGGAGAACCTGCTCCGTACCGAGGACGGCGCGAACATCACCGCCGACCACATCCGTGCTCTCGGCGGGTGGGACTCGCAGGCCCAGCCCAGCCAGGAGATCCAGTTCACGCCGGCCCGCGTGATCATGCAGGACTTCACCGGCGTGCCGTGCGTGGTGGACCTCGCCACCATGCGCGAGGCCGTGAAGGAGCTCGGCGGCGACCCGGCGAAGATCAACCCGCTGGCCCCGGCCGAGCTGGTCATCGACCACTCCGTCATCGCCGACAAGTTCGGCACCAGCGACGCGTTCGCGCAGAACGTCGAGCTGGAGTACGGCCGCAACAAGGAGCGCTACCAGTTCCTGCGCTGGGGCCAGACGGCGTTCGACGAGTTCAAGGTCGTCCCGCCGGGCACCGGCATCGTCCACCAGGTGAACATCGAGCACCTGGCGCGCACGGTCATGGTCCGCAAGGGCCAGGCGTACCCCGACACCCTGGTCGGCACCGACTCGCACACCACCATGGTCAACGGCCTCGGTGTGCTGGGCTGGGGCGTCGGCGGCATCGAGGCCGAGGCCGCGATGCTCGGCCAGCCGGTCTCCATGCTCATCCCGCGCGTCGTGGGCTTCAAGCTCACCGGTGAGCTGACCCCGGGCACCACCGCCACCGACCTCGTGCTGACCATCACCGAGATGCTCCGCAAGCACGGTGTCGTCGGCAAGTTCGTCGAGTTCTACGGCGAGGGCGTGGCCGCCACGTCGCTGGCCAACCGCGCCACCATCGGCAACATGTCGCCGGAGTTCGGCTCCACCGCCGCGATCTTCCCGATCGACGACGAGACCCTGAAGTACCTGCGCCTGACCGGCCGCGACGAGCAGCAGGTCGCGCTCGTCGAGGCGTACGCCAAGGAGCAGGGCCTCTGGCTCGACCCGGCCGCCGAGCCCGACTTCTCCGAGAAGCTGGAGCTCGACCTCTCGACGGTCGTCCCGTCGATCGCCGGCCCCAAGCGCCCGCAGGACCGGATCGTCCTCGCCAACGCCGCCGAGCAGTTCGCGCTGGACGTCCGCAACTACGTGGACACCGCGGACGAGGCCGGCGTCGAGTCCTTCCCGGCCTCCGACGCCCCGGCCGCCACCAACGGTGTGCCGAGCCGTCCCACCACGGTCACGGCCCCCGACGGCTCGACCTACGAGATCGACCACGGCGCGGTGACGGTCGCGGCCATCACGTCCTGCACCAACACCTCGAACCCGTACGTCATGGTCGCCGCCGCGCTGGTCGCGAAGAAGGCCGTGGAGAAGGGCCTGACCCGCAAGCCGTGGGTCAAGACCACCCTCGCCCCGGGCTCCAAGGTCGTCACCGACTACTTCGACAAGGCGGGACTCACCCCCTACCTCGACAAGGTCGGCTTCAACCTGGTGGGTTACGGCTGCACCACCTGCATCGGCAACTCGGGCCCGCTGCCCGAGGAGGTCTCCAAGGCCGTCAACGACCACGACCTGGCCGTCACCTCGGTGCTCTCCGGCAACCGCAACTTCGAGGGCCGGATCAACCCCGACGTCAAGATGAACTACCTGGCCTCCCCGCCGCTGGTCGTCGCGTACGCCCTCGCGGGTTCCATGAAGGTGGACGTCACCAAGGACGCGCTGGGTGTCGACCAGGACGGCAAGCCCGTCTACCTGCAGGACATCTGGCCCACCGAGGCCGAGGTCAACGACGTCGTGGCGAACGCCATCGGCGAGGACATGTTCAACAAGTCCTACCAGGACGTCTTCGCGGGCGACGCCCAGTGGCAGGCGCTGTCGATCCCCGAGGGCAACACCTTCGAGTGGGACCCGCAGTCGACCTACGTCCGCAAGCCCCCCTACTTCGAGGGCATGACGATGGAGACCACCCCGGTCTCCGACATCACCGGCGCGCGCGTCCTCGCCAAGCTGGGCGACTCGGTCACCACCGACCACATCTCCCCGGCCGGCGCGATCAAGGCCGACACCCCCGGAGGCAAGTACCTCACGGAGCACGGTGTCGAGCGCCGTGACTTCAACAGCTACGGCTCGCGCCGCGGCAACCACGAGGTCATGATCCGCGGCACGTTCGCCAACATCCGCCTGCGCAACCAGATCGCGCCGGGCACCGAGGGCGGCTACACGCGCGACTTCACGAAGGAGGACGCCCCCGTCTCCTTCATCTACGACGCCTCGCGCAACTACATCGAGCAGGGCATCCCGCTGGCCATCCTGGCCGGCAAGGAGTACGGCTCGGGCTCGTCCCGCGACTGGGCCGCCAAGGGCACCGCGCTCCTCGGTGTCAAGGCCGTCATCGCCGAGTCGTACGAGCGCATCCACCGCTCGAACCTCATCGGCATGGGCGTGCTGCCGCTCCAGTTCCCGGAGGGCCAGTCCGCGGAGACCCTCGGTCTCACCGGCGAGGAGACGTTCTCCTTCACCGGCGTCGAGGAGCTCAACAACGGCACCACCCCGCGCACGGTGAAGGTCACCACCGACACCGGCGTCGAGTTCGACGCGGTCGTGCGCATCGACACCCCCGGCGAGGCGGACTACTACCGCAACGGCGGCATCATGCAGTACGTGCTGCGCAGCCTGATCCGCAAGTAGGCGGTACAGCAAGGCACTTGAGGGGGCCGCACACCCGGATTGCCGGGGGGTGCGGCCCTCTTCGCCGTCCCCAGGCCCCCTTCGCCACCCCCAGGGCCCTCTTCGCCGTCCCACGGCCCCCGGTGGGCCGTGCGGCCTCCCCGGGCGCTCCGGCCGCCGCGAGGGCCGCACCCGCTGGGGCGCGGCCCTCGCGCGTCAGGCGTTTACAGGGGTTCCGGTCCGCAGTAGCTTCGTCGGCAGTGGGGTGGGAGCGCTCCCACATGCGGCGGACCGGAACCCGCCCCGCGGGAGCCCTCCCACCTCGCGCACACACCCGATCCCGCACACCCGCGACCGAAGGGACAGGCATGTCATGAGCCTGACAAGAACAGCAACTCCTCGGACCCGGCGCCGATTACCGTTCCCCGCCCGGGGCGGAGCCCTCCTCCTCATCCTGCTGTCCCTGCTGGTCACCGTCCCGGCCCTCGGCCTGGTCGTCACCTCCGGCGGGGACGCGGAGGCCCACGGCACGCCCATGAAGCCCGGCAGCCGCACGTTCCTGTGCTGGCAGGACGGCCTGACCGACACCGGTGAGATCAAGCCGGTCAACCCGGCCTGCAGGGCCGCGCAACAGGTCAGCGGCACCACGCCGTTCTACAACTGGTTCTCCGTCCTGCGCTCCGACGGTGCGGGGCGCACGCGCGGCTTCGTGCCCGACGGTGAACTGTGCAGCGGCGGCAACACCGCGTTCAGCGGCTTCAACCGTCCCGGCGCGGACTGGCCGCTCACCCACCTCACCTCGGGCGCGACGGTCGACTTCTCGTACAACGCGTGGGCGGCGCACCCGGGTTGGTTCCACGTCTACATCACCAAGGACGGCTTCGACCCGACGAGGACGCTCACCTGGAACGACGTCGAGGAGCAGCCCTTCCTGAGCGTCGACCACCCGCCCCTCAACGGTTCGCCGGGCACGGTCGACGCCGACTACTCCTGGTCGGGCACGCTGCCCGGCGGCAAGTCGGGACGCCACCTCATCTACATGGTGTGGCAGCGCTCCGACAGCGCGGAGACCTTCTACTCCTGCTCCGACGTCGTCTTCGACGGCGGCAACGGGGAGGTGACGGGCATCCGCGAACCGGGCAACCCGACCGAGCCCCCGCCCGGCGCCTGCACGGCCACCCGCCGCACCACCAACAGCTGGTCCGGCGGCCACCAGTCCGAGGTCACCGTCACCAACAGCGGTGACGTGCCGATGCTCGGCTGGATGGTCGACTGGACCCTGCCGGGCGGCCAGTCCGTCGCCAGCCTCTGGGGCGGCAACGCCACGTACGAAGGACAGGACGTGATGGTCCACAACGCCGACTGGAACGGGGCGCTGGACCCCGGCGGGAGTGCCACCTTCGGATACGTCGTCCAGGGCTCCGGGGGTGATGCGGCGACCGCCCTGCCCTGCCGGGTGGGCTGACTCCCCGCCCCGCCCCGGACCCACCGCACGTGTCGGGTCCCGCACCGCTCGGGGCGGACCCGGTGGCCGTAGCCCACCGGGTCCGCGAGCCGGGCCGGCCGGGGGAAGCCGGCGCCGGGGGGTGCGTGGCGTGTGGCGACCGTCGTCCGGGACAACGTTGTCGGCGGTCGGTGGAACTCTACTCCTTGAACGGACAACGATGTCAAGCCAGTTGGGGCACGAATGATCACGGTCGGGACGGGCGCGCGGTCCCGCGCGCCCGGGGGCCCGCCCGGCCGTGCCCGACCGCCTGCCGCGAGCCTGCCGCGGGAACCGTGCCCCCACGTCCCGGAGGTGGGTTCTACTGATCCCCGCAACACCCTGTAGTTCAGGGGTTGCGGGGATTATGGATTTCAAGGCGCTGAGAACAAGGTTCTTCGAGGCGTTGGACCAGGCGAACGGCAACGTCTCTGCGGCGGCCCTGGCTGTCGGGGCGAACAGGAGCACGGCAGCCGCGTGGTGTCGCAAGGCAGGTATCCGTGGTCTCGGCAAGGGAAGCCCCGGCGCGCATCCGGGACGGACGGAGTACGAGCGCCTTCGGGCGGCCGGTGTTGGGCGCCGTGAGGCTGCCGCCCAGGCCGGTGTGCACCCGCGCA